>JAEUQU010000002.1 GCA_016789455.1 Candidatus Saccharibacteria bacterium | reverse complement strand
CGCGTCGCCCGGCGTCGTAAACCCATACCACTGCGCATCCGTATTCACCCCATTCTCCTGCATCCACCGCATCGTTATACGATTCTGCACATCGCGGTCATAGGAGATGGCCTTCTCACCCCAGTTCTGCCGTATCTCCTGATTCCGGTCACTAGCGTCATAGAAGAACTCAGTCACATCAGTGCCACCGTTCCAGGTCGAGCCAAGGCGTGTGGTGTTGCCGTGGTCATCGTAGACCGGCACTTCCAGGTCTTTGTCGTCGCTGTAAATCAGGCGGTCGGCAAAGTCGTAGCAGTACGTCGTCGTACTGGTCGTACCGTTGAACGTATGACTCATGCTGGTACGGTTGGAGTTTTTGTGGGCGTTGGGATTGTAACTGCCCCAGCAGTTGGTAGGTGCGTCAAAGCCATAGGTGTAGCTATGCGCACCAATGGTTGCAGCGGTCAGGCGGCCGGCCTTGTCGTACGAGTAACTCTTGCTTTGGCCGTGTTCGGTACCGCCGGTAATCTGGCCGGATTGACTGCGGGTCACGCTATCGCTGACAGTGGTGGTGCCGTCGCCAAGCACGTAGTTTTGGCCTGTGGTGCGGCCGAGATCATCGCGCACAATGGCATTCAACTTCATTTGCCCAGCCGTTGGATAGTCAACGCTGCTCAGGCGGCCGAAGCTGTCGTAGTGCGGCACCGCAATCGTAACGTTATCCACCTTCTGCTCGATGAGCTTGTCGTAGTCGTCGTAGACGAAGGTTTCGGTGCCGAGTGTACCAGTGCGCTGCGTTAAGCGGCCTAGGGCATCGTAAGTCGACGTTGCTTCATTGGCCTGCACATCCTTGTAGTACGTAGTGCGGCCCAATAGGTCAGTGTTGGTTTGGATAGTGCCTTCATCATCACCACTCGTCACATGCAGCGGGTTGCCGTTGAGCGCCCAGTTGTTGGTGATAGTGCGGCCGGCCGCGCTGCCCCGTGCCGGCACAATGGTCACCGTGACGCGCCCACGGGTGTCGTACGTGGTACAGGTCCAGTTATCATTGTTGAAGCGCGTCGCGACGATATCGCCGCCCTCGTTGTAGATGGTCTGACTGGTGCGGCTCGTCTTGGGCCCACTGCCATCCGGATCAGTCTCCACCTTGCCCTTCAGGCGTCCCGCCTGCCGGAAGGTTTCAACGACATTCGTCGTGCATGGGTTATCGGCCGTCTCGGTAGCGCCATAGTGCTGGTAGGTCGTTACCGTGCCGCCGGGTAACGTCTTGCTGGTCTGGCGCAGGAAGCCGCTGTTCGGCGCCTCAAACTGGCTGGTGGTCTGGTAGTTCAAACCAGTCGCGTCAAGTGTCGATTTGGTCGCCAGGCCATATTCCGGCTTCGCATATTCAGTCGTCGAGACACTATCCCCAAGCTGCGCATCAAAGGCCTTCTGGCTCGTCGTCAGGTTGTACGCCGGCGTTATGTACTGTGCCACCTCCTTGCTGAAGGTATTGCTGCCTGGAGGCGCAATTTGCAACGAGAAGTCGGCGGTTTCAGTCGCACCCACATGGTAGTAGTCGATGCGGATACGCTTGAGCGCGTTCGCCGTGTTATTGAGCGTATACGCCGTGTGATAGCGGCCCGCGCCGTTGTTCCAGTCGTCAATCACCAGCTTGTCATCAATCCACATCCGCACGCCGTCGTCGGAGTAAATGCGGATCTGGTAGTTGCCCGTCTGCGGCAAACGCATCTTGCCCGTGGCGCGCATCCCCCAGTTGGCACTGTTCAGCGTCGAGACCGGCGGCGTCAGGTTGAACAGCTGGCTCACCTGACCCGGGTTGGCGCCGTTGTTAGTAAGGCCGGTAGCGTTGAGCTTGGGCGCGTTGGTCAGCGTCTTGCTGTTAGGGCCGTAGTCCATGAAGCTGACGGCCGGGCCGGTGATGCCTTCGTCGTAGCCGGTCTGGGTGTGCGGGACTTGCGAGTTGTAGGCCGTCAGTGGTTTGCGGTCGGTGCCAAACCAGGCGGCAGGTGCTGGGCCGTATGAATCAACCGGGCGGTCAGAATCGTCGTAGATGGTCGTGGCTTTCAAGCCAGTCGGGTCGGTACTGGAGAGTACCAGGTCCTTGATCGGATCCCATTCCGTCGTCGTGGTCAGGTTGGAAACGTCAGTCGAGGCAGTAGTACGGAAGGTACTATCGTAATCCACCTTCTGGCTGAAGCCGTTGGGCTCCGGCGCGTTGTTAATGTGCTTGAGCGTCGAACCAACACGATACTCGAAGGTGTGGCCCATGCGGTTGCCGTTCGCCACGGCTGCTGGCTGCGTAATGGTAGCTACGCGGCCCAGGGCGTCATAGGTAACTTCCGTCTTGGCGCTCGGGTCATTGGTGCGGATACCAGCAGCCAGGGCGTCATTGGCAATGCTATCGCGGAAGGCAATGATGCGCCCCAGCGAGTCGTACTGGAAGTCCTCAATCTCGCCGCCAGGCTTCTCCAGACGGGCAACGCGGCCCTGGACATACCAGATGCGCGTCAGGTCACCGTCGGAGGTCTTGACGGCACAGAGCATGTTAGCGGGCGCCTGGCCATCAAAGCCCCATGGCGTAGTGGCGTTACATTGGGTGTCGCCGCTGTAGTGCAGGGTGGCGTAGCGCTGATCAGTCACGCCGTCGACGATCTTGATCAGGCGGGCCGGGCCGCTGCTGACGCTGGCGTACTCGTAGCGCACGGCTGCAGGTTTACGGTCATCAAGCATGGTTGTCGAAGATCGCAAGGTGCCATCAACATTAAAGATGTAGGTGCGGCCATCATCGTCAATCAGCGTGTGCGTGCCGTCGCCGTTGCGGGCCAGGTGGCCGTCCTCGTTGACCGGTGGCTTGTAGCCGCCATCTTTCCAGGTGTATTCATGCGTCTGTCCGGTCGAGTCAGTCAGGACGGCGTTGTTGGAGTTGACGCGCATACGGTCGTAGCCCAGGTCGCCGTCGGGGTCAGCGCTGAGGTTCCAGCCGTCAGACAGTACGTGGGCTTTTGGCGAGAGCCAGGCGCTTTGCACCGTTTGCTCTGGTACTGCACCTTTCACCTTCAGCTGGGCCATGGCGGCACCGGTCGCTTCGTAATATTCCATCTTTATGGGGATCGATTGGCCTGCGGTGAGCGTAATCGATGACGTCGCCCAGTTCATGACTGAAGGCTGTGACACCCATTTATCTACCACCGGTGAGGCTGAGTTATTCACCCAAAGACGCGCGCCGTCATCCGTATATGTACCGAAGGTGTAGTTGCCTGCCACTGGTGCCGTAAAGTACCCCACCCACCGCACCAGGAAGTTATCGGTCTTGCCGCCAGGAATTGGCGAGGTGCCGGTCCAATCAAAGGAGACGATCTTATCGGTGCGAGTCAGGAATTTGCCACTGTCGTCGCTCGGGAACAGGCGATCATTGTCGTAATCATCGTAGTAGTGACCCACCAGGCCGGTAGATTGCGCCACGGCCCGCACGCCGGTCTGCAGCCATTCACGGGGCACCACACGCTCAGTGACCGCGCCCTTGACCTTCAGCTTGACGAAGGCGTTGCCTGCCCCCTCTTTGTACTCCACGCGGAACGGCACAGTCTGCCCGGCCGTCAGGCTGACGCCGGAACCGAAACAGCTGGCACCGCTACAGATGGTAGAGGTGTAAACGTTCTGGTTGTTAACGTAAACGCGCAGGTTATCGTCGTGGTCACCACCAAAGATAAAGGTGCCGGTGGAGGGTGCTGTGAAGTAACCGGTCCAGCGAGCGACGAAGCCGTCATTCTGCAAGCCAGCCGGACTGCCGGCGTTCCAGTTCTGGTCAATCGTGCCGTACACGCCGGTCATGGCCGGGGTGGTCGTTGGAATAACACCAGGGTCGGTCGGGTTGATGTTCCAGAACTCGCCCACCAGGCCGTTGCGCGAGCGCTGCGGCGAGTTGTAATCAAGCGATACGCCCAGCGAACCGCCCAAAGCGCTCATCGAGTGCGTGCTGGTGCTTGTTGCCAGGTTGCCGGTTGCCAGGTCGATGCTGGCCGGCCCGACCGTGTCATACGCCTGCGTACTGTCCTTGCCAGTGCGGAAGTCTACCTTGAAGCTATGTGTCCAATCGGGGCTGGTCACGACATCGCCATCGTACGTAGCGACATTCCAGTAATAAGTTGAGCCATCCTGCAAAATATCATCTGGCACCGTCCAGGTTGAAGCCGTCGACCAGTCGGAGGCCGCAACTATACCGCCGCCGCCCGTCGAGCTGACAGTGAACTTGTAGCGGATCTGCTGGCCGTCGGCGTCGTTGGCTGCCAGCTGGTTGACGCGGAGAGTGGGCTGCACATCCACTACCGTGCCGTTATTGGCCGGGCTGGGGTTTTCCGGGCCCTGGGCCATCGGCGTTGCCATCGGAGGCGGCGTCGTGTAGACCACGGTCAGCTGGATGTCGTTTGGTTCGAGCGCCTTATACGATTCGTACGCGCCTTCCTCGCCCCTGACATACAGTTTCTCGTGCGTCAGGTTGTTGTTCTTCATCCAGTTGACGGTATCAAAAACATTGATGTTACCGTATGTACCAACCGTGCCAAAACTTTCCGCAGAACCGGCACGACCGCAGTTGAAGCCGATGCACTCGGCTGCCTTGACCCAGAAATCACGCGTAGCAGTCGAGCCCCAATAGTATGCACGGTCAGTCATCGGTAGGTACAAGTTGGCCGCAAGGATTGTCTTGCCATGCGCTTGTGTGAACGGCAGATTCAATATGGAGCGCCAGCTCTTCCAGCCGTTGTCATCGATTTGGCCGACATTTGGAAAGCAGGTGGTCGAGCCACAGACGTAGCCATCGCTCTTTACCGACCAGTAATCATTGAAGTTGTTGACGATATTGGTAGTAACGCTCGGGTCAATGACAAGTGGAAAGTCTTCAGCCTGCCGAGCGGCGTACCACGCCTGATCCATCTGCACAGTCAACGTACCGTTATTAAACGACTGCGAGACCGCTTTTTCGCTCGTGATACCCTTCTTATTCACCAACATGCTCAGTGGCGAGAACATGAAGTGCGCAGGGTCGAGGCCCTCGATGGCAAACGCGCCCTCAACGCTAGGATGTGGCAGCAGGCTAGCGCCTTCGACCGTGAATTTAAAATTGTTGGTTAAGTTTTCCTTGTGGATGATGATATTTTCTTTGAGTGATTCGCCGCGCGTCTCATACTCAACATCCACGCCAGGCCAGGCGTTCTTATATGTGACGAGCTGCACGCCATTGCGGTCCGTGCGGGCGAATGGCTTGACGTTCTTGGCGCCGACAGGCTTCAGGGTAAGTGTCTTGCCGCCAATCTTTACTTCAGTGCCATCGGCGAAGGGACGGAAATGGATTGCCGTATTACCGGCTTTGATCTTGTAGGCCTGCGGGTCGGTCAGCTTGGGGGTGTCCTTGCCGACAATGCCCGTAACGGGTTCAATCGGCTTCTTTGAGGCGTAGGCAGTATCACCGAGCGCCTTATCATCAATCGGCTTGAACTTCTTGTCGGTCGGGTCAATGAAGTTCTTTTGCTCTTCAGAGACGACGAGACGCCTTGTGCCATCACCATTGTCGTAGGTCGTGCTGAAGGCCGTGCGCTCACTAGTAAGTTCACCGCCCTCAGGCTCTTGGGTAGGGTCGAGTGCAGCCGGGGTGGCGTCGAGGATGCCGCCCAGGTCGCCACCAGAGACATCCGAGTCTGTTGCTGGCTGCTGCTTAGCTTCAACCTGCTCCATGGCAGCCACACCACTAGTATCAATGACGCCCGAGTCCTTCTTGTCGAAGAGATTCAAGACATCCAGCGCTAATAGACTATTCGGCTCTGCCGCCGTAAACACAAGCAGCCCCGCCATAGCCAGCAGGACTGTTCGTTTCACCAGTTTGTGCTTTGTCCGTTTTACTGACGGCAGACCATAGTTCGCCGATTTTTCCCGCCTTGATACCAAACGCCGCAAAAGATTGCTTCGCATGCCCCACCCTTTTCTGTTAAGCCGTTACCTTAATCATACATGGGCGGCCAGCTGCTACAAGATTGATTAAATAAGGTTTAAGTATCTAGCAAGCGGCACGGTAAAGAGTGGGTAATCTGTCGGCAAAAAAGTAGCAATACCTTAAAGAATAAAAATAGCCTAGCCTCGGGTTATATACTTAACTAACCCGCTACCGTATTTGAAGATCCGGGTCCAAAACTTTCACATCCGTATCGTTATCCAAGCCGTACCATACGACTGCCTTGAAATCTTTTCCGCTTTTTACGGCCACAGAATCTTTCACTACATCTTTGACTGATGTCCAGATATCATCAGCCGATGGGCCTCGTAAACCCAATATTACTTCTTCCTCGGTAAACAAAAGGTCGTCGACGTATGCTCCCTCGGGCATATGTCGCTTGAGTTCCTCCGCCAGGTCGCAGGCGGCTTGCCGCTCAGCCTTCGTGCCAAGCCCATTGTCACCCGTAAACCTTCCGATGATACTGATATGATCTTCGGGAGGAATCTTGGCTTGTTCTTCCTTAGACAGTTTTACTGCCTCCAAGTAACTTTGAACGTCAGGTGCTTTTAGTATGTCCCGTACTTCATCAGACCAGGCAAAGGCGCAATCATCATGGGTCTTCATGTGCTCCAAAATCTGCTGCTTATGCATAAGTATAGACTCGGCGATACACTCACGCATGGAGCCAGGGTCTACCTCCCCATCATAGAACTGTTCGAACCACGTAATACCCTCGGTGCGAAGGTCGTCAACCCATACCGGAGCGCTCGTGATCATATTGGTTCCGCCTTCAGTATGAACCACGTCAGTCACCCACGAACTTGGCACCCTGCCATCAACGACCGTGAACGTATCGGCTACGTATACCATTTGGTCAGTCGTGTCATTGGCCATTCCGCAGCAGAAAAAGGCGGAAGATTCTCTGCTGGGCAGCCTGGGTTTGCGAAACGGCGCAGACCAACCGATACGCTGTTTGGACGTAGGAAACCAATCGATTACCCCGACATCCACTCTGATACCCGTGACGATGTAGAGCTCATCGGGATCAAGCATGTCGCATGCTTCAGAGCCACGGGCCAGCTGCGCTTCGCTAAGTTCTTCACGAGGGATTGGACGTACTAACATATACCTTTATCTTATCTATCTACAAGAGGTCAGTCGATAGCTTCAACCCTGAACGTCACATACTTGTTACGCGAACCATTATAGTCATCAAACTCAGCCGAGTTATCAGAGACCATAATGCGGTAGTCGTATATGCCCGCCGGCATAGTTGCCGCATCACGCGTTACTATCAGCTCGCCTTCTGTCACGGAAAGCATGCGCCACTGCGCACCGGGGCCTGCGTCGGTCAGCGTCTTGACCAGGCCGCCGTTATGGCCGTTGATAAGTTCTATGTCGAAGGTGAAACGGACACTGCCCGAGTTGAGCCGTGCCGCCTGTGGCGAGGTATTGCGGACTGCGAAGTCAGCAGGAGGCGTCACGATGACGGTCATGCTGCCACGGAGCAGCATCTTTTTGCCCTGCACTGACGCACTGACAACCATCGGCACGGTACAGCTACCGACGCTCGCATGCCGCTCGGCTTTGAAACGGTAGGACTTGCTGGTTGCCGTCTGACCGATGGCAGTGCCCAAGACACCTCCGCAGTAGAGGGAATCGCCAAAGTTGGCAGCCTTGCCGTCGGAGAGGCTTACCGTCACGACGCCGCCTGTGCCGCCTTTGGGGACAGGTGCGCTCGAGGGGCTGAAGACGATGCTCGGTATGGCCTGGTTGTTAGCGGCAGCGGGTGCGGGTGCCGCATTGCCAGCTATTGGCTTCGCACCTCGCTGTGCGGTCGATTCGCCTTCTGCTTGGACATTCAGAGCATCAGCTTTGTGCGGTTCATCTGCTTTTGCTGGAGTAATACCTTTGCCGCTCTTGGCTGGCTGGGCGGTGGCTTGCTGTGACTCTACAGACGAAGATGGGGCTATGCCAGAGACATCGGCGGTAGCGATAATAACGATTGCAAGAAAGGCGAGCAATGCTCCTATGCGGTACTTGGCTGCATCAGACAGATTAAAGGCAGTTTTGAGATGGGCTCGTGACATAAAGACTCCTATTACTATAATTATACCAAATTGTAATAGTTTTGTCAATGCTGACAGTTGATCGCTTTATTACAACTTTAAGACTTATCGATACCGCCATGTGCTTGAAGCACCAGCCGAAGCGGTCAGGAAATGATAGCTTAATCGCAGTCATTACCCAAACAAAAGCACGCCCCATCACTGAAGCGTGCTCTTATCGTACCGGTGATTCGTTACCGAATTACCAGCTACGCTGACGGAAGCTGCCACCGTTACCACCGCCATTGCGGTCGTAACCGCCGCCACCGTTAAAATCACGGCGTGGGCGGTCTTCGCGGGGACGAGCTTCGTTGACGACGATGTTGCGGCCGCCGATATCACTGTTGTTCAGTGCTTCGATGGCTTTCTTGGCTTCATCATCGTTGCCCATTTCTACGAAGCCAAAACCGCGTGAGCGGTTGGTCTCGCGGTCAGTCATGACGCGAGCTGAGTCAACGGTACCGTGCGCGCTAAAGAGCTCGCGCAGTTCGTCGTCAGTCGTAGAGAAAGGCAGGCTGCCTACAAAAAGTTTCACTATTGCTATCTACCTATCTAAAAATCTTTCTAAAATACAGTCGACCTACTAACTTTGTCCCGCCTGTTGCCTACTGGAACATGTCGAATTACAAACTAGCCTTGCACGATATATTGTACTCGATGTATACATAATTAGGAAACTTTTCATACGAGTTAATGAAAAAACAATTAATGTACGAAATTTCACAGCACATTTATCTTGCTTATGCTTGCGTAACGGCCTATCTTATTTTACTCTTGCCTTGAGCACCCGTGCTCATCTGTTCAAGCGAACCACTGCACGCCTGGCGGCTGTTTTTTAAACGAACCGACCTACGGAGTGATGTACATGACCGTGACCCTCGATACCGACGTCCTGGACGTCGCCCACAAGGCCCACGCCGATGCCGAACTGGACGAGGCCACCGCCGACCTCAGCCGCGCCAAGGCCGGCCTGCGCGGTGCCTACGCCTCATTCGCCGAGGCCTACCCCACCATCGCCCTCGAGCTGCTGGCACTGGCCGAGCGCCACTGCACCGAGCTCGACGGCGACCTGGCCGGCATCCTGGCCGAGACCCACGACGGCCTCGGCTCGCCAGCCACCGTCAAGCAGCACAACCGGGAGCTCCTCGAGCTGCTGGCCACCGCCGACTCCACCATCAACGTCGACGAGCTGCACGCGGAGTTCTGCCAGGAGGTGGACGCCGCGGCCACCGATGGCGGTTCCGAGACCCTCGCCGTCGCCAGCTGACACTCGCACCCCAGCAAGGAGCACGACCGCACGGCACTACCCTGCACTCGTACTATCGCTTGAACATCTATACCGCCCCGCCAGGCGTGCAGCAGGAATGCTCCGCCCATGCGGGGCATTTCTGCTTTTGTACCTCTGTAATTTGTGCCTTCTAATCTCTATGGATGCCACAAATATAGTTGTATACTTTAATCAAATATTTGTTTAGCGAGGTTTACTTCCACGATTTGTAGCATACGACTATTGTAATAATTTAAAAATATGTTACAGTTGTAATGTACGTACCCTCTGCACTATTGGAGAATCTCGTGGACGAATTGACCCGTCGCCTGCAGAAACGACAGAATCTGGAACTGGCCCGGCATGCCGAGATGGTTCAGTCCGATCGTGAAGCTGCAGCGCGCGCAAGCAAGGCTCGCGCCAACGCCCAGATGTTTATAACCGCCATGCGGCGCCACGGCGTACAGCCCCTTCAGCTAGCCTACGCCGTAGCGACACCTGAGACCAGAGGCATCTTCCGCAGGACCACGACTTACGTTCACCGCGGCGATTTCAGAACACTTCCCTTACACGGATGGTTGATCGCAGCAGCATGGTCCAACGACGAAGAGAGTAGCCCCGGCGCACTCGTTACCACCACAGGAGAGGGTTACGAGTGCCACTCGTCGAGTATGCAGCCAGTACCGGGCAAGTCGCATCTACCGCACCTGTGGGTTAGAGAGGATGCCAGGCCCGGGGACAACTGGCTGATGCCGTTGTATGACCTGGACAATGTCGCCTTCTTGACCGAGCGGCTCATCGCCGGCCACGTGTGACAGCGGCGTCCGAGCGCTCCTGCCGCTCCGATGCTCGCAGGCGCGTACGCTTCAACCGGCACCACATCCAGTGGTGCCGTTCTCTTTTCTTCGACCGACCAAATTCTTAAGTAGAAAAAAGCCCGACAAACCGTCAGGCACTTTTCTTGGTAGCGGGGGTAAGATTTGAACTTACGACCTCGTGGTTATGAGCCACGCGAGCTGACCAGACTGCTCCACCCCGCGATATATGGCGAGTCATGCAAGATTCTTAGCGAACCTGCACGCTCTATCTACTATTAAAGTAGCATATCTTTTCGCCGCAGTCAAAACCTGCCGAGGCGCACCCCGCAGCACCGCTATTTATTCTTGTTGCCAAAGAGGAAGTACAGCCACTGCTCCACGTTGCTGCGATCCTTGAGCGGCGGCTCGGCACTGGTGGGGGTCTCCACGCTAAGGTCGTCGTCGTGGGCCGTATCTTCTATGCCATTGTCCGGCAGGATGATCAGTGTCTCCCCAGGCGACCCCTTGTTCAGCAGTTCCCGGGCCTGCAGGTCCAGGTACTCATCGGTCTTATAATAGAGATTTTCAAACCGCTGCGTCTCCACCTCCAACTCCAGCAGCGCCACCTCCTGCGCCATGCTGTCCAGCCGGATCTGCTCGCGGAAGTTGTCCTGGATAGCCTGGACGGCGCCGGCTACCAGCATGCCCACCAGGGCGATCAGAACCAGCCCGATCAGGCCGCTGAGGCTCAGGCGCTTTTTGATGTGGTCGGTGAGTGAGGCGTGCATGGTGTTAGTTTTTTCGTATGTCGTACAGAGGTACTTATCCCCTCCTATTGTATGCACACCGCTGTTAAATTACAATGTTCTGGTACGCCCGGCAAGACTCAGGCATGGGGCCATAGCTCAGTGGTTAGAGCAGTCGGCTCATAACCGATTGGTCGCTGGTTCAAGTCCAGCTGGCCCCACCATAATTATTCTTTCTCTTGCTTTTTATTATTTTTATTGTATTATACCTACAGTCGTTCGACATCCACCCCGCCCTTCAAGGAGGCAGCGCAGTGCAGCGCATCGTGTTCGACTCGTGGTACATCCCCCTGCTCGTTCTGGGCATGCTCGGCCTGTTCATCAGCGTCTGGCTCGGGTCAAGGCTCACCAAGAAGTACTCGCAGCTCCCCGCCTTCATCGTCTGTCTGGTGGTGGGACTGGTCTGCCTGGGCTTCGTGGGCTGGCGTATCGTGGAGGTCATCAGCTCGGTCGGCGCCGACAACGATCGCGCCCGCACCGAGCTGACGGAGGCCACGCACGACATCTTCCACACCAAGATTGTCGACATGCTGGTCGACCTGGACAGCGACCCGCAACGGGCCGTCGTCGAGGTCGACAGTGAAGGCGGCTTCCCTGGCATGACCGTGCAGGCCGTCCGCAAGCCGGGCGGCCCCTGGGAGGTGTCCTGCACCACCAGCGACGGCCGACAGGTCAACCTCACCCAGGCCGATCCCCTGACGCTGGTGCCGCTGAACATCGGCACCTGTCCGGCGCCTGGCACGGTCAACCCGCCGCTGCCCCAGCAGGCCTCTGGATGGTGGCCCTGGTAGTACGCCCGCCCTTCCCCTCCGCAGTTTGGAGAGGGAAGGGCGGGTTTTTGCATGGGCGCCATTGTATTTTCGCGTGAAATATTGTATAAAAATAAATGTCAAGTCGCTTCAATTGTTCCCCGGAAGGGAGTCCTGCGTGAGTACCATATGGCTCGACCTGGCCGACCGCATCACAACCATGAACGTCTACGCCGTCCTGACTCTTGGCCTGGCGGCCATGGCCTTCTGCTTTATGAGGTGGGGGCCGGATGGGCGTTGGGTGTTTGCCAGCCTGTTCGCCGTGCTGGCGGTGGCGCTCGGCGTCGCCGCCGGCACCACCTGGTACGACATCCAGAGGCAGCAGGCGGACCCGGCCGCGTCCAGCGTCCGCTTGGCAGTGCTGGAATCGGCCGATGAGGCTGGCCTGACCGGCTTTTCCAAGCTCCAGCTGCTGCCCGGCAGTGAACCGCTGGCCGGCAGACTGCATACCCACGACCACCGCAGCTTCGATGCCGAGCGACGCCCTGACGGCAGCTGGGCCATCGGCTGCCGTTCGTCGCGGGATGGCATCGTCGTGCCCTTCGCGGAGGACCCCGGACTGACCGACACCGTCACTCGGGCCGGACACTGCCCCGCGTTCTACTGGGGGCCGATGCACTTCAGCGATTCACCCTGACACCCGCCCGTCCGGCCCATTCCCACTGCGGGGTGGCGCCGGGCGGGCGTTCGCATGTTTGACAAGCCCTCGCCAGATATGCGAACATAAAGCGTTTCCGTTTATCCGCGGAGTCACCAAAAAGGCAAGGAGCACTCATGGAGAGCCTTCTCGACGTTCAGACGTCGGGCTCCTGGATCATGTCCGTCCTGCGCTGGTGCCTTCAGACGCCCCTGGGGCGCTGGTGCGAGCAAGTGTACGTCTCTGAGCGTCGCTGGCAGCGGCTACAGAATGCCCTGCACGACAAGCAGACGCCGCGTGAGAAGATGCTCACCCTGCTCAAGACGTCGGATGACTTCGAGCACGAGGTCCTCGGCTGCCGGCTCATCCACTTCGATGAACCGCGCCTCGACATCTTCCTCGGTGATGATCGCCGGCTCTACATGGTCGGCACCATCGGCCAGCGGCACTTCCCGCTCGTCCGGCGGCATCACATCGAGCAGCTCAGCGACGAGCAGTTCACGAGGGTACTCACGAGCATCGGCAGCGCCTAGGTGACGGGAGGCGGCCGGGACATCCCCGAGCCGCCTCCCGCCTGTAACTACTGCTCCTTATCGAGCGAAAGCGCCATATAGACGCCGTTCGTCCAGCCGAACCCATCCTGCAGCTCGTATTCGCCGCCGCCGCCAAGGTTGTGCGGCTCATACACATTGTATTTTTCAACGAATTTTGATTCGGCATTATAGACGGTATTACAGGCGTCAAGCCAGCGCTCTTTGACCTCGTTTGCCAGCTGGTTCAGGCCATAGTTGCGCAGCCCGGCAATGGCGATGTACTGCAGCGGCGCCCAGCCGTTAGGTGAATCCCATTGCTGCGGCGTGTGGGCCAGGGTGGTAGCCAGGCCGCCGGGCTTAAGGAAATCGGCTTCAAGCTTGTCGGCCACGCGCACGGCCTGGCTGGAACTGGGCATGCGGAAGAACAGCGGAAAGACCCCTGCCAGCGTTTCGGCGTCGGTCTGCTGGCCGGCCACGAAATCGTAGTCATAGTAGTAGCCGCGGGCGTCGTTCCAGCAGTAGCGTTGCAAGGCTTCGGCGCGGGCGGCCGCCTTGCGTTCAAAGCGGCGGGCCAACAAACTCTGCTTGAGGATACCGTACGCGGTAGCGATGGTCTGCTCCAGGCCGTAGAGCAGGCTGTTGAGGTCGACCGGGATGATATCGGTGGTGTGGATGGTCGAGATGTCCTGCGGGTCGCGGAACCAGCGGGATGAGAAATCCCAGCCGCTCTCCGCACCAGCCCGCAGGTCGAGGTAGACCTGGCTGGGGGTGCGGCCTTCGGCGCGCATGGCGGTCTCGACATCTTCTTTGTAGCTTTCCGGGCGCGGTGTCTGCTTCTTGTCGTAATAACGGTTGAGGATGCTGCCGTCCGGCATGCGCACTACGCGGTTGACGGCGTGGGCACCGGCCCGCACATCCTTGATACCCTTCATCCAGAAGCGATATTCGGCCAGCATGTACGGCAGGTACTGCACATACACCCGGCGCCCCTTGGCGGCCGCCAGCAGGCGCACCATCTGGGCAAAGAACGGCGGCTGTGAGCGCGTCAGGAAGTAGGTGCGGTTGGCGGTGGGAATGTAGCCGATCTTGCGGATCATGTAGGCGTAGTTCTTCATCATGTCGTCGATCATCTCGTAGTGACCGCCAGCCGCCAGGCCGATCATGATGAAATAGGTGTCCCAATAGAATTGCTCCAGAAAACGGCCGCCCGGCACCACATAGGGGTACGGCAGCGGCATCAGTGAACCGCGCGGACGGTAGGTTTGGCGCGTCAGCATAGGCCAAAGCTTTTCTATATGCTCTTTGGCGGGACGGTCGGCGGACGCCTGGTAGCTGCCGGCATCAAACGTGTATCCCTTGAAATGCTCCTCGACGAACTTATGCAGGTCGAACCCGGGCTGCAGTTTTGCCTTCCGGTATGACTTGGCGATCTGGCGCAAACGCCGCTCCGAGACCAGGTCGACGAACGTCTTGCCATCGGAATGGATACGCCGGAGCTGGACATCGGAAAACAATTCACCGAGCAGTTCGTCCGGTGCTTTTTCCGCCGGAATCAATCCGGTGATGTTGGTAATGCCAGCTTTAATCTTCTTTTCTAACATGGGCCACCCTGGCTGATCTGGTTATATTTGATAATCAAAAGGTCTGCGGTTGTTGGTTTTATTGGCTGTCGCTCAACTCTACTTATTCCAGCCTAGCAAACAGCCCCACCGTCCCGCAAGCGGTAGAGAGAATAATGCAACAGAGTGGCGGATCAGGGCCCCAAAAAAACAAAAGTTCGGGCTACTCACCCGAAGGCAAACAGCCCGAAACGTTTTGCTTGAAGCGCTGTTTGTTTGCTCTGATTGTAGCACCAACATAAGCACTATTGCAAACATTTTTTATTCAGTTTTCCACAATTACAGGGGTGGCCGTAGGGTCAAAAAAACTTCCCCACCCATGTTGGTACAGTCAGGTAGGGAAGTTTTGAATACAATCTGTGTGCAAAATCTGCGGGAAGTGCTATTTCTTCTTCTTGATAGTGAGGAAGCCGTTGCGTGGGTTCTCGGTTACTTCGTAACCAGCTGGCAGGTCGGTCGGGTCACCCTTGGCGCCTTTTTCGTCCTTGCAGAAAAAGTAGATGGTCTGGCTTTTACCGCCGCGTAGAGTCACATCCTTCTTGTGCAGGTGATACGTTACCCCTTTTGAGTTCGTGTGTGCGTAAGCTGCCGTAGTAGCCATAGTTGGTTTGTCCTCCTTTTACAGGCTTTACGAATCTAACCTTATATCGTCGGTGTTACCTCTGTCAATAGGTTTATGCTACAGAGGTAGGATATTGCGGCGTCAGCAAACAGCAAAAAACGGCTGCAACAGGTTAGGAATCGTGCCGTCGCACCATAAGCACAAAGAACAGCTCAATGCCGAACCTGACCGCGATGATGAACCACAACACCAGCGCCGCCAGCAGGGTCATGCCGGCCGCATCAGGCGACCAACTGGGGCTGATAAAAGAATATTGGTAGCGGTACGGCTGCGGCAGGTCGGCCTGCAACAATGGATCCTGCCCCGATGCGACCTCGCCCACCCGGCTGGAGACACATTGGGCGTAGGCCGGGAACGAGGCCGTCCGGCGCAGCTCATCACGGCAGGCCAGTTCGGCCTCCTGGTATTTGGCATCATTGGTGGAGCCGCTGTGCGTCACTTTGGCGACGGCGGCCTGGTAATCGCGCTGATAGGTCTTCTCGAGGCTGATGCGGTCGAGCTGGGTGTTCATGTGCCGCGAAACATAGCCATGCAGGCGTTTCAGGGCTTTCTGTGTCTCGGCGTCGTTAAGGGCCGCATCGGCCGCTTTGACGTCATTGAAGAGCTTGATGGCTTCGATGCTGTTCGCCCGCAACAAGGCCACGCTGGATACTGTGAAGAAGATGGCGATCAGCGTCAGCTGCCACAGCCGGATACCGCGGATGATGCGTATCCGGTGATGGATATGCCGCCGAACCCCCACCTGTGCTGCATGTCCCTTCATATAGCTTCAGTATACTCCCGTTGTGGCGTACCGTTAATGTGACCGTTTGTAGATGGGGAACCCATGGGCTGCAATCAACAGCGTCATCAGCGCCGCCATGACGTATTGCACCTGGAAGCCGACGACTTCGCTGTTGGTGATGGCGATACAGGCCATGGCGATGAGCAGCAGCATGATACCACCCAACGAGGCAACGATGTCAGAAACAGCCAGGTACGTGACCCTGAACTCCTCGTCCCTGTCGGCCGTGTCGTACAAGCCTTTCATATACGGCATATAGTAGCCGGTCGTCATTACCTCGTTGATGATGTTGAAGGCCACGGCCGCCAGTGGTGTGCCAATCAGGAAACGCACCAGGTGCAGGCTGCTGTTGCCGATGACAGAATAGGCGAGCAGCTGCTTGCCCCGCCGCTTATCAATCAGCGTGCCATAGATCTTGGCGATGATCAGCGAAGCGAAGATGGTGACCGAAGCAATACCACCGATCTGCGCATACACCTCGTCGGAACCACTGGTAAAGACCACCAGCACCAGGAACAGCGGCCAGATGATACTGGAAGCGATGACATCCGCGCCGATACCGACCTGTGACAGCAGCGGCCGTTTGTACTCACGCCACGGGAAGTGGCGCAGATGCACCCGCCGGTGCGTCTCTACCGGCTCCGGCGTAAAGAACAATGGAATCGCCGCCACTACGAACAGGGCGAGGGCCACGATGATAGTGACCTGCGGCCCGAACGCTAGGGCGATAAGACCGCCGATCAGTGGACTGAGCGCCGTACCGATACGGTCCATTATCTGCATAAAGCCGATTTCCTTGCCGGCATGCTCGCCGTGCTTCACTTTGGAGAAGTCGACATTGTAGCTGATGTTGAACAGCGCATTACCAAACGCCTGCGGCACCAGATAGACCAGCAGCATGACACTTCCCAGTTCGGGAATAAGATACAGGGCGATGAACGACGGCAGGAACATGATATTGCTCAGCAGCGTCGCATGCTTGGGGCCGATATAGCCGATGATGTATGCCGCCGGCACACAGCTGAGCGCCCGCACCAGGTAGTAGACCGCAAAGAAGCCCAGGATGAACATGATGGAATAACCATTGCGGAACAGATAGACCGCCACGAAGATGCCGATCATGTTGATGGCGACCGAACGCAGCATGCGCAGCGCGTACAACTCGGCGAGCTCACTGAAACCGATATGACGCCAAAAATGTTGGCGCCACAACAGCCGGTGCAGGATGTGGGTGAATAACGGTTTCATTTGCTTATTGAGGTGTTTGCTCTTGACTGGATGCTATCCCTTAGTATAGCGCATATCCGACAGCCTGAACACAGGGGCGCCGCCGCTTGCCCGCGGCGGCACAGTATCGCATAATGCCCTGTATGAGGATTTACTTTTCTGGCCTGGGCGGCGTCGGTATCGGCCCGTTGGCCGAGATCGCGGCCGATGCCGGCTACCTGGTGGTCGGGTCGGACCTGTCCGAAAGCCCGGTGACACAACAGTTGCGGCAACGCGGCGTCACCGTCCATATCGGCCAGGATGGCAGCGCTCTGCAGGCCGAGCACGACAGCCAGCCGATTGATTGGTTCGTCTATACTTCCGCCCTGCCCGCCGACCACCCCGAACTGGTGCTGGCCGGTACGCTTGGCATCCGCACCAGTAAACGCGATGAGTTGCTGGCCGAAATTATCCGTATCCGCAACCTGCAGCTCATTGCCGTAGCCGGCACCCACGGCAAAACCACCACCACCGCCATGGTCACCTGGCTGTTTCAGCGGTTTGAGCAGCCGGTCAGCTACTCTGTCGGTGCGCCGGTCAGTTTTGGCCCGAGCGGCCTGTTCAATGCGGCCAGCCGGTATTTTGTTTACGAGTGTGATGAGTTCGACCGCAATTTCCTGCACTACCACCCTCGCATCGCCGGCATCGTCTCCGTCGATTACGACCATGTCGACACCTACCCCACGCGTGAAGACTACAAACAGGCCTTCCGCGATTTCATCACCAGATCCGATACTACCTATCTTTGGGAAGCTGATGCCGCTTATTTTGCAGCCGCCGGCCTGCCGGGCGTACGGCCGCTCGGCAAGGATCCGCTGCTGGATGACATACGCCTGCCGGGCGAGCACTACCGCCGCAATGCCATGATCGCCATTTCTATCGTCAACCAGGCAACGGGCATCAGCCTGGAGGCCCTCAAGGCCGCCATCGCCGACTTTCCAGGCTCCAGCCGGCGGTTTGAGCGCTTGGCCGAGAATCTCTACACCGATTACGGCCACCACCCCGTCGAAATCACCGCCGTCATGCAGATGGCCGCCGAATTGAACGAGCATGTCGTCCTGGTGTACCAGCCGCACCAGAACCGCCGCCAGCATGAGCTGCGCGCAGAGTACGCCGACTGCATGATGAAAGCCGAGCGCATCTACTGGCTGCCGACGTATCTGAGCCGGGAGGATCCTGCTCTGCCGGTGCTAAGCCCTGCCGAGTTGATTGCAGGTCTGCAGAACCGTGCCGCCGCCGTGCCGGCCGAGATGGACGACGCACTCTGGCAGGAGATCAGCCAGGCCCGCGCCGCCGGCAAACTGGTGATCGTCATGGGCGCAGGCAACGTTGACGGTTGGGTGCGGCAAAAGGCCGCCGGGCTTACCGCAGGCGCTTAAGCGAGCCGTCGGACAGGAGCGTATAGAGCTGGGACGGGGGCGTGTCGGGGGCGACCGTTCCACCGTCCAGGTAAAAATCAACTGAGTCGCCGAAGTAGGCGTGCGCCTCTTCGATAGTGCGGGCCGGCGGGTGGCCGCCAGGATTGGCGCTCGGCGCCAACAGCGGCCCCGTCACTTCCAGCAGCTCACGCAGCCAGATGGGTGCCGGGATGCGGTATGCCAGCGTGTTGTCAATCAGCGGCAACCAGACTGGTGAACGGCGGGCTGGCAGTGCTACGCTGACCGGACCAGGCCAAAGCTGGCGCAGGGACTGCCGGGTAATGTCTGGCAGCGGGTCATACAGGTGGCCTTCGTCGGCGGCCAGCACGATATACGCCTTGCCTGGCTCGCGCGAGCGGACATCGTGAATGCGGCGCACCGCCTGCTCATCATCGGCCCGTGCGACGATACCATAAATAGTATCGGTCCGAAGGATGCCGATCTGGCCTTTGCGTAGTAACTGGGCAGCCTTCTGCCATTCTTCCTGGGGCAATTTCATATGTGTCCTATTGTAGCCTATCTGTAAATTCACGGTATACTATAAGGAAATGAACGAAACCGTCAACCAGACCATGGATGTTTTAGCTTTGAGCGACATTGCCTCGTGGGTCCTTCGGCATGGCCCGCTTATCCTGACCGTGCTGCTTCTGACCGCCCTGGTCACGCATTTCATCGGCAAACTGATCGAAGTCGCCGTCCGCAATCTCATCCACTCCAGCCGCTTCACCCACCGTGGCATGAACGAGGAAGACCTGACCAAGCGGCAGAACACCCTCATCAGCCTGTTCACCGCCATTGCCCACTCTGTGCTGTGGGTCATCGCTGTGCTGATTATCGTCAAATCCATCTTCAAGGAGCTTGACCTAACGCCGCTACTGGCCAGTGCCAGCGTCATCGGCGTGGTCGTCGGCCTGGGCGCACAATCGGTCATCAAAGATCTGCTGACCGGCATTATTATCATTTCTGAGAATCAGTACCGGGTGGGTGACGTGATCGACATCGATACCGGCTCCGGCGCCTCGGGCACCGTGGAGCGTATTTCCATCCGCTCGACCGTCCTGCGTGACGATGACGGCAATGTCCACTACGTGCCCAACGGCACCATCGCCCATGTCGTCAACAAGACCATGGGCTACAGCCGCGTCAACCTGGACATCAATGTCATGCCCGATACCAACATCGACAAGCTTGCCAAGGTCATCGACGAGACCGGCCAGAAACTAAGTGACAGCGAAGGTTGGAAGGATAAGATTCTTGAGGCGCCGAAGTTCACGACCATCGGTACGTTCAGCGACACTGCGCTTGAGGTAAGCGTTACCGGCAAGACCCTGCCTTCACAACAGTGGTCAGTTGCCGGCGAACTGCGCCGCCGCCTGCTGACGGCGTTCCGCAAGCACGGCATTGAGCTGGCGCCGAAGTAAGCTACTGGTTCTGCTGAAGCAGCGCGCCTTCGTCTGCGCCGCCGATACCGATAGCACTGTCGTCAAGCACCGGTGAATCAAAGCCGCCGATTCTTCGCAGCTCTTCCTGTCGGACCCGTAGTTCGTCAATCTGCTCACGGATGGCCTCCGCCGTGATTGGACTGGTCGTGTCGATCTGCTCCTGGCCGCCTTCGGCCTGTGACGGCCGGAGGTCTTTGCGGATATCGGCGTACTTGGGCTTACTGAGGTCGATACGGGAGAGGTTACTGCGCAGATAGAGCACCATGTTGATGCCGGTAAGGATGACCGCCACACCGATACAGAGACCCAGGGCCAACGGCAACCCCATACGGCGCGTCTTGCGGCTGCCGTGCTCCTCGCGGCCGCCCGGCCGGTCATGCGGCGGGTGATGTATTCTGCCAGGTTCCATATCTTATTGCCCCTCCCCGGTGGGTTCCGGCAGGTTGATGACCGGTGTATAGCGCTGCTCCAACTTTTCCAGCTCGGCGATGTATTCGCTGATCAGCGCGTCACTACGCCTGATGGTCTCGGCCAGGGTGGCACGGTCGATACGGGCTTTGTCGAGCCAGTCGTGCAACAGCTCGGGGTTCGCTTTGCAATCGGAGTGTACGGCGCCATTAAGGTCATCCGAGTAGATGCTGAACTGGCTGCCGAACTGACTGCGGCCAACCAGCTCCTGCAGCTCGGCGGCGATACGGATCAGCTCGGGAGCATCAACGTTATTGCCGGCCACGCGGCTGTTAAAGGCTGAGATATAGGGCAGCAGGTTCTGGTCGTACGCACGTCCGCGGCGGATGCGGTCGGCCGCCTCGTTCTTGATGATGACATCGAGCCGTGTCTTGATGACGTTGCAGCGCTCACGGAGCAGCTGCAGGCGCTCCGGCGTCGGCTCGGCAGCCTGTACAGGCTGCACAAGCGTGACGGCCGTCGTCAGTGCGGCCAGCGCCAACAACAAACCCGCACCCGCGTAGGGCGCACATACCGAGCGCACGACATGCGCCATCCGACTGACCGACTTTTGCATACGGACTATTATGATACTTGGCCGCTCCCTGTCAAACTAATCATGGTACCGTGGCGCTCAACCATGCCCTCGGCCAGGAGCGCAGACAAGGCTGGGTCGAAGCGTTCGCCGGCGGCGGCGTACGTGTCGTTGATTGTCTGGCGCAGCGACTCTTCGGGCATAGCACCGCCAGCCAACTCACGCACGATGGCACCGCGCACCTGCCGCAACGACCCTTCAAAACGGCTTTGCTTCTTATAGTGCCGGCTTTGCGCCAGGTTGCTCGGCCTGGTGGCCTTGAGGTGAGTGCCGTAATCCATCAGGGCCCAATACCATTCGCGCGGATGCGTCTCATCAAGCGTCTGCTCCAGCAGGTGACGGATGGCTGCGTCGGCCACGGCGGATTCATCACTGAGGAAATGGTGGATATAGACAGTGCGTATGTTAGTTTCAATGAAGACGACCGGCCGGTTGTAGGCATAGGCCATGATCGCGCCCGCAGTGTTACTGCCGATACCCGGCAGCGACTGCAGTCCCGCTGAGTCAGTCGGGAACTCGCCGCCATACGCCTCGATGACCATGGCGGCCGCCTGGTGCAGGAAACGCGCCCGGCGGTTATAGCCCAGGCCGACCCAGGCGGCCACGACATCGGCCAGTGGCGCCCCGGCCAAGGCAGTCACATCAGGGAACCGCTGTATAAACTGTTCGTACTTTGGAATGACGCGTGCCACCTGGGTCTGTTGCAGCATGATCTCACTCACCATGATGCGGTACGGATCGGCAGTGTGACGCCAGGGCATATCACGGCGATGTGTCGAGAAATAGCCAGTCACAACCGCTCGGAAATCGGCCACCTCATGGGGCTGAAGGGTTACGGCGGGGGTAGTGATGGTCTTACGCGGAGTCTGCGGCATCTTCTGATTGTAGCAAAGACACAAGCGGCAATGAGAAGTGCGGTTGCGGCAGTAATTGCCGGCGCCGCACCGCCCACCGCAGACTGGTGTCCGTTCGCCAGCAGGGTGAGTACATCCGGTCTGTCGGCGCGGGAGCGGACATGTTGTTTACGGACAGTGCCATCGGGCGGATGAGCCTGTTCGTGCGTAGCTGCGTCTGTGGGTTGCCCGGACAGCACGTGCTCAGACCCGGCGGCAGGCGCCGGCGCCGTCGTTGCAGCAAGGACGGGATGACGCAGGTGCTGCACGCCCTGCAACCGCTCTGCCTGCGACGCATCCGGCCCAGGCATCACATTCGCCACCAGCACGGTCGGGCTGGCAACCGGCACGCCCGCATCTCCTCCCGCGATTATCGGCGTGACCGTCACGGTAAGGCTGCCGGCCGGTACGTCGGTGACGACCAGGGTGCGCTCGGATGTCACGGCCACCAGTTGCCGCTGACCAGTCTGCTGCCGGTCCGCCTCAACCAGATAGCGCACAGCCTCATGCTCGCTATGGCCAGCCGCCCGCCAGGAAAGACTGACAGCGCCAGCCCCATCCGGCTCGGCCCGCACCTCAGCGATTGCCGGCGGCACGGCAACCGGCTCGCCTGCCGGCCTGACGTTGATAGCCAACGCTGCCGTATAGCTGTCATACGCCATCCTCCCCTCGGCAACACCCGCCGCCACCCGCACCCTGGCAAATCCCTGACACTGGCGCGGCCGCTTGAAGCGCAGCGGAGCGGCACCCTCGGCCTCACTGCCGCCACTGATCTCGAACAGGCCGTCGCAGTCCAAATCCCATTCGTAGTACACTCCGCCGGCCTGCCTGGCGGCCCCAATGCGCCCCTCGGACAGATCGGTCGTCTGCAGCCACAGCTGGTCTTTTGTCGTACCGGCCAGCGGCGTAGCCCGGAATTCCGGCCGATGGGCAAAAGTGCCCGCCAGGCGCCAGTAGCAGTACCGTGAACAGCCGTATGTCACATGTCTGCCGCCCAACAGATCACCCAGGGCATCGAGCGCCGGTTGCTCGGTGCCTGCATATGCCCGGGATTCACGGCCGGTCATCGCTCCGAGTCCGTAGCGGAAATCAATGTTCTGCCCGGCATACCGTTTGGCCACCTGGCGCAGCGCCGCGCCATCAGCGAAGTTCTCGTACAGCGGCCGCCCGTCCTGCCAATCATTCCAGCCTGCCGGCTGGCTGTGCGCATGCACCACCACGACCCGCTGGGCATCCGTCCGCCAATCCATCTCTGCCGCCCGCAGCAGACCTTCCAACATGGCTGATTGGCGCAGCGTCACATACTCACGGTGGCCTTCGGCATATCGCGCCACCCTGCCGGCAAAGACGGCTGCATCATCCGTAAAATCACTCAACACTACGGGCGGGACGGCAGGCTCTGCGGCATAGAAGCCGACGGCCGCCACCCGGCTGTCGCAAGCGCCAGCCAACATACTGCGTGCCTCTGCGCCCATGACCTGCTCGGCCAGAAAACCGCTGCTCCGTACCGCTTCGCTCAGTTCGACCGCCAGCACAACATCCTGCCGCGAAGGTGCGCAGCCAGGCAGCGGCACCGTCCCGTCGCTCGCCAGCTGTTGCTGCATACGCCTCCCCGCCTCCCGGCCAGCCAGTGCCACTTCGCGCTCCAGATACCTGCCATGCTCGCCAAAGAACAGCGTCCCGCTGCAGATACCATCCTGATCCCGGCACCAGCTCCCCACCTTTTCCGCCAGCGACGGCGGCACATAGGGCGAGCGCGCCCCCAGGATGCCTCGCACGCTGCTGTCCGCCGAGCCGCGGTACCAACTGCCGGCCGGCCGTGCCTGGGCAGCATCGGCATATGTCAACCGGGGGTCCCCGAACAGCTGCACCGAGAGGATGGCCGCATCATACCGCCGCATCCGTTCATCGCTCAGCGCCTCACCGATGACCTGCGCGCCTTGCGAATACCCCGCCATCACGAACCGCGTGCCGGCACAGATCACCGCCCGGTTTTCTTCGGAGCGCAAAAATTCAAACAATAATTCCTTACCCTCCAGTACGCTCCGCTCGTACTCCCCGATCTTCAGCCACGACACCGAGAACTTCGCCCCGATGGCATTGACCGCCTGCGGCGCCCAGATCCGCGCGTCCTGGTTCAGCCGGACATCAACGCCCGCCGCCGGATAATTACCATATGTACCAGGCATCAAGCGGCCCAATTCCACATACCCCACCTTATCCGTCAGCCCCGTCACCCCCTGTACCGCCTGCCTGAAGCGCTGCTCCTCCATGGCACCGGCCGGCTGCCCGGAACCGCGGGCATATATCACCATGATACTCTTACAGCTTTGCTCGCCGGCCACCGCCGGACGCCCTGTCATGCCCCACCAGGCGATGCACGCACCCGTCATCAGCACCGCCGCCATTCCCTTTATCATCAGTGTCTGTTTCATGCCGGCATGGTAGCAGTCATACTGCTGTTACAAAAAACAACTATTAATTATTAAACGCACCATCCCCGGTACATGCTGCGATTTTTAATGAACCGTCGCCTTTTACACCTCATCAGTATTGCTACAATGAGTCCATGCATTTCGTGATTTCCGACGCCCAGGCCCGCATTGCTGCCGCTCATCTTAGCCGGCATGACACCTGTTTGGCGCCGGTCATCCGCCAGACCGGCCCCTGCACCATCCGTCCGCACACCGATTATTACCACGAGCTCGTCCGCTCCATTATCGGCCAGCAGCTCAGCGTCAAAGCGGCCGCCACCATCACCGACCGCTTCACCGCCATTTTCGCCGGAGCATTTCCGGCGCCACAGGCCATCATCAACTGCCCGGACGACACGCTCCGCGCCGCCGGGCTCAGCCGCTCCAAAGTCGCCTATGTCAAAGATCTGGCCCGGCACGTGCTTGACGGCCGTATCGACTTCGCCGATATCGAACACCGCTCCAACGAACAGATCATCATAGAGCTGACCGCCGTCAAAGGCATCGGCGAGTGGACCGCCCACATGTTCCTGATGTGGGCCATGGGCCGCCTCGATGTGCTTCCTACTGGCGACCTGGGCGTCCGTATGGGCATGCAGAAACTCTATGGTCTGCCCACCATCCCCGCACCTGCCGAGATGATCGTCATCGCCGAACAGCATCACTGGCACCCTTTTGAGTCCGTTGCCAGCTGGTACGTCTGGCAGTATCTTGATAACGCGCCAGGCACTCCCAGAACGTAAGCTTTTTAATTGACTTTTTATAAGATTTGTGATATAATGTAATAGCTCGAAATAGAGCGCTCCATGCACCTCCGATCGAAGAGGATCTCCTCATGAACACCCCGCTTCCGCACGTGCAGCTCGTCCACTACGGCAACCCCTACACACTGTTGGACGACCCCGACCTGCGTACCCTCCTCACCGAGGCCGCCAAGTCCGCCTTGCAGGACCCAGTGCCCCACGGCATCCTGCGGAACTCTCCGCTGGAGCCCCGGGCGCTCGTCCTGCTGGACCCGACCGACCGCTACTCGCGTTCCGAGGACGCCCTGCTGTTGGTCGTCACCACCGGCAACGGCACGCACCACGCCCGGACCATGGCCCACCAGGCCGCCGGTCTGCTGCGCGACTTCGGCGACCTGCAACACCGCTACGCCGGCAACCCGCCGGCCCACCTGATGCCGCACCCGCACGAGAACACCGGTGCCGCAGACATCAACGGTGCCTACGTCGGCTGCCACGGCTTCGGCTACTGCAGCCAGCAGGTGGCCACCGACCTGGGGCACGCCTTCGCACAGCTGCTGGCCAAGACGCACGCCAACCGAACCTCGTACGCCGACCCAGCCACCATCGCCATGCCGTCCTACGCCGCCATCCACGGCGGTGAACAGCCGGCGCGCGTGCCCCGGACGTGGAACTTCCCGATCTGACCCTGCACGGAGCAACCCCGCCCCCGCATCAGCGGTGGGCGGGGCGGTCTCCCAGCTTATAAGCTATCGATTGTAAGTTGAGACATCGCCCCAACCTTTAAGCCACTACGGCCCGAGCCGGTTGATATCCCGCGGGAACAACGTCGCTTCCTTGACGTTGTTCAGCCCGATCAGCTTCTGCGTCAGCCGCTCCAGCCCAAGGCCGAAGCCGCCGTGCGGCGGCATGCCGTAGCGCATGGCCGTCAGCAGTGGTGTGAAGCCAGGATCTTCAGGATCACCACCTGCCAAGTCCTTCAGTTGCTGCACCACCTTCTCATACACGTGCTCGCGCATGCTGCCGGTAGTAATCTCGACGCCGCGGAACAACAGGTCCACGCGGTCAGCGATCTCCGGCGTCTCATCGTTGGCCTTGTGATAGAACTTCATTTCGCTGGCCGGCCATTCGGATACGAAGACAGCTTCCGATCCCAGGTTCTTCTTAGCATACTCACAGATCCAACGCTCCTCATCCGGCCGCAGGTCCTTCTCACCCACAGAGTTCTCACCTGTCGCCTTGGAGTACTTCTCGTGAATCTCAGACATGGCAATGGTCGGAATCTCGGCAGTCAGTACCGGCTTGGTAGCGTTCCAGCGCTTCAGTTCGGTCTCATGGCGTGCCCAGACATCATCGACCACACGGTTCAGCAGCCCGCTCAAGAACTGCTTCAGGTCTTCAAGCGTAATGAAGCCCATTTCACCGTCAACAGAGGTGTATTCGGACATGTGGCGGGTCGTCGCGCTTGGCTCAGCCCGGTACACCGGCGCGATCTCATACGCCCGCTCAAACACACCCACCATCATCTGCTTGTAGAACTGCGGGCTCTGGGCCAGCGTCGCCACCTTACCGAAGTAATCAAGCGTAAAGACCTCGGCGCCGCCTTCGGTCGCCTCGGCCAGCAGCTTGGGCGTGTGCATCTCCGTAAAGCCGTGCTCGTCAAAATGGGCGCGCATGCTCCGGGTAATGGTCGCCTGCACCTCAAAGATTGCCCGCTCCTGCAGGTTGCGCAGACCGATGACGCGGTTATCGAACAAGGTGTCCAGGTTGTCGGGCTTGTGGCCCAGCGGTTTATCAATCTCAATCGGCGGCTCGTCGGTCACCGGCACCAGGACGTCCAGCGTCACATCGTGCAGCTCGGCGCCACCAGGTGCCCGCGGCTCTTCCTTGGCCGTACCGGTTACCGCCAGCACGGTACCCACCTGCAGTCCGCGCAGCTTCTCCACTTCGTCCTTGTCCTTGATGACTACCTGTACCAGCCCGCTGCGGTCGCGCAGGTTGATGAACGTCAGGCCGCCCAGCAGGCGCTTCTTGTGCAGCCAGCCTCTTACGGTAATCTCTTTGCCGACATGTTCAGCCACGGCACTGTTCAAAATTCGTTCCATAGTAAATATCTCCAATGATCACTTTTCAGTATACGGTATGGCCTGGGAGAGGGGTCGTAAGCGAATAAAGCAGCCGGTTTATTCACCGACCCCGTCATTCATATTGGTATCACTTACGAAACATGTCATTGCGATTTACTATACCACATTACACATCTTTGCGCTGCTTGGGTACGTTGTTGTGGCGCGGATTCTTCTCGGCCACCGCCCGCAGATCATGATGCTGGTCGAACTCATCGACGATGCGCCGGCCCAGCAAAGCCTCTATCACGTCCTCCAGACTGAGCAGCCCCACCGTCTCGCGATACTGGTTCACCACGATGAACAGATGGTGATGCGTCCGCAGGAAGGCTGCCAGCGCATGCTCCAGACTATGGTCCTGCCGGATGTAAAAGATATCGTGGCGCGTGGCATCCTGCACTGTCTTGAACTTCGGGTTCAGTGGCACCAGGTCATGCGTGTAAAGCATGCCGGTCATGTGGTCGATATCCTCTCCATAGACCGGGAAACGGCTATGGCCGCTCTTGTGCAGCCGGTCCAGCAGCACCGGCCCCAGCGTGTCGGTCTCGCGGATCGCCTCGATGACCGTCCGCGGCGTCATAACGTCTTCGACCGTCTTGGCACCGAAGGCCAAGCCATGCTTCAGCAGGCTCATCTCGTGCTCGTCCAGTACCGTGGTGGTGGCCAGCCTGTCCAGCAGCTCCTGCTTGGTGTAGACGAACTGGCCTTTGTTCAGCGGCGTTTCGCCGCGCAGACGCTGCAGCACCGGCCGGCAACGCTCGACGATCTCCAGGATTGCCAGCTCATGCTGCGCGTACAGCCGCTCGGCCTGGGCGATGACCCACTTGGAGCGGACAGTCGCCTCAATCTGCAGCAGCACCACGAACATGATCGGAATCGCCCACCAGGGACCGGCCAGCACCACCGTCAGTACGATGACCAGCACGAACAACAGCAATTCCACCAGATATTTCAGCTCACGCAGCTCCGGCAGCAGCTCGTCGCGGCGCCGGGTCTCAATGGCCACTTCGTCGCCCGCCTTGATGCGGCGGTCCAGTTCGTAATCGGAGACACTGCTGCGGTGCAGCCGGACGGCACGCAGTGCAATTAACAGCAGCCATAAGAGAACGTCGACAACCAGCAGCAAGATAGAGATGAACATCGTACCCCGATTGTACCACGGCCGACCCCTGCTGTAATTTTGCGCCGTATCTCATGTCATCCTCAGCCAATTGCGCTATATTAGTACTAGTACTGTTTTATCCGAAAGAGAGGGAGATCTGCATGGACAAATGGAAATGGCTTATTTTTGCCGGGCTTGGCGTACTGACGATCGCGCTGCTGGTCATTACCAAACCACAAACCGCTAAGTTCGAGGGCGATCCTGCCAAGATCGTCGCCGACGACCGCGTCTACGGCAACGCCGACGCCAAAGTCGTCTTCATCGAGTACGCCGACTTTCAGTGCCCCGGCTGCGGCGCCCTGTTCTCGCCGCTGACCCAGGCCAAGGAGCTCTATAAGGATAAGGTCGCCTTCGTCTTCCGCCACCTGCCGCTGACCTCTATCCACCCCAACGCCAAGGCCGCTGCCGCTGCTGCCGAAGCCGCCGGGCAGCAGGGTAAGTTCTGGGAAATGCACGACCTGCTCTTTGGCAATCAGAGTGAGTGGTCCGAGGTATCGGCCGACGCCCGTGGCAGCTTCTTCGAGAAATACGCCAAGCAGCTGAGCCTGGACATTCCCAAGTTTCAGACCGCCGTCGCCAGCAAAGAGGTGGCCGACCGTATCAACCGCGACCTGGGTGCCGCCCAAAAGGCCGGCATCCAGCTCAGCACGCCGACCGTCGTCATCAACGGCAAGACCATCGACAACAGCAGCATGTCTGAAGAGATCAACGGCCAGAATATCTTCACGGCCGCCAAGATCAGCAGCCTGCTCGATGCCAAGCTGAAGGAAGTCGGCGAAACACCGCCGACCCCCGACCCGGCTGCCCAGCCCGCACAGCCGACCGGCGAAGCCAGCCAGTAGGCTGCAGCCTATCAAAAAGACGCTGCAATCACGCAGCGTCTTTTATATATGCGTCAGTTTTTGTAAACTAAAACGCCCGCCCCGGTGCCGTACTCAGGCACCCCAAAGGCGGACGCGACGTGTATAGCCATACATCGCTCAGGCGGTTATATAACTAATGCTCGATATATTCTAACCAAGATGGCGCAACGTCTACCGGTATCCGCTTGCTCCTGGAAGGAACTATGCGGATGGTGATAGGCATAGACTACTCCTCGTTTATTGGTATATGCACCTTGAGGCATGACTCCGTCTTGCCCTGGCGGGCAGTCACGTGGAGCCAGCGTTTTCTACACTCGCAGTTTCGGCTTAGTCCGTGAGCGGACCGTATCGCCTAGTAGAAAAGGCAACCCCAGGAAATGTGTCCTTTGATGACCTTGCAAAAAACACAAAAAGTAGTATAGCAATAAGCTGCTTCCATGTCAAGACCACAACGAAGCGCGAGCGTTTTATCTGCCCGCTTTCATCCCTGTTATGGCGTCGTCATTTAAATGATGCGGCGCCTCCTGGCAAGTGTCAGAAGAATGACCGTCACAATGACCGTGATGCCGATAACCATGAAGTAGCCGCGCAGGTCGCCGGTGCCGCCGTTGGTCTGCATCGGTAGGTCGATGTTCATGCCATACATACCAAAGAAGACGTTCGGCAGCGCGATGGCCACCGTCGCCGCCGTCAGCCATTTCATCGAGCGGTTCAGGTTGTTGCTGGCAATGGTGGAGTAGGCGTCGCGGATACTGGCCACCGTCTTGATGTTGCTGCGGCAGGCCTCGATGGACTGTTCGTTATTGAGCAGCAGGTCCTCGACGATATCCTGGTCCTCATGGAACAGCGGTATGTGACGGCCCAGCAGCAGGCGGCGCAGGATGGCCGTGGTCGGCAGCAGCGCCGAGAGGAACTCGTTAAGCTCGTCCTCGATCATCACGAAGTTGACGAAATCATCATTATTGATATCGTGCTGCTTCAGCTGGACGCGCATGTATTTGATCTGCCGGCCGACGTTATTAATGAAGTTTTCATATTGGTCGGCGATCTGCGCCATGATCTGCAGTACCAGTTTGGTGCGCTGGGTGGTAGCAAAATCAATTTTGCCGTTCACAAAACGCTGCAGACGCGGCAGCGGCTGGGTCGAGATGGTGATGAAGGTGTTAGGCCCGACCACGAACAGCAGTGGCGCCGTGGTTATCTCGATGTCCTCAGTCGTGAAGGCATAGCGCACAAAGATGTAGTTGGTGTCGCCTTCTTTTTCCAGGCGCGGCATCTCATCGGCGTCGAGCGCATCCTTGATGTGGCCGGCATCGAGCTTGAACTCGCGCACCAGCATGTCGATTTCCTGTTCGCTGGGGCCTTCAACGTAGACCCAGGCGCCCGCCTGGTATTCCTGCAGTTCACTGACCTGCTTGGAGCGGAGGTTTTTGTAGAAATATCGGATCATTTTTTTCGCCCCATCCAGGCGGCACGCGTTATACTTAAGCTTAGTATACGCGCACAATAGACATAAGCGCTAGACAAAACGAGAAAATCATCAATGAATAGCCCTAAACTCCGCCTGGTGATGCGCCAGCGCCGCCGTCAGGTAGCCTTGCCTTTTGGCGCACAGCGTTTCCTTTCGGTGCTCGAAGGCGTCGAGGGCGGCTTTGCTGTCGGATCGGGCGTCATCGCCGGCTTGAGTTTTGCCAGCATCACCAATCTGCGCACCCTGGTCATCACCGCCGCCATCAGCATCCTGCTGAACGGCTTCAATGCCGCGGCGCTCAAATACACCAGCGAGCACTACGAGGATGAGCTGGACGGACATGTCAAACAGCACCGCTTCCAGGCCTATTTCATTCCGGCGGCCATCGAGTTCGCCGCCTACTTCCTCATCTGCGGCCTGACGCTGATTCCGCTCGCCATCTTCCCCCACCACCTCGAGGCTGTCATTTGGAACTGCGCCCTGACCTGCATTGTGCTGTTCGCAGCCGGCATGTGGAAAGGCTACTTATTGCACACGCGAAAGCCTCTGCACGACGGCATCGAGCTGGCCCTGCTTGGCCTGCTGATCATCGGCGGCGGTGCCGGTGCCGGCTATCTCCTGAACGCCCTGTGATATACTGGGGATGACACGGGAGGGGTAAAACACAAACATGCACGGCAACGTCTTCGCCGAACTAAGTCTGGTCATCGCGCTGGCGACAGCCATCAGTTTGATTATGCGCTGGTTGAAGCAGCCCCTGCTCGTCGGCTACATCCTCACCGGCATCCTGGCCGGCCCGTCGGTGCTGCATCTGATAGAGAACGGCCCGGCCTTCGAAAGCTTCAGCGAAATCGGCATCGCCCTGCTGCTGTTCATCATCGGCCTCGAGTTGCGCCTGAGCGTTATTAAGACACTGGGCCGCACCGTGGTGCTGACGGCGGCGGCTACCATCGGCGGCATGGCCCTGGTGGGGCTGGTCATCTGTCTGGCCATGGGCTTCACGCTCCCCGCCTCACTGCTGATAGCCACCGCCCTGACCTTCTCATCGACCATCATCATCGTCAAAGTTTTCAACGACCGCAAAGAAAGCAGCCGCCTCTACGCACAGATCGCCATCGGTGTCCTGCTGATCGAAGATATCCTGGCCACCTTCGCCCTTCTGTTTGTCAACTCCGGCGATAGCGGCACCACATTGCTGGCGCCGCTGGCCAGCATCCCGGCCCTCCAGGATACCGAGCGGGAAATCCATAACTTCCTGATCAGCACCGACACCCTGGCTATCTTCAACCTCACCACCAAGGGCATACTGCTGGCACTGCTCCTGTGGCTCGCCAGCAGCAAACTGCTGCCGCGCGTCGCCCACCACATCGCCAAGTCGCAGGAGCTGCTGTTCCTGAGCGCCATCGCCTGGGGCTTCGGCGTGGCGACTATCTTCCAGCTGGCCGGCTTCTCCATCGAAATCGGCGCCCTGTTCGCCGGTATCGCCCTGTCGTCGCTGCCGTACACCCAGGAAATCGGCGCCCGCCTGAAGCCCCTGCGTGATTTCTTCATCGTGCTGTTCTTCGTCGTATTAGGCGAGCGGCTGGAGCTGCACAACCTGCTGGGGGCGCTCGGCCCGGCCCTGATCCTCTCGGCCGCCGTCCTCATCTTCAAGCCGGTGCTGGTCATGGCCGCCCTCGGCCTGATGGGCTACACCCGGCGCACCAGCTTCAAAGCGGCCGTACCGCTGTCGCAGATCAGTGAGTTCTCTATCATCCTGGTGGTGCTGGGGGCTAATGCCGGCATCGTCGGCAATGATGTCGCTGCCGTCATCACACTGGTGGCCGTTATCACCATCGGCGCCTCGGCCTACCTGCTGCAGTACGACAGCCTGCTATACGCCAAGCTGCAAGGCAACCTGCAGCTGTTTGAGCGGCGCGTCATCAAGGAGCACGCCCACCGGCCCAATACGTACCCCCTGGTGCTATTCGGGTACAAGAAAGGCGGTCACGAGTTCCTCAAGGCTTTCCAGAGCATGCACAAGCGCTACGTCATCGTTGATTACAACCCCGAGGTCATCGAAACCCTGGAGCGCCAGCGCCACACCGTGCTTTACGGCGACGCCACCGACACCGAACTGCTGGACGAGCTGAACCTGCCCAAGATCAAGCTGGCCGTCAGCACCATCTCCGACCATGCCACCAACCAGTGGCTGATCAAGCGCCTGCTCAGCCACAACAAAGAAGCTGTCTTCATCTGCACGGCCGAAAATTACAATGACGCCGCCGAGCTCTACCGCCTTGGCGCCACCTATGTCATGATTCCGCACTATATCGGTTCGGAGCGCATCAGCAGCTTCATCAAGCGCAACGGCATGAGCAAGAACCAGTTTGACCGCTACCGCGAAAAGCATCTGCTTTCCATCGGCCGGGCGGCCATCTCCAAAGATAAGTAACCGCCGTTACGCTGCCTGCCTGGCCGCCTCTGCCTTGTCCCTCTGATACGCCCGGCGACGGCGCAGCCGTTCCGCTTCCCGCCGTTCGGCCTTGGCCCGGCCTTCAGCCCGCATTTCCTCCAGTATTGCCAGTAGCGATATGACCTGGCCGCCCAAGGCCTGCTCGCCGCTGCCGCCACCTTCCTTATGGTCGATAATCTTGCCACCCCGTGCTTCCCGCTGGCAAGCCGGGCAGTAGATGCCGCCGTGGGCCGTCCGCTTGGCGTCAACCGTCTTGCCACAGCCTGGCAGCGGGCATTTCACGCATTTCAGGCTATCACTGTGCATGCCCATGGCCTCGGCCTGTTGAGCAGATGATTCATTCGGTGTCGGGCAGTCACCGCTATAGTCGCCGCTGGCCTGCTGCTCGGCCACCGCCTCGTCCTGCAGCGACGTCACCGTCTTGCCGTGCAGCCGGGCATCAATCGCCGCCGCCAGCCGCTGCCGCAGGCCTTCCAGCTGCCGGTTGCGCTGCGACACGTCCCGCACCGTTGCCATGACCCGGCTGATGGCCTGCATGTGCTGGTCGCCAAGGTCCGTATGACCTTGTACATAACTAAGGGCATCTGACTTATTGGCAAAACGGCTACCGGCGAACCATTGGCCACCAAGACGCTTGGTCAGTACGGCATCATAGCTTTCACGTACCAGGCCGGGCAGCCACTCTGCCTCCTCCGGCGTTGCCGTGAATACAAAACGCTGGGCCAGTACCTGCTCAGACGTCTGCCCGTCGGGGATCCGGCCGCCAAAGGCCGCCGCCACCGCCTGCAATCCCTCGTAATCAGATTGGTCAAGCGAGATGGTGGTGCTGTGCACCGTCGTGCCCTCCACGTGGTACAGACGTACCATGGCCCGCATACGCTCGCGGTTATAGCCGCCAAGGCTGGTCGAGCCGTCGCGTACCGCATCGGGCAGCGGCGAGACTACCATCAGGCCATTGCCGTCCAGTTCACCGCGCGCCAACTGCTCCACCATCAGCATCTCCTCCGTTTCCAAGCGGGCGCGCTCGGCTTGGAAGGCGTTCTCGGGGTGGATGGCGGCTTCGGCCTGGGCCGCCTTGTAGCCATTCTCAATCACCGTCACAAACCGGTCGCCCAGTGACGAATAGACGTAGCCGTCCTCGTCCAGTTTAAAATCGATCGTCGTTTCCACCGGCAGGCTGAGCCGCTCGGAAATATCAGTCATCTCCTCAAAGCGGAGATAGTTCTCATAATCAAGTTGTTCGTGGCGGCGGCGCATGGCTGCGGGGCGCAGCGGCCGCTCGGCGGTGTCTGTCTTCATACTTCCTGCTCGGGAATCGCTTGGGCGAGGCACACCGTGTCGGACTTTGACCGTTGCGGCACAGCGCATGACTTTCACATGCTTCCGGTATGCTCTAGCGTTATTTTGTTAAGTATTAGCAGTATATAACGCTATGGGTGGGGTGTATATAGTAAAAAGCACACTAGCTGTAGCGTACACTAGCGCTAGTGCCACTTTTACATATAGACACACTATGTATGACAAGTTATACTTGTAAGTCGTACTAGTCATAAAATCAAAGGAGTAGCCATGCAACCCCACTCCAGCTCCCTCTACGGCGTCGCCACGGTCGGCGCCAAGGGCCAGGTCGTCATTCCGGCCGATGCCCGCGAGCAGATGAATATCAAACCGGGCGATAAGCTGATCGTCTTTGGCAAGCAGACCCCCAATGGTTACGGGATGATCTGCCTCAGCCCCTTGGAGAGCGCCGAGCAGTTCGTGGCCGAGCTGACCAGCCAGATCACCCGCACCAAAGCAGTCATCGATGACGCCCGCGCCAGTGACAACACTCCCGGCAGCGATGATATGCCCGAGGACCACGACTGATATGCTACAAGCCATTCCCCACCGCCAGAAAATCACCGTCCTAATCGCCGTCATGAGCGGCCTGTTCCTGGCGGCACTCGACCAGACCATCATCGGCACCGCCCTGGGCCGCATCGTCGAGGAGTTCAACAGCTTTGAATCGCTCAGCTGGATCGTCACCGCCTACCTGGTCACCAGCACTATCACCGTCCCCATCAGCGGCAAGCTTTCAGACATGTACGGCCGCCGCAACCTGCTGCTGGCCGGCGTGGCTGTCTTTACGCTTGCCTCGTTCCTGGGCGGCATCGCCGGCAACGTCGAAGCCTTGATCGCCGCCCGCGCCCTGCAGGGCGTCGGTGGCGGTATCCTGTTCAGCAGCGCCTTCAGCATCATCGGCGACCTGTTCACGCCCAAGGAGCGTGGCAAGTGGCAGGGTGTCTTTGGTGCGGTCTTCGGCCTGTCCTCCGTGGTCGGCCCGCTGCTGGGCGGCTTCCTGACTGATAACCACGTCGTCTTCGGCCTGACTACCGACTGGCGCTGGACCTTCCTTATCAACGTCCCTATCGGCTTGGCCGTCTTTGCTCTGATCGCCGTCACCTGCCCCAATTTCAAACACGAGACAAAGCACAAGATCGACTTCCTCGGCGCCGGCCTGCTCACTATAGCCCTGACCGCCCTGATCTTTGCCTGCGAGAACGCCGACAACATCTTTGGCAGCTTCCTGGACGCCACCGGCCTGACCGGTACCGCCCTGCGCGTCATCTTCGGTGTCATCGCCGCCATCTTTACCGTCCTCTTCCTGATGGCCGAGCGGCGGGCCGCTTCACCTATTTTGCCGCTCCACCTCTTTCGGCTGCCGGTCTTCAGCCTGACTATGCCTATCGTGCTGCTGTTCGGTGCCGCCTTCATGGGCGCCATCATCTACCTCACCCAGTACCTGCAACAGGTCCTGGGCGCCTCCGCCACCGACTCCGGCCTGATGCTGATGCCGATGATCTTCGCCCTGGCCGGCACCAGCGCCATCACCGGCCGCCTGATGAGCAGCGGCGTGCGTTACAAGCCGCTGTTGATCGGCGGCATCGTACTCTTGCTCTTTGGTATGATTTCCTTCGCCACCCTGACCGCCGACAGCACCTTCTTTGATGTCGCCTGGCGCATGGTACTGGCCGGCATCGGCATCGGCGCCAGCATGCCCACCTTCAACCTGATAGTGCAGAATGAGGCGCAGCAGAAGGACATCGGCGTGGCGACTTCATCAGTGCAGCTCTCGCGCAGCCTGGGCTCGACCGTCGGCACCGCCCTGCTGGGTGGCCTGCTGACCGCCGGCGTGGCCGCCAGCCTGGGCGATATCAACCGCGACGCCTTCGTCACCAGCCTCAAGCAAAACCCGCAGGCCGCCAGCATGCTCGGCGCCGGCGGCACCGTCACGGCCGATACTGCCCTGCAGCTGAACTCACCGGATGTACAGAAGAAGATTGAGGCCGGCATCCGCAGTGGCATCGAGCAGTCAGCGCTGCCCGCCGCCGCCAAGCCCGCCGCCATCGACAAAGCATTGCAGCAGCAAAAGGACTTCTCCCATAAAGTGCGCGAAGCCTTTGCCGCCAGTCTGCAGAAAGTCTTCGTCTGGGCGGCCGTGCTGGTGGCGCTGGCCCTGGCGCTAAGCTTCTTCCTCAAGGAGATTCCGCTGCGCGACCGCGGGACGACTGAGGTGGCGCCGGGTCATTAGCCCTGACGCACAGTCCGATACACGCGCCGGGCAGCACTCCACATCCCCTCATCCCCCTGCGAACGACGGAGGTACCACCACTCAAGGCCCCACAGATAGACTGGGGCCTTATCAATTCTGCAGGCAAAGCCGACATTATACCCGAGCCGCTCAGGATTCATCGAAATCGCCTGCTGCTCCGGCGTCATCCGCGGAATCGGCCGGTCACCCCACGGCTCTGCCTGCAGTTCATGCAGGATGACCGGGCGGCGGGTCACCAGCCTGATGACGTTGGCGCGGAAACGGTGCCACCACCAGGCAAACTTCGTCGCCTCGTACTGGCGGCGCTTATTCATGACCATCGTATACACCGAAAAACCGAAGATATCCGGCCACGGACGCCGCCACGGAAAGCCCCAGTTATCACTGAGCGTCATGATGACCGGGTGCATGGGATCAAGCCTTTTGACGGTGGCCAGCTCCTTGCGCAGCCGGGCGTGGCTGAAGTCTTTGTCCGGGCAATGCCCGAACGAGCGCAACAGCGCCTCATTTTCCAGCTGCCAGCTCTCCAGTGCCGGATGGTCACGGTAGCGCTCTACCACCGTCCGTATAAAGGCGTAAAGGTGCTCATACCACTCCGCTTTATCCAGCTTGTGCGCCCAGTCCGGCATATGGCACTCCGGCCATCGCGGCTGCCGTTTGCCCAGACAGAGGCTGACCCGTGCACCGTACTCTGCCGCCATATCCATCTGCCAATCCAGCTCGGCAAAATCATAGCTGCCGGGCTGCTTCTCATGCTCGTTCCAGTAGCTCATCAGGCGGAGACGGCGCACGCCCAGGTCGCCCAGTATGGCGCGCAGGCAGGCTTTGGGCTCCACCGTAAGCTCGCGGCAATACTTCACAGAAAAGCTGCCGCCCAGGTATGGCGTGGGCGCAAGCAGGTGGCGGCGTCGGGGCATGGCTCTTTCCTTCCCTGTCATTAGGTGATTTTCATCAAGTATACCGACTGTACATGAAATAACTATGAAAAAGACCCCTCTCAGGGTCTTTTTCTATAGCAAGGTACATGGCTTACAGCGAGCGGATCAACCGGTCGATGCGCCGAAAGTGTGAGCTTTTGGCACTGGTAAACTCGTATTCAAGTTCGCGGCGTTTGTTGCGTGACATGGGGTGTGTTTCCTTTTCTTTGTTGGTGTTATGGTATGTTTACGGTTGGTATGGTTTTGTTTTTCTGATCATCAAAACATTTACTATTATACATAAGTTTGTTAATTTGTCAATAAGCTTGTGCTTAAATCATTATAAAACTGCCGCACCACCTCTGTAAAAATCATCACTCAAAAAAGACCACCCTCATATAGAAGGTGGTCTTTTGGCATGGTGTTGATCTTACTTGCGCAGGCGGCGGCCGGCAATGACGGCACCGTAAGCGGCCAGGCTGCTAGCCAGGGCGCCCAGGACGGTCGATTCAGGACCGGTGGAAGGCAGCGTCTGCGGAGTGGCCGGAGCGGCGGGCTTGGCTGGGGTGACTGGAGTGACCGGAGTCACAGGCGTAACGGGTACCGGCGGGACACTTACCTTGACGGTAGCGTTGTCGCAGCCGCGCTGCGGGGCATCATTGACTTCGCTGTCGCCGGTAAAGCAGGCTTTGTTGTCGATCAGGTCGCCATCACGGCTGGATACTACCTTGACAGTGAACTCACGGCTGGTGCGCTCGCCCGGCTTGATGCGGCCCAGGTCGTAGCTGACGCTGCGCTGGGTGCTGTCGCCGATCAGCTCAACACCGGCAGGCAACTGGTCGAAGATCGTCGTGCCGACCATGTCGTTGTGGCCCTGGGCGTTTTCTTCGCCGTCATTGTAGACGGTAATGACATATTTGAGCGTGTCGCCAGGCTTGGCGCTGACAGCTTGGGCTGCGTCGTTCGCATCGACGATCTGGCCGCCGGCAGTAACATTCTGCACTTCTTTGACGATGCCGCCCTTAGGATGCCAGGCCTGGACAGGGGCTGCGATGCTGAAGGCAAGCGCAAGGCTGGTAATACCGACGCCGAAAGTAGTAGTGATACGGTTCATTGTGACTCCTTTGCTTAAGCACAGTCCGCGCCCCATCAAATGACAGGGGTAGTAGCGGGTAACTCTCACTCACTGTGATAATATAATTATAGCAAAAATGCAAGCAAAAGTCAATAGCTATATCATTATTTACAGTTTTGTCTATAGGGTTATGCTTAGCGGCCAGAGCGCTTTTGCCCACTAAAAAACCGGGCCGAAGCCCGGTTCAAAAGCGCCAAGTATACCTTAGTACGACTTATTGACGGATGAGACAACGATATAGCCGATGACATCATGCGTGTCACCTTCGGCCGGCGTCATCAGCGTGCCAGTCACCACCAAGCCCTTGCCATCGCCGTAACTCTCTGGCGAGGCGGCGTTGCGCAGACCGTAGTAGCCATTATTCACCTTGATGCCATAGACACATTCCTGGGTCTGCGGACCGGTCTTGTCCTTCTTTGGCAGGCACTCCAGGCTGCCCGACACCGTGACGATGGCCTTCTGCGGTGCCGGCGTGCTTGCCGAGCCCATCTGAGTGGTGCCAAAGTACAGCGACAGGCCAAGGATAGCCAGGCCGGCAATCACCACGATGGCGAACAGCGTGATGGCCCGTTGCTTGCGCGATACGGCTATCTGCGCCTCGGACGCAGCGCGGCTGGCCTTGGCCGGGGCGCGGCTGGCCTTGGTTACTTTTGTGGTTGGTTTTTTCGCAGGAGATTTTTGATTTTGCTTTGTCATATTGCCACTAGTATGCATGATGCTTATGTTCTTTGTAAAGTTCTTGGCCTAAAAATAAGGCAAAAACAAAGCGCCGGCACCCTATTGTAGGCTACCGGCACCCATTAAGCCTTTTCGCAGCTAGGCTTAATACGCTTCAAGCAAAATTTCATCAGATGTCATGCGCTTGCGTTCGTACTTCTTACGCAGTTTCATACCGCTTACTAAGATCCGTGCATGCTTCGTTCGTGACATATACTCTTCCTGTTTAATTCCCTATTCGTTAGTTAGTTGCGTACCCAAGGCAGATGCTCATAGCTCATGAGTTCGTCGGCGTCGCTGGCGCGGAAGCCGCGTGGCTTCAGAATCCATTTTGCTACCTTGTCACCGAGCCGGTCACGGCTTTTACCTTGCAGAAACGAATGGATTTTTTCATCAATTTGTTCTTGGCTAGGTTGATACATCTTCCCCTCCAGTACTTTAATTGTCGTATCCCTCTATATTGTTAACGCCGTTTGGTGTTCCGTAAGCGTTATCACTATAATACGGTGCCACCTCTTTACGTCGTGTAAATTATTTCACAAAACAATAATTAAAATGTTTATACAATACGGAGTGTTACAATTAAAGTACTGACTATGATAGATTACCTCGACCAACTACTTCCGATTTCAACCCAGCGGCTGATTAAAAAGAGTGCCATCCTGATTTACCAAGGTGAGGTACCGCGCCAAGCGTACGTCCTGCTTGAAGGTGTCGTCAAAGTCTACCGGCTTGATAAGTTCGGCAACGAACAGATTATTAACTTCCACGTCGCCGGCGACGTCTTCCCGGCCACCTGGGTCTTTGGCAAGACCTCGAGCGCCCTCTTTTACTATGAGGCCCTGGAAGACGCTAAGATCCTGACCATCGAGCGCTCGCGCTTCATGGAAATCGCCGAGCGCGACCCCAAGATCCACAACTACCTGTTTGACAGCTTCATCAGCAACTACACTGCCCTGCTGTTGCAAATCAACGCCCTGGAGCAGTCCCGTGCCACCGAAAAGATTGCCATGATGCTCTACTACCTGATGTTCCGCTTCGGCAAAGAGGGTAAGCCAGGCGAGTTCACCATCGACTTCAAGCTGACGCACACCACCTTGGGCAACCTGGTGGGCCTGACTCGTGAGACGACCAACGTGGAGCTGACCAAGCTGCGCAAGAAGGACATCGTCAGCTACGAAAACTCCAACTTCACCATTTACCGGCAGCCGCTGGAGCAGTTCCTGGGGAGCGAGAGCTTCTTGGATTTGGGGCTGAAACGGTAGCCAACAGGCGCGCCGGGCAGCGGATGCCCGGCATGGAAAAACCGGCACCAGGCCGGTTTTTTAGACACAGGTGCTACCGTGGTTACACTTTTTCGGTTTCGAGTGTCGAGCCGACCAGGTCGAGGATTTCTTTTGGCGAAGCCCAGGCCTTGAGAATGTAGCGGTCGGCACCAAGTTTGTAGGCCTCGTCGATTTCGGCCTGCATATCGTAATTGCTGAAGACGATGACTTTGACGTCGGGGTGCTTGTTGAGCAGCTGGTATTCGCGCAAAAAATCGATGCCGGTCATCACGGGCATGCGCAGGTCAAGCAGAATAAGGTCCGGCTCGTACGCTTCGGTCTTATCCAAGGCGTCCTGGCCGTTGCTGGCGACTTTCACGTCGTAACCGGCTTGGTCGAGGAGCGTGTAGTATGCTTCGGAAAGGACAGTTTCGTCTTCAACTATAAGGATGGTTTTGGGGGGAGTCTTCTTCATCATCGTCGATAGTACCGTATAGGCTTGATAGTAACTATGAGATATCTTACAGATAGCTCACGCGTGAATTATTTGTTCCGTGGAACTTGGACTGTAAAAGTCGAGCCTTGGCCGACTTTCGAATCCAACGCAATACTACCATCATGCAGTACTGTCAGGTGTTTTGCAAGGTATAGCCCGACACCGGTGCCGGTTACCTGCTGGCTGCGCTCGTTGGGAATGCGCGAGAACTGCCTGAATAGCTGGCCGTGCATACTGCCGTCGATGCCGACGCCGGTGTCAGTAAAGGCGATGCGATATTCGCCGTCCTTGCCGCGCGCAGTAGTGATGGTGACGGTGCCGCCGGGGTTGGTGTATTTGATGGCGTTGTTGAGCAGGTTTTCAAAGACCATCCGCAGCATGTGCTCATCGGCGCAGATGGGCGCCTTGCGCAGGCCGCGGTATTTGACGGTGACGTCGCCCTGTTTGGCGGTGGATTGTTGCTCGTCAATGACGCCGCGCAGCATCGGGACCATATCGAACTCCGTCTTGGCCAGGACGATGCGGCCCGACTCGATCTTGGCCAGGTAGAGGATGTCGTTGATGACATGCAGCTGGCGCTCGTTACTGTCGTACGCCCGGGCCAGCATCTTCTTCTGCTGGGGCGATATCTTGCCGGCGAAGCCCTGCAGCACCATGCCCAAGTACTGCTTGACGCCGGTCGCCGGCGTGCGGAGCTGGTGCGAGGCCAGCGATAGCAGCTCGTCCTGGGCCATCTTGATACCCCGCTCTTTTTCGAGCAGCACCCGGTGCTGGCGGGCGCGCAGCGAGAAGAGGGTCAGCAGGAACAGGACTGCTGATATGATCGTGCCGCCCAGACCGATAACCAGCGGTGCGTATGATTCGGTGCGGGAGACGAGGCTGGTCTCATCGTACGAGTAGACATAGGTAAAGGTCCGGCCGAACAGCGTCTCATGGTGTGTCAGTTTCGTGCCGCCGCCACTGCCCGGGGAGGTATATACCAGGTGTGCGTCATTGACCGTGCCGTCATATATCCGCAGTTGGAAATGCTCATATTCATTATCCTTCAGCACCTGGTCGAAGAACCGCTGCGAGAAGAAGGCCAGAAAGACATGGCGGCTGATGGTGGCTTGCCGTTCCTCGGGCGTGGCCGGGATGGCCGGGGTGTCGTAGACCGGGGCATACATGATGAAGGCGGCACGGGAGTCAGGCCTGAGTGATGCGGGGTCGGCCAAAAGTTCGAGCCGCTCGCTGAGGATGACCGCCCCCTCACGCGTCGACTGGTCGATGGCGTGCTGGCGGGCTGGGAAATTGTAGCCGTCAAAGCCGACGCCCTGCATAGCCAGCTCGGTCCGCGGCTCGATGTATTCGGTCGGGTTGACGCGCGGCCGGTCGCTGGCGGGATAAACATGGATCGGACGGCCATGCTCCTGTGACATAGCGGCTTCGAACGCCGGGATTGCTTCACGCGGCAGATTGCGCGTCGTGCCGAAGGCATAGATGGCCGGCAGATTGTTGTGCAGGTTGTAGTTGGCAACGAAGCTGCCCCAGCCATTAGCATCGACCGGCGCCGAATTGATGCGGCCGATACCGCCGTACAGCAGCTGGGCGTAGGTAGAAAGACGGTTGGCCACTTCGGCGCTGTCGTCTTTGACCCGCTGCTGGATGGTCTGCTGGCGCGCCCCGTTCAGGCTGGTCTGCGAGGTGATGGCGGCGACTGCGGTCAAGCCCAATACCGAAAGCATCAGTAGTGACGGAATCGGCAGCAGCTGGAACCAGGAATCCTGATCAGGCTGACCGCCGGGCCGCATCGTCAGCCAATGCTTAAAACGGTTCAGTATGCCCTGTAACATTGATTGCGATTCCAGCGATTCTGATAGTGTCCGGTCATTCCCCTCACTATAGGAGTAACGCTTGCAAGCGTCAAACCATCCTCCCCTGTTGCGTAGCATTTTTCACGCACCGGTTGGCGGCATTTCTGCTATACTAACAAGACATTAATGGCCATTTCTACACAAGCAAGAACTCAGCCCATTGGCCTGCCGGAGACTCAGGCTGCGGTCGCGAGCACCCTCCAGGCTTTCTTTGACTGTCACATCGCCCAGGCGGCACAGATCGATCCGGCCTATCAGGCGTTATGGCAGACGCTGGAGAAAGTCAGCTTTGATGGCGGCAAGCGCATGCGGCCATATCTGATGCTGCTGGCCTTCCAGGCGTTCAACCCGGGAACGGTGCGGCCCATCATCCCGATTGCCGCCAGCCTTGAACTGCTCCACATCTCTATGTTGATACACGACGACGTCATCGACCGGGACGACATACGCCACGGCCGGCCGAACGTTTCCGGCAGCTATCTCAGTCGCTACGCTGCCTTTGTGCCCGATGAGGCCAACCGCCGGCATTACGCCGATAGTGCCGCCATCCTGGCGGGCGACCTGGCCCTCTCCAGCGCCTATCTGCTGGCCGGCGAGGCCAAGGTGAGCGAGGCGCAGCGCCTGCTGGCACAGCGGCTGCTCGGCGAGGCCGTCTTCAACGTGGCCGGCGGTGAACTGATCGATACCGAAGCTTCTTTCCTGCATGATAGCGCCCCTGATCCCATGACTATATACCGCTACAAGACCGCCAGCTATTCATTCGTCTCGCCATTGACCGTCGGCGCCCGCCTGGCCGGAGCCGACGAGACCGCCGTCATGCAACTGCGGCAGTTCGGACTGCTGCTGGGTATCGCGTTCCAATTGACCGACGACCTGCTGGGCGTCTTTGGTAACGAGGCCGACACCGGCAAGTCAACCGTCGGTGATATCCGCGAAGGCAAACACACCTACCTGGCGGCACAGACCCGCCAGCTCTGCCCGGCCGCAGACCGGCAACAGTTCGATGCCCTCTACGGCAAGCAGGATCTGACCGAAGAGGAGGCTCGGCAGGTACGCACCATCATGGAGCGCAGCGGCGCCCGCGCCCGGACCGAAGCCGCTGCCGACGACCATGGCCGCCAGGCTGCAGAAATTCTGCGCGGCATCGCCATGGATGAAGCCATCCGGCCGCCGCTGGAAGAACTGATTGTCAGATGTACCCGGAGGAGCTACTAGATGGAACTTTACGATCGGGTGTCACAGGATATCGCCCGCCTCACCATGTTGCGCTATTCAACCTCGTTCGGCCTGAGCAGCCGCCTGTTTGATGCCGGCATGCGCGGCCATATCTTCAACGTCTACGGGCTGGTGCGCATCGCTGACGAAGTGGTCGATACCTACATGGGCGACGATGCACCCGGGCTGCTGACCGAGCTGGAAACGCAGACGTACGCCGCTCTGAAGTCCGGCTACAGCACCAACCCCATCGTCCACGCCTTCGCGCTGACGGCGCGTGAATACGGCATCGGCCGCGACCTCATCAAACCGTTCTTTGCCAGCATGCGCATGGATCTGACGCCACAGCACTACGACCACAAGCTGTACCGGCAGTACATCCATGGATCGGCCGAAGTCGTCGGGCTGATGTGCCTGAAGGTATTCGTCGGCGGCGACAAGGAGCAGTATGCCGAGCTGGCTCCCGGTGCCGCCCGCCTTGGCGCTGCCTTTCAAAAGGTTAATTTCCTGCGCGATCTGGCCGCCGACAGCCAGGACCTGGGCCGTTTTTATTTCCCGGGCTATACGCTGGCCACCTTTGACGAAGAGGCTAAGCTGGCCGTCATCGACGATATCCGCCAGGATTTTGCCGAAGCTGTGCCGGCCCTGCGCCGCCTGCCCCGCACTGTCCGCCGCGCCGTCGGGCTGAGCGCCACGTACTATCTGGAGCTATTGCACAAACTTGATAGTACGCCGATCGAGGTCATCAAGCAGTCCCGCCTGCGCGTCAAGCCGGGCCGCAAACTCGCCTTGATGGCCCAGGCGCTACTGAAGGAGCCGCGGCGATGACGCGCGGCGAGGTCCGTTCCGTAGCCATCATCGGTGCCGGCATCGGCGGGTTGGCCACCGCTGCCCTGTTGGCCAAAGCCGGCTTCTCGGTTGATATATACGAGCAGGGAAAGACGCCCGGGGGCCGCGCCGGCCTGCTGGAGGCTAATGGCTTCCGTTTTGATACCGGTCCGTCATGGTACCTGATGCCCGGGGTCTTTGAGCATTTCTACGAACTGATGGGCGAGGATATCAGCCACCATCTGCGCCTGCGCAAGCTTTCTCCCGCCTACACTGTCTTCTTTGAGCACGAACAGCCCGTCACCATCACCACCGACCAGGCCCGCGACGAAGCTACCTTTGAGGCCATCGAGGCCGGAGCCGGCGAGGCCCTGCGGCGCTATGTGGACCAAGGCGAGCAGACCTACCGGCTTGCCCTCAAACATTTCCTGTACAGCAACTTCTCCACCCCGCGTGATGTGATGAACAGGGAAGTGCTGCGCCACGGACCGGCCATGGCCCGGATGGCTGGCACGTCGATTGACCGCCACGTCGGCGGTTTCGTCCAGGACCGCCGCCTGCGCCAGATACTGGAATACCCGATGGTCTTTTTGGGCACCTCACCCTTCAGCGCCCCGGCCATCTACAGCCTGATGAGCGCCTTGGATTTCCGGGAGGGCGTCTACTATCCCGAGGGCGGTCTGTACGAAATTATCCGTAGTATCACCGCACTTGCCCAAAAAGCCGGCGCTCGTCTGCACTACGGCAAAGAGGCGACCGCCATCACCCACACGGGCAACAGGGCAGGGGGCATCACCTTCGCCGATGGCAGCCAAACGGCGGCCGACATCATCATCAGCAACGCCGACCTGCATCACACCGAGACCCGCCTGCTCGACCGCTCCGCTCAAAGCTACCCCGAAAAGTACTGGCAAAACCGTGAAGCCGGCCCCTCGGCTTTGCTGCTCTACCTGGGAATCAAAGGTAAGCTGCCCCAGCTCAGCCACCACAATCTGCTATTTGTCGATGCCTGGCGGCAGAACTTTGAGGCCATTTACCGCGACCGCACCTTCCCCGACCCGGCCTCCATCTATCTCTGCAAGCCAAGCGCCACCGACAAGACCGTCGCGCCCAAGGGCCATGAGAACGTCTTTGTGCTAGTTCCCTTGCCGCCCGGCCGCATCCCTTCGGACAAGGAGCAGCACCAGCTGGTTACCACGTATCTGCGACAGATTGCCAACATGACCGGGATTCCCGACCTGATGGAGCGCATCACGTACCAATCAGTCTTCGGCCCGGGCGACTTCAGCCGCGTCTTCCATGCCTGGCAATCCACCGCCCTCGGCCCTTCGCACCTGTTGCGCCAAAGCGCCATGTTCCGCACGCCTAACCGCAGCCGCAAACTGTCGAACCTGTACTATGTGGGTGCCGGTACGACACCCGGCGTCGGCCTGCCAATGTGCCTGATCGGCGCCGAGCTTATCTACAAGCGCCTGGCTGGCGACCACCGTGGCGGTCCCGTCGACGCCATCCGTCAGGTTGGCAGGGAAGGGGCATAGGCGGTAAGGACCATGGAACAGTTCTACTATCTTGGCAGCCTGCTCTTTTCCCTGGGCGGCCTTGCCTTGGCCGACTGGCGCTTCCGTCTGGCCTTCTTTGCTGACAGCCACCGCACTATCAAAGTCATCGGCATCGCCATGCTCATCTTCATCGCCTGGGACGCACTTGGTATCGTCGCCGGCATCTTCTTCCATGGTGATTCACCGTACGACCTGCCCTTCACCATCCTGCCTGAGTTCCCGTTGGAAGAACTGTTCTTCCTGTTCCTGCTGAATTATGTCACCTTATTGCTATACCTCATGGCGGAGCGGCGATGGCGACGTACCTCATAGCCAACCTGCTATTCATGGCGCTTGTGTTATTGCTGCTGCGTCCGCATCGCCATGGCCGGCCGCAGCTCGAGACCCTGATCATCATCCTGGTCATGACCGCCATATTCGATTCGTTGATCATATGGGCCGGCATCGTCGCCTATGACCCCGGTAAGATTTTGGGCGTGAACATCGGCCTCGCTCCAATAGAAGATTTCATGTATGCCATCCTGGCCGTCATCATAGTGCCAGCCTTATGGCACAGAATAGGGAAGAGTCATGTCTGACACCATTAAGCAGCTGTTCGTCATTTCGCGGCCCATCTCGTGGGTCAATACCGCCTACCCTTTTGCGGCCGGCTACTTAGCCAGCGGGGGCAGGGTAGACGCCCTGTTAATCATCGGGACGCTCTACTTCCTGATTCCCTACAACCTGCTGATGTACGGTGTCAATGACGTCTTCGATTATGAATCCGACATCAAGAACGACCGCAAAGGCGGATTGGAAGGGGCAGTGGCCGCCAAGCAGTCCCACCCCGTCATCCTGCGGGCCGCCCTGCTGCTGAACGTGCCGTTTCTTGCGGCACTGCTCTGGCTGGGCACTGCCCGCTCGGCCTTGGTGTTGGCGCTGGTTGTCTTCATGGTGGTGGCCTATAGCATCGCCGGCCTGCGCTTCAAGGAGCGGCCGTTCCTGGATTCCATCACGTCCAGCCTGCATTTTGTCGGCCCGCTGTTGTTCGCCCTGTCGCTGACTGGTTTTGGCACGGCAGTCTGGCCGTACGTCATCGCCTTTTTCTTGTGGGGCATGGCCAGCCATGCTTTCGGGGCCGTCCAGGACGTCATTCCCGACCGCCGTAGTGATATCGCCTCTATCGCCACCGTCATCGGCGCGCGCCGGACCGTCCGGCTGGCCTTTGGCCTGTACCTGCTCAGCGCCGCCCTGGTGGCGTCGCAGGGGATAGTGCCACTTGTCGTCGGTGTTGCAGGCCTGGCATACGCCGCCAACGTAGCGCCCTACCTGGCCATCACCGACAAGACGTCCGGACTGGCTAACGCCGGCTGGCGCCGCTTTATCTGGCTGAATTACGGCGTCGGATTCGTGGTGACCATGGCGCTGCTGTACAGCCTGCTGCGCTAGTGCCTACTTGGGCATCGTCACGACGAAGCGCGTCCCCTCGCCTATCTTGGAGAGCACATCCAGGCGGCCGCCATGCAGTTCGATGATTTCCTTGGACCAGTAGAGCCCCAGCCCGTTGCCGCCGACCGCCACTGATAACGGATTGGCGATACGCGAAAATTTCTTAAACAGTTTATCCAGATCCTTCTCGGCGATGCCTACGCCCTGGTCGGCAATCGTCACCCGCACCACACGCTCGCGCTCAAGGTCCTCGACAGTGATCTTGATAGTCTTTTTATCGTAGGAATATTTGCTGGCATTATCGATGATGTTGCCGATGGCCATTTCCATGTGCTCGGAATCGACGCTGACTTCCGGCTCGGCCTCAGGCAGCTCTACCTCGATCTTCTGATTGCGGTCCTCAATGACGCTATGCAGATCGTTCAATATATTACGGATCAGTACGCTGAACTTGAGCGGTTGTTTCTTAAACTCAATCTTTTTCAGATCGAGCCGCGACACCTTGAGGATATCGTTGACCGTCTTTATCTGCCGCTCGTTACTCTCATATGCCTTCTCCAAAAAGTTGCGCTGCTGGTCTTCCAGCGGCCCGACGAACCCCTGCAGCACCATACCTAGGTACTGCTTGACCGCCGTGGCCGGCGTCCGCAACTGGTGCGAGGTAAGCGCGATGAATTCCTCCTTGGAACGGTTTATCTCAAGCAGTTCGCGGATACGTTCAGTCTCAGTCTGCTTACGCTGGATGGAATAGCGCAGCACCCTGCCCAGCAGTTCGGCGTCAAAAGAGCCCTTCACCAGGTAATCCGCCACGCCGATACGCATCGCCCGGCGCTCGATCGCATCATCCCCCGCCCCGGTCAGTATGATGAACGGTTCTTCGCGGCGGGTCAGATTGAAAGGACTTAGCAGCTCCAGGCCGTTCAGGCCGCCCAGGCGATAATCAATCAGGTATGCGTCGTGCCGCTTGGCCCGGATCTCCGCCTGGGCATCCTCGGCCGTCGACACCCAGTGCAGCACGAACGGGCTGTGCGGCACTTTTTTGAGCATGCTTTTGATGATGAGGTAGTCCTCCTCATCATCGTCCACCAGCAGGATATCGAGTACTTCCTTACTTGCTTGGCTCATGAGCGCGTCCAGGCAACTCGACAATCTCGAACCAATACTTGCCGAGCGTCTGCATCACCTGGATAAGGTTATCGAACGTCACCGGTTTGGTGATGAACGAATTGACACCGAGCTTATACGTCCGGTAAATGTCTTCTTCAGCTTTTGATGTTGTAAATACAACCACAGGTATATCCTGCAGGTCAGGGTTGGATTTAATCTCTTTCAGCGCTTCACGGCCGTCTTTGCGCGGCATGTTCAGGTCGAGCAGAATGACCCCGGGGCGTCCGCAGGGGCTACCCCCTTCATACTTGCCGCGCTCCAGCAGGTAGTCAAGCAGTTCCTCGCCGTCCTTGACGCGGCACAGGGTATTGAGCAGCTTGCTCTGCTTCAAAGCTTTCTGGGTCAACAAGAAATCATCGTCATCGTCGTCGGCCATCAAAATCACAATACCGGCTTTCCCTGTCATATGCTTAACTCCTTATTTTCCAATGGTAACATAATAGTAAATTTCGAACCTTCACCGGGCACGCTGCTGGCAGTAATACATCCCCCATGCCGCTCCACAATCTTGCGGCAGACCGCCAGGCCGATACCCGTCCCTTCGTAAGCATCCCGGCCATGCAGGCGCTGGAAGACCGAGAAGATACGGTCCAGATACTTCTCTTCGAAGCCGATGCCGTTATCCGCCACCTCCAGCCGGATCATCTGCTGCCCCGTCCCGCCGTCCTGTTCCAGGCCGGCACTGACCTTTACCACTGGCGCTACGTCTTCACGGTGGAACTTCAAGGCGTTGCCGATCAGGTTTTGGAACAGCTGGCGCATCTGCAGCGGATCGGCCAGGATGGTCGGCAAGTCGCCCACCTCGACCACGCCCTCACAGCGCTCCACTCTGATCTGAAGGTCGTCCACCACCTCGTTCACCACGGTATTCAAGTCGACCTCCACCGGATCCTTAGCCTTGGTGGTCACGCGTGAGAAAGCCAGCAGATCCTCAATCAGCACGCTCATGCGGCCGGCCGCTTTTTTCATGCGGGTCAGGTAATCCCGGCCTTCGCCCAGCTTGTCGGCATATTCCTCGTCCAGCAGGTCGCCGAAGGCCTGGATCTTGCGCAGCGGCTCCTGCAGGTCGTGCGAGGCGACATAGGCGAAGTTTTCCAGCTCCTCGTTGCTGCGGCGCAGGCTGACATTGGCCTGGTTCAGCTGCTCGGTACGTTCCAATACCCGGGCTTCAAGTGTGTTGTTAATCTCGCGCAGCTGCTCCTCCAGCCGCCGCCGGTGCTCAATCTCCTTCTGGGCCTCGTTGTAGAGCTGGGCATTGGCGATGGCGAAGGAGATACGGCTGGCCAGCTCCTTGGCCATTTCAAAATCGCTATCAGTGTAGTGGCGGCGCAGCTCGGCGGAAATCAGCGAAACGGCGCCCGTCGCCTTGCCATTGACGATGATCGGCACTGTGATAGCCGAACTAAGGCCGAGACCGCGCAACAGTTCCCGCTCCTTGGCGTCCGGCGTACTGGCCTCGATCATCGCGTCGGTGATGACCGGGAAGATCTGTGCCGTACACTCACGCACCACCAGCGCCGTGCCGTTCGTCGGGTCGTCAAGCGGAATGGGCCCGCGCTGCTTGTTCAGCTCCTTGGCCCACTTTACCTTGGACGGATCGACGTGGGCGACCGCTACCTGCTCAAGCATGTTCTTATCATTCAGCATATGGACGGTCGCCCAGTCGGCGATGTTCGGCACCAGCAGCTTGGCAATGGTGTTAAGCGTCTTGCGGTATTCCAGGCTCGAAGACAGGGCCACGCTGGCCTGCGCCAGAAAAGTCAGGTTCTGCTCTGCCTGCTTGCGCTCGGTAATGTCTACCAGCGAGCCGGGGAAGCTGGATGGCTTGCCGTCGTAATCATACTCCACCTTGCCGCGGGCGATCACCCAGCGCACCGACCCGTCAGTGCTGATGGTGCGGTATTCGGTCTCGTACGGCTCGCCCGTCTTAATGGATTTCTGTATCAATTTGCCGACGCGTCCGCGGTCCGACCTGTGGATCGATTCCAAAAAGACCGGTATCGGCAAACCAGCTGCAGCCTTGTCCCGGCTGATACCGAACATGGCCGCCAGGTTGCGGTCGGCCACCACGACGTCGCTGGCGATGTCCCAGGACCAGGCACCGATCTTGCCCAGACTCAAGGCCTCGTCCAGTTGGCGTTGGGCCTCGGCCAGGCGCCGTGCATCGGTGATGTCCTCGGTGGCCTGGAAGACATAGAGCAGCTCCCCTGCCTCGCTGAAGACCGGGTAATGCGTCACGCCCCAGTACTTCGCCTTCATGACGCCGTGCTGGTCCTTCAGGTCGTAGCGCAGGTCGGGCATACTGTCCGGCTTGCCAGTGCTGACGACGCGGCGGATCGACTCAACCAGATCGCTGACGCCGGTTTTCAGGTACCGGTCAGAAGTATCAGGAAAAGCTTCCAGGAGCGGCCGGCCGATGACGTCCTCACGCTTGACCATGGCCACCTCGGCATGCGTCTCGCTTTCTTCGACAATCGTGAACAGCGGGTCATCATTGGCAAAGACAATGTAGCGGCCCGATAACGATTTGAACAAAGCTTGATAATTTTGCAGCGACATATCAGCCATGCGGCGGCACCCCTTGCGGTATTAGTAAATGTATCGTTATATATTGTACTCCTATTTATTGTGAGCCGAGGAAAATCCGCCTAGCGATATTCAACCGTGATTTTACGGGCAAGGCTGCGGGCCGGCCGGTGGTGGCCCTCCAGGGCTTCGATGGCCAGGATGATAGCTACCTCTATGAACAGCGCGGCATCAAACAGCTGCAGTTGGTAATTCATCGCCTGCACCAACGATGCACCCGCCAAGGCCACTGCTACAGCCAGCAGCAGGCTGCGCAGCCAGAGCGCCCTGGGCGGTTTGGTGCAGAGCAGCACTATCAGCATGGCGATGATGCCGCCGCGCAGACCGGCATACTCAGGTGCGGTACTCCCCAGCCACATCAAGGGGCTATCAGGGAAAAATACGCCGCTTATCAGCATGGCAGCCGTTATCACCAGGGTCAGCAGAATCATCAGTTGTTTCATAAATATTTCGTCTCCGTTTGCTACATAACAAACTTAACAGCACCGCAATTCGATGGTTGTGAACATTCTTACGCTGAAAGCATGGTGATTTCTACACGTACATTACCTCTGTATAACAGAGGGGCTTGTAACAGTTACGGATATAAGCATAAGTTAAATATCTTACAAGATAACTGTAAGCATCTTCATAGAACCTGCCCACAGGCTTGCTACGCTTAAAATGTCATTAATAAAAAGGAGGGGATGTACTTTTAAACCAACGCTAGCAATAACTGAGGAGGTGCTTATGGGAAGACATTTATTAAAGAAGACAAGCCTGATGAGCCTCGCCGCGTTCAGCAGCGCGCTGCTGCTCTCTGTCGGGACAGTATCGGCTACTTCGGGACTGAATTATAATCACTCGAAGTCATACAAGGTAGCCGACTACAAAGACCTTGGCAAGAAACACGGCATGCTGAAGCACGACTATCAGTGGAACAAGGATGACCACAAGGACAAGGAGAAGCACAACGACCACGACAAGAACTACGGCCACGACTATGGCAAGGTAGTCTCTTACGGTCACGGCGGCCACAGCGGCAATACCTATAACCATGCCAATAACTACGCTGATGTGGACGTTTACAACAAAGACCACGGCAAGCACTACGGCGGCGGCTGGGGCGGCTACGGCTATCTGCCTCATCTGCTCAGCTACGGCTCCAAGCGTGGTGGTATCGCCCTGACCGGCCCTGCCTCGTACAACCTGGTTGACAGCCGCGTCAGCAACAACTACTCCCTGTACAACCTCAACACCATCGGCATTTACAATAACAATGACCAGGTGGCGCGCAGCGGTAGTTCATCCAGCGACTTCAACACTATCGGTGGCGGTGGCGGCCGCACCGGTGATGCGGTCAACAAGGGCAGCAACGACGCCAATGTCTTCGTCAACAATGGCAGTGGCGGCAACAGCTTCCGGGCTTACAACAACGGTGCCGTATCGACTGGCGGCATCTTCCTGACCGGTCCGTTCTCGACCAACATCGTCCGTAACTCTGTCAGCAACGACTACCAGAAGACCAACGTCAATGTCGTCCGCGCCGACAACAGCAACAGCCAGACGGCAGCCAGCGGCAGCTCCAGCAGCGACTTCAACACCATCGGTGGCTTCGGCGGTCATGGCAATAGTGGCGGTAGCGGCTCTGGCGACACGGCCAACAAGGCCGACAACTCGGCCAACGTAGTCGTCGACAACAGTAGCAATAGCAACGGTTACTACCACGCGACCGGCAACACCGGCTACGGTGGAAGTGGCGGCTCTATCGGCATCACCGGCCCCGGCTCCTACAACGTCGTCTCCACTGATGTCCAGAACAACTACAGCGAGACCAACGCCAACATGATCGATCTCTCCAACCAGAACGATCAGTGGGCGCAAAGCGGCAACTCGTCCAGCGACGTCAACACCTTCGGTGGGTGGGGCGCTGGCGGTACCGGCGACGCCGTCAACAAGGCGGTCAACGACGCCAACGTCGTCGTGGCTAACTAGTCACTAGCACTACCGATTGCCAGTACCAGGCAGCAAGGAAAAGAGGGGTCCGCCACCCCTCTTTTCCCGTGTAAGCCCCCTGGTACTATTTCAGCGGATCATGCCCCCAGTTCATCAGCGAGTACCGCCAGCGCGACGTCTCCAGCACCTTCTTTTCCGGCCGCTGCGCAGTATGCCGCTTGATGTAGCCGCAGACCTTGCGCATCCGCGCCAGATCATCATCGTCCAGATCGGCCTCCGGCTTACCAAGCAGCGCAACGATTTCCCAGCCCATGGCGTGCCCCGTGGACTCACCGCCGGCCGGGCTGGTCTTTTTCTCATGCGTGGTGCCGATCTTGATTCCCACCGACTGCGATTCGTTAGTATCCAGCCAGGCTTCCATCTCGGCCACCGATAGGTTCACGAGCGTATGAAAGGTCTGGATGGTGTCATCCCGTCTGTCGTCCGTATTCGTCATGCCCTCCAGTATAACCTGTCGGCGGACATGCGACAGCGGGCTTATTCGTCTTCGCCGGTAGAAGTTTCTTCCGTGTCCGTATCAGCGTCGTCGGTGCCGCCGCCGTTCTGCGGCGCGTCACCAGTCGCGGTGCCGCTGCCGCTGTTGGCATCACTGGCCAGTTCGGCCAGACCGGCCACCAGTACCTTGGTGAAGGCAGTCATCTGCGGATAGCTGATGTGTTCAAGCGTGTCGTCAGTCGTGTGGTAACCAGGCGAGTCTTCATTACACTCCACCGCATAGGCCGACGGCATACTCTTATTCCAGAAGCTTATGGAATCGATGTCATCAGCGGAGTACGTGCCCATCTGCAAGGTCATATTGACACCGTATTTACTGTTCACTTCTTCCAGCTTGTCAGCCATGAACTTGTCGCGGTCGCTGTTGTAATTGTTGGCGATACATGGCTCGCCGCCTGCGGCGTAGCCCAGCATATCCATGTTATAGAGCCCTTTGAAGCCCTGGCTCTCGATATCATTGGCATAGACGACACTGCCTTCCATGCCCTCTTCCTCGTCATTGAAGCCGACGAAATCGATGTGCGACTTCAGGCACGATTGGTAGCTCTTAAGGACGCGGGCCGCCTCCATGACGATCACCACACCCGACCCGTCATCATCAGCCCCTGGCGCCACCGTTTCAGAGTCATCAGCAATCGAGTCGATGTGCGCCCCGGCCGTATACACCGTATTGCCGCTGCCCTGCAGCCGCCCGACCATATTATGAAGGTCGTAGCCGCCAGAAGAGAACGGCTGGTCAATGATGCTCAGCCCATAGCTGCTAAGTTGCTGCTTTGCCCAATCTACCTTCACCTGGTTCATCGGCGAGCTGATATGCCGTGAGCCCAACGAGTTCGGCGTCGGCTTGGAATCGTCCTGCACCAGCTTTTCCAGGTTGGCCTTGATCTTTGCCTCCGAGACACTGTCTACCAGCTGTTGAATCCTGGTCTGGCCGCAATCGCCCACCGGTCCGCCCGTGCCGGGATCGGGGGCGCTACCGCCACCAAAGACGATGGCCTTACTGCCGGATGCTCCGGGATCACTCGACGGCGTCAGGCCGTTTAGTGTCGCCTGCTCGGCCTCGCGGGCTATGCCGGCGCCAGCCGCCAGGGTCACCAGGATGGCGTAGGCCACGACCAGGAAGGACATCGAGAATGCCCCCGCCGTGATCAAGTTTCTCTGCTGGGCGGTCCGGACGGCAATCATAAGCTGCGGCCGTATCCGCCGATATTTTTACGGTTGTTTGTTGTTTGTGACATACCCCTCCCAGAGTTCCAAAATGTCTTGTCTTTTATACTACATCCAAACAAAACATAGCACAAGCACCATTCTCTCGCTATGAGCACTACAAGGTCAACGCCACAACAGTCATGCTACAGAGCTATCTATTGTAATTTATTCGTAAATATGCTATAATAGTATGATGCAGCAGTCATAGCTGCGCACCTCCCCCGACCTCCAAGGAAAGGACGTCCCATGACGCCCACGCCCGACACCCAGTCGACCCCTACCGGCAGCCTTCCCCACCGGGTGGCGCACCTGGTGGCTATCGGCGTAGCGACACTCCTGGCCATCGCGATCTTTTGGATCGCCCTCGGCCCCGATGCCGCACAGGAGCACGACGCCCACGCCGGCCACCAACCCACCCCGGCACCGTCCGCACCCCTGGCCGCGCAGGCCCCCACCCAGCCCAGTACCTGCACCGACAGCGAACGGGCATCCGCGGCCGGCACCGAGGCCGACCCACCCGGAGAGCTCTACCGCGAACTGCGCACCGAGCAGTTCGAGGAGCTCATCCTGCAGCCCGGTGGAAAGGGCGTCCTCCGCCTGCTCAACAACGACAGCCAGGGCCAGGCCTTCGGCGAGTTCGTCGCCCAGCTCAGCTACACCCACAAGCTGGACGGCGACGACACCGCGCTGGTCATCACGCTGGAAACCGCCCAGTACACCGCGGTGGCTCCAAACGGTCTCCGCCTGCCCAGCGATCCCCCCGAGGGCTTCGCCGGGCCGGCCTGCAGCCGCTGGTACCTGGTGTCCGACGCCAAGGGCCAGCCGGTGACCGAGGCCGTCGACGCCGAGCACCGCCAGAACAGCCTGCACGGCATGGTCTGGATCGAGTCGGCGTAGCCGGGCGGCCAAAAGGCCGCCGGTCGATGCCGGCGCGTCCGGGGAGGTGCAGTCCTGAGCGGCGGCCACGGCCGCGCCTCAGACGTGGAGCAGGGTTCGGCGCACATGCCGGCCCTGCTCCATGCCGCCCTCCAGTATTCTTCTACATATGGTTACTGCTTCGGCCACCAGGACGGTGGCTCTTTTAGTGGCTTTTGGTTGCGCTTCCGTACCTGCTGCAGCCAGCGGCGTACCCTGGGAAACCAATACGTCTTATAGATGAACCCGGCAAACAGGAAGAACAGGCTATAGAGGGCCAGTATACCGACCAGCGCTTCCAGCACGGCAAACTGTGCCACGGCGCAATAGGCCACCCTGGCCGCCACCGAAAGTCCCAGCACGACCAGCCAGCGGCGCCTGTCAGGCGTGCCATGCGTACCGCCCTTCTGCCATATCTCGTGCGACCACAAGAGCAGGATGATTGAAGCTATATTAAGAGCCATTGCCAACATACTGCAGCCTTCTCCTTTGCCCTGACGTTCTTCCTAATTCAACAATGCGACCGCGATGTTAAGACAGGTCGCAAAACACACCCACAGCAGGTACGGCACCAGCAGATAGGCTGCGTAGCGCCTGATCGGCCAGAACTCACGCATCGTCAGGATGATCATCACCAGCAGCGCAATGATGACCCCTACTCCCAGCCATGGCTGCTGCAGCCCGAAAAACACCAGGCTCCACAGCGCGTTCAGCGCCAGCTGGATCCCAAACGCCAGGTAGGCGTTGCGCTTGGAGTGCTTTGTCTTGGCCGACCAGACAAGATACAGGCTGATACCGATCAGCGTATAGAGCAGCGTCCAGACCGGCCCGAACACCCAGTTGGGCGGGCTGAAGAACGGTTTTTCCAACGCCTCATACCATGTGGGGATATTGGGGATGGTAGCCAGCGAACCGATGGCGGCGGCCGAAAATGCGACAGCCAGCGAGGCAATCAGCTTTGCCGGGTCGATGCGTCGCACCGAGGCTATTTCTTCTCCTTGTCAACGACTTTGATGAGCGCGGCAACGCCGGCCAGCAGAATGCCAAGACCTGCCAATAGGATGCCGGTTGCAGTCAGTGAAGCGCTTGTGTCCATAGTGTCTCCTTGTTGATGGTTGCTACTGTACAGTATAGCAGCCAGCTGACAGTTCGGCCTGCTTGAGCGGCCATTGCTTTATATATTCATATATTTTATAATTATCAAGTTCGATCAGACCGAAGACCGACAGACGACGGAAAGGACACCGCCATGAGCGGCTCTCCCAGTACAACCCTGACCCAGCAACAGCGATCGCGCCTCATCAATCAGGCCATGGGCCTGGTGGAGGGCACCCTCGGCGCCCACATGCGGGCGCACCAGCTGGGCGACCGCTGGCTGCTGCTGGCCCGCAGCTACGCCCGCAACCTGCTCACCGGCCGCAACGTCGCCGGCCGCATCCGGCTCGACAGCCAGTCACGGGACGTGGTGCGGAGGGCCGTGCACGAAGCCCGGATCCTGACCGACCTGCCACAGCCGGCCGGCTCCGCCAAGAAGCGCACGCCGCGGCGGACGAAGAAGCGGCGCAACTGACTCCGGTCGGCACTCCGGGTTCGCCACCCCGGTCCCTCATACAGGGGCCGGGGTTTTCCCTTTTCATGCCCGAAATTAAAAGCGCCCCTCCTGGCGCTTTTATCGCGTAAAAGCTGCCAGTCGGGGCCCGCGTCAGTAGCGCGGATGGGCCACAGGCCGGTTGCCCAGCATGTCACAGACGAAGCGCCACTGGCGCTGCGGCTGCAGGGCGAAGGAGATCTGGCATGCGGCAGACTGCCAGATGCCATCCTGCTTCTCGATGATGCAGTCCACCTGTACGTCCTCAAAGACGGCCGCCAGTCGCAGCGCCACCCTGACCGTCCGGGTCGTCTCGGTGGCGGATTGGGTCTGCACATCCACCCGCAACCAGCGGTTGCCTAGCTGTTCTCGGGTGGGCAGCGACGGATGTCGCAGACAGGCCTGCAGCACCGTCAGGATGAACAGGTCACTGTCGTCGATGGCGAAATCGGTCATGTCTCAACTCTCTTGTCATGGAGAAGGGGCGCCTGGCTGGCGCCCCGTGCTCACCTCTTGCCGGTTCTCTTACGATGGCGCCTGCGCGTGGGCCGGCCGGAACCGACCGGTGCCGCACCGCGCCCATCCAACACCGCCTGCCAGGCTTCTGGCAATTCGGCAGGACGCCGTCGTGCAGCAGCTGGTGCGGCCGTCTTGACTGTCGGTTGCAGCGTGGTCACCTCCTCGACATCCAGTTCCTGGAACTCACGATGGCCGATGACGATCGCCCTGGCCAGGATGAAGTAGCCGACCATGAACCCCGCCAGATAGACGAAGATATCGAACGGATCGATCTCCCCGCCCACAAACGGAATCGGCCCCACCCAGCGCGCCAGCAGCGGCGTGACAACCATCTCGTATACCAGACAGACCGTCAGTCCCACCAGCAGGCCGCTGCGCCAGGCGATGACCCGGCGGCTGAAGTTCTGCCGCATACCAGCCAGATTTTCACTGGGTCGCATACGGTGCAGCTTCACCCGCTGGTACAGCCAGGCGAACAGGATGGGGTACAGCAGATCGCCAGCGTGCCAACGTAGCCACTCCGGCCCCAGGCCGCTGTATTTCAGGCCGGCACCGATGGCGTAGGTGCTGGCCAGCATCGACAGGATGTAGAGCAGGCGGTAGCACTGCAGTACGTCCTTTCGCATCATCTCAAATGCGTCGGGCCGAATCAGGCACACCCACAGTCCAGCGAAGGACAGGAAGATGAACCAACGGATCTCGTCCACGGGGATCTCCTCGCAATTGATGGGAAGGTGGCAACTATACTATCCCACCTTCAACAAATATCGTCAATAAGAAATGCCGCTGGTTACTGCGCGCCCAACGCGTACAACCCCTGCATCTCCCCATCGCTCAGCGCTCGGTTGTAGATGCGGATATCGTCAAGCCGGCCGTCCAGCCAGTTGCCGGTGTTGTCGGCGATGCCGCCGCCGCCCAGATTGAAATTGGAGCCGCCATTGCTGTGGGCGCCGCCGCTGGCACTGGCGCAGACCGCTCCATCCAGATATTGCTTGATGCCGGAGCTATCATAGACGAAGTACGACAGGTGCCAGCCGCTATACGGAATGACACACGAGACAATCGCGCCGGGAATGTACATATTAAGCTGGTTATTGGCCGTGAAGAACATCTCCACATCATCATTCTGCCCCACAAAGCCTGCCCGGTAGGCCTGGGCCGTGCTGATATAGACCCAGCCGCCAATCGAGAAGCTGCCCGTCGTATTGCTGATGGGCTGCCCCGTGCCGATATACGAATTAGTACCGTTGAAGCTGTAGGCGCCATTGGCCGCCCCATCCTGCCCCGCCACACCGGTGACGTTATTGAGTGTGCCATTGAAACTGCCAGCGCTGTCATTGCCGTTACCATTGAGCCGCCACTGCGCAATCAATCCGGCGGCAGTAGGACAAGCACCGGCGCGCTGCCTGCGGTCATCCGAGGTCACCAGGTACGAGGTGTTGCCACTGGTGGATGAAAGGCAGTATGTATCAGTCGTAGCGCTATACACGTAGTTGAAGCTGTTGCCCTCACTGGCCGTCACCCCCACCGACGCCAGGGTCGACGGGTACGAGTTGCCATCCTGTGCCTTCCTGGCCTCCACCTGCTTGACGGCCCGTGAGACGTCGCTCTGAACCGAGGCCGTGCGCGCCCGCTCCTGCGCCGAACGGAATGAAGTGAAGGCGATGACCGCCAGGATGCCGATGACCACGATGACGATCAGCAGTTCGACGATAGTGAAGCCCCGACGGAGGCGGAAGTGGGACGAACGAGACATTATACGTTGCATTATAAGTGAGAAGCATGAGCGCTACAACCGGGACGGGCGGGTAAAAACCGTGCGGACATGACGAACCCCGCCTTTGCACCTCAGGAGGGGGCATTGGCGGGGTCACATCACTGTTCACTGGGAAGGGCGAGCAGCAGCGCCCAGGCCTCGGTGGCGGCGCGGCTCAGGTAGAACTGCGTCGCCTGGTCGGCTCCGAAACGCTCCACGAACCGCCGCATGGCTCCGCAGTTGAAGCAGATCTCCTTGGCCTGGCGGCCGTAGAGCTGCCCGCGCAGCATGAGCTCGTAGTGGAGCTCAGCCAGCAGCAGACGCGGAAGAGCGGCGACGTGACTGCCCAGCTGGTCCGGGTGGAAAGCCGTGGCGCCAGGACGGACCTGGTCGCGCCAGCAGATGACGCTGCCGTCGACGATCGGCTCGTACGCCGGAGTGGCCTGCGACTCCTCGCCGATGGCCAGCTGGCCCGGCTTGGGGCACAGCATGAAGCGGTCGGTGAGGTAGTAGTCGCGGCCAGTGATGACGTCGCGGCCGAGGATCTGGACGGGGGCAGTGGTGTTCATGTACAGGCTCTTTCAGCAGGAAAAGCGGCGATGTGTATATATAATTATAGCACAAGAGCTTCAAAATGTCAATATAGCACAAGCGCAATAGGCGCTCCCCAACCCTGTCAACCGACACGCTACAGGTAATTTGCCACGCGCACCGGCGCGCCCGCAGCAACCATGCCGGCAAAATCCATGGCGCTCATATCTTCCGGCAGAATATGCTCTTTCTTCGGGTCGATGAAGCCGTACTGCGACACCTCTATGGCGCCATGCGTAGTGGCGGCCAGATCGATCTTTTCGTAATCATCAGCATTTTCAATGTGGAAGAAAAACTCCAGCTGCTCCTGCGTGCCATCCATGAACTGCTGCACATACAGCAGCCGCCCGATCTTCGGCGCCACACCCGTCTCCTCAATCATCTCGCGGCGCAGGCCGGCCAGCAGGTCCTCGCCGTCATCCAGACCGCCGCCCGGCGTGCACCAATAATCGCGCTCCCCTTCCCCATGTTTCAGCTTCTGCGCAAACAGCTTACCGTCCTTGATGATGATGCCGCGCACACAAATTCTCCGGTGATACATACCGTTTCTCCTTATATACATTGTAGTGATAGTGGCGCTAGTGGTCCGGCTCGTCTGGACGTGTGCGCGTAGAGGATCCGTTTTAGTGCGGGATCTTAGTAACGATAGTATAGCATGGAATTTTGCACTAGCATGCGGGCAACAGCTGTCGCATGCTACGATATGGGCAGTGAAACGAACACACAAAAAGATGCTGGCCCTGTTAATGGTCGGGCCGATCGCCATATTTCTTTTGAGTGGCGTGCTAGCCTGGGGCATAGCACGCGCGCAACCGTTCAACATAAACACGATATTCCATCCTATCTCGAACACCGACCGTCTACAGTCTGTCGCCAGTAGCCAGGCAGTACCAGAAGGCTGGGTACGCAACGATAACGCTGCCATGAAGCTACGAGTCACCCATCCCTCGGCATGGAAATTTAGCATCATAAGTTCGCCTACGCCTACGGGTGCCATACTACATCAGACCGTACTGAAAGACGGCACTCGCAGCAATAAACGGTTCGCTGCCATTCTAGGAGCTGGCCGCGACCTTACCAGGGCAACCGGAGACTTTGAGCAATCTCACACAGGAGATGACCATGTCATCTCGCCTAAACCTGGCAGCTATAAAGTAGCCATTACGAGCCGAGATGAGTTTTTCCTTGATGGCCAGAAAGCAGTTCGCTATACATATGAAACCCGGCTCTCGTACCTAACCGCGGTAACGCGTTACATAACGTATTTCATACCACTTAATCAAAAGTATTACCGAGTTGAGATATCCGCAGATAACTTACCAGTTGATGATCTGGCCCTCATACGCCACATATCATCCTTAAATTGATTTACTCAGTATCTTTTCAGCAAGACCTGCTACACTATCTGCATCACTAAGATCGGAGACCCCACATGCACTGCCCCAACGACAACACCCTCCTCGTAATGACCGAGCGCCAAGGCGTCGAGATTGATTATTGCCCACAATGCCGCGGCGTCTGGCTCGACCGTGGCGAGCTGGATAAGATCATTGAGCGCGGCCAGGGTGCCGGCACCAGCCAGCACGGCTTCGCACCACAGCCCGGCCACCACCAGCAACCATCGCACCGTCCCACCCAGCAGCGGCATTATGATGATGACGATGACGACCATCACCGCGATTACCGCACCTACGGCCACGATTCCGACGAGCACCACCGCCGCAAGCACAAAAAGGAAGGCTTTTTGGGCGACCTGTTCGACTTTTAAGCGCTATGCACAAAGTACTAAAAAGGCCGGGCGCGCAAGCCCGGCTTTATTAGTGTTTGCTACGATTACTCGCCGCCCTCACTCGGTACGATGTTGTTCCAGCGCTCAATCAGATCGGTAATCGGCTTGAAGATGCCTTCGATGAACGTCAGGATCGAATTCAGGAACCCGATGATAGCATTGAATATATCCATGAAGAATTGCAGTATATCCATGGTTGTAGTATAACAGGTTTTTCTGAAATGTTGCTGAAAGGGCTACTGCTGGGCAGCGGTGATGTTCACCATCCAGTTGACGCCGAACTTGTCGGTCAGCATGCCAAAGGTGTCGCCCCATGGCGCTTTGACCAGCGGTTCGTTGACACGGCCGCCTTCGGCCAGCTTGTCCCAGTAGCTGCGCAGCAGCGCTTCGTCGTCGCCGCTCAGGGTCAGGCTGACCTTGTCGGCGTTCGCCTCACCCATGCCCTGGGCGGTGTCGGCGGCCATCAGCTCGATGCCGTTGTCGCCAGTCAGGACAGCATGCATAATCTTGTCTTCGTCGCCTTCACTAACCGGCATGCTGCCGGCGTAGCTGCCGTAGGTGTCGCTCTGGACGTCGCCGCCAAAGATAGATTTGTAGAATTCCATGGCTTCACGGGTGGTGCCAGGGAAGTTGAGGTAGGTGTTGAGCTTTACTGCCATGATGAAATGTCCTCGCTTAGATGTTACTTCTTATTGTACGCGTTGCGGTGGATGCCGCAATGTTAGCGGGGGTCGTCGGATGTTGGAGGGGACGAAGGCGCTGGTGATTCCGGAGCAGGTGTTGGAGCAGGCGTTTCAACGGGCGGCGCGAATGGATTGGGTGCAACGACTGGCGCTACAGAAGGTTCACTGACGGGTGCCGGCACGGCAGGCTGCACAGGCGCGGCATTCACCGCTTCATCCTCCCGCAGATCCGGCCGCCGCACCGCAAATCCCAACACTATCTTGATGATGAACAGCGCGCCAAAGATGCTCAGGTACATCGGCACATACGAGAACAGACCCATGACACTCAGCCCCACCACCGCCAGGAAGGCCGCCAGCGTCAGCTGGTCTTCGACCTTATGGAAGAGCTGGATAACGAAGCCGGAGACCACCGTAAAAACCGCCAGCACGATGGCAAACAGCCAAAAATCGCCCAGGATCAGCGCCAGTGCAAGCGGGAACAGCAGGTGGACGGCCAGAAATATGGCGCGCTGCTTGGTGCTGGTCTGGTAATGACGGTTAGTGGCACTGGTGAAGTTAGCCACGGCGCCAGCGGCCACATCAAAGAACAGGATGCTGACGAGCAGCGCCTGCCAGATTTCCAAACCGGATTCAAACAGCACCAGTCCGGCCAGGACTGCAGCCAGGAGTCCGGCACCGTACGTGAGGCTGATGCCCAGGAGTGTGGCCGTCGGGCCGTGAAGAAAATGTAAGCGGGGTGGGAGGTGTATCTGTTGGTCCATATACCCTTATCATACCAAAGGTAAAGCCCCGCCATAAGCGGCAGGGCCCTACCTTGTAGTGGCGTCCTGCCGCCCGGACGGGGCGACGGCTTAAGGAGCCGAAAGATGCGGATGGCGGGACGGCGGCTCAGCCAGACGTCTCAGGCGCCACCACCTCCGCATCATCAGCCCGTTCGATGAACCGGACGCCGCCCCGCTCCGCGGCCCAGATGCCGAAGTAGCGGGCCTCCGCCGAACAGTCGTCGGCACCCGCTGGCACCAAAGCCAGCGTCAGGCCGCTGGCAATGGGGTCCGCCAGGCGTTCAGGGTGGGCGAAGATCACGCGCCAGCCGCCTTCGGTCTGCAGGGTCACGCTGCGGTCGAGCCAGCGCAGGACCCGCTGTCCGCCCGGAGTGTTGTTGCCTTGCAGCATCATGTCAAACGGCGCAGTGCCGTAGTCGCCCATGGGGTCGAAGCGGCCAGCCAGCAGGCCCTCGACGATGCGCGCCAGGACACTCTCCATGCCAGACGGCAGGGTCATGACATCTCCGTTTCATTCAGGCCGGCGTGTGGTTTCGTCGGCGGGTAGGCTTGCTATACCACGTTATTGACAGCTATCCGCTTTCATTCTACATTGTATACGTCTCATCCCTTGGCGTCCGCGCCATATAGCAAGGAGAAGCCCATGATGCTCGTCCAGATGCTGGCCAACACCAACAGGGTGTTCGGTAGTCCCAGCGCCTGCGAGAAATTCCTGGATGGACTGCGCATCATCCTGGCCGAATCCCTGGCCCACACCCTGCCGGACGGCGACACGTACGCGCCCGACCCCCAGGAGGACATCGCCATCCTCGTCGTCAACACCGACCCGGACGTGCGGGGCCAGAGTCCGGTGGACATCGTCCTGATCATCCATTGCCCCGGCTCCTTCGAGCTCCAACTCAAGCGCATGGAACTGGCGCGCGAAATCCGGCTCCGGACCGAGGTCCTGCCGGACGGTCACGTCGTCGGCGTACAGCTCCTGCCCGTGCAGGCGGGGTGGTCGTCGCCGGGCAAGGACTGAGCATCACCCGCCCCACACTGGGGCATCCACCCCCGACGGCCCCTGGCCCGCTCGGGGGTTCGTCATGTCCGCAGTATGGCGGGTTGTATTGACAAAAACTTATATTCATTCTAATCTATACATGTCCTATCCGCTGGCGCAGTGCGCTGCGTCATGAACGAAGGAGCGGCTCATGCCTCTCGCCCAGGTCATCTGCGACCCGTACACGGCCCTCGGTGGCAGCCGGGGGGCCGCGCAGTTCATCAAGGATGTGCGGCCCCTCATCGCCGAGGCGCTGAGCTGCGTCACCAATGACGGCAGCAACGGCACGCTCGACCCGACGACCGACATCGAGGCCTACATCCTCCAGATCGACGAGGGCATCAGGGGCCAGAGCGAGTTCGACCTGGTGCTCAGCATCGAGTGCTACGCCTACCCCGACCGCGAGGTCAACAAGGACGACCGCACCCGCAACCTGCGGCTCGCCATCGAGCGGCTGCTGCCGGGCAAGAAGATCGGCATCTGGCTCAAGCTGTTGAACGCGTCGTGGTCGTCGGCGAACGACAACTGACGGCCACGTCCCCGTCTGGCCGCCCTGTCCGCAGTACGCGGGCAGGGCGGCCGTCACCCCTGGGCACCAATCATTTCTACCCCCGACGGCCCCTGGCCCGCTCGGGGGTTCGTCATGTCTGACGGCGGTATCAGTATTGACAAAACAGATATTTTATTTATAATAGTGTAGTCTCTGCACACCCCACTAGCAAGGAGTGCCCATGGCATCGTACCTCGTCGCCTTCATGAGTGACGCCGCGCAGCCGCCCCGCATCGACAACTGCGTCGTCGAGCTGCCCGACGGGCCACTTGACGAGCAGACGATGGTGGAGCTGACCGCGAAGATCATCAGCAGCACCAACACAAGCAGCGCACCGCTGCTCGGCCTTGACCGGTTGCTGGGCTCCAGTGAACATCCCAGCGGCAGACAACACTTCTGCTACTACCTGACGTTCGCCACCCTGACCACCCTCAACGCCGGCACCATCAACATCAGCTACACAAGCAAGAGCCTCATCCGCGACCGTCCCATCGTCACCCTCGATGACGTCCGCGAAATCGAAGCACTGCTACTGAGCGAGACCAGCGGCGATGCACTGCGCCTGCTCGGCTGCAAGCCCCTGCAACGCCCCACCCCGGGCTGCTCGCCGGCTTCCGCCAGGCAGTCGCCAGGACACACGGCACACAACGGGTACGGAGAATCCGCGCAATCTGCGGGCGGCCGTAGCCACTCTACACCCCCGACGGCCCCTGGCCCGCTCGGGGGTTCGTCATGTCTGGGGATAGTACTTGTGTGCCCAGTGCGTCTCGTAGAAATCCGTTCGGCCCGGGTCGCTGCCGTGCGGCCCGCGCTCGATGGCATAGTGAAACTGCTGCAACGTTTCGCCGATATCATGAATGACGTGCTCATGCTCCGGCGTAGTGGCAATAATGCCGACCGGCTCGCCGTATGGCTCCACTTCCCCGCCTTTGACTGTGCGGACGGAGAGCATGACGGCTTCGGTGACTGCGCAGTGGGGCTGGGCCAACCGTTCCAGCTCCTGCATGGGCACGACGTCGCCGTCGTCGTAGCCGGCGCGGCGGCGGCCCATCATGGTGTGGAGGGCGCCGCGTGGGATGATGTCATGTTCCAAAGATTTTGCGCCCAGTGTCTTGCCGAGGCTTTCTGCGGCCGCTTCGCACTCGGCTGTCGTTGCCTCAAAGTAGCCAGGGCGGGTTTCGGGCCATTTCAGCAAGGTGAGCGATGCGGGGCGAAGAATATAATAGCCGACGATTGCGGCGCCGGTTTGTTTTGAGTAGGCGTTCAGTATCCGCTGAAGCGCGTCGGGACTGTGAATATGGTTAAGAATAAGCCGGGCTGACCAAAGTTCTGAGGTGGCAATAATGTTTTGCGTCGTTTGTGCGATAGGTAAAATCTCCCGTAGTACTGGTTGTGACTGTCACTTGTTTCCGCCTTCAGTATAGGCCCGTTGTGACGATGTGCGCTATATTTAGCATATGCAGAAACATCGTGTCCCGCGCCGTGCGCAAGCGATCTTAGCGGTAAGCGCCGTGGCTCTATTCTTAATTGTCATGTTTGTTGCGTCACAAGCAAAACCAATTCTTCCAGTAATCCGTGATGGCGCACAGCCAACAAAGAATGAATTTCAAGATGAGCCAGCTTTTAATTCTCGGACCCCGCCCAACATACGGGCAGTTGATGAAATTCAAAGCATAACCACAGATGCTACGGCTCTAGCTGGCTGGGAAGCTTACAAAGATACGGCATATGGCGTGCAGCTTGCCTATCCTACTGAATGGACACTGGCCGCAGATTACTCCGCTCCACACTCCGGCCCAGACTCAGGCAAAACATATAATATTGTCTTCAAAAAAGGAATCCACGTACAACGATGCTGCACACTCCAGATTGAGCAAAAGAACTTTGAGACCGCGATAAATGCGTTCGAGGCAAACGACGATGAGGATGACGGCAAGGTAACTTCCGATCCGTATCAAGCATTTTCAGACATAAAAGAAAAAGATGAGTTTTTATTTAACGGCATGCAAGCCGTCAGGTTTAAAGTATTTAATAGACTTTCGAATGAACCAAGTGGAATCTATCGATATGATTACTTCATCAAAGGCAATGATGATCTCCTGTACTTCTACTCAACCGTCATCTTAACCCCCGAAGACGAAGCGCTAGGCGAGAAAATCCTCCGACACATCGTATTGCAGTCCTAGCCGTAGACAGCGAAGCGGTAGATAATAGAGTCATGACACCACATAACCCCGCATCCCCCATCCAACCCTGGAAAGAACTCTCCCGCACCCAAGTATTCAAGAAATACTCCCGCAGCATCGACGAAGTCACCTTCGAGCTGCCCGGCGGCTCCATAGAAAAATACTACATCAAGAACGAAGGCCACACCTGCGCCACCCTCGGCCTGACCGACGCCGGCGAGGTGATTCTGGCGCGCCAGTTCCGCCCCGGCCCCAAAGCAATCTTGCTGGAGATACCCGGCGGCTTCATCGGCGAGGATGAACGGCAACTGGAGACGGCGCAGCGGGAATTCACCGAGGAAACTGGCTACACCGGCGAGCTGGAGTATGTGGGCAGCTGTATTGATGATGCGTATTCTACCGTGCGGCGGCATTGTTTTGTGGCCAGGCATTGCCAGAAAGTCAGTGAGCCGGAGCAGACCGCCACGGAGCACACGGAAGTGGTATTGCTGAGCGTGAAGGAGTTCCGTGCACTGCTCCGCTCTGGGGAGCTGACGGATGTGGAGGTGGGGTATCGGTGTTTGGATTATTTGGGGTTGCTGTAGGCTGGCGTGAAGATACTACTACCATTCGTCATTGCGTCTTAGCCTGAGGAGGTATGCTCCCAATAGCACACTTACAAATGCTGCCACGACATACAATATCTGCATAATGCCCGGCACTACAATCGAACGGTACAGAGCGTCCTGGTCAGTGCCGGCTCCGATGATATATCGGAATGTGGCGGCACCTCCTGTGCACAGTACACTTATTGCGATCCACGCCGTTGTCGCCAGCACCGCATACTTTAAACATTGACGCATTACATTGGCCTGATATTCACTCGTTGACAGCCAGGCCGCAATAAGAAAATAGAATAACGGCACAAGAACCAACCCTCTAAATAGTACTTCCCGCGTTGCTGTGTATGCAGGATACTCCCACAGCAACACTGCCAGATTGGCGAATATAAAACATACGAGGCCCATATATGGCACGACTATAGCGGTCAGTGGCAATGTAGCATATTTAGAAAATTGGGAAGATTGGTTTTGCAAAACATGTGTTCGAGCCCTGGAATGCCTTCTGCTGCCAGCACGAGCGGTCTTACCATAGCGAAGCCTTACATAAGCAGCGACAGCTAGTACAAGAACCAGGGCAAGGATTGAAAAGTTGAACAAGCCATAAGGAGTGCACTGAGGGCCTCCACCATAGCTACCTGAACTTCCAAAACCAATAGATCCTAAGTAGCGACAGCTTGGAGGAAGCGAAGTAGAGTCGGTACCGCTAGGGCCTGGACTTAAGTCTGATGCCGATATCGCGAACATGCCTTAAGCATAACAGAAAAGCACAGGGCCACCTTTCGGCAGCCCCGCACTTCAATATTCGATAGGCTAAGCCTGCCGGCTACCGCCCACCAACAGAATAGTGATAATGCCCATGATCCGGACACTTCTCATAGTTCCGCGCGATGCCATACCGCCCGGCAGCATTGTCCCCGTGCTGGATGTTGGGGTCGTAACAACCGATATCAACGGCCTGTCCCTTGTGGTGCATCGAGCCCGCGCCGGAGTGGCACTGGCCGAACAAGGTGGTGATGTCATAGTGCCCGCGCGATGCGTAGTCGACCAGGAAGCGCAGGAACATCGGGTCGGGCCCGATGGCCGATGGCAGCTGGTTGGCATACCAGCAGCGGGTGGACAGCCGGGCGTTACCGCCGTCAGCGATGTCCTGCAGCTGCAGGCTGGCCAGCGAACGGTCAGCGCGGTCACTCGTGGGGTTGTCAGTGTAATCGAGGATGCGGATACGGTTACTGTTTTGGAAGCCCAGAATCTGCTTGGCCGAGGTCTGCTGCGTCACGTGGTTGTACATCGTGAACTCCTGACGGCCGTCACCGTTGGTGTCGACGGCCAGCGGCAGTTCATCAACGTTGGCGTTCTGGAACGGGAAGCCCCAGTAGGTGCCGTTGTCGTTACGGACGGTGACGCGGCCATCGCGGTACACTGCCAACTCCTGGCCGAATTGACCATTGAAGTTAATGGCAAACGGCAGATCCGCGGCATTGGCGCCGGCAAAGTCGACGCCCCAGGTCGTACCGTCACCACGCAGGAAGGTGAAGCGGCCATTGCGGTAGACGCCGAATTCCTGCTGACCGTCGCCGTTAGTGTCAACCGCCAGCGGCAAATCCATCCGCCCGGCGCCCGGCAGCGTGACGCCGCCGTAGGTGCCGTTGTCGTTCAGCCAGGTAAAGCGTCCCTGGTAGTAGACGGCAAACTGCTGGGCGCGCTTGAACGGCGTGTCATTGCCGACGCGCATGTCGACCGCCAGCGGCACTTCGCCAAGGCCGCCGCCATAGAAGTTAAAACCCCAGAGCGATGCGTCGTCGCGACGGATGGTCATGCGGCCGTTGTAATAGACTGCCAGTTCCTGCTTGCCGTTGCCGTCGGTATCGATGGCGAACGGTGTCTCACCCAGGCCCGCGCCCGGGAAGGTCACGCCCCAGTACGTACCGTCATCTTTAAGGAAGGTAAAGCGGCCACCAGAACCGGCATCCACCTCGCGGTTGGTTACTGCCCCACCAATAAAAACGGCGGCCATAATGACCACCACCATGCCTGCTATCCGTACTGATTTTGCCGACTTGAGCCAGCTTGCGAAACTCTTCATCACACCCTTTTGATGATTTGTCACTTGTGCCTTTCTAATGTACTTGTGTACCTATTACGGTTAGGCTTTAAGTATAGCAGTTATGCTTAAATCTGGAAGTGCGCCGGAATCCTTACGATGTAAACTGCCACCGTACTTCACACGCATCCAAAATCCACTGTATAGTATCTGGAGTCCCCAGTTTTCGCCATTCTTCCACGTCAATATGCATACCCGTAGCTTTACGTATTTGTTTCTTATCTGGAGCCATTAGTGGCATATCATAGGTGGCATTATTCAAATAGGCTGCGAGCTTCCTCACTAAGCCAGCATGTTTCATTGCCTCTATGAGTACTTCGATGTCTGCGACTTCTTCTGTTGTTTCAGATGCCTGCGAGGCATGTATCCTAAACTGTTGAGTGGCAATTGGGCGCTCAAGTCCTTTATCAAAGCTTCTTTCGATGCCAAAGTAAGCATATTCCCTTGCCAACATATCTGTGACGTTATTGAGTAATGCCGTAGCAACGATATAAAAAAGAGGCAGGGCTGCATCATTGGCTATCGTCTGAGCATCTCCTAAGACAATCTGGCACTCTGCACTTGTAAAATCATTGCTTTTTGCCGGGTACAAGATCAATGGATCTTCGTGTCCATCTGTTTGATTGACAATTGAATCGTTGGCCACACTGTGTCGCCACACTATTTTGTCAATCTGCTTCAATACCCGTATCACTTTTTGCTCGTCAGCTTCGGCGTAGCACTGCTTCTCGGCCAGTATTTCAATCAATGCCATGCTCACCGAATCACCACTAAAGTCAGGCAAAACACTCGTTAGCTGCAAGGCCAATGCCTCCGCCTCTGGAGTAAACAGGAATGTATCGAGCTGGATTAAGCCATTGGCATAGGTTTTGGCATCATAGTGATAGTCAACGTAGGTATATAACTTGTGCGATAGAAAAAAATAATCTAAGGCATAGCAATAGAGGTGCTCGTAAAGATGTGCGGTATTTTGGGTGGTGGTGTTTTTGTAGATGGATAGGCGCTGCATAGATTATTACGGAACTCGTTGCGACAAAGGAGACCTATAGCTCGTACCGGAATAATTGATAGCAATCAACAGACCCAAGCTCAAAGCCATCTATCTTCTGGGGCACATGCTCAGCTGTAAAACTTTCAGGGCGTGTTATTGGCTTTATCTTCATAACATAGTTCGTAAATTTCGCACAGAACGGCGCACTTGTTGTGATATCCAACTTGCCATCAAGCCAGGCAAGCCGCACCGAATACCCGACAGTCCTTACATTTTCGGCTTTTGAGTATGTTGCAATCATTACGGGTATGAGCGGGCCATACAATTTCTGTAGATAACGACGGAGCCTTACAATAGCGTCTTCTGTCGCCGCTTCAGCCGCATCGGTATCCCGTACACCAATGTACCGCTTGGCAACCTCGCGCAGTTCATCCCATATTTTACGATCGTCCGCCGCAAAATAATCGGGTTTGAATGCATCCGAGTCTAAACTGTCGCGCCATGGCAAGCCGCGCAGATCCTGCTCCAGCGTTATCATTGCTTCGTCAAAATCACCAAAAATTTGCTCATCAATCGATTGTCTTGCCGTTGACATTTCTTCGTCAGATACGTACATCTCGTCTTCTTCATCGTTGCCAACGCGGTCTTGGATGGCACTCATGTATGTGGTCCAGTTGTCATAGTTCTCGTACACGAGATTATCGAGTATGTCAGACGTATCCCGCAGGAACTGGCTATCCTGTAGCTCCTGGCCTTTTTCAATCAATCTCAGCAAGGCGCGCAGGGAGTGGCGGTAGATGGGATGGCGGGGTTCGAGGGGTGGAGGCATGGTCTCAGTATAACTTAAAGGCTTCTGGCCCCACGGGTAGTTACCAAATTAGGAGCACTTTACTCCCGCCCGCCACTACATCTCTTGCACAGCAGGCTCCATACTGAATTTAACCGAAAGCATGTCCAAGGCGCTCGCTATACTTTCTCTTGTAACATTACGCGACCAGTACGATGTACCGACAAAAATGCCTCCATACTCCAGCATGTTATGTTGCCCGGCAAGCATTCCTTGGTCATGGGCAGTAGATGTGGCAATATTGATTATTCGCTCCGCAGTCTCGGGCGTACGCAGTAAGCGTAAGACCTCGTCTGTTACCTCGCCTTCGCTGGAAAGTTTGGTATTCTGCCGCTTGTCCATCCTGTACCAATTTACTAATTGAAGGTGTTTATTTTTTTCCTGCCAAGCGTCATCCATGCTATAGCAACAGGAAGTCATGGCAATATCTTCCTGTAACGTGTGGTGAATGATTTTCGATAAGATAATCGCCAGAGGGAATGATATATCCGAGCCATCCGCAGCATTCTTGATTGCCACTTCTTGCCGTATTACATTGAAACCGTTGTCATCCCTCGGTTCAAGACTTATTATTTCTTGCATCTGATACAAAAACCCTTTAATCAGCCCCTCGCTTGTGGCGCTTACCCACCGCGCTTCGTTAAGCGCAGCCACACCGGCCAAAAATCCTTCTTGATCCACTTCAGCAACATTGGCGAGTTTTTCGGCCATTATCTGCAGTAGTGCCATATTAATGTGGTCTTCACTTAATGGTGTTCGATGCGAAAGTATTTTGGGTGCAAAGGCCATGGCCTTGTCAGAAAATAACGAAATTTCAAACCATAGTATGCCTTTATGGTATGTTTTTGCATCGAGTAGGTAGTCGAGGTACCCCAGCAGACCCTCTTGGCGAAGTTCAGCAGCAAGAGACATGGCAAACATATGCTCATACACGTGTGCTAGCTCGGGGTTGGGGGCGGACTTGGCAAATACTAAATGCTTGGTCATATCATCTACTAGTATAGCAACTAAGGTGAAGGCACCCCGGCCACGTTGCGCGGCCGGGGTGCGGAGTGCTTGGATCCAATGAAGCCAAGGCGCTCAGGTCAGCCGCGGCGCCTGCCGCCGCCGTTGCCCTGGCCTCTCTTGAGGGAGTCGTGGTGCGTCTTCTTGGTCTGCTTCTTGGCGGGCGTGAACAGCTGCTCGAGCGGCCCCTTCTTCTTGCCGGACTTCTTGTTGCCGAAAGAGATGAAGTTGGGCTTCTTCTTGGGCACCAGGTGCTCCCTGCAGAGTTGGGCAACCTAAGGGTCGCGAGTCGCCCGGCGGAATGCCGAGTCATAGTATTTTACTATATTATAAAAATATGTCAAATATCACCTAAGTAGTTTGTGTAGTACAAAGGAAGACTTCGCCGAGCGCATTACCACTCCTTCTGTTGCCGCTTTCTCAACAGATAAGAATATAACCCGCCACTGGCTGCTATCGCCCAGCAATAGGCCCATTCCCATCTCGTCACTATGCGCTGGGCTTCAAAGCCAAGTAAGTTTATACAAAGTATAAGCCCGGCGATAACCAACAGCACCGAAACAAATGAATAGACCAGACTTTTGAAGAGTACCGTATGCATGCTATACACGCCAGTAGACAGTAAAAACGCCAAGAAAAAGAATACGACCGGGAGAATAAATAGTCCTCCCACAGTCGTTAGTTCCAGGAGACCCACCGGACTAAGCAGCTTTGCCATATCCCACTGAAGTAGTCCGTAGATAAGCATTCCCGCGTAAGATATCGTCACAAGATAAAATAGCACCGATTTAAATACAGGCTCAGGGTACGGCCGCTTTGGTCGCTTGCGGCCATTTTTGCTATTTCTATATCTCAAAACAGCAGCGCTCACGAGAATTGCCAGGAGCACGACCCATAAGATATTGATGAGGCTAAAGACAGAGCATTCCAATGGTCCGTGATGTGAACTTGGATTAATTCCCATCAACTCTCCGTACCAACAGCCTACTGGCAGGGTATCTGACGCGAGAGGTTCCCATATGTTCATATAGCTACCACTTCCCTTCTTTCCTCATCAACCAAATATACCCACCCAGCATCAGCGCTACGACAACCGCAGTCACATACACCGCCTCAACATTCTGCAAAAGTGACCCGGATCCACGAGTGAGCGACCGTGTTTCTTCCATCGCCACAAACCACAGCATAACTATCTGCACAACTACTCCCGCAAGTGTATACCCCAGCGACACAACAAGCATCCTTGATGTGTGGTACACACCAGTCGACAACAGCACCGCCAGCATATAGTACATGAGCGGCATTAGTATGATTCCCCAGTTCGCAACAGTCCACCACATATCAGCGTCGCTCCTTGGCGCATACATAAGCGTCCTCACCAGAAGTAACGCCAGTAAGCTGGTATAAGCTACAGCCACCAACGAAAATAAGCCCACCTCAGCGAGCTTCCCGCCTGGCAATAGCGGCTTTTCTTTGCGCCGCAATGACTTACGTTTTTTAGATTTCATGATGTCTTTTATTTTGATAAAGACTGCCGCCGCCAGTATCACAATCAGCAAGATGTAGGACATGCCGTAAAAGCTCAGCACCGTGCACTGCTCGCCGTACTCCGGCCCGTAGTAACCATCGATTGTCCTGCGCTGCACAGTGGCATCCTTCACGACGACGCTGCACCCGGGCGGCAAAGGGCCATAGGTGTTTGCGAGGGTGTGGAGGGGTAGACTCATAGCATAAGCATATCATTGGGGCTGCAAAGGGAGACACCTTCACATGCTTTGTGCGACACACCAGGTAACAACCACCAGCAAGGCAATAAGAAAAGCATCAACAGCCCATTTCCCATACATGTCCCAGAACCGCGGCGGCACCTCTCCAAAGTAATCAAGGATGTATTTCCATTCTTTTCCCTTGGGTTGGCGCGTCAAATTAATCATATCTTCGACTTGGGTAAGTAATTTACGCTTTACCTGCTCAACATCCTTGTCGGTATAGCCATGCTTTTCTTTAAAGCCCTTTTCATGCAAGCTCCGTTCAGCCATATATTCAAGCAGACCGTTGTCGGCAGGCTCGTACAATAGGTGGGCATAGGACTGTCTACCGTCCCTGCCGGCTCGGCCAATCTGCTGCACATAATCAGTAATGCTTTGCGCGGGCATAAGATGAATCACATGACGTATGTCTGGGATATCAATTCCCATGCCAAATGCGGAAGTGCTAATGAGCACTCGCAGCCCTGGCTTTTGTATGCCTGTAAACCTATTCTGAATTTGCATTTTTACTTTAGGCTCTAGCTTGCTGTGGTAAAATTCTACCTCCAGTCCCCTGAAACGCAATTCGCTGAGCAATTCGTCTCCGCGCTTTACTGTCGGTACGAAAATTATAATCTTATGATCAGGGTTGCCAGTAATTGTTTGGTAGATATATTCAAGCTTTCCAATGTTTCTATTATGTAAGAAATTCCGTTCATGCGCCCGATGCACTAAAATTTCAATGTTCTTTTTTTCGAAGCCAGTGACGATTACTTTTGGCCGCTTCATGTTGAGAGAGGTAGTGATGTTCTTTTGTGTTTCTTTGGATGCCGTTGCCGTTAGCGCGATTACCGGCGGGTCACCTAACGTGCGCCGGATTTCGCCCAGTTTTCGATATGACGGACGAAACGCCATGCCCCACATATCAATCGCGTGCGCCTCATCGACAACGAGGTGTGAATAGTGAGTGTATAGATTTGAAGTAAGCGGATCTTTAGAGTCAAACCGCTCAGGCGCAACAAATATAAACTTATAGAGGTGCTGCCGAATAAACGAGTATCGTTTTCTCTTTTCTTCTGGAGAAAGCTCGCTATTTATGTAGGTAGTTGGAATTTTTTTGGACCAAATGCTTTCCATTTGATCTTTCATTAGTGCATTGAGTGGTGAGATTACCAACGAGGCACTTCCTCCCAACAGGCCTGGCATTTGATAACACACTGACTTGCCAGAGCCTGTAGGCGTAACAAATAGAACATCCCGCCCCGATAGTGCGGCTCGAATGGCAGTAAGCTGTCCCGGCCTGAAACTGTACTGTTTAGTCAAAAAGTAGAGATATGGACGTAAATCATACCCATCATCTACGCCCATCGCTCTTCTAATTTTAGAGAGGGCAGTTTTAGTCAGTCGGTTCATTTTTAGCAAAACACTCTGACTGTCAGGATAGAATGCATGGAATTCTGCATGCATACTTTTATGATGTATGTCACAAAGCGTGATAAGATTATCCGGCTCTTCCTTGCCTCCAAATTGTTCAGGCAAGATGTGGTGCAAGTTAATCACGTCACCGTTAAGACGCGACAAATCACAGCCACTCCATTGGCAAGTTTCATTATCACGTACATAACAGATAGCACGTACTGAGGTGGGTATCGTCCGTTTTGTCATTTAGCGCCACAGTGCCAATGCTTGAAATGTAATTTAACTTAAGCACTAATGCCATCGTTAAGTCTACTTCAATTTGGCCATGCAGCCTATCTCAAATCACGGAGTAGCTCGACTTTGTGACCAAAACATGAAGATATAACGGAATGCCCAGTAGTTGGCCCGCTTCACGAAATCTTCTGGTCATAGCTCGATCCGCGTTGCTGGGCTCTAAACTTCCCTCCGGATGATTATGAGCAATAACAATTTCGGCGGCGTTATCAACAATTGCGCTATAGAACACATCTCTTGGGTGGACGAGCGTAGCGTTGAGTGTTCCAATGCTTACAGTGTGCTTCTTGATAATTTCTCTTTGGCTACTAAGACTAAACGACATAAGATGCTCCTGACGACTTACTCGCTCCTCGCTAAGTCTCGCCAGAACCTCCTCAACTACACTAATTTTGTTTTTTCGCATGAACTAACCTCTTACGAGACTAGTCTATGACACTAAAACCATCCACCCCAATATTTGGTAGTTTTGTTTCATGAAATGATAATAATTGCTGCTTAAAGTACTCTCTCGTCTCCTCGTCGACCGAGTAGATAAAGCAACCCTTCATACCACGAGTCATGAGCGTACGATACGTATTCTTGATAATCGCATCAGCAATTGCATAAGCTTCCTCGGGATTTTCTTTATGCATGCCTTTATACCCCCAAAGTGCCCTATCTTGCGATGCACGTTTCAATGCATTAGTAACGACTTTTCCATCACGCACCACTAAATCTTCGCCTAAGATAACACCGACATAATCAAGCTCAAGCCCTTGGCAGGTGTAGATGCAGCCCACCTCATTCACCGAGTTCGGCTTAATAAGCCACGCTTGACCATCAACCTTTAAGTTCCAGCGCGCCGTAAAATCACCAATTTCAATATCGTGCAGCAGTGGATTCTTAGCGCTTTTCCAGTCCCAACAGTATCCTGCCACCAAGCGGGACTTATTATTGAGCTCATTCTTTTCGTGTATGTCTACAAGTAAGTCGTGCGGCGAGTCATATACGCGAAACTCATAATCAATGCCGTCCAGGTTTGTGTTTGCAGTTTCGCGCACTTCAAGCACATCATCAAGCCACGCCAGATATCCATCAGAGCCGTTGCAGCGGAATTGTGACGGCAACTCCAACTCAGTAACAGTTGCACCAAGCACCCTCGCCCATTTTCGAATCTCGTCTTTGCTGCCAATATCCTTCAATGTCACCTTTTGATCTTCATCAATAAAGAAGACTGAGAATTTGGCGGCATTGATAATTTCTTTTACTTCGTTCTCGCCAAGATTGCCGTAGACGCCTGACTTTTCCGTAAGGCGATGAGCTTCATCAACGATAAGTGTATCGAATTCATTGGCAGCAGCATCAACATAGCCAAAAGCAGATCGAAATAAATGTGATGCTTGTGACCTGAGACTACTGCCTGAAAGCTTAGCTTCAAACACTACGCGAGGTGCCGCATTACGCGTTACGTATTGAGATACTAAACCCTTTTGAATGAGATTTACCAAGAGGTTGACGGCCACCACAGACTTGCCCGTACCTGGGCCACCTTCCACGATTAGCACATTCTTCACCTCATCACTGGAATGTCGAGCCAAACTCAATGCAGTCTCGTAGACTACCTTCTGCTCATCAATTAGTATGAATTCCTGATTACCCTCTAGCATCGACCGGAGGCTATCGGCAAGCTGCTTTGATGGTCGCAACTGGCCGCGCTCGATGTTATAAAGCACGCCGTTTTCGTCACCACACTTAACGTACTGCTTGATAAAGTTTTGCAGCTTTTCGGCATCGGGCAGCAAAAAGACTGGCGCTTTGCTTGTATATTCCGCATAGCGCTCACTGTTTATAACGTCGTCGGGCTCATAGTTGTGAAGATAAGCGCACGGCTTTAAGATGATTTCATCTTGCTGTACGGTAGAGTTGTAGTTCTCAAGCATGGCCGCGTATGACCAGACTTGATATGACGGATGTGGCTCATCTCGATATTGCTTAGCTACAAAAGTATTAACCACGCCGTCTTTATCAGTCGCCGTAGCAGTTGACCACTGCTTAAGCTCTACAAGAATAGCCGTGTCGCGCCCATGCTCGTTCTGGCCCGTCAGAATAAAATCTACGCGCTTGGACGAGAGTGGCAGTCTATATTCAATGGCAACACCCGCGTTATCTGGGATATCGCTGCTAGACACCACCTTGTCCATGTACATCAAAGAGTTGTGCCACGAGCGAATTTCGGCCTCGCTCACTGGCAATTTGCCTGATGTCGAACCCGTAGCGCGCACAAATGATGCCAGAACTTTTTGCTCGATATTATTGGCGAGAATGTCGTGAGAGAACTGCTTTTTTGTGGCTGAGTAGATGATCATTCGGAAAGTTCGGTGTATTTCTTATGGCTACCCTTTGCTTTGGCAACAGGGTACTTCTTTTCGTTCTTGGCCATCTTGTCGTTGAAGGCTTCGACCAAATTAATGTCGAGCTTGTTGGCGAGTAGCAGCACCCAATAGAATACGTCCGCCAGTTCTTCACCGACATCACCCTTGTGCTTCTTGATGTGCTCGGCCATTTCTTCGGCGTTTTTCCATTGGAAGTGCTCCATGACCTCAGTAGCTTCAAGCGCAAGTGAGATGGAAAGGTCTTTGGGGTTATGGAATTGGTCCCAGTCGCGGGCGTCGCAGAATTGGCGGATTTGTTGCTGAAGATTTTTAAGTGAGGGTGTGCGTGAAATCATACTATTTAATACTTTCATCTGACCCTATTTTACTCGTCAGATTTTCAAATTCACCATAACTACTAATGAGCACCTCTCTCGGTCGCGATCCATCCGAAGGAGCAACAATTCCTTTTTGTTCCATCTCTTCAATAATTCTTGCCGCCCGAGAATAGCCGATGCGCAGCCTTCTTTGAAGCAGACTAGTTGAGGCCCTTCCTAGTTCAATAACAGTTCTTACGGCCTCCTCATATACATCATCTTGTTGAGTATATGGCCGATAAGCCTCAGGTGCTTTTGCAACTTGGTCGTCGCTAAACATGACGTTCTCGCTTGGCTGGGCAAGTAGAAATGAAACACTAGCTTCACGCATGGGGTGGTCTGCAAGCCACCTCCTTCCCATTTCTTGCCATAATAGAAACTTTAACGTGCGGTTATTTGCTAAGTAAGTTGCAATTTGTTTCAATGCCTGCGGATCCGCAAGTCGCAGAGCGCCATAATCTTTTGGTCGTTTTGCATCCGCAATGCCGTTACCATAGTTCTTCCAGTCCTTTATGTCATGGTCATTCCATCTGGAAATGATGGCGCAGTATTCTCTGTCTTCCTCGTCTTCCCCGCTAACAAGAAGGCCGTACAAATCTTGCGATACTTGCTGCAAGCTTCTAGTAACAGCAAAGAAACCAACCGGGATGGTGGCCTTCTCGACACTTGAATTTTTTAGTTTATATATTGCGCTGTCGGTGATAAGCCTGTTGATAAAACGAATGATCGCACGAGGGTTATAGTGACAAGTTTGGCTTATTATAGAATTTACCGAATGCAATTCATTGCGGGTAATTTCATTTTCAATACTGCTAATAATTTCATCAGTAAAGGTATCTATGCGTGAAGCATGCGGGGGAATGTCAAATGTTAGCTGGATCATTTTGTCCAGATAAGCACGGCCGTTGAAATGCTGAATCCCAAATTGTTTTTCATATTTTGACTGCAGGTACTCTTCAATAACAATTCTTGATGCCCCCAGCGCAAAAATGAAGCCAGGTTGAGAAAGAATCAGCTTTATACTCTCAAGTAGTCGCACCGCGTTTTCGGGAAAACAGCGATCAAGGTCATCAATAAGTACTAAAATTGTAATGTTTTTGGGAACAACATTGTCACTGATCTTGTGAAGCGCGTCGAATATTTGCTCATATGAATCTTGGTTTTCCGGAACTGATTCGCGGCCACTTCTATGCTCTTTATACGCCGCGTACGCAACACTGGGATCTACCTCGACCTCCGCGCCTCCACCTGGAAGGCTTAGTTGTCCTTTTATTTTTGATGCTTTAATTAGTGCCTTGAGCGCGTCCAAGAGTGTTTTACTTGAAGCCGCGATACTATCGTCACTCTGCTGCCTTAGTTCAATCGCCTCAATAATACTTTTTATTAATGGAATGATTGGATACTGAACACGTTCAAACATCCATGCGTTGAACCATACGGGGACTATCACTTGATCACTTCCTTCAAAGTTGTCGCTTATTAACTGTTGAGCGATTAATCTCATCAAGCTAGTTTTACCCATCCCCCATTCGCCAAATACGCCTATGGTAAAAGGTCCGCGTGTTCCACGAACAATACGAGCTATGACACTTGCGTAAGATATAAATTCTAGTGCGTCACTACGGCTATCTTCGGACTCGGCAACCGCCAAATCAGGGACAAGTTGTATGGGCATTTCAAATGACGATTGGCTATCCATATACTCTATACTAGCAATAATATTTACTGTTTTTCTTTAAGAAACTGCAAAACCTTAATAATTACCCATTTAGCCGTGACCTCCTGCTGTCGGTCTTCCATCTTATTAGCCATCTCGTTGTAGTATTCGGTGCTTATGCGTCCGTCCAAGCGGTCATCATACAAGCGTTGAAGTTTAGTAGTGATGCCGTAGCATTTAGCCCGTAGCGCTGGATAGCGGTAGTGAAGAAGTCTTGCACACGATACAGCGAGTCTGTTCGCTAGTCTTGTTGCTGTTGCGTATTCTAGTCATAGCGATATCGTACTTTATGACACTACAGCACATCGGAATTGATTGAGCTATAATGGCCCTACAAAATAAAGGAGTAGTATGTACGATAAACCATTTGAATATGACCGTGACGGCAAACGCTGGAGTGCTCAGCTTAAAGGATCACTTAAAGACTTAACAAGTCGTAAGCAGACACCGTTCGTAGTCAGCGAAGTCTATGAGAATGATGACGGCACTCTGACCGTTCACGTTACCAAGCGTGGCGACGATCTGCCTCATGGCGAGAATCCCATCACCGTCACACCGATTAAGTGATCCTGACGCCCTACCACGGACAATCCAAAGTCTCCGTCCCCTCCTCCACCTCCTGCCTCCCCCACGCCAACGCATACCCCCTCCAAAACTTCCGACTCTCCGGCAATTAATTCACATCCCCCGGAAACGGCGGCGCAACCCCACCCACCCACGCAGTAATCAGCTCATACACGCCGTCTATCTCTTTCACAAATATCGTCACGACAGAAGACGGCTGCGGCCCCTTCGATTTATTAAACAGCGTATACTCACTACGATTCTTACGCTTGGCATACACAATCACGTCACCCTCTTCATTCACCACCAAGTCAGTAGTGCCGATGATGCGGCCTAGGTCCGTCTCAAATATCATCTGCGGCCCATCCAGCACCGTCCCGGCCAGTATCTCCTGCACCAGCCCCTTCAACTGCGGCGTATCCGCAAAATGTGTCGCTGCGTGCGAACCCATGGGATCATAAAAGACAGGAAGGCCATTAGCTGAGGTGGCAAGCAGTTCTTTGTGCATGGCAACCAGTATAAGTATTGTGCTGCAAAAGAAAAACACCCCCTCCCAACCCGCTTCGCAGCAGGCCAGGAGAGGGCACACCTCACCCCCTGTCGGAGTCGTCGGGCTCAACCCCGTCCCCGTCGTCACTCCCCTCCCGCAACAGCGGCATCTCCTCCCTAGCGATGATCCGCTTCGCGATGATCTCCATCAGCAGCACCGCCACGAGGTGGTTGCCGGCCTCATCGAGGCCGCGCACCGCGCCGCGGAGGATGAGGTCGCCGTAGGTGAGCATGACGGCGCCGCCCTCCGGGATGTCGCCCCATGGGGGCATGTCCTCGGTGGGAGCGGGCTCGACGGCGTCGAAGAACTGGGTCGGGTCGACCATGCGCAGCTCCAGCGTGCTGCGAGCCATTTCGCGCAGGAGTGGCCGCAGGAGGCAGGCCGCCTCGGCGATGCGCCGCTTGTGCGAGACGCCCCAGCCGCCGGCGAACCAGACGAACCGCTCCGGGTGGTCCCAGTTGTTGGTGTCGGTGAGGTACTCGCCGTTGACGATCGGCGACGTCATCACAAAGCCGATGCTGTAGCCGGCGTTGATGGCGCCCGCGCTGATGATGCCGCCATCCAGCAGTGCCTGGACGACCGGCCGGGTCTCCACCAACAGCGCGGCCAGGTCCAGGCTGGTGCCGTCCCAGCACTGGAATGTCTGGGCGGTCGGGAAGGTGCCGGGGTTTACCGGTTCTGGTGTCATGGGTACTCCTTGGGAGTCGGTGCTGCAGGGTAGGACCGTGCGGCGGTGGTACACATACTACATCATTGTAGGGGCATGTCAATGCTTTTTAACGTAACAGGACTCACAATTGGTACTTGCCCATTCCCCATTCTTCACATATCTCACCTCTACCTTGTCGCCGGCATGAATATCCTTAATATCACTGATATGTTCCCGCGCACCACCATTGAGGGCCCCTCCGCCCGTTGAGATAATAAGCCCGTCAACTGATACGGCATTGCCGCCATCACAGATACCGATAGTCAATTGGTACTCATCGTACCCCGGCAGCCTTTCGCCGCCGCAGCTGGTCTGTTTCTCGACGACCGTTCCGCGTATGACATGTTTTTCTTTACTTGCCTCGACGATTTGATCGGTATGCATGAGAGTACGTTTATCTTCCTCGGCCTGCCAGGCACCGCCGGCTACTTTGGCAATAAGCAATACGACGACAACTAAAATTACCCCTGCAGCTGCCGCCAATACGCCAACCACGAGATGTTGCCGTTTCAGCCCGTCCGTCTTGCTGCCATTTTTACTGATTATTTTCTTCTGTGTCATATGACACTAGTATACCCCGACAAAAAGAACACCCCCTCCCGACCCCGCCACCAGGCAGAATCGGGAGAGGGCTTGAGGCCTCAGCGCTCGGCGCCGTCCCCGCCGTACTCGGCGTAGGCGGCGCTGCCGGCGTCGATCTTCTCGATGCCGGCAGCGGGCGTGGCGGCATCGGCAGCCGCCGCTCGCTTGGCCTCCACCGCCTCCTTCAGCCGGATCATCGCCGTGTTCTCCGGCAACAGGCCGTCACCGGCCGCCATCGGCTCGTAGAACAGGTGCAGCAGCAGCGCAGTGACGGTGTGGTCCCCGAGCTCGCTGAAGACGCTGATGGCGCCGCCCAGCTCGAGGTCGTCGAAGAACAGGCGCAGCGCACCGGCCCAGCCGAAGTCGCCCCAGGGGAACTCGTCGTTCTCGTCGACCGACGGGACGAGGTTCTCGAAAGTGAAGTTGGCGGGGTCAAGCCGCATCTCCAGCGTGCTGTCGACCTGCTCGCGCAGCATGCCCCGCAGCTTGCGGACCGCGTTGGCGATGAGCGCGTGCAGCCGCTTCTCGTCGCCCCAACCACCGGCGAACCAGACGTAGGTCGACGGGTCGTCGGGGTCGATCTTGCTGCGGTTGTCGTGACCGACTACCGCCGGCTCCAGCATGACGAAGCCCATGGCGTCGGTCTGCTTGAGGAAGCCGGCCTCCATCATGGCCTCGATGACCGGCCGGGCGCGCTTCACCAGCTCGACCATGTCGATGGTGGAGCCGTCCTTACAGGTGTAGACCCGCGTGAGCGGCAGGGTAGTGACGTCCAACGTACCCAGTGTCACAGAAGACTCCTGAGAGGTAAGTGCCGCAGGGTATGACCGTACGGCGACGGAGGCTATAATACAATATTATCTAAAAATCAGCAATGACGAGCTTATGCATCTCCATCATTTTGGCAAAGGCGCCCGGACGGCTCATCAGCTCTTCCATGTTCTCCGGCACCACCTGCCAGCTGACGCCGAACTGGTCCTTGCACCAGCCGCACTGCTCGGCTTCTGGTACGGTGGAGAGTTTTTCCCAGAAATAATCAATCTCGGCCTGGTCGCGGCAGCTGATCGACAGCGAGATACCCTCGTTGAAGTTGAACTGGTGCTCCACGCCACTGTCCATGACGGCAAACCACTGCTCACCCACGGCGAATTCACCATACATCAGCGAGCCGGCCTTGGCGGGACCGGTGTCGTCGGGGTAGCGGGCCAAGGTGCCGGCTTTGGCGTCTTTAAAGATTGAGACGTAGTGGTTCAGCGCTTCTTCGGCCCGGTTGTTGTTATCACCGATGAACATCAGCGCCGGCACGATGAACGGCCGCGGCTCACCCGCCGGGTCGGTCAGCATCAACTGCCAACTGATGTTAAAGCGGTCCTGTACCCAGCCGTAGTGCTGGCTGAAGTCATACGTGTCCAGTGGCATCAGCACCTGGCCACCCTCGCTCAGCTTAGCCCAGAGCTCATCCAGGTGTTCGCGGGCCTGCTCATCACGCGAGGGGTCAAAGTTTACCATAAAGGAAATGGAGGGGTTGGGCGTAAACGCCGGGCCGGCATTGATGGCGGTGAAATGCATGCCACCCAACTCAAACTCGATGCTGAGTTCTTTGCCAGCCAGGTCCTGCTGGAAGTCGGCCAGGCCCTCCTCGGCGCTTTCCGGATAGTTGGCTACGGAGAGAATCTTGCCGTCAGGAAAGGCTGAAACGTAGAAATCAACTGCCTCGCGTGCGCCGTCGAACCAAAGGTTGGGGGTGATTTTTTGCATGGTGGCCTCCTGATTAAGATACCTCCATCATACCACCAGGGGAAGGTTCGACCACATATACCCTGTTATTCAGACTGTTTTTCGACGATTTTCGTGCCGTCCAGCAGCGCCTGGAACATTTCGTTGTTCCTGGTATTATCGCTGGAGGTTGACGAAAGCCGGTACGAGTAATTACCGCTTTTCACCACATAAACTCTGATCGGCTGCACATAGGAATAGCCGTCCGCCGTCACAAGCCAGGCCATTTGGCCGGCGATGGTGGTCTCTTGTATGAGTATGCCGTCGCGGTTGGCTTCGCGCAGGTTGGCGGCGACTGCTTCGGCGTCCTGCTCGGGTGTCAGTTGGTTGGTGCCGTGCTCAATCGCCACATATTCGTATCTGTCGTCGCTGATGATGCCGGCCTCGTTGATACGGCCTATCTTCAGTTCGGCACCCGGCACGCCGCCCCGGTTGCCATCCACATTGACGATGATCTTATATGGATGTGGCAACGTGATGGTCAGGCCGGCGGTGGTGTAGGTGGTGGGCCCCTTCGCCGTTGCTTCTTTTTGGGCAGCGGTGCCATTGGCCTGCTTGAGCGTCTTAACCTCTGCTTGGAGCGCGCGGTGCATACTGGCAGCTTCGCTCTGCTGCCATACATACACCCCATACGCTGCAGCGCCAACCAGCATCAGGACGCCCAACGCTGACATAAGTTTTTTGAATGCTCGGTGATCGCGCCGTGGTGCTGGTTGCGGTGCGCCTAGGCTCGGGTAGATGTCCATACGGGTTTTGATAGTTCCTTTACTATAAGCATAACAAATCACGTTGCAATGATCACAATGGCTGATGCAAAAAACTTAAATGCAAAGCCTTTTACCAAACGGAAAGATGGCGCACCAAATTGTCCAGAAAGTCAATGTCTCCGAAGTGGTCCAAGGAGGATAGAGTTGCCGCCTACAGTATTGGCGAGGTTAATAACGTTGCCGTTGGCGTCCACCTTTCACACACCCCTGTCGCAGCCGACAATTAGCATAGTGGAGGTGAGGACGGACCACCAGCGGGCGTCTGAGGTGCTGTTTCTTTCATAGTTTTATCTGATTGGCATTATTTGCTACCCCTCATCCGTCCCGGCCGAGCGTATCCACTTAATCCGTAAAATTAAGATGGTTAATTACTGAGTCAATGGTTTTCTCATCAAGCTCCGGTGTCACATTGCAGCGGTAGCTATATGAACCTTTAAGACTTTCAAAGTAATACTGAATTTCTTTGGAGGTTGTCGCTTGGCTTACTGGTCGCGTGACCTGCACATACCGTATCGCTTTTCGATCATTGAGGATAAACTCATCCTTTTGCTTGATGTCTGTAATATGCTTGCTTCGGATGTCCTTAACAACTCCATCGTCATCTTGGTCTTGCGCCTCAAACCTAGCGGTCGCCTCTAAATACGAAAGACTTGAATGACCTATCGAGCAAGGCAGGATAGTCTTAGTATCCAGTCTGCTAATCATAATATAGCGGGATGGTTCTGAATGAGTGAGCTTTTCCACGTATATCGCAACGTTCCAATTACCAGGATGTGCAAAGTTCAATTTTTCTTCTTTATCTGAAAACTCTTGCCAGTCGGGAGGAGGAGTGGAGGCTGTAATGGCTTGCAGCGTGTCTACAAGTGCTATATGCGTCTTAGCACCACTAGATCCGGCTTGATTGCCCTGGGACACCGCCCCCTCCTTTGCCGGCTGCCTGACCGACTCATCGCGCGCGAGGATGAAGCTGTAAAGTAGTACCGCAAGGCCTAGTGCCATACACAGCATTATAAGGACTATGATGAACTTTGAGCGCGGAGTTAGCGTTTGCCATAACTTCATAATAATATGTCCTTCTATTTACAGGTTATTGAGCAAGGTAAATTATCATCGTACGCATCAAATACGTTATCACCAGTTAAGTCATACCGCTTGCTCTTATTGGCGAAGTCACTCATGCCAACAAGAATAGCCAGGTGATCATTATGGGTAATAAACTCATTACTGTTTGCAAAACTAAGCTCTGGCGCGGCCGTTCCATTATTAAGTGCATGCGTATAATTCATTATACTATAGTAGCCAAAGTGTATTTCATCATCCCAAAACGGGTCTTCTTCACTTATGTCGATCCCTGAGTAAATACACTGTTCCGATTGTGCCTCATATTGTTTCTCATCAGCCAGGCACAAGCTATGGCCAAGCTCATGTAGGATGGTCTTGGATATGGCAGCGTCAAAACTATTACTGCCAACCAAATCAAGTATTGACTGGTGTGCAATCGCTATATCATCATCACCAGACCAAGCCTGCCCTCTTAATGTGGGGTGCACAATGCTATAGTCTGGCGAGCTAGGAGTGTTTGACTTTGCTAACTTTTCCGCTGAAATCATATACCTCCATACCCCTTCTCTGTACAGCGTGGCAAAATGAGAAGGCTCTGTCGTGTTGGTTGCATCCTTGCTGACCGACCCTAATTTGTAGTATAAAATATCTTCCTTCCCGGGCACAGACGGCACATTAAAATGAAATATTTCTTCATCTCTCGATATTTCATCACCACCCCCATAGTCACCTACCTCATCACCACTTGACACTAGGCTGTTATTGCCCGTTGTCTGCCCAATGTCAAAGTGAGCTTTAATGCCCAGTGCATCAAAAGCTTGGATCACTGGCACGATTTGATTGGGGGTGATCTGTGTGGACGGCCCATTCGTTTGCTTCACCCAGTCAATCTGAACATACACATCCTTAACCAATGGATTTGGGACTGCGCAGTCTTCCTCATAGTCTACAGGGTTCGGCTTACAGTAGGTTTCAATTAGATAACCATACCATTGAGACTCCTTGTAGTCGTTGATTCCATCATTGTCTAAGTCGTAATCGTAATCATTTGTGCCTTGAATATTTTCCCGCCCCATATTCAAGCCATCCTTATCAATATCCAGTGTTGAGTAGTTGTAACTGGACAGAGGCTCCGAACGTGGATATCGGTCGCCAATAGCGTTAACCAAATCTACGACTGTCACGAAAGTATTATTCGTTGTCCCACAAAAATTAGCGTACCATTCTAACTTACACGACATAAAGTATGCCTTGCCGCTCTGCAGATCGACTTTCGTCCCCGCCCCGAACTTATCCTGGCCGTTCGGATCCATAGTGTAATCGTCGGACGAAGCGTAGACAATCGAACTATTGCCGCTCGTGTCAACTTTGCGCACCACTACATAGCGATCGGAATTACTGTACTGCGTCACATCGGCCGTCGATACCAGGATGGCTACGCCGTTGTTGTCAACAGCTGGCTGGCTGGTCATGCGCACGGTCGCGAAGCCCTCGTTACTCAGGTTGTTGAGGTTCTTGTTGTAGACGACCGTGTCGCTGACTGAGTATTTCACCAGCATGTCGTCGTAGGCACCCGAGGTGCCAGGCTGGGCGCCAAGAACGATTACGCCGTTATCTGGTGAGATAGTCACGCTATCCGGTACGAAGCTGCAGGTGCTGACCGGCACGGTAGAACGTCCAGGATTAGTGCCACTGGCGGGCGTCGCCCGCACCAGCTCCACCGAGCCGGTGCATGTAGCATTCGGGTTGTTGGCGTCCGACTGGGTGCCGTTGGAGAGGATGGCGTAGACATAGCCCGCCCCGTTGCCGCTGGCGTGCAGGATGAACTGGCCGGAGGATTGGGCAAGGTTGAGCGCGGTGCCGGTGCCTTCCACTAGCTCGTCGTCGGTAATGTCACTCGCCGTATTGTTGGTGTCGAAGGCGGCGTAGCGGACGGTGGTGCCGTCAAGGAAGGCGACGCCGTTCTCACCCGGGAAGACGTGGTCGAACTGCTTGGGATGCCAGGAGCCGGAGAGGCTCGGGCCTTGCAGCGGCAGGCTGTCGATGACCTGGCCGTCCAAAGCGTCCAGCATGTAGAGGCGGTTGTCCGGGCTGCTGCAGCCGGCGGGCGCGTAGGCATAGACAAAGACGTACTTATTAAAGCCGATGGTCGGAAAGAAGAGTTCGCCCTGCTTGGCTTCGGGCGTGTTGGCGGAGGGGCAGGCCTCTGCCCGGAACGGCTCATGCCACATCTCGGCATTGGCGCGGTACGCCGACAGCCGCCGTTCGTAGTTGCCAAAAGCATCCTTGACCTCGTAAGCATAGACGGTGTCGTCCAGGCCGACGCCCATGCCGACGTTGTCGCAGTAGGGCGCCCACCAGTCGCTGCTGGCGTCACGTGTCACGGCATTAGTGACGGCATGGCTCGATGAGTAGGTCTTGCTGTAGGTCCAGGGCGTTGTGGTGCTGTTGCAGACGGAGGCATTGTAGCTGCCGTCTTTGTGTGCGGAGACGTTCTCGGGAATATACGACCCGGTAGCGGTGTGGACGGCTGCGGCTCCTGCCGTGGCAGGGCTGGTTATGTGCACTGCCGCCACGCCCGCGATTAACGCTGCCGCTACCATCCCGCGCTTGAAGATTGTCCCCACCGTTACTCCTTTGGTTATTCATCGCTACAAATTCTTGCCCTCTCTAGCTTGAGCGCCAGCCTGGGAACAAACAATATATTGCATATTATACAGCAATACGTTCCCGCTTATATCTTCGTATTTCAAATAATCGTCATCATGATGAAACCCCGCCAGGCGGCGAGGCTCATCACGGGGATGGCACTCACTGCCCGGGCGGGGCGGCACCCGGCTGGTCGTAGCCGGGCAGTTCCTCGTGGTCCAGTGCACGCAGTAGCGCGCACAGCGTCTCGAGGCTGCAGACTTCCAGCCGGTGCAGGATGGCCGGCAGTGTCACCCCGCCCTGCTGGACTGAGGCGAGGGCGTGCAGGTCGCCCAGCAGCTGGTCATCCAGGGTGGTGTCTGGCCGGGTCAGCAGCACATGCAGGCGCCGACGCATCACCTCGGTCAACCGTGCGACCAATGCCCGGCCGGCCGCACGCTGATCGTGGCGGCGGCGATCATCGGCCCGGCTGCGCAGCGCGGCTTCGATGACACTAGCCGCTGCCCGCTCCGACGAGTGCACCCCGTGTGGCCCGTAGCTGATGACGAAGTACTGTGCCTGCGCCGAGGTGAAGTCCTCCCCCGCCGGCACGTAGGCCATGGTCATGCCACCACCCCAATCTGCCAGGTAGGCGTAATCGGCGTAGACCACACCGTACCGGCCGTCCGTCAGAGTGCGAACGCGCCGGTCCAGGAAAGCTAGGGCGGCATCTGCGTCGCCTTGGCCATTAAATGTCAGGCCCTGGTGATACGGTGCGGTGCCGTAGTCGACCTTGCGGCTGAGCGTACCGGCCACCAGGTCGTCGGCGATGAGCGACAGGGCGTTGGTGAGGCCGAGGCGGAGGGGCATGTGGGCTCCTTGATTAACTGAGGTGCTGCGAGCGGATCCCGCGGGCACACCACGTATTCTTCACCACATCACCTCTGTTATCCAGGGTAAGTATGTACCCTTGACACTCCCCGTTCCCCGTGGCATTCTATTGACTTTTCAGTAAATTTGTGATACAATAGTAGTATTCGGCTTACTGCCGAACCCGTCGAACATTGGAGCCCCAATGCCCACCATGGCACCCACCGCCATCGACCAGGACCACCTCACCCAGGGTGCCCGCAGGCTCCTCGTGGAGCGGCTGGGCATGTTGGTCCCGGACAGCGAGGCGCCGACGCTCACCTACGTGGAGCGCTGGCGCCAGTGCTTCGTGGCTGGTGGCGAATGCGCCCACCACTACTCCGGCAGCCGCGGCGGCACGCGCCGTGACTGTGACATGATGATCACGCTGTACAATCTGCGGGCCGACTTCGGTCCGCTCACCGAGGTGCGCGGCTGGGCCTACGCCTACACGGTGCCCCAGCAGTACCCTGGTGACCAGGGCTTCTGGTCGGAGCCGTACGCCGAGTACGACATCTGGAGCCACTTCAGGCGTGACGCCCAGGTTCTCCGGGTGGCCCGCCGCATCCAGAACGGTAAGATCACCATGGCCCGGCGGGACACCTTCAACTGGACCGTCCCGACCATCCTGGGCTTCACCGGCCACCCCAAGCGCTACACCGCTGTTCACCACAGTGATCCGTGGCGGTGACGCCGCCCCAAGAGTAAGACGGACCTCCTGTCGCTATCTTCACCAAGCGTCAGGAGGGTTCCCCAGCGCAGTTCAAGCTTTGGACTTCGATGGAGAACCCTTGCGCACACCCGCGTCCCTATACAGCGAATGCTCCGATATCTTCCCCACCACCTCATGCGCCCCCGTCATGACGATGTATGACGTCGGGTCGACCGCCCGGATGGCCGCCTTCACCTTCTGCTCCTCCAGCCGCGTGATGACGACGAGCATGATACCGTGCGGCTCGCGAGCCTTGGCATCGGCCTCACGGATATAGGTCACCGGCTCCCGGATCAACTCGTTGATGACCTTGCCGATGGGACGCACGTGCATACTGACCACCCAGACACAACGTGATTCATCAAGCCCCTCAACCGTCACATTGATGGCCTTGTGCGCCACGAAATACGCAACCAGTGAGTACATGGCCTGCTCCCAGCCAAAGACAAAGCCGGCGATGAGGATGATGACGCCGTTAATGGCCATGATGGCCTCGCTGACAGAAAAGATCGTTTCACGGTCGATAAGCACGGCGATCGTATCGGCGCCGTCGATGATGCCGCCATACCGCACGACGATACCGACACCGATGCCGACGATCATGCCGCCAAAGACCGCCGCCAGGATCGGCACGTCGGTGAAACCATGCTCCACATGCACAAAGGTCAATAATGCCAGCGTCGTGATGCCAAGGATCGAATAGCAGGCAAAGGCCCGCCCAAACTTCTTGTAGCCCAGAAAGACGAACGGCGCATTGAGCAGCACCAGAAACAGGCCTAATGGCAGCCCCGACAGTTTGGCCGACAGGATAGACAGGCCCGTCACGCCACCGTCAAGCATATGGTTAGGCAGCAGGAAGAATTGCAGCCCGGCCGCCGTCACAGCCGCGCCGAAGATGACGACTGCGATGCGCTGGATGATGTTGGCCCGGATATATCTCATTCGCTGCGCTGCGTCAGTTTGCGGGCGCCGGCAAGAGTCGTAGCGATGTCTTGGGCGGATAGGTTTTTATATTCCCGGAAGCGGACCAGGGGGAGGTCGGCTTCTTCGAAGATGCGTTCTACTTCTTTATCGCGCTTCACCCGGTCGGGACGGTCGTGTGAAGGATCGTCGAGTTCGATGGCGTAGACGGGGCGGAGGGTCCGCTTGTCGCAGAGGACGTAGTCGACGGATTTGCCGTTGATGTGCCACAGGGCATACTTCCACTCCTGCCCTTTCACCCGATGGTCGAGCAGGGATGATAAGTGCATCTGCGGAAAAATGAAGTATCTGTTTTGCACTACCGCCTGGAGCCTCCAAAAGAACTCAGCTTCGCTGGGTGACATGACCGATGGTTTGGGCACATATGCATAGGCATCATTTTTGAAAACTTTACGGCGGGCACTCTCATGCCCATGGGTGATTCGTGCCAGGATGACGACGGCGACAATAAGCACGCCGATGATGATAAACAGTTCCATCTTCCTATCCTATCAGAGCGTTGCCCGGGAAGACGTATATGTCTTCCCGGCCCGTTTCGCCGCGGCAGCTGCCGCATCCCTCATGGCCACCAGCCCGTGAGCGGCCCGGCGACACCCCGTAGCGCCAGCATGTTCCACGCAGCTGCTATGAGGTTGAACACCAGCAGCAACAACCCGAGCGCCGTCAGGAACAGCGCAATCAGCGTCCGCAGGCAGCAGGAGTCGGGCAGGATCTTTCCCAGCACGATGAAGCAGATGCAGCCCATCAGGAAGGCCAGTGTGATGATGGCTGCGAACGACTCAGTCAAGGACGTGGCTGACGCCAGGATGGCGAGCAGGACGATACCGCCGACGATCATGGTCGGGCTCCTTTGCGGTGGAGGGTGGGAGGTGCGAAACGGTTGTATTATGAAACTGGTTATGGGGAGAGGTCAATACCAATCAATCACTAACCTTATGACATTATAGTGAAGACTCTAGCTTCAACTCAGCCTTTATAATCATCCAATTCCTCGTAGTAGTACGATTGATCAATGCCCTTCATAAATACTTCACGGTCATCAATCTTGTCAGTCAACGCCATCCTCAACAACTCTCGCAGTTCCAGACTATTGACATGGCTGCGTATCATAGCCTCAAAATAGTCATTCTTATCAATGGAAGCCCAATTGATGCATGTGCCTAAGCGCTTCTTTAAGATGAGGTCCAGCCAGATACGTGCGCTACGGCCATTGCCCTCCATGAACGGATGAGCAATGTTCATTTCGGCATATTTTTCAATGATCTCCTCAAAGGTAGTCTCGGGCATCTCCTCAATACGGCGCAAAGCATCTTTTAGATACAATGAGTTGGCGAATCGGAAACCGTCTTTGCTGATGTTCTTTGTACGGATCTCTCCTGCAAAGTCATATAAGTCACCGAAAAGATACTGATGAATCTGCTGCAAGCCTTTCGTCGTGCCAATTTCAAAGGACGACAGCTCAGGGCTGCCAAAAAGCGCCTTAGCTCGTTTCTTGCTTTGTTCATCAATGGTTTGCATAGCTATAGTATAGCAAAATACAGTCTGCTTCCGTAATCACGACCCCTGTTATTTCTGCGGCGCTGATTGAACCGCTAGCGTACATACCTTATACTTTGCCTATGAAGACGAACCAAAGCGGTTTTACAATCGTAGAGCTGCTCATCGTAATAGTCGTTGTCGGCATACTGACACTCATCGCGGTTACTTCGTTTGGAACCGCACAGTGGCGGGCGAGCAACGCGTCTATCATTGAAGAAGGGGTGGCCTGGAGCAAAACCATCAAGGCGTATCATGCCGCTTACGGCAGCTTCCCCAATGTCACACAGAACTATTATTGCCTGGGTACCGGTTTCCCCGTCGGCTTTGGCGGCGTTCCCCGGTGCAGGGACTACAAAGAAAGCGTGTCGGGCATACCGGAATCAGACAATGCCTTCCTGATGACGGAGCTGGCAAAAGCCGGCAAAGTCTCGCAAGGACCCAAGACTGCCGTCGGCGATTACGTCGGGCCATTCATCTATTACTTCGGTAACCAAACGCTCGATCTTATCATCGTCCTAAAAGGAACGAGCATCGCCGAGTGCCCGAAAGGCTGGGACGTCTGGTGGACCGACAGCACCTCGGTGGTATTCTGCAGGCAATATATCGCCTTCTAGCGTCAAGAGGATTTGTACGCTATCTCGTGGTAGCTTTGCTTATGCGAGCCAAAGAACAGCTTGATGTATAGGCGCATGATGCTGACGCCCATGATCAGATAGACGAAGCAGAAGAGCGCTATCTGCAAGACGTGATCGGCAGGAATGTAACTCAGCAGAATCTCCTGCCCTAAGAATGAAGGGCTTATGGGAAACGCCATAAACAATAAACATACGACGAAGAATATGTGCCCAAGCTTTTTAAACTGATATATTTCCCCGTTGAACTCTCCCAGCCTTAGCGACTGGCTGCTCTTTGCCACCATATAGCGCAGACAGGCAAGCCCGGCCAGATACGCCGCCACCAGCCCGGCTCCGTACATGACCAGATACTGCCAGCCGCCGGCGGAGGCGACGCCCAAAAAGAGCGCCCCGTATAGGTGCCCGATCATGATGAGGTTCCAGCAGCTACTGGCAGAACCTTTGGTGGCATACGCCCGGATATAGAAGATGATGCTTATCAGAGCTGCGCAACTCGAAACTACCAGCGTGATGGTTGCAGATGGCGCCATGGGTGCGGCGATGTACGCCACCACACCAAAGAGAGCGACGGCCATCATCTGCAGAAGATTGTTGTCCAGGAACTTCACCGCACGCCCGATGGTCTTGAGCGGCTTCCAGAAGTAATGGGTCACCGCGCTGTTCATATCCCATTCCTTGATGCCCAAGACGTAAAGAGTAACCCGAAGCCTGCCCGGCAGACCGCCGGTGATCCTATGCGCCGGGGGCACGAAATTGTAAAACTGATCGTGCACGAGATAACTGACAGCCGACGGTGAGATGAGCAGCTGGTAGGTTCTGAGCGATGCGTTGCAGGCAAAATGAATGAGCGCCAGCCAAGGCAGTCCAAGTGCCACCTCGATGAACATGATGCCGATCTGCGTGATGGAGGCGTACGCTATCTGCGTCTTGACCGATGACTGTACGCGGGCAATTGACGTGGCTACGACGGCCGTCACCAGGCCGACGACACCAATTGCAATCCGTACCCAGAGACTGTCCTCCCAAAGCGGATAGGTGCGCAGCAGCAGGAACAAGCCCATATGGACGGATAATGCGCCGTAAAAGATAGCGCTGGAAGTAGTCGGACCTTCCATGGCGCGCGGCAACCAGTACGAGAACGGGAACTGCGCCGATTTGATAAGGGCCACTACGAGTAAGAAAAAACCGAGCAGCGCCAGCTCATCACCGTTTTGCGCGACTATATTAGAAAAGTCTGAAAAATCCACGCTCCCGCTGAAGATGTGGTGGGCATACCAGATCGCAACCAGCAAAAAGGCGTCGGCGATGCGGTACACCGAAAAGACCTTCAACGCGTTTCTCGCGGGCAAGAAACGGTCCCGGTAGAATGCGATGAGCAGCACCGAGCTGATGCCGATGAATTCCCAGCCAAGCAACAGGACTTCAAAATTACCGGCAAGAATAATCAACGACAAGCCCTCAAAGAACAGCAGCACCGTATAAAAGAACCGTTTGAAGCCCGGCTCACGGTGCATATAGAATCGGCTGAAGGCAAAGACAAGGCTGGTCATGATTGCGGCCACGCCCATGAATACCGCGCCGATCCAATCGAAATAGAAGTTGAGCGAGAAATTATAATGAGCGCTGCTGAACAGCGAGCCAAAGCTGTGCGTCACCGGAAACGCGCCTGCAGCGAGCCACTGGTGCGCAAGCAGAAAGAACACCGCGATTTCCAGAATCATTGCCGCAAACGCTATATAAAAGATGGGGCGCTCCCAGGTCTTGGGCATCACAAAGACACCGGCCAGGCTGGCGAGCGGAATCAGGACGAGGGCGGCAAGCAGTTCTGACATGGTGTTACTTCCGCCTCATTATGTGTACTGGCAGGTTTTCCCGGGTGGCATCGAGGATGTGGTTCGTCTTCATCTTGGGCGTGGTCTCAAAAAGTTTTGATACATCATCGGCTGTGGGCAGCGTCTTGGTGAGCGGCGTATATGGCACGAATCCACCGGCTTCAAATACGAAGAGGCGTTTCTTTTTTGGATCGAGTGCGACCAGGTGGATCCATTCATTGGCGAACCATTCGTACAGGCTGGGATTTGATTGGATTACCTTTTTGATCACCTCCGGATCATGCTCGACTATCATCATCAGCCGCACGGGGTCGTGCACCTCGACCATCTGCAGGGGCAGGCCCGGGCGCAGGTCGCCGTCGGTGCTGTTGGCCACGCCGACGAGCCCCATGACGTTATGCGGCAGCTTGGTGCCCGCACCCAGCTTATAGTTGTCCATGCGTGAAAAGAAGTATTCAAGATTGATACCGCCACACACCACGCCAAGCGGCGCAAGCACATTGCCCAGCAGTGCACCTTCTGGATCGGTGGTGTAATCGTAGGAATTCAAGAAGGCACGCCGGTCAAGGAACAGCGACTTGGTCATGCTCCGCCTGCCCACCACGCACAGCGCGTTAGTACCATGCCCCAGCTCGGGCCGCGGCTCGTAATAAGAAACCGAGCGCTTCTTGATGTCTTTTCTGATGCTTCCCAGCTGCTGCCTGGTGTCTATCGACTTGAACCGGCGCGATCGCTCTTTGGCGTTCAGGTCCAAGGCGTCCTCAAAGAGCTGTTTGTGCTTATTGTGGAGCCGGCTATGCTCCGGCGTCAGGGCGTCTTCGTCGTAGAATGCAATCTCATCCGACGCCGTATCGTGCATCCCACCGACAAACTGCGTACCGACAGGAATGGCCAGGCCACGCTCAGCAAGCAAAGTCCTGACCGGCGCAAGGTTTGCCATGAAGGACACCACCCGGGCATTGACGAGGCCCGGACGCCCGCTGCAAGCGCCGCAGTCGTGCGCTCCATGATGGGGATTGTTCGCGCTGCTCGAACCATGGCCGATGACATAGACGAGCGGTGCGAAGTTGCCGATCAGGCCGATGTTTCGCAGGAACCGCTCGACACGGTCGGCCATCTCAGGCACCGTAAACCCGACCTGCAGTCCATCTTCCGTCTTCTGCCCGTCCTCGTGGACGATTGTCAGTTTGGCCGCAGGGTCCATATGGGCGAAGGCGTTGGCGATCGCCGGACTTTCGCTCGGCTGTATCAGGTTGCCGGCAAGCCTGCCAAGGGCTGGCATGCCCAGCAGATACGAGTAGAAGAAGCCCCGGGCCAGCGTGTGCGACCGCTTGGTATACATGATTTCCTGCGAGTGCTTACGACCATCTCCGTCGGCGATTTCTTTGATCAGATAGTGAGGGGTGACCGGTGCGGGACAAAGCTTGTCATTGAACTTGGCGTGGGCCGGGCGAAAGTAGAATTCGACGCCAAAGAAGCCTGGCGCGCCGAATGTTTCGCAGCGGCTGTCCAGTTGCTCTATGTGGGTGCGCAGTGAATATTCCCGTTCATCAATGCAAAAGATAGCTTGGAAGCTTTTGGGGGCTTTTGCTGCATCCGCGGCCGCTTTTGCAGCCTTGCCGTCGTGCTGTGTCAGGAGCAGTCCGGAGAGTACCGTATCATAATAGCTCCATTCAAACGCGTCGTGCCAGATGTGGAGCACCTCTTGCAGCTCGCTTGTGGGCTGGTCGGCAAACATGTCGATGGGCGGTTGGGTGATGCCGTTGCCAAGCGGCTTCCAGTCTGTGCCGAGCCGGCTGGTCAGTGCGTCGATTTCGAGCAGAAGCTCCAGGATGATCATATCCTGCAGTGAAATCTTCTTTTGGTACAGCAGAGATTCCGGCTTGCTTTCCAGGCTGGCTACCATACCTGCCCATCCCCGATGACCAAACTGCTGGTCAAGGATGTACTGCTCAAAATACGCTTCTTTGCCGACGACTATTTTGAGGAGGTCAGTCATCGTGCAGCTGTCGTTCATCAGCAGATCACGGGCCCGCTGCGTCTCAAAGAAGCTGGCTGCGCTGTAACGCTCCAGCTGACGCAGTGCATACAACAACCCCTTGTCTTCGAATGGAAAGGACGTGACAGCAACGCCCTGGTCGATATAACTGCAAAGAATCCGGAACAGAATCGGCTGTACCGCATTGTCCAGATCGATTGGATATAACCGCTTCCATTCTTCCCTTAATCTTCCGACGCGGGGTTCTGCATGTGAGTCGTATTCCTTGTGTAGAACATTGGCCTGCCACTCTTTCAGGCCGGCAGCACCTTTTCTCGCTTTGATTGACCGGTCCAGAATTTCAGGAGTGATCCGCTTGATCTTATATAGTTCTCGGTACTCGTCGAGCGAAAAGGTAGTTTGGAAGCCAAAAATTACCGATGCCTTAAAGATGGCGTCATAAAAGTTCATGTCCTGAAAGGCATGGAGCGTGTTGTGGTGGACGAAATCCTTAAGCGGGCCCTGTGTGGGTAAATAGTGCTTCAGCTCCTGCAGAAGCTGTTGTTCGTCGAAGTGATGATTATTCTTTTGAGACATATATAAAATGGGCTTAAAAGCCAAATGTGCCGTGTCGAGAAGAGCTCCAAGCCCTGGTCTGTGCGATAACTACATTAGTATAGGAGCAAAATCGCGATGTCGCAATGATACGATGCACACAAACAAAATAAGTGCCGCTGGTGCGGTACTGCAACAGTATCGTCTAATATCCCAGGTCAATGTTGCTTGTTTCGATTTCAGACAGACCTATGCTACGCAAATACTCGAAAGTTTCGTCATAAAAATCAGACTGACGCGAAGTGTCCGGTGGATAGTTGCCATGGGGTACAAATATTACCATACCTTGCCTGGCTCTGGTCAGCAGCACCCTATACGCATTCTTCAGATACTCTCGGTTGATCGGTTTGTTGACGTTTTGCCACTTTTTCCCGCGAAAATCATGGTAAGACCACTCGCCTTGCTGCAGCCGCAGATCGGCGTCCCAGCCAACCAGTGCCCAGTCGAGCTCAAGACCCTGTACTTGGAATTCGGTAGCAACCGCCTCTAGGAAGTAGGACGACCTGACGTCTTCTTCGGAATCCAGAAAATAGTGAATCGGCTTGGCATCTGACGCCACATCAATGGCAAATGGCTTAAGGCGCATGGCTTTTGATGAAGCAACCATGCCATAGCGCTCAGTACCTCTTGCCCGAGAACGCACCCACGACTTTGCTGCGGCCAGGTCACGCGTGACATAGATTGGGTATTTGCTAGACAGCTCAGCTTGCAAACCACGAGCGGCCGCTTTGTCTAAATCCAGCAAAGACTTTACAAAGTTCGACACCTTCTCCGCCCTGAACGAGCGCATGGAAACCGCCAGGTGGAGCTCGGTGGTTTTTGCAACCATGGGTGAACCGTCCAGCCACTCGTCAACAGACTCCGGCAGCGCATATTCCGAATCCTGCAGCCTGTCGGATATGGCCACATGCCAATCCGGGTAACTGCGTTTGACCGACTCAATCCATTCCGCGATACCGGCCTCGCCCTTATTAATTTCTTGTCCGCCGCCCACCAGGCAGACAATCACAGCCCAGTCCCTATGCCTGTCCATATACGAAATAAGATATTCAGACTCGGACCACTCAAACCCTGCGTGGCCTTTCTTGCGTTTCATAAAATCTACAGTGCTAGGCTTGTCCCACGCGCGTTGGGCTTCGTCAAATATCACCACATGTTCAGACGGCGGATTGTTATCGATGAGCGCCTGGTCCCGAAAATGGTGTATGTTCTGGATGAAGGCTTTGGTTCTGATTTTTGCGTCTGATTTGGTGACCCGGCGCCCCGACTCCCCGCCTCGCGACACTTCATCACGAGCCAGGGCTTCTTGCAAAACTTCTACCAGCGGACCGTTGCCTGACAAAAATACCGCATGGTCCAGCTTGTCCTCGCTGCGCTTCTGGTTGGCAATGTTCAGCCCGACGAGCGTCTTGCCCGCTCCCGGTACGCCAGTAACAAAAATGATAGTCTTTTTACTGTTGTTCATTGAGTCGGCAATGATGTCACTTACCATGCCAGACGTGACTTCGATGTTGCGGGAGCCGCCCTCACTACGCGTAATGTCGCGCACGCGCTGGTTGCCATACAGCGCCCGGGCCGCTTCGATAATCGTTGGCGTTGGTTGATACGGTGCACGCTCCCATTCGTCGGCATCTATAAAGCCATGCAGGTTGAGAGAATGTACGAGTGTCCGCAGGCCGTTCAGATTGACGCATGCCGGTTCCGCGACGCCGTCATCAGAGTACTTCAGATTTATTGCGGTATCACTCGCATTAGTCGCAATCAAAATCGGTATAACGCGGGCATCGTGGCTGCCCTTATGAAAATTTTTGAGCTCCAGGGCGTAATCGTAGACCTGGTTTATATCGGCCTTGTTGAAATGGGTGGCCCCAACCTTAAACTCCAGCACCAGTACATATGGAAAATTCGGTCCTAGCAGTAGTGCGTCAATCCTATGTCCCATGCGCGGGATGTCAAACTCCATAAATACGGAACTTTGCAGGTTATCAGGTATCACACTCTTTAGTATAGTTATCTCGTCGCGCCAGGCATTGTTCTGTTCAAGCTCGACGGCAAAGCCAGAGGATGTACTGCCCATTGAAAGTTTACCCAAAATCGAATCAACGGATTCAGCTAAAAAATCGGAAACGGTATTTTTGTACCATGAACGCACATATCAATACTAGCAGAGCATGTAGTATTGTGCTTATCGAGGCAATAACTCGCTTTGCAGGAACCGCCCTCCTGCTCAGCCCCTGCTGTCGAAACGAAGAAAAAGGGACAAACCGTAAGAGGCTTGTCCATTTTTCTTGGCTCCCCATACAGGTCACGGAACAATTACATGGGTGGCGGGACACAAAACAGGACAAATGAGACACGAAACGCCATATTCTGAGAGTGTCTTGTTTAGAGCCGTTTTCCGAACATAACCCGCACTTATGTATTATGGATTCAATGGATGATCTATCCTGCCATCCCTTAAAGGGAGTCGCTTGATGACTTATGATCATTAACTAGCCCGTTCTGCTAGTTCATCATTATGCTCGGGATTACGCCCAGCATCAGCTAACATATCGCGCCGCTTTTCCGTCTGTATCCAATGAGGTATGTCTACAACTCCTGCATCCTCAAGCAACAGCCCTTCAATAACCTCTTTCGCCTCAACCGCTGCTTTCTTGTTTAAACCTTTTATATTTAGCTCGTGTGCTGTGTTTTTACCAATGATGCGTAAGCCTCCAAAAATAGGAGTATTTACATAGACCACGCGCCCTATGTCTTTTACGGGCATAGTCTCCACATACGACACCAGGAATTCATTACGAATCACTGAAATGGTCTTTTCCTGGATAACTAACTCGTCAGGAAAAATATCTGCTATCCAATGAGCCTTAACTCTGAACAGTTCACGGTTACGGTTCTTGGTTGAAGGCAAACTGCGAGATTCAACCCTGCCAGTCTGTATCTGTGCAGGGTACGGCATATTGCGGCCTGTTTGAGTAACTCCGTTTGCCATAACAACCTCCCATACTTACTTACCTTTTACTGCTTTCTTTTCCTTTGAAGATTTAGCTGGTCGCAGACTCACTCCCTCTTTGCTGTCGTAAGCAAACGTGACAGTTGAGCCTTCGCTAACCTTACCGCCTAGTATTTCAGTAGCCAGCTTGTTCTCCACATCAGTCTTAATGCGCCGTTTCAGCTCACGAGCGCCGTATTCAGGCTGGTAGCCAGCGTCTGCCAGGTAATCAACCAGTGATGCATCAAATGAAAGTTCAATACCCTGGCCGCGAGCGGTTCTTTTAACCCGCTCAAGTTGCAGTTCTACTATCAGCTTGATCTGTTCTTTCGTTAATGAGTGGAAAACAATTACCTCATCAATACGATTTATGAATTCTGGTCTGAAATGACCACGCAGCACATCCATCAAGTCGTCTTTTAACTTGTCGTAAGACTTTATGTTTTTGCCGTTTTTAAGGTTGTTCTGTATCAGGTCTGAGCCAAGGTTAGAAGTTGCAATAATCAGCGTATTAGTAAAGTCTACGACACGGCTTTTGCCGTCTGTCAGACGACCATCATCAAAGACCTGCAATAACACGTTGTAGACATCGGGGTGAGCTTTTTCAATCTCGTCCAACAATAACACGCTGTATGGGCGTCGCCGTACCCTTTCAGTTAATTGCCCGCCTTCGTCGTAACCTACATAACCGGGCGGAGAACCAATTAATCTAGCAACACTGTGGCGCTCCATATATTCGCTCATATCAATGCGTGTAACAGCATCTTCATCACCAAAGACCACCCAGGCTAGAGCCTTAGCCAATTCGGTCTTACCGACGCCAGATGGACCAAGGAACAGGAACGTCGCAATCGGCTTACTGCCTTCGCTTAAACCTGCGCGGTTAAGCCGTACAGCGTTAGAGACGGCAGTAATAGCTTCTTCTTGACCGATAACCCGCTCGTGTAGACGCTCCTCCATCTTTAGTAGCTTTTCTTTTTCTTCTTGAGTTAGCTCGCTGACGGGTATACCTGTAATGTTAGCTACAATTTGGGCGACGTGTTCAACCAGCACCTCTCGTGATGTGACACCTTTCTTTTGCCGCCATTCTTGAGTTAGCTTATCTTTCTCAGATGATTTACCTTTAATTTGCTGTTCAAGGTTTTTAGCTTCTTCAAACTGCTTATGAGTAGTAGCATACTCTTGCTCACGCTTTAGTTTGGCAATATCAGCTTCTTTCTCCTTAATATCTTGCGAGTAGGTGTCTGCGCCGATGCGGACACGGGAAGCTGCTTGGTCTATGAGGTCAATCGCCTTATCGGGCAGAAACCTGTTGCTTACATAGCGGTCAGATAACTCTGCAGCTGCTACAATCGCCTCATCGCTAATCTTTATCTTGTGGTGAGCCTCATACTTGTCACGTAAGCCTCGTAAAATCTCTATGGTCTGCTCAACCGTTGGTTCGGGCACAAAGACAGGCTGGAAACGCCGCTCCAGCGCTGCATCTTTCTCAATATATTTCTGGTACTCATTCAAGGTGGTAGCACCGATAAGATGCAGCTCACCCCGCGCCAGAGCAGGTTTTAAAACGTTGGAAACATCCAGGCCGCCTTCGCCGCCGCCCTGGCCAGCCCCTACAATGGTATGCAATTCGTCTACAAAGACAATCAGCTCGTCCTTATGTTCCACGATTTCATCAACTACGGCCTTGATGCGCTCCTCAAACTCGCCACGGTACTTACTACCAGCCACCATAGCATTCAGATTCACCTCAACTACTCGCTTGTCTTTTAGGACCTCAGGTACTTTGCCGTTATGGATACGTTGAGCCAAACCCTCAACTATGGCCGTTTTACCAACACCAGGTTCTCCAATCAGGACTGGATTGTTTTTGGTGCGACGAGCCAGTATCTCTATGGTAGTCTCAATTTCTTTGGCTCGGCCAATAACAGGGTCCAGCTTGCCACTCCTGGCCAATTCGCTAAGGTCTCGTGAATACTTATCCAGTTGCGGCGTGGTTGATTTAGACTCCACACGGCCTTCTTTAGCACCCTTACCAACGACCTTAACGGTCTTTTGTCGTAACGCCTGGGACGTCAAGCCGTATTTACGCAGCACATCGCCAGCCATTCCCTCGTCTTCTTCAGCCAGGGCAATCAATAAATGCTCGGGTCCTATATAACCGTGTCCTAATTCGCGGGCAGTCTGAAAGGCATTTTCTAATACTGACTTAATGCGCGGGCTAACCGTAACTTCCACCTGACCTTCATCGGGCTCTTTCTCTGAGCCTTTTGGTGCGTTAGCTTCAATGTAGCCTTTTAAGTCCTCTTTAGTCAGCTTAAACTGCTTTAGAACTTCAGCGGTTACAACACTGTCGGCCAAGGCATACAGCAAGTGTTCTGTATCTACTTCACGGCGGCCAAATTTTACGGTAGTCTCGGCAGCCTGTTGGATAATCTCCTTAGCGTGATCGCTCAAGAAATCTTCCAGGTTAGTGGCTTCTCTATCACGAGGCAACGGGTAGCCCATATCAGAGCTTAAGCCACCAAAGTCACTAGGGAGATTATCAAACATATTGAATAGGCTGTTACCGCCAAATAACGAATCAAAAGGAGAGGAAGCCCCCTGGCTTCGAACACGGGTATAATCCTGACTGCATAGCTCCACTACCTCTCGTCGGCCATTACGGGTAGTCGTAACGGTATGAGAGGCTGGTCGCTGGTTGCAGATATCACATATTCCATTTGCCATAGCTCCCCTCCTTTTAATCATTAATTTATGAGCGTTTCTGGTTAGTCTTGAGTCGCTTTGTGCTTAGTAAATTAGTCTGAGCTACAAGCTCAAGTAACAGGTACGTAACTAAAGCGTAAACCAACATAGCGAACAAAGCAGTAAACTCAATCACAAAGCCTCCTTCAAGGGCCGGTACCGGGAAAGCACCCTTAAATGGTGCGAGTAACGGTGCCGTGACGTTGTAAACCCAGTTTACAAACGATGCGGCGGCATTAGCACCAAACAGCTTAAGGATTACTCTTAGTCCAAGCAACCCTTCAATGAGGCCAAACAAGAAGTTGATAAAGCCGGAAATAGCTATAGTCATTCTCATCATTTACCTCCTTTGACCCCACCTCAATAAGTTACATAGTCTCGGCACCAGCACTATGGCCAGTGCCGAGTTGCTAGAAACCTACTTAGTTTCCGACTTAGTATTAGTAAGCGAAGCCAGCCTAGCCTTGCCCTTATTTTTGGACGCAGCAATTTCAATCCGCTTAGCTTCTGGACGTATCACAGGCACTGTTACTTTAAGTAAGCCTTTGTCCAATTCTGCTGTTATGTTGTCAGCGTCGGCACCTTCAGGTAAGACTACCCGACGGGCAAAGCTGGCATTGCGTTCACGAACCATATAGCTTTTCTTACCATCTTTCTGCTCGTCCTTTTCAGCTTTCTCACCACGGACTTCCAAGACACCATTGCGGACATTTAACTCAATGTCCTCTGGGTCAAAACCTGGAGCTTGCATCTCTACAACCATATGTTTATCGTCTTGGCTATAAATGTCTACCGAGGGCAAGCTAAATGAACTGCTGGTCATTCCCACCGAACGCCAGAAGTTGTCTACTAGCTTGTCAATTTCTTCAAAGGTAGATAAGCCAAGTGCGTCGGTTGGACGACGAATTAAATCAAACATAGCTCGTCTCCTTTCCCGCTAAACCTGCTGGCTCGGTTAAAGGAGTGTTGCTCCGAGGGTATATTGGTTTTAATGCAACTCCCAACTCCAATACCCTGAGACAGCGGAGTAGCGACTGACATTAAATTGTTAATTGCGATGTGGTGGTTTTCCCACCAACTTCATTATAGAAAAATTAGCACTCTCGTGTCAAGAGTGCTAATTCAATCTGTTCTGCGGATCTTGCGCCCGCGACTGTCTTTCTGAACTTTCGGAATGTGTTTGCCGTCACCAAACTTAAAATCGTAGTTTCGAACAAATTTAGGCACGGAATTATCATTATCGCGCATGGGTATGAACACGCGCAGCAGCGGGTGCATTTCTCCACTTAGTACGGGCAGGCTGGTCGGCTTGACCTGTCCGCTTTTGAGGGTAATTTCAGCCGGTACACTGCCGAGCGTAAGCTTATCGAAATATACCTGTACGGATTCGCGCATATCCAGCTCCGGTTTAATACCTGGATCCTGCGTTTGTACTGGATTTGCTGGCGTGTCCGGAAACTTGCCGGATTTCATACGCTGCTCGACGAGCTTGCGAACCTCCTCTTCGCTTTCATACGCTCTTAGACTTCCTGTCAAAAATCCTAGCCTGTAACTTACGCCTGCGCTCATTACTCGCCAGTTGGTATCGATAAGTGCTTTATCGATTGCCTTATGAAGCGTCTTCCTGCTTTGATATTCTTCGCGGTCGTCCTTTGTGTCCAAGCAGCTGAATTCCAGTGATACTTCACGACCAATCTGAGGGTCGCCGAGTTTGAAGTCACTGTAGCCGTTTTTTGCGAAGATTGGCTCGAGCAGCTCCTTCAGCTGGGCAATCTTGAGCTTTTTAACCTGCTTTATGGCATCGAATATGTCGACATGCTCGGCTTTATCTTCGGCTTTGGCATGCAGTTTGGCTCTGCGGACCAAGTGCTTTAGTTTCTGCTCGTATTTGAACATCATGTCTTTATCAAAGACGAAGCGTTTACGGTCAAGTTCCAGGTATGGATCAATGGGTTCCGGCTCTGATCCGGAATCGCTAAGGTCGATAGTTTCGGTTTTAACATGCCTGCACTTTGTGCAGGTCTCCGTCCAAGTAATTACTTCGCCCTTTTTGGTGTGCTTTGAGACGGTTTCGCCGCCGCATTTTTCACACTCATGCTTTGCGCCTTCCCATTGGGTGCCGTCCTGCCACAAAGCCAGTCGTTTATTACAGTTATCGCACTCGAACATGATGAGGATATCGTCTTTCTTACCCTCACGGTGCATATAATCCTTGCTGATAACGCGCATGTCCTTGCCGCAGGAGCGGCAATATGTCCCGCCCGATACATGAGCATTGGCAAGACGCTTATCTTTCTTTTCATCTTCAGCCGTCCACTTGGCAATCGTTGCTTCACGATTTTCGGCACGTGCAGCGGCGGTGGATTCAACAAACCAGAAGTAGTACGTGCTGTAGTGCAGATACCAGCCGGGCAGTTTATCAGTCAGTTCTTTTTTGGTGAGCTTCTTTTCCATCATCTGGAAAGTTTTGTTGACGATTCGCTCACCGGAGCGGCATTTTTCTACAGTCGCATCATCGTAGCGGTCTTCATAATATTGGCGATCTTTGAGATATGTGTACACATCTCTATTTTACCGCTTAAATACTGCTAGAGATTAACCGTCCTTGGTATGGCTCCGTCGGCAGGGCCGATTAAGCCCTCAGTTTCGAGTTTTTCCAGTATCTCCACTGATTTTGCATAGCTTATTTTCAAATCCCTTTGCAGCAATCCGGCAGATGCCAGCTGCTTAAAGCCGATTAGTTCTTTTGCCCGGCGGTAGGTTTCGTCAAAAGTACATTTTGATTCGTCGTGACCGCAATTTTTACAGATATTACTCATAATTGAACTACTCCTTCATAAAACTAAGTATATTTTGCAGCGTCCGGTCGCGATCCTTTTCAAGTTCACACTCCCAGACTGTTAAAACTTTCCAGCCGTCGGCCTCAAGCTGCTGGCGGTTCCTTTGATCTCTCTCTACGTTGCCGCTGATTTTACTTTGCCAGAAGTCAGTATTGGACTTTGGAGTAACTGCATATTTACAGTTGTTATGGCCATGCCAGAAGCAGCCATTAATAAACAGAACTGAGTTATTCTTCCGTATTACAACATCCGGTTTGCCTGGAAGTTTTGCATGAAGCCGGTACCTGATGCCATGAGCATACAAATACTTACGAACCAGCATTTCAGGTGCGGTATCCTTACCGCGTATGCGTGACATGTTCCAGCTACGGTGCTCTTTGGTAATTCGGTCCATACTTATATTCTAATATCTAATCTGTCACAGGTATAATTACATCAGAGTAATTTTATGAGTACAGAGTTCAGATCACCAGATATCCCAAATGCGCCGCTGATTGTTGATGCTGTTTATAAAGCTGATGCAAGTTCAGCTGGCGGATTTGACTGTCTGCCGGAATTGCTCGGTTGCGGCAATCGCGGCGGTTTTCGCCGGGTAGGAAGCGCGGCAAAAGGCTACAAATTTGTGGTACTTTACTCATCCCTAGGTGACCCGGACTGGCCGGATTCGATAGATTACTACAACGGCATGGTGACCTACTACGGCGATAATAAAAATGCTGGTGCCGATCTGCACGGCACAGCTCTTGGTGGCAACCAGTTCTTGCGCGATATTTTTGACGCTCTGCACCAGCAACAGTACGAAAAGATACCTCCTGTATTTCTCTTCACAAAAGGTGCCAACGGACGCGATGTAATTTTCAGAGGTCTGCTTATTCCGGGCAAGGCCGGCGTAACCAGCACAGAAGATCTTGTAGCGGTGTGGAAGATGAAAAAAGGCCAGCGTTTCCAGAACTATCGTGCCATTTTTACAGTTCTGAATGAACCGGTTGTAACGCGTGAGTGGATTAGGGATCTGCACGATGAAAATACAGAATCTGTTAATGCGCCGAAGCACTGGCTTAAATGGCGACTGGGTCAGAAGGTGCCGCCACCTCTAACTGCCGAAAGAACTGTAGATAACCGTACTAAAGAGGAGCAATTGCCTCAAGAGCCGGCTGGTTTGGAAATTTTGAATAGAATACACGGAGCATTTACTGATGACAGCTACGGCTTTGAAAAATGTGCCGCAGAACTTGTCAAATTAATGGATAAAAATGTGGCAAGCTATGACCTGACGCGCAGAACGAGAGATGGTGGTCGTGACGCAACCGGTGAATATAAGATAGGCTTGGAGGATAATTCCATCAAAGTAGAGTTTGCTATTGAAGCCAAGTGCTACTCTATCCGTAGTTCAGTCGGTGTCAGGGAGACTTCCAGATTGATCTCCCGCTTAAGACACAGGCAGGTTGGCTTCCTTGTTACAACTTCTTATGTCAATGACCAGGCCTACAAGGAAATCATTGAAGATGGTCACCCCGTTGTGATTATATCCGGAGGCGATATCGTAAGGATACTTGAGGGTGCAGGCTATAATGATACAAAATCTGTAGAAAAATGGCTACGGAGCCTAAAAGAAGATTAAACTTTAGCAACTTTTAATTCGGATGATCTGGCCGGTGACATATCAATTTCCTGGAGTGTTTCCTGCCGACTTATGACTCGTGGTACTTGACTGACGACATCGTAAACTATGTCCGCGATTTGTGAGGCCAGCAGTGGCGGAACGGCGTTTCCCACCTGGTGGTACTGCTGTGTGCGCGGGCCGACGAAGTAATAGTTATCAGGGAATGATTGAAGTCGTGCGGCTTCGCGCACGGTCAAACTGCGACATTGAGATGCATCGTAGTGAATATTGTAGTGGCCATCTTTGGATATATGGCATGTGATGGTAGTCGCTGGTCGATCAGTCTGCTGGACCCGGAATCTGTCATCGAATGCACCTTTATCGAGTGATCTACCCACATTCTTATGCTTCGGCAATAACTGCGTAGGAAAGTCCTTCATGCGTGGTGACCTTCCGAATGCACTGGTATAAGCAGCAGCGAAGAAATACCGGTACAGGTCTTCCTTCATGTGTCCCCGCGCAATATGGTTAACGACACCTCCGATTTTCGGGTCATTGAACCAGTCGGACCTGTATGCCGACTTCACATCCGCCTCCGCAAACTCACTGCCGGTACTGAGGTCGCTGCGAATCGCTTTCAAACACTCATCCATTTTTACTTTGAGGGCTTTCGCATCTACGGGGCTACCGTTCTCAACAGCCGGTTTATACTGTTTGTACCATTCCTGTTTATTTATGTCCGCCAGGAAATCGTACCATTCCTCGGCACCGCCTGCCGGACGAGTAAATGAGCTTCTGAGCTTAGGCAGATCGGCAAGCAGACTTTCTACAGTAACTTTATCTTCTCGTGGCGTGAGGGTTCGTGGTTTAACATCAATATCACTGCGAATTCCGAGGAGTATTACACGGTGACGCATCTGGCCCACGCCATAGTTTTCAGATTGAATGATGTAATCGGTCGGTTTGAGCTCTGAGCCATCGTCTTTTGATACAACCAGAGAATAAATCTTATATTCCAGCCCGTTATGCTTATAGCCCGGAACATTGGAATCTTCCAGTGCATCTTTGGGGTGGCGAAGATCTTTCAGTATCTCATGAAAAATCTGTTTACCGTTAACTCTCGCAGACAGCATGCCTTTTACGTTTTCCATCACGAAAACAGCAGGTTTATAGTTGGCAATGATCTTCAGGTATTCCAGATACAGGAAGTTTCGATTATCCTCCTCCTGTTTCTGCAGGCCCGCACCGTTTGCTTGGCGGCGGGACCGGCCAATGACCGAATAAGCCTGGCAAGGTGGTCCACCGATCAGCACCCACGGTTTATCCGGATTATCTTCGAAGACCTGGTTCAGTCGCTGGGTAATAAGGACGTCGTGTTCTTTATTGCCGAGCTCTGCCAGTATTGCGCGCTTTTTAGCAGCCGCTGCCTGTATCGGGTAGAGATCGAATAGCTCATCTTTTGTGATCTCCTGTCGCAGATACTGATAGTACTCGTCCGGAGCGTTACCATGAAACTCGTGAAAGAAGCTCCGAAGTTCAAGGGTCTGATGCGCCCATGCATCCATTTCAACAGAGGCGGTTATATTGAAGGGATTGCCGGTCGTGCCTGAGGGGGTGAAGGAAGCGAAGCCTTCACTCAACCCACCGGGGCCGGCGAACAAATCTATAACAGGGATATCATCAGTAACTCTTATTTGCATCTTGTGTATTAAAGCCTAAGCGCTTTGCTTCCTCAAGTATTTTAACACTATGTTGGGTTTGTTTGCGTGATGGCTTCCGTCCTCGGGCGAGTAATTGGCCCACTGAGTAGGCAATACCGCGCTGCCAAGGCTGTAGGTTGTCTGTTTCCTTCGCCCATGACGATAACTGGAACCAGACATCAGCGCCTACGCCCGTAACTGCAGCGGTGTCAACGCCATCAGCCTCGGTTTCTTCCCATTCGCCCTTGCCTGACGCAACATCCTCAACTTTGTGGTTGGCAGTCAGAAGCTCAGCGCTCAGCGCCGACGGTAGCACAATCCCCTTATTTTTTAACTGCTTCCAGCACTCTTCTTTTTTACACCATTCTGTAACGTTAGCATTACCAGGAGCATTTACGATATGATCAAAAACAACTTCTGAAATACTGTCAATGGCATCACGAAGCGCCGGCGAAAGCATCTGGTTCTTCCAAATACTATCAAGGTCGAGACGCTGAGCAGAAAGATGTGAAATGAGCGCCAATGTGTACGTAACAATATTGGCACGATAGCCACCGTATTTACGCGCCTGAACTATCTTTTCAGCTGCCCTGAACATCAGTGCTTTCGCAGCAAGGCGCTGGAAATAAGTCTGATTAGGCGAACGACCATGCCGATCTTTGAGTCGTATAGTGAATTCCCGGAAGTTTTTCTGCGCACCTCGGCTTACGAGATATGGCAACTGATCCCAGGTGTTCTCAAACTTTGCAAGGTCAGTTTTGGTAAATTTCTGAGAATTGGGGTTGACCAGCTCGAATGCTTTTTTACGAGCAGGCGTACCTTCGCGGTTTTTATCGTCAGTGTACTGACCACGTGCGCGCTCATAATACCAGCGAGTCTGACGTTGTGTGCCCTGTTGCGCCGGAGCCCAGATGGTGCGTGAAAGCTCCTCAATCTCACGGTGAAACGGATCGTTAGCTGAAAAATCAGCTGTCTGAACTTTGTTCTGGCTGTTTGAATATTGAGAGATAAGTGGCACAAAGTCATCCATTTTGCCCAGATCGTCAATAACAGTCAGTTTTACCTGTACGAATACTTCAGAGACATCTGCTTTGTCCTTTTTGGTTGCATGGTAGAGCGAGGCTGTAGTCTGAGCACCGTTTACAATCTGGAAGTCACGCAAGCTCTTTATCGCCAGCCCGCCATCGGACTGCTCTAAAATCTGAATCATTTCAGATGTACCGGCTATTCCATTGTTATAAGCAAGAAACATGTACGGTTCTTCTAAAATAGTTCGTCGAATACCCGAATTGACCTGGCCTCTTGCCTGTAGAAACGAACGGACATTTCTTTCCAATAAGCGTGTGCCATATTCCCCGTACAGATCAACCAGAACACTTGCCGGAAATATTGCCAGGTAGGTGGTGTAATCAGGGTTGCCTTTAGGCATTTTCAAACACGGAATTGCGTGGCCGAAGCGCTGCTCAAAGTCAATCTCTATCGTCTCCCGCTTTTTACCCGAAGTCCAGACTTTATAGAGACGCTCAATATCCCATAGATGGTAAGAAACTATGACGCCATTCAACTCAGTGTCTTTGTGCTTAACATCTTTGACAAGTCCATCGGTCAGATACATCAGCCGCACTTTTGTGACGGACTTCCTGACATCGTAAATCCGTTGTGCCAAGTCAAAAACCGGTGAAGCTTCCTCAAGTGATTCGTAAAGTCCTGTCAGTGCTTTATCAACAAAGTTAAGGCCGCGCTTGAAGCCGGCAACCACATCTGCTGATGCGACTGTTTCGGGTGGTGTAACAGAGGTATACTTACTGATGAATATATCAAATACCTCTTCGTCCTCACTTAGGCTGTATCCGTTTACCTGTAGGCCCTTGGCCCGGTAAGAACAGACGATACCATCATCAACCTCGCCGGCATCAGTGAGATATTCTATCATCAGCTCAGTGAACTTATCTTCCCGGAATGCCTCCTCACCTTCGATATCTGCAGTGGCAATTACCTGCTGGTGAATATCCTGGCTGAAATCTTCCAGACTTTTAACACTATTCATCGCCCGGCTCCAGTGTTGCAAATTCGGATAATCCAACTACGTGATGCTTGCACTCGGCCACATTGATAGAGTAAGTTACATCCCCAACTCCAGACCGGAGCTCTTTCTCAAGTATTCGTGGAAATTTATCAGTAACTAGAAAAAGGTTTTCTTCACGGATTTCATAACCAGCCATTTCATAAAGCCCGCTTTGTGCATCTAGGTAACCTGCCTGGAAAAGAGCGTCTTCGAAATAATTCAAAGCCCTGCCGTCCTCTCGGGCTTTTTTACGTATAAATTCCACAACCTTCGGCAGCGTATTCTCATTGCCTGGCAGTTCGGCAACCGACAGATGATAAAGAAACAGGCGGTTAAAGGTGCCTTCATCCAGTTGTCGCTCGCTGGCAATAGTTAATTTCTGATGCTGCTTGGCTTTAGTTGTTTTTACTTCTATAGCATCGCGACCAAAGTAGTAATCCTGCTGCTCGGCGCTAAATCCTTTCCAGCCGAATACTGCCCTTGTTCCCTGTGTCGGCAGTAAATGGGTGGCTAAAATATAGAGTTCACCGTAGAGGCCGCGTGCAGCATCTTCTGACAGACCTTCGTGACCACCAGATTCTATCAGCTGCTGCCATTTAATAAGCCGAGTAATCATTATTTCCAATGCATCGTTTTCGTCCTTGATAGGATGAAGTTCAGCTGCCAGATCCTCAATGAGAATAGCGAAGACATCAGCGAATCTGGTAGCCTTTAGGGTGATCAGTAAGGCGGCTTTATCTTTTTGGTTTGCGACTGATTCACGCTTACTGATCTCTAGTCCTTTGAATGCAGGCAGATCTTCCAGTTTATCCATAGCCTGCAGACTGACCTCCAGCGCAAATACTCTGCGACCTCCCGGAAACTCAGTTCCAATAAACGCGTCCAAGCTGCTTTCCGGGATTACTCGCCTTACCAGAAAATGCGGCTTACGGCTGTTCGCAGCTTCCTGCTCTATCTCTGTCCATATATCCGCGAAGCTCCTATTCATCCTCGTCTTTACCCATCGCTACTTCGTTTAACATGTAGTTCGTTTTTACGGCCGTCGGGCTTTGCGGGAAACTGATCGCGTAACCTACAACAGGTGTTCTGAGCTCTTCGCCGATCAGCTTTGGGTTCAGAGTGTACAGGATCAGCATTCCATTACGCGGGTTGCGCACTCGTCTTGCAAACCTGCCGGTTGGTTTTTCCGGTGGCGCCGCGCTGCGCCGACGACGGTTCGGATCAGCCCAATCTTCACGAGTCAGACTTAAGGCACGACCACGCTCCTCTGAGTCCAGATCCTCATACTCATCGCCAGGACTGATAATATGACTTCTATTTATTATGTATACATTTGGATTTGAATTCTTGTCATCATTCCGACGATCTGTCAGGCCGATATCAAGACCACCCAGAACTGTCCGGTTTTCTGGCTTGGCATTTGAGACAAGCAGTACCGTCCAGTCTGTGAGCTCGCCTTTTCTGGTCATGTCACTGATGTATTTCGAGGCGCCGGCTGCTTTCACGGCGAGAGGATGTGTTACCAGACCGTTCAGAAAACCGATGACTTTCTTGCCGGTTACGTCCCGCCACATGAAGCTGCTTTTGCCACGTTTTTCATATTCGCCAAGTCCTTTTATAAACTCATCCGTGAAAGTGAAGTTTGCTTGGTGCACTCTTTCTTCTCTGGCATAGTAAACAAGCTCTACCAGCTCCTCGCTGTAGGAGATAGGTACTTCTACACCGGAGCGCATCTTGTTCAATGCTGTCACGATCAGTTTCTTTCCCGGATCGGTGCGGACCTTGAGACCATAGTCACTTGGTGTTCCACCGGTCTCTGCCATACGATCAAAGTCAGCCAGAAGTTCATCGCTCGCCAGAGTTATGTGTTCATACCATGACAGCAGTTCACTCGTTGTATAAAGCCGGCACAAATGCAAGTAGCCGGGGCGGTATCCGAACCATCTACCCATCTGCATAAGGGTGTCATACATTTTTGTAGAGCGCAGATAATAACTTACCGACAACCCTTCCAGGGTCAGTCCACGCGAAAGCTTGTCGCCACCAATGGCTATCACGCTGAGTCCCTGATCGCGGTGATCAGCATAATCTAAGGCGTCTTTTGCCTGGCCGTTCATGATTTTAATAGTGATCTTTGAGCTCGCTTCAAACAACGCATCTCTGACTTCAGGCCACCCAATATCCGCATGTTCGTAATCGTTCATTTTTGCAGTTGTGTGCTCGAAATCGTCATTCCACAACTCTTCAAGCTCATCAAGTACTGAAGTAGAAGCACCGCCATCTCCCATTTCCAGCCGCCGGCGGATGTACCGCAGCTCATCTTCGACCAGCTCGGCTACCTTGGCCTGCACATTATTGAATCTTGTGACGTGAACAAGCATTGAGTTATGGTCGGTTGCCTGGCCACCTGCCCGACGGGCAGCGCAGACAAGTATGAATGCACGGATCGCGTGCTTGAGTGTTTCTGGCAACTCTTCAGGATCATGATCCTTCTTATGACCCAGTGGGAATGCAGCCTCCCAATCATCCACTTCTCTGTAAAGCGGAAGACGGGGTGATGCGCTGATCCCCAGGTCCGGGTTACCATCAGTTCCAAATATCTGAGAAGGGCCTATATAGCTGGATGGCGGTGCCAGATTAACGATGAAATTTTCAGGAAAGAGATCCTTCCCGTGTGTGTCAGTTTTGTTGTCACCGGATATAAAAATGTTGGCGAAAGGAGTTGCGGTGTAGGCAACGTACGCACTTTTAGTGAATGTGCTCAGAATTTCCCTAATCTTGCCGTTGATAGCAGTAACATCATAATCTTCCATAGGCTTGCCGTCTTCATCAACAGGGATTTTCTTAGTATTTACAGATGCATTATCTGCTTCATCGTCAATCAGCAGTAACGGAATGTTAGGAATGATTTTTCTGCCATTGGATGGGTCTTCAATGCCACGAACACTGACTGCCCACTGCAGTAGATTGCTGAGTACGCTTTTGTTCTTCTTCACAACAAGTATTACCGGTTCACCGCCAAACATGGCTGAGGCCTGCATCGCGAAGCTTTTTTTGAAGTCGCCTTTATTCTCGCTACTTGTCAGTGAATGTACGGTCAGAAGTGGCTCATCCGGCAGTTTACCAACTCCAATACGCTCATTATTGTTTTGGAAACTCCGGCTTTTCTGAGTGTCAAAACCGAGTATTCCCTCGTCAACGCGGAGTTGAGTTTGGGCGCGAAGGCTATCGTGCATACCTGTAAGGATAACGATAACTTTGTATCCGGAGTCAATGGCTTTCGAGATGAGACCTATGTAATTACCAGTTTTCCCTGACTGGACACGTCCAACCACCATACCGCGAGTATCCCATGATCCGTCTCTTTCAGGAACCTCCAGTCTCTCTAAAACCCTGTCAGTCATTTTGTCCAGCCCGTTAGTTACTGCCGGGGGCAGACCTACCGATCTTTCAAGGTACTTTCGATAACGGTTCCAGAACCTCCAGTTTATTTTGGCACGCTGTTCCGGTAACCATTCCTGATGTCCTTCATTTTTGACCAGGGAAGTTGCGTCATCGACATAGATTGAGATTTTTGACTCAATTTCCCTAGCCAGCTGGCTAACATCAATTTGGGTAGCTTCAGTTTCAGGAAAAATCTTTATTACATCCTCAATCTTACGACGTATTAATTCGACGGTAGGATTTTTCTCGGCTTCAAGAAGCGTAAAAACCATGCCTGAAACTTTATTCTTGTAATCGGTATTCACACTGCGCTCCTTTCAAGTCCCTTCAAATATGGCACCAGGTCATCCGTGTACTGGTTAAACGGCTCCATTGTCTGAATCGCTTCAATGGCTTCGCTTTCGGTACGTTCAATCAGGAGAATCCGGTATATGTCCGTGGCCAGCCGTTTTACTTCACCTTCGGCTGCCTGCTCAAAGGGCTGGGCCTGCTTGCCCGGGCTCTCGGCGTTATCAACCATAATGGTTGGTACGGGCACAGTTTCCTCAATCAACTTGAGGAGGTTGCTAACTTCTTTACTGACATCCTGCCGATCGAGTAACGATTTGATAAAGGGATGTTCACGATTGATTTTATAGGATATCTTGCCGTGCGTGATTTTCCTATCCCAGGTATAAGAAAATTTACCAGCATGCTGACGGGCAATGATTTTTCCTCTATGTCTATATACGTCAGCAGCTCTTTGTCTGGTAACCTCAGCCAGACGTTTCAGTTCGCGACGTAACGCAACGGGCGGGTATGCTCTTGATTTCTTGACATCAATTTCCCAGTGCTCATCCATTGAATTCGGTATATCTAGTAATATCCTTGCCAACTTATAGTGTTCTTCTTTTTGAAAACCGAGACCCAGCCATTCTCCTGCCACCAGCAGGCGGGAATTCCGATAAACGTAAAATCCCTGCTGCGCATTCCAGCCTTTTGGGCCAGCGGCCCGGGAGTGTACCTCTTGGCTGATTTTTGATACATGGGGCAGAACATACGGTTTAACTACAAGCTTACCGCCTAAGATATGGTGTGCTTCTTCTGTCAGGTTTTGTGTAGCGGGTTCGGATGTCAAAAAAGGATCCCATGGTTTCACCGGACGTGAGTTGACTGTAAATTTAGGTCCATTGATGCGCTCTAGATAACGGTGAAATACCATAGCCAGATGATTTTTCACTTTCTCTGCATCCTCCAAGAATTTATCATGATCGTGCCGGCTATCCACCTTTGTATCTTTAGTAAGCCTGTCCAGATTTTCCAGTAAAACAATTGTGCCGGATGGAGTGTCTGGAGCTTTATCTATAAGATGCTGCATAGTAGTAGAAGCACTCCTCAGCAACCTCCATTCGCCATGTTCGGTAACATAGTCCAGATCCCAGCAGCGTACTGCAAAATTGCCATCATTAGTTTTTGAGGCTACGGTCAGTTTTTTGCATTGCGAGAATGACGCGGTCTTTAAGCCCAGCCCGAATCTACCTAGGTCTTTCGGGCTGCGTTCTTCAAGCGGGCTTCGGCTGCCGGGACGCATGGCATTAATGAGCTCTTCCTCAGACATTCCGCAGCCGTCATCCTGTATGGAAATATATGAATCTTCACCATTCCAGAAAAAATCAATCGCAATATTCTTCGCTGATGCAGAGATACTGTTATCAACTATGTCAGCAATGGCAGTTGAGAGATCATAGCCAAAAGCGCGCAGCGACTGTATAAGCGCCTCTGGTCGGGGCGCTGCAATATCAAAGCCGGAGTCAATAGTATTTGTCATGTGGGACAGAGAATTTTAACAATGTTGCCAGAGGCTGCATCTGCCTGTATTTTACTCTGTTTTATCTCTGTTGACAAGGAAAGCTGACGGTGGTCTTACCTATCAAATATATGTCGAGGTCTCCATGCCTTTGCAATATTATTTATCCGGTTATACAATAATAATTGTTAACAATTTAACGTCCACACAATTCCACAGCGGGGTCAGAAAAAGGCTGTTCGCGAAAGCGTAGAAAGAAAGCCGATCGTGAGGAATTGATCATACAGTACCAACGGTGCCGTCTATGATTAATTCTTTGTGATCGGCTTTTTGATTGCCGAAAACACGAAGGGTTTGTGGTTATTACCAAATAACTACAAAGGAGGAAGTCATGAGTACTTCAACCCCAGATAATAAACTTAATGTAGAGCTGGTCAAAGTATCCAGTCTCAAAGCCGCTGCCTATAATCCGCGCAAGTGGGGTGAGGAGGCCATTGCCGGACTTACAGCAAGCATCAAACAGTTCGGCCTGGTCGACCCGATACTTGTCAACGGCGCGAACGAGCGTCGTAACATAGTCATAGGTGGTCACTTTCGGTTGAAGGTAGCCAGGGATCTCGGCTATAAGGAAGTGCCGGTCGTTTATATCAGTATTCCGGATGAAGCCAAAGAGAAAGAACTGAACCTGCGCCTTAACAGAAATCTCGGCGACTGGGACTACGAGTTGCTGGCCGAGTTTGACGAAGCACTCCTTGCAGACGTGGGCTTCGACAGTGAGGAGCTCGATGAAATCTTTGATATGGCAACTGATGAGCCGGAGAACTTCGACCTGGAAAAAGAGCTGCAGAAGCTGGGTATCAAGAAGAAAACCGTTCAGAAAGGTGACGTCTACCAGCTGGGCGACTCACGACTGATGTGCGGCGACAGCACTGTTGCCGAGGACTTCGATAAGCTGATGAACGGCGAACAGGCTGACATGTGCCTGACTGACCCGCCCTATATTCTTGATTATCTGCATGCCAAGCGTGGCGGTAAGCCGACCACCGGCTTCGGTGCCAAGAAAAACCGTCGATACCTGGAGACTGACGTACTGCCGCCGGACTTTACCGAGAAGTGGATGGCCAATGTCGCCCGCTATGCCGAGCCGGACTACTCGATAATCGTATACGAAAACTGGAAGAACCTCAGAGTCATATGGGGCGAAATGGAAAAGTACTGGAAGGTCAAAAACATGATTGTCTGGCACCTTCCGAATCGTCATCAGGGCTTCAGTGCTAAGTATAAGTTCTTCAGCAAACATGACATCGCTGTAGTCGGCGGTACCGGTACCGTGCCCTATAATCATGACCCTGAATCGGACGGGCTACAGGAGGAGTATGAAACAGCACTTTACGCCATCAGTGGCAAACCGCAGTGGGAGGGCTACAAAGGGGGCAAGAAATACCAGCCGACGGACTTCATAGAATTTCAGGCCAGTGATGAAAAGCATTCCGGCCAAGGTGTCGTCTTCGGCACTAAACCGATTGAGATACTAATCCCTTACATCAAAGTGCTTACAAAACGCGGTGACCTTATCGTTGAGCCGTTCTGCGGATCAGGATCAACTCTAATTGCCGCCACTAAGCTCAAGCGTCGCTGCTACATCATGGAAAAATCTCCTATATATGCGGAGGTGGCACTAAAGCGCTGGGAGAACCTGACCGGTCAGAAGCGGGTGAAGCTATGAGTCGCAACCAGGATAAAGACAAGCAGCTCCTACTGACGCAGCTGGCGAAAACACCCATTGTGGAGGCGGCCTGTAAACATGTCGGGCTGCCGCGGTCCACGTACTATCGCTGGCGCAAGGAGGATGAATCATTTGCCGATGCCTGTGATGAAACAATAGAGCTGAGTATCGGCAGAATTAATGACCTTGCCGAGTCGCAGCTCATAAACGCCATCAAAGACCAGAATATGTCTGCAATAACTTTCTGGCTGAAGCATCACCATCACCGCTACCGCAACCGGCTGGAAGTTGACGCACGCATTCAGGCTGTACAGCAGGAGCTGACACCCGACCAGGTAGAACTGGTCGGCAAAGCCCTGCAGCTGGCAGGTATCAGTCAGCTGCCCGAGGAAAAGGATGATGCTGAATAAAGATCTGCTGGAACGGCTATATACAGACCGTCAGGTAAGGACGGAGGTGACGGCAAACAGTCACCTCTACTTCTTTGCCACATACTTCTCGAACTACATGGAATATGAGATATCCGACCTGCACCGGGAGCTGTTCTCCATTACCGAACAGGATGAGACGCCGCTGGCGGTGGTGATGGCGTTCCGCGGTTCCGCCAAGTCGACCATCATTACCATGTCCTATCCCATCTGGGCGATTGTCGGCCGACAGCAGAAAAAGTTTGTAGTCATTGCCAGCCAGACGCAGTATCAGGCCCGAGTCCACCTGACTAATATCAAGCGTGAGCTGGAAAGTAATGAATTGCTGGCTAATGACCTCGGGCCGTTCACAGAACAGCGCGAGGAATGGGGTTCGACGTCTTTATATATACCGAAATATAATGCCCGTATAACAGCCATATCCACCGAGCAGAGCGTCCGCGGAATCCGTCACGGTGCCAAACGACCGGATCTCATCATTTCGGATGACGTCGAAGACGTACAGTCAGTTAAAACCAGGGAGGGACGTCAGAAAACCTTTGACTGGTACACGGGTGAGATAATTCCCGCCGGTGATACCTACACAAAGCGAATCGTGGTCGGCAATCTGCTCCATGAGGATTCACTGCTGATGCGCCTGATGTCGCTGATTCAGCGTAATGAAATTGATGGTACCTTCACAGAATGGCCGATAGTCAGGAACGGCGTGAGTACGTGGCCGGGTAAGTTTCCGGACATGGCGGCGGTTAAGAAAATGGAACGTAGTGTGGCCAGTCGAATCGCCTGGGAGCGTGAGTACATGCTAAATCTGGTGACAGATGATGATCAGATCATTTCGCATGACATGATTCACTACTATGATGAGCTGCCGGAACTGCTGCGCGGTCAGTACAGCCGGATCATTATAGGTGTCGACCTGGCAATATCCGAGAATGATAAAGCCGATTTTACAGCCATACTGGTGATATATATCCGTGGTAGCGGTGAGAATCAGCGTATGTATATTCAGCCTAATATCGTCAATAAACGCATGTCGTTCCCTGCTACAGTGGAGCAGCTCAAAGCAATGAGCGATTTTTACCGATACCCCAGGCTGTATATTGAGCAGACAGCCTATCAGGCTGCGGTTGTCCAGCAGCTGACAGCCGACGGTCTGGATGTCGCGGGCGTGACGCCGCATTCCGACAAGCGTTCACGTCTTAATATGATCGCCGACAGAATCCAGCGCGGTACGATTCTGTTCCCCAGAAAAGGTGCCGAACAGCTGATTACACAGCTGGTACACTTTGGCGTCGAAAAACACGATGACCTAGTGGACGCGCTGACGACAGCTGTTCTGGAGTTTATTCGTGATGACCGACGTGGCGGTACGGTACGAATCGGCACATGGGAGGAGCTATTCAGCGGACCGAACCCGTTCCGGCGCGGGCGGTCGTCCCGCAGCGGCCGCGACTACTGGTCGCGCCGTCTGGATGACTGGGAGGAAGCCACTTCCGGGGCGTGGGATTAACTTCTTGTTACTACTGGCTTTAATCTGATGGCAGCGGTACAATGGACATGTCTAGGATTCAAACAATTAGTTACGTGACCAGTCACGTAGTTGTGCCGATAAATGGGCAGCTACGTAAAAAAGAATAGGCATAACTGCTTGTTTGGGTCCTAGACAGTCCAGCGTGGCTGTCCTTTTATATACAGGCATCGGCGCATGGACCTAACAAGGAGGAACGCCGATGTCACTCATCATCTCGGAAAACGGAAAAGGCGCCCAGCGCCTGAACCCCAGCGGTTTTGATAAAGAAGATTACCTTCAGCAGTACATTTACAACAACCCTGACGCTGTGCCGGTTTATGAGATTGACGAAGATATACGCTTACTTATACTTGCCCGCGAATTCGGCACTGCAAGCGGTCCAATTGATGCGCTAGGTGTGGATCAGAACGGCAATATCTATCTTGTTGAAACCAAGCTGTACAAGAATCCTGATAAACGCACCGTGGTGGCACAGGTTCTGGATTACGGTGCGTCGTTATGGAGCAGTTCCATCGATTTTGCCGACTTTACCATGCAGCTTGATAAGCATGTACAGAAGCAGTTCGGCAGCTCGATCACGGAGAAGCTACAGGATTTCTTCGGAGTTGATGAAGACGGTGCTGAAATACTGATGAATAATATCCAAGCCAACCTGAATAACGGCACTTTCAAATTCGTGGTACTGATGGACAGTCTGCACAGGCAGCTGAAGGACCTGATACTGTTCATGAACCGCAACAGCCAGTTCGATGTCTACGCTGTCGAACTTGAATATTACAGACACCAGACGTTTGAAATCATAATTCCCAAGATGTTCGGCACGGAAGTAAAAAAGGATGTTGTGTCGGCTAAATCATCTCCGGGTGCAAGGCGAAAATGGGACGAAACAAGCTACTGGCAGGAGGTAAACTCCAGACTTGATGCACCCAAAATCGAGGCACTTCGCAAACTATACGACTGGGTCAGGGCGGAAGCCGACACAATTCGATGGGGTACTGGTGCTGCCCGGGGTTCATTTAATCCGCAATTCACACGTATATCCCCTATATCGTTCGTATCAGTATTCACGGACGGAGTTGTACAGGTAAGCTTCGGCTATCTGCCGGAAGATGTCGAGCTTCGTAAACGGCTGCGCGATACACTTGCCCGCCACATTAATGTGTCCGGCGTAACAGATCTCGGCGACACGGAGCTGAATAAGTGGCCTTCGATCCCCGCCGACTACGTTCAGGAGCATGCCGATGATATTGTCAGAGCTTTAACGGAATTCATTAAGTCCTAGACTTCCCAGGACCGTGGCGGTACTGTTGTGCTTGCCATGCTGGACAAAGCAATAACAGATCTAAAATACTGCCTGTACGCCCGTAAATCGAGCGAGTCGGACGAGCGACAGGCGATGTCAATTGACTCGCAGCTCGCCGAAATGCGGGCCTTGGCCGAGAACGATGGGCTGAATGTGGTTTGCGAACTTCAGGAGAGCTATTCGGCCAAAGATTCAGGCAAACGGCCGGTTTACAACAGAATGCTCGCCGGTTTAGCAAATGGTGAATATAATGCGATCCTGACTTGGGCGCCGGACCGCCTTTCCCGCAACGCCGGTGATCTTGGTGCGGTTGTCGATCTCATGGATCAGGGTAAGCTCCTGCATATTCGAACATACTCGCAGACGTTCACGAATAATCCGAATGAGAAATTCCTGCTGATGATTCTGTGCTCTCAGGCGAAACTTGAGAATGACAACAAGAGTATTAATGTCAAACGCGGTATAAAAACCAAATGTGAGATGGGCTGGCGGCCCGGCGTAGCGCCGCTTGGCTATATGAACCGGGCTTTCGGCGGTATAAACGATATTATTCTCGATCCGGAGCGTTCAGAGCTTATCAAGGAAGCGTTTCACAAAGCCGGTTACGAACGCTGGAGCGGCCGAAGGCTCAAAGCCTGGCTGGATGAACAGGGTTTCACCAACCGATCCGGTAAACCTATCAGTGTCAGTCAGATACTTGTTATTCTCAGCACACCCTTCTACTACGGTAGATTCCAGTATCCGCAGGCGCCGGATGCACCGTGGTACACGGGTGCTCATAAGCCGCTGATTTCCAAAGAGTTATTTGACCTAGTGCAAGAAACGAGAGGTGTTAATAAGGGTGTATGGGGATCAAAGACATTTGCCTTCAGGGGAATGTTGAAATGTGGCCAATGTAATGCCGATATCACAGCGCAGGACAAGTTCAAGATTCTGAAAAGCGGGGATACCAAGAGATTCGTTTATTACAACTGCACGCGTCGAAAAGACCCTGATTGCAAGGAAAAATATGTCAGCGAAACGAAACTGTGTGAGTTACTTCAAGCTTTTATTGAAGAACATTATCATAAGATAGAGATATCTGAGAAATTACGGGCCAAAGTAGACAAGCACTACTATGTAACGAAGACTTTGCTAGGACACTACAAAATTGATCAAAAACTAGACAACCCATTGATTGAATACTCACGATATATACTTACGAGCGGAACAGAAAGTGAAAGGATCATATTCGCTGGCGGTATTAATACAAAGTTGAAGATTTTTAACGGAGAATTAGGATTTTATCAGAGCCAAGTCAGTTCTTCTCAAAAGCTGAGCGTTTAACGCCACTACTACTGTTGATATTGACATTAGAACCGCACCCAAGGCAGGGGCCAGTACTATGCCCGATCCAAACAGGACACCTGCTGCTAAAGGAATGGCAAACACATTGTAACCAGTAGCCCAAACCAGGTTCTGGGTCATTTTGCTGTACGTACGCTTTGAAAGGTTTATGACTTTTACTACATCTTGAGGATCGCTTTTCACCAATATAATATCTGCTGATTTGATTGCTACATCCGTGCCAGCACCGATAGCTATGCCTATATCCGCTTGCGTAAGTGCAGGAGCGTCATTTATGCCGTCACCTACCATTGCAACTTTTTGTCCATTTTGCTGTAGTTCTTTTACCTTGGCAGCTTTGTCTTCAGGTCTGACTTCTGCAAAATACTGGTCTAAGCCAAGCTGTTTTGAAACATATGCCGCAACCTCGTTGGAATCGCCCGTTATCATAGCGATTTTTATACCAAGACCATGAAGTGCCTGGATAGCGTCCTTTGATTCTGGTCGTACCTCGTCAGCCAATGCTAATGCACCTATGACTACACTGTCTTTTATAAGATAAACCTCTGCCTTGCCGACTTTGGCAGCCTGTTTGATGCTCTCGCGTATATCTTTTGGTATCGACAGGTTGTGGTCTGTAATATAGCGGTATCCTGCTGCAACAAAGCTGTCTCTGCCGTGCAGTGTGCCCTGCACGCCAATTCCAGGCAGCGCTTTAAAATTGGTAACTTCATCGAGATGGACGTCCTCCTCCTCGGCTTTGCGTGCGATGCCTTTACCCACGATGTGTTCGCTGTTCTGCTCTAAGCTAGCGGTTAGATGTAATATGGCTTTCTTGCTATAGCCTTTAGTTGCCCATATATCAGTTACCCCGTGCTTACCTTTGGTAAGCGTACCCGTTTTATCAAACAGTACCCAGTCTAATTTTCTTGCAGACTCAAGCGCAAGACGCTTTCTGACAAGTAGCCCATTTTTTGCAGATAGTGCGGTCGAAATTGATACTACTAATGGAATTGCTAGGCCTAGTGCGTGCGGACAAGCGATTATCAGAACCGTAACCGACCTCTCTAATGCAAAACCCGCATCTTTGGCAATCAGCCAGAATACAAAAGTAACGATTGAAGTAGCGATTGCAACGACAGTCAGATAAAAGGCGGCTTTATCGGCAAGCACCTGCACGTTAGACTTTGAGCTTTGTGCCTCAGCTACAAGTCGCATAATACCCGCCAGCGCAGTATCCTGACCGAGTTTTGTGATTTTTACTGTCAGTGAGCCATCCTGATTGTTTGTACCAGCGACAACTTCATCATCTACACCTTTAGTTACGGGTTTGCTTTCGCCAGTGATAGCAGCTTCATCAACTGACGAGCTGCCGTCCACAATCACACCATCAACGGGTATGCTTGCACCTGGACGGATTAACACCAAGTCGCCGACCTTTAGCTCACTGACAAGCACCTGTTTTGGCTTACCATTAACTAACTTTTCGGCTTTATCAGGTAGCAGCTTAGAGATGGCATCAAGTGCATTTTCAGCCTTAGCAACCGATGCCATCTCCAGCCAATGACCAAGCAGCATAATCGTTACTAAGGTCGCCAGCTCCCAAAAGAACGTTTCGCCCTTAATAAAAAACTGTGTTGCAACGCTATATACATAAGCAGTGATAATTGCCAGGCTGATCAAAGTCATCATACCTGGCAGTTTGGCTTTTAGCTCACCCAACGCACTACGAATGAACACCATACCGCCATAAAAGAATATGACAGAACTTAGTACAAACGGTACATACTGCGAACCAGGAAATGCTGGCGGCGTAAAGTTCAGCCAATGCTGTATCATTTCGGAATAGACAAGCACAGGAATAGTCAGCAGCAACGATAGCCAGAACTTATTCTTAAACATTGCTACCGAATGACCGGCGTGCTTGTCGTGCTCCTGGTGCTCATTGTTATCGTGATGATGTTCGTGGTGAGAGTGATCCATAGTTTAATCCCCGCACGTACTTTCGTGTAAAGGCACAAGGTTATTAAAACGTGACTGTATTTGTTCTTTGGTAGGCTCATTTTCTTGTACAAATATAGCTACATTACCAACCAGGTTGTTTATACGGGTCAGTTCTTCCTCTGTTTTTTCGGACGGATGCTCATCTATCACGCCGCCGTGAGCATAGGCTTTTGGAAATAGCCAGTTGAGGACATTAGCAGATGACACTTCTTCGCTGTGTCCTATGTTACTTTTTTTGCCGAAGAACGTCTCAATATCCTGTTTCAGAAAGTCATTCCAATCTTTTTTCTGATAGTCACTCTTGTCGCCTACATATACGTAGAAGTTAGCTTTATCGGGTACGGCTGGCAGAACCTTGCCGTATATCTTCACTGAGCTAGGCATCATACCTGCATCGTACCGTCGTCCGAGCACTTCATCATCACCGCCAATGAAGTTCCAACCAAAGTATTTCAGAAACTCGCCGCCCGTCATACCATTCCAGTGAACGTGTGTCAGCTGATCCATCTTATCGTGAAAGTCTATCGGTATGCTGCCCACTTCCGCGCTACACGTAGTGGAATTTCCGCTTACTACTTGAAATTCATCCTTTGAAAAGTCAACCGCCTTACCGTTAACCAGTATTTGTGTGCGGTAATGGTAATGCTGGTAGGTCGGTTTCCTAAGATGTTCAGGAGTAGATGCGTATACATAGCCGTACACTCCGCCGACTAACAATACAATCGCAGCGGCTATGCCAGCTGTATACACAATGGCTTTTTTATTGAGTTTCAAAAAACGATTATGGGTATTTTCTTTCGGTTCGTTATCCGAATTATTATTTTGATCCACGACTTTATTTATTCCTTTCATATGTCTTTTTCATTCCCCAGCTATGCAAGAGTACTCCGAGGATTATTATCAGCCAAGCCCCTACGCCAAAAAAACGATGCAGTAAGACGCCCAGCCCGAATGCAATGAGGCAGGCACCAAACAATGATGCCTGCCATTCGCTGTATTTGGCACTAACTAACTTTTGATTGTCTTTTCCGTGTTTCATAGTTTAGCCTCTCAACAGTTTTATGATTGCAAAGACTACGATAGCAGCCAGTATAGCCCAGCAAGCCCGGTACAGTATTTTTTGATAGTTGGGATGATTATCGTTCATTTTAGTGTCCACTGTGCATCATTTCGTTCATTTCGCCAGTAGAATAACCCCAGTCTTGCTGCCATTGCTTCATCTCAGCAATTTCCTTATCTTGTGCCGTGATGATAGCTTGACTGAGTTGTTTTATCTCATCGTGTTTCGCTCGTGAGGCTGACAGCTTAGCCATATCTACAGCTCCCTCGTGATGAGTGATCATCATCTCAATGAATGCTTTGTCGTAGTCATCGCCAGATAAACCCTCTAGCTGCTTGTTCATATCCATCATAGACATTGAGTTATGATCCGTTGCCTTTGATTGTTGCTGAGTTGTAACGGATGTATTTGTATTCTTAGTTTCATTTTGATTGCCTAACGTGTAACCGCCAAATCCAGCCGCTACGATGATTGCAATCAGTGCTATTGTCATTATGCTTTTACTTTTCATAGTTATCTCCAATCCTTAGTTATCCGATTATTGTTTAGTCCAATAACTTATTCCATTCGGTTTTTTGCCAACTTTAATGCGAGCAACTTCTTTTCCATCGTTATTATCAACTACTGAAACGTCATTGCTTTCCATATTTGTAACGTATGTGTACCAATCATCTGGCGAAACAACCACGCCGTGCGGTGCTGTGCCAACTGGTATAGTTTGAACTGTTTTTGCTTGCTGGACGTCAACTTTATACAAGCTGTTTCCTGCCGACTGCCCAAAGTCATTACCCTGGTCTGCGACATACGCATACCGAGCATCAGACGTTGGGTACAGCTGTAATGGTCCTTTTGCATCGCCTGGTAACTTCGCATACCGTACATTGCCATTGGAAGTGTCTACAATAGCCACGCTTTTATCCGTAAAGACAGATACTAAAGCATATTTCCCATCTGCGGTAATACCAGTTTGTACAGGCGTACCATTCAACGGTATATACTCAAATGCAAGTGTTGCTAAACTCAATTTGCCCATACTTTTGTCTCCCATCAGTGCAACGTACGCATATTTCCCATCAGGCGATACGCGTAGTCCGTGGGGTTGAGCATTGGTTTTAGCTTTTGCTGTTCCAACAACTTTAAAGGTTTCAGCATCAATTTTGTACACCTCACCCTTATTCTGGGATGTAGCCAGAGCAAATTTACTGTCAGGCGTTAGAACCACGTGTGCTAAGTGCTGGTCGCTTCCTATATCAATCCGTCTAGTTATCTTGTCTGTTAAGGGATCAATGACAACAACTTGATCGGAACTGGTAGATACTTCATCGTGTCCTTCATCGGCATACGCCGTAGGGAATAGTTTGTCCAGTATACGTGTCTTCAAGCTCGTTGTATGGTTTGCCATAGCATTTGCAGTAACCCATACAGATTTGCCATCAGGGGCAACCTGGACGTTGTGTGCCATATACATTGTGCCATCGGCATCTTCTTTATTGGCTAGGTCAATTTCTGTAATGACAGAGCGTGATTTGGGACTAATTACGTCTATTCTTCCAGCATCTTCGGCTGCGACATACACCTTGTCATTCGCATTTTTCGCTCCCATAACAGGGAAAAGTAGAAATGCAGCTACCACTACAAGCAGGACAGATATTCCACCCGTTAGCCATAGATATTTTCTTTTCATTTGTACTCCAAAGGTATCTTAGATTGTGTTTGCGTATTAACAAACATAATCTCAGGCTCTGAATACCCCATAGAGAATATATATTGGTATCTTTGGCGGCGGTTTTATCACATCAGCATAAAGTTCCTGCTTTAGAGTTTTACTATCGGATAGCCAGTTCATATCTTGTACGTAAAAGGGCAACACCGGCTCATCATCGTCTTCGTTTTCGTCATTCCTAATAGCATTTTCTTCTCGGCTAACAACCGCCGTGCGGCATAGCGTTGAACAGGACCTTGTATCGCTGGAATTGTGGCTCATCCCGCCCATCTCGTGCGACATTGTACTCATTGCAGACGTATGCCCAGCAACAGTAACAGAATTAAGGAGCAGAACAGCTAATAAAATCAGAGCAGACTTTATTGCTGTTATGTACTTCATCTCTATTTGCCCCTGATGTTTGTTAGCTCGTACAAGCTCAACATTTCAGTAACTGCCTGCTCCTGGTCTGTCTCCGAGCCGGAACTGAGGTTTTCTTTAATGTGTGTTCGTACGTGGTTTTCAAGTATCAGCTTATTTAAAGAGCCGAGAGACTTTTGAATGGCTAGGTTTTGCGTAAGTATGTCCATACAATAGTCTTCGTTTTCAATCATCTTTTGAATACCACGCATCTGACCTTCAAGGATTTTGGCACGATGTAGTGCACGCTGCTTTATATCGCTAATCATAACTCTATTGTAGTACCCCCAGGGGGTACTATGCAAGTCTAGGTCTAGGGAACAGGTCTGCTTTTCGCCTGCTTGTTCGCTCAGGAGGAGAGCGGCTGGGTTCGAACTAAATAACAGAGGTGGCTACGAAAGAACCGCCCTTTCGGACGGTTCCAACATTTGTGCTTTGTAATCAGCACGTATCTTTCTTGGCTGAGCAAGGAGAGAAGTTGCAGCCAGGTCTAGGAACTGGGTCTGCGCTTTTCTCTGCTTGCTCTGGCTCCGGCGACTGGGCTCGAACCAGTGACCTAGGCGTTAACAGCGCCCCGCTCTACCACTGAGCTACGCCGGAATAGCGTATAACAGTACGGCGAGCCGTACTGAGGTACAGGCGATATTATAGACTGATTTTGCAACGTAAGTCAAATGCTCGCCGAAAGTTTAGCCTACTTTAAAAGTACGTACTGCACTCTATCGATAATTTTTCCAGCTCCATTGAGAGCATCATCGACATCAGACTTAATAAAATAATCGTCCGACGATTTCTCCAAGGACGAGAGGTGGATATAGTTGCGCTTTTTTCTTAAACCAGTAGCCACTGCATATAACTGATTGTCCAAGATTTTCAAACGTTTTGCCGCACTATTAATGTCATCAAAACCAAGATCATGTGAAGTACTTTTTGGTCTCTTTTCTTTCTTTACTACAGTAAACTTTGCTCCTTCAAAGTCTGAACAGTCGTGGTTTATCTGTGATAGCTCAGTGTAGTGCCAAGTGAAGCCCAGTGCTTCTTCCTTAGCTTTGCCCATGACAATATACTCTCGGATACTATACTCAAAAATAGACTCTACTATGGACGCTGTGTACACAATAATGTCTTTATATAATGTGTAAGACAGGTTATCTTCTTTTAGCTGATCAGAACTGGCAATTAATAAAGTGATGTATCGAAGATAAATGGCCGCGTTGCTTTTAAGCGTACCGTTTCTTACAAAATCAAAACGCGCCTCAAACTTCTCCAGTGGAGGAATGGCTGTAATAAATTCATCGGTCATTTTGCAGGAGTCAAGAGATTAGCTAGCGACTCGTAGCCAATACTTTTGAAGTATTTACTCGCGTCCTCGAGACTTGCAGTGCTTTTGCCCTTCCCATACAACTGCTCAACTTTTTGTATTTTGGTCTTCGGTTGTTCGGTTTTTGAGCGCTGCTGATTTGATTCTTGGGATTGCTTCTTTGTCATACATCCCTCCTTGTGCTTACGCTTGTTCTACTTCAATTGTATCTGCTCTCAAATATTATTGCCAGCGGTGCTTAATTAAGCGTTCATTAACTCAAAGTATCTATATGCCGCTCGACCGCCGCCTTCGCCAGCGGCAACTCCAACGCCGTAAACGTCTCCAACATACTCTGCAGCGTCGCGTCACTGGCTTTGATGTCTGCCAGGTATTCCTCCAGGCGCTTTACCAGCCAGGCCTCATCCTCGGTCAGCACCAAGGCAACGGTCGGTTCGCCCTTCCCTACCACCTCCAGAGAACGGGCCGAGCGGCCCTTCTTGCGTAACCTGCCTGCGGCAACCAGGCCGTCCACATGCACCGCCACGGTCGAGACGGAACTATATTCCAGCGCCCGCATAATCTCGCGATAGCTGGGGCCGTAGCCATGCTGTTTGATGAAGGCTTGAATGTAATCAAGCAGTGCGTGCTGGGCTTTTGTCGGTCTTTTTGCCGGATTGTGTGCGGCGGGTGCTTCGCTCATGCGTTCCATTATCCGCCAGCGGCAACAGACCGGCAAGTCCCCACCAGACTAGCGCCGTCGGGTCGTCGGCCCAACCATGCAGGAACAGGTTGATGACGGCAATGCCCCAGAAGCTGGCAAACAGCCCCAGGGCCAGCGGCGAGGCACCGCGCGATTGCACCAGGCGCCACAGCCGCCGCGCTACTATATATAAGATAGTCAGCAGCAGCCCCAGACCGATGATACCCACCTCCTGTGCCACCTGGACATAATAATTCTCGGCGATGCGCGGGCCGTTAGGACTGTAAAAGCTGGCCGGCCCTGCCTCGCCCGGGCCGCGGCCGAACGGATGCAAGGCGGCATCGACAATACCGCCGGCGGTCGCTTCAAAATGTTTGTCAGTCGAACCTTCGGTCAGGCTGGGGTCGCCAGGGCTGGAGTGGAAGATGGCCAGGCGGATGGCCGGTACGGATTCGGCCACCAACACCAGCACCCCCAGGATGATAACCACCAGGGCACCGTAGCGTTTTGCCAGCCGCAACAAGCGCTTGCGGCCGGCCAGTGCCAGCAGCAACGCGATCATTACCGCCACCGCCCCGAGCCAGGCGCTGCGCGATCCCGTAGCGAAGATACCAAGCGCTACGATTGCCACCGCCGGCACCGTCAGCGCCAGCCGCTGCCGCCGCGCCGCCAGTACGCTCAGCATGCCCAGCGGCAATAACAGGAACATGCCAAGCGTATTCGGCCCCCTGAGTGTCGCAAAAGCCCGCAGGGCATGCTCCTGCTCATCCACCAGTATGAAGGGCGCTATCGTCGTAAATTTGTCATAACCGAACTGCACCAGGAAATCGCGCGGTATCACCGTGACCTGCAGCAGCCCGATAAGCGCCACTAATACCCCGCAAACCAGGACGGTGCGCGTCAGCCATGTCCGCAGCCGCACTGTCCCGTGCGGGAACAGCTCTACCAGCAGCTGCGCCAGCAGGAAGATTGCCAGAAAGCGCAGATTGGTCATCAGGCCGGCCAGCGTGGAGCCGCCCGGGGTCTGCAGAATGGCCGCAAGCAGCAGGTGCAGCCCTAAAAAGGCAAAGATTACAAGGCTGATGGGCCGCCGGACGACGCGCAGGAACACATCACGGTACCAATAGGCGCTGGTCAGCAACCCGATAATCGCCACCCCCAGCACCAGCTCCTTCCAGGACTTCCACACCAGCTCATTACCAAGCGCCGCGCCCGCCCAGGTGCTAAGGAAGGCATGAAACGACATCAAAGCAATGACCAGCGCGACCGCACCGGCCGCAAACAGGCCCGCCAACCGCGCGAACCCCTGCCCTGCCGCCATGCCCTTCAGCTGTGATTTCACTCCCTTAATGATACAATACTGCCAGGTCAACCCTACAAACATATGCCTACTAAATCCGCCCGGTCGTACAGCTTATCGCTGATTATCGCCGATTTCATCATCCTGGTTGCCGCCTTCAGCGTGGCCTATTTTATACGTACCCAAATAGACACCCGGCCGCTGCTGGTGCCGGTCTATGCCTATGATTTCTTTGTGACCGCACTGATCATCGCGCCGCTCTGGCAGATCATCTTCGGATTCCTGGGACTCTATAGTTCGTCGGTCTATTCCAAGCGGCTGACCGAAGTTGGCCGGTTGTTCATCGGCAGCTTCATCGGCATCCTGTTGATGCTTGGTTTTTCGTACGCCATCAACCGGCCGATCTTCCCGGCCCGCCTGGTGGCCATTTATAGCTTTGGCGGCGCCTTCATCCTGCTGGTCCTGGGCCGCGAAATCATGCGCCAGTTACGTACTTATCTCTTCCGCATCGGTGTCGGCATCAATAAGATAATGATCATCGGCGAGAGTGACGCCACGCGTGACATCGTGGGCAGCCTCAGCGATACCCGCCGCTCCGGCTACCGCGTCGTGGCCCTGGTCTGTCCCAAGCACCTGGTGCCCCATGGTTTCCGCGGCGAGCACTTTACCTCCGTTGATAAAGCCCTGGCTGCACTGGAAAGCATGGGCGTCACCGGTATCATCCAGACTAACCTGTACGAATCGGCCACCCATAACCAGAATATTTTGAGCGTCGCCCAGGAGCGCCACATCCAGTACAGTTTCATCCCTGGCGAAGCCGAGTTTTACTCCGGCAAGAACACCATCGATATCTTTTTGGGCTATCCCATCATCAACGTCCACCAGACGCCGCTGATCGGCTGGGGTGAGCTGGTAAAGCGCTGGTTTGATGTGCTGGCTACCAGCCTGGCGCTCATCGTGCTGTCACCACTGTTCTTGTTGCTTATTTTACTACAATTGATACTCAATCCTGGACCGGTCTTTTACCTGAGCAAACGGCTCACCCGCTATTCAGAGCCTTTCCGCCTCATCAAATTCCGCAGCATGAGCAGCAAGTACGGCAAGAAGGACGCCGCCGAAGAATTCCGCGAGATGGGCAGGGAAGACCTGGCCCGCGAATACGAGATCAACCGCAAAGTGGTCAATGATCCACGCATCACCATGTTCGGCCGGTTCATCCGGGCTACCTCGTTGGATGAATTGCCACAGCTGTTCAACGTCCTGAAGGGCGACCTGAGCTTGGTGGGTCCGCGCCCCATCCTGCCGCAGGAACTGCCCCTCTACCGTGGCCGCGGCGCCCTGTTGCACAGCGTCAAATCAGGCATTACCGGCCTCTGGCAGGTTTCAGGCCGTAACCAATTGCGCTTTGAGCAGCGCGTCGAACTTGAGCTATACTATGCACAGAACTGGAGTTTTTGGCTGGACATGAAAATCCTGCTCAAGACTCTCCCGGTCGTCATATTTAAACGGGGGGCACGATGAGCGAGACAGAAGAGACCAGCAGCCCTGAGATTGCGATTGTCTGCGACTGGCTCACCAATATGGGCGGCGCCGAGCGCGTCGTCTTGGCGATGCACGAGGCGTTTCCGGATGCGCCAATCTTTACCTCGGTGTTCAACCCGGAGGGCTGCCCGGCCTTCTTAGGCCTGGATGTGCGCACCACCTGGCTGCAGAAATTGCCAAAATCCCTGCGCTATAAGCACCAGCTCTGGCCGGTGCTGCGGCCTGCCGCCTTTAAGAAGTTAGATCTTAAGGAATACGACATCATCCTGTCCAGCGCCAGCGCCGAAGCCAAGGCAGTCGTCACCCGAAAACAGATGGCCATGCACATCTGCTATTGCCACAGCCCCATCCGCTATTACTGGAGCCACTACGAGGAATACATGCAGAATCCGGGCTTTGGCATGCTCAATCCCCTCGTCCGGCTGGTCATGCCGGCTTTTGTGCGCTGGATGCGGAAGCGCGACCTGGAGAGTACTCACGGCGTCAACCGCTTCATTGCCAACTCCCATGAGGTACAACGCCGCATCAAAGAGTACTATAACCGCGATTCCGAAGTCATCTTCCCGCCGGTCGACACCAACCGCCTGCGCCCGCAGGCACCGGTGCAGAAGCAGGATTACTACCTGGTGGTCGGCCGCCAGATTCCCTACAAGCGGCTCGACCTGGCCGTCGTGGCCTGCTCGCAGCTGAACAAGCGGCTGGTCGTGATCGGCAAGGGAAGTGAACACGAGGAGCTGAAGCGGCGGGGCGGCGCCAACGTGCTCTTTTTGGAGAACATTGAGGACGCTGACATCACTGCTTATTTCCAGCAGGCCAAGGCGCTCATCTTCCCTGGCCGCGAAGATTTTGGCATCACACCGGTAGAGGCGCTTTCCGCCGGCACGCCCGTCATCGCCTACAAGAACGGCGGCGCGCTCGATTATATCCAGGATGGCATCAACGGCGTCTTCTTTGAATCACAGACGGTCGACTCACTGATGGCAGCCATCGGACGTTTTGAAATGATCAACTTTGACCCCCGCACCGTCAGCGACTCCGCCGAGCGTTTCAGCACTGCCCGTTTCATCAACGAGCTGCGCGAGTCAGTCCTGAACCACACTAATCCGAATGCCGGCCCGCCGCCCGCTCCCCAGCCTCCGGCCCTGCCGCCGACGCCGCCGAAGATCGGTCCGATCCGTCCTGATGACGACGGGGATGTTTTGGTTTGAAGATGACCCGGCGGTAGAAGAAGTAATTCCAGACCGTAATGCCCAGGGTGACGATAATCTTGCCGTATTCCGGCCCGATACCATAGTCATCAAGCCACTGCAGCGCCAGGTTGAGCACCAGCAGGTTCACCGCCAGGAGCACGGCATACTTCAGTGCCTGCTTGCCGGTGTGCTTGGCACCGCCCTTGGCCTTGAAAGCCCATTTCTTGTTGACGACGAAGTTAAAAAGCAGACCGGCGATATATCCGGCGGTCGCCGCCACGGGGAGGGGAGCGTGCAGGCCATGGAACAAGGCAACCAATACCACGTAGTCAAGTACTGACGAAGCCGTTCCCACCACCGAGTACCGGAAAAAGGGTTTCTTGGTCAGTGGTTTTGTCATGATGGGTGCGTGCGTTGCAGCAAGGCCTAGGTGGCCTTGGCCTTTTGGATCGCCTTGGCGATATCACCGACGCGCTGGCTCATATCCTTGCGGGCCACCAGGATACCGTGCTTGGTATTGACGACGACGATGTTATCCAGGCCGATGACGGCGACGGGCTTGTCCTCCTCGTTGCGGATGAAAGCGTTCTCGACTTCCAGTGGATAGATGTCCTTGCCCTTGCAGAAGTTACCGGCTTCATCTGACGGGTTGGCGTCATGCAGGTCCTTGAAGGAGCCGACGTCCATCCAGTCGAAGGTGGCGGGGACGGCCAGCAGGTTGTCGACCTTTTCGATCAGGGCGATGTCGATGGTTTCGTTCTCAAAGCTAAGATAGGTGTCGTTGTAGCGCTTGGCGTCCTCGTTGATGTCCTGCAGCTTCTGGAAGTTCTCATACAGGACCGGCGCGTGCTTTTGCATAGCGCCCAAGAAGATGGTCAGCGTACCGACGAAGTAGCCGCAGTTCCAGAGGTAGCGGCCGCTTTCAACGTAGTTGCGGGCGGTGTCGAAATCTGGTTTTTCCTTGAAGTCGCAGACGTAGTGGACGATGGAATCAAGCCGGATCGGCTCACCTTTCTCGATATAGCCAAAGCCTGTCGCCGGGTTGGTCGGCTCAACACCCACCAGGGCGATGGAGCGCTTCTCTTTGGCGGCGGCGGCGGCGATGATGAAGGAACGGGCAAAGCCCTCGGCGTCACGGACATGGTGGTCGGCATGGATGAAGGCGATCGGCTCCTCGGCATCATGGCGGCGGGCCAGACAATCCAGGGCGGCCACGATACAGCTGGCGGTGCCGCGGCGGCCCGGCTCGACAATGAAGGCTTCCGGTGCCAGCTCGGGCAACTGGGCGCGTAGTTCGTCGGCGTGGCCGGACTCGGTGACGATGTAGACGCTGTCGGCCACCTTGGCGGCGCGGTCATAGGTGGTCTGCAGCATGGAGCGCTCGCCGGTCAACGACAGCAAGTGCTTGGGGAACGAAGGGGTTGAGAGGGGCCAGAGACGGGTGCCTGAGCCACCGGCGATAATAACGATAATCATAGAGAAGATTATAGCAAGTCTTTGCGACGATTGCATAAAACGGGTATATTAACCACATATCCTATGGCTCACCGTAAAATAAACACCGCCCGGCAGCTCGCATCCCGCTTTTTTGCCTCTGACGGCGGCAAGGCCGTCATGCTTGCCGTCGGCTGGCAGCTGATGATGACCGTCATGGGTATCATCTTTGATTCGACCTTGAACAACATCTTCCAGCGGCCCGCCAGCCCCGAGCCGCACGGCATGCTGGGCCATACGCTCCGCTGGGACGCCGGGTGGTATCAGGCAATCGTGCATGGTGCCTATGCCGATCCTGCCAGCGCCTCACCTGTCTTTTACCCCCTCTTCCCGCTGATGGTCTGGTTGCTCGACGGCCTCTCGTTCGGACTGCTGGGCGAGCCGCTGTCTGCCCTGATCATCAACACCGCAGCCACCGCCTGTATCATCCTGGCCCTGGCGAGGATCGCTGAGCACTTCGTCGGCCGCAAGCACCGCTGGTGGCTGCCAGCCATCTTCCTGACCTCGCCCGCCGCTATTTTCCTGCATTTCTTCTACACAGAGGCCATCTTCTGTGCCGTCGGCTTCTGGGCCTACCTGTTCGCACTGCAGCGCCGCTGGTGGGCGATGGGGCTGGCGCTGGCCGTCCTGACCGCAGTGCGCCTGCCCGCCATCCTGTTTGTGGCCTTGTGCGGCCTGGAGTTCATACGTGCCTACGGCTGGAACATCCGCCAGACACTCAACCGCAACCTCCTGTGGTTCTTGCTGGCGCCACTCGGCTTCGTGCTGTATGGCCTGTACCTGCAGCTGGTTCGCGGCGATTTCCTGTTGATGCTGCACGCCTACAAGTTGACCGATGACTGGCCCTACCAGGTCTTCAACCCCAACATTTTTGAGCTTTACCGCGAGACGGCCCGCCGGGTGCGTGACGCGCTGCTGACGCCGGTGCCGTTTGACGAGGGCATCTTCGTCAACCTGCTGCTACCGATGATCGGGCTGATGGTACTGTTCGCCGCCGCGGTCTATTCGCTGTGGTACAAGCGGAAAGCCGGCATTCCGCTGGCCGTCTTCGGCATCCTGGCCATGGTAATGTTCAGCCTCAACAGCAATCTCATTTCCGTTAACCGCTACCTACTGCCGTGCATCGTCATCTATATCGCCATCCTGCACCTCTCGTTACGACGCGGCTGGCTGCGGCCGGTGACCTACGGTTGTATTTATGTCGGCATATTATTACAGGCCTACCTCTATATCCTCTTCGTCAACAACTACTTTGCCGGCTAATCCGTTGACCACTGTCGGTCTGTATGGTTAGCTATAGATGATATCAGCTATAATTAAAAAGCAAACACATGAAAAACACCCCTATCAAGACTACTAGTAGAAAGACTCTTTTGATCGCCGGACTGGTTGCGACGGTGCTTGTTGTGGGCAGCAGTCTGGCCTACTTCCTGGTGAACGACAGCCTGCGCAGTATCGTCGGCACCGACGCCGACTACAGCCAGGGGCAGGACGCCGACGACAGCCAGAACCCGGCTCCGGTCGACAATCCGGAGGCCACCCCCACGCCGCTGCCATACCCCGACACCAAGACCCCCCAGGCGAATGATGCCGGCGATAACGGCAATACTTCCGGTGGCGTCAATCTGACCATCACGGCCGCCAACCAGAATGAAGGTACCCTGCAGATCCGCACCCAGATCGATGCCGTCTGGAACGGCACCTGTTACCTCAACCTCACCATGGGCGACAAGCGCGTCAGCCGTGAGGCCGGCATCCAGGCCATGGCCAGCACCTCAACCTGCCAGGGCTTCGACGTGCCTGTCAGCGAATTGGCGCCTGGCGAATGGAACCTGGAAGTCTCTGCCAGCCACGATGACAAGAAAACTGCTACCTCTCAAAAGATAACCATCAAGTAGCCCCGCCGCAGCCATGCTCTCCCTCCCCTCCACAAAATTTAAACGGCCCTCCCGCCTCACCACCTTTATCGTGGCCACCTTCGTCACGACGGCCGGCTTTATGATGTACGGTCTGGGCAACGATCGGGCCGATGCGGCCGTTCCAGGCTGGAACGCCGGCAACATCATCAGCGACGGCGTCATGACCAACAAGACATCCATGTCCGCCGCCGCCATCCAGTCATTCCTAAACGACCGCATGCCAAACTGCGACACTTGGGGCGTCCAACCCTCAGAGTACGGCGGTGGTACGCGCCGCCAGTGGGCCGAAGCCCGCGGCTACAGCGCCCCGTTTACCTGCCTGCGTGATTATAGCGAGAACGGCAAGACTGCCGCCCAGATCATCTACGATGCCTCCCACGAGTTCAACATCAACCCTCAGGTGCTGATTGTCCTGTTACAGAAAGAGCAGGGCCTGGTCACCGATGCCTGGCCGGTCAGCATCCAGTACAAGACCGCCACCGGCTATGGCTGTCCGGACACCGCCCCATGCGACTCACAGTACTACGGCCTTACCAACCAGCTGCGCTGGGCCGCCCGCATGTTCCGCGCCATCATGAACGCCAGCCCCAGCTGGTATACGCCGTACGTCGTTGGCAACAACTACATCCAGTACAACCCCAACAAGTCGTGCGGTGGCACTAACGTCACTATTCAGAACCGCGCCACCCAGGCCCTCTACAACTACACCCCGTACCAGCCCAACCAGGGTGCACTTGATGCCACCTGGGGCACCGCCAACTGTGGCGCCTATGGCAATCGCAACTTCTACCTGTACTTCACCAACTGGTTCGGCTCTACCCAGGGCTGGCCATACCACTATGGCCGCGTCTGGCAGGGCATCTACTCCGACGCCGCCCGCACCACCCAGATCAACGACGCTAACAACCACGCCAACCTGGCAGCCGGACAAACGGTGTATCTGCGGCTGGTCGTCGTCAACCGCGGCGCCAACACCTGGACCGCCAATACCGTCAAACTGGCCCCGCACAACCCGCGTGACCGCGGCTCGGCCATGTGGGACAGCTCCTGGCTTGCCGGCAACCGCATCGCTTACATGAAAGAAAGTACCGTCCGCCCGGGCGAAAACGCCACTTTCGAGTTTGCGATGAAAGCACCGAACAACGCCGCCTACTTCCAAGAAGACCTGACGCTCGTCATGGACGGCGCCGCCTGGTTCAACAATACCAACACGAACTTCAAGTTCACCATCACTGCGCCGCCCGCCCCGCCACAGACCGGCGGTAACGGCGGCACCACCACCCCTCCGCCGCCTGCCAACATGCTTGATACTAACAAGGGCCTTAAGCCCGGCCAATGGCTTAAGTCGAGCAATGGCAAATACTCGCTACACATGCAGAACGACGGCAACCTGGTTCTTTACTCGCAGCGTGGCGCCATCTGGGGCTCGGGCACCAATGCCCGTTCAATCGCAGCCGTCTATATGCAGGCTGACGGCAACCTGGTCATGTACGACACCAACAACCGCCCCACCTGGGCCAGCAACAGCGGCGGCGGCACCTCGCCTAAGCTCTTTGTGCAGGATGATGGCAACGTCGTCATCTACAGTGGCAGCAAAGCGCTGTGGGCGACTGGTACTAGCGGCCGCTGGTAATCCCCGCACGTACCGCTCAATAAAAAATAGCTCCTACGCCTGGGAGCTATTTTTTAAGCAGAGAGGCTCTTACGATAACTCGAACGGAATCCCTTTCATCGCCGCATTCTTAATGAAGCCAGGCTTCCAGTAGGCGATGTCGTATTCCTTCTGCAGCGCGTCGCGATGCTTCAGGTAGTACCCGCGGTCATGGATCGGCGAACCGATGAAACGCGCTGGCACCCCGATGCTGTGCGAATGCGCCACCAGCCCGATGACTGTCGCCGCCCCATCGTTCGGATGGTAGTACATATGAACGGCGTTGCGGATGGACACATCGAGACTGATCTTACGGGCCGCCTCCGGCAGCTGCGCCGTGCACTTCCTGAAATCACTGATGAAATCGACGGCAGACGCCTGTATCTCGCGCAGATTCTGCAGCATGGTCTCGTCGCGGTCTTCCTCGGCGGTCACCGCCACGTATTCCTTGCCATGTTTCTTGAGGCCGACGACGCTCTGCTGGGCAGGGTTGGTAAAGAAATACTCCATGACCTCGACGGCGCCGCGGGTCAGGATCGCCTGTTCTTTGGTCAGGTCATTACGCCGGTCAAGGAACGCACCCATAGCATTGCCCATCGGAATCGTCACCTCGTTATCGTGGATGCCAAAGTAGTATCCGGTAAACTCCGATTTCAGCAGCGTGTTCAGAGAACGCTGCATCGAGCCGTTCCAACCGACATCAACGATAGCCTTATTGCGCCCCATGCCCTGCTTCAGCCCTTCCTCCCTGAAGTAATCAAGCAGCAGCGTCCGCTCTTTGTGCGCCAGCTCGCGCACCACGTCCGCCAGCAGCATGAAGGCCGCCTTCATGCGCTGCTGCAGCAGCGACGTATCGATGCGCGTCTCAGGCTCCAGGCCAAGCTGCTGCAGCACAGTACGCACGCGCGGTTCGTTGGTCTCCAGCCCCAGACGGCCGATGTAGTCACTCACCAGCAGCGGATAATCAGTCGAGGTCAGGAAGGTGATATCCTCGGGCGCGAACGCACCAGTCAGTTTAGGCAGGTTATAGAGCCGGCGCGAAGCCAGCAGGTAGTGCGATGGCAAGGCACGTTCCCGCCAGTACTCGTCATAGGCCCGCTGCATGATAGCGCCATCGCGCGCCAAAAAGTACAACTCATCCACGCCGTCAGTATTGGCCTGTGTATGCAGCCATTGCACATACCCCAGCAGCAATGGACCGAATATTGAGTAGCCGATGCTCTCGGCGTGCGTCGCCAGTCCACCCGCCGCGATCTTGCCGGCGATGATCCCAGTAATCATGCTGTGCTGGGTATCCTCAATCGAGTAGGACGACTGCAGGCTGCTGCGGTACAGCATACCACCCTGCGCCGTCTGGCTGACCGGCTGCGTCTCGTATGACATCTTCTTCAGGTTCTGTTCCAGGTGGATGGTATCGATGCCGTAGGCCTGCGCCCAGTGGATATCGCTGTGCTCATTGTCGCCGACGTGCAGGTAATTACTGTCTGGAAACAGCGTGAACAGCCGGGCGTACGCCGTACCGTCGTGCTTGGCGACGCCATCCTCGGCCGAGACGATCAGCTCATCCCACTCATCAAAACCGTTCTTCTTCAGCAGTTGCTTCACGAAGCTTTTCTTCAGGTACATATCGCTGATGAAGACCACTTGCTTGCCCGCCTCCCGCGCCTGCTTATACAGCTTCACGCCGGCGGCGTTCGGCTCCAGCAGGATGGATTCGACGTCCAGCTCCGCCCGCTTCAGCGCCTCGATGAACGCCTCGTTATAATTGCCGCGCCTGGCGATGATGCCATAAATCGCATCGATATCCGCGTTGGGATTAATGGTCTTGTACGCCTCTATTTCGGCGTCTACCCGTAGCTTGGCAAAATCGGCCGTGATGAAGTGGGGACTGACCGCATTGAAATACTCCTGGACAATCCGGAACACGTCGGTCGGCCGGGCCACCTTGCGTATCAGGACGGTATCGAAGATATCAAATGATACGACGTCTGCCTGCTCTATCTTGTCCTTGTACGTCGTGTCCATCTATATCCGTCCTGCCTTCTTAATCGTGTTCTTTACTTTGTGGAGTGTCAGCCGCGGCACCTTTTTGGCGATGCGGTACAGGCTCTTGATATGCGCCCCGGTCGTCCGCTCACCCAAGGTGCGCCGCACTTCTTCAACCTGTTGGTTGAGTTGCTGTGTCTGACATTCGATCTTCTCGAGTTGCCGCTCCATATCGCGCCGGTTATCGCGCTGGGCGCGCAAGTGGCTGAACATGTAGCCAAAGCCCAGGCTGCCACGCTGCAGATCCTCACGCAGGAACTTATTAGCAACCTGGTTAAGGTAATACTCGTGCTTGTCGATGCCGGCAAAGACGCTGTTGCCGTTGATGCCCTTCACGTTCGGACGGTGATGGTAGTAGGCAAGGGCAGTGTCGCTGTTGATGAAATCGATGTCATGCAGCCGGATAAACCGCAGTGCAAAGTCCCAGTCGCCCAGCACCGGCAGGTTCTCGTCGTAATAACCGATCTTGTCGTAGACGGCGCGGCGGTACAAAAAAGTGATCGGCGTGGCGTAATTATCGATGCACATGCTATAGAAATTAATAGCCTTGGCCCACGGCAGCCAGCGCTCTACCAGCTTGATATGCACCACGTCGTCGATGATGTCCTCGACTACCCGGTCGGTCGTCACCACCACGCCCTGCATGCCGTTATCTTCCAGCCGCTCGGTGGTTGCTTTCAAAAAATCCGGATGCCAGGTGTCGTCATCATCGTGGATGGCGATGAAGGTCGAGTCGACACTCTTGATCGCCTTGTTGGAAGCCGCTTCCATGCCGCGCGACTCAGTATTGTGGATGATCTTGACGCGTCCGCGGATCAGCTGCTCATGTTTTTTGACCAGGTCTTCCACGATGGCAGGATCACCCGCATCATTGATGATCACATGAACAAAATCCTCCATCGTCTGCTGATGCACGCTCTTGATGGCGCGCTCCAACAACAATCCCCGATCCTTCGTCCTGGTAATGACAGCTACTTTCGGAATATGCTTACCGTTTGACATAAAACTCCTTATGGTTGTTCATGAACCCATCTATCAGGGCTACGTCCCGTTTATCCTTTTCTTCACCCCGGTTGGCCTTCATAGCCCGCACCACTGCCGGTGCTGCGAACTTGATGCCATTATAGTAGAAATGCAGCCGGGGATTGGTGACGATCTCATCGATTGAGTCGGCATACCAGTGAGCATGCTCATTGTGGCTGGAGATGTCGGGATTGTCGGTGCGCACCAATGCTTCGCCGCGGTGCAGATAATCAATGTCGTTGACATCACGCAGCCCCAGGATGCCCAGGGTGCTGCTGGAATCGATGCAGATATCATCACGCTGCCGGATATCACTGGGCGCCGCCGCCATGAACTCCCGGAACAACCGGCCGAACTTGGCAGGGAACTCACGCTCCAGCTCCACGCCCAATACCGCCCGTGACCCGGCATGGAAGAACATGCGCGTCAGACGGTGCGCTTCTTCCGGCGTGTCGCTGATGTGGATGCTGTGGTTTTCTTTGCCCCACATCGCCCGCAGTTTCACCTTTTCTTCGCGGCGCCCTGCCTCATCCAGATCCGAGCGGACGATATAGACCCGCAGCGGCGCCGTGCCCGCAAAGCAGCCCTCCGCCTTGTTCACGACGTGCTCCAGATGGTCGTCATCATTCCACCATTCACCGGCGTAGAGCTGGCGGATGACCGCCTTGGCATTCAATCGGGCTGCCGGGATTTCTTTGACATTCAGCACGTCGCCGAACGACCTGATGATGCCGTCCGCTTCGTCGCGGTGATCCTCGGCGGTGGGGAAGACGATGACCACGTACATCTGCCTGGGTGCCAGTGCGATGTACTCCACCGTCATAGCATCCACATACTCTTCCGCCAGCCCGGTGTTGAGGTGCTCACGCGCCCAGAACGCCCAGTAGGAAAAGAAGTCATGGTTCCACTGGCCGGCCGTCATCTCCTCGTTGATGAAGGTGTTGACGAACCTGTCCAGCACCAGCGCCGTGCTCACCCGGTGCGCCCCGTTCTCCAATTTCCCTTCGCGGTCCAGGCTGACCGGCGCTTCGTGGTGGCGGAACTTCCCGTTCTGCGCCGACTCGATGACCTCGACGAACGACCGCCGGAAATCCTCATAGCTGTTCTTAAGCGGTGCCTTCTCGTAAAACCCGTTCCAGGCGCGGATGTGTTCGCGGTAGAGCTCTTCTGGCCAGGTCGAGGTGTTGCCCTCGATGTACGCCCGCGCAAAGACCGTCTTGGCAGCGATATCCAAGCGGTGCGGCCCGATCAGGTCGTGCGGACTATACAGCCGCTGCCCGGCCAGCTTGGCCCGTATACGGCGATACAGGCTCACCTGGTTGTTGCTGGCCGATTCACGCGCCATATGCTAAGCCCCTACCAGCTCTTCATAAATAGCCGCCGCCGTCTTATCCCAGGTAAACTGTTCGGCGTGCCTACGGGCCGCCTGGACGCGCTGGCGGCGTGTTTCGGGAGCCTCATCAAGCAAAGCTTCTACCTGGCGTACCAGTCCTTCCCAGTTCTCGGCGTACAGAGCATGCTCGCCGCCCACTTCCGGCACCGATGAGTTCTTGTACACGACAATCGGACACTCCAGCAGCATGGCCTCCAGAATGGGAATGCCAAAGCCCTCATACCGCGTAGGGTAGACGTAGGCCAAGGCGTTCTTGTACAGCCATTGCTTGGTCTCGTCATCGACGTAGCCCAGCGTCAGCAGGTCTTTCTTGTATGATGAGGCCAGCACGGCGTTGCGCACCGTCACGTTCGGGATATCGGTGGGCGATTTGAAATTCTCACCTACCAGCACCAGCTGGATATCACGGCCGGCGGCTTTGAGATTGTTATAGGCAGCTACCAGGTCGTCGACGCGGCGGCGGGCGTCTCCCGCCCCCACGAACAGCAGATAGGGCTTGGTGGGCAGGCGCGCTTTGTCGACGGCAGTGATGTCGTTGGTCTTGGCCGGCTTCACATCTACGCCCAGCAGAGCTACTTTCGACTTGGCAGGGTCCACGCCGAAATACTTCTCAATATCGCGCTTGGTGTTGTGCGACACCGACATGACGACATGCGCATCCCGCAGCGACCGCCGCAGCTGCCGCATGAACTTGTGGTTATTGAACAGGGTACGCAGCGTGGTACGCGCCGCCTTGTTGCGGAAGGGCACCCAGGCCGATTCAAAGTACTTATCCCAGAAGATCAGCGGAATCAGGTCGTGTTTGACCAGCACCGTCTTGGTATCGGTTGGGACGCCGAGGGCGTAATCGAACTGCAGAAAAACATCGCTGTACTCCGAACCCTCCACCGGCTTGCCATACAGCAGCGCATAGTGACGGCGTAGTTTTTCCTTCTTGCTGGCGGTCGTGTCGGTTTCTGGCATGGTACCAAGCTTCACTACGTCATAACTGATACCTTCGGGGATATCCAACAGCTGCTTGGGGTCATCGTCGTCGTATTCGTAAAACAGGATGTCGATATCACGCGCCTCGTCAGCGGCAGCAAGCTGCAGGACGCGGTTCGTCACCTGCTTGGTCACCTCACCGATGCCGCGATACTTATGCCCCGTCTGTAATGGTCGTAGATCGATCCCCAGCTTCATTTAAACCGTTGTCTCCTTCCTGAAGTACTCCAGCGGCTTGCCGGTCAGGGCGGCGGCGGTTATCTCGGCGCTGGTCCGCCAGTTCAATGATTGCAGATGTTTCTCCATAGCCGCGTCAAAATGGTGCGGATCCTTCTCTACCACCTTTACCATATGCTCGATCTTCTGGCGGATATCATCAACGTCGTATGGATCCACGTAGACGGCGGCATCACCAGCCGCCTCGGGCAGGGAAGCGACATTGCTGGTGATGACCGGCGTGCCGCAGGCGTACGCCTCCAGCGGCGGCATGCCAAAGCCTTCGTAGACCGGTGCCGACACAAAGAAGCTGGCCCCGCTATAGAGCGCCGGAATATCGGCGTCCAGCACGAACTGCTTGGGATTGATAATCTTGTAGCCGTCCTCTTTCGCCTTCTGGATGGCCGTCTTGATGTCGTCGTTATTCCAGCCGCCCGCCCCGACGATGACCAGCGGGTACTCATTTGTGATGTGCCGCGGCAGCTTCACGTACGCTTCAACCAGCCGCTTGTAGTTCTTACGCGGCTCAATGTTGCCGACGGCGAACATATACTTCTCACTGAAGATATCGTACCTGGCTTTGACCGAGTGGATCTCTTCGGCGCTGCGCCGGTAAAAATGCTTGCGGTCGATTGACGGGTGCGCCACCGATATCAGCTTCGGATCCAGCTTGTAATACTTCACTATCTCGTCCTTACTGAACTGCGAGACGGCGATGATGTTTTTAGCATTCTTGAGCGAGAACGGCACCACCTCGGCCAGATAGTCCCGGTTCCCTTTGTCGACGCACTCCGGCACCGCCAGGTACGTCACGTCGTGGACCACCACCGTCGAGTCGGCCTTCCAGGTCGGCCAGGCCAGGAATGAAGGGAAGTAGTAGTTCCCTTGTCCCAGGATGAAATCAAGCGGCACATCCCACTGGAATTTCATAAAACCGCGGATGATACGGTTGGGAACCGGGTTGGCAATGATGCGCTTGTAATGCTCGAGGCCATATTTGTTGAGCCGGTCGGTCCAGTGCCGGGGTGCGATCAATGAATACGTCAACTTGCCCTCTCCTGCCAGTTCATCCAGACCGGAGACGATGCCCAGCGTATAGTGGCCGACGCCGCTGAAGTGGTCGTCGACGAGCGGGAAGGCGTCAACCATGATGTGGGGAAGTTTTGCCATGGCCGTTATTCGACCTCCAGCTTGGCTGGTGCGATGATCGGGTAATACGATTCCTGGGCCACCACCGAGAAGCTGGCGGCGCCTTCCCAGTCGTCACAGACCGTCACCTTGTCGCGCAGCTTGATACTGGAGCCGATCGAGAACGTACCCGCCCCGAACAGCGACTTATCAATCGTATAGCGCAGCGTCTTGCGCTCGCCCGGCGCCAGGTCGAGCCGGCCCTGCTCCGGCTTCATATACATCAGCGTATTGCCACCGGTCACCAGCCGCCCCTCAGCATCCTTGATGCGCAGGCCGACGACGATATCGCTTTCACGCTTGTTGTTGTGGAGCTCAATCGTGATCTTCACGTCGTCGTCGGTCGTCGTGGCGGTGATGCTGTCAAACTTTACCTGGCCGGTCCCATAGCGGTTCGTCACCTCTTCTTCGCCGTCTTCAGACTCTTCCGGCTCTTCCTCGCGCTGGTTGAACATCTTCAGGTATTCGTCGGCGACCTTGTCGGCCGAGGCGTCATGCGTGATGACACCTTCCTGGATCAGGATGGCCCGGTCGCAGTATTCGCGGACGGCGCCCATGTCGTGCGTCACAAAAATGACCGTCTTCTTGCTCTTCTTGAGCGATTTGAAAAAGTTGTAGCACTTGCGCTGGAAATCAGCGTCGCCCACGGCCAGCACCTCGTCGATCAGCAGGATGTCCGCCTCGGCGTGCGTCGCGACAGAGAAGGCCAGCCGCACCTGCATGCCGCTCGAGTAGTTCTTGAGCTTCTGGTCCATGAAATCCTCCAGCTCGGCAAAGCGGACGATATCGTCGTAGCGGTCTTCGACCTCTTCCTTGGAAAAACCAAGCAGGGCACCGTTGAGGAAGACATTCTCGCGGCCGGTCAGCTCCGGGTTGAACCCGACACCAAGCTCGATGAACGGCACCAGTTTCCCTTCAAATGCAATCGTTCCTTCTGTCGGCTGGTAAATGCCCGCCAGCATCTTCAGCATGGTGCTCTTACCGCTGCCGTTGCGGCCCAGGATACCGAAGAACTCACCCTTCTTCACTTCGAACGAAACGTCTTTGAGCGCGTGTTGTACCTCGTACCCGGTGTTGCGCGATTGAAACAGGCCGGTGATGGCCCGCTTTAAGGAATCGCTGCTTTGCTCATGCGGCAGTATAAACTGCTTGCTGACATGTTCGACTGAAAGTACCGTCTGCTTGCCCATATTACACCTTCTCCGCAAAGTATCGGGATTGCCGCTTGAAATACGTGGCGCCCAGCCAGAAGATCAGCCCGGACAGCACCACCGGCAACCACGTCAACAGCGGGTTATCAAACAATGTATGGATAGTGATCGCATCGGTCGTTACCATGTAGTAGCGGATATCCTGGACGATCTGCGCCATCGGGTTCAGCATCTGTAGCTGTGCTGCCCAATACGCCTTTTCCATGACATACGTCACCGGGTAGAGAATCGGCGTGGCATAAAAGGCGCCCTGCATAAAGACTTCCCAGATATAGCCGATGTCGCGGAACTTCACATAGAGCGCGCTGAGCAGAAAGGCCACACCAAGGGCCAGCACAAACAGCTGGATGATGAGCAGCGGCACAAAAATCAATGCCGCCGGCTGCAGCTCGGTACCGAACACCACCATGAACAGGGCCACCACCACCAGGTTGATACCCAGGTTGATCAGCGCCGACAGCGACCCCGAGAGCACGATGACATACTTGGGGAAATTGATCTTGCGGATCAGATCGCCGCGGCCCAGGATGGCACTGACCCCGTTATTCGTCACCTCGGCGAAGTAGTTCCAGAGCACGATACCCAGCAACAGGTAGATAGGGTAGTGCGGCACCCCTTCGCCGACCCGCAGGAACCAGACAAAGACCACATACAGGATGGCAAACAGGGCTAACGGCCGCAGCAGCGACCAGATATACCCCAACACCGACCCATGATACCGCAGTTTGAAATCGGTAATTACCAGCTCTCTCAGCAAAATCGCTGAGTAGCGGTACCGCTGTTTCACATTTTGCATATAGCCGATATTATACCTTTTTTCATCTTGTGCGGCAACGATACGGCCGGGTGTTGTATCTTATAAAACCATGCTGTGCCCGTTCGTGCTGCCGTCTGGCCAGTGGTATATACTAGTGCCTATATGGCCCATATCGCAATCGATGCCCGCATCATCAACTCCAGCACCGGCCGCTACGTCGAGCGCCTGCTGACCTATCTGGAGCAACTTGAGTCCCCTCACGACTTCACTGTCCTGGTACCGACCGCCGACCGCGACTACTGGCAGCCCAGCCGCTCCAACTTCAAGGTGAAGACCGTCGATTTTGCCAACTACAGCTTTGCCGAGCAGATCGGCTTTAAGCGGTATCTCGATGCATTGGCACCCGACCTCGTTCATTTCTGCATGCCCCAGCAACCTGCCTTTTATAACGGCGCTACCGTCACTACCGTCCACGACCTCAGCCAGCTGCGCCTGACGGAAGTCGATGATATGTCGGTGCCGGTACTGCGTTTTAAGCAGGCGGTACTGAAATGGCTCCTCAGACGCGTCGCCGGCCGCACCGTCCAGGTCATCACGCCGAGCGAGTATACCAAGCGCGACTTCATCACACTGACCCGAATAAGCCCGGAGCGGGTGAGCGTGACCTACGAGGCAGCCGACCTGCTCAGCACCCGTCCCCGCACCGTCACCCGGCTGGAGCATGTGCCATTCATCCTGTACGTCGGCCGGGCCGAGCCATACAAGAACAACCGCAACCTGATCCAGGCCCATCAGTTACTGCTCTCCAAGTTCCCCGATCTTCAGCTGGTCATCGTCGGCAAGAAAGACACCTTCCGTGAGCGCGATATGCAGTGGGTAACAGAGCAGGGGTATAAGAATGTTGTCTTTTATGGCTTTGCCGATAATGCCGAGCTTGCCTGGCTGTACGCCAAATGCCGGGCCTACGTCTTTCCGTCATTCATGGAAGGCTTCGGATTGCCTGGCCTGGAGGCTATGCGGCATGGCGCGCCGGTCGTCAGCAGCGACGCCACCTGTCTGCCGGAAATCTACGGCGACGCCGCCCTGTACTTCGATGCCCACAGCCACGGCGACATGGCGGGGAAGATTGAACAGGTACTCTCCGATGACAAAATTGCCACAAAACTCCGTAACAGGGGCGACCTCTGTTACAAGCAATACTCATGGGAACGCATGGCCCAGCAGACCCTGGATATCTATGAGGATGCCCTGGCACGCACCGCCACAGCTGATACAGTTGACGCCTAAATAAAAACTGCGGATATTTGGTTATCCACAGTTTATCAACAATTTGACTTTCACATATTTTTCACGTGAAATATATTTTTGCCCCCTACTTTGCGTGTGGCAGGATTACCACATGCCGGGTCCTACCCTCCCCTTCTGATTCGGAGGATAGGGAAGGGTACTCCCCTATCACTTGGTGCACCACCCGCCGGTCGGCCGGGTTCATCGGTGCCAGGTGCATCGCTTCCCCGCTCTCCACTACTTGGCGGCACCATTCCCTCGCCTGCTCTTCCAGCTTTTCGGCGTGATGCCGGCGGTAATTGGCGATATCGACAGTCACCCGCTGCAGCTCGGCGTCCTTGCTGCGCAGGGCTGCCCCGATAATCATCTGGAGTGATTTCAGCGTGGCGCCGTGCTGTCCGATCAGGAAGCCGTTCAGATGCGTCGACGGCACCGACAGCTCAATCACATCTTCCTCGCACGTCACGCTGACGGCGACATTCAGCCCAAAGAAGGCCAGGATGTCACTTAGGTATTTTTCTGCGAATGCGATTGATGCTTCCCTGTCCATACGAATAAAACCTCTGCTTACGTTAATGCGCTCCTAACGCTTCTTGCCGACAATTTTAGCAGCTTTGGCCTTCCTGGCCCGGGCCGATTTGCTGGTTTTATCTTTTTTGGCAGCTTTTTCGGTGCCATCCACCTCTGCTGGCTTGATGGTTACTTTTACATCAGCCCTGTCGGCCTGGGTTTCCATTTCCTCGGTATCGCGGTTCAGGACACGGCGCTGCTGGATGAAGCCGACCAGCGTGGTAGTCAGCAGGTACAGGCTCAGGGCACCGGCGATGTAGATCGAGGTGATGAAGATGATGACCGGCAGGAACAGGATGGTCTTCTGGCCGACGGCCGCCATCATCTCGGACTGGTCGACATCCTTACCGTTTGACTGGTCACGGAACATATCGCGCAGGCGTTTCTTCTCGGCTGGCGCCGGCATCAGCTGCTTGGACTGGAAGTACTGCAGGATAGCCGTGACGATGGCGATAAGCAGCAGGACGCCGGCAATCAGTGCCGTCTTGGCATTGACGACCGATTGGGTCAGGTCGAGGAAGCCGAAGGCAATCTCATTGAACTTATCAGGATTCGCCGCTACTTCTTTCAGGTGTGGGATGGCCTGCAGCGCGGGGTAGATGTACTTGTCGATGTCATCCTTATGATTGGCCAGGATATTGATGGAGCTATAGAGCGCAATGAAGAACGGCAGCTGAATAAGCAAGAGTCCGAAACTGCTGAACGGGTTGACACCCTTCTCCTTATAAAGCTCCAGCATCAGCTGGCCTTCAAGCTGCCGGTTGCCCTTGGCCTTCTTCTTGATGGCGGCCAGCTGCGGCTGCAGCTCGCGCATCAGCTTGCTTTGGTGCAGCTGCTTCTTTACCAGCGGCCAGAGCGCCAGGCGCACCAGGATGGTGAAGATGATGACAGCGATACCCAGGTCGTGGCCCGGAACGATGCCGTACAGGAACAGCAGGATATTGAAAATCGGCTGGGTGAAAAGAATCTCAAAAATACTCATACTCGGATAAGTATAGCACGGCCGTATCTGTTACTGAAAACGGCTACTCCTGTGGAGGCGGAGCCACTACCCGCGCCACCTTCAGCAGGCGCTGCACTTCCTTTTCGATGCGCATAAAAGGCTCACTCTCTATCTCCCGGCTGGTGACCATGACGGCGATGTCATACGCACCGGTGATGTGCGGCAGCTCCAGGCGCAGCGCCTCATACAGCCGGCGGCGGATACGGTTACGGTCATGCGCCCGCTTGGCCACCTTCTTGCTGATGATGACGGCGATACGCGGCAGCTGCCGGCGGTCATTGCGGACCGTGCGGATCATCAGATGATGGCCACGGACAGTGTGGCCTTTGCGGAAGACATATGACAGGCTGCTGTGGCCATGGAAACGGTAAGGCTGGGAAAGCATGGTCTTAGGATAGCGGCTTTGACCTCTGTCGTCGAGAGGAGGCCATCGCCCGCCGCTTCACACAGCCTGTTCGTACCGCTTATGCTACACTGCATATATGAAAATGGGTGGGCGCAGTACAGGGTTTACCATCGTCGAGCTGCTGATTGTCATCGTGGTCATCGGCATCCTGGCGGTCATTGCCCTGAGCACTTTTTCCAATGCACAGCGCGACGCCCGCAATGCCGAGCGGCTCACCAGCGCTCAGGCCTGGTATAAATTATTGAAGACCTACACTGCCGACGACGGGGCGTATCCTCCCGGCATAAGCATGACCGGATCCGGCGGGCATATCTGCCTAGGTGAAGGTCTGCCGGCCGACATGGACGCCAATGTGGATGAAGACTGTGGCGAGAGCACTAATGTCAAGCACCCCGCCGCCGCCATGAATACCGCGCTTAAGACCCCTAGCCCCACCCTGCCGTCATTCCCCACCACACCACTCTATAACTCTGCCGGCACTGCTTTCATCAGCGGCATCACCCTGCGCACGATGACAACCGTCGACAGCGTTGCCAATACGCCGCTGTTGCAGTACCTGCTGGAGGGCACCAATCAGGACTGCAAGCTCAGGCCGCTCGCGAACGGTGCCTACTCCTCGACGACTGCCGCGAGGGTGACCCAGTCCTACTCGGGCAGCTGGGGCTCCTCCACCGTCTGCCGAGTCATACTACCGCTGCCATCCGAACTATAGCGCACGGGGAGCCGGCGCGACTGACGCGGCCAGTCCCCAGAAGAGTGTATCCAGTTAATAAAAACAGCCCCGGAGGGCTGCTTTTTAGACCGTCAGCTTCTTGCGGCCCTTCAGGCGGCGCAGCTTTAGCACCATGCGGCCGGTGCGGCTCGACATGCGGGCGCGGAAGCCGTGGGTGCGGGCACGGTGACGTGTCTTTGGCTGGTGAGTACGTTTTGGCATAATGGTAGGTACTATAACAGCTTTTCCACTAGCGGACAATACTTTTCCACATATTTACAGATGTCAGAAAAGACTGTGTAAAAGTTGCAATTTGAAAGTAGTGTTTATTACATGGTCGAAAATGGCCTAAACCAGTTGTGGAAAACTGGCTAAAAGCGCTACTATAGACACACGAACAAGCCGGGTGTCCGGCAGCAAAAGAGGGTCCCTTCAATGGGTGTATTAAGCCTGTCGAAGGAGTCGAAGGGGTATATGAGGTATGAATGAAGCGTCTGTGTGGCAAAGTGTCCTGGGAGAGATAGAACTCTCCGTCACTCGCGCCAGCTACATCACCTGGTTCAAGAACTCAGAGCTTATTGAGATCAATGGCGACAAAGCCGTCGTCGGCGTCTCGAACATCTTTGCCCGCGAGCAGATGCAGGCCAAGTTCAACCGGCAGATTCTCGACATCCTCCAAAAAGTCCGCCCCGAAGTAACCGGCATCGAATACGTCATCTCTTCGGCTGTACCCAAGCGGCAGCCACAGCCGGCCGGTGCAGCCACCACCCAGGCAACAACCAGTACCTCCCAGCGCGACACGAACGTCCGCGAAACATCCGGCCCGTCACGGGTCGCGCCGCAGATTACACGGCCGGAATCCCGCCCCCGCCCCACCAGCAGCAATGGCGGCCTGAATGAACGCTACACCTTTGAGACCTTCATCGTCGGTGGCAGCAACGAGCTGGCTTTTGCCGCCAGCCAGGCGGCCGCTAAGAATCCTGGTACAAAATGTAATCCTCTCTTTATTTATGGCGGGGTCGGCCTGGGCAAGACGCACCTCATCCAGGCGGTCGGCAACGAAATCCGCCGCAACGACCCCGATGCCCGTATTCTATACACCAGTTGTGAAACTTTTGTTAACGAATTCCTCGATTCCATCCGGTTTAAGAAACAGGGCTTCGCCGAGCGCTACCGTAACGTCGACGTCCTGATTATCGACGACATCCAGTTCATCGCCGGCAAGCAGGCCACCCAGGAAGGCTTCTTCCACACCTTCAACGCCCTGCACCAGGCCAATAAGCAGATCATCATCAGTTCCGACCAGCCGCCCAAGAGCATCCCCACCCTCGAAGAACGCCTCCGCAGCCGTTTTGAATGGGGCATGGCCATTGATATGCAGCTGCCCGATTTCGAAACCCGTTGCGCCATCCTGCAGACCAAAGCCTCCCAGCACGACATCACCCTCGACCGCGAGACCGTCGAATACATCGCCGGTAACGTCCAGACCAACATCCGCGAGCTGGAGGGCGCCCTCAACAAACTGCTGACCTACTGCGAGATGAGCGGCACTACCCCGGATGCGCAGACGGCGGCCGGACTTATTTCTGATGTCCGGGCCAGCCGCCCCCGCCATCTCACGGCCAAACAGATAGTCGAGAAGACGGCCAAGCACTTCCAGCTGGAGCCGGCCGAGATCATGAGCCCCAAACGCGACAAACATATCGTCGGACCGCGGCAGATTGCCATGTACCTCCTGCGCAGTGAGCTTCACTTAAGCTTCCCGCGCATTGCCAGCGAACTTGGCCGCAAGGACCATACCACGGCCATCCATTCGGTCGAAAAGATCGAAAAAAGCATCAAGCTGGATCAAGTTACCCGCCAGCAAGTTGCAAATATCCGCGAAGTACTCTATGGATAGAGTCAGGCCCTGAATACTTTTCATATTCAAACGAGAGGGTCAAGTGTGCATATGCTGTGGACAAGCTGTGGCTTGTTGGTGGTTAATCAGTGGGTGGTAATTGGAAAGTCTGTGCATGTTCATACACGAGCTGTGTAACAAACAGTGGACAAAGCGGTAAAAAAGACACGGTACAAAAACATATGTTCATAACCCGTGCCTTATCCCCGATTTATACACCAGTCTTTACCCCGCTCTTTCCACCATGAACAGCACGCGTCTAACAGGGGGAAAACCGGGAGTTATACCCAGTTTCCACACTCCCTACTGTTATTACTACTATTTATTTATATAAAAGAATAAGAATACTAATAATTAGTCCTGAAGGAGGCCTGACATATGAAACTAACTGTCACACAAGAAAAGCTTGCGCGGGCACTCGGCACAGTCGGCCGGGTGGCAAGCGCCAAGACTTCCCTGCCCATTCTGGGAAATATCCTTTTAAGAGCAGAAAATAACCGTTTACTGCTGGCGGCGACCAATTTAGAGATAGCAATCACTGAATATGTCGGTGGAAAAGTCGATCAGGAGGGTGGATTCACCGTTCCGGCCCGGCTGATGAGCGAATTCATCACCAGTCTGCCGGCCGGCAACGTCGACATGATGCTGGAAGGCACCACCCTGCACATCAAAAGCGGCGGCTACAGCTCAAAGATAAACGGCATGCACGCCGATGAATTTCCCGATCTGCCCGGCATAGAAGCGATGACTGAACTGGAAGTTGATGCAAAGCTCCTTAAACGAGCCATTCAGCAGGTTGTGTTAGTTGCATCGCACGATGACACGCGACCGACCCTTACCGGTGTCTACTGGCACAGCCATGAAGGTGCGCTCTATATGGCTGCCACTGACGGGTACCGGCTGGCGGAGCGCCGGCTGTTGGACACGTTCGAGGGCGAAGTGGCGGCTATCATACCGGCGAGCGCCTTGGCTGAAGTCGTACGGGCGCTGAGTGATGACGTGGCCATGGTCGCTATCCTGCTCGACGAGACCCAGGTACGCCTGCGCCTGGGCGACGTAGAGATTACCAGCAAGCTGATCGATGGCAAGTATGTGGATTACCGGCAGCTTGTCCCCACTTCAAGCGATACAGTTGTGGAAATCGACAAACAGGACTTCATCCGTATTACCAAGGTGGCTTCGCTGTTCGCGCGGGAAAGCGGCGGCGGTGTGACTATCGATGCGGTGCACGATGACGCCGCCGTACGGATCCACTCCATCGCCTCCCAGCTCGGCGAAAACACCTCCGAGGCCAATGCCCAGGTGACGAGCGACGGCAAGGTGACCCTGAACTCGCGCTACCTCATAGAGGGGCTTGGTTGTATCGATGATTCCCCCGTCACCTTCTCATTCAGTGGTAAGCTGGCTGCATGCATCCTGCGCGCCAAGAACGACCAGGGCTATATGCACATCATCATGCCGCTCAAATCATAAGGATCACTCCCCTCTCCGATGTCTATCCGCTCGCTCCGTATCCAGAACTTCAGGTCGTATGCCGACAGTTTCTTTGAGTTCTCGGATAGCGTCAATCTGATCATCGGCCCTAACGGTATCGGCAAGACCAACCTGCTGGAGGCGGTCTATGTGCTGGCAGCCGGCACATCGTTCCGGGTGGCAGATAAAGACTTGGTGCGCACCGGCGCCGAATGGTTCCGCCTGGACGGCGTTTACGAGGACCATGAGCGGGTTTTGCGCTACGAGACGTCTGTGAGGCCGCCCAAGAGCCTGGCGGTCAATAGCGGGCCTAAGAAACGCTTCAAACGCGATAATAGCCTGCCGGTGGTGCTGTTCGAGCCGGATATGCTGCGCATCCTTACCGGCTCCCCTTTCCGGCGGCGCCAATTTCTCAATACGCTGATATCCCAGTGGTTCATGGATGGTGCGACGGTACTGCGGCGGTACGACCGGGTGTTGCTGCAGCGTAACAACCTCTTAAAACGCTCCTATGAGCTGTCTGAATCCCAGCTTGACGACCAGTTATTCGCCTGGGATGTCTCTATGGCCGAGCTGGCGGCGAAGATCGAGGAGTACCGGCACGAGGTTGTCGCCATCCTCAACCGCTCCATCGCTGAGGAATATAGCCGTATCGCCCATCGTCAGCACCATATAGAGGTTTTATACGAGACCGGGCGTCATATTGCCAAATCGGACATATTGACCGCCCTGCGGCGCCTCAGGCCGTTTGATATGCAGCGTGGTTATACTACCATCGGCCCACATCGTAGTGATTTCAACATCGTAATTAACGGTGCTGCTGCGGAAAATACCGCTTCACGCGGCGAGCAGCGCAGCCTGATGTTGGCCATGAAGCATATCGAAGTGACGCAACTGGCCGAACTGAGCGGGCGCTCGCCTTTATTGCTGCTTGATGATGTCATGAGCGAACTTGATTCGACACGGCAAAAAGCCCTCGCCAGCCTGCTGGGAGGGTACCAGATGATACTGACCACCACGGAGGCGGTCAGTATTCCTGAGGATCTTGGCGGCGGCCGGATGATTCCGATCGGCCTGCCATTGTAGCGGACACTTCCCTTACGGGATGGTGTTGGCGTCGATCATATCTGATTCGAACAGCTTGCCGCCGCCGTTGGCGTCACGGACGGTCAGTCTGGTGCTGCTGATGAGGCTGAAATCGGCGCGGCCCTTGTACTGTTTGTCGCCGTAGCTGAAATTAAATTCGAACGGCAGGATGCCTTCTTCTTGTGAGGCGGCGGTTTCAACCGACTTGACGCTGGCTTTGTCGATGACCAGCTCGCGCAGCGGCAGCTTTTCCTTGACGGCGAACTGGTAGAAGGCATATTGCAGCGCGTCGATGTGGTCGACGGTGACGCCCTCGTATTTCAAGAGATCGATATTACTGCTTTGTGCCTGGACTGAATCCTGCTTGACCTCGGCGCTGGTAGCGGCGTTGCTGTTAGGGTCGGGCTCTGGTGCGGCGCTGATGCCGCTGAGGCCAAAGCCCAGGATGGCGACCAGTGCGAGGATCAGGCCGATGACGGCCAGTTTCTGCAGGTCGAGTGCTGGTTGTGTTTCCATGATGATCCCCCTTGCCTAGTTGCGCGGATTCTTAACGATGATTTCGGTGTTGGTGGCGTCGTAGCCCTGATACTTCAGCCAGTTGCGGGCGCGGGCCTCGCCGCCAGGGGCAAGCTCGGTGATGTAGAGGGCGGTCGCGCTTTCGTCGTCGGTGTCGCGCTGCGTGGAGCCGTAATCGATGCGGTAGGTATCGACGACGCGAGGCAGGCGCTGCATGACTGGCAACGCGTTGATCTTGGCATCGGCGATGGCTTCCGAGTTGGTGCCGGTGATTTGCTCTGCCTTCTCGGCATCGGCCTTGTTTGCGGTGTACCACTCGCGAGTGGCGGCGGTGCTGGGATCGAGCACGACGGCGACCTCGGCCGTATCCTTGTCCTTGACGTTGACGGTACGGGATTCGGTGGCGAAGCCGTCGCGGCTGAAGGTGACCTTGTAGACGCCCGGCTTGACGGCGACATCGCCCTCACTCACCTTGACGCCGTTGATGGTGATGGTGGTGCCGCGGGCCGGTGCGACCAACGTGGTGATGGTGGCAGTGCGTCCGCTCTGCTGCATGTGGTTGATCATGCCCAGGCCGATCAGTGAGACCAGGATGGCCGCGATCAAGCCGATGACGAGGTTCCGGTACAAGTTGCTCATGGTGTTGGGGCTCCTGTTGTGGTTTGTGTTTGGGCGGCGCCGCCCATGACTGGACGGAAGATGGTGTAGCGGCCGCGGCTGTCGTTGATGTTGTCGTTGGTCAGGCTGGCGGTACGGCTATCAAGCGAGGCGCTGGCAGTCGAGTAATTACCCGGCTGTGGCCCGACGTAGAGGAAGATGTGACCGGCGCGGCCACCCGTGCTGGGGATGACCGGAATGTCGCCGGGTACCAATTGGTCGGTACTGGTAAGCGGGCCCATGTTCTTGTACAGCTCTGGGTGAGATTCCATGTATGCCTTGATGTTGGCGGTACCGACTGGGAATTTAGGGTCAGCTCCACTCGAGCGCATGACGGTGGATACGAAGACGCCACAGTCGGCGCCGTCACCGCGGTAACCGTACTTTGCCAACTCTGTTTTGTAAGCAGGTGTCGGAACCATTGCACTTCGCCGGAACGGGTCTGGCTGTGCGTGTTTGAATGGCTGCGGCCAAGCCAAGCCAAGTGCTGTCTTGACGATATTGCCTGCGACTACACCGCCACCGGTCGAGGGCGAACAGCCCGTGCCATTGGTTGGGTTTGCGACGCCGGGGTCATTCGGGTTGACATTCGTGCCGGGGTCTTCGCCCGGATCTGCAGGGTTGGGTGTCGTAGGTTGGCCGGCTGGTGCCTTATTCCCATACTTAGCAAAGATCTGATTGGCGTAATCCAAACGCCGGCCAAGCATCGGCTTCCCCGCCCGCTCAAAGTTCTTCTCCCAGTAAATCATGGCAGCTTCGACGGTGGTCTCCTGCTTTATACCTTCCCACTCATTGGCGGCTCCGGGGCGTGTGATCGATTTGCGGCTGATTGATTCATTCTTCAGGTAATCCAGCTGGAGTGCCAGCAGCGGTGTGATCTGGTTGGCGGGCGTCTGGGCGTTGGTGTATGGCAGGCCGGCGGCCTGAACGGCAGCAGCTAGTGGCGGACGGCGTGCGCCGGTCCACTGGGCAATACCCCAACCGCCGCGCGGCCAGGGCTGTCCTACCTCCTGCTTGTCTGGTACGAGATGTGATTCAACCATCAGGTTGCCCATGATGCCGGCGGCTTGCTGAGGGCTCAATCCATTCTGGATGAAGAAGTTCCAGGCCATTTCGACGTTATCCCCACCCACCAGTACGGTCGTGCCCACCTGCGCACTACACGGCGCATTCAGATCCAACTCATCGTAGTAGTTACTCTGGATCTCACGCTTATACTCCTCAAGCGAGAGCGGCTGTGGCGTCACCACCTGGGCGTGCACTTCCGAGAGCGGCACCATCGTGACTGCCGATACGGCGGCCACTACGTACAATGTCAGTTTTTTGAAGAATTGTTTCATTGGTATTCTCATGTGTTGTTTGCTTCTTCCTTGCTTTTGCCTGATCGTACCGGCAGGCCGGTTTCTTTGAACGGAGCGGTGCTGCGGACGGTGATGTCGGTGGTGACGGGGCGTGCAGCGACGGTTTGAGGGCGGGCTTCGTCGGTACGCTGGCCGGTCGGGGCTGCCGGTGCTGCTGGAGCGCCTGGTGCTGCCGGCGCGCCACCTGCGGGGGTCGGAGTGGCAGGTGCGCCGCCCGTACCATTCGATTCCTGGATGAACGGCTTCACAGCACCCTCGTCCTCATTGATATTGTCGTCCATGCGGAAGAGCATGAAGTCGCTATAGGGTTGCTCGGTCTGGGCACAGTACTCGCCGGTGCGGACATTGCCCCACTCTTCAAATTCGACGGTCGTGGAGACGAGCGGCGTGGTGCCGTCCATGCAGATTTCACGGAACTTCTTAAATTCCTGGCCGTTGGCAGTGGTGGTCGGCTCGCCGGTCTGCTCATCGACGAACTGGCCGGCGATCATGCGCTCAATGACCAGGTCGGGATCGTTGTTGGGGTCGTTGAGGACGGCGGTCGATTGGCCATAGATCGGCGTGCAGAAATCACTGACAGCGATGTCCAGGATGGCGGCATCCTCGTCCTTGCACTGAGTGCCCTGCTTGACGCCGTCCACGGCCATGGCGTTCGGCGTGGCATCCTCGGTAGCCATGCCGATTACCTTGGCAGGCTGGAAGAGTAACGCCGGATTGGTCAGCCGGGCGGCAAAGGCGGCGGTACTGGTGGCGACCTTCTTGAGGACATCCGGCTTCTCCTCCTCGTGATAGATGGCGTACAGGCGGTCGGTCTCGGCACTGATGACTGGCTGTTCAGCCTTCTTGAGCGGCCGCATGCCCTGTGAGCGTGCCATATGACTGGCAAGCACCAGCATGCCGGCTGCGAAGATAGTTCCCAGCTGGTAGCCATTCTCGTCACCAGTCACCGTGGTGCCGGCGGCATACTGCACCAATATCGGAATGATAATGGCCTCCAGGGCTGATTCAACGACGCCCATAGCCGCCCCGCCGGCGACCGAAATGATGGTCGAAGTGCCCAGCGTCAGCACGGCCGCGACGATACTGCCCGCCAAAGTTATAATCTGGAACGGCGTGCTGTTGACAACGCCGCACGAAGCATCGGTGACGCCGTACGGGTTAAGGATGGTACGGATCTTATCGGTCAGCAATGCAAAGCCGGTGCCGTAGACGTACGGCGCAATCGTATCCATGTTCGGCGGCGTGCCGTACATCATCAGCTGGTAACCGGGCGAGTCAAAGAAGTTTCTTCCTTGCTCGTCGGGCTTCAGGACGGACTCTGCCAGTACACCGGCCTCCTGGTAGGTGATGTCGCCCGTCTTGACGGCATCAAACAGTGGAATATAGGCACTTAATGCGCGCACCAGTGACAACGCCACGAAAATCTTTGCCCCGTAGCTGATCGCCTTGATGGAGGTGTTGATGGAGCAGGCGGTTTCCAGCAGGCTGCCATAGTTAAGGCCTTTGATACCACCGATGATGGCTCCGCCCGTGGTGCCGAGGGCCAGTCGTGGTACTTTGCTGAGGTCCGGGAAGATTGATGGCTTGGCGTCAGGGTCGTTTAACAAGCGTTCACGCTCCGAGGTGGCGGCTGCGACCACTTCGTCCTGCAGGTCGCCCAGTGCACCAAGTGCTTCCTGGGTGCCGGGCGGCAATTGCGTGCCTTCATCCGGCTGGGGGATGCCAGGCCGTTGGGCGCGCAACTCGGGTGCGACGGCGCCCATGATGCGTTGCCTGAACGACTTCTTCACCTCTTTGGGGTCATTAAGATTCTTCCCCTTCAGGTGGTTGCTGCGCAAGAACCCGAGCTTGGAGAACTTCTTGACGATATTGATGGTCCGGGTGAAAGCACCTGGCGTATTAAAACCGGAGTTGGCCGTAAAACGCGCCAGCTCCCGCGAAGTGTCAAACTTAGTGAGGAAATCGCCTGCCGTCACCCGGTCGCCGCTCGGCAGGGTGAAGGCGGTCAGGTGCCGCACTTCCTTGGTGACGCCGTTGACCCTGACGGTTGTCGTCTTGATATCCAGGTCCTTGGCACCGCCGCGCAGCAGCCGCTGTTCGTCCTTGGCGCTGAAGCCTTGCTTCGTCTTGCAGCGGATACCGATACAATCCTTTGGCGGCTGCATCTTCTTGTGGAAGTTCTGCTTGGCGCGCTGCGATGTGCGGGTCAGGTTGGTCTTGTTGGCCCACTCATGATAATTTTCTTTGATTTCGGTAAACAGCGAGGTCAGGCCGAAGAAGACGAAGCTGACAACACTGGTGGCCAGGCCGGCCAGGATGCCGACGGTAGCAGCTTTCTTCTTGTTGCCCATCCGGCCTTTCGCCTTGCCCTCCGGTTTGGCATCGCCCTCCTTGGGCTGGACATTGGTCTTCCAGCCGCTTGGCGATGACTCCTGTTCGGCGATATCGCGGTCGTCAGGGCCGTCCCCCAGGCTGTCGTCGCTCGATTCGGCCTGGCGCAGGCGGCTGGCGGTGCTTTCGCCATTCTCTCCAGCCGCCTTGTCGTCAGCAGCGCCCCGCTCGGCCCGCTCCTGCATCTGCTGGCGCGTCTTGCCGTCGAACTCGCGGTTGACGATCTCATCAAAACGATCCTGGGCAGTGTTGTGTGAATGCTCAAGCTGTTCGTTTTCCCGTTTGTCGTTCTTCAGGCCGGTCGCCATGACTGTCTGCTGCCCCTTCTCCCTTACGCTCTCTTACTGATCCCGCTGCTTTTCTGCTCTCTTTTGTCTTAGAACCCGTTGCTGGAGTACGGCGACCCCGGATTGAGCTGGTTCGCCGCTCCGTCGCCGCCCGCTCCCTGTTGTATCTCGGCGATCTGCTGTAACTGTCTCGGATCGGTCGTAATCAGTGAATGTTCCGTCGGACTGGCGATGATCTGGACATGGACATGGCTTTGTCCGGCAAAGAACAGGCCCTGTCCTACCGGGAACTGCGCCAGGCGCTTCTTTTCCTCGTCAGTCAGTTTGAAGACTTCGGCCAGGACATCGACGGCACTGGTCGACTGCTTCAGCAGCAGCTGCATCGAGGCGTTGGCTACGATGGCCCGTCCCATCTTGCTCCCCATGAAGTCCTCGACGTCCTGCGTGATGGTGGTCAGGCCCAGGAAGTACTTACGGGCGCGCTTGGCAAGGCTGAACAGGAAGTTGGCGGAGTCGTCATACTTCATCAGCTGCCAGGCCTCATCCACCAACAGGAGCCGGCGGCGCTGGTCGCTGCGGGTCTTGTTCCAGATGTAGCTTAGGATGATGTACATGGCTACTGGCCGTAGTTCGTCTTCCAGGTCGCGGATGTTAAAGACGACCATCGGGTTGTCGATGATGACATTACTCTGCTGGCTGAAGATGCCGGCGAACGTACCACTGGTGTACTTGCGGAGGCGCTGGGCCAGCTGCGGGCCGCTGCCGCCCATGTGCAGTAAGGTCTCGTACAGATCAGCAATGGTTGGAGGAACTGAATTATGGGTCAGCGGATCGCTGGTGATGCCGGCGCGGGCGTAGGTATCAATCAGTGCCTGGTCGAGGTCAGCTTCTTCCAAAGGCGTCAGGGCGGGCATGTTGCCGCCACTTGCCAGAATCTGGGCGCCACCCATCATCAGGCGCAGCAGGCCATGCAGGGTGATCAGGTTGGCGCGCAGGGCGTCTTCGGCGTCGTCGGTGTCGATGACGCGCGGCAGGTCGAAGGGATTGATGCGTGTATCCGAGTTCAAACTGAGGCGGATGTAAGCCCCGCCGACCGCGTCACATAGCTTCTGGTACTCATTTTCAGGGTCGATGATAATGACTTCCGCGCCCATCATCATGGAGCGCAGCGCCTCAAGCTTCACAGTGTAAGACTTACCTGCACCGGACTTGGCGAAGACCACCATATTGGCGTTTTCCAAGGTGAAGCGGTCAAAGATAACCAGACCGTTGTTGTGCATGTTGATGCCATAGAGGATGCCGGTGTCCTGTGTCAGGTCGGCGCTGGTGAACGGGAAACTGGTGCTGATGGCACCGGTGTTCATATTGCGACGAATTTGCAATTGGTCAGCCAGCTGCGGCACGGTCGAGTTCAATCCCTGCTCCTGCTGGCTTGAGGCGACCTTGCTAAAGACCAGCTGCTGGCCCAGGACCGTCTCAATCTTGTGCTGGATGAACTGCAGTTCGTCCAGGCTGTCGGCATAGACGGTGACGTAGAGGCCGTAGCGGAAGAAACGCTCCGCACCGACCTGCAGCTGGTCACGCAGTTCCTCGGCGTCCTGGACGGCTGCTTCCAGGGCCGGGTCGCGCACCTTGCCGTGCTCGGCATTCATCTGGATGCTTGCCTCGAGCTGGCTCACCTTCTTGCGCAGGTTATTCAGGACGATGGCGCTTTCGACCGGGTAGATGAACATGCTGACATCCACCACTTCGTCAATGTTGATAAGCGGGCTCAGCCAGCCGGTGTACACCTGGCGCGGGTAGCCATAGACGTAGATGGTCCGGCCATACTTGGTGCCAAGACGGAAGTGGCTGGACTGGAACTCAACCGAACTCGGCGCAATCAGGTCGCGCAGTGTGGTGATGCCCCTTTGGAATTCCTGTTCAATCTCCTGTTGTTCGCGCAGGCGCTGGGCCTGGGCGATATCAGTCGGATCTTTCTTCTTGCCGCCGAATAAGCCCATTATTGTTTCTCCCTTTCAAGGTGAGGTTGTGGTGCCTGGCCGGTGCCTTTGCGGATGGCGATCGTCGGCGCCGTGTCAAAGTTGCCGAGCGGCTCGCGGACGGCCGTGTCAGGGTTGTAAACGTTGTAGTACAGTTCGCCCAGCTGCTTGGTGTCGAGCCGGGTGGAGTGGATACCCATTTGGATCAGGCCGTTGATGACGGTCATGACGCGGTTCTGCATCTCTTCCTTGGCCTTCTGGTAGGTTGGCTCAGCGATATGGATGACCGCCTGCTGCTTCTGGTTGGCGCTGAGGCCGGCCATCAGGTTTTTACTGCTGGTGACGGCGCTGCTCAGATCGCCCGACGGGTAGTACGGAATGACCACATAAAACTGCTTGTCCATGATGTTGGTCTCTTCCGAAATCGTCGCGATAAACTCGATATAGTCATCCATCAGTACGCCCAGCAGCATATTGTCCTGGTCGCGGCGGAGGCGGGCCAGTTTCTGCAGGTACGGGCCGATGTCGACGCGCTGCGAGCGGATAAGGATCTGGACGGCAAAGTATAGCGAGTTCAAAAAACTCTGGTAGCCGTATTCGATGCCTTCCCTTTCGCGGGCGCTCATCAGGTCGAAGTTGATGGAGCGGCAGGCCACGACGGCGCGCATGCTGCCATCATTCATGATGACCATGCTGTCACGCATCTCAGAGATCAGCAGCGTGTTCTGGGTGCTGTTGAGGTTGCGGGCTGGTACGGGCGGTGGCGTCTTGGCGTTAGGGTTGGGCTGGCCTGGGGCTGGTTGGCCGGGCTGTGGCTGCGGTTGCGGCTGCTGAGGGTGCGGCATGGGACCCTGTACGGGCATATGAGGGGCCGGCGCAGGAGGCATCGGTGCCTGCGGCATCTGTTGCGGCGCATACTGCGGCTGGGGCGGCATCGGTGCGCCCGGAACTGGTTGCTGAGGGACAGCCGGGCCACCCGGATAGCCCGGGGGCATGCCGCTGGCATGAGGTGCCTGTTGCTGCCCTGGATATTGCTGAGGATCCACGATTATTTACTCCACCACCCTAAAAAGATTATGCCTAGCGTAAAGGAATCTCCACCACTTGGTCGTCGTTCTGTGCCAAACGCTCCGCCTCATGAGCGATTGCCTGTATGCTGAGGTCTTTATTATTTGCCAGGTTCATTATAGCAGGTGAAACCTGGGGTGTCATGTATTGCTGGAACGCCTGCGGTGCGGCTGCGCCCGGATGCGCCAGGTGACTCACCTTGTCCGCGGCGGCTATCTTCTCGGTCTTGATGCCGGCGTGATTGGTGTGCGTGTTATGAACCGGGTGCTTGGCTGGTGGTGGCGGCGTGGCTGCCGGCTTGGCGGCTACTGGAGCTGCCGGCTGCTGCGCGGTGACCGGCTTGGGCTCGACCGGCGTTGCCGTCACATGATGCGCATCTGCTGGTGCGCCTGCGACGACCTTAGGGGTCGGTGGCGGTGGCAATGGCGCCCTGCCTGCTGGTGCTGGCGTATAGGCCGGCGGCATGGCGGAGGGCGGCGTGTACGGCATGCCCTGGGCGATGCCGGCCATCTGTTCGCGGGCAGCATTGCGTGATACTTCTTTCTGTTTTGCCAGTAGCGCGTCGAATGACTTGGCGATGTCAGCATCTTCGTCCAGGACGTCGGTGGTGTCATCCGCCTCCTTAACTACCTGACTGCTCAGCGACGGCGCGTTGGGAATATCGACGCCCTTGGCTGCCCAGCCGCGCGTATCGACGATCTTTGCCAGGTAATCAAGGCGATGGGCCGCTTCCGTGCCGTCAAAGTCTTTGGTGAGGTGTTGCTCAACGACCTTTGGTGCGTCAATCATGACGGTTGCCGGCACGCCATCAGTACTCCAGATGCGGCGCTTCGGCTTGAGCATGAAGCGCAGGATGGCCAACAGGTAGATTTCCATTGGCTGATCTTTACGCAGCGGCAAGGCCAGCATCAAAAACGCCAGTCCAATCGGAATCGTGATGAAGCTGAAGAACGGCAGCGGAATCGGCGCCTGGATGAACATAAAGCTTAAGCCGCCAGCACCAGCCACAATCAGCATATAGATGAACTGCCGGAACGTGAACGGACCGACCAGTTTGTCTTCGGCTTCGACGTCTTGGGGGACTTTGTAGACTGCCATAAGTTATAGCCTCCGTTAAGCTTTGTATTTTTGGGCGGCAGCTGCACGGATGGCGCGCAAATCGGTGGCGTATCTGTCGGGCTCGGTCGCGTATTTCGCGGCAAAGTGGCTTTCGATCTGTGCATTGTCCGGGTTTGCGACGCCGGATGCCTGTAGGTCTTTCAAGGCAAGGTTGCGGCCGTAGGCCTGGCTCAGGTCGTTGATGACACGGTCGTTGACTTTCGTAAGTTCGCGCTCAAAGGCGTCCTTGTCCTGCGCGCGCAGGCGCTCAACCTGATTAATTGCGGCAAACTTGAAGTTGTTGTCGCCGAGCATCTCTTTGTTCACGCCGCCTAGACCCTTGGAGTCAACGACATGCTTCATCACGCCGTCAGCACCACCCTTTTGGGCACCGACTTGGAACTCTACCTGACCATTGACTGTCTGTACGCTGTCATATGCGAGATGGAGGTCGCCATTTTTACGAGCATCACCGTTGAATGCATTATTCACGACACTGGCAGTGGCACCATTGCCAGAGCGTAGGACGATGTTCTTTTTCATATCGCTCGTCATGGCGCCTTGCTGTATCAATATGTTGCCAATTGCCAGCGACCCGGCGATATTGTTCTTCTGGCCAAGTCCCTGTTGTGTAGCGTAGTTAAGCGCAGAGAGGTCACCGTTATCAAGTGAGTTTAGCTTCACGCCGTTTATCGACTCGGTGCGTTTGCTCGGGTCACTCATGTCGTATTCGATATTGCCTTGCCTAAGAACTTTCTTATTGGCGTCATACGACACATCATCCGCAGCCAACACCGCCGCCGAGTTGCGAGTAAGGTTGTCCATATGCGACTTAGCCTGTTTGTTATACATTTCATTACGCGCATCCTCAAGCTGCTGATAGACCGCCTTGCTTGAGTTGGCAAACGTACCGACGGGTCCGATTTGAGCTGACTGAGGGATCTTACGTCCCAGATAAGCTGCTGCAGCATTGCGCCTTCCCAAGGCACCGCCACCACTTCCCACCTTCTCCAAGAACCGCTGCTGCTTAGCCTGCTCTTTCGCCTGCTTGACGATAGCCCGGTTTCGGCCGTACGACGTCTTGTCCAACCGCGAGTTCGCCTTTTGCAGTCCACCCCGCATCAACTGGCTGACGCGTCCAGCCGAGTACTTACCGACAGAAATCAGACCAGGCGCCAGCGCCAGTGCCGCTCCGGCCACGCCCAGGGCCAGGCCGAGCCGCAATACATCCGGTGGATTCTGGGTGCTGGCATCAGCCGCCATGATGATGGCCGCCGTCTGTGTGCCGCCGAAAAGAAGCATGGCGGCAGGCCCGATCATCAGGGCGGATAATACGAAGTCCCAAGCCTGACTGCCAAGCTTTTCGGTTTGACGGGTGGCAAACAGTACGGGCAGGGCCGCTGAAGTTGCCACAAAGATCTCGGCCACCGCCAGCCGGCCGGCTAGCACCAGGTACATCGCGATCACTGCCAGACTGACTGCACCCAAGTTTGCAGCCAGGAAGATGACGACAGCGCCGGCGATTGCCACTCCCAGCATAATGCCGGCGATGGCGTTGAGCGCGCCACCGGATGACAGCGGAGCTGCCAGTTTATTATCGGGTGATGCGGCCAAGGCGGCATCGAAGATACCACCGATGCCTTGCGTAAGGATGTTTATGGCGTCCACCAGGCCTGGCGCCCAGATCGAACTCGTATTCGACAGTATGGCCAGCGCCACGATCTTCGGCGCGAACCGTTTAATGCCGTAAGCACTGATGCCGATAGAAGTAGCCTGTGAGAAAATCATGACGAACAGCACGATGACGAACATCACATTGGCTATGGAACGTATGTTGCCCCAGACAGTCCAGGTGACGGCATGCGAGCTGTCATCTGACGTGAACGGAGGAATGAAGAGCAGCTTACCAATTTCTTTGGTAATTGTGTCGATGAGGCGCAGTGACACATCAAGAATCATACACAGCAGCCAGCTCGCTGCCGTTCCAGCCGAACACTGCACCTGCTCACCCGCCCCGTTCTTTGCCGGTCCGGTACAGATACCGCCGGTGGTGCCGGTCAGCGGTGCTGGACAGCTGTTGCCAGGAAAGGCGTTCTGAGGATAGGTACAATTATTATCAGCCTGGTTGTAGGTGCCCTGTACGTTCTGGACGGGATCGCAGGTCGGGCCGGCGGCTGCACCGCCAGCTGGTGGCGCAGGAGCGGCTGCGATGGTGATGTTACCACTGCTGACACCTCGTGGCAGTCCGGTACATGGCGAACCTCTGGACTGAGCGGCCCGGTAGGTCACCTCACCGGTGCCAGGCGTGCCGTCGGTCACGTCGACGGTTACTTCAAGACGGCAGCCAAACTTGATGCTGTCGTTGGCGGTGCCCTCTATCGACCCCTCGTAGTTATTAGTGCCCGGCTGCACCTGCAGCGTGATAGGCGGCAGGTTGGTATTACCCCCGGATACCGTTATGGTGTCCGAAGTCAGGCCCGGCGTTGAACTCGGCGGACCATACGTGAATACCTCCCCCGTCGCATGGGCAACTGGTGTTGGCCCGAACGCAGCCAGCAACATCGCACACAAGACACCAAGGAAGCCACCCACCCAAAGAACTCTACTCTGCAAAGAATGCATGATAATTCTTAGTGTAATGCATCGCACGGTATTCTACAATTGCCTAAAATGCTTGCTGGCCATGCTATAGTGAAGGCTGAAGAGATACAGATAAACTAATATCGTAAAGTTATAAGGGCTTATGAAATTAGCAACCAGACTCCGTGCTCATAAAACGATAAGCGCCGGTGTAGGTATGGTGGGCGCTGCCGTGTTGGCAGTCAAACCGTTGGCAGTCTATGCGGCGGCTACTTGCGGTAACGTACCCGTCGCGATCGACCCCGGCTGCCGAGGCAGTGACAATCCGATCATCGGCTATATTGCCGGCATTACCACCGTCCTCTCCGTCATGGTCGGCGTCCTGGTAATATCTGCCATCATTGCCGGTGGCATCATGTACTCGACCGCTCGCGGTAGCCAATCACAGGTCCAAAAAGCTATCGAGATCATCCGTAACGCCGTCATCGGTCTTATCCTCTATATCTTCATGGGTGCCATCCTGCAGTTCTTTATACCCGGAATCTTTGGATAAGGAGAAATTATGAGCACGATTCAATATTTTGTCACCAAAGTCAGCCTTGTTGCCATCTTAGGCTTCTTTGGTGCTGCCTTCGTCTCCCCTGTCCCGACGGCGCACGCCGCCGGTGAATGTAGTGGCGGCGTCCCGTTCTTCATGCTGCAGCCCTGGACGACATATCTGCCGTGCAAAGAAGGAGTCGGGCCGTCCGTCACCAGCTTCAAGGAAATTACCGGCCTGGTCTTCTGGGTGGCTGACTCCTTGTTGAAAGTTGCCGCTTATATTGCACTAGCCATGGTAATATGGGGTGGTATAAAATATATTAAAGCCGATGGAGAGACCGGGGCGATTGCCGAGGCCAAGAACACGATTCTTGAAGCTTTGATCGGTCTTGGCATCACCATCTCCTCGGTGGCAATCGTCAACTTTGTGTCAGGAGTATTCTGATATGGAAAAGCATCTGCAAAACGTAGCCTTGTCAATGAGTGACTTTGGCATCCCGACCGTCCAGGCCACCACCGGCACTTTCCAAAGCGTCCTGAGTGCCACTTTCGTGGTAGTGGGCGCGCTGGCCACCCTCTTCCTGATGGTCGGCGGCCTGCGCTACATCACCAGCGGCGGCGACCAGTCGCAGATTGCCCAGGCCAAGCGCACCATCCTCTACGCGGTCATCGGCATAGCCGTCGCCATGAGCGCCACGGCCATCATCGCGTTTTTCGGCAACACTGTACAAGGAACCTCGTAATCATGAACACGCTTATTAAGAAGATCGCAGTAAGTGCCGCCGCATTGGCGGTAGTGTCACTGGTGGCCGCAGTCGCGGTCCAGGCGCCAGTACAGGCCTTGAATGTCTTTGAGCCTGCCTGTGGCGAAGCGCCGGTCGACTCCGCTATATGTGGCGGTAGCGGCGACCGTCTGTTCGGCCAGGGCAGCATCTGGAGCAACGTCCTCAAGGCCATCACCTTCCTGATCGGTGCCGCCGCGGTCATCATGCTGCTGTATGGCGGCTTCCGCTACGTGGCGAGCGGTGGCGACCAGAGTGCCATCACGGCTGCGAAGAATACGATTTTCTACGCCATCGTCGGCATCATCGTAGCGATAATGGCCGCCGGTATCGTCACCTTCGTGGTAGATGCCCTATGATGCAAGAAAGTAAGAGGAATGACGCAATGAACAAGATCAAACTAGTGGTTGCCGGTCTGGCCGTAATGGCTCTTAGCCTGCTGGCGACGCCCTTGGCCGGCGCCAGCATGAAGGATGATATCAAGACGGGTACCTCCACCACGGTCACCACCACCGTACCCAATGCCATCGCCGTAATCTCAAATATCATCATCTTCTTCGTCGGTGTCGTAGCGGTCATCATGCTTATCGTCGGCGGCTTCAAATACACCACCAGCGGTGGCGACCAAAGCTCCGTAACGGCAGCCAAGAACACCATTCTCTATGCCATCGTCGGGATTATCGTCGCGTTGATGTCATATGCCATCGTCAACTTCGTGATTACGCAGTTCAAATAACGGCCAGCATCTTCACAAACAACACGTTAAAAGTTACAATACCTTCAGTAATAAGCACCATAAGGAGAATAATAACAATGAACAAGCTGTTCAAAAAAATTGCTGCAGCCTCGACGGCTATTGCCACTCTGGCTTTCGTCGCCACCGTGTCGTTCGCTACGCCAGTGCTCGCTGCCTGTACCGCTGACGTCAACGGCAACCCGCTGGCCAACGGTGTCGGTTGTGGCCGTGCTGACGGTACGCCGGAAGAGCTGATCGGTGACGGTGGTATCTTCACCACGGTTGCCAACATCCTTATCTTCCTGGTCGGTCTTATCGCCGTGATCATGCTGATCATCGGTGGTATCCGCTACGCCGTCTCTGGTGGTGACCAGTCTGCCGTTACGGCCGCCAAGAACACGATTCTCTACGCCATCATCGGTCTTGTCGTTGCCTTCATGGCCTTCGCCGTCGTCAACTTCGTGACGACACAGCTGACGAACGCTGCTGGCTAAACGGTACTATCGCAAATAGTAAAAACACCCGCTACAAATGCGGGTGTTTTTTGTGCCGAGGCCTGGAGTGCTCTCTCTGGTAAATAAAAATACCCGGACTATTCCAGGTATTTTTATAACTACGATCAACCTACAGAATTTCGATCTTGCGAGCTTGTTCCTGCTTGATCTTCGTAAAGCCGATGGTCAGTACGCCATCTTTAAGCATTGCTTCGACTTCCTCTTCCTTGACAGGAATCGGCAGTGCGATGGTCCGCGAAAAGTCACCCCAGTAACATTCCTGGATGTGCCACTGCTCTACTTCGCCTTCGTCGCCGGCTGAAAGCGTACCACTGATAGTCAGTACGCCGTCAGAAATACTGACGTCCAGGTCCTGCTTGTTGACGCCGGCAGTACGTGCTTTGACGTACAACTTGTCGACGGTCTCATAAACGTCAACTGCCAGTTGGCCTGGCATGTCGTTCGCACCGTCTTCATCCCATCCTTGATCGTCAATAGGAGCGGGCGCAGGGGCATCCCCCACACTTCCGTCGTCATCATTTAAAAATGCGGCGGCCAGGTCGCTATCCATCAGCAATTCGTCGTTTGACGCTTTTTGTCCTCTTGCCATGTGTTCCTCCACATTTGATGTTTGGCTCGCCAGGAGCCTACTGGCACAATTATAGCTATATTTGCTAAACTATTGCAAGGTTATAGTTTTATAACGTAAATATGACAACAACACTCGAGAAAATCATAAACATCATTGCTCCACACCGCTGTGTCATGTGTAGTAATGAAAACAATTTGCTCTGCGAAACATGTGCAATAAGCCTGAATCAGGCGTACGGATCGCAGTGTTTTGTGTGCGGACGCGACAGCCAGAAGTACCTGCCCTGCAAAGACTGCGCGGCGGACAGTGCGCTGACCGGATTATATGCGCTCGGCAGCTACCAGGCGCCGCTCACCAAACTGGTCAAAGGGCTGAAATATCACGGCACCCGTCAGTTCGCGGAAGACGCTGCCGCCGCCCTGCGCCGTCAGGTGGCAGTGGCGACAGAATCGCTTCCTCCGCTCGTCACCCACGTCCCCACCACCAATAGACGTGAGCGCCAGCGCAGCTATGATCAGGCAGGTCTCTTTGCTAAGGCCTTTGCCAGCCAGACAGGGCTGGCTCACCATTCGTTCCTGCGCAGGAATGGCAATATCCGTCAGGTTGGTGCCGACCGCAATGGCCGGTTTGCCCAGGCTGAGACCATGTTCTCTGCTCGGCGTGGTGTGCAGCTGGCTGGCCGTGACGTCCTCTTGTTTGATGACGTCTTCACCACCGGCGCCAGTATGTTCCGCTGCGCCAGGCTATTGCGCGACGCCGGTGCCGGCAGTGTGACGGGCGTGGTCATCGCCCGCAAAGACTCGGTGCCTGCCGCGTAGCGCTCACTCGCCTCCCTGTCCGGCATATGGTATAATCTGCAAAGTTACACAGGTATACGGAGAGATGACCGAGTGGTTGAAGGTAACGGTCTTGAAAACCGTCGTGCCAGCAATGGTACCGTGGGTTCGAATCCCACTCTCTCCGCCAGGATGAAACAGCCGCCGGGCTGTTTTTTGCTATCTATGCATAAGCATATTGTACTGAACGGGCACCGCGCCATATAATAGAAAGCAATAAGTATGAGGTGGGACTCCATTGAAAACTTTTCCACGGTACCGTAAGGCCAGGGGTTTCACTATCGTCGAGCTGCTGATCGTCATTGTCGTCATTGGCATTTTGGCGGTCATCGCCATATCTTCTTTCGCACGTGCTCAAGACCAGGCCCGTCGAAACGCGCTTATCAGTGATCTGAAAAGTGCCGCCAAGCAGCTCGCCTCCGATCTGGCTACCGGAGAAACATATCCTGCGACACTAGCTGCTTCGAACGGAGGTCGCGGCGTAACCGTCACGCAGGGCGCGACCGTCAACTACGTGCCCAACAATACCGTCAGTCCGCCCTCCTATTGCCTCGACTACACACTCGGATCGTTGCAATATTATATTAAGCATAATGCAGGGGCCGCCGAAGGTGTTTGTCAGGGTGCTGGGCTGGTTGCTCAGTACTACACCAATATGACCCTTTCTGGCACGCCGACTGTTTCGCGTATCGAACCCAGTATCAGTTATGACTGGGGCAATGCCTACGTCGCTGCGCCAGGTATTCCGCTTGATGGCTATTCAGTCCGCTGGACCGGGCTGGTGACGGCACCGTCGACCGGCAGCTACACTTTCCATGCTTTCACTGATGATGGAGTGCGGGTCTGGGTCAACGGCACGCTCATCATCAACCAATGGATTGATCAGCATGCTACCCGTACAGGCACCATCAGCCTGAATGCCGGCCAGCAATACCCTATCGTCTACGAGATGTATGAAAATGCGGGCAGCGCGGCGGCCGCGCTCGACTGGACACCGCCCGCTGGAACGCAGGTTAATATTCCTGCGTCGGCATTTACCTATTCGCGGTAACGGACGGGTCTTTGGCGGTGCTGTACTTTCGCGGCAATAACACTAGTCTCCGCCTCTGTCATATGCTACAATTGCCGGAGCGTACGGAGGAGTACCCAAGTGGCTGAAGGGGACGGTTTGCTAAATCGTTAGGCTGGGGCGACCTGGCGCGGGAGTTCGAATCTCCCCTCCTCCGCCAAGAAAATAGAGTAGGTATTCAAACCTACTCTATTTTCTTGCCTCGGATTAAAGATCTGAACTCCCGCGCCAATGCGGCGCCAGCCGCACGCGCGGGATTTCGGGCGTTGCCCCGCCAACAAGAGTTGGCGGGGTTAGCATACGCTTCGCACCGCGAAGCGTAACATCTCCCCTCCTCCTGCTAGTGTAATGTCCTAAAATCTCTCCCCATCCCAAAACGTTTAAGCCAAACCAATGCTATAATAAAATCCAGTATGAACCCGCAAGCACCCACCCCCCTGCCACCGCAGCCCGACCAACCCGCCCCGGCACCGGCAGGCCCGCAGGCTTTGCCTTCGGTGCAGCAGGTACCACAACCGGCCGCCGCACCGCAACCGCAGCAGACTGATGCTCTACAGCCGGTCCCCGAGCCAGAGGAGCCTCAGGTCATAACCGGTCAGGCAGGTGGCACTATCGCAGAAGACGGCGCATTCGTCTGGGATGCCGAGGAATATGCCTATCACTCCAAAGGACCGGCTTGGTTCATGGTGCTTGGCGCCGTCACGCTGGTGCTGACAATCGGTGCCGTCGTCCTGCAACAGTACCTCTTTGCCGTCCTGTTGGTCATTATGGGCGTTACCTTGGGTTTCTTTGCGGCCCACCCGCCCCGCCGGATCAGTTACCGCCTGACGCCCACGACCGTGCAGGTGGGCGATAAGCTCTTCGACCTGCACCGCTACCGCTCATTCGGCATTCTGCCGGACGAAGATATGTACTTGGCCATCTTTCGCCCTGTCAAGAAGGTCGCCCCCGGTATATCCATCCGTTTTTCAGATGCAGAAGGCGAACAGATTGTCGATATTCTCGGTTCAGTACTGCCCATGGAAGAGTTCCACGAAGACCTCATCGACCGAATAATGCGCCGTTTGCGATTTTAGCTATACATATTGCAATTGGGTGTGTTATAATTACCCCTGTTCTGCTCTAAGCGGGAAGCACCTTCTGTTATTAGCGACGTGGCTGAGTCGAAGATTGCTTCTTGAAGGAGTCGGAGACAAAGCCACTATGCACCCGTAGCTCAGCTGGATAGAGCGTTGGCTTGCGGAGCCAAAGGTCGTAAGTTCGAATCTTGCCGGGTGTACCAAGAAAAATATCCCTTCGAAAGAAGGGATATTTTTCTTGGTCTGACTCGTCAAGATCCGAACTTTCAAAGAAAGTTCGGGCGTTGCCCTGCCAACGAGTGTTGGCAGGTTAGCATGAGCGAGCCCGCGAGCGATTTATCTTGCCGGGTGGTACTGCACCGGCGCAGCATTAGTCTATAATAAGCAACAATGGCTCACTATAAACAAAAACACTCTTTCAACCGCGCCGTCGGCCTATCAGTCATGACCGCCATCACCCTCACCGGCCTCTGCCTCATCTCCGCCACTCTCGCTGCCGGCCCCGCCGCCAGTACCGAAGCCGAAAGCGCCATTCCGGGCCCCGGCCTTGCCGTCCTTAGTGACAACACCGCCAGCCAAAGCGGCTACATTCAGTTCAGCCAGACTGTTCCAGCTCCAGGCACCCCGCTGACCTGTGCGGTCAGTAGCGCTACGGGCGCGACGGGTGGCGACGCCATTTCGGTGGCTGCCAACGCAGCCGACGCCCACGCCGCCATCCAGCAAGCCATCAACCAGGCCTCCGCTGCTGGCGGTGGCACCGTTGCCCTCCCTGCCGGCACCCACACTATTGATGCCCCGCTCATCCTTAAGTCGGACGTCCGCCTGCAGGGTGCTGGCGCGGACACCATCATCAAAGCCGGCGCCAACTTTTTGGCTACTCCCGGCCCACATGGCGGCAGTCCGCTCATCACTACCGATGGTGCCAACAACGTCTCCCTCGTCAATTTCACTGCCGACCAGAGCGGCGATGTACTAGATGGTAATTCAATCAATCGGTTGAATGAGTACTTGATAGATATCCGCTTCTCCACCAATGTCATCGTCGACCGAGTCCATACCCGCAACCCCTTCACCTACTCCATCGTCGCCGCCGACTCCACCAAATTCTGCATACGCGGCAGCAGCACGCAGATTTCCACTTCCGGCAAGTACGACCAGCTTGATGGTATCCACATCCTCAACTCATCCTTCGGTGATGTCATCGGCAACACCGTCGACCAACAGTCCGGCGGCCAGGATGGCGACGACGGCCTGGTTGCCCACCCCTTCAACGGCGAAGTGCATGACATCGCCTACATCGGCAACACCGTCCGCGGCGGTGTGCATGGCGCCGGCATGCAACTGGCGTATACGGCTGCCGGCGACCGCATCTACAACCTCACCATCCAGAATAACGAGTTCAAACAATCACCGGAAGGTATCCACACCGGTACCTACGGCGAGGCTGGCAGCTCGGATAACATCGTCATTGGCGGCGCACCCGGCAAAGGCAACATCTTCCATAACAATAACGGAGACGCCGTTACCTTTGAAGGCGCGCTCTCCAATATCACGGTCACGCATAACACCGCTTGCAAAAGCGGCCAATTCATCGTCGTCGGCGGCACCAATACCGTCAACCGCGACAACACCATCGATGATTCGCAGTGCTAGAGACTAGACCGGAAATTTATCGCGGTATGTTTCCCAAACCGTGATCAGGCTGGCCGCCAGATTCTCAAGCCGGTCCTCTTCCTGCATCAGCGCATCCAGCTGTGAAGGAGTCATCAACAGCAGGCTTTCGATATCGATGACACTGTACGACCCGGGCGGGTCGGCTATGCCATAAAACGCACTGATGAAATTCTTTGAGCCGTCTGGCAGCGTGTGCATCTGCGAGCCCAGCTCGACGAGCGGCATGTCATCGATGAACAGCTCGCGCGAGACGCCGCGCAATGCTGCTTCCCGGCCGGTCTCGGTGGAGCGCTTGATGGTTGCCATCGTCGTGCCGATCTTATTGGCGTACAGGTTCGGCAGGTCTTCGCGCACCGGGATGGTGCTCAGTACAAGCTCGCCCCGCGGTGATATCAATATGACGTGGGCGGTATGATAAATGTCTTTCGGCTTGATGATATCGATACGCGGCTTCTGCCCGACTTTCTTTCCAGTTTCGTCCAGCAGGTCAACAGGATAATCGGCGTGTTTCATAACAGTTCCTATAGCGGTAATTTAGATGAGTATTTTTTCCAGAGCAGGCGCAAGGTCGGCGATACCCGTTCCGGCCGCACCGATAGCAACCCGTCAAGCTTGGCCCGGCTCATCGATTCCAGCTGTCCGATATCGATCACACTGTACGAATCCGGCACCGGCCCTTCCATGTAGAATACGCTGGCCAGGACGCGCCTGCCGTCGTCGGTCTGTTCCATGCCCTGACTGACCAGTACTGGCTCCGCATCATCGATGAACAATTCGCGGGAAATGCCCCTGACCGCAGCATCGTGAGCCGTTTCCCCGCTGCGCCGGATGGTCGCCATCGTGGCGCCGTATTGGCGTACGTACAGATTGGGCAGATCTTCCCGCGGTGGAATGACGCTTAGTAGCAGCTCCCGCTCGGGCGTGATGATAAAGACGTAGATGGCATGGTAGATGTCCGCCTCTTTATTGATATCGCGCCGTGCCTTGGAACCAATAACAGAGCCTTTTCCATCGAGTACATCCACTTGGTAGGTTCCATGCTCCATATCCTAATGATATACCCACTTGTCAGTTCGGCAAATAGGACGGCTGATAAGCGGGCGTTATAACCCATATATAATGAATTCTTCATGATTATTAGACTGACGGCCACTGATATCCTATACTAATGACGTACTGAAATGGAGAGGTGTCCGAGTGGTTGAAGGTGCCGCTCTCGAAAAGCGGTGTGGCGGTATTCCCGTTACCGAGGGTTCGAATCCCTCCCTCTCCGCCATGTTTAGCTACTTTAATATCCTGGGGTGAGCGATCCCAGGGCCTCTAAAAGGAGTGTATGAAGCAGGAGACGCATGCCGCAGACAACCGTCTGGTTAAGTTGGTGCTACCCGTAACCGTTTTCCTGACCGGTGCCTGTGTGCTTGTCATCGAGGTCGCAGCCATGCGCATCCTTTCTCCGTACTTCGGCAATACGCTCTATGCGACATCCAGCGTATTGGGCGTCATCCTGGGGGCCTTGAGCCTTGGGTACTATCTGGGTGGCCGTCTGGCCGATAAGCGCCCAAGCAGGAACCTGTTTTATGCCATCATCTTATCGGGCGGCCTGCTGACCTTCGCCCTTCAGTTCTTCTCCCTGGTATTTCTGCCGTTTATCGGCTACGATCTGCCCATCACCACCGGTCCGCTCATCAGCTCACTGTTCATGTTCCTGTTGCCGGGCGTTGCGCTCGGTATGTTATCCCCTTTTGCCATCAAGTTGCAGTCGCTGCGTTTTCCGGAAAGCGGCACTGGCACTATCGCCGGCGAAGTTTTCTTCTGGTCAACGCTTGGCAGTATCGCAGGCAGTCTGCTGACAGGGTTTGTCCTGGTGCCACTGTTCGGCCTCAATGCCACCATCCTCGGTACTGCTATCTTCTTGTCGTTGTTGGGCGGCGTGCCACTCGTCAGCAGGCGTCTGCTCCGGCACAATAAACTGTTGTTATTGCTATTCGCCGCTGTCGCCATGGCCACTTCCAACTCACTGCTTATCGCTTCTGCCCGGGAGAATGCGATCTATACCAAAGACGGCATCTATGAGCGGATAAAAATATTCGACGATACCGATGAGCCCTACTCCCTCGGTCAGCCAGCCCGTTTCATGCTGCAGGACCGCAGTAACTCCAGTGCCATGTACCTCGATTCCGATGAACTGGCATTTCCATACACCCGCTACTACGCACTCTACAAAGGCATCAAGCCCGATGCCTCCCGCTCCCTGGTGTTGGGCGGCGCGGCTTACTCAATTCCCAAAGCTCTGCTCGCCGATTCGCCCGCCATGAAGGTCGATATCGCCGAAATAGAACCTTCGCTGTACGAACTGGCCCAGCAATACTTCCGCCTCCAGCCCAGCCCCCGTCTCAACAACCAGATAATCGACGGCCGCCGTCTGCTGGCCACCACCGACAAACGCTATGACGTCATCTTCAGCGACGTCTACTACTCGCTCTACTCCATCCCCGCCCACTTCACCACCCGTGAGTTCATGCAGCTCACCCGTGACCGCCTGCAGCCCGGCGGCGTCTTCATCGCTAATCTCATCGGCTCAGTCGAGCAGACGACGCCGTCATTCATCTTGTCCGAGATTAAGACCATCCAATCGGTGTACCCCCAGGTTCACGTCTTTGCCGTCGGTTCCCCAGAGCAAAAGAGCGCCCAGAATATCATCCTGGTCGGCGTAAACAGTAAGACGCCTGTCGATTTCGGCTCCCCCGTCTTCAAAGATAGCCCCTTAGCCGAGATGCAGACCCTCCAGCAACACCAGCTGGATCTATCCGGCATCGACTTGTCATCGCACACCATCCTGACTGACAACTACGCCCCCGTCGAGTACTATATGTCCAAGGTGCTCGCCGAGTAGCCGCATGACGCTGGCGCGGTTGCATAATACTTTTACTACTCAGCTATTCGCTCAAGGAGGATTCTATGGAACCGACCATCTTCACCCGCATCATCAACGGTGACATTCCCAGCCACAAGGTATACGAGGATGACAAGACCTATGCCTTCCTGGATATCCACCCTGTCCAGCCCGGCATGGTGCTGGTCGTCAGCCGCACGCCGGCCGAAACCCTGCTCGATCTTGACGAGTCCGATTACGATGCCCTGTGGCGCACCGTCCGCAAAGTGGCTGCGAGGCTCCGGGCGGAGTTCCCTGATCGCCGCCGCATCGCCGTCCAGGTCGAAGGCCTCGACGTGCCGCATGTCCACGTCAAGCTGTTCCCCATCGACACCGCCGAAGACTTCCGCGCCCTGCCGGCCGCCGGTGAGCCCGACCATCAGGCGCTGGCCCGCATGGCCGAACGCCTGCGCTTGGAATAGTACTCCGACATCTGATATATAGTTGACACAATGTAAATATTGTGCTAATGTTAATTCAAATACTTAAAAACAAAAAGTACATGAAGTCAAAACTAATTATCACTACCCTGCAAAGTACGTTCCTGCTCGTGGCGGTACTGCTCAATGCTTTCCATGCCAAGGATATCGTCAAGCCGCAACTGTTTCCCGCCAAGGATCTGGTAAAGATTCATGCCGACGACGTCATGGCCAAGTCTCTGGCCGACCTGCACAATCACATCGATAAGCAGACCGTCAAGAACATGATGCACCAGGGTGACGGCCAGCAGACCGACGGCCGTTCGCTGCGCCTGCTGCGCGAAGCCAGTTCTGCCCCACGCCAGCTGCGCCTGGAGTTCGAAGTCGCTTTCGGCCTGTGGTTACGCCTGGTAGCCGCCAAACTGATGCTATAACGTTTCATGTGAAACTAAAAAGCGCGGCCCTTTGCGGAAGCCGTGCCTTTTTAGTGTCACGTATTTTCACGGGAAAACTGCGCCGGCGCGCCCTACCCGATAACCTCAAGTTCCTTCTGCAAACGCTCCACCAACGATTGCTGCTCCGCCAGCTGGTGCCGTGTTTCCTCGACGATACGCGGCGGCGCCTGGCTGACATACGTCTTGTTGTCGAGCCGGCGCTGCAGGTTGGCTGCCCGCTCGCGGGCCTCGACCAATCGTACCTCCAACTTCGATTGATGTTCATACAGCGTGTCGGCGTCCATATCCAGCCACGCCTGCCTGCCGGGTACGGCCAAGCGCAGACCGGATGGTTCGGATATCTCCCGTACCTGCTCCAGCCGGCCAAGCCAGCTGATAAGCGTGCTATTCTCGGCAATCAGCACGTCATCCATGAACAGCAGGTTCTGCTTGTGCTTCCCTAGCTCGCTGGTGACGACGCGGATCTCACTGACCAGGCTCTGGACCTGCTCGAATGACTTGGCGGCAGCCTCATCAAAAGGCTCCGGTGTCGGCCAGGGTTCGTTGATTAGCAGACTCTTGTGCCAGCCCAGCTTCTGCCAGACCGTCTCCGTGGCAAACGGCAGGAACGGGTGCGCCAGTTTCAAAGAGGTTTCCAGCACCCAGGCCAGCATGTCCACGTTGTCCTGCTGTTTGCTGGCCTCGATGTACCAATCGGCTACGTCATTCCAAATGAGATGGTAGATAAACTCCCCTGCCTCGGCGTATTGGTGGCGGTCAAGCAGCTTGCCCAGGGTCTTGCCGGCGTGGTTGAGCTGGCGGATAATCCAGTGATCGGCACTCGAACCTGGCACCGGCGCGCCGTTGGCCAGCGGCTGGTACGGCTCCCCTGTCTTGCTCTCGACATAGCGGGCAATATTCCAAAGCTTGTTGCAGAAGTTGCGGGCCGCGGTCACTTTGCTGATACCGAATGCCTGGTGCTGTCCCGCGCTCCGGGCGCTGAGCAGGCCAAAGCGCAGCGCGTCCGAGCCATACTCCCGGATGATGTCCTGCGGGTTGATGACGTTGCCCTTACTCTTGCTCATCTTCTTGCCTTGCTCGTCCAGGACCATGCCGTGCATGTAGACTTCACGGAATGGTACTTCGTCCGTGGCGTAAAGGCTCAGCATGATCATGCGGCCGACCCACTGGCGCAGCAGGTCCACCCCCGTCTCCATCAGGCTGGTCGGGAAAAAGTCGTGCAGCTCGCCGTTGTGAGCGTCACGCGTGACAATGTATGGCCATTGCCCCGAACTGAACCAGGTGTCAAAGGTGTCTTCATCCCGGCGGTAGCTGATGCCATTAACCGTGATGACCGGCTGGTCCACCCGCTCGTCAAACACCCAGTCGCTGTCGTCAGTCTCGTTTTGGAAAGCCGGGATCGGAATGCCCCACGGAATCTGGCGGCTCAGGTTCCAGTCGCGCAGCTGGCCAAGGTAGTGGATGAGCTCCTCGGCCTTGCTCTGCGGATAAAACTTTATTTTTTTGGCCTTCAGCGCTTTGATGGCCCGTTCGGCCAGCGGTTGCATGCGGATGAACCACTGCTCGCGCAGCAGCGGCTCGATGACCGTGCCGCACTTATAGCAGACGCCCACGCTGTGTATATAGGCGTCCTCTTTCACGATTTCACGTGAAGCTTCCAAGGTTTCCACTACTTTGGCACGGGCTGCCAGTACCGTCATGCCGCGGTACGGCATCGGGGCGTGCTCGTTGAGCAGGCCGTTGGCATCGATGATTTCGATGGTGTCGAGCTGGTGCCGCCCCCCTATTTCAAAGTCAGTCGGGTCATGGGCAGGGGTCACTTTGACGGCGCCGGTGCCCATCTCGATATCGATGGCGTCGTCGCCGACAATCGGAATCTCGCGGTGGACGATCGGCACGATGGCCGTCTTCCCTACCAGGTGCTTGAAACGGGGGTCATCCGGATGGACGGCGATGGCGGTGTCGCCCAGCAGTGTTTCGGGCCGGGTAGTAGCGACGACCACTTCGTCGCCGTCAGTCAGGGCGTAACGGATGTGCCACAGGCTTCCCTTCTCTTCGCGGTGTTCCACCTCGATGTCGGCAAAGCTGGTCTTGTGCTTGGTGCAGTAGTTGACGATACGCTTGCCACGGTAGATCAGATCATCCTCCCAGAGCTTGCGGAAGGTGGCGTAGGCGGTCTTGATGACCGGAGAATCGAGCGTGAAAACCAGGTGGTCCCAGTCGCAGCTGGCACCGAGTTCGCGCAGCTGAACTTCCATGTTACCCCTGTTTTTCTCGACGAAATCCCAAACCTGCGAGTAAATTTCTTCCCGTGAAAAGTCGAAGCGGCTCTTCCCTTCTTTCTCCAGCTGCTTCTCAAAGACCACCCAGGTCTCAAAGCCGGCATGGTCGGCGCCAGGGATGTAGACGGTCGAGTCCCCTTTCATGCGGTGGTAACGGATAGCAACGTCCTGCAGGCCGGTGGTCAAGGCGTGGCCGATGTGCAGGTTGCCGTTGGCGTTGGGCGGCGGCATGACGATGCTGTAGTGCTCCCCTGTCCGCGACGGTTGCGGCCGGAATGCGCCCGAGGTCTCCCATAAGGCGTAAATGGTTTCTTCGTACTGCTGTGGCTCGTAGGCGCTTGGTAATTTCATGACTGGTCTTCCCTGGCTTAGGTTTGCTTAGGGGAGCGGCGACTTTTCACGTGAAAAGTATGACAGGGGACTGACGGCAGAACAGAGGCCGGACGCACGCCGGACACCAGAGAGATGGGTAACCGTCAGACACCTCGCTCCACACAGCCGGCTAATGCCGGCGTTGCGATACATCCAGTATACCGTAGGCGACAGGGGAGGGCTAGGGTAAAGCGCTCCTGCCGGACTCGCCGCGAAAACGGCGCGATGCAAAGCTGTGAAAACAATACAGGGCAGGGCACTTTTCACATGAAGATAAAGTGTGAAAACTTGCATGTTTCACATGAAGACCGGACACAAGAACAATCTGTTTTCACATGAAGCACGCGGGTGGGACCGCGCCATCAGCGAACTACATTGAGAGGCTTGGCGCCACCTCCAGCACCAACGGATCTACCGGCTGTTGCCGCTGCGCCCGGTAATATCCCAGCGTAGCAATCATGGCGGCATTATCGGTGCAGAGCCGGATATCGGGATACTCGATAGGGATGGGTAGGCGTTCGGCCAACTGCCGCCGCAACTCCTGGTTGGCGGCTACGCCACCGGCAATCACCACTGAGGCGGGCGAGTAGTCCTGGTAAGCTTTGAACGCCTTATCAACCAGCGTCTCCACGGCAATCCGTTGGAAGCTGGCGGCCATATTGTGGCGTGTGGCCTCATCTAAGCGCTCTGCGAGCTGGAAGGAGGGAAAATCGTACCCGACGCCCACATGCGCCTGAATCGCCCTGAGAACGGCTGTCTTGAGGCCTGAGAAGCTAAAATCGTATGCGCCTTGCAGCTTGGCCTTGGGAAGCTTGAAAGCGTACGGGTCGCCAAGCGTTGCCGCTTTGGCAATGGAAGGGCCGCCGGGGTAGGGGAGCCCGATGATCTTGGCAACTTTGTCAAAGGCTTCGCCGACGGCGTCGTCCTGGGTCTGACCCAGCAGGGTGTAGTCGCCGTGGTCGCGGAAGAGGGCCAGCTGGGAGTGGCCGCCGCTGACGATGAGCGCCAGCATGGGGAAGCGGGGCTGTTCTGCGGGCAGCTTGTAATCCGCCACTGATTCGCCACTGGTCTCCACCAGGTAATTGGCATAGACATGCGCCTCCACATGATGGATGGGGAAGAGCGGCTTTTGCTTGGTGATGGCCAGCAGGCGCGCGGTCAGGGTGCCTACCAACAGGCTGCCGATCAGGCCGGGCGCATAGGTGATGGCGATGGCATCGATGTCGTCCCAGCTGCAGTTTGCACGTGAAAAGGCCTCTTCGACCACCGGGATCATCACTTCCAAATGCGAGCGGGCAGCAATCTCTGGCACAACGCCGCCATACACCTTATGAATATCAATCTGCGTATTGACGACATTGCACAGCAGCCGGCGGCCATCCTCGACGATGGCGGCGGATGTTTCGTCGCAGCTGGTTTCGATTCCTAGTATTTTCACGTGAATAATCTCCTGGGACGCGCGGACATCGGCGCGATAAAGCGCGGTCTGCACTGCCACCTCAACTCTTTCAGCTGATTGTATCACCCCTGAAAAGCATGGTACATAGGAAAACCCCGGCGACTGGCCGTCGCCGGGGTGTAGTGCTGTGGATACGGAGATCCGCTTGGTGCTGCGGGCGCGGGGCCCGCTCGGTGCGGTGGCGCGCGTCCCGGGCGGCATGGCGGGCGCACGGCCCGCGGCTCAGCCGCTGCTGGTGGTGCCGCCGATCCGGTTGGCCCGGCCGTCGGCGTGGCCGTAGACGGTCGCGCCGTCCGTGTGCAGCATCACGGTGTACCAGTTGCCGCCCCGGGCGACGTCCGCCGCGGCGATCACCAGCTCCTTCTCGGTCGCCCACGTGCTGTTGGGCGAGTAGGCGTGAATGCGCAGGTGGATGGCCCACTTGGGCGCCCCGCCGTCCAGTCGGAGACGGGCCCAGGAGGCGTCGCAGCCGGGCGAGTGGCGCAGCTCGACGGTGCCGACGACGACGGCCGGCCCGCCGGGCTGGGGGTTCACCGTCCGCACCGGCCCGGAGGCCTGCGTGACGGCATCACTGGCGCAGCCGGTCTTCTCGGGATCGAGCCCGGTGCAGTCGTGACCGCTGCAGCCGGCGTCGTTGACCGAGACCGAGCTGGCCACCACCTGGTGGTTCTGGGCCAGCGGGAAGCTGGCCTTCTCGGTCTGCGGCACGTTGCCGTCGGTGCTGGCGGAGGCTGGCATGCCTCCCAGCAGGCTCATACCCAGCGCGAGGACCAGGGTGAGCAGCGGTCCGCGGCAGGCGCGCACCAGGGCGGTGATCGTGGCGATCATATCATCCTCATCACATTGAGGGGTGGGGTTGACTAAACGTTTATATCATTTTGTTATCGAAAAGTCAATACCCCCTGTCGTCTAGATACCTACCACTTCAGTAACGCCCTCAACCACATCATCCACGCCATCGGCATGCGCATTGACCACGCTGCCGGGACTGTGAAGCATGGCGGTGTAGCGCCAGCCACCGGTGCCATGCCCGACCTGATGGCCGGTCAGACGCAATACCTGTTCTCGACGGGGCTGGGCGCCGCTAGGGTAGGCGATCAGGCGCACGTCGACGCCCTTGCAGGGTGCGACGCCATTGATCCTGAAGCGGGCCCAGTACGTCCCGCACGCAGCCGAGCTGCGCAGCTCAACGGCCCCGACGACGGTACCCATGGACAGGCCGGTGCCACCTGCCCGGAATATCCTGGCGTGTCCGGCCCGCAGGGTGACGGCGTCACGGCCGCAGCCGGTCGCCTCGGGGCTCAGCCCGTCGCACCCGGCACCATGGCAGGCGGGAGCATTGGCGCGGACCATGAAGGCGGCGCCGGCGATCCCATTATGCGTAGTACCGAGTTCGGCGGCCGAGGCGCCGGCGGCCAGTGCCAGCACCATGCCCAGTACCGAAACGAGCACCCCGGCCGTCCGGAGCGCCAGGCTGCCCGTATACTGCATGTTCATCACACACATCCTTCTTGTCGGAGGGACTAGCCGGATTTTTATATCATATGTCACATGAATAGTCAATTAAACATCAGCGCTATGGCGCCGCCAGCCGTGTAGTAGAATAGCTATATGGAAAAAGCTAAACGCGTTGCCAAGAAAGTCCTGCCGGGCAGCGCTAAGCAGCGGGTGGGCAATCTGTATCATCTGGGAGTGGCGGTCGCGGCTAATGTTCGCTATGGTCAGCCCTCCAAGGGCATGAAGGTGGTCATGATCACCGGCACCAACGGCAAGACGACCACGGCCGCCATGCTGGCCAGCATTCTGCGCGCGGCCGGGCTGAAGGTCGGCGTCATCAGCACCGCCTTCTTTGAAATCAACGGCAAGCAGTTTATCAACGACCAGAACGCCACAGCCATCCACCCGATGCTGTTGCAGCAGAAACTGGCCGAGATGAAGAAGCACGGCATCGACGTACTGATTCTGGAAGTTACCAGCCACGCCCTGATGCAATACCGCGTCTGGGGCATCCCCTGTGAGGTGGCCATCATGACGAACCTGACGCAGGATCACCTGGATTATCACGGCTCAATGGAGAAGTACGCCGCCGCCAAAGCCAAGCTCTTTAAGCGCAAGCCCCGCTTCATTGTCCTGAACCACGACGATGAATGGTTTGATTATTACGACCAGTTCCCGCCGGGCGAACAGACGATCACCTATGGCACGCACCCCGATGCCGACGCCCGCCTGGTCGGTGCCCGCATGCACCGGCAGGGGAGTCGCGCCAGTGTCGAGATTGACCACACGAACAAATTGGATCTGGTGTTGCATATGCCGGGCAAGTTTAATGTCTATAATGCCCTTGCTGCCGCCAGCGCCGCCTATGTCCTTCACGTGAAAACCAAAGACATCGAAGCGGGCATTGAGGCCATCGAAGGCGTACCGGGCCGCCAGCAGAAGGTGGAGGCCGGCCAGCCGTTCGAGGTCATCATCGATTATGCGCACACCCCGGATGCTTTCACCCAGCTCCTCGGTTCTCTCCGCCAGCTGAATAAGAAAAAGATCCATCTGGTCTTCGGCGCCACTGGCGACCGAGACAAGACGAAGCGCGCCATCATGGGTGGCATCGCCGCCGAATACGCCGACAGGTTGTACCTGACGGACGAAGAAAACTACACGGAAGATGCCGCCACTATCCGCACTATGGTCATGGAGGGCATCAGCAAGGCCGGGGCAGAGGAGCGCACGCAGGAAATTCCAGACCGGCGCGAAGCTATCGCTGCCGCCCTGGCTACTGCCCGCCGTGGCGACATGGTGGTTATTACCGGCATGGGGCACGAACAGTTCCGTATCATCAACGGCGAGAAGGTGCCGTGGAACGATGCGGATGTCGTACGGGAGCTACTCGAAAAGTAAGACGAAAAACCGGGCAAAAGAAGCCCGGTTTTCATGTGAAACAAATGCGCGCCGGTTACGAACGGCGCAGTTTTCTGCGTAGCGCCTGCTTGGCGGCGACTGCCTTGCCAGCCAGCCGGTATGCCCGGTGCCAGTACGGCTTGACGGGTATCTCCCAGGCGCCAAGATAATCGACGCCGGCGCCTCCGAAGGTCCGCTTGAAACGCGAAAAACCCTGCCAGGGATGGTCGGCCGGAGCGTCGGGCGGGGCGACGCCGTACAGGTCGAAGGTGGTCTTGCCCTCGCGCTTGGCTTCCAGCATGGCAAAGATGATACCGACGGTTGCCACGTTCTGCACATGGAACTCATAGTGGGCGGCGGCATGTGCGTAATAACGGGTGGTGGGGGTGTCGTAGGCCAGGATGGCGGCGGCCGGCCGGCCATCGACGCTGGTGATGAACAGGCGGGCGGCGCCAAGGGGCAGCAGGGTACGCGCCTGCAGGCGGAAGTAATCATCGTCATGCGGGCGCATGCCGGTACGATCGGCGACTTCGCGGATGCAGTCCAGGAATATCTCGATATCGGCCGGGTCGTCGCTGCTGCGGAAACTGATGTCGTACTTTTCTTTGCCGCGCTGCCAGAAACGGCGGGTGTTGCCGTTCATGTTCTTCAGCAGGTCTTCTTCGTTGATGGTCAGGTCGACGCACCAGGTGTGCTGCGGCTGGATGGAGTGCCGGGCACGGACGGCGCCAAAACGCCGCAATGCAGCCGGGCTGAGCGGTGCCATCGGCTCGATGCGGATAAAATGGACGCCTTGTTTCTTGGCAAGCACCTTGAGGGAGGCAAGGGCAGCCTTGAAGCTGGCGGCGCTGTCGGCGGTAGGGCCGTACGGGCAGTAGAGCCGGCTGAAACGGCCCGGCTCAAGCACGGCCATATAATGCCAGCCATCACCGCTGGCCTCGAAGGTGGTGCGGCCGAGTGCCTCCTGAAAGTGTTTCCAGGCGCTGGTCTGGAGGAAGTGGGGATTCATCATTTCTTAATATAGCACGGTGGATGTGGCCCGGCCGATGCTAGCCGGGGGCTTGTCTTGACATGTATAATGCAACAGAATAGGCCTCCTATACGTTTACCTACTTAACCCATAAGGAGTAGTACAGTTATGAATGAAGCAATCTTTAAAGCCTATGATGTCCGCGGCAAGGTGGGATCAGAGCTGAACGCCGACAGCTGTGAGCGCATCGGCAAAGCCTTTGCCGACTGGCTGCCGACGGAAGGTGTCGTGGCGGTCGGCTACGACATGCGCCCGGATTCCCGCCAGCTGGCCGAAGCGGTCAGCGAAGGCCTGCGTCTGCAAGGCCGCGAAGTCTGGTCTATCGGCCAGGTCGCCAGCGACATGCTCTATTTCACGGTCGGTCACTTTAACCTGGCCGGCGGCGCCATGATTACGGCCAGCCACAACCCGGGCGAGTATAACGGTATTAAGTTCTGCCGCGAGCAGGCCCGCGGGGTCGGCATCGAGACCGGCCTGGCAGAGATCCGTGACCTGGCCATCGCCAATGATTTCGCCCCGTCGCTCGATAAGGCCAGCCTGACTGAGAAGGACGTCATGGAAGACTGGGTCAAACACGCTCTGGGCTTCGTGAACGTTGCCGACTGGCCTGCCTACAAGATCGCCGTCGATGCCGGCAACGGCATGGCCGGTGCGGTCATGCCGCATCTGGTGAAGCACCTGCCGGAGCACCTGTCGGTCGAGGCGATGTACTGGGAACTGGACGGCACTTTCCCGAACCACCTGGCCAACCCGCTGGACGAGCGGACGCTGGTAGACCTGCAGGCCAAGATCCGCGCGGATGGCCTGGACTTCGGTATCGCCTTCGATGGCGATGGTGACCGGGCTGTCCTGATTGACGAGACCGGCGCGCCTATCAGCGGCACGGTCATGACGGCTATCCTGGCCAAGTATTTCCTGGTCAAGAACCCCGGCGCCAGTATTCTCTACAACGCTATCTGCGGCCGCATCGTCGGCGAGACGATTGCGCAGGGTGGCGGCCAGGGCCACCGCACCAAGGTCGGCCACAGCTACATCAAGGCTGAAATGCGCAAGCACGACGCCGTCTTTGCCGGCGAGCACTCAGGGCACTACTACTTCCGCGATAATTTTTCAGCCGACTCCGGCCTGATTGCCGCCCTGGTGGCCGTGCAGGTACTGACGGAAAGCGGCAAGAAGTTGAGCGAGCTGGTATCTGAGTTCCAGACCTACGTCTCTATCAACGAGACGAACTTTGAAGTAACGGACAAAGAGGGGACGATTGCCCGCCTAAAGGGTCAGTTCAACGACGGCGAGCAGGATGACCTTGACGGCCTGACGGTCAACTACGCCGACAGCTGGTTTAATGTCCGCGCCAGCAACACTGAGCCGCTGCTGCGCCTCAACGCCGAAGCGAAGGATGAAGCCACGCTGCAGGAGCTGGTGGAGCGGGTGAAGGCGATAATTACCGCGTAGACAAGCGTTTGCAATTGAAACGGCGGCCTCCGTACACCACGGGGCCGCCTTTTTGTATGACATGGATACTGATGGGTGGGTATCCGGTGTATGTCGGGCGCGGTTGGTTTATCCGCCGTCGAGAGCACGGTCCGGGAGCGCGTCGTCTCCTTCGTGGGCGAGGCGGGTGGTGACCGTACCCAGTAGCCGCTGCAGCTGTTCTCCCAGGGAGCTGTGCTGCAACGGCGCTGGGCGGACGGGTGCCAGGGCGGGGCGCCCGGTCACCTCGTCGATCCGCACGTCGCCCTTATGGAGCGGGTTGCGCCGGTCGAAGCGGGGCTCGCGCCCGTGTCCGTCCTGGCGGCGGCGCTGTTGGCGTCTGCTGGCCATGTCATTTGTCGCTTTCGTCTGGCCGGCGTGTGCCGGCGAGGATATGACCGTTTATTATCATCATAAACGTTACAAGATGTCAATATATGCATTGCCATTCTCGCAACGTTTTTATGCTTGCAAAACCATCAAAAAGAGGTAGTATTATTCTGGATAAATCCACTACGCACCACTGGTGCAGGGAGAAGGTTATCATGACCATGGTTGGTGCCACCGAGGGATATACCTCGGTACACGCCACCTGGCCCAGCGAGGCGACGGCCCAGGCAACCCAGCTGCAGGCGTCGCACCCGACCATCGCGGCCGAGCTGGCCGGGGCGACCATGAAGGAGGACGCCCGGCGCATCCTGAGGCTGCTCACGAGCCTGCCCGTCTCGGGCCTCAGTGCGCTCGATGTCGCGCTCTGGAAGATGAGCATGAGGCACCTCCTGGGTATCGGTGACTGCTGAGACCCAACAACCATCCACCCGTCCGCCGTAAAGAGAGTGTCGAACCGCCCGCCCGGGCAGCTCGATTACCGCTCCGGCGGACTCTCTTTATTTTTGGGGTATGCAGACGGCGCTTTTCATGTGAAAAATAAAAAGTACAGCGTAAGCACTTGGCACTCATGCAGGTAGAGTGCTAATATGGGAACGACACCTCGTGGCTTTGCCAAAAATGCCGCGCAGGGGACAACTAATGACCATACTTAAGGAGGTTCTTTCATATGAGCGTACCACTCAAACCGCTTGCCGACAGGGTTGTCGCAGTCAAGGAAGAAGTAAAAAGCAAGACTGCCGCCGGTCTGCTGCTGCCTGATAGCGCCAAAGAAAAGTCGACATTGGCGGTTGTTCAGGCTGTCGGTCCTGATGTCAAGGAGATCAAGGTCGGCGACAAGATAGTTTTTAAAGAATACAGCGTCACGGAGCTGAAGGTCAACGGAACCGAATACCTGATTGTCAAGGAAGAAGACGTCCTGGCGACCGCCTAGCCGCTTTTGACAAAGTAAGTGTAGCTAAACGATTATAAGACGCACGTAACAGAGGAGAACGTATACTTATGGCAAAGAAAGTATTTTATGACGATGAGGCCCGCCGCCGCGTACTCGGCGGAGCCAAGGCACTGTATGACGCCGTCAAGGTGACGATGGGCCCGCGCGGCCGCAACGTCGTCATCAGCAAGAGCTACGGCAACCCGACGGTCACCCATGACGGCGTGACGGTCGCCAAAGGTGTCGACCTGCCCGAGGACGATGACGAGACCCTGGGCTACAAAGTGGGCGCCGAGCTGATCAAGCAGGCCGCCAATAAGATGAACGACGTCGCCGGCGACGGCACGACCACTGTCACGGTTCTGACCTATAATATTTTAAATGAAGCCAACCGCCTGATTGCCGCCGGCCACAACCCGATGGAGCTGCGCAAGGGCGTCGAGGCTGCCGGTGCCGAGGTGCTGAGCGCCTTGGAGAAGCTGGCTGAAGACATCGGCAGCAAGAAGGGACGTGTTGCGGAAGTTGCAACGATTTCGGCCGGTGACGCTGAAATCGGTGAGTTAATCGCCGACGTCATCGCCAAAGTCGGTAAAGAAGGTGTGGTAACGGTTGAGGAAGGCCAGAGCCTGAAGATGGAAGCCGAGGTGGTGGAAGGCTTTACCATGGACCGCGGTTTCATCAGCGCCTATATGGTGACCGACTCCAACCGCATGGAAGCCGTCTACGACAAGCCGGCCATCGTCATTACTGACAAGAAGGTAGCCAGCATCCAGGACTTCCTGCCGATTCTCGAGAAGCTGGCCCAGGCCGGCAAGAAGGACCTGGTCCTGATCGCCGAGGACGTCGAGGGTGAAGCACTTGGTACGCTGGTACTGAACCGCCTCAAGGGTGTCTTCAATACGGTGGCCATCAAGGCGCCTGCCTTCGGTGACCGCCGCAAGGAAGTGCTGCAGGACCTGGCTGTGCTGACCGGTGCGACGGTCATCACCGATGACCAGGGCATCACTTTTGAAAACGCCGACCTTGGTGTGGTCGGTACGGCCCGCAAGGTGATTGTCCGCAAAGACGAGACTACTATCATCGAAGGCGCTGGCAAGAGCAAGGATCTTGACGCCCGCGTCACCCAGATCAAGGCGCAGGCCGCCAACGCCACTAGTGAATACGACAAGGAACAATTGGAGAAGCGCGCCGCTGCCCTGGGTGGCAAGGTTGCCGTCATCAAGGTCGGTGGTGCTACTGAGACCGAGATTGAAGAGAAGAAGTTCCGCGTTGATGACGCCGTCGCCGCCACGAAGGCCGCGCTGGCCGAAGGTATCGTCGCCGGTGGTGGCGTCACCCTGGTCAACCTGGCCGGTAAGCTCAAGACTGACAACACCTCTTCGTACGAGGCTGGCCGCGGCTTGGTCAAGAGCGCACTGCAGGCCCCGTTCATCCAGCTGATGGACAATGCCGGCAAGAACTCGGCAGCACTGCTGGCCAAGCTGCTGGAATCCAAAGACGGCATGGGCTTCAATGTCAATGACGCCGAGGATAAGCTGGTCGACATGAAAGCCAAGGGTGTCGTCGATCCGGTCCGTGTTACCAAGGAGGCTGTACAGAACGCTGTTTCTATCGCCGCTACGGCTATGACCATGGGTGCCTTGGTCGTAGAAATCCCAGAGAAGGAAGCGCCAGCTGCCGGCGGTATGCCGGGCGGCATGGGTATGATGTAATCCCTGCGGCAGCGTAGGGCAGGGCAGGAGCCGGCTCCACTTGAGGGCCGGCTTTTTTGTCATGCCGGGGCTACAGCTGTGCCGTCGCCTCAGTTCATTAAAACTTAATGAAGACGCCAAAAACTAACAAAAAACGCCACACTATTTACTTATTTTCATTTTCGTGCTATAATATATAAGCCAGGAAGACACCACCTACCCTCAAGCACGAGAAAGAGTGATGACACGTGGCAGGCATCTCGCGACACACTAGCGCCCTCGCCCAATTCCTGCTGTCGCAGGAAGACGGTGAGTTCACCTTCGACGGCAGCGACACGCAGCTGTACAAGCGGCTCGTCCGCGCCGTCCGGGGGCTCCGCAGTCCGAGTGACGCTCAGGCGGCCATCGGCCAGCTGACGTTCCTCCGACTCGCCATGCTGAGTCAGAACACCCGGAGCGAGCGGCGAGGCCGCCGCGTACTCCGGCTGACCCCGGCGGGCATCGCCCACTTCCGACGTACCACCCGCATCCGGCTGCGAACGTCTGAACAGGCGACGGGCCTCAAGGCTGCGGGGTAAGGAGCCGCAGATCAGTCCAACACATGGCCGCGCCACCACCAATGGCGGCCGCACCGTCTTTCCGGCACCTCGGTGCCACCCGTCAGCCTCAGGGCTGGCCGAGGCACACGCCCCGCATCCATGACAAATGGACGCGGGGCATTCTCGTTTCAAGGGTAAATGGGCACTGGATAACAGTGATGCACATGAAAAACCCCGGACTGGCCGGGGCGTTCCATTGTTTTTCTTTTACTGCTGCGAAGAGAAGTAGTCGATTTCCTTGATGATATCGAGCAGGGCCTGGGCGCGCTCTTCCTCGTCGGTGATGGCGCGGGCGGCTTCGTGGGCCGGGTCGAGCAGGCTCTTGTCATCGGTCGAGCGGATGATCAGGAGCATGGTGTCGAACTTTTCCTTGGGTGGCAGGTTCAGCTTGCCAACCAGTGGGCGCAGTTCTTCCAGGGCCTCGCGCTTGATGGTGTCGAGCTCACCGCCACGCTCTGGGGCGGGCTCAGCTGCGGCAGGTGCGGCGACTGGAGCTGGTGTTTCCGTGACAGCCGGTGCGGCGACTGGCTCGGCAGCCGGTTCGGCTGGAGCAGCGGCTGGTGCCGGATCGACGGCCGGAGCTGCCGGTGTTTCAACGGCAGCAGGTTCGGCTGCGGCCGGCTCGGCAGCTGGTGCCGGCAGCGGTGGCAGGGAGGGAATGGAGATGGCCGGGCCGGCTGGCGTGGCAGCGGTCGGCAGCGGTGTCTCTTCAAACGATGATGCCTGGTCGCTGACGCCAGGAGTAGTGGAAAGCGCGTGGTTCTGCTGTTGCATGCCCTTCAATACGCTCGCGAGTTCCTGGTCATCGCTTATAGCTTGGTTCTGTGGTCCCGTGTTGTTCATTGCCGCCCCTTTTTACACATATCTCGTACTTTGGTCTCATTATATCGCATATCATGCTTAAGGCAAACATGAAAGTGCGACGTTTGTGACCCCTGTTACTGCGCTACTGCAGCTGCCGCAGGGCGACGATGGGATCCTTGCGGGCGGCCCGTACGGCCGGGAAAATACCGAATAGCACCCCCACCAGCAGCGATACGCCGATGGCCGAACCGAAGATGGCCCAGGTGATGATCGGGGTAAATGACAGGCCGAAGGAGAGAAGCAGGCATATCAGTGCTGCCAGGCCCACTCCCAGGATGCCGCCGGTCAGGCTCATGATGATGGCTTCGATCAGGAATTGACGCAAGACCTGGCCGTTGGTGGCACCGACGGCTTTGCGGATACCGATTTCGCGGGTGCGCTCGGTGACGGCGACCAGCATGATGTTCATGACGCCGATGCCGCCCACAAGCAACGAGATAGCTGCCACGCCGGCAGTGTACTTGGTGATGGTGGTGAAGATATCCTCGGTGATGCTGAAGGCTTCTTTGGAGCTGATGACGGCAATATCGTCAGAGTGGTGCGCTTCGGCCAGCCGCCGGTAGACTTCGGCCTTGACCTTCTCCATGTCGCCACCCTTGGGCACCCGGAAGTTGATGGTCTGGATCTGGGCGATGCCCTGGTTCATGGCCTTGCCGGCATCAAGGCTGACGTAGGCGGCCATGTTGCTGTCAAAGAGGCCGTTGAGTGCCAGTGGTGTCTGGGTGTGGCCGAGGATGCCGATGACGGTGTATTCTTCGCCACGGATGCTGACGCGCTGCCCAAGGGTCTGGTCGCTGTCAAGGAGGCGATTGGCCAGGGTGTTGCCCAGTACGACCGTATTGCGGTTGATCTCGGGGCTGACGAATTCGCCGGTCTTGACCCGCTGGGCCAATATCTCGGGGAACTGCTGATTGGTGGCCACCACCTGGGTCTCATCGATGCTGCGCGGACCGGCCACCACCGAGCTGCGCAGTCCCATCACTGGCGAGGCGCCGGCCACGCCGGGCGTGCTGGCTACCAGCTCCACGTCGTATTCCGTCAGGGTGCTGGCATTGAAGTTGGCCAGCAGGTCGTAGCCGATGATGTTGCCACTGGCATCGCGTGACAATTTGCCGGGGCGGACGGTAGCTACGTCACCGCCGAAGAGCGAGACCTGGTTCTGGATGGCCGACTTGGCCCCTTCGCCCAGTGCCAGCACCAGCGTGACGGCCGCGACGCCGATGATGATGCCGAAGACGGTCAAAAAGGTTCTGACGCGCGTGGCCCGCAGGCTGGCGACGGCGATGCGGATGTCTGCCAGCCACATCATGAGGCACGGCCTTTCGGAGCGGTGCTGGCGACCGGTCGGTTGCTGGCACGGCGGGCGGCCTTGCGCTCGCTGCTGTCGCTGGCGATGCGGCCGTCGACCATCTGGATGACGCGGTCGGCGTAGACGGTCAGGGCGGGGTTGTGGGTGACCATGACGATGGTATTGCCACGCTTATGGATCTCGCGGAACTCGTGCATGATGATTTCGCTGGCGCGGGAGTCGAGGTTGCCGGTGGGTTCATCGGCCAGGATGATGGACGGCCGGTTGACCAGCGCCCGGGCGATGGCGACGCGCTGCAGCTGGCCGCCGGAGAGCTGGTGCGGCATATAATATTCGCGCTCCTGTAACCCGAACGTCTTGAGCAGGCGGCTGGCGGCATGGATGCGGCTGAGTTTTGACTTGCCGCTGTACATCAAGGGTAGGGAGACGTTATCGAGCACGTTCATGCGGCCCAGCAGGTTGAAACTCTGGAAGACGAAGCCGATCTTGGTGCGCCGGATCTTGGCGCGCTTGCGGCTGCTGAGCCGGCCGACGATCTGGCCGCTCAAGGCGTAGTCGCCGTGGGTCGGGGTGTCGAGCAGGCCAAGGATGTTCATAAGCGTCGTCTTGCCCGAGCCGCTGGGCCCCATGATGGCCACGAATTCACCCTTTTTAATGCTGAGGGAAATACTGTCCAGAGCGACGGTGGTGGCGTCGCCGTAGCCGAACATCTTGCTAAGGTTGGTGAGTTCAATGACTGGGTGGCTTCTCATATAAAAAATGTCTGTCTTGGGCTTTGCTTTAATGCTGACAGTCATTTAATTATAGAGAGTAAGCACGTCACTAAACAACAGGGAAAAGGAAGTATTTAGTACAACTGCTTTTGCCAAATGTCAAACTGCTTGTGGTAATAGCTGGCCGCACCCCGTAGTTGCCGATGATGGAATCGCGGTCGATCGTGAAGTACTGCTGGGTGCCGGTGCAGTTGGCGGCCTGCACGTCGCCATCGTTGTCGTAGTGTAGTGGGCCGCCCCGGATCTGAGAGTCTTCGCGCTTCATGTATTGCCCGATAGGGGGCTGCGGGCGGTTTGTGACCATATCCCTCTCCTGGCCATCGCGGTAGGTCGCATAGGCGATTACCGCCAGGATACCGATGACGACCGTCACGATCAGCAGTTCGACGATAGCAAAGCCATAAGCGCGACGCATAGGGCATCAGTATATAGCACGCGGCTGGCGCATGTCATTAACACAGCGGCGGTCATTTTGTCCCTGGTGCCGTTATGCTGTACACTGTAGGCGATACGGAGAGGTGGCCGAGTGGTTGAAGGCGCACGCTTGGAAAGCGTGTATGGCAGCAATGCTATCGCAGGTTCGAATCCTGTTCTCTCCGCCAGGTTGATTTACGATGAAGACGACGGCCCGCGCCGTCGTTTTTCGTTGTCAAAGTAAGGCTTTCAGCTTCCGCGAAGTCTCTGGTATAATTACGAAACATGAATACATCCCCCACCCGTTATCTGTTTGTGACAGGGGGCGTGCTCTCCGGTGTCGGCAAGGGCATCACGGCGTCATCTATCGGCGCCGTTTTAAAAGCCCGTGGCCTTAAGGTGACGATGCAGAAGTGCGACCCATATCTTAATGTCGATGCTGGCACGCTCAACCCGGCCGAACATGGCGAATGTTTCGTCACGCGCGACGGCGCCGAAACGGACCTCGACCTCGGACACTACGAGCGTTTTTTGAATGAGGACATGACGCGCCGCAGCATTACTTTGTCCGGTTTTGTGCTGCGCAACCTTATCCAGGACGAGCGTAACGGTAAGTTTTTGGGCAAGACGGTCCAGCTGGTGCCGCACTTCACTAATGCGTTGCAGGAGGCCATCGTGGCAGCGGGTGAGGGATCCGACGTGCACATCGTTGAGATCGGTGGCACGGCCGGCGATATCGAGGGTGCGCCGTTCCTGGAGGCTATCCGCGAACTGGCCGCCAAGGTCGGCCGCGACCACTGCCAGTTCGTCAATGTCGTCTACGTGCCATACCTCTCTGCTAGCAAGGAATTCAAGACCAAGCCTGCCCAGAACGCCATGCGCGACCTGCGGCAATACGGCATCATCCCCGATGTCATCGTGGCCCGTACCGAGCGGCCGGTCACCGATGGTATAGTCCGTAAGCTCAGTATGTTCGGGGGTGTCCGTGAGAATGCCGTCATCGTGCTCAGCAACGCCGACACCGTCTATCGCGTGCCGTTGACCATCCGCGAGAAGGGCGTTGATGATCTGCTGCTGTCAAACTTCCACATCGAAGCCCCGGAAGCGGATATGTCTGCTTGGGAAGACGCCGTCAAGAAGGCGACGACCCAGTACGACGATAAGGTCAGGATCGGCGTCGTGGCCAAATATCTCGATAACGAAGATACTTACATCTCAGTCCTGGAGGCCCTCAAGGCTGCCGCCTGGAACGAATCCACCTCACTTGAGTATGAATGGGTCAGCGCCGAAGCCTTCGAGACACATGGCCAGGAACTGATTGATAAATATGACGGTCTGTTGGTGCCGGGCGGCTTCGGCTCACGTGGCACCGAGGGTAAGATCGCTGCGGCCAGCTACGCGCTGGAGGCCGGCGTGCCGTACCTTGGCATCTGCCTGGGCATGCAGGTGGCGGTCATCGCCGCCGTCCGCCGCGGCGGTGAAACGCGGGCAACCAGCGAAGAATTCACGCCTGGCACTGAACACAATGCCATCTACATCATGGAAGACCAGAAGGGCAAGGAGGCCACCGGCGGCACTATGCGCTTAGGTGACTATCCCTGTGAAATCGCCGAAGGCTCCCTGGCCGAACGGGTCTATGGCAGCCGCCATATCGTCGAGCGCCACCGTCACCGCTATGAGGTCAACCGCGCCTTTGAGCAGCTGATGAACGAGGGTGGCCTGCGGGTCAGCGGCGCCTCCGCCGACGGCCGGCTGGTCGAGATGGTCGAGGCTGTCGACCATCCGTACTTCATCGCCACCCAGGCGCATCCGGAGTTCAAGTCGCGGCCGACGGTGCCGCATCCGTTGTTCACCGGTCTGATCCGGGCGGCCAAGGCGGCAGCTAAGACATAGCACCTGTTCCTCATTGACATTTAATAAATAAGTGCCTCCCAGTAGGCACTAAAAACTGTTTTGCGTTTTTTAAAATATGCATAAATTTATTGTTGACAGTATGTCACTAAGTTTATAGACTAAAATTCCGCTCTATCATGCGGACGCCTCACCCAAGGAAAGGTGCCATGAGACGACTGCGCTCTGCGCTGGTTGTCGTGCTTGTTGCCATCGGGTTCGCCCTTGGCACGTCGGGAGTCGCAGCTGCGGCCGAAGGCCACGACGCGTTCGGGAATCACTACGAGGACTGGAAGGGGGTGCGCTACACGCACTTCACCAATGACAACACGGCATCCATTGCGTGGGCAGGGGGTGCGCTGACGGTCGGTGCTGGGCTTGTCGGGCTTGTCGGACAAGCGGCGGCTGGCGTGATCGGTGTCGGCATCGGGTTCGCCGGGCACCGCGACGACATGTGTCTGACCGTGGCTACGCCGCTCAACCAGCCGACACGGGTGGTGCAGGGCCCTGGTGGCCGAACCATGCTGGCTCCCAAGTCGTGGTGGTGGTACCTAGAGGGTTGCTACAAGGGGTAAGGCGTGGGCAACGGAGGGAAATTCCTTCCGTTGCCCAACTACTGCTATTATTAGTCTGTAATGAACGAAGTAAGTATTTTTCTCACTGGCTTTGCAATCTTTGTAGTGCTGCTGACGATAGGTCACTTTATATTCAAGAGTAAACGCTTGGAGTGGTTGCTTGTCAGCCTTGGGTACTTGTTATTTGCGGCGTACATTTTTTTCTTTGACGAGCGGCACCCCGCATGGATTATGTGGGCAGTATTCAGTATCATCTCTTTTGCACTGGCATCTCGTCAGCCGTGGCGTTCTTCTGTTGCAAAGAAGAGACACTCTTAGCTAACGTGCACTTGAGTTTTGGATATAGAGTAGCCATTAGCATATCTGTACAATTATTAATAATGCCCACACCTCTGTTATAATGCACACGATGAAACAAGAGGCAACCACCATCCTGACCAACGCCGTCAAACAGCTGTTTGACAGTGCTGTCGTCCCCGAACTCAGCCGGCCCGATCCGCAGTTCGGTGATTTCGCAAGCAACGTAGCCATGCAGCTGACGCGCGAGCTGGGCCGTCCGCCGCGTCAGATTGCCGAGCAGCTCGCCGGCCACCTGCGCGAGCAGCCCTTCTTCACCGAAGTCTCGGTAGCTGGCCCCGGCTTTCTCAACCTGCGTGTCAACGACCAGGCGCTGGCCGGCCAGCTGGCCCGTCTGTCAGAGGTACCTCAACACTATGCCGGCAAGACGGTCGTTGCAGAATACTCAGACCCCAATCCGTTCAAGGTGCTGCACGCCGGTCATCTCTACACCACTCTGGTGGGAGACGTTATTGCCCGGCTGCATGAAGTGGCCGGTGCCACGGTGCAGCGGGTCAACTTCGGCGGTGACGTCGGTCTGCATGTCGGCAGGGCCATGTGGGGCATCATCCAGACGCTCGGTGGGGAACACCCCGAGAAACTACAGGATATCCCAGAGGCCGAACGCGCCGTCTGGGTGACCCGCCGCTACGTCGAAGGCACCGCCGCCTATGAAGAAAATGAGGCGGCCAAGGCCGAAATAATTGCCATTAATAAAAAAGTGTATGCACTATTTGAAAGTGGCGATCGCGATACTCCATTCGCACACATTTATTGGACCTGCCGCCAGTGGAGCTACGAAGGCTTTGAAAAGCTCTATGAACAACTACAGGTCTCGCCGTTCGCGCGCTACCTGCCAGAAAGCGAATGCGCCCCGGTCGGCGTCGACCTTGTGCATCGCGGCCTGGCCGAAGGTGTGCTGAGTGAATCCGACGGCGCTATCGTCTACAAAGGGGAAGAGCAGGGCTTACACACCCGCGTCTTCATGACCTCGGCTGGCATCCCTACCTATGAGGCCAAGGATCTTGGCCTGGCCGCCATCAAATGGCGCGATTACCAGTTCGATAAAGGTATCATCATCACCGCCAACGACATAGTTGAATACATGAAGGTGGTACTCAAAGTGCTTGGGCACTTCCATCCCGAAGTCGCCGAACGCAGCCTGCACATCACCCACGGCCTGATCAAGCTGCCAGGCGGCGTCAAGATGAGCAGCCGAAAGGGCAACGGCCTGCTGGCCCAGGATGTCTTGGACGCCGCCACTGAGGCCGGTTCCCAGATGAATGATGGCCGCGGCACGGACTACGACGTCATCCTTGGCGCCATCAAATATTCACTTTTGAAACAGCGCATCGGTGGCGACATAATTTATGATCCACAGGAATCGGTCAGCCTGGAAGGGAACTCCGGACCGTACCTGCAGTATGCTCACGCCCGGGCCTGCAGCATTCTTTCCAAACATGACGGCGAGCTCCCGGCTGTCTCTGCGCTGACGCTGGACGAAGAGGAGCGCATCCTAGCCCTCAAACTGACCGAATATGCCGAAGTCCTCGACCGCGCCATCGTCGAGCTGTTGCCGCACCTGATCTGCACCTATCTCTACGAGCTGACCCAGGCCTTCAACCGCTTCTACGAGAAGAGCCGGGTCATCGGAGATCCGCGCCAAGCCGAGCGGTTGGCGCTGGTCACGGTCTATGCAGATACTTTGCGCCGCGGCTTGCAGCTGCTCGGCATCACCGCGCCCGAGCGCCTGTAGCGGCACTATTTCACGTGAAATTTTTCACCGTCACGCCACTGGCAACGGTGTATAGTAAGTCTGAACAGAGGAGACTGTCATGTTAAAGATGACCGATGCCAAAAAAACCGAAGATAACGAAGAAGTGGAGACCAGCAAGGCGACCGGACCGCAGGTTAAGGCCGCTCTGGCGGGCAAGGCGATCGCCGGCGCCACCACTAATCAGCTGGCTGGCTTTGTCCAATTCGTCCGCGAAAAAGGCGTGGTCGGACTGGCCATCGGTCTGGCTATCGGTACGGCGGCCACAGGACTGGTAAATCAGATTGTCAGTTCGGTCATCACCCCGACTGTTGTCCTGATCCTGGGTGCGGACGGCCTCAAAGACCTGGTGATACCGGTTGCGTTCTGGGGCCGCAGCGCCGAGTACGACCTGGGCGCGCTGATCGATGCCCTTATAAAGTTCATCGCCCTTTCGGCGGTCATCTACTTCATCGTCCTTGGCCTTAAACTCGATAAGCTCGACAAAAAGAAAGAAGAGTAAGGCCATGCCCGCCATCCACAAGTCCGAGGATGAGTGGCGCCGCCAGCTGACACCCGAACAATTCGCTAGCCTGCGCCAGCGGGCTACCGAAGCACCGTTCACCGGCGAATATCTATATGAAAGCCGGCCGGGCATCTACGCCTGTGCGGCCTGTGGCAATATCTTGTTCGATGCCGGAACCAAGTTCCAAAGCCACTGTGGTTGGCCCACTTTTTATGATGCCCGCGACGGAGCGGTTGATTACCAGCATGACTTCAGCCACGGCATGCACCGCATCGATATCAGCGCGCCCGGTGCGCTGGCCATCTGGGTCATGTCTTCGAAGGGGAGGGGTACGACACGCCGACCGACCAGCGTTATTGCGTCAATTCGGCCAGCCTGGCATTCACCCCTGATGAAAATGCGCCGGCTGCCGATGAATCAGGTATACTATAAGCCATGACCAAACACGCCACCCTCCTATGGGTCGATCTGGAAATGACCGGCCTCGATCCTGCCAAAGACCGTATCCTTGAAGTCGCTGCCATCGCGACTGATTGGAATTTCACCGAATACGCCAGTTACGAAGCCATCATCCACCAGCCCGATACCGTGCTGGACAACATGGAAGAGTTCAGCCATAAGCAGCACGGCGCCTCCGGCCTGACTGAAGCCTGCCGGGCCAGCGGCACTACTGAGGAGCAGGCTGAAGCGGCACTGGTCGCTTTCGTCGACGCCCACTTCAAATCGGGCGAGCGCGTCATCCTGGCCGGCAACTCTATCCACCAGGACCGCCGCTTCATCCGTCAGTATTGGCCAACCCTGGATGCCAAGCTGCACTACCGCATGCTCGATGTCAGCGCCTGGAAGGTCGTCTTTGAGGGCAAGTTCCGGGCCGCCAAGTACGTCAAGCCGGAGAAGCACCGGGCGCTGGAAGACATCCGCGGCTCGATTGAGGAGCTGCAGCACTATATTGCCAAGGTAAAGCAGGGCTAAGCAGGGAGTATGCCGTACAGCTCCCGGGCCGTGTCGTCCCGTGAAAGAATGCGATCTTCAAAGCTGATAGCGGCAACGGCACTTTGACTGAAGTGTATGTCTAGCATGCGCCTGAGCACTGGACCGTCCTGCTCGGCGCGACCGGTTTCTTTGGCAATTTTATACATGGCTACTATCTGGTATAGGTCATTGACCGGAACCCAGAAGTCCTTAGGCGCCTCGCCGTCCGAACGGTAAACCCATGCATCAATCAGCCGTTGCCCATGCATAAAAGCCAGCAAGGCGCGACGGTTTCCGTCCATCACCTGCAGTCTGCCGTCCTGTTCGCGTACGATGATGGGGTAGGTATTCTGTTCGGCATCGGTGCTGTGAGATTCTACTATGCGACGATGCTCCGCTATAAGATCGGGTTTGTCTGACAGCGCCTTGCCTATATCTGCAAATGTCGTGCCCGGCCGGGCTTTTAGCCCAGGGAGTTGTTGTAACTGATCGAATGGCGATGACATGCCGATGTCCGCCACTACGAGCTGCTCGCGTCGCCAATGGTAGTTGCCGGCCGTGAGAAGTGTTACGAATTTTGGTTTCAGCTTTACGCTTTCCATCATGGCTGCAAAGATGTTCCAGAAGTCGCGCAGCTCCATTTCGTCCAAATGATACTCAGAGGGACGCTGCGCCCAGCCGGTCACGGCAATATCGAGCTGTCCTCGGTTCTCTGGCGACAGCTCGGGAAATAGCTTGCGAAGTTCCTTTTGCAATATTTGCTGCGCCAGTGCTACACGGGACGGTTCATAGAGGTGATCGGGGTAAATGCGTTCTCGATTCATATATGTTATAATAACACTCGTTTACGGGCTCGTCGTCCGTCTCGAGTAATTATGCACAAAGAATTCGAAACTTTCATCTTCAGCCTGCCAGATACCTGGCTCGATTATCCGTTCGGCAAAGACGCCGCCGTCTACAAGTACGGCCGCGACGACGAGGGGAAGGGCAAGCTCTTCGTCATCATCGCCGAAGATTCCGACCCGCTGCGCATCAGCATGAAGTGCGACCCGCAGCTGGCCCTGACCCTGCGTGAGCGCTACGAGACAGTACTGCCGGGTTACCACCTCAACAAGAAGCACTGGAACACTATCATCTGCAGCGGCCAGCTGAGCAATGATGAGATCCGTGACCTTATCAGGCACTCCTACGAGCTGGTCAAAGCATCATAAGCGGTCAGATATGAAAAGAGACGCTCTCGGGCGTCTCTTTTTTGACGGGTGGCGCTATCGTTCGGTGCCTGATTCCTGCGCGGCATCTTCCTCGGCCGGCTCTTCGGCTGGTGTCTCGTCCAGCGCGACGAAGCCTTTGTAGGCGGCTTCGATCTGTTCGGAGATACCGCTGAACAGCTCCTTGCCCTTGGCGCCGGTCTTGGTGGAGAGGACGGTGGCCTCTTCGTACATAGAGGCCAGCTCCATGGTCATCAGTTCGCGGTAGGTCCGCTCGTAGGTGTTGCTGAGGCGGGATTCCTGCAGGCTGGTCTCAATCTCGGCCAACGTCTTGGCCTGGGCGGCCACGCGTGCGCCCTCGGGGTCGGCCTTGCCCCAGCGCGAAGCGATATAGCTGCCGATCTGGGTGGCGGAACCGCCAAGCAATACCTTCATGTTGGTGTTCTCGTTCTCGAGCCGCTCGTCATTGATCCAGCGGTCCTGATCGTCCGCCAGGTCGGCGATGCCCTGCAGCCGCGCCTGGTAGGCGGCGACGCGGCCCGGCGTCCTGTCCTTGAGGCTGTCGAGCGTCAGCGGCAGCCCGATGAACAGCACGAGGAACACCGCGAGCCCGATAAAAATGCCTTTTTTGTTGTTTTTTACGATTTCTGTGAATTTTTCTGGTGACATATCTGTAGTATAGCACCCGCCGGCACCCCTAGTAGTCTATAATCAGGGTATGGATGCCAAAGAAGAAGTTCGCGCACGCCTCAACATTGTGGACGTGATAGGTGAATATGTCACGCTGCAGAGGGCGGGGCGCAGTTATCGCGGCCTCAGTCCTTTTACGCAGGAAAAGACGCCGAGCTTCTTCGTCAGTCCCGACAAACAGATATGGCACTGTTTCAGCACCAACAAGGGCGGTGACATCTTCGCCTTCGTCATGGAGGTGGAAGGTGTCGATTTTAAGGAAGCGCTGTCTATGCTGGCCCGCAAGGCCGGCGTCGAGCTGACCGATTACCAGAAGGGTGATGGTGCTGCTGCCCGCCGCCGTGAACGCCTCTACGGCCTGATCGCCCTGGCCACCCGATATTTCCAGCAGGCCATGATCCAAAGCAAAGTTGCGCAGGATTATATCTTTGAACGGCGGCGTTTGAGCAAGGAAGTTGTCCAGAATTTCGCCCTTGGGTATGCCCCTGACAACCACACCGGCCTGACCCGCCTGCTGATGCAGCGCGGCTACAGCGAGCGCGAACTGGTGGATGCCGGCCTCAGTACCCGCCGCCGCTCCGGCCTGGGCGACCTCTTCCGCGGCCGCATGATGGTGCCGCTGCGCGATCCGCAGGGCAGGACGATCGGCTTCACCGGCCGGTTGATTGATGAATCCATCAAGGCGCCCAAATACCTAAATACTCCGGCCACGCCGCTCTATGACAAAAGCCACCATGTCTTCGGTCTGGAGCTGGCCAAAGAGCCGATCCGGCGCAGTGATTACGCGGTCGTCGTCGAAGGCAACCTCGATGTCGTCAGCAGCCACCAGGCCGGTGTCGGGCAGGTAGTGGCTACTGCCGGCACGGCCATGACCGAGCACCACCTCAAGACCATTGCCCGTTTCAGCCGCAACATCCGCCTCTGTTTTGATGGTGACAAGGCCGGTATCGCTGCTACCGAGCGCGTCATCCCGCTGGGCAAGACGGCCGGTGTCAGTTTGAGTGTCATCGTGCTGCCGGAAGGCGCCAAGGATCCGGACGAGCTGATCCAGGCCCAGGGCGTCGATGCCTGGCTTGCGGCGATAGCACAGACGCGTGACGCAGTGGAGTGGGTGATTGATGAGTATGTCCGCCGCAGCGATCCGGCAACGGCCGCCGGCAAGGCTGCCATCTCCTCGCAGGCCCTGGCGCTGATCCGTCAGGTTGACGATCCGGTGCAGGTCCAGCATTACGTTGATTACCTGGCAGGGAAGCTCTCAATCCCGACGGCACCGCTGCTCGCCAAACTGGCCCGCCTGGCGTCCGATACGTCGCCCGCCGCCCGCGCCGGCGCCCAGCCTGCACGGCCAGCCGAACAGAAGACTATCAAGGCCAAGCCTGCCGGCCGCGACCCCTTTGCCCGGGAAGACACCTTCCTGGCTATCAACGCCATGCTGCCCGCCGCCCGTGAGAGCCTGCTTCACGTGAAAAGTGAGGATCTGCACGAGGGGCGCCGCCAGCAGCTTCACGACGTGCTCAGCACCCTCGGCCAGCAACCGTTCACCCCTGATATGTTGCGTGAGAACGAAACCTATGGCAAAATAATACTGTTACAAGCGGAAGAACGCTATGGTGGCCAGCAGTGGGACGCACAGAGCCTTTATGAAGAAGCACTGCAATTAGCCAGCCTTATCAATGCCGAGACAATCAAAATGAAACTCCAAAACATCCGCGAGCAGATGCAGCAGGCTTATGAAGCAGGTGATGAGGCGTCACGGACGCAGCTTGCCTTGCAGTACCAGCAGTTGCAGCAACGGCTCGTCAGATTGAAGTAGTCTAGAAGAGTAATGAGAAAGAGGTTTTGAAGATGGCGAAAAAAACTAAGGACGCACCCCGGACTGACGCACCAGCCGGCGACAACGCCGCCGACCAGCCGCACGTCCAGCAGTTGCCGGCCGACGACGCCGCCCAGGTGGATGACTTTGTGGCTGACATCAGCGACGACTCGCTCGGCACCATCGAGCCGCTCGAAGGTATCGAGCCGATCGAGGACGACCTGGCCGAAGTCGACGAAGAGGAATGGAGTGAAGAGGACGCCCTGGCCAACACCAGCTACCTCGATGACATCTCCGATGACTCCGTCCGCCTCTACCTGCGCGAAATCGGTAAGATTCCGCTGCTGACCCCGCAGGAAGAACTCGACCTGGCCTACAAGGTCAAGGAAGGTGACAAGGACGCCAAAGACAAGATGGCTGAGGCCAACATGCGCCTGGTCGTCTCTATCGCCAAGCGCTACAGCGGCCGCGGCCTCGATTTCCTCGACCTGATCCAGGAAGGCAACACCGGCCTGTTGCGCGCCGTCGAGAAGTTCGACCCGGACAAGGGCTTTAAGTTTTCCACGTACGCTACCTGGTGGATCCGCCAGGCCATCACCCGTGCCATCGCCGACCAGGCCCGCGTCATCCGTATTCCGGTCCACATGGTGGAGACCATCAACAAGTTGCTGCGCACCCAGCGCCGCCTGACGCAGGAGCTGAACCGCGAACCGACCAACGAAGAAATCGCCGCCGCCATGGAGATCGAAGTCGACAAGGTCGAGTACGTCATGAAGATCAAGCAGGACATCTCCAGCCTTGACGCCACCGTCGGTAACGACGACGAAGACTCGGTGCTGGGTGACTTCATCGAGGACGAAGATGCCGAAAACCCCGAGGAATCAGCCACCAAGCAGCTGCTGCGCGAGCAGGTCCAAGGCATCCTGGGTGCGTTGACCGAGCGCGAGCAGAAGATTCTCAAGATGCGCTTCGGCCTGGAAGACGGCAAGAGCCACACGCTCGAAGAAGTGGGGCAGGAGTTCTCCGTCACCCGTGAGCGCATCCGCCAGATCGAGGCGAAGGCCTTGGCCAAGCTGCGTAAGCACAAGGACGCTCGCAAGCTGTACGAATATCTGAAATAGCCGGCCTGTAAAATATGTGGTACTATACTCTTTCTAGATAGAGTATGGACAAGAGCGACACCGCAGCACACCCCGAAAAGACGGAGGCCGTACTGGCCGGCCGCGAAGCCGACCCCGTAAGCCGGCAGTTCATGGGCGGTATGGCTGCGGCGTTGACTGCCGAGATGGTGAACAGTGAGGAGCATGACGCTGACGAATCCGCTGAGTCTGTGGTGGTACAAGAAAGGCTTTCGCTTCCCGATGTCAGTCATATTGATGAGGCGGAACTGACCGAGCGGTACGGCTATGGAATCAGGGCGCGGGTAGGAGCAGAAAGGCTACACCTGAGCAATGACGAGCAGATTGCACTTATCCTCATAGCACAGCAGGGAAGCCAGTCAGAGTCAGACCGGCGGAGCGATATGGCGCGCGCCATCTTGCTGTCATCCCTTCTGCCATTCGTCGAGGCGACCGCACAGACTATGCTCGGGCCGCAATATGGCTACCGTTCCGAAGTGTGGGCCAATGCCGTCTCTGACGCTATGCATCGACTGGACGGAACCATCAGCACCCTGGATATGGCGGGCAGGTACGCTGATTTTACCTTTCGGGCATGGTCACTGCGCATCATCAGGCGTGCGGTCATTGATGCTATCCGCGACAGGCGCCGTGGCGAAAAGTACGGGTACGGCTACGGTGGCGATATAGCAGAGGGTACGACCGGGCAGGTAACATTTTCTGATCCTGAACGGCAGGTTATTGCCCGTGAAGAGCTGGCGAGGTTGACTGTACTGGTCGCACAGCTGCCGGATGAGCTACGGGAGATTATCAGACTGGTCGGCCATGAGGGCATGACTTACGCGGAAGCTGCCGCTGTCACAGGGGTGAAAGAGGGCACCCTCAGGGGCAGATTCCACCGGGCGGTCCATCGTTTGAGGGCAGCGTTGGAGAGCGGCGAGCCGATTCGCCGGCTGCGTGACGAGCCGGGCGCGGAGGTGCTATCCGCGGATGAGCACCAGAAGTCTCCATTCGCACCATCAGCCGCCGAAGTCGGTGCCGTCCCGCCAGAAGCACCTGTGGCCGCTCCACTCAAGAAGAAAGCCGCCGGCCCGGCCTTCAAGACACCTCCGGAGCGCTTCGTGGGCCCTGAACGCCCCGGCAGGCCGTTCATCCGCTTTATAGACGACGGTACTATTCAGAGCGGTATTCCGGAGAACGGCGAGGCCATCCGTACCATCCGCCTTGATGAGCTCGACGACAAGGGTGATGCCGGTATCGCCGTCCTGGTACTTAACGCCTTGATGCGGCTTGCGCCTGACGAAACCATGAGTGATTCCCAATTAAAGCAGCTTGTCAGTGCCAGGCGGCGGCGGACGATGATGGAGGTTGTCGAGCGGCTACAGAAGGTGTGTCCAGCCCTGCGGCAGACCCCGATAGTCATGAGCCGGCGCCACAAATATACCCATGTCTGGTCGTTGCATCCCGCGACGGTCATCACTGACCTGCGATCGGCTACTCGGTAACCGGCTTGTGAATACCCAACTGGGCTAGTAGCGCTGCAAGCTGGTTCCGCAGATCCGCCTGGTCCAGACTGTTGACGATAGTGAAGTCGGCGTAGGCGATCGGGCCGCCTTTTTCCAGGTGTTCAATCTCGTTGATATCGCGGGCCCGCACCTGTTCGTAGGTGTAGCGGCGGTGTCCGTCCTTCCGTTCGACGACGCGGCGGTGACGCTCGGCGCGGGCGGCGGCCAGCGCGATGGTAATCAGGCGGTCGCCATACTTCTCATCAAGATATTTGAACTCGCTCCAGCTATAAAGGCCGTCAAAGACGACCACGGCGTGGCCTTCAGCAAAATAGTCCTCAGCCTTCCGGGCGCTGCGCATGGCCAGGGTGGCCGGACCTTCCTTGGCGCGCATGTCCTCGCGGACGAACTTTTCGTCCTCCACGTTATCAAGGCCGCGGCGCTGGACTTCCTCATACACCATGGAGCCGAAATGGACGACCGGAAAGTGGTACTCGGCCTCTAAGAAATCGGTGCAGGTACCCTTGCCGGAGCCGGGCATGCCGACGAAGGCGAGGATGATGGGCGGCTCAGGTGATAAAGGTTTCATATGGCAACACTATACCATACTTGTATGCTATACATATTGCAGTTTTGTGTTATAAAAAGTAACAATGCGGCGCTAGACATAATGGACGCCAAGAAAGTTGTGCAAGGAATGGAGAACGGGAAATTGCCTGATGCCGGGCGGCCTTATGAAACAGCGGTATTGGCTCGTGCCCTCCGGCACTACTTGGACGTCTCTGGAGATGAAGCTGACGCGCCACTGGCGGATTCGCCGCAAACTGACGATACGCTTGATTTTTCGGACGAACAATTGGCGGAAGCCTACAGCGGCCTGGACGCTCGCCAGCGCCAAATCCTAGAGTACTGCGCGATCAGGTTCAGGACGGTGCGTGAAGCAGGCGTGGAGCTTGGCGTGAGTGCTGCCACGGTCAGCCGACGTGCAAAGCTTGCCAGGCTGGCGCTGCAGCAGGCTCTTGGCATCCCCGTGCAGGCACCGGTGGCATACTTCGACCGGTTGTCCTTTATCCATGAGCTTGACGAGTGGGACTTTGATCGCCTGTTACAGACGTTTGGCCACGATGAATGGCGTCTGGCGCCCACCGGCGACCAGGCGTTGTTGGCCGAAAATGACTATCCTTTACTCTTGCGCGTCGCATGGCACGGCCGCACAGAGGCTTTGGCGGCGGAAGAGCGCGATGATGACGCCGCAACCGCCCTGCACAGGCGCCGGGCGGAGTATGCCGAGCGTATATTGTTGGCGGCTTGGCGTCCGGCAGTGTCGACTTTCATTGAACCGGAAGACCGGGAGTCGAGTGATATTGAGTTGATTGAAGCAGATGCCTTGGAGTATCTTTCATCTGCCATACGACGCTATGATCCTCACAATGAACGCTACGACAAGGACCACCTCAAGCGTATACGCCAAGGTCTCCGTGAAAGGGTGCGCTACATGGTCCGGTCGCTCCGGCACCCCGAGGTAGTATCGCGGAATCCGGCACTGCTTGCTGATATGGTGCTATCACCTGGTACTGAAGACGCGCTCATCGACCGTATCGACGGCGACAAACGGCTGATTGTGTTGCTGAAAGGACTGACCGCCCAGGAGGTCGCGACACTAGTGTTGACCGGCATGGAGGGCATGACCGCTCCACAGGCCGCCGCATACATGAGGTGGCATGGCATATGGCCTGATGCCACACCTCTGGGACTGCGTAATGCCAAGTGGAGCGCTCGCAAAAAAATCAAACGCCGCGCCCTTCGGGGCGTCGGCACATCGCGCGTTGCAGCCACTGAAAATAAGACTCCTGAACAGGTGGCACCGGAGGCTCTCACTATCTCTGACCGCCAGCAAGTGATGCGCCGGCGGATGGGCTTGGCCGCCTTTGAATTGGCTGCTGGTGCTATCGACGGCCTGCCGACTACCACCGAACTGCGTGATCGTTTCGGGGATGCCGCCGTCAGTCCGGCCACGTCGCCGCCAAGGTTGTCGGAAGATGATGTAATGATGCTGCTGGCAGTGAACCGGCAAAGCCGTGCTTCTTTGGCGACCCTGCTTTCAGAGGACGAGAATGGCAATGGCATCGCCAAACGATACTATGCCCAGCGCTCGGCATATGCCGAAAACCTGCTGTGCGGGCATTACCTGCCGCGTCTCCGGCGGGTGGCACGCAGTGGTGTGTCTGATGAGATTACGGGCAGCGGTGGCGTGCTGGTTGATGGCGAGATGACCGAAGCGCTTATAAGGGCAGTGCGTACGTATGATCCACTCCGCGCCGGTCAAGCAAGTAATTTTACGGCGTACCTGGTAAAAATATTTCGTAATAAGGAAGCCGACGCGTATAGAGCGGTAAAAAGGCGGGGAGTGACAGTGGTTGACATGGCAACCCAATCATTACCTGCAAGCTCGTCCTTTATACCCGAAAAAACCGTAGTGGCAGATCAGCTCAGTCCCTGGCTTGTCCAGGCGCTGCAGAGTCTGCCGGTGATGCAGCGGACGCTCATCGTCCTTACTGAGCTGGACGGCTTAAGTTATGAGGAGGCTGCGATCGAACTGCACCGGCTCGGCCTGTCAAAAAACCTTCCGACGCCCGGAACATTGCGCGTTACCAAGCACCGTGCACTGTCGAAACTACGCGGCCTGGGCGGGGCGCCTGCTACAGATGCCTGATACAATAGGGGATATGCCTACCACTTATTCCAAACGTCTGGTCATCATCGACGGCAAATCAGTCTTTTACCGTGGTTATTACGCCATGCCGAATCTCGCTACTAAGGATGGCACGCCCACCGGCGGCGTCTACGGCTTTGCCGTCATGGCTATGGAGATCGTCCGCAAGCTCAAGCCGGACTATGTCTGCGTCGCTTGGGACAAGCCCAAGACCAACATCCGCGCCCGCAAAGAGCTGTATCCCGAGTACAAGGCTAACCGCAAGCCGGCGCCACCTGATTTTTATGAACAGGTGCCCATCCTGCATGAGTTGCTGGATACGCTTGGCTGGCCGCTTTACGAGCTTGACGACTACGAGGCCGACGACATCATGGGTGCCTTCGCCAAGCAGGCCGGCGCCCGTGGCATTGAGAGCTATCTGGTCACCAGTGACCTTGACGTGCTGCAGCTGGTCAACGAACATACTCATATCTACACCTTGAAAAAGGGCTTTTCTAACATCGAGTTGTTCAACGTCGAGTCATTTGAGGCCAAGTACGGCGTCGGTGCCCATCAGTGGATCGACGTCAAAGCGCTCAAGGGTGACTCAAGTGATAATATTCCGGGTGTCGCCGGCGTCGGGGAGAAGACCGCACTGGAACTCATCAAGAAATACGACACACTCGAAGGTGTCTATGAACACCTTGATGAATTAAAGCCGGCCCTGCAGGCCAAGCTGGAGCGCGACCGCGACATGGCCTTCCTCAGCAAAAAACTGGTGACGTTGATCGTCGACCTACCGCTCGACATGGACTTTGATAAGTGTCTGCAGCCCGACGGCCTGACGCCCGAGCTGGTGCAACTGTTCAAGCGTCTGGAATTCCGGGCCCTGTTGCGCCAGGTGGAGGCGCACGTTCCCGTCGAAGCGGTGGAGGCAGCCGAAGCGCCGGCCGAGCCGATTGAAAAGGCTGCACGCGTACCTTTCCGAATACAGGACTTTGAAAAAGGCGAGACTCGCATAATGCAGTTGGCTAACAATCATCTTTTGGTTAGTGCAAAGCCAGGTGCCTACAGTGCACTAAGTCTCGATGGCTTGGCAAAAGACGACTTCAACAGTAATTTAATGGCTGTACAGAACGGCCCGGTTATTGGTCATGACCTAAAGACATGCTTCCGTGAACTACTGGCGCGCAATATATCAATTCCCGCCGAAGTCGGCCACGACACCCGCATAGCTGCCTTTTTAATCGACGCCCTTCAGCGCTCCCGCGAACTCAGCGACCTGGCCGGCCAAGCCATCGAGCCGACTGACGGCGGGGCAGTCATCGCCGCCATCTGGAAACTCTACCAGGAGCAGACCGCCCAACTGGTAGAAGCACCCAAGCTGCGCAGTCTGGCCCATGACATGGAATTCCCCATGATTCCGCTGCTCTCGCGCATCGAGCACCGCGGCATCCACCTCGACAGCGCCGCCCTGGCCGACATGAGCCAGCAGTTCGCCGTCCGCATCGAAGAGTTTGAACAAAAGATTTATGAACTGGCCGGCCAGACCTTCAACATCGGCTCACCCTCGCAACTGGGCACAATCTTGTTTGAGAAGATGGGTCTGCCCACCCTGGGGATAAAACGTGGAAAAACCGGGTATTCCACCGGTGCCAAGGAGTTGGATAAGCTGCGCGGCCTCCACCCCATCGCCGACCTCATCACCACCTGGCGTGAATACACCAAGCTCAAGGGCACCTACATCGACGCCTTGCCCAAGCTGGTGGATGAGCACGGCAAGCTGCACACCACCTTCGCGCTTGATGTGGCCGCTACCGGCCGCCTCAGCTCACATGATCCCAACCTGCAGAACATTCCCACCCGCACGGAATTGGGGCAGGCCATCCGCCGCGCCTTCGTGCCGGCGCCCGGTCATGTCTTTGTCAGCGCCGACTACAGCCAGTTCGAACTGCGCCTGGCCGCCGTCCTGGCCGATGACAAGCAGATGATCGAAGACTTCAACAACGACATCGACATTCATACCGCCACCGCCGCCCAGGTGTATGGCGTGCCGCTTGAAGAGGTGACCAAGGACATGCGCCGCCACGCCAAGACCGTCAACTTCGGCGTGCTCTACGGCATGAGCCCGCACGGCCTAAGCGTGGCTACCGGCATGACGCGTGACGAAGCCAAGGCCTTCATCGACGCCTACTTCGAGCTGCGCGCCCCGGTACGCCAGTACATCGACCGCACCGTCGCCGAGGCGCTGGAGCGCGGCTATGTAGAGACGATCTTCGGCCGCCGCCGCCCGACGCCGGACCTTAAGTCCAGCAACTTCGTAGTGCGCGAGGCTGCCAAGCGCGCCGCCGCCAACATGCCCATCCAAGGCACCGAAGCTGATTTAATGAAATTAGCAATGCTGGAAGTGGAGCAAAAGCTTGAAGGCCTCGGCGAACAGGTCCTGCAGATACACGACTCGATCCTGGTGGAAGCACCCCGTGCCAACGCCCAGCAGGTCGCCACCGTCCTGCGCGAGACCATGGAGAACATCTACAAGCTGCCGGTCAAGCTCAAGGTTGATGTCTCGACCGGTGACAACTGGGGCGAGCTCTAGCAGGTGGCCGGTACCCGTCCGCCCATTCAGGCCATCATCTTCGATTTCTATGGCGTCATCCGGCCCAACACCGTCTCGCCGGCCGATCTGGCCAAGCGGGACGGCCTCGGCAAAGACCGGGAACTGCTCAGCTTCATCGCCTCGCTGCGCCCGCGCTACCGCACCGGGCTGCTCAGCAACAGTGATACCGGCCTGCTGGCCTATTACTTCCGGCAGGGCGAAGCAGGGGAGTACTTTGACGCCACCGCCATCTCCGGCGAAACCGGCCATGCAAAGCCCGCGCCAGAAGCCTTCACCGCCATCGCCGCCCAGCTTGGCGTGCCGCCTGTGCAGTGCCTGATGGTCGACGACATCGGGGAGTATTGCGAGGCCGCCCGCGCCACCGGCATGCAGGCCATCCGCTACACTTCATTAATTTCATTAAAAACCTCACTCGCTTCATTAAATGTAACAGCATAAAGGACAACACAATGCAGATACCCGTCATCAACCGCTCCAAGCACCCCCTCCCCGAATACAAGACCGCCCACGCCGCCGCCATCGACATCACCGCCAGTCTCGATGAGCCCGTCACTCTCGGGTCGCTGCAGCGCGCCACCATCCCCACCGGCCTCTACATGGCCATCCCTGCCGGCTACGAACTGCAGATCCGTCCCCGCAGCGGCTTGGCCGCCAACCACGGCCTGAGCATCATGAACGCCCCCGGCACCATCGATGCCGACTACCGCGGCGAGCTGATGATCATCCTGGTCAACCTCAGTCCGGATCCATATACCGTCCAGGACGGCGACCGCATTGCCCAAGCCGTCATCGGCCCCTGTGAGCGCATTGAGTGGCAGCTCACCGACCAGCTGGACGATACCGAGCGGGGAAGCGGCCGTTTTGGCAGCACCGGCCGCTAGACGCGACGTCCTATAGCGCTACAATATTCCCATCTCATTGATTTTTAAGCAATTTTGTGCTATAATGTTTATATTAGCTATAATATAAACAAGCATGAAAACTCCCGAGCTCCACAGCCGCCACGCTTCTCCGCACGAAGCCCTTACCATCGGGGCTAATTCACTGCACCTCACCCGACGCCAGGAGCATTTTGCCCAGCGCCACGCAGAGATGGCTGACCTGGCGGAGCACCTTTGGGAGCATGGCGACCGCCGACTGGGTGGCGTCGCCGTCGACCAGGCCCTGCGCGAGGCGGGCGAGCCTGAACCATACGTCGGCCGTCATCGCCTTGAAAATGCCACGCTCAACCAGGTTGAGGGCATGGAGTCGATGTACGACCAGGCCGCTAAAAAGAGTGCAGAACAATTGGAACACGTCATGAAGACCGAGCGCGAAAAGCTGGCGGACCTTGATGATACCCGCCGCAGTCGTCTCGAGGGCAACCTGCACCCGGACCGCGTCAAGCTGCCGCGCAAGCTTCGCCGCGAACAACGCCGCAGCAAGACGAGTATGGCCGAATGGCTCGCCACCGAGGCAAGCCCCGAGGCCTTTTTAACGGTTGTCGCCGCCAGTATCGAAGCTGCCCGCAGCTACACCAAGAGCCGCGAATTCAAGAAGTTTGGCAAGAAGGAGCGTAAACGGTTTGACCGTGGCTTGAAGGAGGCGGTCAAGCGCGGCACACTGCACCCCGACCTCCTGGCCGCCGCCGATGCCACCGCAGATCAGGTCCGCCTCCATTCGGCCAGTGCCCTGGATGAGCTGCACCTCAAGGGCAACAGAGGATATGCCTTGCGCCCAAGCAATACCAACGTGCTGACGAGGGAGGCTGGCAAAGGGACGGTCGCCCATGAGCGACTCCATCTTATCGGCAGCCTCTATGCGCATATGATTGACGAGCCCGTGACCGAAAAGCTGAACGGCCTGATACGCGAAACGGAACCCGATTCATACCCAGTCGAGATTGAAATGCTCGACGATATCTGCACCATGGCCGACATCGACGACTATGAGCTTTCGCAGTTGTACGCACACAAAACCGGAGACACCCCATATGAGAGCGGCGCCGCCAACCTGGAAGCCTTTAAAGCGCGTGTCAAAAAAAGCGTTGGTTGGGATGTGGTCGGCTGGGCGATCAAATACAAGGATCATTACGAAGAACGTCTCGGCGAAACGGGTGCCCGCGCCGCTGCCGCCATGGCCGTCCGCACTGCTAAAATGATGAGGGACGGTGCGACTGAAACCGAGATTGACGATGCCTGTAATAAGCTTGACATAGACAATAAGGTGCCCGAACTGTCCCGGCGCATCATCCAGATGGATATCATCGATTCCATGCGCCAGCCATCAATAACCGACACCGCCGAAAGTGAGGACCATGCCCGAGCTGCCTGAGGTAGAGACCGTCCGCCGGGGATTGTCCCGGCTCGTCATTGGCAAGACTGTTGCCCGTGAGACCCATGACTGGGCCAAGGGCTTTTTGGCGGCTGAGGCCGATGTCGCTAATTTCTTGATCAACGCCATTATTACCGATGTCCGGCGCCGCGCCAAAGTGCTGATGATCGATCTGAGCACTGAGTACACCCTGGTGGTTCATCTGAAGATGACCGGTCAGCTGGTGTTCGTCGGGGCGGATGCGGAACGCTTCGGGGCAGGGCACCCCAATGACAGCCTGATCGGGCAGCTGCCGGACCGCAGCACACGCGTCAGCCTGCACTTTACCGATGGGAGCACCTTGTTTTTCAACGACCAGCGCAAGTTCGGCTGGATGCGCCTGATGCCGACCCTCGAAGTGCCGAACATAGATTTTATGCAGAAGGTGGGGCCGGAGCCGCTTGCTGACGATTTTACGCCCGAGCAGTTTACCCAGCGCCTGCGCCGCCGTGCCAACACCAGCATCAAGGCGGCTTTGCTGGACCAGACGGTGGTGGCGGGCATCGGTAATATCTATGCCGATGAATCGCTGTGGGGAGCGCGTATCCACCCGGTCACTTTGGTTAAAAATACATCGGACAGTTCGTTAACCCTGTTATTTAATGAAATGCGCGCCGTCCTGCTGCTCTCCATTGAGAAAGGCGGCTCCACCGACCGCAACTACGTCAACGCCGAGGGGAAGCGGGGCAGTTATATCGATTTTGCCCGCGTCTTCCGGCGCGAAGGCCAGCCCTGCCCGCGCTGCGGCACCACTATCGAGAAGAGCCGGGTCGCCGGACGCGGCACGCATGTTTGTCCGCATTGCCAAAAACAGCAATAGATTGTAGTCTAACTCCTTAGATAAGGAGGACGAGCGCCAGTGCGACGAAATGCCGAAGCAGCAGAGATGACAGTGACCCGGTGGGAACGAACGAAACGGTGGGGTGGCCGCAGTGCGGCCGTATTGGCCGTGACGGCCCTCGCGGCCTGCAGCAGTAGCACCGGTACCGGCGCGGCACCTGCGCCGCCGCCACAGACGGCGGCCAGCGCCGAGGCCGGCGGCCCCTCTGTGCCTTCCGGGCTGCCCGCCTGCGACTTTGATACCGATGGCAGGGGAGAGTTGCTGACACCCGGCGAGGCGTTCCTGGTACTGCAGGGTACGGCACGGGACCCGGCCACGAATGAGGTTTTTGTGCGCCCTTCACTGACCCGTACCTCCCTGAGTCATGTGTTGGCGATATATAATTCGATCAATGAAGCCGACCCGGCGGGCCGCACCATGCAGGCGACCGTCCTGGACCAGGCTCCACACGCACTGGCCTGGACGCCGGATGCGGCGCTCCAACCCGACGAGTGCGGCGTGACCGGCGTCGTCGCAGAAGGCAGGCGCACTCTGGATGAGGAGATGCCGGTACCGGTGCGGGTAGTCGTCTTCCGCGGCGTCGGCCGCGTGGCGGTGAGGGCTGGTGACGTTGCCGCCGAGGTGCCATACCCGTCATCGTCACCCGATCCGGCCACGGTGCAGCAGGACGAGGTGGCGCGGACGCCTGATGTCAAAGCTGCTTACCTCATTGGCGAAGCGGCCTAAACTGCCTATACTGACAAGGTGATAACTCTTTATTCCGGCACGAACGGCTATGCTATCCGCCAGGCGGTCAAAGACCTGGCCGATGATGCGTTGCAGCGGTATGGCCCGCACGGTGTCGAGCGTTATGACGGCGAAGCGGTCGAGCCGGCCCGGCTGCTTGACATCCTGCAGGGCGCCAGCCTGTTCGCGGCCGAAAAGCTGGTCATCCTGCGCGATGCTGGGCGCAACAAGCCGCTCTGGGAGGCCCTGGGCGACCGTCTGGAGCAACTGCCGGACGGTGTCGATGTCTGCCTGGTGGAGACGGCGCCCGATAAGCGCACCCGTACCTTCAAGTTGTTGCAAAAACTTGGAACAGTTAATGAACTGAATGAAATGACCGAGGCACAGGCGGTCAACTGGGTAACGGCCGAGGCAGACAAGCGGGGAGTGAAACTGGCCGGCGTCGTGGCCCGCGGCCTGGTCCACCTGGCCGGACCGGATCAGTGGCGGTTGAGCAATGAGCTTGATAAGCTGATTGCCTATAGCGCCCGTCATGACCCCGATGGCACCATCGACGAAGCGGCCGTCAAGCGGCTGGTCGAGCCGACGCCGCAGGCCAATGTCTTCGCCCTGCTCGATGCTGCACTTAACCGCCAGCCTGCTGCCTTGGCGCCGCTGCTGCAATCTGCCCGCACCACCGAGGATCCGTACCGCCTGATCGGCCTGCTGTCTTCGCAGGTGCTGCAGCTGGCGGCGCTGGTCTACGGCCGCGGCAAGACGCCGGATGTCATCGCCAAAGATATGAAAGTGCATCCATATCCGCTGAAGAAGATGCAGCCCCTGGCGCGCCGTACCAGCCCGGCTGAGATGGCTGCCATTGCCGCCGATATCGCCGACCTCGATAATGACACCAAATCGACCGGCCTCGAGCCCTGGCTGCTGTTGGAGCGCACACTCATCAAAATAGCCAGTCGCTAGGACTGGCTATTGCTGAGATGTGCGCGGCGGACAGAGGCCCGCATTGCTGCGCCGACGGCTGGCCGGTGACTACTTGGCGTCTTTGGCGGCGGTCTTCTTGGCAGCCGGCTTCTTGGCCGGAGCCTTGGCGGCGGTTTCCTTTTTTGGAGCAGCCGCTTTCTTTGGTGCGGCTTTCTTGGCGGCTGGCTCTGCAGCTGCGGTCTTCTTGGCTGGCTTTTCGGCGGCAGCGCCACCGAGGCTCAGGCCGGCAGCCTTGGCGTTCTTGGCCAGGACGGCCTTGCGGCGGGCAGCGGTGTTCTTTTTGAGCAGGCCCTTCTTGACGGCGGTGTCAATCTCGGACTGGGCGGCCGACAGGTTGGCGGCACTTGGGGCGGATACCAGGTTCTTGACGGCGGCCTTGATGTCACGCTTCAGGCTGACATTACGGGCGCGGCGCTTTGCGGTCTGGCGCATACGCTTGATAGCGGATTTGATGATTGGCATAGAGTCTCTTTGTCCTTCTCACACGTTAAAATTAAAGCTTATATGAACTTCAAGGGAATACTATAACTGATATAGCGCTCTCTGTAAAGTGTGAGGCCGGAGAAGCGGGCTTAGTTGTGTTTCTGCAAAGTATATGTTATAATAATAAATACACCCTCACGGTTCAAGGTGCTGTTCAGCATACCCACTCCGACACAAGGGAGCCAACCATGGCACGCAGTGCGCCCAGGAAGCGCAAGTACGGCAGTAAGGTAAGCGGTGGCAACCACCACTATCACATCCCGGAGCTCGAAAAGCTGCTGAAGGAACTGGAGCGCTGGGAAGAGATAACTGCCATCAGGCTCGGACCCTTCAAGCAGCTGAGCCGCGTGGGGCGGCGCAATAAGCGCCTCAAAGTGGCCGGCGCCCAGGTTTCTACCCCTGATGGTGGCGTCAAAGACGCGCCGTCGCTCTCGGCGGCGGAAGACGTCTACGTCGCCGCTGCCAAGGGCAGCGCCCCGCGCCGTCGTGGCGGTGGCGGCCTCAATTTCCGGGCCACCCGGATGGCCATGAAGGGGGAAATCGAAACCGGCATCCTCTGCCAGCTCCGCGCCGGTACGATCTCCCAGGAGATTACGCTCCACGGGCCCGACCTGGATAAGCTCAAACAACGCCTGAGACAGGCAGGGTACGGCGGCGATTGGTAGCCGTGCCCGTACTGGCATCCATGCCCTCATCCGCGTCGATGGAAACGTCCGCGGAGGGGGCGTTTTCATGTCCATAAGCGATTTGCAATTTCCAAAATTCTTATGATACAATGCAAAAAATACCTTTAAACAAACAGAGTAAAGAGAGAGACTCCATGGACGGCGGCCAGCAAGCGAAACAGCAGATTGTCGATAAGTTGAAAAACACGACCAACATATTGGTGACGGTCAGCACCAATCCCTCGGTCGATGAGTTGACGGCGGCCTTGGCGCTGACCCTGATGCTCAATAAGATGAAGAAGACGGCCACGGCGGTCTTCAGCGGCACGATGCCGCCGGCTATCCAGTTTTTGGAGCCGCAGAAGACCTTCGAAGGGACGGTTGATAGTCTGCGCGATTTCATCGTCGCCCTGGACAAGCAGAAGGCCGGCCGTATCAAGTACAAGGTCGATGGCAACATGGTGCGCATTTTCATCACCCCGTACCGCACCGTCATCACCCAGAAGGACCTGGAGTTCAGCCAGGGTGACTTCAATGTCGAGACCATCGTCGCCCTCGGTGTCGAGCGCCGCGAAGAGATTGATAAGGCCATCTCGGCCCACGGCCGCATCCTGCATGATGCCACGGTCATCACCATCAGTGCCAAGCACGAAGGCAATAATCTGGGTTCTATCGACTGGCAGGAGGGCAATGTCTCCAGCCTGAGCGAGATGCTGATGAGCCTGAGCGAAGCGCTGCAGCCCGGCATTCTTGACCAGCAGATCGCCACGGCGCTGTTGACTGGTATCGTCGCTGCCACCGGCCGCTTCAGCAATCAGAAGACCTCGCCGCGCGTCATGACCATGGCCGCCCAGCTGATGGCCGCCGGTGCCAACCAGCAGTTGATCGCCTCCAAACTGCAGGAGCGCCCCGCGCAGTCTGCCAAGCCGGCCGGCCCGGGCCGCCCCGACCAGAAGTCTGATAAGGAAGATGCTACCGTTGTCCAGCTGCGTGATGAGAAGGGCCAGGATCAGTCCGGGCGTAATAAGAATACTGCTGCACCTGGCAAGAACCAGGCCGGGCAGGGCAAGCCGGCTGCTGCTGACAAGCCTGCCGACGCCGCCGCACCGGCACCCGCACCCGCGGCACCGCCGGAACCACCCAAAAAGAAACCGAACCCGAACGGTGAGCTTGAAATCAGCCACGAGGATGCCGCCGCTATCGCTGCGTTGCCACCGGCCTTCCAGGCTGCCGCCGTGCCGCGCGGTACCGCTGACGAATACGGGCTCGACCCCGATACCCTGGCCGAGAAGCGCCGCCAGGAAGCCATCAACAAGGCGGAGGCCGAGCTGGCCACCTTGCCGCCGGTTGATGACCAGCAGATCCCCAGCGCTGAACAGATTGAGAATGACATTGAAGCCGAGGAAGGCGCCGATGCCGGCCAGCTGACCGATGAGCAGGTAGAGGCTGAGCCGCAGGCGGAAGAGCAGTCCGCGCCACAGCCCGGGCCGGCCGTCGAGATACCGGCCGACGATGCGCCGGTTGATAATCGGGCTGATGCGCCGGTTGATGCGTCGGCCGAGTTCACGGCTGCCGAAGCCGACACCGCCGAGCCATACGCCGAACCGACGACGGAGCAGGCCCAGCCCTACGCCGACACACCCCAGCCGGCACCGGCGGCCGAGGAGCCTGCTGCTGCTGACGACACCACCGCTGTGTCTGATGACAGCCAGGAGACCGCGCCAAATTTTACCCAGGCCGGACCGGAGCCTGAAGCCGGCCCTGAGTCCGGTCAGGCATTCACTCAAGAGTCCGGCGACACGGCAATAGCCGAACCCGCAGACCAGGGCGGTGACCAGGCGGAGTTGCCGCCGGTCGCGCCGATAATGACGCCCGGACCAGAGCAGAAAGAGGGTAAGTCCGGCCGTAAGCGCAGGCGTCGCAACAATAAGGACGGTGAGCAGTATGATGATGCCGTCATTCCGACGCCGCCGACCTTCATTCCCACGCCTGAGATTCCTATCGAGGCGCCACAACCGGCGGCCTTAGCCGAGCCCGTGCAGGTGGACGTGCCAGCACCACAACCGGAGTCGATTATTGAGCCGGTGCCCGAGCCTGCCGCTGAAGCTATCCAGGAGCCGGTAGTGGAAGCACAGCCAGAGCCTGAACCAGAACCTGAGCCTGAACCAGCACCTATAGCAGACCCCGCGCCGCAGCAGCCCGTTCCGGCACCCGCGCCGGCCCCGGCTCCTGCCCTTGATTTCGATAACGTACCGCGTTCCGAACCTAAGATTGAGAAGCCGCACAGCTCCATCCCGGCCGAACAGCCGTCCTGGATGTCACGCGACCTGATGAACGAGCCATCGCTTGGCGGCTCATTAAGCGCCACCGTCCAGCAGGCCGCCGAAGATAAGGCTCGCGAGGCGGAAGAGGCCAGCCGCCGCAACCACACCATCCTGAGCCACAATGATGGCGGCGAAAGCCGGCCGGTCGCGCCGGTATCACTGCCCGAGCCGAATCCTGTCGCACCGGCAGAGGGCAGGGTAGAGCCGGAGCAGCCATCGGTCGCTGACAGCCTGGTCAGTCCGAGCGTCGATGTGACGGCACCGCTGCCGCTGCCGCCACTACCGCCGCCACCACCGGCTTCAGACGTTGCCAGTCCGTTGAGTGATAGCATCAGCGAAGCCAGCCCCAGTCTTGATGCGGCTCGCCAGGCCTTGGAAGAAGCCCTGGAACAACCCGCGCCTGTCATAGCGCCACTGCCGCCGCCGGCACCGTCTGCCGACCCGTTGGCCGCCTTGCCGCCGGTCGACCCGGCAGCCGCTGCGCTGCCGCCGGTACCAGTCGCAGAACTGCCGGCTGATGTCGCACCGCCGTACGAGCCATTGGCTCCACTGGCACCGCTGCCCGCGCCATCCTTCGACACACCGGCCACCAGTGACCTGCCCGCAGATTACGAAGCCACACCGCTGCCGCCACCGCCACCGCCGGCCATGCCGCCCGCACCGGCTATGATGGACATGCCGGCACCTTCGGTCGTGCCGCCGTTGCCAGATCCGGCCGTACAGCCGCCTCTGGCGCCGCTGCCCGACCCGATGGCGCCGCCGCTGCCAGCCGGCCTGCCGCCACTGCCGGGCGCACCGGCCTTCGGTTCGCCGCTGCCAGCCGCCCCGGACCTTGGGGTGCCACCAGCCTTGCCGCAGGATATGCCGCCGCTGACGCCGCCGATGCCGGCACCAGCACCGGCCGCGCCACCAAGCCCTGGTCAATACCGCATCCCTGGACAGTAGCCCCTTAGCAGCAAACCGCCCCGTGTCTGACGGGGCGGTTGTAGTGCCGGGGAGGGATACTATCAGGCGTGGACGACGTGAAAATTATCGACGCCCTGGGCCTCATCGCCCAGCGACCGCAATGTCTGGGCATCGGCCCGCTGCGAGTGATGGTGGCGCAACAACGCATACTTGCGGGGCAACAGCGGCCGCACGCCGACCCGGCGGTTGATGAATTCGGCCGGCCGGCCCATCGGCATATAGTAGTGTGACCATTCGCCCTTGGTCGGCGCCATTTTGGAAGACAGGCAGTAGTAAGCAATTTCTTTGACCACCGTCCGGGCGGGCGGGTCTTTCTTCATGCAGCAGAACATCTTGGTGGCCAGGAAGCTGGCGGCGATGTGGTCCAGATGGCCGGTCAGACCGTTCTGGTCAAAGGTGATGAAACTGAGGTGGACATCATCCCTGGCGGCCGTGCAGACGCCTTTTATGAGTGTTTCAATCTTGTCGCCGATTTCTTCGTACAACGAGTGGCAGATATGGCCGTCCTGATATCCCAAGGGGTAGAGCCCGGTAGCGCCGAGCGCCCGCCCGGCGCTGATCCATTCGTGGCGGCGCACTGCTCCCAAGTTAGGGACATTGTCCGGGTTGACGCCGGCCTGGCCGTCGGTTAGGCAGATAAGGTGCAGTTCTGTGCCGGCATCCACCGCTTTCATCAGCGTTGCCGAAGGACCGAAGGCTTCGTCATCAGGATGCGCAAAAATGCCGAACAATATGTTCTTCATGATTTTATTGTACTATTAACGATAATGAATATCACTGATGTATTACCCGACGGTATCCTGCTGGTGGATAAGCCCGCTGGCATGACCAGTTTTGGCGTGGTGGCGCGCGTCCGGCGGCAGCTTGGCGACCATCTGGCGGCGACAACAGCGGCCGGACAGGGCACGGGGAAGCGGCCGAAGGTAAAAGTCGGCCACACCGGCACGCTTGATCCCTTTGCCACCGGCCTGATGATCCTGGTGGTGGGCAAGGAGTGCCGCAACGCCGGCACGTTCTCGAAGCTCGATAAGGTGTATGAGGCGACTTTCCGCCTGGGCCAGACCAGCTCGACCGGCGATCCGGAGGGCGAAATTACCACTGTCAGCGACGCCGAGCCGACACTCGAGGCCGTCCAACTGGCCCTTGGCAGGTTCAACGGCGAAATCCAACAGACGCCGCCGGCGTATTCGGCGATCAAGATCAACGGGCAGCGCGCCTATAAACTGGCCCGCAAAGGGGAAGTGGTCGAGATGCCGACCCGGACGGTCACCATCCACACGTTGTCATTGTTGGACTATACATACCCGGAAGTAACCGTCCGGGCGCATGTTTCCAGCGGTACGTACATCCGGACGCTGGCCGAGGATGTCGGGCAGGTACTGGGCACTGGTGCCTATTGCAGCCAGCTGCGCCGGACGCGCATCGCCCAGTATGATGTCGCCAGCGCCATAAAAATATAGTTTCCGTGCTTGTCAAGCCTCTCAACATCTGATACCATAGGCTTCGATATGATTACAAGTGAAGCAAAGAACCAGGTTATCACTGATAACCAGACCCACAAGACTGATGTCGGTTCGCCGCAGGTGCAGGTAGCTATTCTGACCGCCCGCATCAAAGAGGTGACTGAGCACCTCAAGGCCAACAAGCACGACTTCATGGCTCGCCGCGGTCTGCTCCAGATGGTCGGCCGCCGCAAGAAGCTGCTGCGCTACCTCGAGAGCAAAGACTTCGAAGCCTACGCTGCCCTTATCAGTAAGCTTGGTCTGCGCAAGTAAGACTATGGTCTAATAGACTGCCGCCTCCGGGTGGCAGTTTTAGTTTAAGAAGTTAGTATATTTGTTTTGGCTAACCGGTTTAATTTAAAAGTAACAAAAAGCCAACCATAAGCGTGTTCATTAAAAAAAGTATTTAACAGATGAGTATTAAACTTATTTTGTCTCTGATGCACTGTAATGTCTTAAGATATGGTAGTTTTGATACATTGCAATGTATCAAACTATTGTAATGATGATGCATTGTAATGTATCATCATTACATGATAGAACAAGCAATATATGGTTATGTTCAGCAACAAATTGCGAATGCAGATGCCTGGATAGAGGGATGGACAAAAGATGTTAATGGCAAAGCACTCCCTTCGCGTTTCATGATGGTAAAAATGCGCCAGTATTCCGCAGACTATATGACGGGCAAGAATACTAGACGCTGGGTTATCATACCTGGATTAAGAGGCGTTGGTAAAAGTACGCTATTGGCTCAGTACTACAAGCATGTTCAAGATACGTATGGGACAGATGTAAATTTATTAAGAATAAGCTTGCATGACGTGGTTAATGTAATGGGAGGAACACTGAAGCAAGCCATAGAGCAGTACGAACTAATTATTGGCGGTAGCTTAGAGCGCTTAGAAAAGCCAACTTTTTTGTTCTTGGATGAAGTGCAAGAGGATGAAAACTGGGGTAAGATACTTTTCTCTTTGCACGAACGTACCCGTAAACTATTCATAGTTTGCAGTGGTTCCTCGGCAATCTATCTGAAGAAAGACGCCAATATGGTGCGTCGTGCACATTTTGAGCCTCTTTATCCATTAAACTACTGCGAGTATCAAATGTTGCGGTTCAACGTTATGCCAGAAGTGGGCCTTAAAAATTCACTTAAAGAAGCGGTCTTCCTCAGTCGTGACGCCAGCCAGGCACATAGAAGGCTGATTCGATTGTTGCCGTCAATCAGAGCGTATCAGGCTAAAATTGATGTCTCGACATTTACACATTTTATGTACACAGGGTCGTTACCCTTTTTAATCAATGAGACAAATCCGGCACAAGTATATAACGATATTATTTCGCTAATCGAAAGAATAATTAATGAAGATCTGGCCAAAGGGTACAACTTTGATAGTACATCGCTTAACGCAGTGAAGCCGCTGCTCTTTATGCTTGCTGACGGCGATGTGATTAGCCGATCAAAGCTGGCAGCTGCGCTCTCGCAGTATGGTATAAAAGATCCCCGTTTAGTCGGTCAGCTGCTAGATGCTCTTGTGAGGACGGAACTATTGATAGAAGTGCCGTCAAGGGGTACGGTGACGATTGCAGTGTCAAAGCCTAAAAAGTATCTATTCATGAGTCCGGCGATACGCGCTACTTTTCATCAAATTGCCGGCCTCGCTGCAACAGATGAGACGCGAAAAGGGCGGTTGCTTGAAGATTTGGTGGGGCTGTACATGTACCGCGAATTCACTACTCGACGCTTGGCTGACTTCACCTATAATGCAGGTGAAGGGCATGCAGATTTCATGCTTCAAACAAAAGCGGGCGCAAGGATCGCAATTGAAGTGGGGTTGGGCCGCAAAACATCCAAACAGGTTGCAAATACGATGAGAGATGTGAAATGTGATTATGGGATAGTCTTGAGCGCTACCTCATTGCGTGTAGATAAGACTTCAAATATTCTATTCTTGCCCCTGTCAATTTTTTATATGGTATAATCTTCTGTATCTAGCCGAAGACTTCTGTTGGGTGGAAGTGGCGAGGAGTGTGTTGTGTGGAGACGTGTCTCATCTAAAGAAATTATCAAACATCCCCGGATCACTTTGGTTGAGGATGAAGTCGAGCTGCCCAGCGGCCAGATCGTCCCATACCTGACCTTCGGCCCCAGTGGAGGCTCTGTCACCATCATTGCGGTGCGGGACGGCAGGGTGCTCCTTCAACGGGAATATTCTTATCCTATGAATGAAGTGCTCTGGCAATTTCCCGGCGGCGGCATCGAAGCAGGGGAGACGCCTTTGCAAGCCGCTGTCCGCGAACTGCGCGAAGAATCCGGCTATGTGGCCGAGGCCTACCAGCCGATCGGCTGGTACTATCCCAACAACCGGCGCAGCGCCGATAAGATGCACGTCCTTGTGGCAGAGGGTGCCACCGAAGCGGGCATTCTCAACGCCGACATTGAAGAAGATATTGCCTCAAGCTGGCTGACGGTGCAACAGGTGGACACGTTGATTGTTCAGGACGAAGTGACGAACTTCTCGCTGCTGGCTGCCTGGGCACTGCTGCAGTCCAAGCGCCCTGATCTGTGGCAATAGGCCGCGGCGTAAAAATTATCACTGCCCAGACCGTAGGGCAGGGGCTGGCCATACGGTATAATAAGAACTGGACAGTCGCCCTGGCGCCAAGACGGTAAGTGGTGGATATAGGAATTCTTTAACAGAAAGTCTGTACCCGTTACTTATCACGAGGCGTACAAAAGAGGGCTGGTCCGACATGAACAAATTTATGAGGAGGACATACCCCGTATGCCAACTATCAACCCAACCGGCAAAGACATCATCTCGGTCTCGACCGAACTGGCCGGCCGTACCCTGACGCTCGAAGTTAACCGTGTCGGCTTCCGCACCACCGCCAGCGTCCTGGTGCGCTACGGCGATACCGTCGTGCTTGGCACTACCATGGTCGGCAACCGGCCGATCAGCGGCATGGACTATTTCCCGTTGAGCATCGACTACGAAGAAAAGTTTTATGCAAGCGGCAAGATCAGCGGCAGCCGTTTCATCAAAAGGGAAGGCCGTCCAAGCGATGAAGCCATCCTGATCGGCCGCCTCATCGACCGCCCGATCCGCCCGCTCTTCCCGAAGGGTTACCGCCAGGAAGTCCAGGTCGTGGCCAGCGTCCTCTCGATGGACCCCGATTTCCGCCCCGACATGGTCGCCATGATCGCTGCCAGCGCCGCCCTCAGCCTGACCGGCACGCCGTTTGACGGTCCGGTCGCCGGCCTGCGCGTCTCCCGCGTGGACGGCCAGTTCAAGGCCTTTGCCACGGCCGAAGAACGTGAGGCCTCCGACCTCGACCTGGTCGTCGCCGGTATTGAAGGTGGTATCACCATGGTCGAAGCCGGTGCCGACGAGGTCAGTGAAGACGTCGTCGCCGACGCCCTGGAATGGGCCTTCGCCGCCTATCAGCCAGCCATCGCCCTGCAAAAGGAACTGGTGGCCAAGCTGAAGCCGGCCGAGCAGACCTACGAACTGATCCTGCCGAACGAAGACATCCAGAAGGTCGTTGACGAATGGGTCGAAGGCAAGCTGGGCAAGACGCTGCACCGCCCGTACCCGGAGCGCAACGAGCTGATCGCCGACCTGCGCGACCAGTTCCATGCCGCCATGATCGAGAAGGTCGGCGAAGAAGAATACCAGGCTCTGCATGGCGAATACGATGAGGCCTTTACGAGCGCCCTGCACAAGGACGTTCGTCGCGGTATCGTCGAAAGTGGTACGCGTCCGGATGGCAGGGGGCTCGATGAAGTCCGCCAGCTTAGCAGCGAGGTCGGCCTCCTGCCGCGCACCCACGGTTCCAGCCTGTTTACCCGCGGCGTCACCCAGGCCTTGAACATCGTCACGCTGGCACCGCTCAGCTACGCCCAGCTGGTCGACACGATGGAGGTTAACGATGGCCAGCGCCGCTACATGCACCACTACAACGCCCCCGGCTACACTGTCGGCGAGGTCAAGCGCCTGGGTAGCCCGGGCCGCCGCGAAATCGGTCACGGCTACCTGGCTGAGCGCGCCGTTATCCCGATGCTGCCTGCCATCGAGGACTTCCCGTACGCCATCCGCAGCGTCACCGAGATCATGAGCCAGAACGGCTCCACCAGCATGGCCGCCACCTGTAGTAGCGTCCTGGCCCTGATGGACGCCGGTGTGCCACTGAAGCGCCCGGTTTCCGGTATCGCCATGGGACTCATGATGGATGGAGATACCCCATACGTCCTGAGCGACATCGCCGACGCCGAAGACTTCGCCGGCGACATGGACTTCAAGGTCACCGGTACCGAGAAAGGCATCACCGCCATCCAGATGGACATGAAGGTCCATGGCCTGCCGGTCACCGTCCTGCGTGAGGCACTGCACAAGTCCAAGCCCGGCCGCGCCCACATCCTGGCCCACATGCTGGAAACACTGGCCGCACCGCGCCCGGAGCTGAGCCCGTACGCCCCGCAGATCGAGAAGATCATGATCAAGCCGGAAAAGATCCGCGAGGTCATCGGTAAGGGCGGGGAAGTCATCAACAAGATTATCGCCGAGACCGGCGCCCAGATCGACATCAACGACGACGGCCTGGTCATGGTGGCCGCGGTCGACGCGAAGAGCATCGCCGCCGCCATCCAGATGATTGAAAACATCGTTGCCGAGCCGGAAGTCGGCCGCATCTACGATGGTATCGTCGTCAAGATCATGGAATTCGGCGCCTTCGTCAACATCATGCCTGGCCGCGACGGCCTGGTGCACATCTCGCGCATGGCCGAAAGCCGCGTGGAGAAGGTGACCGACGTGGTGAGCGAGGGTGATAAGGTGCGGGTCAAGCTGACGGCTATTGATGACCAGGGCCGGTTGAACCTGAGCATGACGGAAGCCGCTAAGGATGATGCCGCCCGTGCCGGGACGAATGATGCCGCCCGTGCCGGTAAGGATGCCAAGCCGGAGGCCATCAAGTAACCATAAGTAAGTGATAGGAGGTCAGATGCCAGTACTGCTACTCAGACTTCTCAAATCAAAACTCTTCCTGATGTTTCTGCGCTGGGCTGCACCAAAGGTGTGGCAGGCAATCAAGAAACGACGGGCCCGCGCCCACTAGGGCGGGGTGACCACAGAGACTGACGGCCGTTCGCGGCCGTTTTGTCTTTTAGTGTTGACAACAGAGGTAAGTTGTGGTATATTGCTAGTGTTCTTGACTCGGAGACGAGTCTGTGCGGGCAATGCCGCAAGAGGACGCGAGTGAAGCGTCGGTACCGGGGCGATCCCTCAGGTACGCGTTCACTCATGCACTAACTCAATCTTTATCATCCGGTGGCCGGCAAGGCTGCACCGGACCGATCGCATCTACCCCGAGGAGGGTACTGTGCCACCGCGCCCAGCTAGCCAGCGCACCACCGTTCCACGGCGCCGCAAGCGGTCGCCCAAGGACTTTCTGTCCGGGCGGCTCTACGCTCTCGTGCTCGTCGTCGGGCTTGCTCTGACGGCATTTGGTGTCGGCATCAAGTACGATCTCATCCAGTTGAGCGACCGCACGCCGGTCATCAACGAGGAAGAGATGGCTCTGGACATCCCGCTCGAGGAGTGGCAGGCCCTGCCCGTCGAAGATGAAGCTCCGCCCGAGCCGTCGGCCGCCAGCCGCACGGGCATCGAGCTGGTAGCCTCTTCGGCGACCAGGAAGGCCGCCATGAAGACGGCCCTCAGCAAGGTGGGTGCTCCGTACCGCTACGGAGCGGCCGGCCCCCGGGCCTTCGACTGCTCGGGGCTGGTCAACTACGCCTACAAGTCCAACGGCAAGAAGGATCTGCCGCGGACATCCCGGGCCCTGTCCCGCACTGGCACGCCGGTGTCGAAGGGCAACCTGCAGCCGGGCGACCTGGTGTTCTTCTACAAGCCGGTCGGGCACGTCGGCATCTATCTTGGCGACAACAAGATGGTGCACGCGCCCAACAGGAAGTCGTCCGTCAAGGTCGTCGACATGACCTGGCACTGGAAGAAATTCAACACCGCCCGCCGTCTCTGACGCCCCTGCGTGAGCCCAGCTCCGCAGCGGCGTCGGAGGGTGCTGCGGCCCGGACAGGCCGGGCAGGTGTGAACCAGGCAAGTGGCAAGGCAAGATCGAGTTAGTGCAAGAGGTGGGGCTCCGAAGCCATCGGGCGCCCCACCTCGCGCACTACTTGGAGGGCCCATCTTGCGCACCACAGGTGTCTGTGCTATAATGACGGTAATCTCAATACCAGTCTCTAACAACGCCTCAAGCGTTATATAGCACTAAATGTTAAACGAAGGGTCCACCGGGCCTTCAGTGAAAGCACCTATACGACCACGTGAGTACCAAGCAGCAACTTCTCGACCAGATCGCATCAGATATTCTCGCCCAGAATGTCTGCCCGGACCTGGCCAAGACCGCGACGCAGCTGGTAATGGGGGATGGGAATCCTGACGCCGATATCGTCTTCATCGGCGAGGCGCCAGGCAAGAACGAGGATGAGAAGGGGCTGCCGTTCGTCGGCGCCGCCGGTAAATTTCTGGACGAGATGCTGGCCAGTGTCAGCTTGGAGCGCCAGGATATTTATATCACCAACATCGTCAAATACCGGCCGCCGGACAATCGTGACCCTTTGCCGGAAGAGAAGAAGGCCTTCTGGCCGTTTCTCATCCGACAATTGGATGTGATTGCGCCCGCCATCGTCGTCACGCTTGGCCGGCACAGCATGGAGTATTTTCTGCCTGGTCAGAAGATCAGCCAGATCCATGGCGAGCCGAAGCGCATCCAATTCGGAGAACGCCGGATAGTCGTCGTACCGCTGTTCCACCCGGCAGCAGCGCTCTACAACGGCAGCCTGCGCGCTACCTTGCTCGATGATTTTGCCCGTTTGCCGCGCATCGTCGAGCTGAGCAAAAGCGACACATAACACCTAAGGTTTAATAACAGCCGCCGTGCCGATACATTTTCCTGGCAGGCGGCAGAAAGAGAGACAAGTAACACTACATGGGACAACGCCGATTAGCCAAACCGCAAGCCGATGACGTCAGTAAACGGCCGAACAACAACGGTAAGAACAATAATCAGCAGCAAAATACCATCCTGGCCCGCACCCAGACCCGCCGCGGCGAGGTCCAGCGCGCCGCCCGGCGCGTCAGCGAGAACGTCAATATGACCGCCAGTCAGCACGTCATCACCGTGCCGGTCAACAAATCACCATACAACGGCTACGGCGGTAAGCAGTTCGTCCTCAATAACGAGGCCAAGCGCCGCATGCAGCAGGCCGACGGTCGCGGACTGCCCAGCCTGAAGGTCATTCCCATCGGCGGCCTTGGCGAGATGGGCATCGGCAAGAACATGATGGCCATCGAGTACGACAACGACATCATCGTCATCGACATGGGCTTTTTGTTCCCGGGCAGCGATTACCCGGGCATCAACTACATCGTGCCGGATATCACCTATCTGGAGGAGCGCAAGCATAAGATCCGCGGCGTCGTCTTTACCCACGGCCACCTGGACCACATCGGCGCCTTCCGCCACCTGATCCACCGCATTCCGGCTCCGGTCTACGCCAGCAAGTTCACCATGGGCATGCTGGAGCGTACCATGGAGGAGGCCACCAGCGGTTTCAAGCCGGAAATGCACATCCTCAACCCCGACGCGCACGAGCGCATCCAGCTGGGTGACTCCTTCGGTATCGAGCTGGTCCGCGTCAACCACTCCATCCCGGACGCGACCGCCGTCGTCATCCGTACGCCGATCGGCACCCTGGTCGACACCGGAGACTGGCGTTTTGAGGAAAACCCGGTCGACGGCAAGCAGTTCGACCTGGAACGCCTGACCGAGATCGCCACCAAAGAGGGCATCCTGCTGCTGATGAACGAAAGCACCAACTGCGAGAGCGAAGGCACGCACCACCACGGCGAGCACGAGATCAAAGAGAGCTTCGAGCAGATAATGGAGCGCCACCCCAATAACCGCCTGATCATCAGTAGCTTCTCCAGCCAGATCCACCGCATCCAGATGATCCTGGAAGCTGCTCAGAAACACGGCCGCAAGGTCGCCTTCGCCGGCTACAGCATGATTCAGAACCTTGAGGTCGCCCTGCGCTCCGGCGTCATCCGCGTCCCCAAGGACACCATCGTCAAGATGGAAGATCTGGTCAAATACCCCGACGGCAAGGTGACCATCGTCTGTACCGGTAGCCAGGGTGAGTTCAATGCCGTGCTGAACCGTATGGCCAGCGGCTCGCACAAGCACATCAAGATCAAGTCGACCGACATCGTCGTACTGAGCTCCAACCCGATCCCCGGCAACGAGAAGTACGTCGTCCGCACCGTCGACGGCCTGATGCGCGAAGGCTCCGACGTCTTCCAGAACGGCAAGAGCCACCTGGACCACACCGGCCCGCTGCACCTTTCCGGCCACGGCTACTACGACGACCACGTCAAGCTCATCAACGCCCTCAACCCCAAGTACTACCTGCCGATCCACGGTGAGTTCCACATGCTGGTCCACAACGCCGAGCTGGCCGAGAAGGAATGTGGCATCCCCAAGGAAAACATCTTCGTCTGTGACGCCGGTGATGTCGTCGAGTTCAAACACGACGGCACCGCCGCCAAGATCGGCCGCATCCCGGTCGGTGGCATTATGTACGACGACTCCGGTGACGAGGTCAGTGAGGTGGTGCTGAAGGACCGCATCCACATGGCCACCGAAGGCATGTTCGTCGTCGTACTGACGCTGCACCGCCAAAGCGGCCGGCTGCTGACCAGCCCGGATATCATCAGCCGCGGCTTCATCTACCTGCGCGACAGCGAGGAACTGATGGGCCTTATCCGCCAGTACCTCAAGCAGAAGGTGGCCCGCAGCTTCGGCCCCGGCCGCAAGAGTGACCTCGACCTGGTCAAGAAAGAGCTGAAGGACGACATCAGCCACATCCTCTATGACCAGACCCGCCGCACCCCGATTGTCATCCCGGTCATCAACGAGGTCAGCGCCGCCACCAGCACCCCGGCTGCCGGCGAGCGCGTCAACGCCCGCGCCACCGGCCGTGCCGCCGCCCAGACCGCACCGGCTGCCGCTGCCGCCGGCCGTGGCCGTCAGCCTGGTCAAGGCCGCCGCAATCCGCGCCAGCCGATCATTCCGCCGCCAGCGGTCAAGCCGGCGGAGCGGGAAGTGGGCGCATAGCCCGGTCTGCCTCTGGAGACAGCACTCTGACTGAGCCCACGCGGGCAGGGAAGGGTGCTGTTTTATTTTGACAAAATATGTATAGTGTGATATAATAATAGGTGGATTGTCCATCTCTCTGCCGTTTTGCGGCGTGGAAGGAAGCACAATGCACCACATCAAGCGAGCCACCGCCTGGCTCAAGGGCTACTGCAGCCACGTCAACCCGGCGGTGGGCTACGGCCGGAAGACCCTGGTCTTCTGCGTGGGGCTGGTCGGTTTCATGACGGCGCTCGGCGTCGTCGTGTTCCTGCTCAGCGGCGTGATCTACCTCAACGTCCGCGCGCAGGGTCTGCCGACCACCAAAGATGTGCCACTGGAGGTGGCGCTGACGCTCATCGCCGCGCTCTGGACGGGCTACGGTTCGGCCGTGTCGCTGGCCATGCCGGTGCTTCTGGCGACCTTCGTGCCGATGGCCTACGAGCGCCACCAGGACGACCGGTCGCTGTCCTTCAGTGAACGGCTGCGCCGGACGCTGCGGGACGGGGCCGACATCCTGGGCCACCTGACGCTGTCGGTCGTCGTCATCGCGGGCTACCACCTGCTGGCGATGACCCTCATCGGCAACCCCTGGAGCGAGGGCCTCAACCCCGCGTGGTCGGTGCTCGGCCGCCTGGAGATGACCGGCATCGTGCTGGTTGTCGTCCTGGTGGGCCTGGCGGGCTGGGTGGGCTACGAGGGGGTCAAGTACTGGCGCCAGGTGCGCCGGCCCCAGAGCCCGCGGCCGCCTCACGGCCACGGCCGCTCCTGACCGGACTTCCGCTCCGCCGGAGGCACATCCCACCTGGGGTGCGCTTCCGGCGGGCGAGGTCCGGTTTTTCAATTAAAAGACCGCCATCCGTGTGAGCGCACGGATGGCGGCTGTCCGTCAGTGGCTCTGGCGGACGAGGGGGTGCTGTGAGCGCAGCATCCCGGGTAGTGCGGTGCTTCGAGGCGCGTGTTGTAGTGCTATGTGCCGCCGGCAATCAGTCCGGCGGCTTCTTCATCACCCGCCTCCTGGTCTCGACGGAGGATTTCCCGCAGGCGCAGGCCTTGTACTCGATGACCGTGTACTCGTCCTCGCCCGGACCATCGATGGTGCTCGTGCCGTCCTCGATGGTATGTTGATGCACATGCTGAGGTTGATCAGCCATGGCGTTCTCCAGCGGTCCGCAGTGCCTGCCTCAAAGCTGTTAAATTATATAACAATAATATAAAAAAGTCAAATTTACGCTACTTTTTACGTATCGCCCAGGCTTTCTCCACCCCAGTTCATCCTGCTCATGCTATATTGACAAAAACTAAATAATTTGATATAATATAAGGTAGCTCATCGCACCCTCCCATCGCCGTCCACTACTGTCGCCCCAAGAGAGGGGACGCTGTGAACACTTTCATCACCCGTCAGGTCCGTCAGGCCCAGCTCGCCGTGCTCGTCACGCCGGTCGGCCTGGCGGCCGCCTTCTTCATCGCCCGCGCCGGGCAGCTCGGCCGCGAGGTCATCGGGCACGAACCCGCCGGCCTGCACGAGCTGACCGCCAGCCTCTGGGTCGTTCCGGCCTGGATGACCCTGGCGGCTCCCGTCGGCTACGCCCTGATGCTGCTGCGCATGCACCGCGCGTTGCGTAGTGAACAGGGGCAGCAGCCGCGCGCTCGCCGCATCAAGGCCGCCGCCAACCACCTGGCGCTGCTGGCGGAGGCCGTCGTCTCGGTGGCGCTGGTGCATCTCGCGCTGGTGCTGCTGGACGGCAGCCTGCACTACAGCCTCGCCGGTTCGCTGGCGCTGCTGCAGCAGGTGTGGATCGGCATTGCCATCGTCAGTCTCCTCACCCTCGGCTACGCGGCTTTCCGCCGCGTCTGCCCGCAGGGCGAAGCCCGGCTACGGCACATCGGCACCAAGCTGATGACCGCCGGGATCTGACGGGAGCGAGAGCACCCACCGGGCGCCCGCCAGGTGCGGCAGTGCAGGCTTCTATAGCTGCGCTGCCGCCCTGGTTGGGTGTCCGGTTTCCCGTTGCGCCACCTGCCGCTCCGGCAAGGAAGTACGGCAACTTACTATTTTCAAAGTTTGATTGTATGATATGTTTGTTCATCCACTGTCCTCCGCTACCTATGTTTGGAGAATGTGCCATGATGATGGTCCGGCGCTTCATCCGAAGCCGGCTGCCGCTGCAGGGTCTGCTGATCGTCGGCGGGCTCTGTGTCATCTTCGTCGTGCTCAGCGTGTTGTGCGGCGCTGCGCTCAATCTGCTTGGCCTGCCGGCACTGCGCTTCAACCTCGCGCTGGCGCAGGTCTGGCGGATGGCGCTGGCAGTAGTGGTGAGTGTTGCTCCTGCCGCCGGGGCGCTGTACATCAGCTACACGGTGCACGTCATCAAGTGGGAAACGCCCCATGAACGGCTGCATCAGCGCTGGTCGCCAGGGACGCGCTCCTTGCTCGAGGTCGCAAAAGCCCTCATCTGTGCCGTCGCAGCAATGGCGTTGGCCGTGCCGACCGAAGTGTACCTGCGCTGGGCGGGCGGAGCACTGCCGCAAGGGCTGCTCGCTCGGACCGTGGATACGGCCCTGGCCAATCTCGCCGCAGCGGTGGTGCTGTCGGTCGTCGCTTTCGCCGCTTGGCTGGCGCATCTGCGCTCGGCCAGGTTCCGGCGGCTGGTCAAGCGGATCTTCCGGCTCTGACAGGGGCGTACCGGGTGACTTCCCGGACAGGCTGTGCCGCGATGGCCGCCTGTCCGGGAAGCATCCGGTTGTTTAATTTTTTGTGCAATGCTTACACCATGCGGTACAATTGCAAGGTACGATGCCACATCACCGTCCGCCTGCCTATTGTGGGCGGGCGGTTTTGAAGAAAGGACAGACGTGCGAAGTGCGCTGAGAAAGGTGCGGCTGCCAGCTGCATTGCTGCTGCTGGTGGCAGTGCTGACAACAGGCTGCGGCTCCGCTGGTAGTACCGGCAGCGCCGCCAGCCCTGCGGCGAGCAGCGTGGCCGGGCAGACTCCGATACCGGGGCTGGCGACCGCTTCTGACGGCCAGGCCCCGGCCCGGACGACCGGTGCTGCCGGTGCTTCCGGCGAGCTGGGCGGCCTGGCCACCATGCGCCTGCCGCAGGCGCAGTCCAACGAGGCCTTCCAGAGCGAGGTCCTCAGTACCGGCACGCCGTCGGCAGCCGAAGCGACCGCCTACATCACGGCGGTGGTGGAGGATGCCGACCAGACCTGGTCGCAGATCTTCGCCGATTCCGGCCTGGCCGAGCCCACGGTCAGCTACGCCATCATCCAGCCGGGCAGTACCGGCATCAGCAGTGAGTGCACCGGCGGCCAGCCCATCCCGTCGGATTTCAACAACGCCTTCTACTGCTGGGGCGATGCCGACCCGGGCACCGGCTACGTCGGCGCCCTGTACTTCCCGGTCGAGACGTTCATGCAGATGTGGAACGGCCAGATCTTCGGGCGGGACTCGCTCCAGGCCGGCGACTTCGGCGCTGCCGTCGTCATCGGTCACGAGTTCGGCCATCACATCCAGGCCGAACTGCAGGAGCAGCTGCAACTGGTGCCGATTGCCGCGGCCAACGGTGCCAAGCTGAAGGAAGGCGAGCTGATCGCCGACTGCTTCGCCGGCGTCTGGGCCTACTCGGCCTACAGCCGCAGCAGGCTCGACGAAACGGACGTCCAGGAGGGCATCGAGGCCATCGCGGCCATCGGTGACCTCGAGGAAGGCGGCGACGACCCGCACGGCACTGCCGCCGAGCGGGTGGATGCCTTCTACGCGGGCTACCGCGAGGGCCGTCCAGCCACCTGTGTGCAGCTGTACTGGCCCGGTGTTACGGTCAACTAGACCGGACGCGCCGGGCTGCCGGCCGGCGGGGCGGGGCGCATACCCCCGTCCCGCCGGCTACACCCCCACCATATGACATAGTTATTATATTTTGATGAAACAATTGAAAACCCGCCCGCGGCCGAAGCCGGGGCGGGGTCGGTCACTTGCCGCGGCTGATGGGCCGCAGCCGCCGTTCTTCACGCCGGTGGCGCCGCACCTGCCAGACGACGACGGCCGTCAGCGCCAGGATGCCGTAGATGATGTACCACAGCAGTAGGAGCGCGGCATCGGCCGGCCATTCGCTGAGGTAGAAGCCCAGGAACGGGACCTGCAACGCTACGGCCACCGCTGTCAGCAGCAGCACCAGCACCTTAAGCGATGCCCGCGCCGGGTGGATCCCCAGCGTGCGGATCGCCAGGAACGTCACCACTCCCGGCCCCACCAGACCCAGCAGCACGGTCTGGAACCAGAAGTTCGCCAGAACCGTCATGTCGACTGTCTCCTCTCGTCGCAATCTGAGTGCGTTCAAACCATACAACGTTCAAAGCAAGAGGTCAATATGGTATGGTAGGCCTGCGCGTTTTCAGCGCGCTACCCGCGACACCCGTCGACGAACAAGGAGATGCAGTGCAACCTTCCGTGCCGCGGCTCAGCCGGACGGCAGCCAGGCTGCTGCTCGTGCTGGCCATCCTGCTGACAGGGCACGCAGCCCTGCCGGCGACCGCCATGGCCCAGCCGCCCGTACTCGTGCCCGTACCCGCACCGCTCGACCGGCTCGGCACCACCACGCCGGAGGTGGCCGGGCCCGCCGAGGCCTTCCAGAGCGGCGTGCTGCCCGGCCAGGTGCCGCCGCTGCCAGAGGCGCAGCAGTACATGCTGGCCGTCATGACCGACCTTGACCGGGTCTGGACCGAGTATTTCCTGCGGATCGGTCTTCAGGAGCCCGGGGTCACCTACCACGTGATCACACCGGGCGACACCACCGCGGTCAGCGTCTGCGTGCCGGGCGGGTACATCCCGGCCGACTACAACAACGCCTTCTATTGCGACCAGGACTACGACGCCGCCACTGGCTACCAGGGTAAGCTGTTCCTGCCGCTGCAGACCTTCGTGAACATGTGGGGCGGCTCGATCTTCGGGCGGCCCTCGCTGCAGGCGGGGGACTTCGCGGCGGCAACTGTCGAGGCACACGAGTTCGGTCATCACATCCAGGCCGAACTGCAGGCGCAGCTGAACCTGCCGCCCATCCAGGGTCCCGGCGGTGTCCGCATCAAGGAGAAGGAACTGATCGCCGACTGCTTCGCCGGCGTCTGGGCCTACACGGCGTACTACAGTCAGTACCTGGAGGGCACTGACGTCGAGGAGGCGGTCTGGGGCCTCAATACCATTGGTGACGCTGTGGCCGGCGGCACCGATCCGCACGGCAGCCCGCAGGAGCGTTCAGCCGCCTTCCTGCTCGGCTACAACACCGGCAAGCCGGGCGACTGCATCAACAACTACTGGCCGGGCGTCCGCGCCTGACCAAGGCCGGTGGGGCGGGCACACTCCCGCTCCACCGGTCCGTACCACCTTTCTGCTGTCATTATCACCACTCATTTCCTATTTACATAAGCATCTTGCCATTTATTGTAATTATTGCTATAATAAGCCTGTAGCACTGGCTATCTAACCTGATATAATCGCGGTAGTGCGGTCGCAGGCGACCAGACCGAAAACCCATACACCACAGTAATGTAAGAAACTATAGAAATAAGCATCATGGCTAAAAGAAAGACCCGCAAGAAAGCTCCCGTCAAAAGCGCTCCCAAGCACGTCGTACCCAATGGATTCTGGGTGCAGACCACTGCCATCCTGTTGCTGACGTTCTCCGTCCTGCTGCTGGTGGCGATGGTCGGCGTCGGCGGCCCGGCGCCCGAATTCATCCTTGACGCCAGCCGCGCCACCTTCGGCGTCATGGCGTATGTGCTGCCGTTGTTGCTCGGCTATTTCGCCATCCAGCTCTTCCGCGAGGAAGAGAAGCGGCCGTCACCGGTTCCGGTGGTCGTCTCATTCTTCTGCCTGAGTTTCATCGCTGGCTTCGCCCACCTGTTCGTCGCCGACCCGACCCGGATGGCCCTGGCTTCGGCAGGGCAGGGCGGCGGCCTGGTCGGTTACGGCATTGACAGCCTGGCCTTCAATTTCTTTGACGAGCTGGGCACTGGCATCACGCTGCTGGTTCTGGCCCTGATCTCCTTCGTCTTCGTCCTCAAGACCTTGCCGGCCGACCCCTTCATGCGCCTCTGGAACTGGTTTAAGAACGATTATGGCGTAGCCGAGAACGAAGCTACCGCCAGCCGCCTGCGTAACCCGCTCAGCGGCCTGTCTGCCCGCCGCGCCGCCGCTGCCGAAGCTGGTGGCATTCCGCCCGAACCCATCAAGAGCGCGCCCATCGGCGAACTCAAGCTGAACCGCGGCGTCCCGACCCTCGACCAGGCCGCCGGCGATGACGCGCCAAAGGAACAGAAGGGCCTCTCATCACTGCGTAACAGCGTCAAACCCGACAAGGCCGCCGAAGAACAGGCCGCCCTGACCACCAAGAACGATCCCACCTGGGTCGCCCCCAGCGTCGACCTGCTCGAGAAGAAACAATCGCCCGCCAACGCCGGCGACGTCAAGGCCAACGCCCAAATCATCCAGGACACCCTGGCCGAGTTCAATATCAATGTCGAGATGGAAGGTGCCAACATCGGCCCCAAGGTCACACAGTATACGCTGAAACCACCGGCCGGCGTCAAGCTGACCCGCATCACTCAGCTCGAGACCAACATCGCCCTCAACCTGGCCGCCCAGGCCATCCGTATCGAAGCGCCGATTCCCGGTCAGCGCGCCGTCGGTATCGAGGTGCCGAACATCAAGGCCGCCGACGTCCGCCTCTCTGGCATCCTCAATTCCAAAGCCTGGACCGGGGGTACGCAGCCGTTGGCCTTCGCTGTCGGTAAGGATATCGCCGGTGAAGCCGTGGTGGGTGAGCTCAACAAGATGCCGCACCTCCTCATCGCCGGTCAGACCGGCTCCGGTAAGTCCGTCATGATTAACACGTTGCTGACCAGCCTGTTGTACCGCAACAGCCCGGCCGAGATGAAGCTCATCCTGGTCGACCCCAAGCAGGTGGAAATGGCTCCGTACGAAGATATCCCGCACCTGCTGACCCCGGTCATCACCCAGCCGGAGAAATGTATCAGCGCCCTCAAATGGGCCGTCAACGAGATGGAACGCCGCTACAGCCTGCTGGCCGAAGAGAAGGTCCGCGACATCAAGAGCTACAACGAGCGCCAGCGCGCCGACGGCGAGACCATGCCGTACATCGTCATCGTCATTGATGAGCTGGCCGATCTGATGATGCTGGCCGCCCGCGACGTTGAAGCCCTGATTGTGCGCCTGGCCCAGAAAGCCCGCGCCGTCGGCATCCACTTGGTCCTGGCCACCCAGCGCCCAAGCGTCGACGTCATTACCGGTCTGATCAAGGCCAACGTTCCGGCCCGTATCGCCTTTACCGTCGCCAGCCAGATTGATAGCCGCACCATCCTCGACCAGATGGGCGCCGAGAAACTGCTGGGGCAGGGTGACATGCTGATGCTGACGCCAAGCATGAGCAAGCCGCGCCGTATCCAGGGTGCCTGGGTGACCGACGACGAGGTTATGAAAGTCACCGACCATATCCGCCTGCAGCGCGCCCCTGAATATGATGACGAGGTCGTGGCCCAGGCTGTCCAGCTGGGCAAAGGTGGCAATGGCAGTAACGTCGTCGACTTCGACGGCGGTGGCGGCAGCGACGACGACATGTACAACGACGCCGTCCGCGTGGTGGTCGAGGCCGGCAAGGCCAGCACCAGCCTGCTGCAGCGCCGCCTGCGCATCGGCTATTCCCGCGCCGCCCGCATCATTGAAGAATTGGAAGAACAGGGCGTTATCGGCCCGGCTGATGGTTCCCGCCCGCGTGAGGTGCTGATGCGCCCCGGCCAGGAGACGGCCTCGCTGATCGATGACGTCCGCGTCGACGCCTAATTGCCCACTCAGGAGTCGAGCGGTCCGCACCGCACCACATCACTCTCTGCTATAATCGTCAATAACACATCATGCAACACAAACAATCCAGCCGTGGCTTTGCCTCGCTCAACTCGCGCATCGCGTTGGGTGTCAGCGTCGTGGTCGTACTGATGGGAGCGGTGCTGCTGGTACGTATCTTTGCGGCGGCGGCAGTCGGCATGGTCGAGCCAGAGTCCGCCACTCGGACTGCCGGTGCTGAACCGCGCAATGACAACCAGGCTTCGCAGGGCAGCTACCTGCTGTTTGGTGCGGCGGGCGTGCCGCCGTCAGACGGTACCGGCGTGCTCGATATCCGCAGTCTGGGCGTCGCCTGTGACGGCGTCCTGGATGATACCGGGCCGCTACAGGCCGCACTGAGCACCCTCAAGCCCGGCCAGACGGTCAAAATCCCCGAAGGCGTGACCTGCCGCCACAACGACCTTCTGCACATCACCCAACCTGGCGTGCGTATCGAAGGTCCTGGTACCCTGATGGCCACCAACGAGGAGCGCTCCGGCATGTGGCTGATGGCGAAGGGCATTACGCTGGAGAATCTCAAGCTGACCATCGGTGCCACCACCAAGCGCTGGGAGGCGTACGAACAGCAGCGCCTGCGTCTGGCAGCTGATGACATCACTATCCGCAAGGTGAAGATCGAAGGCAGCGCAGCCGCCGGCATGTACATCGGCGGTAAGTCCGGCAACTTCCTGGTAGAAGACGTCGAGGTGCTGAACACCAGGGCCGACGGCATCCACACCACCCAGGGCGCTCACGACGGCATCATCCGCCGCCCGCTCGTCAGCGGCGTCGGTGATGATGGCGTGGCCATGGTGTCGTATGTGCAGGATGTCGATGTAGTGCGGGCCGTCACCATCGAGTCGCCAAAAATTTTAAATAACACCAACGGCCGCGGTATATCGGTGGTGGGCGGCGAGGATATCACCTATAAAGACATCCATATCGAAGGCTCCAATGCTGCCGCCGTCTATATCGCCGCCGAAGGGCAGTGGAACACCCATGGCGTCAAGCGGGTGAAGGTGCTGGGCGGCTCTATCAGCGGCGCCAACACCAATGCGGCCGTCGATCATGGCGCGGTCTTCCTCTATAGCTCGCAGGACCAATATGCCGTGGAGGACACGGTACTGCAGGACATCACTATCACCGACACGAATCCGGCCATTTCGCGGCAGGTAGGCATCGTGACGGATGGGGCGGCGCGGGTCTTGCGCTCCGACCTTACTAACTTCACCATCAATGGCGGCGGCCAATCGGTATTCACCTCTGATGAAGTGGTGACAGAATATAATACGCTGAATTGGAAGCGGGATGGGGTGGCCTTGCCGGATCACAAGGGATTCTAAGCTGACTTCGGGGCGGCGATACCCACGTAGTTGATTTTATTTCAAATTTGTGCTATAATAATATGATGTGGGAACCGTTCCCGCTGTATGAGACCCTCTGAAGGAGGCTCAGATGTTGGTACGACTGTTGTCGGCCATCGCAACATCGCTGCTCGCCGGTGTCCTGCTCGTCGGCCTGTCCGGCACCGCCCAGGCGGCGGACTGGTATGGCACGAGCGGCTTCGGTGAGCTGCGCTGCAAGGACGGCACCGAGTACGCCATGAAGCCCGGCGACACCCGCCAGACCACCTACGGTGGGCTGCTGGTGCTGTCCCAAGTCCGTGAGGGCGAGGGCTACCGCTACCGCCTCGGCACCACCATGTCGCCGCGTGAAGCCCAGACCGGGATCATCCTGGTTCCGACGGGCAGCGTCGGCCGCAACGGGCCGTCGCCCCAGCGGGCCGTCAGCCTGCCGGTCCAGCCGGGCAAGTCGGTCGACTTCATCACCCGGCCCAAGGCGCCGCTCAAGGTGGTGCGGGTCTGCCTGAGGACCGTGCCGGTCGGACAGGACTGACGCTCTGCCAGCCGACCCCTCCTGCACCCATGCGGGAGGGGTCGGCGCTACACCCAAGTGCTTGTCTGAAGCGTTTCGGTGTGGTATGCAAAAACACTGTATAGTTGTATGGTACGTACGACGACATCGAAGAGGGGACTGGAATAGGCATGCGTCTGCTTCGCACGGTGACGGCATTGCTACTGGCATTGTGCTTTGGCATGGCGGGAGCGATACCGGCAGGCGCCGAGTCGCCCCTGACGTACTGTCTGCGCGGTGAGCAGCTGTCGATGGTGCCGTTCGGGCAGTCACTGGTGCACGCAAGTGGCTTCACGATTGAGACGTTCCGGTCTGAACGGCCCATGCGGCCGCATCCGGGCCACGAGCCGGTGTACACCCATCAAGCGGCGGTTAGCGTGACGGCACAGTCTGCCCGCGTCACGGCCATGACGTTCGCAACAGGGGAGGTGTGGCCGCAGGCCGACCGCATGATCGATAAGGTGGATGCCCGCCCTGGCGCAAGTCTCCGGCATACGGTGCTCAGCCCTCGTCAGTACGTGGCGGTCGCTGTCTGCTACTTGGAGTAGGGATAAGCGCCGCCGCCGGCCTCTTTTCGCGAGTTGCGGGAAGGGGCCGCGCTTTTTTCGCCGACAGATTAAATACTCATTAACTATCCTTGAATTTATTTCAAATGATGGTGTATAATAATAAGCGTCAATAACCTGCGCTCTGGTGGCATCCGTGGCAGTGGGCGAGGCGTATGTCAGGGGCAATCCCAGGTATGTGCTTTTGCCAGTGTCCGGAGGTTCGTGAGCGCTGCGCCACGCAGGCGTATCCATAGGAGGAACTTCATGCGAGAATACGAACTGACCGTTCTGATTCACCCGGATCTGGAAATCGATCTGGAAAAGCCGCTCACCAAGGTGCGCGACATCATCAAGGCAAACGGCGGTGAAATCACCAAAGAAGAGAACCAGGGCAAGAAGAAGCTGGCCTACCGCATCCGCGGCGAAGACTTCGCGGTCTACACCTACTTCGAGCTGAACCTGCCGGGCAGTAGTGTCCAGAAGGTCGACAGCACCCTGAACATCACCGACGAATCCCTACGCCACCTGCTGGTAAGCCGTGACCTGAAGCGCCCGGTCGAGGGTGAAGGCGACGAAGCCGAAGAAGGCAAAGAAACTAAAGACGCCAAAAACGACAAAGAATAAGCAAAAGAGAAGACGGAAGTAAAAGGAGGATCACATGGCTCGCAGCATCAACCAAGTTATCATCATGGGCAATCTGACCCGTGACCCAGAGATGCGTACCACGCCTGGCGGCCAGAACGTCACCAGCTTCAGCCTGGCGCTGAACCGCAGCTACAAGGACGCCAACGGCGAGTGGCAGGAATCGGCCGACTACATCGATGTCGTCGCCTGGGCCCAGCTCGGCGAACGCGTCAACCAGTATCTGAGCAAGGGTCGGCGGGCAATCGTCCAGGGCCGTCTGAGCCAGCGCAGCTGGGAGCAGGATGGTCAGAAGCGCAGCAAGGTCGAGGTCGTCGCCAACGACGTCACCTTCCTTGACGGCGCCGGTGGCGGTGACGGCGACGGCGGCGGAAGCGGCGGCGGTTACTCCGGTGGCAACAGCGGCGGTGGCAGCGGTGCGCGCTCCAAGAAGAAGGATGATGTTGTCATCGAAGACATCGACGACAAGCCAATTGATCTTTCAGAAATTCCGTTCTAATACTTCGTACTAACGTTATATAAGGACTACAACTACAATGAAACCACGTTCCAAATTCAAGAAAGACACTCCAGCGTACTTTGATTACCGCGACGTAAAGACGCTGCAGCGCTTCGTCAACATGTACGGCCAGATCGAGCCGGCTGCCAAGTCCGGCCTGAGCACCAAGCAGCAGCGCCAGCTGGCTATCGCTATCAAGCGTGCCCGGCACCTGGCTCTGATGCCATTCGTCGCCAGTAACTAATAGCAACCAGAACTACGAGCAGGGGCAAAGAGCAACATGTATGGTCCAACCGACCTCAAGAAGGGCGTGCTGATTCAGCTTGACGGCAAGCCGTTCCGGGTTATCGAATACTCACAGAAAGTCATGGGACGCGGCGGCAGTATCGTCAACGTCCGTTTGAAGAACGTTATCGATGGCAGCGTCATTCCTAAGACGTTCAAGGGCGCCGAGAAGATTGAGCCCGCCAGCGTCGAGCACCGCAGTGTACAATACCTGTACAGCGATGGCGACGATTTCCACTTCATGGATCCGCAGAGCTTTGAGCAGTTCCAGCTGCCGGCCGATGTCATCGACGAAGCCAAGAATTTCCTGAAGGAAGGCAACGATGTCGACCTGCAGTTCTTTGAGGGCAAGGTCATCAATATCGAGCTGCCAAAGAACCTGGTGCTCGAGGTGACCTACGCCGAGAACGTCGTCAAGGGCGATACCACCAGCAGCCTGCAGAAGGACGCCACGCTGGAGACGGGCTTTGTCATCAAGGTGCCGGCGTTCATCAAGACTGGCGACCGCCTCAAGGTCGATACCCGCACCGGCGAGTATCTTGAACGCGCGAAAGACTAGGCTTTGAAACAGCGACTCGACGCAGTACTGGCAGCCCGCGGGCTCGTCGCCTCGCGCAGTCAGGCCGAGAGTTGGATTAAACTGGGCAAGGTGACCGTCGATGGAAAGACGGTCACTAAGCCTGGTTTTTTCGTGTCGGTAGAGGCGGATATCCGTTTGAAGGCGCAGGAGCAGTTCGTCAGCCGGGCCGGTCTGAAGCTGGCTAGCGTGGCCAAGGTGCTAGGATTGCAGTTTAAAGATAAAGTTGTATTGGATATTGGCTCCAGCACGGGTGGGTTCACCGATTTTTCATTAAAACGCGGGGCAAGACGGGTGATTGCCGTCGATGTCGGCACCGACCAGCTGCACCCGTCGCTGCGGGGCAATTCCGCAGTGGAGCTGTACGAAAAGACCGACATCCGCGACTTTATGCTGCCAGAAGGGGAGCGACCGGATATCACGGTGATGGACCTTAGTTTTATCAGCCTGCGGGAGATTCTTCCACACGTTTTCACCAACTTATCCACAAGAAATACACACGTTGTCGCCATGCTGAAGCCGCAGTTCGAGGCGGGCAAGCACCAGGTCAACAAGGGGGTCATCAAGAACGATACGGTCCGGCGGCAGATTCTTAAAGACTTTGAATTGTGGGTGCGCCAGTATGCAGTGGTCGCCGACAAGGCGGATAGTGAGGTGGCTGGCAGTAAGGGCAACCGCGAACGCTTCTACCTGCTGAAGCCATTACGATAATTTCACAATACTGTTGCGTTTTACGCCAATTGGCGTAGTATAGGGGTTGGACGCGCGAGTAGCGCGTCTTCGTCATCTGTTTTCCTGTTCCCGGAAAGGGGAGCGAGTTGATCGAGTTCTTGACCAGCCGGAGTTGGCTGCGCCGGCTTCCGGCCGCACTGGTGGCGGCATTGGTGATGGTGAGCGGCATGACCGTTCTCACCGGCACCGCTGCCGCTGCCGACGGACGTGAACAGTCGGTCACCGGCGAGATCACGGCCTACGCCGTGCACAGCTGGGACCGGCAGCCCGACGCCGGTGAGCTGCAGGCCAACGCGCAGTACGCCGAGGAGGACGGCTGCCACCAGGGCCTGACCCAGGCCGGCTTCCGCATCGTCGCGTCGGAGCTGACCCAGGCCACGTGGCCCGACCCCCGCGACCTGGTGGGGGCGATCTACGCGGCGCTGCTCGACCGCGAGCCCGACGCCGGCGGCATGGACACGTCGCTGACCAACATCAACAACCGCGGCGTCGACTTCGCCGTCATGGAGGTGCTGGCCTCGGCCGAGTACCACAACCGTCTCGCGGGCATCTGCGGGACGGACACCACCACTGGTGGTGCGCTGATGTGGAACGACGCGCTCGACCTCGTCGAGAACGAGGTCATCCCGCTCGCCATGAAGCACGGGGCCAACTGCGCCTTCATGAAGGGCTTCAAGACCCAGACCGGGCTGAAGAAGAACGTCAAGGGCGCCCGGGTGCTCATCGGCGTCGTCGGCGAGATCACCAACAAGGTCCACGGCAAGCTCGACAAGACCTGCGGCACGGCCCTCGAGCTGCTCAAGGTCGGGGCCAAGATCATCGACCTGACCGGCGGCGAGACCCACAACGGCGGCTACAACGCCGTGTACGTCAACTACCGGCTGGGCGACAAGCCCTGGACGGCCGGCATCATCTCCGAGTGGAGGATGCAGGTCGGCAACAACCCGGTGGACGTCACCGAGTTCGACGGGACGTACCCGTCGATGATCGGCCAGTGATCCTCACGCGAGGATCAGGAAAGTAGATGGCCCCGCCCGGAGTGCACACGTGCGCTCCGGGCGGGAACCATCCATGAATATGTTGTAAAGCTCCCACCTTGGGAGTATTTTTATTGCCCGATACGCGGCCCCTAAGGTATAGTGGCAATAACAGGCGGTGCCGACAGGGTGGGTGGAACCGCCAGAAGCAGCCCCATGAGCGAGAAACGATCAGCCAACACTCATGACTTCCTGGCCGTACGCGGCTTTAGTAGAGAGGAGCAAGAGGAGGCGGTCGAGCGAGTCGAGGCGGCGCGTGGCGACATGGAATATCAGTACCGCGAACTTCGGGAGTTGTTGGACTACGTCATCCTGGCGAGCCGGTGGGAGGCGCGTACCGCACTCCGACCCAAGGCGCCGGTAATAGAAGCGTTTATGATTGATACGCCGATGAGGGTAAGCGCTGATCGCGAGGGCAATGCTGCCATGTTCGGTGAAAAAGTGGTATACGTCCGTGAGACGGTCGAAGGCGACACGGATGCTACGGAAATGGAAACCATACAATTCATAGAGTCGGTGACCGGAGAAGATGGGGCATTAGAACACCACTTGGCGTTGCAGGTAATGCTGCTGGACGGCCGTGTTCATATCGATGACTACCGTATAGAGGGTAGCCCGGTAGAGGATATCTGTGACGATGCTGACGCGACGGCCGAGGTGAATGTATGGCTACAAGAACAGTTCAGTCACCGCACTGGCATGCGTTGGCAGCCATGTCCCCAAACGGACTAGACGTTAAACCGGAATTCAACTACATCATTTGGCTGCATGACGTAGGTCTTGCCCTCGGTGCGGATCTTGCCGGCGGCGCGGGCGGCGCTTTCGGAGCCGGCCTCGATCAGGTCGTGGAAATCGACGATGCTGGCGGCAATGAAGCCCTTTTCAAAATCGGTGTGGATGGCGCCGGCGGCCTGCGGTGCGGTCGCACCCTTTTTAATAGTCCAGGCGCGGACTTCCTTGGGGCCGGCGGTGAGGTAGCTCTGCAGGCCGAGTGTCTCGTAGGCGGCGCGGATCAGCTGGTGCAGGCCGGGTTCGGTCTGGCCGTAGCCTTCCAATAATTCGCGGGCGTCGGCTTCGTCGAGTTCGCGCAGCTGGTCTTCCAGGCTGGCGGAGATGAACAGGCTCTGTGCCGGCGCGACCATCGAACTCAATTCTTGTTTGTAGGCGTCATTGCTCAGGCCGTCCTCATCAACATTGAACACATAGATGACGGGTTTGGCGGTCAGTAGCGGCAATTGCTTCTGTAATTCCTGCCACTCGTCGCTGTCTAGGACGTCTGGTGCCTGGTGCAGGGGAGTACCTTCATCTAAAATCGCTTTGATTTTACCGATGTAGTCCACCAGGCCGCGGGCCTTGGGGTCAGATTTTGCCTGCTTGGCCAGGGTGTTCTGGCGGTTCTCCAGCGTCTGAATGTCGGCCAGGATCAGCTCGGTGTTGATGACGGCGATGTCTTCGCTGGGGTTGATCTTGTTGCTGACGTGCTGGATATCGTCGTTTTCAAAAGCACGCACCACGTGGCAGATGGCGTTACACTCGCGGATGTTGGCCAGAAATTTATTACCCAGGCCTTCGCCTTTGCTGGCACCGGACACCAGGCCGGCGATATCGACGAAAGTGACGGTAGCGGGAATAATCTTTTGGCTGTTGTACAGCTCGGCCAGCTTATCCAACCGGTGGTCCGGCACGGGAACAATTCCCGTGTTAGGCTCGATGGTAGCGAACGGGTAATTGGCAGCCAGGATATTATTGTTGGTCAGGGCGTTGAACAGGGTGGATTTGCCGACGTTGGGGAGGCCGACGATGCCTATTTGAAGGGACACAACATGACTCTATTTTTCATACAGTAAAGCATACCATATCGAAGCAAATTAGTGGTTGTTTAAGCCTCTAAGGCAGGCAATCACTCCGCAGAAATGCGGCACCAGTGTCTTTTAAAACCTAAGTTATGACCGTTTTTCCGCGTGGTGCTTGAGGCTTGCCAGACGGAGTTAGGAGACGCAATAAATGGCCGAATACCTATGGCAGCGTCACTCCTAAGTAGCAAACCTTCTCGGCTCATCGCGGCAGCGACGGGGAAAGGAGGAAAGCCATGTTTGATTTAATTCGTCGCCCAAATGATACACTCGGTCTCTCTACTTTTGAAGAAATCGACAAGCTATTTGACAATTTTTGGCGAACGGTTGGTCTGCCCGGTAGCAACTTCAGCCTTCCTTCGGTAGACATTTACAGCACCGACGACAGCCATGTGGTTGTTGAAATGCAAGCCCCTGGTTTTGACACCGATGATATTGAGCTCAATGTACGCAACGGTATCTTGGAAATTAAGGGCGAGACGTCTGAAAAACAAGAGGAAAAAGAGGGCAAGAAAAGCTATCTAGTCCGTGAACGAAACGCAAGCTTCGCTCGTCGGGTAGTTCTGCCAGAAGGTGCTGACGCTGATAATATTTCAGCCGAACTGGACAAAGGCTTGCTTAAGGTTACAGTTCCCGTTAACCGACCAGAAGCCAAGCGTATCCAAATCAAAGCTGGTAACAGCAAAGGTAAGGCGAAATTAGCTTCGCTAACCAATACTAAATCGGAAACCAAGTAAGTTTCTGACAACTCGGCATTAGTCACAGTGCTGGTGCCGAGGATCGGGAACTCACTAACTATATCGAAAAGCTTTTACCGGGATATAATAAAAGTAAGGAGGAGTACGTATGGCTAAAGGATTATGTGATATTTGTAAACAACGCCCAGCCACTCATACTGTGGCAATTACTCGTAATGGGCATCGGGAGGTGGCTGAGCTGTGTAATCAGGATTATGCCCGCCTGCGCAGACGTGATGCTGCTTCTCCTTTTGACTCGTTATTTGGCGGCAGTCTATTCAATATGTTTGATGATCTCCCTAGTGACTTTGGGAACTTTAGCTCGGATATGGGCTACCCGTTGCCTCGGGACAGGGAGGCAACTAATCTTGAAGACTTGTTGAGCGAACACACTAAAGAGATCATACAACAAGCTGCCGAGACTACCGTTAAATTCGGTCGACGCGAAGTAGACACCGAGCACCTGCTATATGCCCTTGCTGATAGCGATGTAACCGCCGAGATTCTCAAACAGTTCAAGCTCACAAAAGAAGACTTAAAGGGTTATATTGAAGTCAACGCCCCGAAGGGTAACGAAAGGGAGCCTGACGAGGGGCAAGTTGATGTTACGGTATCGCCACGCATTAAGTCTGTACTAGAAAGCGCATTCCAAACTGCCCGAGAGTTAGGTCACGGATATATCGGGCCTGAACATTTATTGGTTGCCTTGGCTGAAGAAGATGAAGGTATGGCTGGTGACGTTTTGCGCAAATACGGCCTCACTTCTCAAGCGTTGCGCCAAAAAACGGTTAAGGTTGTTGGCAAGGGCGCTAAAGAAGGCCGTGTTGAGAGCAAATCCACCACGCCGCAGCTTGATAAATACTCCCGAGATTTGAGCGAACTAGCTAGGAGCGGCAAGCTGGACCCTGTCATTGGCCGAGCCAAAGAAATTGAAACCACTATTGAAATACTAGCGCGCCGTACCAAGAACAACCCTGTGCTGATTGGTGAGCCTGGCGTCGGTAAGACGGCTATTGTTGAAGGTTTGGCTCAGCGTATCCATAACGGCAAAGTGCCTGAGGTGCTGAAGGACAAACGGGTTGTTGAGGTAAACCTCAATGCTATGGTGGCAGGCAGTAAGTACCGCGGTGAGTTTGAGGAGCGTATAAAAGCCGTGGTTGATGAGATTGTGGAGCATAAAGACGAGCTGATTGTCTTTGTAGACGAGCTGCATACCATTGTTGGAGCTGGCCAGGGTGGGGGCGAAGGCGGCTTAGATGTTTCCAATGTTTTAAAGCCTGCACTGGCGCGGGGTGAGCTGCATCTTATCGGTGCTACCACGCTTAACGAGTACCAGAAGTATATCGAGAAAGACGCAGCGCTGGAGCGGCGCTTCCAACCTGTCTTTGTGCCTGAGCCAACAGTAGAACAAACCATTGAGATATTACGCGGTCTACGTGACAAATATGAGGCTCACCACAAAATCAAAATCAGTGACGAAGCGATTGTGGCAGCTAGCGAACTGTCCGACCGTTATGTAAGCAACAGGTTCTTGCCCGATAAAGCGATTGACCTAATTGACCAGGCTGCTTCGCGCGTCCGTATAGGGGCAGATACTTACTCGCAGGATATAAAGGAAAAAGAGGCCGAAATTGCCAAATTGAAGCGCGAGCAAGAATATGCAACTACTCACAAGCAATTTGAGGAAGCCAAGACACTAGAGCAACAAATCAAAGACAAGTCGTCTGAAAAAGACAAGCTGACCCGGGATTGGCGGAAGAAGAAAGGCGTTGCCTCGCGTGAGGTGTTGGCTGAACACGTTGCTCAGATCGTGGCAAATATAACTGGTATCCCTGTGAGTGAATTAACTCAGGAAGAAAAAGAAAAGTTGCTGAAGATGGAAGAGCGGCTGCACGAGCGTGTTATCGGTCAGGAGGAAGCTATCACCGCCGTCTCTAATGCAGTACGGCTTAACCGTGCTGGTTTATCTGAAGGCAGCAAGCCGATTGCTACGTTCCTGTTCCTGGGTCCAACTGGCGTCGGTAAGACCGAATTGGCCAAAGCTCTCGCATGGGTAGTCTTTGGTGACGAAGACGCAGTAACGCGTATTGATATGAGCGAGTATATGGAACGTCATAGCGTTGCCCGCCTGATTGGTTCGCCGCCTGGCTATGTTGGATATGACGAAGGCGGACAACTAACAGAACGGGTCCGTCGCCGTCCGTATAGCGTACTGCTATTGGACGAAATTGAAAAAGCGCACCCTGATGTATACAACGTGCTGTTACAAGTATTTGATGACGGTCGCTTAACTGACGGAAAAGGCCGTGTCGTAGACTTCACTAATACGCTCATTATTGTCACATCTAACTTGGGCTCTGACTTGATACAGAGCAACTTGAAAGACGGCAAAAACATTAAATCATACGACAAGTTAAGAGAAGACCTAATGGGTGTACTGCGTGGTCATTTCAAGCCAGAGTTCTTAAACCGCATTGACGAAGTGATTGTCTTCCACTCACTGACCAAGGAACAAATTAAGCTGATAGTTGAATTGCAGCTTGAACGGGTTAAAAGAACTGCCCGCGGACAAGGCATTGAACTGACCTTTGATGCGTCGTTGGTTGATTATCTGGCAGACGTCGGCTACCAGCCTGAATACGGCGCTCGTGAGCTGAAACGGCGCATAAAGACCGATGTGGAGAACAAGCTGGCTACTGAAATACTAAGCGGCAAGGTTGCCGAAGGTTCTTCCGTTACCTTTGCACACGACAGCAAAGAAGGTGTGACATTACGTCCTGCTAAATCTTCAAAACTAAACAAAGCATCAAAAGGTAAATAAGTATGGGAGGTTGTTATAGCGAGCAGAACAACTCAAACTGGCCGCAATATGCCGTACCCTGCACAGATACAGACCGGCAGGGTTGAGTCTCGCAGTTTGCCTTCAACCAAGAACCATAACCGTGAGCTGTTTAGAGCAAAAGCCCACTGGATGGTAGATATTTTTCCTGACGAGCTGGTTATCCAGGAAAAGACCATTTCATTGGAAAAAATACCGCTCACGAACTAAATATAAAAGGTCTAAACAAGAAAGCAGCGGTTGAGGCGAAAGAGGTTATTGAGGGGCTACTGCTTGAGGATGCGGGAGTTGTAGACATACCTCACTGGATACAGACGGAAAAGCGGCGCGATATGTTAGCTGATGCAGGCCGCGACCCTGATAATCTGGACGATTTAACTAACAGAGCTACCTAACTAATTATTCTCGGATTTTGGAAATATAGTGAGTTAGGGGGGGCGGGGTATGCGCTACCACTTGCCACCCTCTACTTTTTGCAGTTCTTTTATGTATTGAGGAGTATATCCTCGGGTTCTTTTATCTAATGGGGGCATGGGAAAAGTGATTTTGAATGGCATGGTTGCGTCTTGTTCATGCCGATGGATAGACTCATAATGCACCTACATTAACAGAGGTGGCGTGAGTTTGCCATTCTCGGACAAAAAACAGTTATTGGAGGTCTATAAAAGTTTCCTTTTCATAATGAAACTTCTATGATAAAGTATCCTTATGAAAAGGAAAGAATTGCTAAAGACCATCATAGCCGACAACCAAAGCAGGCCTCTGCCTGCATTATGGCCCCGTACGCAAACGATACCCATCGGTACTGGCAAAATAATCACGCTTACCGGTGTTCGTCGTAGTGGCAAAACATATCATCTTTACGAAATCATGCGGTCGCTGCAGGCAACGGGTATTCCGGCAGACACTATGCTCTATATCAATTTTGAAGACGAGCGCCTTCACCTTGAGGGCGAAGACATGGACCTGATTCTGCAAGCCTTTAGAGAGCTGCACCCAGAGGCTGACCTGAGTAATTGCTACTTCTTCTTTGATGAAATACAAGAGGTGGCTGGCTGGGAACTGTTCGTTGATCGGCTATATGAAACGATAAGCCGGCACATCTTTATTACCGGTTCCAATTCCAGGTTGCTATCAAAGGAAATAGCGACAGCCTTACGTGGCAGGACGCTTAATTTTGAGGTATATCCTTTATCGTTCTCAGAATTTTTATCCATCAAACAGCCCGGCCTGAATATGTACCAAAGCGCCGATCGGGCACGTATAGTCTCGCATTTCGACCAGTTTCTTGCCCAGGGCGGTTTTCCGGCCGTAACTGAGCAGGAAGACGAAGACTTGCGTCAGAAGGAGCTTCAGGGCTACTTTGACGTGATGCTGCTGCGGGACCTTGTCGAACGCTATAGCGTATCGTCGGTTGCGGTGCTCAGATACTTCTGTAAGCGTGTGATTGGTGCCAGTGCGGGTGAGTTTAGCGTCAATCGCGTTTACAATGAACTCAAAGGCAATGGCTACAAAGTGGGCCGCGACACCCTCTATGCGTACCAAGAGCACTGCGAGGCTATCTACATGGCCTGCTTTGTTCCACGGTATGACAACTCTGTTGTTAAATCGGAAAATTCACTGAGAAAGCCGTATGTCATAGACCATGGGCTTGGTGCTGCCTTGAACTTTAAGTTTGGCAATGACGCTGGCCGTATCTTGGAAACGGTAGTTGCGCTTGAACTCATAAAACAAGGCAAGCAGATATATTATTTTCAGGATACCAACAATGAATGTGATTTTGTCGTGGTCTGTCGCGCCGGCGTAGAGAAGGTTATACAAGTCTCGTTCGACATCAGTGATCCGGCTACGCTTCGCAGGGAAGTGCGGGGCTTGGTGGCGTGCTGTCGCCGCCTTGGTGTTACGGAAGGTTATATACTGACGCACGATACGGAAAGCGTCTCGGAAGTAGATGGCATTGCCGTAAAAATCCTGCCTGTCTGGAAGCATTGCTTGGTTGAAGCACAGCACAAGCAGTAGTATGCCGTGCAGGGTGAGGGGGTATTGCCGTCGATTGTCGCTGACTTGATTTTCGCTTATACTTAAGCGTACTATGCAGCGCACCCTCCGCCCGCACGCCGGCTTCACCATCGTCGAGCTCCTCATCGTCATCGTCGTGGTCGGCATCCTGGCCGTCATCGCCGTCTCCGCCGTCACCGGCGCCCAGGACCGCGCCCGGACGGCTTCGGCAACGACGGCTGCTGCCAGTGCTGCCAAGAAGCTCTCGGTGTACCAGGCGGAAAATACCGGCTATCCCAACAGCCTGTTCGATACCGGCATCGACACCAAGACGGTGATGTACCAGTACACCCGCGACAACGCAGTGACGCCGCAGACCTTCTGCACCACGGCGACGGTCGAGGGCAAGTCGGTCTATGTGAACAGCGCGGCGCCCAGCAAGGCAACCGTCGGTGCCTGCCCTGGACACGCCGGCGCGGGCACGGCCACTAACATCAGTGAGAACTGGACCGGCACCGATGGTTCGGCCTGGCCGTCCAACTGGGTGACCGACAAAACGAATGTCGGCTCCACCTACACCGACCTCTCAGGCGGGCAGGGGCGTCTCCAGGCCGTAATGTCCGGCAACTATGCCAAGGCGATGCGCACCGATATGGCTGCCAGCGCCAACCAGGGCATGCTGGTGACGCTGAGCATGACGCCGCAGGCCATGTACGCCAACGGTGGCATCAACCTGCGGTTGGCTTCAGATTTTGGGGATAGCAATGGCATCCAGAACGGCGTCAATGCGTCGTTGAATGTCACCGATGGCCGCATCGTCAACTTCAACATCTATCGTTTCATCGGCGGCCAGCAATACAACATGACCTATATTGACCAGATGGGGACCATCCCGACGCTCAACAGCGTCCGCGCCCGCTTTGAGCTGCAAGGCAACCAGTACCGTCTTAAGTTGTGGGATCCTGCCGGCGCCGAACCTGCCGGCTGGAACGCCACTATTACCGATAACCGCACGTTCCAGCCTGGCTGGCCCGGTGTCAGTATGTATTCGTGGTCGAGCATGGGCTTCACGGCTCTGTTCGATAATATGAACGTCTATCCGCTGTAAGGGCGTTGATACACATCACACTTCCTGGTTATGCAGCTTCGCAGACAATATCGCTTACGATTGGCACAATAGGGTCAGGACAAAGCGAAAGGAGTTGCGATGAACCTGCTACACCGACATCATGCCAAAAACAAGACTGCTCATGAGGACGTGGCGCCAGAGGAGCGCATCCGTACTTTCTTACAAGAACACAAGACTGCCGTCCTAGCGACGGTCAACGCAAGAGGCGTCCCGCACGCAACTGCGCTGTACTATGCGCTGGATGATGAGTATACCATCCGTTTTCTGACGAAGCGCGGCACCAGAAAGAGCAGCAATCTGGTACAGAACCCACAGGTGAGCCTGGTGGTATTTGATGAGGGCAGGCAGATATCCGTTAGTATTGCCGGCCAGGCAGTGCGGGTACGCGGCGAGGTAGAGACACACGAGGCGTTCCTTCGGACGCTCCGGGCATCCCTGCATACCGCCGACAGCGCCATTCCGCCTGTCAGTCGGCTGGATGCCGGCGACTACGTGGCCTATGAGCTGCGGCCTGCGGAGATACGGATGCAAACCTACCGGGACGCGCCGCTGGTCATGCGTCGCGAAGGGTCTGGTGTGGAAGGCCGGCTAGTGCTGGCCGCCAGACCGGCCCTCTAACTGTTGTTGAAGCCAGTCGATATCGGCGATGGCAATGCCTTGCCGGCCGACAGTGATCATACCCTCTTGACTGGCCTTGTGTATCTCACGGCTGATGGTCTCCCGCGTCAGGCCAGACCTGGCAGCCAGGTCGCTTTCATGGATGGCTATGAAATAGCTGCCATCGGTGCGCTGCTCGCCAAAGCGGCGGCACTCGATAAGCAGCTCATAGAGCAGCCGGCTCCTGGCGCTACCCGCCATCAGCTGCAGCATCCGGCCAAGGACGCCGTCGAGGCCGATATAGACGCGCTTCAGCAGGTCGTACAAAAGGGCGGGGTCGGAGCGGATGAAAGCCAGTGTCTCATCCAGCGGCGCCTGGCGAACCTCGATGTCGGTGTCAGCCTCATAGAAATACCGGTTCGCCAAACCGGAGACTGCCGGCAGCATCGGCAGGCAGGCGCCGGGCTTGAATGTGTTGATAATCAGCTTGTCTCCCTTGTATGACTCGTCGTACTGGCTGACGGTGCCGACCAACAGCAAATAGGCCTGGCTGGGTGGATCGCCGGCGTACAGGAGTATCTGACCCTTCGGGTACCTGCGAAGGGTATGGTCTGAAAAGAATTGCTCTAGATTGTGCGGCGTATCGTGTGTCATCTGGCACCAGTGTATCAGTAATATGTCAGCTCAAGGTTCGACATGCCGATGCTGCCCCGGATATCGATCCTGTTCGCGGCCGACGCATAATTATCCGAAGTGAAGTAATCGTCGCCAGTCTGGCGCAGGCCGGGCAGCTCGCGGTTGCTAAGGCCGGCATCCAGGCGCAGGCTGACACCGGCCTGCTTTGGCAGAGCGAGCGTCACCGAGCTCATGCCGGCCTCGATGTTCACCTCGGTCTTGGGTACATTGGCGCCAAGCCGCACGTCGATGCCGCTGGCGCCCGAATCGATATCCAGCCGCTCGAGTTTGACCGCCGAAAGATCACCTTGCATCTGGGCGGCACCGGTATCCAGCAGCAGCGTCAGTGGCAATGATTCGGTCAGTGTCACCGACAGGTCATTTTTGATGTCGCCCCGCCACCACCGGCCGGCCGATTCCAGGCTGATGGCGACGCTCTGCCGGTCGCCGCGCGTCTCCGATCGTTGTCTGAGACTGGCCGCAGTGCTTTCCAGCTTGGCGCTTACCAACGAGACGCCGCCTGAACCGATGGTGATGCGCCCGGCTCCGCCGTCCACCGCCACGGTTGCGCGCTGGACCTGCTGGCCGGACTGGCGGACCTCGACGGTTCGGGCGGGCGTGTTGCTGGAAGTGTGCGGCCGCCACCATCCCAGAGCCGCCGCCGTCACGCTGCCCAGCACTGCCACGCCCACGGCGATGGCCAGGGCGGTGCCCAGCCAGCCGCGCAGCGACAGCATGGAGACGCCGGCTGCCACCAGCAGCAGCGGCCATAGCCGGAGCAGGTTGCCAAAATCAACACTGACCACACTGAAGTTATGCAGCAGGGCCAAACCGCCGAGGAGTATCAGCAGCAGTCCCCAGAATATGGCGCCGAAGTTCAACCGCCGGTCCATTACTGCCGCCTCCCGCTTTGCGCCACCACCAGCAGCCCGATGATAATAAGCGCAACCGGCCAGATCAGATGCCATTCAAAACTGAGCAGCAGCGGGAAGAACTGCGCCAGCAACAGCCAGGCACCAAACAGGATGAGTGCTATGCCGAGGAAGTTGCGCAGCCGGTCGATGCCGCCGCTGTCGCGGATGTCGGCCGCGATGGCGTTGAGATTCTTGCCGACATCGCTGCCGGTACGGACACCGCTTGCCGGCGCGTCGCTGGTGGGCATGACGATTGCCATGATGAGATAGACCAGGACGCCAAAGCCGCCACTGGCCAGCGTCAGTATGACGAACAGTACGCGCACCAGTGTCACGTCCATCTCCAGGTAATCGGCCAGACCGGCGCAGACGCCGGCTACTTTGCCGTCGCGCGGCAGACGGTAGAGCCGGCGGATGGGCGGCGGGCTGTCGGTGGCGCCAGGGGCCGGCTGGCCGGGAGCGGGCTCGGGAGCGGTGTGCTTTGAGGTGGTATGGGTGGTGCGGCTGTCCTTGTGTTTCATGGCTACGGCCTCCTTCGCTTCTCAGTCAAGCATAGTTGACGGTTTATTTCATTGACCGGCGTCACACAGAGGGCGCCTGATTTGCGCTAGTGCGTAAAATATGGTAAAAAACTATAGTACCGTCTCCGCACCCCGCAAGGAAAGGTAGTAATGGCTTCAGTTTTTGAGAATCCCGAGCCGCACGACCTGGCCCTGGTGGGCTACCTGAACGAACGGCACACCTACGACGGCACCCGTGACAAGAACTGGCACATCGCCGTCTGGCAGGACATCGTCACGGGCCAGTTGTACTATGCCGTCGAGACCAACGGCGGCCGCCAGTTCGAGAACCGGCCCTTCGCTGATTGTCTCGGCCGGGACGATCTGTTCCCCCTGGGCGATGCCGACGAGTTCGCCACCTTCAAGGGCTTCCTGCACTTCTACTGGAAGCGCAGGCACGGCCAGTGGTCGCCCGATGAGCGGCACCTGCGCAACCGGCGCAGCCGCCTGCAACGCAAGGTTGGCCGGCGGCTGTGGCACGAGCCGGTAAGCCGCGAGCGGGTTGGCCGGCAGCAATTGCAGGAGTGCTAGGGACGGCGACAGCCCACTGCCGGGGTCCGGGGGTGGGCTTTGCCTTTTTGTTATGAGTGAACAATCTTTTTCTGCTGATTCACTTCGCACCGGCGAGGTGTCAAGCGGCCGCGCACTGTCTGCGGCCGAGCTTGGGCATGCCGCCGTATCCCTGGAGCGTCCCGTCCGTCTGGAGCGGGCACACCTGGTTCCTGGCCGTCTGGACCCAGGCGGTACCGAGTTGGTCCTGCAGCGCCACGGCGAGTACCGGCGCGACCGGGAGGCACCGGATGCCGGCAGCCTGACTCCCGAAGCCATCCGCCTGGAAACAGAGGCGGCAGCTGCTTATGTTGCTCAATTGCTGGCTGGTATTTCGCCGTCTGAACGGCAACGGTTACATTTCTTGTTCGTCGCCAGCGATACGGCGTATGCCGGCGGCGGCCAGCGCAGCCTGGAGACTGTCACCATCGCCCAGCGGGTCACCGAGGTGCTGCTGGCGGAACATGACGTGCAGTCCGGCAACATCCTCAATCTTTCCCATGACCTGATGAACCGGGGCGCACCCCGTCCCATGCGCCAGCTGCGTGAGCCCCGCATGTTCGCTGATTCGCCAGATTTCGTGGCCTATCTGCGGGAACAGTACGGTGATATGGGCAAGGATTTCTGGATTGTTTTTGAAGAAGATGCCGAGAGGGAAGCCCGCCTGGACTTCGGTGCCGAAGGGCCGGATGAGATCGCCGACCGTATGCACCAGGCTGTCCGGGTGTTCTCCCGCTACGCCCGGCTGTTCCATCAGGCCAGGCCGGAGAGCCGCCTGGTCATATGGGCCAGCACCCATTACGACACGATCAGCCCCTTCGTAAAGCGGGACATTCTGCATCTGGAAAAACGGGCCGCGGTACTGGTGGGGCACGGCGGCGGCCTGACTATCGATATCGCTCCTGATGGGGTCACGACTGCGGCGGTGGCCGGCCAACAATATTCTATTGAGCTATAGCAGTGTTCTTTCTGGCCAGGTGAGCGGCCGCAGCCTCCACGGAGGTGAACAACGGCACGCCCTTCCCGGCGAAACTGGCGATGTACCGCCGGGAACGCTGCACGCCTTCCAGCTGGGCGCTGGTGGCGCCGCCATCATAATTCCCGTTTTCACGGGCCAGGATGTAGCGCTGATGTGTCTCCCAATCCGGCACGACCACCGCGTCGGGCAGAATGGAATAACAATCGGTGCCAATGATCCAGAAGCCCAGCCGCTTGGCCTGCAGGGTGATGACATCGCTGCGCCGTTCTATTTCCTGAATCTCTGGCAGCGGTTTCAGCCACCACTCGCCGGCCGGATGGGCACCGGTTGTCATCCATAATGTATCGCCATCGATCCAATCGCGGGTAGCCTGCGCATTGACGAAGTGGGTCTTGCCGGCGCCGGACGGGGCCAGGATGAAATAACCGGTTGTGTGGCGCCGATACGTCGTGGCCAGCTCGTCATATACGGCTGTGCCATCAGTGAAGATAAGTGGGGTCGTTTCAGGGAGGGGTGGGTTCGCTCGCATATCACTATTGTACCGTCGATTTGACTTTTAAGTATAAATTTGCTATAATATATAGATACACCTATGCCTGGTGTACCCCCGATGCAAAGGATGTGCAGCTATGCGCAGCAGTGTCACTCCCGCCAACATTCAGGCTGCCCACCAGCAACTCACCGGTCTGGTGGAGGGCCGGGACGTCCCGCCCGTCCCCTGTGGTGAATGCGGCACGCCGCACTTCAAGGGCGGCGTCGTCACCTTCCTGGAGGCGCCCACCACCGACGCCACCAACATCCACCTCTGGCGGATCGTGGTGTCGCCGTCCGACGGCAGCCCCGCGTGGAAGCGCAGCGTGATCCATCTCCTCGGTGAAGAAGAGGTGCGCCGCATCATCCGCCACCACCTCGGCAGCGCCAACCCGGCCGCTGCCCGCTGATCCACGCCCCGCACGGGCAGTAGAGCGCTCCGCGCCGCTGTCCGTGCGGGGCGCTCTATTTTTACGCTTATGGTATGATAACCGTAACGGAAGTAAGGCAAGACGCAGGAGATACGTATGAACTTAGGCTCAAAAGGCCGCGATTCGCGCTCATCAAGGGGCATGGGACTGGATGATTCAGAGGGACGTAACTGGCTGAAACTTGGCGGCATCATTGGCGGTGCCGTGCTGGTGCTTATCTTATTGTTCGTCGGCTGGAGCGCCCTGTCGTCGTTGAACCGCGGCTCGGCCATCGACACCAGTAAGTACCAGGCAGTCTTCTTTACCAACGGCCAGGTCTACTTCGGCAAGTTGACCGATATGAACGACGAATACTTCAAGCTGAATGATATCTTCTACCTGCAGACCAAGGCGACCGCCGCCGAGAAGGACTCGCAGAACCCGCAGGAGACCGCCGCAGAGCAATCGGCTGATGTCGAGCTGATTAAGCTGGGCGACGAGGTGCACGGGCCGGAGGACGAGATGATCATCAGCAAGGATCAGGTCCTGTTCTTTGAAAACCTCAAGAATGAGGGCAAGGTGGCCGGCTCCATCAACGAGTACAAGAGCCAGGGCAAGAAGTAGTGGCGGTGCCGAAATCGGTAATTCAGGCGACGGTCAGCATCGTGGTGCTGCTGCTGGTGTTGGTTGGCGGCGCGATCGGCTATATCTGGTACACCGGACAGCAGGAAGTGGAGATCGCCGAGCCGGCGGTGCCACAGACGACCAAGCGCGCGCCGGCCGGCAGCGGGCCGATCGCGCCGGACCCTAACAACCCGGTCGGGGTGTCGTTGCAGATGCTGACATCGCCGGTCGACCCGGGCTCCAACGTTTCGTTGACGGCCAAGACGACGCCGACGGCCGACTGCGAGATAAAGGTTGAATACGACAAAGTGCCGAGCACGGATTCCGGCCTCGTGCCCAAGAAGGCCGATGAGTACGGCATTGTCTCGTGGACCTGGACGGTAGAAGAATCGGTCCCGCGCGGCGAATGGCCGGTGCGGGTCAGCTGCAAGTTCGGTGAAAAATGGGGCGTCGGGGGCGGTGACCTGGTGGTCGGCGTGCCCGAGGCCGCAGATGGTGAAGAAGGCGGCGCGACGCAGTAAGGCGCCGGTAGTTGAAACGAATCCGCGCCGGCCGCAGTGCTGGCGCGTTTTTATTTGAGTGAGTCGACGTAGGTGGTCCAGCTGGCATTATCCAGCTTGGTGGCCGATTTCATCAGTATCAGGAGGTTATCCTTGGCCAGGATGGCGGACTGTGGCCCTTTGGCTGAGGTGCCGAGGTAGATGGTGGTGTCGCCGGCGGTCAGTTTCTCGGTGGCGTTGTAGCCTTTGGCCAGGATGGCGATCTGTTCGGCGGTGTCGCCGCGGAAATCGGCCGGCAGCGGCTGCTGGCTGACGTTGACGGGCACGCCGTCGATGGTGTCGACGTAGGCGAAGACGGGGTTGCGGTCACTGGGGCTGACGCGCGTCCAGCCGCCGAACTGCTCGATGGTTTTGCCGGCGGGGAGCTTGGTGGGGAAATCCGGCGTGCCTTTGGTGAGGGTCTCGGCGCGGGGCTTGGATGGTGTGGCGGCGCTGGCGGGCGTGCCATCAGGCTTCTGGGGCAATAGCTTGGGCAAAAAGACGATGCCGGCCACCACGGCCAGGCCGACGATGCCCGCGATACCGCCGCCCACGACCAACTTCTTGCTTGGCCTGGGGCGGTGCAGCTTGGCACGCAGCTTCCTGCCGGCTGGCACGGTCCGCTGATAGGCGCCTTTGAGGTGGCGGGCGGAGGTGGCTGACATGGCGCTGAGTTTGTCGCGGTCGAACTTGGGAAGGCTGCCGAACGAGGGCATACTGAACTTAGCATCAAGCTCCTTGAGTTCGGCATCGTCAAATAATGTGCCGGCTTCTGCGGGCGCTGGCGGTGGTGCCGGCTTAGCGGGCGGGGCGGCGCTGTCGACCTGTCGTGGTCGCGGTTGCCGCTGCTGCCGGCGCCGTGGATTGACCCTCCGAATATCGTCCATATCTGTTATAAGTATAGCAAATGCCGCGAGCGGCTACTGCTGGTAGTACGGCGTATCAATCGGCTGCTGCAAGCCGCCGGTGAAAGTGCGGCCGTGCATCAGGCGCTTACTGGGGTCGGCGGTGAACTGCAGGGTCAGGTCGGTGATGGTCGGGCCGCGGCTGGTGTCATCCGGATAACCAAAGGCCTGCGAGCTGTCGACGGTGACATTGAAATAGTAGAAGCGGGCACAGTTAGTGTTGACGCCACTGGCGTTCTTGGGGATATAGACGCCGGGCAGGCCGAGAGTGACATCGCCGAAGACGGTGTCCTGGCCCCAGGTGGTCATGGCGGGCGAGGTACAGGATGTAGTGGTATTGGTCATGGAGCGGTAGGTCAGGCGCCAACGGGCACCGATGGAGTTGTCGACACCGTTAAGCAGCCACCGGCTGGGGAAGGTATCGGAGTCGGTATCGATCATGATTGAATATTTGGCGACCTGCGGCTGTGCCAACAGTGGCGTCTGCTGAATGACCGGGCTGGCATAGGTAAGGGTTGTGCCACAGCCGCCGCCGATGACGTAACCCTTGCCATTGGCATAGGCTGATGCCGCGCCGTAGCGGGCGCCGGTGTATCGCTGGTTGGTCTCGAACCATTCGCCGATGCCGGTGGGGTTGTTGCCCGTGCTGATGGTGGTGTTTGCGCTGACAGGCGCGACCAGCGTAATCGGGTCGCACGTCGTGTCGCTGCCGCGGCCGCCCTGAAGGTAAATGTAGCCGTTCGCCGTGAAGACATCGGCTTGGGAGAGGGCGGTCGGCAGGCTGGTGGTGTAGTTCCAGCTGCCAGGCAGTCCGGTGCCAGGGTCGATCTTTGAGAACTGGCTGTCACTCATATAAATTGTGCCATTATGGCCGCCGAACAGATAGAGGTTATTGGCATAAGCGGTGACCGCACCGCCGGACCGGGGCACATTGATGGCCGTGCCGCTCGACCAGGCGCTGTTGATATTGCCGCCGCTGCTTTGCTGCGGACTGACGTAGACGGTACTGGTGACGGCGGCGTTGCTATCCAGGCCAGCCACGACGTAGAGGCGGTTATTCCAGCTGACCGCTCCGAACTTGGTGCGGGCGCCCGGCAGGCCGTTGGCGGCTGCTGACCATGAAGAAACGTTGCCATTGCCGGCAGGGGTGCCGTAATAGACGGTTGCTGATTCATTCGTCGCTGTATCGTCCTGCCCTCCGACGTAATACAATGTTCCCCCGGCGACAAGCAGGCTGCCCCATGTACGGTCGGCGGGCAGATTGGTGGCATTGGACCAGGCACCGACGGCGCCGTTGGCACTGCTGATCGGAGCATAGGTGACGCTGTTGGTGGCGTTGGTGCAATCCGTGGCCGAAGTGCAGCCGCCTGCGACATACAGGTAGCCGTTATGGACGGCGGCCGAGGCGCCGATGCGGTTCGGAGAAGTCGTGTAGGTGTTGGCACTGGTAGTATAGCCAGCCGGCGCGCCGGAGTTGTTGTTATATATCTGGAATGTCTGCACTACATCCGTCCTGGTCGTACAGCCACCTGGGCTTGCACCGACAGTACATCCCCCGATGACGTAGGCGAAACTGTTGCTGACCGGCACGCTCAAGCCCCAGCGCTGATTAATGGTCACGGCCGACTCCTGGAAGCCTTCGGCGTTGAGGCTGCCGTCGGAGACATTTATCTTGACGAACTCGATATCAGCCAGGACGCCACTGGTCGCCTCGTAGCCACCGACCACATAGATATAGCCGTTGTAGCCGAAGGCGGCCGAGCGGCGGCGGCCGTTCTGCATGACCTTGTCACTCTGAATCCAGGTGGTGCCGCTGACGGCTACGACGTTATTATTATTGTCGATTTTGGCGTAGCGGACGCTGGCGAGGTCGGTCAGGTTGGCGCCGACGCCACCGATGAGGTAGACGTAGTTGGCGTAGACGGTACCGCTCATCAGTCCCAGGCCGACATCATTGGCGCCTGGCAGGGTACCGATTTGCAACTGGTTATTGGTGCTGCAGTTTTCGACTGCGCCGGTGGTGGTGTTGAAGTCGCACTTGTGAACGTCGGGACTGTAATCGGTACAGCCCGCGTCATTACTGGCTGCACACCCTCCGAAGATGAATAAGTTGCCCTGATTGTTTGAGCCGGCGGCGTGGCTGGCCCGGGCATAGGCGTAGAGATAGGACTGAGCTTCCAGTTGGTTGCCGGTACCGGTATCGGCGCCGGTCATGGTCTGGCTGGTCCAAGTGCTGAGTGAGCCATTGGTGTTGACGGTGGCGCGTAGGATCGTGTTGGTGTTCGCAGTACCGTTAAGGCCGCCAACCAGGTAGATCCGACCGCCAAAGACGACCGGGCTGGCGGCGGCGATACCACCCGTGATCGCGCCGGCGGTGACCACGCACCATATATTGCCGGTGATAGTGCCAGGGCAGGATGCCGGCTGACTGATGACACCAGTCGAGCTGATGGCGACATAGGCGGTATTGCCACTGGTACTGCTGCATATATTGTTAGTGCAGCCACCAATCACATACAAATAGCCGTTAACGATGACCGCAGCCGAAAGCATATTGCCAACAGAGGCTGTACCTGGCAAGTTGCAGTTGGTGGGGGTGCCGCCGGTACAGGTGCCTGAACCGGCGGCGGTAGACTGGCCGACGGTCGAGGCGTCTCCATCGCGGTTAATGGTGCCATAGATGATGGTGTCGGTCATGCCCGAATTGCAGTCGCCAGTCGTGGTATTTTGATTTGTGCAGCCACCTATGGCATAAATCCTATCCCGCCAGGCAAAGAGACTGGCTCCTGTACGGGCATCATTGACACCTCCGACCGTATTCCAGGCATCAAGGCTGCCGTCGGCATTGATGCTGGCCACGTGCGTATCGCCGCTGATGGTAGTGCAGTAGCCGCTGCCGTTGGTGGCGGTACAGCCAGCCGAGACGTAGATGTAGGCGCCCCAGACCGTCGAAATCTTGCCGCCAGCCGACATACGGCCGGATAGCATGGGCGTGGTGGACTGCCAGCTGTTAAGGCTGCCGTCAGCATTGATTTTTACATAGTAGCTGTTGGCAAGCGGTGCGCCGCCGACCGTACTGGCGCCGCCCAGGACATAGAGATAATCGTTGTACACCTCACTGCTGTGGCCGTATAGGTTGACGGGCAGGGAGGTCGAAGCCGTCCATGAGCTCAAAGTGCCGGTCGGGTTGATATTGGCCACTTCGACCGTGCTGACAGGGCCGCTCAGGTTCACGCCGCCCATCAAATAGAGCCGGTTATTGTAGGCGACCGCCGAGGTATTGGCCCGCACAGAGCTGAGATTGCCACCCTGGTACCAGTACGTCCAGTTCGTCTTGTTGGTGTCGGTCGGGTGCCAGAGCTGGGGTTCGCCATTGGCACCGAGCTTGGCGATATAGACGGTGTTAGTGCGGGTGCCTGCGCTGTCCGTGCCGCCGATGGCGTACAAAAAGCCACTATAGGCTACTAACGAGAAGTTGGAGCGGGCGGAAGGCAGATTGTAAGCGGCGGTCGTACACCAGCCGCTGCACGTGCCACTGCCAGGGTTGGCACTGTCAATGGCGCCGGTCGTGGTGTTGAATTTGGCCCAGCTGGTGGCGGCAGACACCGTGGTGCCGCCGCCGCTGCCGAAAGTTATGTAGACCAGGCCGTCCGATCCGGCGGTGGGTGTGCCGCTCGTCGGTCCGGCATTGCCGCCGGTGCCGGCACCATTGCGGCTGGCATCGCCTGCATTGCCAGGGTTGGCTCCGCTGCCAGCGGTATTTTGGGTGCTTGTTGCGGTGCCGGTGATGAAGCTGGAGCCACCACCGCCACCACCACCGCCAGTGGTGTTACTTGAGCCTGAACCGCCACCGCCACCAAAGTATCCCGAACCGCCACCACCACCGGCTGCCCGGCCGGTGTTGTTGATGCCGCCACCGTCACCACCGCTGGCCAGGCCGCCGTTGGAAAGGCTGCCGTCTGCGCCAGCGCCGGTCCGGCCGTCCGCACCGGCACCACCCGCGAGTGAGGAGCCGGCCGTACCGGGGTTGTTGCCACCCGAACCGGCCGCACCGCCTGCGCTGGGAGTACCGCCGCCACCACCATTGACACCAGTACCGCCGCCTGCAGCCGATCCGCCTACACCGGATGTGCCACCACCGGCGCCGCCAGCGCCACCCGTATCGCCGCTACTATTACGGCCACCACCGCCACCACCACCGCCAGCGGCAATCGCCAGCGGCGTGCCACCGTTATAAATGCTGGAATGGCCACCACCACCACCACCGCCGCCGGATGTGTTGCGCGTGCCGGCGCCGCCACCACCGCCAACGTACACACTGAGGTTCTGTCCTGGAGTAACTGCTAATGTGCCGGCGACATACCCGCCGCCACCGCCCGTACCGCCGGCGGCGGTGGTACTGCCGGCGCCGCCGCCACCGCCACCACCCCAAATCTTGAAGCCGATGCTGGTGACGCCGGCCGGCACCGTAAAGCTGTCGCTACCCTGGGTGTTGTACACCTGGCCGCTGAACGATGTGCCGCCGACTGAATAAATGTAGCCGCCCGCTGCCGCGGTACTGTTGCCCCAGGTGGCGGCAGGCAACGGAGTGGTGGTGTTCCATGTATCGAAACGTGCACCGGTCGTCCGGCCCTTTTCAATCAGCTTGTCGTCAACATTGAAATTGATATTAGTCTCGTTGTTGCCGCTCATGAACTGCTGGGCGGTGACGACGTAGATGCTGGGGTCGATAGAGAGCGGATAACTCGCTTTTTTTAAACCGGCGGCCCGGACGGTCAACGTATTGCCATTCAGATCATACGCAACCTTGACGTCGGACTGCTTTTTGCCAGCCTCAACGACAAACGGTTTGGGCACGGTGAAAAGCAGAGTATCCTTGGCGGCGTTTTTACGGGCCTTGTTGAGAATTTCTGCATCTTTTTCTGTGCTGGTGGTGATATTGCCGCTGAACAGCGTATTGCCGTAGATGCCGACACTGCCATCTGTTTCCAGTTTGGCCTGGAGGCCTTTGCCCAGGTCTAGTTCGTACTCAAAGCTCATGGTGTCGTCGGATGCCCATTCCAGGATAATGTCCTCTTTGACGCCTGACCCCTGCATGGCATACACAGCCCAGCCCGCGCCGTTACGCAGGGGGTAGATGATTCGGTTATCCTCCTGCATACCTTCGCGCAGTCCGAATTTCGGTGTCATTCTGAAATCAACCTTGTTAACGGTATCGGTGACTATCAGCCCCTTGACAGGGTCTTTGGCTGCGACGGCTTCGACATGCTGCGGGCCGCTGAGTACGCCCTCGCCGGCTGGCATTCCTTTACCGCTATTGAAGGTGAATGCCTGGCGGGCGGCATCAAATTTTACTTTGCTGGCCATGGTCGGACTGGCAGGAGGAAGCAGCGATGCGGCCTGTCCCAGCGCGTAGGTGCGCTTGACGATGTACGGTTCCATGATGATGACCAGCTCGGCCACCACCAGGATCACCGCGATGCCAATTAAGCCGTACTTGACGCGGGGATGAGGTGCTCCCGGTAGCAATCGCTGAAGCCGGTGGGGCAGCCGCGAGCGCAGGCGAGGCAGGCCGAGCTGCTCACTGGCGCGTTGCAAGGGGGATGTAGGACGTTGCCGTAAGGGCGGAAGCTTGAGCTGTGACAAGAAGGCAGGGTGCCAGAAAGACGGCCGACGCCGTCGGCGCAGCGACAATCCCCCCGTTTTGTGCTTTTTTCTATTACCCAAGCTCCACATTGAAGAGCAAACCTCACACTTTCGTACTCCCATTTTACCATAAGCGACAAGATGTTACCGAAGGGGTGCTACCGGTTGCTGAAGGTGAAGTTGAGATTGCCCACATAGGCATTGGCGTTCTGGCTGGCGGTAACATTAATCTTGAAGACGATACTGTTGCCCGGTGCGAAACCGCAGGTCGAGGGGTCGGCGGCACCGCTGGCGACACCAGTCTGCCACGACGAGACTGAGCCTGACGAAACGGTGACTGTGCTGCCGCAGGGGGTCAGGCCGGTAGCTGGGTCGTTGCGGTATACCTGGTACTGAACGCTGGCGTTGCCGCTATCGGTGCGCCCCATGATAGAGGTCTGGCCGGAGGCGAAGCTCTTGAAGGTGCTGGGTAGCTGATACGTAACGTATATGCCGTAGTTCTGGGCGCTGGCCTGCGGCGAGGTCCATTTGTAGAAGTTGTATGTCTCGTTCGCACCGCAGATGGTGGCCTGGCCGGAAGTGCCATCATTGAGGTTTAACGTAGAGGAGCAGATGTCAGACGTCATCGTGCCGACGCCGGTACCGTGCATGACGGCGTTGGTGTACTCCGGCGAAATGGTGACCACGTTGTCCGGGCTCGAACCACAGGCACCCCAGCCGTCCGCCTCGTAGCACTGCAGCTTGCCGAGCGTGGTGTCGTAGTACATCGAGCCGAGCAGGGCATCGTTGTCGCTGGCGATCGGCGCCGATGCACCTCGGTCGAGGGTCAGCAGGGTAACCGGACCGCCGTGGATGCCACCGCCAATCTGAACGTTTGGTGTCGTGCTGTCAGAAAGTGTCATGTTGAGCGAGTCGACGTAGAAGACGCGGGCCGTCGCATCCGTCTGCGTGAAGTAGACGTACGGTGCGGTGGCGGCAGTACTGTCGGTCGTGATGTAGCAGGTAATCTTGGTGAACGATGTCAGTGATGAAGACACGGTCTGGGTATTGTAGTCCGCACAGTTCACAAAGTTAGTGCCGTTATTGCGGGAGTACCGGACGGTGAAGTTGTTGAAGCCCGCCGTCGAGCTGGCGGCGTATACCGTGACGCGGTAGAGCGTATCGGGCAGAGGGTTGATGGACAGCCTGTTTCGTACGCCCTGGCCGGTGCCAGTGGTGGTAGCCTGGGCACTGTCACTGGCATCATTGCCCACGGTCGTGCTGCGTGCGACGCCGGCGCTGGCCACTGACGACCAGTTGGTGGCGAAGTTGGTGCCGTCGTTCACGCTACCGTCGGTCGCATAGTTGTAGTCCGCAGCGATGGTGATGCTCAAGTTATCGACGTAGAACGTCCGTGCCGTGCCGCCTGTCTGGCGGATGAGCAGGGCATTGTTGGCTGTGATGCCGGCAGCGGGTGCCGCAAAGGTGCAGTTCACCTTGGTCCAGACACTGGTATTGACGGCCTGAGCGGTAGTACAGGGTACTGAGGCGGCGGAGCCATCAATCGAATAGTAGACATTCATGTCGGTGAACGTGCCGCTGGCAAGGCGGCTGGTGAAGGAAACGTTATAGGTGGTGCCGGCGGTCAGCGTGGTGGAGAGACGGTTCTTGACACCCACGTTCGCAGTGGCTGGCGTTACCACCGAAACTGACCCCTGGCCAGTAGCGACAAAGTTGCCGGTGGTGGTGTAACGGCTGACGGTCGTGGCGCCTACGGCGCTCCAGGTATTGGCCGGGAAGGTAGCCATGCCGCCGCTGCCAGCAGTCTCAGCGCCGCTCTCAGTGGCATAATCAGTGACGTTGCTGTTGACGGAAAGCAGACCGGCTGCCGATTTTGTCTGTACGGTCAACAGTGTGCCGTTGACCGGGTTCACTGAGCTGTCACGGATGGTCAGACCATCGGTAGTGGACGTCTTGGAGACGACCAGCTCGGCGCCGCCGGCACTCTGCAGCGTGTTGTCGTAGGCTGCCTGCAGGGTGGTAGAGCTGGAGGCGCCAGCCGCCGTCCAGGCGCTACCGTTCCAGATCATGGTGGCGGTCGTGTTCTGGCGCATGGCAATTTCGTTGCCAGCGCCGCCACCGTTGACCTGTAGGGTGAAATCCGAGGTGCCGTTGGCTGCCGTGACGTAGATGACGCGTCCGGCGGTGGCGATGGTCGGGCTGGGCAGGGTGGCGATGCGGCCGCCCTGGTTGAAGCCGACCAGGATGGCGGCCGAGTTGTTGACTGATGATGTGGCAATGGTGCAGTTGTTGGCCACCGGGGCGCCGCCAGTGTAGCAGTTGGGGTCGTTGGTTGTGGTAGAGAACGTGGGCGTGGTGATGACGACCAGGCCGTTCGCCCCGGTGCCCGTGCCGGTGCCGCCGCTCAACAGCAGGTTGCCGCCATTGCCGTTGCCGACGGTGGCGTTACCGCCCTGTACGGTCAGGCTGCCGCCGGCGACGCCGCTGGTGGTACTGCCGGTACCGCTGACCGTGAAGTTGCTGGGGGCGGCCGCCGTGACGCCGTTGCCAAGATAGAGGCTGCCGGCATTGTTGAAGGTGGCACGGGTGACGCCGTTGGTAGCCAGGCCGACGCTGTCCTTGCCCTGCAGGATGGTGACGCCGCCGCCCGCGCTGCCGCTACTGCCGATGGTGACGTTGGTGGTCCCGGCGCCGTTACTGTTGCCGATATTGACCGTCTGGGTGCCGCCGGCCAGGCTGGAGCTGCCGATCTGGATGGTGCTGGCGTAGCTGGTGCCGATGTTGATGCTGCCGTGCGTGCCGCTACCGTTGGCAGCCCCGGCGTCCAGCAGCAGGTCGCCGCCATTGCCGTTCGTGCCACCGCCGGCACCGCCTTGTAGTACCAGGTTGCCGCCCGTCAGGGCGCTGGCGCCGGTACCCGCCGCACCGCCCGTTAACGACAAAGAGCGCCCGGCGGCGCCACTGCCTGCAGTCGCGATGGATATCGTATGGTTCGCATTCGAGCCGAAGGCTATGTCTCCGGCATTCGTCAATTGGAACGCATCAATACCTCCGGATTGTAAGGATAAGAAATTACCGGAACCGGTCTTGTTGATATGGATGCTGCTGGTGTTGGTGGAGGCATCGGTCTGGACTCCCTGGGCTATCTGCAGGAACTGGGCCGAGGTCAGCCCGCCGAGCATGCCGGCGTTGATGGCGTAAGGCGTAGAGGACATCGCCTTCATCGGCAACATCTCGCCGTCGGGCGAACAGGACGAAATCGGCGTACAGCTGCCGTTGGTATTGCCGACGTTCATGCTCAGCCACAGCACGCTCTGGTTCCAGTCGACCTGGCTCCCGAAGGCATTGATAGAGCCCAGCTGTACGGAAAGGAAACCGTTCTTAATCTGCACGCCCTTACCGGCCGAGTTCAGGTGGCTCTCCGTCCACTTGAGCGTGCCGCCAGGGTTGCCGGCGGCCGTACCGGTGCCGTCCTGGTAAATCTTGAACTCAATGTTATAGAAGCCGTCAGGGACGGTGGCGCCCTGGGCGTTGAGCAGGCGGCCCTGGAAATTGATCTGCTGGTTGATGCCGACGGCGGCATGAACGGGCGTCGCCACTATGTTCACAGCGGCGATGATGACGGTCACTCCCAGAAATAGGACGTACGCAAATAATTTGCGAACTCTTTTTGTCACACCCATACGTTTTTGTCTTCTTTTGTTATACGCTTGTTGACGCTAACGATACAAAGCAGTCTCTCATGAAAGCTTTTTACCTGATTACATCATAAACCTTATGTTTGGAAATGACAAGGGGTAAAAACGCAAAAAATAGGGGGTGGGCAACAGCCGGCCGGTCGGCCGGCCAAGAAACCGTCTAAATATCGTTGTAGATGAGCAGTCCGCGCTTGCGCAGCACCTGCTTCTCCCGCATCTCGCCCAGCCAGAAGGCGATGGCCACGGCTACGGTCGCCACATAGAGCGGCCAGAGCAGCAGGAGCTGGTTGGTGGTCTCTTTGACGCCTGCCACCTGTTCCACCGGCGGCTGCCCGTTGATGATGGCTGCCACCGTCAGGAACGCCACCCGTCCGGCCGCATCGGTGCCCTGCAGGGTGATCTGGTAGGTGCCGGCCTTCTTGTAGACATGCGATTCCTGGAACGGCGTGTTGTCATTACGCGGCACCAGCTTGTTGGTGGTGTCGCCCCATTGGATGTTGACGGCGTATGGCGGCGACCCGCCGAGGATTTCCAGCGGCATCGTCATTTCCTGGCCGGGGAAGGAGCCGCGGAAGACGGCGTCGGTATTAAGCAGCAGCTGCGCTCCGCCGAAGTCGAGCGGTACCAGTGCGCCACCCTGGCCGGGCAGGGCATCGTAGAAGACGCTGACAGCATTGGAATCGGGTCCGGGTTGGTTAAGGGCGTCGTATACCCGCGCCACCAGGACATTGTTGCCAAACAACAGGTCAATCTCAATCGAGAAGGTGCCGTCGCTGTCGCACGGCGTCGAGCCGGCAAAGATGTCATTCTTAAAGACCTCCACCAGCGTACCGGCTGGGCAGGTGCCACTGACCGTGATGGGCGACGTACTGAAACGGGCGCCGCTACCGGGCACCAGAATGACCGCCCCCGAGGCCGGCGGCTTGCCAGGTACGGCACCGGTCAGACCGATGTAGCCCTTCTCCGGCCCTGGCGAGGTGGTCGCTGCCGTGGCGGTGTATGTCCCCAGGGCCAAGCCGACCACGACCAGCAGAAGCAGCAGGGGAATATACGAGGTGAACTCATGCGGCCGTATCTGGCCGCTATGGCTGTGGTGGCTGAGTTTGAGGTGGGTGGTGAGCCAGTGACGCATCGCGCTACCGCCTTTGCCTAGCGGCGCGGCCGGCGCGACCTGGATGAGCGTTGCTGCGTGGCCTGGCGGATGATGCGTTCGTTGTGGCGGCGCAACAGGAAGCGGAAGAGGAAGAACCCGCCGATGAGTACTGCTATGACAATCGCGATGAGCTTGTAGGGCAGTACCCAGAACGTAATCGTCTTCTCGACGGACTGGTTGTTGGTGCCGTATGACAGCTTCATAGTGGCCGTATACTTACCAAACAGCTGCCGGCTGCCAAGTTGGCCGCCGTCCAACACCTGCGTGAACTTGCGCGTGCTTTGCGGCAGGACGTTGCGCGGTGGCAGGTTGACATTGACGGCAGCTATCTTCTTATCAAACATATCCTTGATGATAATCTGGCCACCGGGCTGTTCATGAATGTTGCCGGTGTTCTTGAGCTGCTGCACAAAGTGTACCGGCGCACTCTCAAACAGGCCGGTGGGCGTGTATTTGTCCGGGTCGCCGGGCCGGGTTGCCTTGCGGTAGGTGTTGGTGGAGAACTCAGCGATCTCCAGGCCTTCCTTGGCGTCGCCGTTGACTTTCAGGAAGATCAACGATCCAAGGCTGGCAGACAACGACACGCCCGTGCCTTCCAGCTCCGGCGGCGTGCCGGTAAAGCGGATGACAGAGTAATAGCCACCCGGCGCCGCATCCTTCGGAATCGTAATAGTGACTGGCAGCTGTTTCAGCTGTTTTGATTCAAGCGTCATCTGTGGCAGCGGCGTCACCCAGCTCTTCATAGAGAAGGGACTGACCTCGCCCTCTTCCAGCAGCAGGTTCGGCGTACCGTCGTCACCGCCGGCCGTAAAGTCGTTGACCTGGCCCTTGACCGTCAGCTTGCCATTGGAAACGCTGCGGACCATGATTTCCGTCTTCAGTGTCTGGCCCGGGTCGCCCTTCAGATTTATGACGGGCGGGCCGATTTCCAGTGCCTGGCCGCTCTCATTGTTACCCGCGGGCGCAGGAGCCGGCTGTTGTCTGCCGGGCAGCAGTTGGGCGGCGCCGGCGGGCACTGCCGGCATGACCACGCCGACGGCTAGTGCCGCAAGGCATAGTCGGGTCAGTGTCAGGAGGGCAGTCTTTTTCATAAGTATTAGTACGTGGCGGTGCAGATATAGGTTAATGTTGTGGCGTATATACCGGCTGGCTGGCTACCGGCGACGTTGACGATATAAGCAGCGGTGTAGCGTTGGGCATTGGACGGTCCTGGCGTGTTGAAGTCACTGCGGGCCACTACTTCGCCAGGGACGAATTTGAAGCTGTCCACAGTGCCATAGCCTGCCGCCGGCTGAGCCCGCAGCTGGGCGCCGTCAGATATCGGTGTAATGTCCGAGCCGACGGGGACGGTCGAGACATCGGTAGTGTTCGTCATCAGGTTCATGCCGAACTGGCTGAAACCGGGCGTCGGCGTGGCGGCCACGGCCATGCCAGGAATGGTGTTGAGGCCGGAAGTCAGGGTAGTGCCGTTGACGGTGATGCTGTACCCGTTGTCGGCATTAGTGGAGGCTGCCATCTGGGAAGTGGCGGTGGCCGTGTCGATAGGGGAGAACAACTGGTTGAAGACGACGTCGCCAGGGGTGGTGTCCGAGCAGTCAGGCAGCCCGGCGTCCAGAGCTACGGTCGCGCCGGTGCAAAAGATGAGCGACTCGGGCATCGTTCCTTCCAGCTCGATCTCACGGGCGGTAGAGGCGGCAACGGTACCTTCGTCCAAGGCCGTGCCGGTACCGGTGGTGTTGGCGTGGGTGGTGATGCGGACAAAGAAGGTCTGGTTGATTGCGCTCGGGTTGGTGATGCTGTTCAGCTGATAAGCGACCGCCAGGTTGGTGGAGTTGGTGTCGGACGGCGTGCGGGTCAGGTAGGGAGAGCCATTGACGTCTTCGGTGTCGATAGCAAAGCCGGTAGCGCCGTTTTCGCTGCCAAGCGTGGCGTTGGTGGTGACCAGGCCGAGCGGCATGGTGCAGGTGCCGCTGGCGGTGGTGCAGTAGAGGAACCGGATAGAACCGACATTATCGTCGACATGGATATTGAAGTTGAACAGGTGGTTGACGACACCGCCAGGCAGTGAACCGCCATCAGTAGCACCTGCCATCAACGTCAGCTTACGGTTAGTAATCTGCACACCGGCAGCATGGGCAACCGGCGCCTGCAGCACCTGACCGACCGTAGCGATAGCCATTACAGCACACAATAATAACGGCTTGACGCGTTTCCCACCTAGTCTTCTCATGTAAGAATTTTAACATAGGCGTTTCAACAGCGTCTATAGCCGTGTGGAAAAGGCCGTGGAGAAGTGGGGAAATCTGTGGAGAAACGGTAGTGGTTACTCTGTTACAGATTTCCCCAGCCTGGAGCTGCTTTAGAAGGTAGCCGTGCAGATGTAGGTAAGCGTGGTGGTATAGATACCGGCTGGCTGACTACCAGGCACGTTCACGATGTAGGAGGCGGTATAGATCTGGGCGTCAGACCCGCTCAGCGATGGGTTGCCGCTGTTGGCCACGGCCTCGCCGCTGGCATATTTGAAGACGTCGACGGTGTTGTAGCCGGCCAGCGCCTGGCCGCGGAGATTGGGCGTCAGGGACTCCTCATCGATGTCGGCACCGACGATCGGGTTGGAGGTCAGCAGCGTGTTGGCCATCAGGTTCATGCCGAACTGGCTCTTACCAAGGATGGCGCCTTCGGCCGCCGCAATCGGCGTGATGGTATTAAGACCTGAGGTCAATGTCGGACCGTTGACGGTGATGGTGTAGCCTTGGCCGGCGTTGGTGGAGGCGGCCATCTGTGAAGTGGCGGTGGCGGTGGTGATCGGCGAGAACAGGCCGCTGAATTCGATGTCGCCAGGCGTGGCCGTCGAGCAGTCGGGCAGGTTGTCGGTCTTGAGGACCTCGGCACCGGTACAGAAGACCAGTGATTCGGGCATGGTGCCTTCCAGGTCGATGGGCTCGGCGGTGGAGGCAGTGACGGTACCTTCATCAAGCGCGGCGCTGGTGGCGGCTGCATCGGAGTGGGTGGTGATGCGGACAAAGAAGGTCTCATTCTCATTGGTCGGGTTGGTGATGCCGTCAAGGCGGAATGCGACAGCAGTGGTGGTGGAGTTGGTGTCGGCCGGGGTGCGGGTCAGATAGGGCTTGCCGGGAACATCGTCGGTGTCCATGGCGAAGCCGGTCAGGCCGCTCTCGCTGCCGAGTGTGGCGTTGGTGGTGACCAGGCCGGTCGGCGTGACGCAGGCCAGGGCAGCCAGCGTGCAGTACTCAAACTTAATGGAACCGACGTTGTCATCGACATGCAACGTAAAGTTGAACATGTGGTTGACGACACCGCCAGGCTTGGAACCACCATCAGTGGCGCCGGCCATAAGCGTCAGCTTACGGTCGGTTATCTGTACGCCTGCAGCGTGAACTTTGCGCTGCGGTAGGGCCTGGAAGACGAGTGCGGCTACCAGTAGCGAGGCACCAGAGAGGTATAAGATTGATTTGAGTCGTTTTTTCATTTTTGTTTTAATTTGGTTTGTTATATGCAGATTAGCATGAGCGCAATATTATGTCAACACTTTCCGGACAGATAGGTGAATTTTTACCACAAGCTGGTGTGCGGTAGCGGACCGTCAGTACGTGCCGGTGATGATAAGCGTCTGGTTGGCGGTGTAGCGGCCGCCCGGCGTCAGGCCGGCGACATTGACGAGGTAGGTGATGGTGTAGGTGGTCTCGCCGGAGCTTTTGGGCGCGGAAGCGATCGGTTCGCCGCTGACAAAACGGTATTTGTTGGAAACGTTATAGTTACCGTCGGCCACACCGAAGCCGAACTGGCCCTGGTCCGGGTTGGCGCCGACTGATTCCGGCAAGGTGTTGGCAACCAGGTTGATGCCGAACTGCTCCTCGCCGATCCGGGAGTCGTCGGTCTCGTCCATGGCGTCGATGACGTGCGGGCCGTTCTTGGGCGGGGTGCCCTCAATCTGCACCACGTAGCCGTAGCTGGTGTAGTTGGAGACCGAGAAGGTGGTAGTGGCCGTAGTGGCGGTCTGGGGCGAGAAGGCGCCGAAGGCGGTGGCCGGGTTGTCCAGCTTGAAGGAGAGGGTGGGGTCGCGGGTGGTCTTGTTGCCGGCGCTGACCTGGAAGTTCTCACTGGCGGCGTCACCGACCACCGGTACGCCGGCGGCGCCATCAGCCTGGAAGTTGGGAGAGGCGGATTGTACCAGGCCGCCGGAGCCGAGCGAACTTTCCTCGAAGGTGTAGCTGGGGGATTGCAATGACTCGGCCTGTAAGGACTGCGGGCCACTCAACAGTACCGCCGCCAGCGCCACGAATACAGCCACCCATCCCGCTTCCCGTATTGACATACCTTAGATTGTTGATGAAAGCGGGTAATTTTGCAAGCCGCTTACGGTTTGCCACCACCTCTTGGCCGCGCTATAATGAGGGCCAGTAAAGCGAAAGCGTAAAAGGGTGTAAAACATGGCCAAGAAGCCATCTGCCGACGAGCCGGCGGCAGAGGAGAAGAAGACCGACAAATCGGGTGCGCCTGCGCCCGAGGTGCTGAAGCCGCAATCCGACGGCGATGCTTCGTCTGCGCAATCGGCAACCGCTGCGGCGGCCGCGTTGCGCGCCAGGAAGGCCATGAAGCGCGGCACGTACCGGCCGAGCCACAAGGCGACCTTCGTGGGTATCGCGGTGGTGCTGATCATCCTGGCCATTAACGCCGGGGTCATCGTCTTTGTGCTGCGCAACACGCAGAATGGCACCGCGGGTGGTGGCGCCCAGGGCGAGGTGACGCTCTCGCCAGGCGCCCTTGATAAGCTGGGTGTTACCCGTAGCTCAGTAGGGCAGCTGGGCACGGAACTGGTGGTGGGGCCGAACTCGCGCTTCAACGGCAAGGTGACCATCGGCAGCGATGTCAGTATCGGCGGCCAGCTCAACCTCAACAGCAAGTTCTCGGCGAACGATGCCAGCCTGGCCAACCTGCAGGCCGGCAACACGGCGGTCAGTGAGCTCAATGTCAATGGTGCAGCGACGGCCAGTACCCTCAACCTGCGCCAGAACCTCAACGTGGCCGGCGCCACGCAGCTGCAAGGGCCGGTGACCATGGGGCAGCTGCTGACGGTGAACAACAACCTGAACGTTTCCGGCAACCTGTCGGTCGGCGGGACGCTGGCGGCACGGAACTTTGCGGCCAACGGCCTGACGGCCAACACCTCGCTGACGGTGGGCGGGCGCATCATTACGCGCGGCAACGTGCCGAACATCGGGCGCGGACCGGCCGTGGGCACCAGCGGTACCGTCTCTATGAGCGGCAACGATATGGCCGGCACCATCGCTGCCAACCTGGGGCCGGGCAACGGCAACGGCATCATCGCGCGGGTGGCTTTTACCAGCCAGTACGCCATTACGCCTAAAGTCGTGGTGACGCCGGTGGGGCAGGGTATCAATGGTAGTGTCTTTATCAATCGTACGATTGGTGGGTTTGAGGTGGGTATTTCCGGGACGGCGGCGCCGGGGTCGTATATGTTTGATTACATTGTGATGCAGTAGTATTACTTTCATCATGAAATTTTAATGATGCATAGGGGCGCAAATGTGTTTTTAACCTCATTTGCTTCTTGGTGCGACGCTGGTTGAATGCGCCCTAGTATAATGGGGAGACCTATTAAACGAGGTCAATATATGGAAAAAAGAGTGAGGCGCCGCTCGGAACCGCTGTTCGACTCGATCAAGCATGTGGACGACCAGGGCAACGAGTACTGGCTTGGAAGGGAATTGGGGGCGGTACTAGAGTATTCTTCATACGAAGCCTTTCTGGAGGTTATCAATAGAGCAAAGTTATCGGTTGCTAATACGGGTATAGCTGTGGAAAACCATTTCCGGGATATCCCGAAAATGGTTTCAATAGGTTACGGCAATGAGCGCAATATCGGAGATGTAAGGATTACGAGGTACGGCTGCTACATAATTGCCCAGAATGGCAGTGCCGCCCGCAAGCCAAAGATTGCTGCTGCACAGGCCTATTTTGCATTGCAAACTCGCAAGCAGGAGTTGGCGGAGCGTCACGACAGTGATATCAAGCGTCTTATTGCTCGACACGAATTTACCGAGTCCGACAAGCGCTTGTCTGGAGCTGTCTTGGAGAAGGGCGTACACCCTCGTGGACTTGCCCAGATTAAACAAGAGGGCGATAAGAGCATGTTTGGTGGCAAGAGTACCGATGAGATGAAGCGCGCCTATGGCATCGTGAACAAAAGAATCCCATGGGCAAACAGAGCTCCCAATGTTGTCTTGGCTGCCAAGAGCTTGGCTAACGAGATGACGGCCACTAACCTGGAAGACTATGCTATTGATAGCTACCCACAGATTATGGACGAAAACAAGGGCAACAACACTGAAGTAAGGAAGGCATTACTGGAGCGGGGAATCATTCCGGAGGAAATGCCACCCGAAGAAGATACGGACAAGATAATGCGGAGGGTGGCTGCCGAGGATAAGCGCAAGGCGCTTGAGGAGTAGTGCTACATATTCACAAACACCATCACCTCATTATCCCGCACCGTCAGGATGCCGTTACTGATGTTGAAGGTGACCGGATCTGACTTCATGTCGAGTGTGATGATCACCTCGCAGGGGAGCAGCATGGAAAAGAAATCGGCGTGGCCGGGCAGGACGTCGAAGGGACCCACCTTGTTGAGGGCTGAGACGGCGATGGCCGGCCCTTCGTAGTACACCTCGAAAGGGGCGCGGGCGATGACAGTGAGGAGGGCGGGCTGGCTGGCCATCTGCGGCTACTTCTTTTCGTCTTTTTTGCCTTTGTCGTCACTGGTGGCCTCAGGCTTTTCGGCGTCCTTCTTGGGCTCGGCAGCTTTTTCTTCTTCGCCTTCCGGCTTGCTTTCCAGGATGGCCTCGATGCCGTCCAGCGTCTGCTCCAGCGTAAAGTATTCGCCAGGCCGGCCGCTGAACTTTTCCGCCACCGAGAAGTCCTGATTAAAAAACTGGATTAACTTTTTAGCGTTCTGGTAATCGGCCCGGTCGGCGGGTGACAGCTCGTTTTCACCGACGATGGCGATGATGTTCTTCAGGCTGTCGTACTTCTGCATGATGGCCTGCACCCGGCCGGCCAGACGGTAATGGCGCTCGCCGACGACCTCCGGGGTGAGTAGTGACGACGTCGTCTTTAGCAGGTTGACGGCCGGTCGGATGCCGGTCTCAGCGATGGAACGGTCAAGCACCAGCACGGAATCCAGCTGCTGCGAAATAGCCTGCACCGCCGGGTCGGAAAGGTCATCCGCCGGGATATAGACGGCCTGGACGGAGGTGATGGTGCCGCTTTCGGTGGAGCTGAGGCGGTCCTGCAGGCGCCGCAGCTCGGCAAAGACCAGGGGAGAATAGCCACCTTCAGACGGAATCAGGCCCAGGTTGGTGGACAGCTCGGTCAGCGCCTGGATATGACGGTAGATGTTGTCGACGAAGAACAGGATGTCTTTGCCTTCTTCGTCGCGGAAGTACTCGGCAGCGGTGGCAGCGGCCGGCGCCACCATCGAGCGGATGGCCGGCGTGCTGTCCATCTGGCCGAAGAACATCACCGTATTCTTGAGTACGTCGGTGTCCTTGAGCGTCTCGTATAATTCGTTACCTTCACGGATACGCTCACCGACACCGCAGTAAATGGACATGCTCTTATCGCTGCGGCTGACATTATGGATCATCTCCGTCGTCAGAACCGTCTTGCCGACACCGGCGCCGCCGACGATGCCGATCTTACGGCCTTTGACGAACGGCGTCATGAAATCGATGACTTTCAATCCGGTTTCGAGCAGTTCCAGTTTCTTGCTGCTGCGGTAGCTTTTGGTGCCGGAGGGCTCGGCGACGGAGCGGCGCTGCTCGGTGACATCGACGCCTTCGTCCAGCGGTTCGCCCAGGGCGTTAAAGACGCGGCCCAGCGTCTTTGGCCCCACCGGTACGGTGACTTTCTTGTAACTGCGCGTGACGGTCTGGCCGCAGCGCAGCGCCGTGCTGTTGGCCAGGTTGATGCAGACGGCGCCGCCGTTCTTAAAATAACTGACCTCCAGGAAGATTTCCGGGTAGCCCTCGACGTTCAGCAGCTCTTTGGCATCGGGCATCTCGCCCAGGATCTGCACCTCCACCATCAGCCCGCGCAGCGAGCGGATGACGCCGACGCTGGCTGCCGGCTTGGCAGCGGGGGCAGGGGCCGGCTTGGCGTGAGTGGCGGAGGCGGTTTTTGTCATAATACTTACGGTTAAGTATACATCAGCGGCGGCAGAGACTCCACGCTGCTAGTATCAAAGTGAAAAGACTCCACCAGCCCCGGCACATGGCCAGGGCTGGTGGAGCGACGGCTCAGGCGTCGTGGGCCGCTTCGAGCGGGCTGGCCAGGCGGACGACCTGCTCGGCCTGGTCCGACAGGGCGGCGGCGCGGACGGCATCGGATGAGTCCAGCCTGAAGGTCCGGCCACCCCGCCTGCAGGCCCCGGTGTGTCCTTCGGCCAGTTCACCCATGCGCGTCAGGTCGCGCACCGTCGCGTTGTTGTGGCCATTGTGGCCGTAGTCGCAGTGGGCGCAGCGGAGCCACAGCTCCCGACGGATGTGCGGCCGGCCGTCCTCCGTCCACTCGGTCACGACCGTGACGAGCCAGAACTGGGGCTCAGCCCTCGCTTCGTCGATCAGGAGCGGCAAGTAGGTCACCGATCGGCGCAGGTCGGCGAAATCGGGCAGTTCCGTTGGAGCCGGTGTGGTGGGCATGGGGCCTCGCTTCGGTAGGGGACAGCTACGGCTCTATCATAAAATGCCAAAGCGAAAAGTCAATCAGTGTACGAATGGGCCAGGATGTCAGCGACCACTTCCGGCAGGGCTTTCTGCGTGGTAATGCCAACTGCACCCCGCGCCACAAGGCTTTGCTCAAAATGCCGGTGCATCAGCATGATATCCGATAGCTCCTGGCGGTCATGCCCGTAGGCGCGCTCCGTGCGGGAGTGGAGCCGCTGCAGCATGACGGTCTCGTCGAGCAGTAGCAGGAAAATCTTGTCAAAGCGGTCATAAAATAGGGGTTGATTGTCGGCCAGCGCACAGAAGTAGGCTTCGCCCGGCTGTTGCAATAACCGCTCGATCCGGCTGACATTCCAATTGTAGGCACCTACCCGGTCAAACCAGCCAGCGGGCACGGGCGAGGGCAGATGGATGCGCTGGCCGCCATGACTCTCGGCGTGCATGTAGCCGGGCATGGCCTCGGTATCGTAGGCGGTGTGGCCGCGGTGCTGCAAGGCGCGGGCGACCGAGGACTTGCCGGTGCCAGGGTATCCGGTAATCAGGAACTTGCCGGGCACGCTTAGGCCTGCGTCCGCCGCTTCTTCTTAAGCGCGATCAGCACCTCGCGCAGCCGCCGGTCACTCTCGGCACGCTTGGCGCGGTGGAATTCCAGCATGTAGTCGCCCAGTAGCTCATTGGCCCGTTTTTTGGCGACGGCCATTGCGTTGAAGCGGCTGGCGGACTGTGCCAGGCTCGACTCCATGATGGACTGGCTGAGAGCCAGGGTCATCATCGTCATCTCCATCTGGTCGGCAATCTCATCAAGCGACGGCTCAAAGATGGTCTCGGCCGTTGTCATGGTGTCTTCGTCGGAAGCCTCGCTCATCGTCTTGACGCTGGAGATAAGGTCGATTGATTTGATATCCTGCACGCCCAGCGACACATACTCCTCGTAATACACGATAATCTGCGAATAGGGCAGCACTGCTTCTATCACCGGCATGACGTTGATATAGCGGTCAGTCTCTGGCACTTGAAAGAATCTGATGTAAGGAATACCACGTTGAGATAACTGCGACGCTCCGTGCGAACCCAGCACGATGACATCGGTCGTCTTGGGGTCGTAATCATGGCTCATGGTCTCGACCAGCCGCTGGTCGATATCACCGCTCAGGCCGGCTTCGGCAGAAATTACGACAAAAACCGTGCGGCCATCGCCCAGTTCCCGGTTGGTGATGCGGGCATTAGGATCGGCCCGGATGGCGCTATAGCGCTTCCAAATCAGCTGGAAGAAGCTTTTTGATAACTCCACCTTCGTCTTGACTTTGGCCACCTGCGTACTGGCCAGACTCTCAAAGACACCGGTCAGGTCCTTGACGGTGCCGATCTGTTTGGCTTCTTTTTCAATCGCGTTGGGGCGACGGGTCATACACGCAGTATACCATCATGCTTATGGATGAAGATGTGCATGAAAATGTCCCAGGGACCCGCGTTGCCGCAGGGTCCCCAGGACGGTTCAGGCGATGGCCGGCTTGCGTAGCGCCGGCCTGAGCCGCGTCGTGCCCCTCAACGGCGGTATGTAATCGCTGAGGAGGGCGACGTGCCAGCTGCGCTTGTCCTCCTCCATGACTACCTCGTAGGTCATGGGATAGAGGGCGCTAAAGCCCCGCTCCAACGCCTGGTGTACCAGGGCGGCTATCACATGCTGGAAGACACCGGCCCGTCTGCCGAAGCCTCCAGGGTCGCCCAGATGGAACTGCAGGCCCTTGGCATCATGCCGGAAGCGGGCCAGCCAGCCATCCGGAGCGCCGTGGACGTAGGACGCCCGCCATGAACGGTCACAGCCCAGGCCCCGTAGGGGCTCGTAGCCGAGCATGCGCGTAGAGAACTCGATGCGCAGACGCTCCAGAACAGCCCTGTCCGGCGCGGCGAAGCCAGGGTGTTCGATGTGCCAGATGCCGCTGACCCGTTGTGCCAATGTGAACATTTCAGCTCCTGTGCAGAGGTGCGGTGGACATGCCTTATGTGCATCATACCGCATCCGGAGCCGGTGGCGTCCTGGATTATGCTGTTGTTTTTTCATCAGCCGGCGCCGCTTCCAACTGCGTTGCCCCATGCTTCTTCAACAGCTCCGCCTCCAACTTATCGAACGTCTCCTCATCGGTAACGTCCTTGACCTTATGCGCCACCTCACGCACTGATGCCTTCAGTGCCGTCACATCAATCTCCATCTCACCGCCGCTCAGCATGATGGTCTCCAGTAGCAACATCTGCTCGATCAGCGAACGGCGTTCCTCCGGCGGCTGCTGCAATACCTGAAAAATGTATTTACCCAGGGTCAGGTCGATGCGGGTTTCTTTGGAAAGCTGCGAGGAGAAGTGCGAGAATTCCTCGGCCTGCTTGTAGCGCGCAATTGTTTTGAACAAGGTTGATGACAGCCGTTTCTGCCGCCTGGTCTGCGCCTGGCCGCCCACACGGGAGACTGACAGACCGGCATTGACCGCCGGCCGGATGCCTTGCCTGAAAATACCCAGGTCGAAGATGATCTGACCATCGGTGATGGACATGATACTGGTGGAAAGATAAGCGGTGATGTCGTCGTTCGGCGTCAGTACGACCGGCAGTGAGGTCAGCGTCTTCATGTTGGTCTTGAGCTTGCCGGCCCGTTCCAGCAGGGAGGAGTGGGCGTAAAAGATATCGCCCGGGTAGGAATCACGGCCCGGGTCTACTTCCTGGAGCAGCGACAGCTGGCGATAGGCTTCGGCGTGGCTGCTCAGGTCGTCGTACATGATGATGACGTCCTCGCCGCCTTTGCCGTCGGCACCGGTGCCGTACCACAGGAATTCGGCCATGGCACAGGCCGCATAGGGCGCCAGGTATGACTGCGTCAACGAATCAAAGATATCGGCCATGACCACGATGGTATGTTCCATGGCGCCGGATTCACGCAGCCCGGACAGCAGTTTTTCCACGTCCACCTTGCGTTTGCCCATCAGCACATACACCACGATCTTATTCGACCCCTCCTGGTTGGCACTGAGCTGGCTCAGGAAGGTACTCTTACCAGATTTACTGTCGCCCAGGATGGCGATACGCTGTCCCAGCACGATAGGGAAGAAGCTGTCGACGGCCGTCACGCCGCTGGCCAGCTGCTCGTTCAGCATGCTGCGCGCCATGATACCGGGCGCCGGATTGAAGATGCTGGAAGTCTTTTTGGCATGGACCGGCCCCTTGCCATCCAGCGGCACGCCCATTGGCGTCACCACCCGGCCGATCAGCTCGCGGCCCACCGGCACCTGCAGTACGTCATTTTCGACAACGGCGAGCGTTCCTGGCGCCAGCCGTTCCGAATCGATGTTAAAAAGAATCACACGGTCGCCGTAGGCCTCACGCACGATGCCGCGCTGACCGTCCTCAAACAGTACCTGCGCGCCCAGTCGCACGCCCTCCAGGCCTTTGACTTCGACGATGAAGCTGTTGACGCCGACCACTTCACCCGTCAGATTATCGGCTTCCACCAGCCGCTGGAATGCCTGGTTATCGAACATGGCGCAGCACCTCCGGGAACTTGGCACGGTTATCTAATATCTGCCGACGGAAGGACCAATCAAAGGTATGACTGCCGCTGCGCACCACCAGCCCGCCCAGGATGCTGGCATTGAACTGGAAGTTCACCAGCACGTCCGGCGCGATGTTCTCCCGGCACCAGCCCACCAACGTCCCCTTGAGCCCACGCGTCGGCGGCCCGGCCAGGGTGATGGTCAGGGTCGGGGCTTTCTTCTTGCGGTCTTCCAGCTGCTGCACCAGTTCGTCCAGGCCGGCGGGTGTGGCCGGTTTGCCGGCGGTGTAATCGTGGATCAACTGGTTGGCGGCAGGTGAAAGCGGTGGCGGTTCAGAGATATTCTTGGCGTGCACCTTGATCTTGACTGCCTCGTGCGACAACCAGCGGGCATAGGCCCGCACTTCAAGCTGCAGCGTTGCCAGGTCCTGCAGGGAGGAGACGCTGTCGGGCAGGCGCAGTCCGGCGGGCTTAGCCGTCATCGCGGATGCCTCGCACCAGTTCGTCCTTATGGGCCTCGAGCATGGAGGTAAGATAAGCGGATTGCGCGCCCAGGTCCACGTTATGCTGCAGCGTCTCGGTCAGGAAAGAGGCGACGGCATCCGCCAGCTTGCCATCGAGCTGGTCCACCAGTTTCTGTTTCTCGGCGGCCAGCTCCTGGGCTAGCTTTTCCTTGAGGCCGTCGTGCTGGGTGCCGATGTCTGCCTGGGCTTTGGCAGTGGCCTGCTCGGCCTCGGCGCGCAGGCGGGCCAGTTCGGCCTTGTAGCGCTCAACTTCGCTCTCTACCATGGCGCCCAGCATCGTCTCCAACTGTTTGGTCAGTTTGCCGGTGGTGCCTTGCAGATCATGCTCGAGATCTTTCACCGAGCGGTCAAGCACTTTAGCGTAATCAGCCTGGGCTTTTTCAAGCAGTTTGGCGCGCTCGCGGGCGGGAAGCGTGGCGTGATCACCGGCATGAGCCTCGTGCTTAGTGTCATGCCCGTGCCCATCATGCTCCTGCGGCCGGAAATGCGCCCGGGCGTGCCGGAAACCGACCGCCGCTAGGATGCCCATCAAAAAGACATTGACCAGAAGGAAGATTTGTAATTGCTGTGGATCCATAAGTACTCCCTATAACCGTGTTAATACCAGATAAATCGCTGCAAAACCGCCGCCCAATATCAATAGGACCAGCGTGGACATATGAAGCAGGTTGCGGTAGATGGCCGACTGCGACATCGGGTTGCGGCCGACAGAAATGATGCTGCTGCGGATCATCGAGTAGATGATGCTGACCACCACGATGATGGTCACCAGAAAGATAGCCGCACTGATGAGGATAGGCGTGGAACTGACCGCCTTGCCAGCCAAGGCGTTGGCGACGTTCTGGATGGCCGAGGGAATGATGGTCTTTTCGGGTTCCTTGAAGTAGTAGGCCACGTTCAACAGTACCGGCACCTGGCCTAGCGTCACTTTATGCTCTTTGCCTTGTTTGTCCTTGTACGATTGCACCGTGCCGTTGCCGGCGTCACCCTGGACGATGCCTAAGACCATGACGCTGGCCGTCGCCTTCATACCCACCCCAGGAATGGGCGAGGCAGTGATGTGGTCACCGCGGGCAATCTTGCCGTTCATGTCCGAGATAAGCACCGGCACCGTGCCGCTGGTGGCCACCTGGACCTGCGAGCGCTGGCCGTTAGAAAGCGTGATCAGCGAACTCTCCGGATTGATGACCACGCCCAGCAGGTTGGCAATGTTGCTGGTGGAGGCGGCAAAGACCGTGTCGGTGGTGTTCTTCTCGATGCTGACAATCGAGCCGATAGGCAGCGGCTCCTTGACGTTGTATCCCTGCGTAATGGAGGTGTTGGCCAGCGCGATTGGCGCCAGGTGTAGGCTCAGGATGCCCAGCGCCGCCAGCCACAGCCCGCCGGAGCGCAGACAGGACAGCACCGCCGCATAGCTGATGCGGCCCGTAAGTAGCGGACGCTGTGCCTTCATATGTCTGTTGTATTCCTCTAGTGCTTAAGTATAGCAGGCGGGGGAGGGGCTGGCTATTTGCCGTATACTATATGTATGGAAACCATCCCTCAAGTCATACAGTGGAGCCACCCCGAACCCGCCACCGAAGAACTGGTCAAGCAAGAAATCCGCGCCAGCGGCCTCAGCGCCATGCGCTGGACCGGCGAACCCGATAAACATTGGCTGGGGCACTGGCATGGCCTGCAGAAGACGCTGTGGTGTGCTGTTGGTGAAATAACCTTTCATGTTAATGGCGAGGACATCCTGCTTACGCCGGGCGACAAGATGATCCTGCCGCCGGAGACGGTGCACTCGGCCGATGCCGGACCGGAGGGTGTGGTCTGCTATGAATCGCCGCCGGTGCATGAGAACACCAGTACGTTCGTGGAGACGGATGAGTCGGTTGCTGCGCCAGCTAAAGATTAGGCTGGAACGCGCCCAATAGGACGGGGAAGAAGCCCGAGCTGGATACACGGGTCTATACTGTAATTATAGCACGTATGCTTAATTTTGTCAAAAAACTGCCGTTTTGATTACTGAGGCGGCTTTAAGGTTCATTAAGGAAAGCTTCAAAACAGGAGACTAGTATAAGGCCTGTCATTTAGGATCCAGATGACAACGAACAGTTAATTAAATCAGTGTAGCCGCCGATTTAATGAAAAGTAATGAAAGGAGCATGAATGCACATACCAAAGAACCTAGTGGTCGCCGGCGTCGCCACCAGCATGGGAATCGCTGGCTTGGCCGCCGTCGGCACCGCCAGTGCTATGACTACCACCGGCACTAGTGGCGACAACCTCATCACCAAGATCGCGGAGAAGTTCAACCTGAATCAGGACGAGGTGAAGGCCGTCTTTGACGAGGCGCATGAGGAACGCGAAGCCGCCCAGAAACAGCAAGTCGAAGAAGCGCTGACCCAAGCTGTCACTGACGGTAAGCTGACCGAAGACCAGAAGCAGAAGCTGCTGGACAAGCGCGCCGAGCTTCAAGCAGAGCGCCAAGCCGAGCGCACCGAAATAGAAGGCCTCAGCGACGAAGACCGCCAGACCGCCATGGAGGGCAAGCGCGAAGAAATGGACACCAAGCGCCAGGAGCTGCAGCAGTGGCTCAGCGACAATGGCATCGATGAAACCTACGGCCGCTACCTGATGGGCGGGCGGGGTGGACATGGTGGGCCTGGGAGTCCGGGTGGGTTTGGCAGGCCGGATGGTACCGCCCAGGACAGTGGCGCCAGCGGCCAATCTGACACCAGTACTGAGCAATAGCGGGTAGGCTGGTTGTGGTGCTGTGATGCCCGCTGCAGACACGTTGGCTTAAATACACCCTCGCATAGCACGACTGCCCACCTACTTTGCAGGTGGGCAGTTTCTGTCGGAAAGAGTAGCGCTGCTGTATAATAAGCAATACATCTAGCATCATTAGGTCAGCAGATATGGGGCATGTGGTGGGTAATTCTAAAAAAGGAGCGGCGGTGGGGAAAATCTTTACGCGGAGTATATTGGCGGCTGCTGTGTTAGCGGGCGCGGTATTGCTAAATACAGTTACTTCAAGAGCGGCGGAGGCCGCAGCGATCCACACCAGTACTGGGTCATACATCCCCGAGTACGTCTACGCCCACAAGGACGGCAGTTACAACGCGTCGGTATGCAACAGCTCCACGACGCCATGGACCTATAGTAAAACCTACTCACCCAGCCATGCCGTCACCGATACCGTCACACGCGACAGTAACAAGCCATGGTGGGCACCATACTGCGACAACGTCGGCATGGGCGTCGGCCTGGATGACACCGTCTACGCCTAAGAAGTCAAGGACAGTAACGGGAATTTCCAGCGGCGCTTGTCGGCCTACCGCACCAACGCCGAAATGTGGCAGACACCATTCACGGCCGAGACCTGCCCGTCAGCCAGCACGCCGGAAGGCAAGCAGGGCGAGTTGTTCTTTCCAACCATTGGCTTTAATGGGTACGTCTTCGTCTATGCTTATGCGCCCTCCGGCTGCAGCAGCCCGGACAACCGCCTTTACATGCTCAACGCCCTCAATGGCAAGGTCATCGACAGCCTGCCGCTGCAGGGACCGAACCTTTCCGGCTCCTGGCACCCCAAGCAGTTCGACCACGTCTTCCCCGGTGAGAACGGCGTGGCCTTCCTGGACGGCACGAACGTCCGCTACGCGACCTTCGACACCAACAACACGCCGGGTATCGGCGACGACGAGCTGACAGAAGGTACTAACACTGCCATTGACCTTGCCTCATCCTCCGGTCAGTTCATCCTGCATGCCAGCGGTAACGGGGCGGGCTATGTTTATGCCATCTTGTCTAATGGTGCCAATTCTGACGCCAACAACCTCAACGCCTCCTGCACGGGCTCGGTTGAGCTGGCACGGGCGACACCCGCCAGTGGTAGCACGCCCGGCCGCTCCACTGTGCCGGTCAGTACCTGCAGTTTCGTGCCGGATAGCGTGGCCATATCACCAGACAACGGCGTGGTGGTGCTGGGTGCCCAACCGGGCACGTCCGGCGCCTACGACGACATGCTGGTCAAGTATTCGGTGAGTGACGCGGTGGTGTACAACAAAGACCTCAATAACATGAGCGGCGATGGTTTTGCTACTGTGCGGCGCACCAGCCAGCCGGCGGTTGACAACAACGGCGTTGCCATTTTGGTGTCGACGGCCGACGTCACACAGTACAGCAACTCCGACCGCTACGTGGTGGTGCGTAAGGTGGACGCCACCGGCACCATGTCCATTGTCTATGCCTCGTCGGACGACTACACCATGGATCCGAACGGGCAGGATAAGTTCGGGGCCGGCACGAAGGTCGACCTGCAAGGCGGCAAAGCATACTTCGTATCATGCAAGCTGGAGTGGTATGCGAACTTCTGTGGGGCGGCCAACAATACCTATGTGACGGTGCTGGACCTGGTCAATGTTATTGGGGATAGGTATCCGCGGTCTGAGCCGCTGACGAGTTATGACTATGAAGAGATTGATATGGATGGCGATAAGTTAAATATGTTCCATGAGAACCAGCAAGGTACAAGTGATTATTCGCAAGACTTTGACGATGATGGCATCGATGACAATAAAGAGTCCGAGTGGTACTCAGATAAAATCGTAACTTATTGCAATACAGATACTCAAAATAATCCCATAAACTGCGCCGCTCCAAATCCTCTTCAGAAAGATTTGTTTGTGCAGATTGACTGGACAAAAGACAATAACTACTCAACTCAGCCAACCCCCGATCAACTGATGCCCGTCGTAGAGGCTTTTAGAGAGTTTGGCATCGAAACACACTTCGACGTAGGCCATAATATAGGCAGTGCCTTAAGCGTGGGCGTAGACGATGACATAAAAGATTTTGGCGGAGGCAATCAAGTGCCTTATCGAGGCGACACTGTAGACTTAAATGAGTTTAGCCTTGACATTACAGACTACAAAAAAGGCGACACGCAAAACAATCTGACTTCGAACTTCAGTGATAAACGAAGAGGGGTGTGGCGTTACATGTTATTTAGTCGATTTATTCCTGACGATGATCCCAACTCTATTAAGCTCGGCACGGCAATAGGCGGAGATGATGACATGTTGATAGCATATGAATCAGTGGGCATTGTAGCACCAAACGATTTTGATGTGAGGTTATCAAAAGCAGTTATGCACGAGATGGGACATAGCTTGTGCTTAACGCCCATCGCCAGGTATGAGTTCCAGGATAGTACCTGTATATACTCTAAGGTTGATGGAGCTACATCCGTCACCCATTCAATGACGGAGAATGGCACTGGTTATTACGGCATAATGAATTACAACATTGGCACGAATACTAGCCCTCTAAGCAGTGTGAGTTACTCAGAAGGTTTGTATAACGACGACCACAACGACTGGGTAGCTGTAAAAAAGGGCATGAAGGACTTCAGTTTGCCTAAGCTTAAATTTGAATTAGATTTCACCACTACAGGGCTCGACACTGTTGATTGTAATGAAGAAGAGCATATGGTTCTGTGCTTTTAAATGGGTGAGGAGATTGCAAAACGCATGAAAAGCAAAAGAAAGAAAATACTTTACATAGTCTTAGTTCTACTTGTGGCCATCGCTGGCTCAATTGCAACTACGATGTACATATCCTCACAAGTCCGACCCCAACAAGGTGATACTGATGCTGACACAACTTCGAACAGCCCCGCACCCTCTGCACCTATCAATACAAGCATAATTGAGCGCGTTGATAATCTAAAGGTACTTACTAGCGTACCAGCGCCATCCGACTGGAAAAAACACGCAGCCGATACTGCAAAAATTAAAATTCACTATCCAAACGGCTGGACTACAGAAGAACGATCTCCGCTCACTTCCAACCCAAATCAATCACTTAGGACAATTTCACTGTCCAGTGACTCTTCCGACGACAGGTGTACAATAGCCACACGACCAATCAGCTTCGAAGAAGCCACGGCAGCCCATGAAGGAGGCGATGATGATGACCCCGGCACCATCGATCCAGCGCTGGACAAAGCTTGGCGAGACATCAAACAAAGTGATGCTTTCACTCTGAATGGGCAACGAGCAATCCGCTACCAGGAAACGTATCGGTTCTCAGGCTCGGAGCAGGCTCGCACAATAGTCGTCTACTACATTGAGTCGAAGATACCGGACCGTACATTTCACTTCTTTTGCGAGAGTATGAATCCGGACACTCCAGCCTTAATGGACGAGATGATTCACTATATCAGCTTTACGTAAACAACATATCCCACCCGCATAAGTACTACGATGAGGCATTTACTACATCCGACAATAAATGTAAACTCTTCCGCTTCTCTGAAAATTCCCGTAAGCGTCGTTCAAGCATAATGTATTTGATATAAGACGAAACATGTGCTTTTCCAAAAGTTGATCAAAGAACTACGGTTGAGATAACCGAGACAACGTCTACTGGCTATAATGGGGTAATGAACTATTCCGTAATGAACAGCCCGGAGCCATTGCTAGAGGTTAGTTACTCAAGCGGTTTATTTACAGATGATCATGACGACTGGGACGCTATAAAAAAAGGAATGGTAGACTTTACTATAAAATCAAAGTGGCTCAACAATCTAACTAATCAGTATGACGACCTAGATTGCTCGGATGTCGTACAGAGGGCTATATGTTATTGAAATTGATAATACAGAGGGTAAAACATTATGACAAAAATTGCTCTTAATGGTAAGTTGGCCTATGCACTTTTATCGCTATTATTAGTAGCATCATTATCAGCACTCGCATATGCAGCATGGCCAAAAAGACAATCTACACCTCAGTCAACCATAAACAATCAAGACTCTGGCACGAATAACGCCCAACCCTCGTCAAACATTAACATAAGCCAAGTGGATAAGATACGGGCAATAGAAAGCCGGGCAGCTCCTGCTGGATGGTCGAGCTATTCTTCAGATAGAGCCGATCTACGCTTGTCGGCTCCAGAAAACTGGAAAATAAAGCAGGCCATGAACGTTACTGGTTCTGAAGATCCTGGAGAGGTAAATATATCTTTAACTACGGAAGGTAACAATAATAGCTGCGGAATACGCTCAATTAACGACGCCTTTGCCAATACAATTGACAAATACGAGAAGACTGACCGTGATGATCCGGGGACTATTGATCCATCTCTCAATGTTATCTGGCACGATATTAAAGAAAGTGACCAGTTTGCGCTAAGCGGCAACCAAGCAGTTCGTTACGTTGTCACTGTTCGAAATGCTGCAGTGAAAGATGTTTATACAAAAAATGTTTACTTCATAGCAGCAGAAGAGGCCAATAAAACTTATGAATTTACCTGCAGGGGCGGAAAACTGGCAACTCCTGAAATGATGGATACATTGGTTCAATACATTGCTTTTAAGTAAACAAGATTCACATGTATAGTTAAAAATATATCAGCCCTAGGCCACGCCTACCTAGTCTTGAAATGGTTTTAATGTTCCAGGTAGTTCCTTCACTTTCAAGGTGAGACAGTTGATAAAAAGCCCAAAATATCGTGTAAAATAAAGCCATGAAAAACGCCCGCACCCTCGCCGCCCACTGGTGGCCCGTCCTCGCCACCATCCTCCTGATCATCGGCGGCTTCATTGCGCTGTTGCTCCTGACGCAACCATCTCCGCAGCCAGCTAGGCGGGACGCTGCGCAGGAGCCACAAAAACAGGCCATAGCCGACACGCCCTCCTCGCCCGACGGGGAAGCGCCATCCGCCCCCAAACCACCCACCTTCAACAAACTCCGCCACTCCACCGCCACCGCCGGCAGCCTCTGGGTCGTCGCCAACAAACAGCACCCGCTCAACCCCAAGGACTACGCGCCTAAAGAGGTGGCGACCGTCCAAGGCGTCTCCGTGGCAGTGGTGGCCCGTGATGACCTGCAGGCCCTGCTGGCGGCGGCCGCCAAAGACGGCCACACCCTCAAACTCATCAGCGGCTATCGCTCGCACGGCCAGCAGCACACCCTGCATGAGGACTACGCCCGCGAATATGGCCGCGAGGCCACCGAGACCTTCAGTGCCCGGCCCGGTTACTCCGAACACCAGACCGGCCTAACTGTTGATTTTGGTACAACATCTGGTGATTGTCACCTCAACGCTTGCTTCGGCGGCACGCCGGAAGGCAAGTGGCTGGCGGAGCATTCCTACGAGTACGGCTTCATATTGCGCTACCTGGAGGGCAAGGAGGCCATCACCGGCTACGAGCCGGAAAGCTGGCATTTCCGCTACGTGGGGCGGGAGCTGGCGGCCGAGATCCACGCCCGCGGCTATCCCACCCTGGAAGAATTCTTTGGCATAAGCGGCGGCACCAGCTACTAACCGGTCTTTCAATCTGTTATTTCTCTGGCAAATTCTGCCATAAGTGCTATACTTTTCAGCTGTGGCGCGTCGCAACTATTATTCACTCCGCTCCTACATCAGCTATATTGCGACCTTCAAGTGGCGCTTCGTTTTCGTCTTTTCCTTCTTTATCATTGCCGGCGCCTTACTGACGCTGGTGCCGGTGCTGATCGGGCAGCTCACTGCCAGTCTGACCACCCAGCCGCTCGATACCGACCGCATCTACTGGCTTACCGGGGCGCTGGCGGCCGTCAGCATCGCCCATAGCATCTTTTGGCACTCAGCGGAGCTGCTCTACGTCAAGTTGCTGCTGAGCCGGGCCTACGAGTACGAGGACATGGTCTTCCGGGCGGTCATCAACCAGAAATATCCGTACTTCGTCGGCAAGTTCACCGGCAAGATCGGCAGCTACGTCAGTACGCTGAGCAGTGAGTTCCGCCAGTTCCTGAGCCGCGTCTGTTATAGCTATGGCGATCTGCTGATCAAGCTGCCGGCGCTGGTCATCATCATGTTCAGCGTCAACACTATGACCGGCCTTATCTTCGTCGGTTCGATCCTGGTCATGTTCGCTGCCGGCCGCCTCAGCGTGGGGAAGATGAATAGTGCCGAGCAGCAGGCGGCTGACGCCAAATCGACCATGGATGGCCGCACTATCGACGTCATTTCCAACTTCGTCAGCATCAAGGCCTTCAAGAAGGAGGCGGCCGAGTTTTACCGTATCCGCCGCCACCGCGAGGAGGTCAAGGATACGGCCAAACGCTCCTACCTCTGGGCGGTGACGTTCTGGTCGACCATGAGCCTGGTGGTGCGCTGGCTGGTCTGGCCGCTGACCATCCTGCTCAACGTGCAGTTGTTCATCCAGGGAGAGATCTCCATCGCACAGCTGATTACTTTCCTCTCGGCCATCGTCATCTTCTCGGAATATGTCTGGACGGTGGTGTTCCATACCTCGCAGCTGACCTTGGTGCTTTCGCGTATGGAGGAATCGTACCGCTACCTGTTTGGGGAGGGGGACATTGTCCGCGAGTTCATCAGGAGCCGCGATGAGGGCAAGCTCTTTACTGATAAGAAGCCGCCGGCCTATACGGATGTTATGGAGCTGCACGGCCTGTCGTTCTCCTATCCGGACCAGCCGGAGGAGCGGGTGCTGGATGATATCCGCCTGAGCATTAAGAAGAACGAGAAGGTCGGCATCGTCGGGCGCAGCGGCTCCGGCAAGACGACGCTGACCAAGCTGCTGCTGGGGTACTATGATATTCCGCCGGGTGTGCTGACCGTCGACGGTGAATCAATTGACGCCACCCAGCTGGTCCACCTGGTGTCGTATGTGCCGCAGGATACCTCGCTCTTTCACCGCTCCATCAGCGGCAATATCGCCTATGGCGCGGATCATCATGTCTCGCAGGAGGATATCGTGGCAGCCGCTAAACGCGCCCACGCTCACGAGTTCATCCAGAAGACGCCGCAGCAATACGAAGCGGTAGTGGGTGAGCGCGGTATCAAGCTGTCGATGGGGCAGCGGCAGCGCATCGCCATCGCCCGGGCTTTCCTGGACAACAAGCCGCTGCTGGTGCTGGACGAAGCCACCAGTGCCCTGGATTCTGAGAGCGAAGTGCTGGTGCAGGAGGCCCTGGAGGATCTGTGGCATGAGAAGACGGTCATCGCCATCGCCCACCGGCTGTCGACGCTGCGCAACATGGACCGGATCGTCGTCATGGAGGACGGGCGCATCATCGAGCAGGGCAGTCACCGCGAACTGCTGGCCAAAAAAGGCCATTACTGGCGGCTCTGGCAGCACCAGAGCGATGGCATGATTGAGTAGCCAGGCAATGTTCTGCGGCGTTTTCACGGAACTATTCGACCCCTGTGAAAACGGCGCAATAAGAATGTTATATTTACAAATCCTCAGAATTCCTTCAGACAGCCCGCCTATAGTGGACAGTGCTAAACAGGAGGAACACATGAAAGCAACATCACTACCTCACGACTATGCGCTGGTGCTGGCCCAGGTTAACGACGCCGGCACGGAAGAATTCACCAGCCTTGCCGAATCGCTCAGCTACGACCAGAAGCGTCTGGCCCACATCGTCCGCGCCCTGCAGCACAAAGGCCTGATCCTGATCCGCCGCAGCGACTACCAGGACATGTGGATCGGTCTGACGCGCCGCGGCCAGCGCCTGATTGACAGTATGTGGCCGGAGTCGCGCCTGATGCCGCAGATGATGTAACACTGCTTTACCACCGCTTAGAATCTTGTATGGGCCACCGTTCGCCGCTACTCGCACAGTGGGGAGCGGTGGCCTTCCACTTATTTTCTCTATTGTCAATTAGATTTTCAGCTTACCTTCAGTGCGACTAGGCTAATATATAGGTATGAAGATATTAGTCATCGAGGACGAGCACAAGATAGCCAACGCGCTCAAGGAGGGCCTTACTCAGGAGGCCTACGCCGTCGATGTCTGTTATGACGGGCAGGAAGGCCTGAATGCCGCCCGCTACGAACCCTATGACCTCATTATCCTGGACCGCATGCTGCCTGGAGGTATGGACGGCTTGGAAATCTGCCAGACGCTACGGGCCGAGGGCAACCATACGCCCATCCTGATGCTGACCGCACGCGACATGGTGCGCGACCGCGTAGCCGGCCTGAACGCCGGTGCCGACGATTACGTCATCAAGCCCTTCTCCTTTGAAGAACTGCTGGCCCGCGTCCGCGCCCTCTTGCGCCGCCCGCATGAGGCCCTGGGCGAGACGCTGGAAGCGGGCGACCTGACGCTCAACACCGTCAGCAAGGAGGTGAGCCGGGCGGGGCAGAGTATCACGCTCTCGGCTAAGGAATACGCCTTACTGGAGTACCTGCTGCGCAATAAAGGCAAGGTGCTCAGCAAGGAGACCATCATCAGCCATGTCTGGGATTTTGACGCGGATATCCTGCCTAATACCGTCGAGGTCTTCATCACGTACCTGCGTGGCAAGATCGACCGGCCGTTCGAAGGTGAGCCGCTTATCAAGACCGTCAGGGGATTCGGATATAAGATTGATGCGTAAGGCGGCAGACAAGCACTAGACACTGATGGATAATGTCTTTTCTTTCATGAAGTCGGCGACAGTACGGTTAACGTTGTCCTATCTGCTCATCATCATGTTCATGAGCATCGGTTTTAGTATAATTTTTTACAACACTTCGATTGGCGAGCTGCAGCGCCAGATGCCGCCGGAGCGGATACTGAACCGCTTTGATGAAGTTGATCCTATCATCAACAAATTCTTTGAAGACCGGCTGAACGAGGGGCGTTCGCATCTGTTGTTGAACCTGGTGGCATTAAACTGTCTGACTCTGCTGGCCGGGGCGGGCATCAGCTATGTACTGGCCCGCCGGACCTTGCTGCCAATAGAGAACGCCATGGAGAGCCAGAGCCGCTTCACCCTCGATGCCTCGCACGAGCTGCGGACGCCGCTGGCTGCCATCCAGGTAGAGAACGAGGTGGCGCTGCGCAGCCGCAGCCTGACGCTGGCCCGGGCCCGCGAACTGCTGCAGAGCAACGTGGAAGAGGTGACCAAGCTGCGCGGCCTGGCTGACGGGCTGCTGCGCCTGGCGCGCGACGAAGCCCCGCAGCGCGAGCCGGTACCCATCAAAGCGGCAGTCGACGAGGCGCTCTACCGGGTGACGGCCCAGGCCGCCGAGCGGCGCGTGACGCTTAAGCGCGAGGACGCCGAGCTGACGGTCATGGCCGAACTGACCAGCCTGACGCAGGTGCTGGTGACGCTGCTCGATAACGCCATTAAGTACAGTCCGGCCGACACCGCCGTCACGCTGCGGGCGGTGCGGCAGGGGACGCTGGCCTCCATCGAAGTCAGCGACCAGGGACCGGGCATTGAGCCGGAAGAGGCTGACCGCATTTTTGAGCGCTTCTACCGGGCCGATCAATCACGCTCGCGCCAGCACGTGGAAGGTTATGGCCTGGGCCTCTCCATCGCCCGCAAGCTGGTGACGCAGCTTGGCGGCAGCATCGCCGTCAAGAGCCGGCCGGGCAAGGGCGCTACCTTCGTCGTCAAACTGCCTATAGTCAAAAATACACGGCGCCTATCAGGGGCGGAGCCACGAACATAGTTGCAATTCATTGTATAAGTAATTTATACTACGAGCGTAGTTACTCCTGATTGGTGAGAATTGGGATACCCATGCATACACGTGCATGGCGAGGGATAAAAAGAGTAAGAATACATAAGAATAGGATGGGACGATCGTCCCAAGAGAAAAAGAGGGTATGGGGCAGAAAAAGAACTTGATGATCGGTGGGGCGGTCGTGGTGCTGATAGTCGTATTTGTCAGTGTCGCGATTATCTTTAATGCTCGTGAGTGGAGCGTCTTCAATCCGCAGAGCAATGAACAGCAGCGGTTCGAGGCTGCCAGTAAGGCCGCTGAAGAAAAAGAGAACATCGGCGAAACCGGCGGTAGTGCCGATGAGCTGCGGAACTATCTTGATACCGAACCGCCAAAAGTCCAGGCCGACCAGGCCCGCCTCAAGCTTGCGGCAGCCTACCTCAACCAGCAGCAGCCCGACCGCGCCATCGCCGAGTACGAGCTGATCGGCACCGACAATCCCGAGACCAAACTGGCAGTTCTGCACGGTCTTGCTCTGGCCTACACCGACAAAGGTGATAAGGCCAAGGCTATTGAGCAGTACCGGCAGGCTATCGAGTTCATGAAAGCCCAGGACGACCAGAAGCATGCCATGAGAATCAAGATTGATGAATCATACATCAGGCAGCTGGGAGGACAGACCAATGAATAAGCTTGCCCGTATCTTTTTTGCTGCCTTGGTGATAGCTTCATCGCTGGCCGCCCTGGTGCCGCCGGCAACCGCCCGTGCCGATGACAGCGAGCGCTGTAGCGACCAGCGCATGCACGGCCGCTACCTGTGTCTTGGGTACTACACCAATGAAGGGCTGCACCCCGACGATTTCCCGCTGCGCAACGGTATCTTCGTCAACAACATCAATGACTTCGTCAGCTCCATCCGCAACTACCTCAACAGCTCCAACCGCCAGGACCAAGTGGGTGCCTCCATGGAAGTCAACATCATGCTCGGCAAAGATGGCCCGGAGTTCGGTGGCAGCCAGGACAATGGCATCAGGTTTGCCCGCGATAACTTTGGCCGCTGGGAGTCCCTGGTCCGTGAATACGATCGACTGGGCCTCATCGACTGGAACTACCGATGGTCAACTCCCGACAACTACATTAATTCATCGTACGATATCCGCTACCACGACCTGTCGTTCTTTACGCTCGACCGCGAGACCATCGAGGTCATCCGCTTCCGCATGCCACCCGGCGTCGGCGGGGAGCCGTACACTATCCAGCGTATCTGCGGCAACTTCACCGGCCGCGGCGAACTGCCACCGCCCAAGCCGACCAACTACGAGTTTGACGCCAACAGTACCGTCAGCGGCCAGGACCAGAACAGTGGTGGTAATTATGTCAACGACAAGAAATATATCTACGCCATGCCTGGCACCACGGTGCGCTTTGGCCACACCCTGACCAACACCGGCGAAGCTCCTGGCAACACCAATTACACCGTCCAGCAGGTCAATCCTAACGGCTCACAGCAACCGGCACCGCCCAAGACGACCAACCCGGCTCGCGCCAACCCCGGCAATATACGCCTGGCCCCGAATGAGCGGCAGCTGATTAACGAGAACAACTTCACTGTGCCGGCCAATGCCCAGCCGGGGCAGGTCTACTGTCAGTACGTCAGCTATCAGCCGACCAGCACTACCAACAGCGGCGCCTCCAACCGGCGGGATAAGCAGGCCTGTGTCGAAGTCGCCTACAACTACTCGCTCAGACCATCGGCCACCGCCTCGGAGACGACCGGCTCGAACAGTACGACAGTCAGCTTCACCTACACGATTGACAACACCGGCCAGACTACCAGCCGCTCGACCACCACCTGGACGGTCCAGCAGCTGGTCATCCAGCCGGGCACCACCTTCAACCTGCCTGGCACCGTCACCGACAACGCCAGCTGTGCCAATTTTGTGAGGGCGGGGGTGACCTGTAGTCAGATTCACAGCGGTAACCCGCAGCCTTTCTCCCCAGGCACCACCACGCTGCCGAACAACCCGGCCACCAACCTGAGCCTGAGCAACTACCCGGCCGGCACCAAGATCTGCCGCATCCTGACCGTGGCGCCACCGACCCAGAACAACAACCCCAGCAACCGCTGGAGCGTGCCCAGCTGTGTGACCGTCGGCAAATATCCGACCGTCCACTTCATGAGCGGCGACATCAGCGTCGGCGGGGCATATCCCAGCGCGGCGGGCACCTGTACCCACCGCCAGGACAGCGGTAATGTCTACACTGTTGCGAACTCAACAACAAGTGGCTCTACCGTCGAGTATGCCGGTTTCATCCGCGGCAGTATCAACCAGAACTCGGGCAGCAAGAAGGGCTTTGGTACTGCCAGCCTGACGGCGACGGCCTCCCAGCGCATCACCGCCTGGCGCCTGGCCTTTGCCAACAGCAGCAACCCGGCCGGTAAGTTCGGTGACGACCCGCACTGTATGACCGACTACTACTCACGCTTCGCTCCGCAGATCGGCGGCGAGGCCAGCCCGCCGTCCGTCGACCTGGGCGCCATCAACCAGAACCGCATCCATTACACCGGTGACATCCGCATCCAGCGTTCGCAGATTCCTGCTGGCAAGAGCCTGATCGTCGTCGTCGACGGCAAAGTGACTATCGCCGGTGACATTACCTACCCAGGCAGCTACGCCAACTTCGATGCCATCCCGTCAATTGCCATCGTTGCCCGCGGCAGTATCATCGTCGAAGAAGGGGTCAAGCGCCTCGATGGCAGCTACTTCACCCGCGGTACCTTCGAGACCTGCCAGGTGACCGGCCGCCTCTCGACCGGCCTGTGCAACCAGCAGCTCGTCCTCAACGGCGCGCTCTATACCGATAAGCTGCAGCTGCGCCGCACCGCCGGTGAGAACAGCGACCCGGCCGAGCGCTTTGTCTACGGTGCCGAGCTCCTGTACAAGAACGTCCTGGAGCCAAGCGGGAGCCTCAAACACATTGACACCATCAACCAGCAGGACCTGCCGCCGCGCTACTAAGCGCGGCCGGGGCTTGCCGGTACGCTGTTTGAGCAATATACTTATGGTTAAGTCGGCCGCATGAGCCGCAACGAAAAGTCAAAGACCATCAAAGACTATGGGAAGGGTAGAAGAAGCATGAGGCGAAAATACGTGTTGGCCATCGCGGTCACTGCCGTCCTGGTGGCTGCCGGTATCGGCGGCTATCTCTGGCTCAACAGCCGCGAGCAGGGTCCGGGGCCGGCCCAGGAAAAGAAGCTGTCTGAGGCAGAGGTGAAATATAATGCTGCCGCCAAGGAAGCCGATGCCAAGTCGGAGTCCGGCGATGACGCCGCCGCCGAAGCGGCCATCCAGCAGTACCTGGCCACACAGCCGCCTAAAGAGCAGGCAAATGACGCCCGCCTCAAGCTTGCCGCCGCCTATCAGAACCAGCAGAAGTATGATGAAGCTATCGCCGAGTACGAGAAAGTCGGCACCGAGGACGACGAGACCAAAATTGCAGTTCTGCAGGGCTTGGGTTACGCCTACGAAGGCAAGGATGAGTACGGCCGGGCCATCGAATACTTCACCCAGGTCGTTGATACACTTAAGTTGCGTGGCAACAAAGATGGCGACCGCATCGTCGAGACCAACCGCAACCACATAGAGGAGTTGCAGCAGCGGGCTGCAGAGGCGGAAAGCGGAGCTGAAGATGAAGAGCTATAAACGGATAGCCTTGGCTGTCCTTGCACTGCCGCTCATACTGACGGCCGTGGCCCTGGTGCCACAGCCGGTTGCCAATGCGGAAGTGGAAGAGGAAGACTGCCAGGACGGCCGGCGATTCGGCCGCCAGGACTGTTACGGATTTTACACCAACAGATTCGTCGGGTATGGCGGAGATGATCTTCCGCTCAGCGATGAAGCCTATTTTGACGATATCGAAGAGACGGTATCGAGCATGGATGAATATCTTAACGGCAACAACCGTCAGGACAACATCTCAGCCTCGCTGATTATCAACCTGATGATGGGACAGAACCTCAACTCGTTCAACGGCGACAGGGATGCCGGCATCAGCCGCGCCCGCGCACTATGGGACCAGTGGGAGGCTGCCGTCCGTGATGCCGACAACCGTGGGCTGATCGATTATGACTACCGGTACGCCGGGCCGGAGGGCTACTCTAACAGCGGGTTTGTACCCTCTATGGCCGACATGTACGGCTACTCCAGTGAGCGCGAGACCATCGGCGTCACCCGTTTCCGCTCTCCGGACGGCGGCCGGCCGTTCATGATCGAGACTGGTTGCGGCAATATTGTCGGCGATGGTGAGTTCAAGAAGCACACCGTGCCGGCCAACCCGGGCAACGGCGGCAATCCAGGCAATGGCAACCCCGCCCCCAGCTCTTACGCCATCGATGGCGACAGTGTAGTCAGCGGTGCCGACCAGAACACCGACGGCCGCTACGTCACCGGCAGGAAACAGATTAGCGCCTTGCCAGGCAGTACCGTCAGGTTCTCGCACATCCTAAGGAACTGCAACAACTGCAGCAGGTCCGGCGCCATCAACTACACCGTCAGGCGCATCGACCCGGGCGGCAATGTCAGCAATGCGCCCGCGAACAGGCCACAAACGAATCCCGGCTCCATCACGCTGAACGCGAACCAGACGGATACGGTCAATGAAAACGATTTCACCATCCCGTCAAACGCCACTCCGGGCCAGCAATACTGCCAGCACATCAGCTTCACCCCGCGCAGCAACACCGATAACGGCACCGGCGGCGGCCAGCCCATCCAGGCCTGTGTGCAGGTGGCCTACAACTACGACCTGGTGCCCTCGGCCTCTGTCTCCGAACCGTTGAATATCGGCGGCATGGCTACCTTCACCTTTACCGTCAACAACGCCGGCCAGACGGCCAGTAATGCCGCTACCGGCTGGACCATTCAGCAGATCGTCGCCGAGCCAGGATCTTCCATCAACCTGCCGGCCAACTACACCGATTCCGCCACCTGCGCCCTCTATAGCAGCGCCAGTGTGACCTGCTCGCAGATCCACGACGGCGGCCAGATGTCGTTCAATGCCGGCAGTACTACCATCCCCAATAACCCCGGCTCTACCATTGACCTGACCGGCTACCCGGCCGGCACCAGGGTCTGCCGCGTCCTGGCAGTCGACCCGCCAACCCAGAGCAACAGCCCGCGCAGCCGCTGGAGTACGCCCGCCTGTGTCATCACTGGCAAATACCCGACCGTCCACTTCATGGGTGGCGACATCAGCGTCGGCGGGGCATACCCCACCAGTACCGGCGACTGCACGCACCGTCCGGACAGCGGCAATGTCTTCACGGTTGCCAACTCCGGCACTAACGGCTCGGTCGTCGAATACGCCGCCATGATCCGCGGCAAGATCAACCACAACGCCGGCAGCCGCCGCGGCTTCGGTACGGGCGGCATTCCCGGCACTGATGCCCAGCGCATCACCGCCTGGCGCCTGTCTTTCGCCAATACATCCAACCCGGCCGGCAATCTTGGCGACGCACCGCACTGTATGACCGACTACTACGCCCGCTTCAGTCCGCAGCAATCGCCGGAAGCGGCACCGTCACCACTCGACCTGGCCACGGTCAACAGGGAAGTCGTCCGCTATAACGGCGACGTCACCATCGGCGCCTCGGCCATCCAGCCCGGCAAGCGCCTGCTGGTGGTGGCCGACGGCAACGTCACTGTCAACGGCGACATCACCTATCCGTCCGAGTATGCCAACCGCGATGAAATCCCGTCCATCGCCATCGTCGCCCGCGGCGACATCACCGTCGACGGCAACGTCACCCGCCTGGACGGCAGCTACTTCAGCCGTGGCACCTTCGCTACCTGTGGCGCCACTGGCAACCTTTCGTCAAACATTTGCAACCGGCAACTGGCCGTCAATGGTGCCATCTATACCGACCGGCTGCAGCTGATGCGCACCTACGGCGCCGACGACAGCGGCAACTCCGAACCGGCCGAACGTTTCACCTACGGCATCGAACTGCTATACAACAACGTCCTCGAACCCAGCAGCAATGCCCGTCCGCAGGTAGTCAACGAACAGGACCTGCCCATCCGTTTCTAGGGGAGGGAAGATAAGGAAAGAGGGCATCATGAGCACGGCAAAAGGCTTCACAAACAAAACGCTTACGTATATAATCGGGGATAAGTTATGAAACTATTCGAAACGGTGGGCGATTTCTTCGCACTGGACATTGGAACAACAGCAGTGCGAGCACTAGAGTTAAGGGGTGCTCCGGGTTCGTGGTCGCTTGTGCGCTACGGCTCGGCTCCCGTTGACATGAAGGTAGCTACGAGCGACAGCCCAGAAGATCGCAAGCGCCTTGCAGAAGTAATTAGCAACTTAATCACACAGGCAGGCATCACGACCAAGAACGTCGCCGTTGGCATCCCATCCAACAAGACCTTCGTGACCATCGTCGACCTGCCGGACGTCTCCCATGCCGAGCTGGCCAGTACTATCAAGTACCAGGCCGAGCAGTACATTCCGATGAGCCTCGAAGAGGCCAAGGTTGACTGGTCCTCACTGGGCAAGTCCATGCGTGAAGAGAACAAGGTTGAAGTCCTGCTGGCCAGCGTCGCCAACAAGTTCAGCGAAGACCGCCTCGACCTCATCGAGGGCATCGGTCTCAACGTCGTCGCCTTCGAGCCGGACTCCATCGCCCTTGTCCGCTCACTGGTGCCAGCCGGCGCCAATCCGGCCAGCGGCGCGCTGATCATGGACATCGGCGATTTCTCCACCGACATCGTCGCCGTCATCGGCAACACCCCGCGCCTGGTCCGCTCACTGCCGACCGGCATGCAGACCCTCATCAAGGCCACCGAGCAGAACCTGAGCATTGATAGCGCCCAGGCCAGCCAGTTCATCCTGAAGTTCGGCCTCTATCCGGACCGTCTGGAAGGCCAGATCTACAAGGCGCTGGAAGGCTCGCTCGAGCAGTTCGTCGCCGAGGTCAACAAGACCGTCAAATTCTTCCAGACCCGCTACCCCAACGTGCCGATCGGCCAGTGCATCCTCAGCGGCTACGCTGTCTCCGTGCCAGCCTTCAACGAGTACATGACCTCTAAGACCAGCCTGCCGATGGTTGTCGGTAACCCATGGCAGCAGATTCACTACAGCACTGACCAAGAACAAAACCTGTTGCAGCTGGCACCAAAGTTCGCTGTCGCAGCCGGGCTCGCCCAGAGGAGCGCCTAAATGAGTCAATCAAGCCACCAGTCATCCGTCCAGCTGAACCTGCTGCCGGACGTCAAGAAAGAGTACCTGCAGTCCCAGCGGACCAAGAATACCCTGATCAGCATCTGTGTGCTGACTACCATCGGTGCCACCGGCCTGGCCGCCATCTTCTTCGCATTGGTCTACCTGGTCCAGCCAGGCTTGATCGGCGGGGCGCAGGCAGCCGTCGACAGCAAGACCAAGCAGCTCAAGGGCGTCAAAGACATCGAGAAGTACCTGACCGTCCAGAACCAGCTCAACTCACTGCCCGAACTGCACGAAGGCAAGGTGCTCTACTCACGCATCTTCAGCTACCTTAAGACCCTGAACCCGGCCGCCCCCAACAACGTCCGCCTGGCCAGTCTGGTCGTCGACGAAGAGAACAAAGAAATTTCCATCAACGGCGCCACCGACAACTTCCAGGCCTTCAGCGTCTTCCAGGACACCCTGAAGAACGCCAAGCTGTCCTACAAGGTTGACGGCGAGACTAAAGAAGGCGACCTGCTATTCGAAGAGGGAAGCATCATCGTCGACCAGCAGGACCTGACCCGCAGCGAAGGCAAGCAGGAGCTGTCCTTTACCATGCGCATCCGCTACAACGAACCAGGCTTCAGCCCGGCTAACACCGACCCGGTCCTGAGCGTCCCGAAAAAGGAAACCACCCAGTCTGCAGTTAACGCGCCAAGCCTCTTTGAGGAAGCGCCGAGAGTAGAGAGCGGAGAATAAACATATGAGTACGAAAACGACAGGACTACGCAAACGCCAGGAAATCAGCAGCGCCAACCGCACCATGCTGCTGTGGATAGTCGCGGCCTCGGTCGCCGTCTCCTTCCTGCTGGTGGCATCACAGTTCCTTATCCAGCGCTTCAACTACAACGCCAAGGTGCTGGGCATCAAGAATAAGGCTGTCAGCCAGCTTGATGAGAACCTCAAGAACATTGAGACGCTCAAGAAAGAGTTCACTACCCTCGATCACGGCAACAAGAACGTCAACTCGCGCAAGGTGCTCAACGCCCTGCCAAGCGAGCTTGACCCGAGCGCGTTCGGTACTTCCATCCAGCAGGCCGTCGCCCCCAAGTCCGGTGTCACTCTGGAAACCGTCAGTATCGACCGCACCGCCTTGAACACCGAAGGCTTGGAGCCTGTCGAAGGTGAAGAGCCGGTCGCCCTGACGCCCACCCCGCAGGAACTGCGCGCCACCGTCGCAGTCAGCGGCAACTACGACCAGGTCGCCAACTTCGTGAAGGACATGGAGCTGGTCATCCGCCCGATCAAGTTTAACAAGGTCAACCTCTCAGGTTCTGACAGCAACACCCGCGCCACCATCGAGCTGACGACGTACTACCAGCCAAAGAAGACCGTCGAGGTCAAGAAAGAGGTGGTAAAAGAATGAAAAAGAACGATATCGCCCTGATCATCCTGGTGGTTTCCATCAGCCTGGTCACCTCATACTTCCTGCTTGGTGCAATCATGGGCAAGCCCAGTACGCAGAAGCTGACAGCGGAAGTGGTCGAACCGATTTCGCCGTCGCTCGAGACGCCCAGCCCGAAGATCTTCAATGACCAGGCAATTGATCCTACTGTGCAAATCAACATCGGCGACGCGGCGAATACCCAACCATTCCAACAATAGGGAAGGCGGAGTATGAGCCTACTTACCGACGACAACCAGAAGAAACTCGAAGCTTCGATCATCAAGGATAAGCTGCTGACGGCCGAACAGCTGCAGCAGCTCAAGATTGATGCCGAAAAGGGCATGAAGACCCTGGTCGCGCACCTGATTGACAGCGGCACCGTCTCCAATGAGGACATGACGCGCATGATGGCCGAGGCCTACGGCGTGCCATACGTCAACCTGCTCGATGTCACCATCGACCAGTCAGTCCTGAAGCTCCTGCCCAAAGACACCGCCGAACATTTCATGGCCGTGCCACTTGGCGAGGTCAGCAACCGCCTGGCCGTCGCCATGCTGGATGCCAACAACGTCCAGGCCGTCGACTATCTTTCAACCAAGATCCAGCACCCTCTCAAGGTCTATATGGCCTCCGAAGAGGGCATTTACCACGTTCTGGACCAGTACCACACCGACCTGCAGCAGGGCGTCAGCGCCGCCATCGATTCCGCCGAGGAAGGCGCCAAGCAGGAGGCGCAGACCAACAGTGAGACCCGTGCCATCACCACGCTGGTGCAGGATTCGCCCATCAGTCGTGCCCTCAGCACCATCCTGGAATACGCCGCCCGCTCCCGCGCCTCCGACATCCACGTCGAGCCGCTGGAGAACGAGCTCAAGATCCGCGCCCGCGTCGACGGTGTCCTGCGTGAGATCATGCGCCTGCCCAAAAGCATCGAGCCGGCCCTCATCTCCCGCGTCAAGATTCTGAGTAACCTCAAGATCGATGAACACCGCATCCCGCAGGACGGCCAGTTCGCCATCCACGTCGCCGGCAAGGACGTCGACCTTCGTATCGCCATCAGCCCGGTGGTCTGGGGCGAGCAGGTGGTCATCCGTCTGCTCGACAAGAGTGGCTCCAGCTTCGCCCTGGAAGAAATGGGCTACGCCGGCCGCGCCCTGCGCACCGTGCGCAAAGGCATCAACCGCCCCAACGGCATGATCCTGACCAGCGGTCCGACCGGTTCCGGTAAGTCCACCAGCCTCTACGCCCTCATCCAGGAGATCAAGAACGACGAGATCAACATCGTCACCCTGGAAGACCCGGTGGAGTACAAGATGGACGGCGTCAACCAGATCCAGGTCAACGCGGAAGTCGGCCTGTCCTTTGCCAGTGGTCTGCGCTCCATCCTGCGCCAGGACCCCGACGTGGTCATGGTGGGGGAGATCCGCGACAAGGAGACTGCCAACCTTGCAGTCCAGGCCGCCCTGACCGGCCACCTGGTCTTCAGCACCCTGCACACCAACTCTGCGGCAGGTGTGCTGCCGCGCCTGCTGGACATGGGCATTGAGCCCTTCCTGATCGCCTCGACCGTCAACGTCGTCATCGGCCAGCGCCTGGTGCGCCGCCTCACCGACAAGCGTGAGTCCTACCAATCGACCGAAGCCGAAGCCGCCAGCATCAACGAGACCATCGGCAGCCTTCTGCCTGCCAAGCAGGCCGATATCGCCGCCGTCAGCGACGACATGGGCTACAAGGACTTGCCGCTGGCGGGGCAAAAAGCTTATACTTTAGCCAAGGGCCGCGACAGCGCTCAGACGCCTGGCGGTTTCAAGGGGCGGATGGGTCTGTACGAGGTGATGGACGTATCAGAAAATATCCAAAAGCTGATCATCCAGCACGCCACCAGCGCCGATATCCAGCGCCAGGCCATCGCCGAAGGAATGATTACCATGCGCCAGGACGGTTACCTCAAGGCACTGCAGGGCTACACCACCCTCGACGAGGTCAACCGAGTGGCAGCCAACATGGCATAGCCGGACAACGAACATAGCAGCTAAAAAGGGAATAGAACGGATAAGGAAAGAGGGCATCGAGATATGAACAGCCAGGAAACACTAAGGATTGAGCTGTTGCTCGAAGAAGTCATCCGAAAGAAAGCCAGCGACCTTCATATTCAGATCGGCCTGCCGCCGATGCTGCGCGTGGACGGGAGCCTGCTTTCGATTGCCGGTTACGAGCCGCTCAACGCCGAAGAGGTAGAAGGCCTGGTCTTCTCCATCCTCGACGACGACCAGAAACAGATTCTCCTCAAGGACAAGGAATTCGACTTTTCCTTCGCCTTCGGCGACCTCGGCCGCTTCCGTGTCAACGCCTTCCACGAACGCGGCAACCTGGCCGCCGCCCTGCGTCTGATTCCCAACGAGATCAAATCCATCGCCGAGCTGGGCATGCCCCAGGTCGTCAACTCCTTCGCCAACTTCCCGCGCGGCCTGGTGCTGGTCACCGGCCCGACCGGCTCCGGTAAGTCCACCACGCTGGCCGCCATGGTCGACCAGATCAACAGTGAAAAAGCCCATCACATTATCACCATCGAGGACCCGATCGAGTTCACCCACAAGAGCAAGCGCTCCGTGGTCGTCCAGCGCGAAGTCCACTACGACACCTACTCGTTCAGCGCCGCCCTCCGCTCCAGCCTGCGCCAGGACCCGGACGTCGTGCTGATCGGTGAGATGCGTGACCTCGAGACCATCTCGGCTGCCATCACCATCGCCGAAACCGGCCACCTGGTCTTTGCCACGCTCCACACCAACAGCGCCGCCCAGTCCATCGACCGTATGATCGACGTCTTCCCGCCGCACCAGCAGCCACAGATCCGCGCCCAGCTGGCCAACATCCTGCAGGCCATCGTCTCACAGCGCCTGGTGCCAGCCCTGGGTGGCGGCCGTATCGTCGCTGCCGAGATCCTGGTTGCGAACTCAGCCGTGCGCAACATCATCCGCGAGGGCAAGGCTCACCAGCTCGACGCCGTCATCCAGACCGGTGCCGACCAGGGTATGCAATCGATGGACAAGACACTGGTCAACCTGGTCCAATCCGGTACGGTCAGTTACGATGAAGCCCGCAACTACGCAGTCGATCTTTCTGAATTCGATAGGATGATAAGGGGATAGTCCGTGATTACCTTCAACTACACCGCGCGTGACACCACGCGTAACAAAATCATAAAGTCGACCGTCCAGGCCGAAAGCGAGCGCGCCGCCGCCAAGCTGCTGCTCAGCCAGGACATCGTCCCGCTCGAGATCCGCGAAGAGCGCGGCCGTGGCGGCCTACTTGGCCGCATCACCGACCGCGTCAGCACCAAGGACAAGGTCATCTTCACCCGCCAGCTGGCCACGCTGATCAATGCCGGCCTGCCGCTGGCCCAGGCGCTGCGCACCGTGGTAGAGCAGACCAACAGCAAGAAGCTGAAGAGCGTCGTGGCCGATGTCATCACCTCCATCGAAGGCGGTTCCTCGCTGGCCGACGCCTTTGCCCGCCACCATGACATCTTCAACGAGGTCTACATCTCACTGATCGCCGCCGGTGAAGCCTCCGGTACGCTGGACATGTCGCTGGAGCGCATCGCCAACCAGCAGGAGAAGGATGCCGAAATCATGAGCAAGGTCCGTGGCGCCATGGTCTACCCGATCATCGTCCTGACCGTCATCGTCGGCGTCATCGCCTTCATGCTGCTGACCGTGGTGCCGCAGATCGAACGCCTGTTCGACGACCTCAACCAGGAACTGCCGTTCGCCACCGCCGTCATGGTCGGTATCGCCGATTTCTTCATCAGCTTCTGGTGGCTGGTGCTGCTCATCCTAGCCTTTGCCGTCTACTTCCTGCGCCGCTACATCCAGACCGATAGCGGCCGCCGCGCCTGGGACACGCTGAAGCTCCGCATGCCGCTGGTCGGCCCGCTGCTGTCCAAGCTGTACATGGCCCGCTTTACCCGCACCGGCGAGACGCTGCTGGCCGCTGGCGTGCCGATGTTGGAAGTCCTGAGCATCTCCGCACGTTCTGCCAACAACGTCGTCGTGGCCGACGCTATCTCCAAGGCTGCCGAGCGCGTCCGTGGCGGCAAGGCACTAAGCAAAGCCCTGCAAAGCGAAGATGCCATCCAGCCCCTGGTGCCGCAGATGATCAGCATCGGTGAGCAATCGGGCGGCATCGACAAGATGATGGGCAAGGCCGCTTCCTTCTACGAAGCCGAGCTCGATAACGCCGTCAAGGCGCTCTCCACCGCCATCGAGCCGGTCCTGATGGTCGTACTGGCCGTCGTCGCCGGTGGCCTGGTGGCTGCCATCCTGCTGCCGGTCTACGGGTTGATCAACTCGGGGACGTTGAACTAGCCGCACCGTTTGGTAAAAAGTGTCTTGCCTCCGCAGGGCACTTTTTAGTGTAAAATTGACAAAACATAATAAATTTGATATAATATAAAGTTGGAGCTACATTCACGATCCTCGAGAAGAAAGGCGACACATGTTCACCAATCGTGGACACCTGTTCGTCGGTCCGCCGCCCCGCAGGTTCAGCCTGCTGTGGCTGCTGATCCGGGCATACGACTTCAAGGTGATGCCGGCGGAGTCGTTCCGGCGCTACGCCATACGACAGGCCCGCCGCATCGGCTTGTTCAGTGCGATGTTGTCGTCGGCGGTGTCGCTGCTGGCGGCGTTCATCCGCCCGGACTTGTCGCGGGTGTGGTGGTTCGCAGTGCCGGCACTGCTGCTGATGGTCCTGGCCTGGTATGCCTGGCTCCTCGGCGAGCGCCTGCATTCCCGCAGCGACGACATGATACTGCTGGTCTGGGGCGGGCGCTACAGGCGCGCCGAACAGGTGCTGGGGCGCGACGCCCTGTCGCGCCTGGCCGCTTCGCCTGACCTCTGGCCCCGGCTGGCCGTCCTGGCCCGCCCGGACAACGACGAGCGGGAGCGCATGTATTCCATCGTCGAGGACCTGCGGACGTACGTCTGAGGCGCAGGCCACCCTACCTGTCACATCCCACGAGAAGGAGTGCCATGTTCACCCACGACCAGGACCTGTTCATCGGTCCGCCGCCGTTCCGCTTCAGCCTCTACGGACACCTCGTCGACCGCTACGGCCGGCGAGGGCAGCGCAAGGGGCCGTTCACGGTCTATGCCTACCGCTGGCTGGGGCGCATCTTCCCGGCGGTGCTGTCCGTCGGACTGCTGGACGCGGTGATGCTGTTCGCCTGGGGATCCTCGCGGATCGTCATGGCGGGCGGCATCATCGTGGCGCTGGCCTGTCTGGCCATCGCCATCGGGTACTGCCACGCCACCTACCAGCTGCGCCGCCGGGGCGACGACGTCATTCTGCCGTTCTACGATGAACGGCTGGTCGCGCTCGGAAAGCGCTTCGGCTGGCCGGCCGTCAGGACAATGGCCCAGGCGCCGCTGAGCGAGAACCTGCTGCTGCCGCTGGCGGCGACGGGGCTGCGCAAGTACGGCACCGTCATCGAGCAGATCGCTGCTGCGCGGCGCGGCCAGGCGCTGCGGCCGGATCGCCGCGGCGACGGCTGAACACCGGCGGGCATCATCCGCCCGCCGTCCAACCCGGGCCGCCTCACGACAACACCGTGAGGCGGCCCATTTCACTTTTTCAGACTTGCCATATCACGCTTGAGCTTTATAATAGACGGTATCAACATAAGCATATTCATCTAAGGAAAGGGTGGTATGAAGACACAATCAAATAAAAACGGTTTCACGATTATTGAAGTCGTGCTGGTACTGGCAATCGCCGGTCTGATCTTCCTGATCGTTTTCCTGGCTCTGCCAGCTCTGCAGCGCTCACAGCGCGACACGCAGCGCCGTGGAGACGCCTCGCGCATGCTGAGCCAGCTTGAAGCCTACGCCGGTAACCGCAACGGCAATTACCCAAGCAGCACCGCACAGCTGACAACCTTTATCAACACGTACATGACCAATGGTGGCCAGAGCTTCCAGGACCCGCAGGGCAGCAACTACACCGTCCAGTACCGCACCTACTCGGCCGGGTACACCGCTCCGACTGCTGCTGGCCGCATAGACTACATCACCAGCGCCGCCTGTAACGACAGTGGTAACGGTAACAACGTCCTGACTGCCGGCGCCGGCAACCGCAGCGTCGCCGTCGTAACCTACCTCGAGCAGGGTGGTTACTTCTGCCAGGACAACAAGTAGTAATACGCTTTGTTGAGCAGGACGCCCCCAGCGATGGGGGCGTTTTTGCTGCCGATTGTCCAACCCCGCAGTAATCTGCTAAGATGAAGCTAATGATTAGGGGTATACAAACATGATTGAGAACGTTCTTTTTACTGTGATGCTGGCGGTCGTGGGGGTTGCCTTCGGCAGTTTCGTCAATGCGCTGGTCTGGCGGCTGCGCAAGCAGCAAGAGCGCGAAGAAGCCACGGCGCTAGAAAAGGGCAGTGAGGTTGTCAAACAGGTAGCCCGCCGCGTCAAACATGCCGTCACCGGCACGCAGGACGAGGGTGACGACTATTCCATCAGCCGCGGCCGCTCGATGTGCCCCAACTGCCACCACCAGCTGGCTGCCCGTGACCTGGTACCGATTTTCAGCTGGCTTTGGCTGCGCGGCAAGTGCCGGTACTGCAAGAAGCCCATCAGCGTCCAGTATCCGCTGGTCGAGATCGCCGTCGGCACCTTGTTCGTCATCTCATACCTCTGCTGGCCCGACAAGCTGACCTACTGGTACGACTGGATGGACCTGGCCTTCTGGCTGGCCTACGTGGTGCTGCTGGCGGCGCTGTTCATCTATGACCTGCGCTGGTATATCCTGCCGGACAAGCTTGTCTGGACGCTGGTGGGGCTGGCGCTGCTGCAGCTGGCCATTCATGTGATTTTTGCATTCGACAACACCCAGCGGTTTGACATACTGCAGATGGCCGTCTACGGGCTGCTGCCGATATCGGGGTTGTACTGGGTTATCTATATGTTCTCACGCGGCCGGATGGTCGGTTTCGGCGACGTCAAGCTCGGTATTTTCATGGGACTGGTGCTGGGTTGGCAGAAAGCGCTGATGGCCCTCTTGTTCGCCAACCTGATCGGCGGCATCATCGTCTTCCCATTGTTGCTTCTGGGCAAGCTCAAGCGCGACAGCCGCGTGCCGTTCGGTCCGATGCTTATCGCCGCCTTCTTCATCGCCGGCCTCTGGGGCGACCAACTGATATTGTGGTACCTGGCCGGCCACTTCAGCCTGCTATGGTTCGGGTTATAGGGCGGGGAAGTTATGCACAGCTTCAAAGGTTCTGTATTCAATAAGGCTTATGCTATAATTGCCAGCAAGATGTGGGCAAAAAAAAGCGGCGGTTTCACGATTATCGAGGTCATGCTTTTCCTGGCGGTGAGCGGCCTGCTTTTGACGGTCGCCCTGATCGGCACCGGCTCAATGATGCGCCAGATCCGCTTCTCGGACAGCGGGCGCAGCCTGCATGCCTTTGTCCAGGGGCAGTACAATGACATCCTGACGGGCGTCAACCCGCGCACCGCCAATGCTGCCTGCGCCGCCAGCGCTACCAGCGGGGCCGGCTCCAGCCGCTGCCTGCTGCTCGGCAAGCTTATCCGTTTTGAGACTGACAGTGACGTGGTCAAATCCTACCCGGTCATCGCCACCCGTATCCCCGACCTGGCCGGCGCTGACGCCACGCTGAGCGACGAGCAGCTGATCGCGACTGCCGCCCAACCGGTCGTCATCAAGAATACCGGCGTCGAAGAGTTCGAGATTCCCTGGGGCGCCGAAATCATCGGCAGCCGCCGCACCAGCGACAAGCAGACGGCCAACACCTATCTGCTGCTGCGCAGTCCGCGTTCCTCGCGCATCGTCTCCTATACCTTCAATGCCACGCCGACCGAGTTCAACACTATGAGCAGCCTGACGTCACGCCTGACGCCGGCCGCCACCCAACGCGCCACCAACTACTGTTTCCAGGGTATTGAGACGCCAGGCCTGCCTGCGATGCTGATCGTCGCCGGTGGCCAGGGCCAGAACGATATCCGGTTGCAGTTCGATGTAACCCCAGCAGGAAATTGTGACAATGTCTAAGAAGCTTTTCTCCCACCACCAGACGCGCGGCCAACGGGGTGACACCCTGGTCGAGGTACTGCTGGCCATGGTGATCCTGAGCGCCGTCATCGTCGGTGCCAGCATTCTCATGAACAGCGGTCTGCGCAGTTCTATCAACGCCGTCGAGCACACCCAGGTCCGCAATGTCATTGCCAGCCAGGGCGAATTACTGCGGTACCTTCGTGACGGCTATCAGGCCGGCAGCGACGACTTCAACAGTGCCCAGTGGCGCAAGATCGTCAACCAGGGCAACCAGTACGTCGCCACTGCGGCGCCCACCGACGTCGAGGCCTGCGCGCCAGGCCCGGGGCGCAAGGCCTTCTATCTGGTCGCCACCTTCCTTGATGTTTCCCAGGCACCCCGTATCGACCTGGTAGAGTACGATGGCACCTCCAACGACACCGCGCCGCACGCCGTGCCTGGCCGTGGCGTCTGGGTGGAGGGCGTGGCCTCGACCGGAGCCAGCCCGGCCTATATCGATTTCCACCTGCGCGGCTGCTGGATCGGCCTGGGCAGCTCCATCAACCAGCACGTCAACTCGGTAGTACGGCTTTATGTACCGGAGGGAAGCTAATATGAAAATAACCACACCCGTGGCAATCCGCCGCCACACTGCCGGCTTCACGCTGGTCGAGCTGATGCTCTCCATGGCCTTTTTGGCCTTCCTGCTGCTCTTCATCGTCGTCGCCATGATCCAGCTGATCGCCACCTACAACAAGGGGCTGGTCTACAAGGAGATCAACCAGGCCGGCCGGACTATCACCGAGGAGCTGACCCGCAACCTGCGCGTTGCCGGCGCGGCCACTATCAACACGCAGTACAGTGACTACGGCCGCTTGTGTGTCGGTGGCCAGTCATACATATGGAACGCGCCCGACACCCAGCCGCGCAACCGCTTCACCGGCAACGGTGAGGAGATCGGCGGCGTCATCCGCGTCCCCGACACGGCCGGCCGCTACTGTAGCGGCGGCACCAATCCGCCCGCCGTCGACCGGGCCGGCATGACCATCATGGCCCACAGTAACGTCGAGATCCGCCACACCGTCACACACTACGGCGATAACGGCCGTCTGACCCGTATCAAGATCCTGTTCAGTAGTAGCGGCGTCAATGCTCCGCCGCCGGGCTCCGACGAATGTCAGCCGGGCAAGCTGGGCGAGTATTGCGCCACTGCCTACTTCGACATCACGGTCGCCAACCGCAACTGACGTTGGGCGGCCGGACAGGTGAGAGATTGAGATTCAAGCATAAGCAGGGTAGAATAGGGACAAAGGAAGAGGGGAATGAGTAGTTACAAAAAAACACAGAGTAGTCAGGCCGGCTTCGTCTCGCTGTTCAGCGTCGTGTTCTTCACTTTGCTGGCTTCGGTCATCACCATCGGCTTTATCCGTATCATGAACCGTGAGCAGCGTCAGGCGCTTGATAACGACCTGACCTCACGCGCACTGGCCGCCGCCGAGGCGGGCGTCGAAGACGCTAAGCGCGCCATCCTTAAATACACCCAGCTGCCAAACGGCACCGAGCGCGATGCCTACCGGGCCGCACTGACCGGCCAAGCCTGCGACACCCTGTTTGGTGCCGGCTCACCGGTCCGCACTTCCATCGGCCTTGGCGGCCAGGAGGGCGGCACCGTCTCGCCCACGGACCAGCAGAACCTGCGCTACAACTGTCTGAACGTCCGGCTGGACACCGCCGATTACATCTCGTCCCTGGCGGCCAACGAAAGTCAGATCATCCCGCTGCGCAGTACCGGTGCCTACAACCAGGTGAAGGTGCAGTGGCACCGCAACTCCAGCTCGATTGACAGCGACAGCGACGGCATTGCCAACCCGTCCAACGTCAACCCGCTCAACCCGACCGTCCAGCAGTTCAACACCAGCGGTGCCAATGGCCAGCAGCCACCGGCCTACATGCGCCTGCAGGTCTTTGGCCTGCCCAAGAGTGGCAACTTCAATAACGCCGCCCTGGAACAGCGCAACTTCACGCTCTTCGGCGTACCCGTACAGGGTCCGCTCAATACTACCGTCACGGCCAATGTTGCCGACCCGCGTGGCTTCAACATGAGCAAATCATCACCGATCCGCACCAACTGTATGAATGCCGCCCAGTCGGCCGCCAACTCCGGCAACTATGCCTGCCAGATGACGGTGACGCTGCCCGGTGGCGCGCTTGATACCGCCAACAACAACTACTACCTGCGCGTGACGCCGCTGTACCGCAAGACGCACTTCCGCCTGTCACTCATGAACAACGGCACCAACGTCAACTTCAATGAGGTGCAGCCGTCCATCGACTCAACCGGCTCGGCCGCGGATGTCTTCCGCCGCGTCGAGGTGCGCACGACCTTCCCCGAGCAGCTGCCGACGCCGCCGCGCTACCTGATGGAAGTGGGTGACAGCGTTTGTAAGGACTTCTTTGTCACGGATAATCCGGCGAACTTCCTGCCTACCAGCCCCGAATGCTATGGTAAATAACCAAAGTTAAATCCACATGAAAAACCGGCGACTCGCAGCCGGTTTTTCATGTGTGGCTTCTCCGCTGGCTGGGCGTTGCCTGTTTCTAGTACAGTCCTGAGCTCGGAGTGTGCTTGGATAGCACACTCCTCGTGCGGAGGTGCGTCGAAGCCAGGCAATCGCCCTGCCAGCTAAGCCGTGCGCAGTAAATCCGGCAGCGATGCGCCGGTTGTTGCAGGCGGATGCTTGCCAACCATCGCCATGCATGAGGATGGCCACGACGCCCAAACCGGACGTGTTCGGCATCCTTTCACCAAAGCACGGGCGTCGGGCGGGATATGCGCCTAGTATTTTCTCGGCACCTCCGCACGAGCAGTATGCTATCCAAGCATACTGCGAGCTCAGGACTGTGCAGAGAAAATACTAGGCGCATATCCCGCGCGCCCCGGCCTACTTCTCGTGAAAACGCTCGTACACTTCCTTCAGGTGCGGATCGGTCACGTGCGTATACACCTGAGTAGTGGCGATATTAGCATGCCCCAGCATCGCCTGCACACTACGCAGGTCAGCACCGTTAGTAAGCAGCCCGGTAGCAAAGGAATGGCGCAACGTATGCGGCGACACATGCTTGGTAATACCCGCCAGCTTAGCATACTGCGCCACCAACCGCTGCACACTCCGCGGCGTGATCCGCTTGTAATTACCGGAAGTATCGACAGCGGCCATCCCGCTATACGAGATAAACAGGGGACCAAGCGTATCCGCCCGCCTCTCCAGATACGCCGTCACCGCATCGGCGGCACGTTGGGAAATGAACACCGGCCGGTCCTTCTGCCCCTTGCCGCGCACCATGAACTCGCGCCGCTTCAGGTTGATGTGGTCACGGTTGAGGTTGATCAGCTCAGATACGCGCAGTCCGCTGGAGTACAGCAGTTCGATGATGGCGAAGTCTCGCAGGGCGATCAACTCGTCGATGGCCAGCGCCGCCGCCGGCTTGTCACCCTTGGCAGACTTCGCCTTGGTGTGCACGGCCGACAGTAGCCGCTCGACCTCCTCATGGTTCAAAAAACTTACCTGTTTGCGCCGCACCTTGGGCAGCTCGATCTTCTCAGGGGTCAATGTCTCAATCTCACGCTTGGAAAGGTAGGTCAAAAAGCTGCGCAGGGCGATCAGGTGGTAGCTCTGGGTCAGGGTAGAGAGGCCCAGTCCGGCATCGTTGGTGTAGCGGTTAAGCCACAGGCGCCACTTGCGCACCAGCTCGCCGTCGATGCTGCGCACGTCGATGTCGTCGGCGAACTCTACCAGCCGCTGCAGGTAGAGGTGGTAATTCTCGGCGGTCTTCTGTGACCGGCCGCGCTCAACCTCGACGTGCTCGATGAAGTCGGCTAGCAGGTCGCTCAAGTATAGTGGCTCTGATGGCTTTATTTTCATTTGATTTACTCATTATACTATGACTTAACATAAGCTTTTCAATAATAAGCAAATTGCATATCATAGAGTAGAGGCACGCTTTATTTACACATACCATAAACTGAGCATAAGCCTAATATTTACTAAAAAACAAATAAGTGATATAATAACAATATGAACAAACAACCTAGCGTACCAGTGCCGCCTACGCCACAGCGCAAAGCAGAAATTGATGCTGCCGTTAAACTTGTTGTTAAAAAATACAAAAAGACCCTCAAAATGTTAGCTCAAACATGAAAAGACTGTCCATTGGCGATGTGCAGTACATAGCACATGCGTTGGCAGTGGAATGGATGCAGTTTGATGAGCCCTTGCCGGACTTTGAGACTAGGTATCCGGGTAGGCTTGAGAGTTGCATCGAACAGCCTTTCCAGACTTACGAAGGGGTAGAGCTATACGAAGGGCTGGCGGCAAAAGCAGCCATGCTCTTTTACTTAATTATCAAGAATCATCCTTTTGAGAATGGCAATAAAAGAATGGCCGTGACCATTACGGTTGTCTTTCTTGTGCTGAATGGCAAATTCGTTAAGGCTACACCTCATGAAATGTATAAGGCTGCATGTCTTGTGGCCGAAAGTAAGAGCGAAGAAATGGATAAGCACATTACGGTACTGATCGGGGCGTTTCAGGAATATCTCATGCCACTCAGCGAACTTAAAGACTGAAGCCGGACCCCGGAGCCGCACTTGGGGGTGCAGCTCCGGAATCCGGCGGGCGGGTGGCCTCAGGCATCCACCAGGTGGGGGGTGCCCACGACGTCGAGCAGGACGCCCAGCGCCACCCGTTCAGGACGGCGCGGGTCGTCCACCAGCATGGCGTGGCACAGCTCCCGCATGGTCGCGGTGACATCGGCGTAGTGCTGGCTGCGCGGCTGCTTGGCCGCGAAGGCCGGCCAGCCGACACAGAACGCACCGCGCGACCGCAGGTGGGCGAGCAGGCTGTTGGCGCCCCAGGTCGGCTGCGGCCGGGCACCGATGGCCGGTCGCAACTGGTCGCTGACGATGACGACCTCAGCCTGGCCTGCCTTGGCCAGCGCATCCGTGGCCGTCTCTGCCAGCACGATGGTGACGTGCTGCGGCCTGGCGAGCTCATCATCGATGAGCTTGGCGCGTTCTGCGCAGGGCTCGCTGGCGATGAGGATTCGCAGGGGACGGCCGTGCCGGGCCAGGCGCTGGTCGAGCGACAGTTCCCGGGCGGTGTGTGACATGATTAGGTGCTCCCTAAGGTGTCGGGCCCATGGTGGGCGCGTCTAAGTCCTGAGACAGGGCAGAGTCTACCCCAATCTACTATTATAGCACATAATCTAAATAAAATCAAAAATCCGCTTCCTATGATATGATAAGCCTAAATAAGCAATAAGTAATCAGGAGTTAATCTTTTGAGCGAAATCCAGCGTACTTTAATCGTACTCAAACCCGACACCATCCAGCGTGGCCTCGTCGGCGAAATCATCACCCGCCTGGAGCGGGCCGGCCTGAAGATCGTCGGTATGAAGATGGTCGCCCCAGATGAGGAGCATTTCCACAAGCACTACGAAGGCATCAGCAAGCTGATCAGCCGCTGGGGCGAGGAAATCTATCACATCACCCTGAGCCAGATGACGGAAAGCCCGGTCATCGCCATGGTCATCGAAGGCGTCGAGGCTGTCGAGCACGTCCGCAAGATGGTCGGCAAGACCGATCCCAAGGATTCCCAGCCAGGCACCATCCGCGGCGACTACACCCACATCACCCGCGCCTATACCAACCCGCGCGGCAAGACCCTGCCAAACATCCTGCATGCCAGCGGCGACGCCGAAGAGGCTGCCCAGGAAGTGCCGCTGTGGTTCGACGAGGGCGAACTCTACGAGTACACCACTGCTGCCGAGGCCATTATCCGCGGCCGCACGCCTGAAGCCAAGTAGGCAACTGACTCCCGGCCGGTTCCGGCCGCAAAGTTGCTCACAAGCGCAGACAATGGTAGTAAAATGGAGGGAGGCGCGCTACGGCTGCGTCTCCCGTCGGTTTCCGTCGGGCTAAACCGGCACCAAAGGAAGCCGCCTGTACGCCTCGGTAGCTCAACTGGATAGAGCAGATCCGTCCTAAGGATAAGGTTGTAGGTTCGACTCCTGCCCGGGGTACCAGAATTTTGAATCATGAATAAAGTCATTGTCATTACCGGCGCCAGCGATGGTATTGGGGCGGAAGCGGCCAGGGTTCTGCGGTCCTTAGGGAACCGCGTGGTTGTAGTTGGCCGCGACCAGGAGAAGACCGCGGAATTCGCCCTGGAAATCGGTGCGCCGTACTACGTGGCCGATTTTGCCAGCCTGAGCCAGGTCAAGGCTCTGGGTCAGAAGCTGCTGGCCGATTTTCCGCATATCGACATCCTTATCAATAATGCCGGCGCCATCATGAGCGAACGCCAGGAGACGGTTGACGGCCATGAGCAGACCTTCCAGATCAACCACCTCTCGCCGTTCCTGCTGACCAGGCTGCTGCTGCCGCGGCTGATTGCCGACAAGGCCAGCATCATCAACACCAGCAGCGTCGCCAACCGCATCTACGCCCGTTTCGATATCAACGATCTGGACATGCACATCGATTACAACCCGCAGCGCGCCTACGGCAATACCAAGCTGGCCAACATCCTCTTTACCCGCGAACTGCACCGCCGCTTTGGCGACCAGGGCGTCTCGGCCGTGGCCTTCCATCCCGGTAATGTCGCCACTAATTTCTCGGCCAACTCCACCAGCTACCTGCGGCTGGTCTGGCAGACGCCTCTCAAGCGCTTCCTCATGACGCCGCAGAAGGGCGCCGAGACGCTGCTGTGGCTGGCCAAGGGCACGCCCGGCCAGGACTGGAAGCCGGGCGAGTACTACGAGAAGCGCCACATCGCCCGCGCCAACAAGCAGGCTTACGATCCGCTGCTGGCCCAGAAACTCTGGGAAGAGAGCGAGACGATGATCGCCCGCTTCCTCGTCTGATACTATAAGGACATGACACAACCGAAAGCAGCGAACATCCCCGCCATCGAAAAGGCGACAGGAAAGAGCTGGCCCGAGTGGCTGGCTTTCATGGAACATATCGAGGCTCAGCAGCTGACACATAAGGATATCGCCCGGGCCATCACCGCCCAGGGGCTGGCGGACGGCTGGTGGGCGCAGGCCGTGACCGTGGCGTACGAGCAGTACGTGGGACGGCGGCAGCCGGGACAGCAGTCGACCGGTGATTTTGCCGTATCGGTCTCGCGGACCGTCGAGGGTTCGATGGACGAGGTCATGGAGCGCTGGGCGGCCATCGCCGGCGCCATGGCCGAGTTCAATGGTATTCTCATCGCCCGGGAGCCACGCCGGACCGCCACGGAAAAGTGGCGCCACTGGCGCTGTGCCCTGGCGGATGGCACTCAGACCGTCGTCAACACCCAGGACAAGCCGGGCGGTAGAGGCAAGGCCATTCTTACGGTCACCCAGGAAAAGCTGCGCGGCGCCGAAGCCTGCGAGACCTGGCGCGTCTACTGGAAGGGCTTTATCGCCCAGGTGTAGTATACTAAGCATAAGCTTTTATCATGTATCCAGACGACCAACCACGCTACGCCTCCGCCAATCAGCCGGCTCCGGAGCCAGTCCCGCAGGCCGGGCTGCCGCCCGAACCGCAATTGCCGCCACCGGTACCGTTCCAGGAACCGGCCGCGCCGCCACCGCCTCCAGCTGCCGGAGGCGGCAGTAAGACGTTGTTGAAAGTAGCTGGCGTCAGCCTGCTCGTCCTGGTGCTGTGCGGCCTGACTGCCGCCGGTGTCTACGGTGCCGTGCAGGGGCAGGCCAGTGCCCGCGCAGCCGCGCTGCAGGCGCAGGTCGCCAAGCTGGAGGCCAGCAACAAAGAGAAGGACAAGCAACTCAAGGAAGCGGGCGGGGAGCCTGGTGGTATCGACAACAGCACCGATACCAAAGAGAACCTGCTTTCCATCCCTGAACTGAACCTCAAGATCAACTTCGATGACCGCCTACGCGGCCTGACCTACGTCCATCACAAGATCGAGGGCGTCGACGTGGTCGAGTTTTCTACCAGTGGCCTGCTCAACACCATCGAGCGCGTACCTGATGTGGCCGGGCGGGGCTGGTACGTCGGCAACCTCACTTCTGTCTACTTCGTCGATAAAGGTGGCGAAGAGCCCGGCGAGTACGTCAAGAACAACACCCTGCGCGACCTGGGCGACAAGCTGCTGGTAGAGCAGCTGCCAGAGAACATGCCGTTCGCCGAGCCAGGCTTCGAAGATTTCAACAAGGTATATAACGAACAGAAGCCTGTCCTGAAGGAATATCTCCAGAAAGCAGAGTTCATCAAAACGTAAGGTTGCTATGTCACAATTCCACGGCCAACACGACGACGAGAACGTATTGATGGTATTCCGCCGCCATCCCATCGCTATGCGCAAGGGGTTCTATGTGCTGTTGGTACCGTTCCTGTTGGGCTCGCTGCCGACGCTCATCTGGCCCGAGAATATCAACTTCCTGTGGATCTCGCTCGGTGGCTTCGGTCTCGGCCTGCTGGGCTTCTTCTACTTCTGGATGGGCTGGTATTTCAGCGTCTTCATCATTACCGACCAGCGTATCCGGATGATTTCGCAGCGGGGTTTTTATAACCGCAGCGTCATCGATGTCGCCCTGACCAAGATCCAGAATATGATCGTCAACGTGCCTGGTTTTTCGGCGACCATCTTCAAGTTTGGTACAATAACCGTGCAGACCTACGTTGGCGACCTGATTCTTGACCGTCTGCACGACCCGGAAAAGATTTACGATGACCTGCTGAAAATCGTCAACGAGCATACTAAAGGAATACAAGACAACACCTATGAAGAAACATCTCAAGAAGCTTAGCGGCAAGCTGCGCCGCAGGCAGGACGCGGCCGCGCCCGTACCGCGTATCACCAATGATACGCTGGCAGAGCACCGTGAAGCCGTTATCGCCAAGGGCAAGCGCTACAAGTACCCGATGCAACAGACCAAGCACCGGACCGTGGCGGTCTCCATTGCGATCGTCGTCCTGCTGGTTATCGGCCTGGCCATCCTGACCTGGTTCCGCCTGTACCGCGCCCAGGATACCTCCGGCTTCTTTTACCGCGTGACGCAGATTATCCCGATGTCAGTCGCCAGTGTCGACGGCGAGGCCGTACCGTACCGCGATTACCTTTTGGAGCTGCGCAGCGCCATGCACTATCTCAGCACCAAGGAAGCCATCAACTTCGCCTCCGATGCCGGCCGCGACCAGCTTGAATACCAGAAGCGCGTCGCCCTGAACAAGGTCATCGAGCAGACCCTGGTGCGCAAGCTGGCCCGCCAGGAAAACATATCCGTCAGCCGCCAGGAAGTCGATGACTTCATCAAGACCCAGGTGGAATCCAACCAGCTGGGTGCCAGCGAGGAGGACTTCCGCAAAGTCATCAAGGAGTATTACGACTGGAGCTTTGACGAGTACCGCCAGTCCATCGAGAACCAGCTTCTGCGCCGCAAAGTCGTCTTCGGTATTGATGATCCTGCCCGTAGCCGCACCGAGGGCATCCTCAAAGAGCTGCAGGGCGGCGCCGATTTCGCCAAGCTCGCTACTGAGAAATCCGACGATGCCGCCACCAAGAAGAACGGCGGCGATATCGGCTTCATCGGTCCCAACAGCAATGACCCCGACGACATATACGAAGCCGTCCGGGGCGTGGAGAAGGGCAAGCTCTCCAAGGTGTCCCAGGGTGCGGATAACTACTTCGTCGCCAAGGTCGTCGACAAGCGCGACGACGAGATCCACGTCGCCCACATCACTACCCAGCTCAAGGAGTTCCCGCGCCGCCTCAAAGAGCTGCGCAAGAACAATAAGATTGAAGAATATATCGCGGTCGAACGTTGATGCGCCGGCCTGAACAGTAAAAAATATATACGAAGTTGTCGGACGTGCCGTGGAAGCCAATGAGGCCCCCACGGCACGTTTCATGTCCGCGTGCCGGACGGCGGAGTGCTCCCGGCCGCGCTCAGGCACTCATGTCCACCGTGGACTGGGTTCAGGCACCCAGGGCCGCCGTGGGCTGGTCGAGCGGGTGGGTGCTGTGCAGCGGCTGCTGGCCCTGCGGCACCGGGCCGCCGCTCTGGTCGCCCGCCTCGTCCCCGTCGAAGCGGCGGAAGAACGAGAGGGCGGTCGCCCGCCAGGCCGTACCGTCTTCATGGCGGTTGCCGCGGAAGGTGATGGTCGCCAGCTCGTGGCCCTGGAAGGTGAAGACGATCTCGCGGACGTAGTGGGTGCCGTGCTCCTCCGAGTACTCGCCCCGGATCTCGCGCATGAGGATGCCGTCGAACCACGGCGTCATCCGCCGCCACTGCGGGGCCCGCAGGCCCGTCAGCATGCCGTTGCGCCAGGTCTCCACCAGCTTGATGGCGCAGGCGGCGGTGGGCGGCAGGCCTATCAGGTAGGTTGACACGATGTCCAGCCTCTCTGCCGGTCTATGTCCGGCCGGTCGTCGGAAATAAAAACGCTCCCATTATCGGGAGCCGTAACAGAATGTACAACATTTCATATATGAAGTCAATAGTGGCGGCAGGAAAAGGCGGTGGTGCCGCGGAGGCCGAAGTGGCCTCCGCGGCACGGTGCCCGTCAGGTCCTTGCCGGTACCGGCATGTCTTCTGCGCGGGAGCTGACCAGTGGTTCCAGGCCGTTCACGCTGCAGTCCTGCAGGAGAGCGTCTGGGCGCATGCCCGGCCTGTACTGCAGCCAGCTGACGAACCAGCGGATGTGCCGTTCACCCTGGTTCTGGCAGCCGCGCATGGTGACGGTCGCCAGGCTGTGGCCGCGGAGGATGAACTCCACGTGCCGCTCGTAGATGCGGCAGGCCGCACTGCCACCGGCCGGCGCGATCCGGCCCAGGCGGTAACGGCCATCCTGGATGCCGGCGAGTGACCAGCCGCTGGGGCGGCCGGCGCGGAGCTGGCCGCGGCACAGCAGATCGATGGCCTGGCTGGCCAGCCGTTCGCAGACCGAGATGGATGGAGCCATGGGGAGCGTCCTTTCGTCTAGCTGTGGGTCATCATGGTGACGGCGTACTCGGCGTCGGTCTCCTTGAACGATTCGCCGGTGTAGGGCAGGGTGTGCCTGCGGTAGTCGTAGTTGGCTCGCCCGTCCCAGTGGTGGGCGTACGAGATCTCGACGACGCGCCAGTTGATGGCATCTTCACCATCGACACGGTAGCCGCGCAGCTCGACGGTGGCGATCTTCTGCATGCCGCCACGCAGCGTGGGCGCGTAGAAGTCGATGTAGCGCGACGGCTGGTTCTGATCACCCGGATCGCCCGGCCGGGGCAGTACTGGCCCGGCCGTGATCTTGGCGAAGAAGCTGAAGTTGCTCCACGCGGCGTTGGCGGTGATGCTGGAGTCGGGACGCCAGCATCACCAGCCGCAGCAGGGCGGCAGTGGCCTCCCGTACGCAGGGCGAGAGGAGGATGTTGCTATCTTCCATGGAAATTCATCCGTTCCGCTCCGTACTGGAGCATCGGGGTGGTGGTGCAGGTGTGTCCTGACGGACAAAGAGACCCGGATGGGCCTCTCTATATAAAAACATTAACTATCAAAAAAGTCAAAAAGTAGGGTGTGTACGGCTGGCCATAATGGCTGCCGCATGGTGCGGGTACAGAGAATCGAACTCTGCGCTCGACCTTGGGAAGGTCGCATATTAACCACTATACGATACCCGCGCATTGGCCGTATGTCGGGGCGCGGCGCCTCTCGGATTATCTGGAGCCACCTGGCGGGATCGAACCCATAAGGCCAAAGTCTTGGCCTTATGTCGGGCTCGAGCAAAGCGTCCCGGACTCTTGGAGCCACCTAACGGGATCGAACCGTTGACCTACGCGTTACGAATGCGTCGCTCTACCAACTGAGCTAAGGTGGCACACATGAATCACATCGATAGTACCATGGGCGCGGGTATTTGAAAACGCCGCTCCGGCCGGGGAGGCCCGGCTGGAGCGGCGTAGGGGCGGCCGGGAGGTCAGTCCCGGACGGTGAGTGTGTACTCGCGCGGTGCGCGGGGGTGCTTTTCCCGCCAGTTCCGGTACAGGCCCCAGATGCCGAAGACGACGGCGGCCGCGACCAGCATGGCGATGAAACCGGCACGTTCACTGACGTGCGCCCGGAAGAAGGTCTCCGTCAGCATGATGGGAATGCTGACGACCAGCGTCCCCAACAGCTCCCGCCAGAAGTCGTAGCTGTCGAAGCTGCACATCTTGCAGCCCACGCTGACGATCAGGCTGAGTGCCAGCGCGACCACCAGGCCGCTGAACAGCCAGTCGGGCAGGATGACGGTGGGGTTGGGTAGCCAGTGCATGGCCGGGGCTCCTCATGGGATCGGTGCGGGCGGGGCGCCTGCAACTATCATCAGAATAAAATAAAACGATATATATGTCAATATGGCACGAAGAGGACTGGAAAGCCTCGCCAGTCGCACCGGCAAGGCTTTCCGCACTGCCTGCTTCACTCCCGCCTGAAGCTGAAGCATTGGTGGAGCTGGGCGCCGAAGAAACAGATCGCCCCCACCGCCAGGCTGGTGCCCAAGGCGACCAGGCCTGACATCCCGCTTAAAGCGACGATGTAAAAGCAGGTCGCCGCAGGAAAGGCCACCAGGGCCAGGTTGGTCAGGGCAAGCCGCGGGGACATGCCCATGTGTATCCGCCGGCCGGTCAGCCGGCTGACGGGGTATAGCCAGGCGTACAGCAGTCCTGCGAACAGCAGGCAGAACAACACGGTCAGCAGCACGACCAGGGTGATGTGCGTCACCGGCGTCGCGTACTGCGGCGGATCCGTCGGGCGGGACATCCGCCTCCTTTCGTCGTGCGATGGGCTCCGTGTACATTATCAGTATAAAAGGGCGTTTGGCGCAATGGTTTTGTCCCAGCGCGACCCGCTCCACATCCATCTTGTCAAACAGGGAACTGTCTGTTATGCTTTGAAAGTCTTCTGGCGTCCCGCCATCTGGTTAGATGGGCTCGTAGTGAAGTCGGCCTATCACGCCTCCCTGTCACGGAGGAGATCGCCGGTTCGAATCCGGTCGGGCCCGCCAATTTAGACCGTTAGTCCTGCTGTGCAAGTATGAGAAAGGTTCTCTAGGTGTTAGCAGGACTTTTTTGTTGCTCAATTTCCAGTTCGAACCTAGATAAAGCATGAGGCGTCGCTTTTCTGTGTCATTAGCCTCCATGAAAACGTCACCCAGGTTAATAGCGCTTGAGAAGACACTCTGAGCTAGTTCTAGCCACTTTTTGGCGTCATGCTCCTGATTGGCCAGGAGTGCGTCAGTTCTAACAAGTGCAGACTGGTACTTCTCGGCCTGCAACTTATAACGGTCGTCTCCAATAACTCCAGTCACAAGCTTCTCATCTAACCTGTCTAGAGCATTCTGAGCCTCTTTCTGCTCTCGTAGCCAGCGAGTCTTGTTCTTTCCTGTATCTCTTTGGGATTCTTCATAAAGACGCTGCAACCAGCCAATTGCTGCTGCGGCCTCCGTCTCGCTTATCTCGAAAGCTGCAAGGTGCTCACGAACGGCGCGCTCAAGTTCAGTATTTCTGATCTGCGCTTCGTCACATTTTACTGTCCGACTCTTTTTGGTGCAGGTGTAATAGGTATATTCGGCGGTGCTGCCGCCGGATAAGCGCTTGGCTTTAGTGTAGGCTGTTATATTATGACCGCAGGTATGATATAGCAACACGCCCTTGAAGGGGAATTGACGCCCTCTGGTGGATTGGCGGTGGGTCGGCTTCTTCCAGCCCATGGCTACCTGCACTTGATCGTATAGATCAGTACTCACCAAAGGAGAGTAGGTGCCTACATGCCATTCTTCTCCACCATATTGGAATACCCCAGTGTTGGCGCGCCGCCGCAATAACTCAACCAGAGTCTGCTTACTGATAGGCTTGTTGCGTGAGGATGATAATCCCATCTGCTGGGCAGCACGCCATAGCTCATCCAAGGTATAGGTACCACTCGCCGCCAATTCATAGACTTTGGTTACAAGAGGAGCCTTTTCGGGGTCGGGTACTATATTCCGCATTCCAGGACCAACTATGGCATTCCTGTAGCCAAGCGGGGCAGGGCCTGGATACTGGCCATGGACGCGCTTCATGGCAAAGCCCTCTCGAACGTGATAGCTAAGATCATCGTTATTCTTCTTAGCAATCGCAAACTCAAACTGTAGCATCATTATGTCGTTGCTATTATTGCGGTATACACCGTTGGGAGTATGGATGGCGAGTAGCTTGCCGGTATCGAATGCGTGGATGATGGCGCCACCGTCCACGGCATTACGGCTCAGTCTGCTGAGCGCCCAGACAACAATGTATCGAGCTTCGCCATTCATAATCCGCTCCATCATATCGTTGAAGATGGGCCGTCCTGGTGATTTTGCTGACCGCTCCTCTGGCGCAAGTTGAATAGGACTAAAGCTCTCACGTTTAATAACCTGCTGGACCTGGGCATCCTGCTTATCTATAGATAGCATCTGTCGGTCGTCACGGTCTTGGGAGCGGCGAAGATAGACAAACGCTTTTTTCTTGGGTAGTTTGGCCTGAAAGTCCATTGCTGTATCTCCTTTGAATTAAGCCTAGCAGATTGCTTCAACGGCTAGGATGTTGTTATTGAAGCACTGATCATTATTGTTCACGACTGTCCTCTCCGTATAAGCTACGATATCGAATGTTAACGATAAGCATGCAAAGCTCAAACAGCATGCGCGCCTCGGTAGGCAGTTCATCCATAGGTGAGTCCCTGGTCTTCGCCAGCAGGCTTAGTACGCTTTCGGGTGGTGTGGCCGCTGTGCGGCTCTTAAGTTCGTTCATAAGACTCCATGTGGTAGTCCGCCATCTGCCGCTATGTGGCGGTTTCCATAGGGGCAGTACGGAACCTACTTTAGAGTGTGAATTGAACCTAAAACATCTTCACTAGAACTAGGGCTTATTGACGATTCTTGCGACGTCTCATCTGCAGCTCACGCTTGGCAATCTCCGGCGCCGTGAACTGTCTTCCAAACTCCTTCTCGATTACTCTGGCGATTGATGCGGTCTTATGACCCATGGTTTTTAGCTCATGCATCCGTTCATCTATTATTTCATCGGGAGATACTCGCCGAATCCTCTTTGAAGTATTTCGTGCGGACTCAAAGTATAGCTCTTGGGTTCCCTGTATGGCAGTCTGCAACTCTTCATAGTACTCATCAATAAAGTTCTTAAGCTCATCCTTGCTAATCCCGGGAGGTATCACCAAATAAGTCACTTCTTTTGAGGTGGCAATGTCGATGTCACTGATCTTCTTCACGGCTTCACGCGCCCGCTCATTATCATTGTATGCGGCCTGCGGGTCAGCGGCCGGAATAATTACTTTGAATCCATGGTTTAAAAATCTGACGGGCGGAGGAATCATGTTCAGGAGCGCTTCATCGGTAATATCCTTGTTTTCCAAGCAAGCTATGATTAGTTGGTCCATGCCTTGGCCTAAACTGTATGTCTTGAGAATTCGAATAACTTCCACTGAACGTTCAGCTCCTTGGGCAAGGCGCTCATGTGTGTCGTCAAGGTCTTTCTTAAAGTCGGCACGTATGCGAACGCGGTCAAATATACTCCAGCTACGCTTGAGCCATTCAGGCAGGCGATGATACTGAGTGAAAGAGTAGGGAGCTTGCTGGATGGCCATGTACAGGCCATTTTATATCAGTCCAGTACACTTTGAATATTGATCATGGTTCTATCGACTTGGACGCGCTCTTTGAGCATGCCGTGATGTTTCATGAGTAACTCGATGGCTTTTATTTTATCGCGCGTCACCGTGGCTGAGTTATTGATGATTTCACCCAGTGCCTCAAGGAGTTGGTTGGCTGTAGGGGCCTGAGAGTCTCCAGGTGTTTCCGATAACCACTTAGGGCGGTTATGGAGTAAATCTTTAGCTGTAGCCTCACTGTAGCCGCTCCTAAGCGCTGACTGATAGGCATTGCTATATGTATCACTAGTGGGGCTGTAATAAGCATTAAGAAACGCCCTCTGACGTGGGTCGCGTGTGTATTGATTAGCTCGGTGTGCTGGTGTGCCACCCGTCATATGGAGAGTCCTCATTAAGTCCTTATGCTTGTAATTTATTATAAAATATTGTATAGTCCAAAGCAAGTCGTTCAGACGACGTTGGCCTAAACCTCTACTTAGTAGGGGCATGGTCATAAAAACCATTAGGAATAACAAGCTCATCGTCAGAGCACTATTCCTAATGGTCGGTACTGGAAACGGTATCGGGTGACTTCGGTTATCGCTGGCGGTGAGCTTTTTGTTTGCCGCCCAATATTGCCAATGGGAGACTAAATATGACTAGTAAGACGAATACTGCAAAAGAAACGCCAGCAGAGCGCAAAGATAGAATCATGAACCACTATACTGGCTTGGCGTTTGCTTTGGGCAGCGTGGTGGGGATATATGTAGGTAGGACTTTTACGGGCTGGATTGAGACTTTTGTGCTGGCGCTAGTTTTTGGTGCGTCAGCGCATTATGTTGCAAAGCTAATTGTTGATGCAAAGGTTAAGTTATAGCATGACAGCCATGCACGAACAAGAAGGCTACGAAAAAGCCGCCAGCGCCCACTCGGGAAATGCCATTACTGTGTGGCTGTTAGTTGGCGGTATTTATAACTTTGCAACAGGAAATATATGGAGCTGGGCAACGGTGTTGCTTGTGCTGCCCGGAGTATTCTTGGCATCTTTCGCATCAATACCAACCTACTGGCTAAAGCACAAAAAACACCAAATTGTTCCAAAAACCAATAGCATTGGCGTTTTAATACTATTTACGCTCACGACGCTACTATCGGTGCTATGGATACCGGCGCTAGCTATTGGTGCAATGTTGATTCTCAGAGCACTAAACCTGTAGGGTTTTCACTACGGCGCCCGTGGGCAATATGATGATGCTTATGCTTGCGTACTAATGTAGAAAAATGTATAGTACGAGTTAGAAACGTTTCTACTATCCAAAAACCCACCTGCGCAAACAGGTGGGTTTGTTCGTATTAGACGCGTACAATGCCGACACTGGGATTATACAAATCTAACAAATGTTGCCGTTACCGGCCGTAGAGACTAACTACCGTGCTGCTCACATTGTTGACAGCTCGCCGCACTGAGTCCTCGGAGCTGTAGCCTTCGCCACCGTCCGCGATAATACGGTTATTGCCATCTTTGAGCCGCCAATACCATAAGCCGTTGGTTGCTTTAAAGTGTTCAAATCTAGCCATAGTGTTAGTTCCTGGCGCTAAGCGCCAATTAAAGATTGTTAAGGTTCGGGTGCGTAAGTGCCTAAGCGCCCAGTCCGGTACTCGCATGGAGTACCGTCAGGGAGTTCAGGGCTAAGTTGGATCGGGCAGGGTGCCAATGACAATCCCTTGTATCAGGAAGTCTTCCTGCAGGATGATGGGGCGTATGCTTGCGTTGGTTGAGTGGGGCTTGAGTACGACCTTGTCCTCTGCGAAGGTGAGCTCTTTGATGGTGGCGCTGTCGTCGATAAGTGCTACGATGTTATCTCCGGCGTTGGCGATCTGCTGCTGCCTCACAATGGCGAGGTCACCGTTCATAATGCCGCGCTTGTCCATTGAGTCCCCACTGACTCGAAGCAAGAAACACTTGGCGCCCTTGGCCTTTGCAAGTAGTCGCTCATCTACCGACACATATGCATCAATGTTCTGCTCCGCTAGGATGGGGCTACCGGCCGCAACCGTACCAACAATGGGCAGACTAACGGTACTGGCGTGCTCCTGGCTGGCGAAGACATCCTTGACGAGCTGGAGCTGGCCGCTGTCTTTGCGCTGCAACAGGTCCTTGGCGATCAGCTTATTGATAATTAAATCTGCGGAGCGCGGCGAGCTCTTTTTGATGTGCCGCATAACTTCTCTTACCGATGGTGAGCCTTCGCCTCTAAGTAACCGATTACGTATATATCGGAAGGCGGACTGTTCGGTAGTATTCAGGCTAGTTGTATGATCGATCACTATACAGTATTATACAGCATGTATAGCTGGTGACGCAAGGGTAATAACCGCATACGTCGACCACGAGGCAAGTTCGGGCTAAACGGGATATAGGAACGGCATACTGACGTTGACTACAAGGAGGCGATAGTGTTTAAAAAGGCGAAGAAACGACTACCTGGCCCTGAAGTGATTAGGCTTCTTAATCGCATTAGCGAGAGCGCCACGGACGGCAAGTCCTCAGTGGGTGAAATGATAAGGCTGTGTATGAGGCTTGCAGCGAAGATAGGTAACGAGGAGCTGCTTTCCTGGGCAAGATCAGAAGCGGGTGGCTATAAAAATGATGAAAACCTTCCTGAATACAGAATTATTAACGCGCACGTGCTGGGAAACTTCTTTGGTTACGGGGGTAGTCGTTTAACAAACGCACCAATACCAAAATTTTTAATTGACACTGATCATATATCTAACCTTTTCAGCATCAGGCTCCTGCAACCTATTGCCGAGCTGGAAAAGCTTGGTGCAAGCATGACAAACGAAGATAATATGCTTCGTATGCCCTGGAATGGAAATGCTATTGCTTACTACCAAAGAAAAGAAATGTTCGAGGGCATGGTGCTAGGTTCTGCGGCCAAGGTGATTGACCGCACTTTGCTTCATGGCGTGGCTGAAAGTGTAAGGACTAGAGTTCTAGACTTTGTGATTAGCATTGAGGCGGAGCTAAACTTGGGTGCAGGAACCTTGCAGGCACCAGAATATATTGAGAGTCCATCCAATAAAACGGTGACTCAAATATTTCATACTACCATTTATGGCAATGCTGCAAATGTGGCGGTCGCGAATTCAGCCGATGTGCATCAGTCGGTCGATATGATTCAGCCTGGAGATTTTGCAAGCTTACGGTCTTATTTGACTAGCCAAGGACTAGCTGCTGTACAAATTGACGAACTTGAAAAAGCCGTGGGCGAAGATGAGAAACAAGGAAAACGTCCCGGCGCCGCCGTACAAGAATGGCTATGGAGGATGATGCGCAAGGCAGGCGAGGGCGGAGGTTCAGTAGTAACTAATGCTTCTGGATCACTATTGGCGGAAGCAATAATGAAATACTTTGGGCTAAGTTAGACTTTAACTCCCCAAGTTACAATATTGTCATCTTTGAGCGCGTTGCGCGTTGCGGCAAGCCGTCTATTTAGCTTTCGTTTAAGGTAAAACAGTAATGGAGCTGTCCGCACCGGATACCAGAGTACTTTGGTTAAATGCTCGCCAGCTTCTCTTGCGGCGGCTGCAAGTTCTACGGGAATGCCTCCACTATGTTCATCATCATTAAACTCATTATCTGGTGAACAGCTGTAGTTATGGGCAACTGCCGATATATAGATGTATGATTCGACAAGTTCACGATCTGTAGTGGCGATTAAGGCGGCTGCCCTTAGCTTAATTACCTTTAATTTAAATGTATCGTATCCAACTGGGTGCCAGCGATTCGCTTCTACTTCCAGCATCGCGTTGAGCGCTTTTGCTCTTGCTGTGCGTCTATCCTTTGATTGCATTAAGTATGGGCCTAAAATGCTTGTTACCACAGCGCCACCCAGCGCGCCTACCAGTAAGTTGAGTGGTTCAGTTGTCATGTATGCCATATTAATCTAAGTAGTTTTTGAAATCCATCCAACCGCTTAAGTGAGTTCGGGTGCTGTCTGCTGACTAGCATCGGCAAGGTTGGTGAAAGCGTATACGATAATCATACATCTGGTTGCGTCCACCATGTTAGATGCAAACTTTGCCGTCCTGGCAACGCTGACTATGGCAAGTAGTCTAAGGGGCTATGTATCCATTCCACCAAAGACGAAACGCTCCGATTGTAGCATGTAACTACCACCCGTACAGGGTAGACGGCAAAAGACGCTTCATATCGGTCTTATTAATTGATTTAAGGTGACCTTTGTCTAGCGTATAGAATGACACACCACTGCTTGGGTACTGCTGGTTAAACTTCTCTTTAATATCAAGAAGTTGCCGTGCTTCAGAGTGCGCGTATCTGCTAAATACGAAGACAATAAGAATTGGATAGTCTGGCGTTAAGTACTTTTGCGCTATTAACTCAAGGGTGCGCTCAACTCTAGACGGGTTAATTACTGTCTGGAATTTGACCTCAACGGCTAGGATAATTTTGTTTGTTTCGTTCTCAATAATTACGGCGTCGTACTGAACTGGCCCATTTCTATTCTCAACCTGCACATGCTGCTCAATGAACTGGCTCTGCGGATCGATTTGTCTGTGCAGCTCAACCAAGACGAGCTTTTCAACCTCGTCAATGCTTTTCGGTGTAACGGTGCGAGGGGTAGATTGAGCAGGGGTGTCGCGCTTGCCGGAGTCGGCGTTTTCGTCGGTGAGTTGTCCGTTATCGTCACCACCACCGCCGTCACTTGCATCGTCGTCCGAGTCCTGGTCGTCCTTGTCCTCATCGCCTGCGGCACGCTCCGCTTCAAGTTCCTGACGGGCGCGCACGTTGTCTTGGCTCATTTTTCGCCAGTTATAAGCAATCTTGCTAACTCCCTCGTGATTGGAGTTAAGAACAGCTGCTAAGAAAAGCATGAAGTTTTCGCTAGCAATGAGAAGTCCGCCTATGAACAGACCGGTGAGGTACACGCTCTCATGGTTCGCGACGACTGCAACCATCAGGATCATTGTGCCGCCGGATATTTTGAAAAGACGATGTTCGCGATCTTTACCGAGTACACCGGCCAGTAGACCTGCCAAAAACGCCAGCAAAGCGGTCAGGCCAAGTAGAGCGATTGCTATAGCCCTCAAAACATCTGAAGGGCTTAAGGCGCCGAGAAGGTCATTCATGTGCTGATTTTAAGCTGAAGGTGGCGTATCAGCAAGCATGTACATTATGCTGTAAAATAATAGTTACAGACTTCCTTCGCCACGGCTCGCCATATAGAATTCGTCCGGCTTTGAACCGACAATGAATGTGCCGAAGGCGCATCATCGCCGGTACGGGCGCTGCCATGCTAACCAGCGTTGACATGGTTAGCATGAGCGAACAACACAAGTAAACTCTCCTGCGCTCTAATTTAGCCCCTATCTTCAGCTGGGCTGGGGATGCTCCACCCTAGCTCATCAAAGTATGCCTTAATCATCTCACTATGTGGCGCTTCCATGCCAAAGTCCCAGTAGAATTGCTCTATTAACTCTGTGACTTTAGAAATTAATGCCGCTTTGTCACTCAGCTTAAATGTGTCGAGCTCTGGAAGCTCCCATTCATATGAGTCTATTTTTTCTAACTTACGTTTGCGCCCGTAATTACTCGCGGGCCAACCGCTTGGCGCAAGCGGATACACTGTTAGTCCTTTTGCATTATCAAGTGTAAGTCTGCAGTTAAGTAGTCCATTAAATCCCGCCAGATTATAGAACTTCCTGGCTACCTCAAGCTGGCGAATTAGGGGCCTGGTGAGGTGGGTCATCCACAGCTGTTGGCTGTCGTCCTTCGGGTCGATATAAAGTACATTTATAATGTTATCTATTAAGCCATTGTCTAAAACAGTACCGTACTCAAAATTTAAAATAGACTCGTCCGTGCTTGAGAACATAATTCCTCGGGGGATGGTTTCCAAAGGGTGTCTAGGAAAGTCGTCATCGTACCTACTTTGCACCTGGTAGTCATCCATGCGGGCTTTGATCATCCGGTAATCGATAATGGGGTCTGCGGGCGCCACGGGTAAAATTGAAATCCTATACGGCACGTCTACGTCAATATCGTACGGCGAGAGTGGCAGGGCAAATGCCGAAGATTTTTCCGCGTGTCGTTTCTCTGCCTTTGGACGTAATGCTGCCCGGTAAACTTCGTACGATAAATCTAATGCGTTTGCGCGAGCCTGTGGTGCTTTTGCTCGTTTTTCATAAAGTTTCTCAAGCTCTCGAGAGTCAGGATTACGCAAGGGCGTACTAACGTTGCCAGTGCGCATCTTAATAGTTAAGTCGTTGGTTGGCATGTATGGAGGCTGATCGCCTTCCGCAATCTTTATCAAAATAAAGACCTTGCCTTTCACTTCATCGGTTGCTCGAACACTGTAGCGAGGAAAAGGATCGACGTTCGACGCATGCTGGTGTATTTGATCAATCAACTTGGCGTCAAAAACAATTCCATCGTATGTGCTGGGCCTTCCGGTACTATCTTCCTCAACGCCAATAATTATTAAGCCACCAAATGTATTGGAGAATGTGGCAAAATGCTTCGACAAGCTGCCCGTCATATTCTTCTTATAGTCTAAATTGAATGACTCTAAGGCCCCAGTTTTACAGAAGGCAACAACATTTTCGAATGTAATGCTATGAAATGGCATAGTAAGGATATTCATGTCTATATTCTAGCAGCCGCTGACACGGCATAATAGTTCCAAACTTCCTCCGCTACGGCCCGCCATATAGAATCGCAAAATCACCCCAACGGGTGATTTTTTGATTCTATCCGCCGTGCACCGCCCGGATCCGAACCGGCGATCAATGTGCCGCCAGGCGCATCATCGCCGGTACGGGCGCTGCCATGCCAACCAGTGTTGGCATGGTTAGCATGAGCGAGCCAAGCGGGCGAATTATCCGGTCGGGCCCGCCATGCAAAATCGCAAAATTCTTTAGCGAAACCCTATGATTCTAAATTTTGTGTTTATTTCTAAACCTCTCCTGCATCTCCGCAAACCGCTTCGAATATTTTGCCAGCCGCTCGGCATCCCGTTTTGAATGCAATAATGGCTTTCCTCTACCAACAACCTGAACGTCCGCATTAGGGAAGACCCCTTTTACGGATACGTAAGGCGCAAAATACTCGCAACGCGTATTGGGCAGCGCAACTGATAGACGAGCATACTCTTCGGTATCAAACTGTCTTGATAGGTCCAGTTCTTCAAGCCTGGAAAGGTTAGCCAAAGGCTTAAGGCCACCCTGCGCGACGCTGAGGTTGGCCAAACATAACTTCCGCAGTGATGTCAAGGCACTGAGTGGCTCAAGAGATCGTAACTTAAGCTTATTCCAGATGCCACCAGTCAGGGACAGCTCGGTCAGCTGCGTAGCGTCACTAAGTGCCGCTATATCATGCAGTTTAGAAAAGTCATTGATACTCAGCTTGATCAGCCTAAGGTTGTCGCGCATGTCCCACAACTCGGTGGTTTTGGTATTCCAGTTCAGCTCTAACTGCTCCACGGTTGATAGTTGAGCGAGTGGCGACAAATCCGTTGCCCGCAATTCGTACAGCCTCAGTGACTTTGGCCGGGCAACCAAGCAGATCTGCTCTAGTTGCGCTTGATTAAGGGTGTAGACTGATAATCGCTCTAGACGATGCATTTCTCCTAGAAATGCCAGGTTCTTGGCATTGCCGTGGATGCGTATCTTTTTGGTATCAGGAGAGAGCTTCGCCAGATCTTCGATAAATACTCTCAGTTTTGGTGTGCGATTGAAGAACTTCATACTTGTTACTATAAACCACTCTCACGGCTTAGTGGCTCACGTGGCGGGTTGGTGGTTTGTTCGTTATGAAGTGTATGATGTATGTATGAGCGAGCAAGAGAAAATGTTCAAGCGCTACTATTTGGAATTGAAAGTGATTCCGGACGTGATCGCGACTTATTCTGAGAATGAGGATCGGGAGGAGTGGGCATTCACGAGCAGTATCCGCAACGCTCTGCCGGTGGCGCTGTACTGGTGGCATAGCGGCGGGTCATTCGTCGGACTCGAAGTTGAAGGTGTTGACTGTGGACATTGGCACACGGCAGAAGAAGAAAATCTCGAGTACCATATAGAACTGGCAAAAGCTGCGCTCATGGGAAGGGTTGGTTACAATCGATCGCCAATCTTTAAATTCAAAGAAGTTTGCTTCAGAGTGGACGGCAAATGGGAATGCACTCTTACGGACAAAGCAGGCTCGTATCACTACATAAAAACCCGTAAGAAAATTAAGCATCCTGCTGGCGTGGCTTGCTTGGTATGTGGCAACATAACAATCTCTGAACGCGGCAGCTTTGATATTTGCCCGGTTTGTCTTTGGGAAGATGACGGCGAATATGACAATCCCAAAGAAGTGCGGGGCGGGCCAAATGGTGATTTGAGCCTTGAAGGAGCAAGGAGGAACTATTTGAAGTTTGGGGCTGTAGAGAAGCATTATATCAAGGATGCTCGTCCGCCTACGCCCAACGAATTAGCTTGATAGTAGTTCCATACTTCCGCCGTTGTGAACCGCCAAGGGTAGTGCTGAAAAACAAGTAAAAGAAGTTTACAGTTTACACTTGACTGTAAACTGTAAACAGTGTATAATGAAAATTATGGATACACCGGCTAAAATAGTTGGATTTCTCAAGCAATCCCCACGCACCGCAAATGATGTCTCAAACTTTTTGGGCATCTCCAGGCAAGCGACGCACCGGCATCTGGCAAGAATGATTGCTAACAGGCAGCTGGTGAAAATGGGTACGCCGCCAAAAGTGTATTACTCAGTGTCTATTGCTCATGATGCACCTATCTCAAAAGCCGTAGAAGTAGATGCTTCGACGAGGCAGATTATTGATGATAATTTTCTCTATATCACCCCGATGGGCGAAAAGCTGCTAGGATGGCCGGGATTTGTTATTTGGGTTACTGAAAGGCGGCAAGATGTTGCACAAATGGCGGTGCAGTACGCTAGGGTTCGTAGCAAGTACGAACAGTTTAAGTCACATGGCCTCATAAACGGTATGACTAAAATGACCACTACATTTAGTGAGGTTGCCTTGGACGCAGTGTACTACGCTGATTTTTATAGCGTAGAAATTTTTGGGAAGACTAAGCTTGGACAACTTCTCTTGCATGCTAAGCAAAGCCAGGATGTTGTACTCATGAAAGAGGTAATTGAGAATATCAGGCCTAAAGTACTCGATGTCATGGATATGTACGACATTGATGGTGTCGCTTTTGTGCCGCCAACTGTCAAGCGGGAATGGCAGTTTATGAAAGTCCTTCAAAAGCAGCTTGCACTACCGCTTAGGAATGTAAGCTTGGAAAAAGTCAGGACGCCAGTCGTAGTGCCGCAAAAAACGTTGAACAAACTGAATGATCGCATAATTAATGCCGAACAAACTATTGTCCTGACGGACAGGAGCGTCTATGGAAATGTCTTGATTATTGATGATGCCATAGGCTCAGGCGCAACCATGAACGCAGTGGCTGCAAAGATTCGACATAGTGGCATCTGTCGGGGAAAGCTTGTTGGACTGGCGATTACAGGTAGCGCTAACGGGTTTGATGTTGTTAATGAAGTGTAATCTAGCCAGTCTGTTATCATAAACCCAATGCCAAAAGACTATAAAACTGTTTGTTCACATTGCGGTCAGCTCATCCAAGGCCAGCTGCCGGCGCTGGCGTTTGCTGCGCCTGCCGCCTGGAACGATAACGATGAGCATAAGTACGGATATTCACTTGGCTCCGACTTCTGCACAATTGATAATCAGTACTTTTTTATCCGCGTCGTCTTGCGGATTCCCATCATTGACTCAGAGGATAGTTTGGAGTGGGGAGTCTGGGTGTCGCTCAGCGAAAAAAACTTCAAACGTTACGGCAAAGTGTACGGTACTGATGCGGAGTTAGAAGAGGAGCCGTACTTTGGCTGGCTAGCGAACGAGCTGCCTACGTATCCTGATTGCTCACGGATTGAAACTTATGCGCACCTAAGGGGTGGGGGATTGCGCCCAATGCTCGAGTTGAATCACGATAACCTACATCCTTTATGTCAGGACCAGCACAACGGAGTGTCTTTGGGCCGTGCACACGAACTGGCGCAATTCGCAGGTATTGACTAATCCGACCAAGCATTCTATTAATACTTAGTCGCATCAATTCGCGTCACCCCCTCCAAGATCGGAGCACAGCATGACCGAAGCACCCACCCAGCCGGCCCCCACCCGCCGCACCTTCGTCGCCGCGGTCCGCGCCGCCGTCACTGAGTACGTCGCCAGCGCGCCCACGCACGACGAGGGCCTCGGGGTCACGGTCATCCGTGAACCGCGGGTGACCCTGCACCGTGAGGGCCTCGGCGTCCGCGTGGTCTGCCCGGTGCTGCACTGCAAGGACGAGTTCGACGCAGGCACCTACAACCGCGAGTGGACGTACGGCCTGCTGCTGGAGCTGACCCGCGACCTGCAGGCCAAGGGTTATCAGGTCTCCGAGGTGATCATCGACGAGGTGACCGACCTGCCGGACGGCATCGACGTCTCGCTGCCCGACGCCGCCTGATCCCAAGCGACCCCATTCACACCCTCTACCGAAGGGAGGCTCCACCACGGAAGCCCCTCGGCCGAGGGTGTTTCCATTTGTAGTGACAGTGCGATAAAGAAAAGTCCCGGCCAGCCCCGCAGATGGGGCTGGCCGGGGAGGAGGACCGCGGCGACTCAGCCGAGCCGCCGGTCCATCCCGAAGCGCTCGGGCCGTCGCCGACCGCGCAGCCAGTGGTACAGATGGGCGCGGGGATCGCGGGGGTCACCCAGCTCGCGCAGTATGTCGCGCATGATCCACAGCAGTACCATGTCGTCCGCCTTTCGGTACAGGAACATTGGCAGCTATATTATACAATATTATTCATGAAATGTTGAACCCGCCATCGCAGCGGGCCCAACATGGACTAGCGGCGGGTGGCGGGTAGGTGGTCTTCGGGCAGGGCTGCCCGTGGCGGGTTCTCGTCCAGCAGGGTGGCGGCGGCGAAGAGCGCCAGCAGGCGGTCCCCACTACTCTTCCTGCCGTCCTCGGCGATAGCGAGGTACTGCTCGGCGTCGTAGCGCGCCTCGTCGTTGGCCGAGGCCGCCCGTTCACGCAGCAACGGTGCCTGCTGTGCGACGTGGCGGCTGACGACGGTGCGCATGTGCAGGTCGAACTCGCGGCGCTGTTGCTCCGAACCGCTGGCCAGCCGCCGCTGGGTGACCACTGCCTCACTGGCCGCGTCGTAGAAGCGGTGCTGCCGCCCGAGGCGCTGGATGGCAACCAGCCGGATGTTGCCGGCCGGCCGCACCGCCACAGCCCCTTCCGGGGTGCCGGCGGGGCACATCGCCACCAGGTAGTACTCGTAGGTCGGCTTGGGCAGCGGCGGGTCGTACAGCTCGGGGATGGCCGGCCGGATGGTCCAGCCGGGTGCCCGGTACTCCAGTTCCTCGCGCAGGACCGCGATGCAGTCAGGCGTGATGTCGCGCGCCGAAGCCGCCAGGACGTCCGGCAGCTCCACCTCGATGAACGGGGTGAGGCTGTCTTTGTGGGCGGCCATCAGCCGGGCGATCTGCTTCAGTGCGTCGTCGTAGTGCCAGTTGCCACTGGAAACCATGGTGCATCCTTTCGGACTTGCTGGGAGAGACGATTACTATTTTATTATAACACAGTTTTTACTTTTGTACAAATCTTCTGCTATACTGCCAGAGGCATTTCGTACGTCCGATCCGTCTGGAGTTTCCATGACCTATGTGAACTACCGCCTCCCGGTCACCGCCCAGGAGTGCAGGCGCCTTATCGGCATCGCCCTGAGGGGCACCGATCTGCGCGTCGTACCCGACGATGGCGGTCTGTCAATGCGCCCCGATGAGACTGATGCCGCGGCGCTCGCCGCCGGTGGAGCCTGGTGCGCCGAGCGCAGCGAAGGTGTCCAAAGCCTGGCCCAGCTCGCCCGCCGGGTACTGGCCGACTACGACCGGGCGCCCGTGGTGGCCCCGGAACGTTTCCTCAGTCAGGTGCTCGGCCCGGACGCCACGGCTGCCCGCCAGCTGCTGGAGCAGGCACCCGGCCACGTGCTGGGACAGATGGTGAACGTGACTATCGACCTGCCAAACGCCTTCAAGCAGGTGCTGCAGGTCTTCGCCGACCTGGCTGCCTGAGGATGGCCTCCCGGGGCGGCTTTGGGCTGCTTCCGGGAGGTCTTTATACATAAGGACGGCCCGACGGATGACATTATTGATTATTTATAATAATGTTATATAATAATATAAATGACCTGTCGTGTTGCACCATAGGGCCACAAGCCCTGCCGCCGCATGTCATCGTTCCCATCATTGCTACTCACTCCGAACCCTGTGCCGCGTGAGCGGCTCCGTCCCTGTGAAAGGGGGTGTGACACCATGATATTCATCATTGGTGCCATCCTTGGTATCATCATCGGCACCATCACCCGGTCAGTCGAACTGGGAGTGGCTGGCGGCAGCGTCGTTGCGCTGTTCCTGCTGACCATCCGGTACATCCTGCAGCTCATCTACGCTTCGTACTTCGACTCGAGGCGGGGGATGACCTACAGCTGGTGGGCGATCGGTGCGCCGCTGTTCTGCCTGACCTTCTGGGGCTACGGCAAGCTGGCTGGCGGCCAGGCCTTCGTGACGTTCCTCGTCCTGGAGGGCCTGTTGCTTGCCGCGATGGGCCTGCTCAAACTGCGCGACACGCTCGATAGCAAGTGGGGTACCTGACCCCGCCTGCGCACCGCTCATCCTTACCACCAACGATCGGAGTACGCACATGACCGTCACAGACCAGCGCCCTGCGGGCCGGATCCTCGATGAGGCCGCCATCGAGCGGATCGTCGCCGGCTACATCAACAGCGCCCCGTCCTACGACCAGGCCTCCGGCTGCCACGTCAGCCGGCAGTACCGCCTCCACCGCAGTGAACCGGGTGTCATCAACCTCGGCTGCCGTGTCCGGCACCTCGCCGACCTGGAGGGCACCGGAAGCTACAACGGCACCTGGACCCGCGGGCTCCTGATGGAGCTGGCGGCAGAGTTGCGCAGGCACGGCTACGTCGTGAGCGATGTCATGGTCGGCGTTCTGCTGAACGTCGACGTGTCGCTCGGCTGAGCTGGCAGTGAGGCGGGGTGAGTCATCGCCCCGCAGTGGTGGGAAAGGCCCGAACGCACGGGAGCCGGCAGCAATGCCAGCCGGCTCCCGTGTCAGTAGGGCCTTTTTCTTTTTAAAGTGTACATGGGCCATAGAAAGACAAATGGCCCCGCGTCACCGCGAGACCATCTGTCTCAAGCGGTGCGCGGGGCCGTGGGGCCTGGCGGTGGGTCAGGCGGTTGCCGGCAGCGGGTCTGCGGCCAGTGCCGCCACCGCTTCCAGCAGTGCAGCCTGCTTGTCCGGCGCTTCAGCACCCGGCAGCAGGTAGACGCCGGTGACCTGGCTGTTGCCGTCCTGGGTGGTACGGGTCACCACCCAGGTGGGGTTGCCGGTGAGGTGGTAGGTGACCATCGACACGTCGCGGCCGCCTTCGCGCACCGTGGTGCCGTAGCGCCGGATGCCGCCGTCGGATGTGGCGCGGGTGTTCAGGCTGAGCGCCCGGGTGGTGGGGATGCCACGCACCGGGAAGATCTGCCAGTTCTCGACACCGAGGTTTCGCAGGGCGGCGATGAGCTCCTCGTACGGCTCGACGGGCTGTCGCGGGTCGAGGACGAAGCTGCGGAGCCCGTTCTCTTCCTGGTTGCCGTAGAAGCGGATGGTGCCATTCCGCACCGTCTCGCGGCTCCGCTTGATCATGATGACGTAGCCGTCCGGATGGGTCCGGCTGAGGCCGACGCGGTGGGCGACGAAGCGGTGCTCGCCGTCGAGCGGGTAGTACCGCCCGGGTTCGATGAGCGTGCCGTCGCCCAGGTGAATGGTGCGGTCGGCGAACCTGACGAAGATTTCCAGCATGGATACCTCACTGGTCGATGTGGCAGGGAATGAGGGCTGCAAGAGCCCAATATATGTATTATAATATTTTTTACTAAAAATGTCAAAGCAATAGGATGGATTGTTATTGATTTATACAACGTTTTCTTTTATAGTATAGCAATCCAGATTGACCCACCGAGAGAAGTTTGGAGTACACCGCATGGCCAACCCCCTGGCCATCCCGGCCACCGACTGAACGGAGAACGACTGATGGACACCGACGAGACCCTGCCGCTGCCCGCGACGGTCGAGGACCTGCGGGTGGAGATGGGGCTGCGGCTGCTGGACATGATTTTCCAATCGGAGGTCGGCACTGACGCGCCGGACGACGTGAAGCGCAGCGCGCCACGCCACCAGCTCACCGCGGCGGCCAACCTCTGGATCTCGCAGCACGAAGCCGGCTTCACGGCACTGGCCGTGGCGGCCGAGCGGGCACTGCGCACGGAAGATCACGACCGACGGCTGGACAGCTTCCATTCGGACATCCTGACCGGCAACGCCCGCGGCGCGCTGGAGGTGATGGAAGGCCTCGGCGACAAGTACCTGATGCGCCTGCTGCTGGCCGCCCTGCGCGGCAGTGAAGATGACTTCCGCCAGCTGATGGAGCTCTTCGGCGCCCTGAAGCCCGTCACCGGGTAGCCCGTCCATCGACGGACAAACCCCAGATCATCTGGGCCGCCCGGCCCCGAAGCGACCCCGGAGCTGCGCTGCAGCTGGTGGCCGCTCCGGGGCCGTTTTAATTGTAATTTTTACTTTTTATGCTATAATAAATATAGGACAGGCCCAGACCTGTTTTTTCGTACCCATACATCGTGGCAGCCGTGTGCTGCCGCGCCGACCCGAAGTGAGAGACTGATGTCGGAGAGAATCAGCCGTACCACCCTCGACCCGGATGACCTGCACCTCGTCGACGGCATCGTCGCCGAACTTGGCAACGAGGCGGACGACGAGGCATACCTGCGCCGCGCCCTCGAGCTCGGTGCCGGCCACGACGTCCTGGTGCTGGCCTGCGTCCGGTTCCTGGGGCGTGACACGGTAGACCGCAACCGGGTGACCGGGCTGCGCTACGTGCCCATCATCAGCCGGGACCGGGGCGACGAGACCGCCCGCCGGGTGGTCGAAAGTCTCTGCCTGACCCCGGGCGATGACCACCATTCGCCGTACCACCACCTGCTGGGCTTCCTGCGGGATGGGGCGGCACAGCGCCTGTTCGCTACCCGCGGACAGGTGATGGGCTTCGCCACATCGCTCATGCGCTACCACGCGCCGGCGCTCCTAAGCTCCGACAACGGGCTGCTCCGCGAGTGGCTGGCATCGACCGGCGTCATGGAAGAGGGTGACCTGATCTGCATCGAGCTGGCCGGCGCCCTGCGGCTGTACCGCATCGCCGACGAACATCAGCTCGGACTGGTGCTCAGACTGGACCCGTCCAGCCGCCTGAAGGTGGCCGAGCGGTGCCCGGCCAGCAGCTGGAGCCTCGTCCTGATGGCCTACTGCATCGCACAGGACGAGTGGTCCGACCGGTTCGCCGTGCTGCGCCAGAAGATCGATGAACACCTGCAGAGCCGTCCCAGGCGGGCGGCACTGATCTACCGGCTGTACTGCGACGGCGTGCTGCGCTACCAGCAGGATCGGCAGCGCACCAGGGGCACCCGCTCGGGCCGCACGCCCGAGGAGGCGATGGCAGCCGCCATGCACGACTCCTGGATCCGTGCCGTCCTGGCAAGCCAACGCCACGGCTGGCACTTCTTGCAGCTGGACGGCAACCTGCGGGTGACCATTCGCCGTCCGCGCGGCTTGCCGCTGATCCTGCAGCACCAACCCGGCGACGACGTCCCCTGGCAACTGCAGCCGGGCGACGAGGTCATGGTGCGCCCGGGCATGATCCGGGGACGCCACGGCCACATCGGTCCCGCCGGCCAGCTGTACACACTGCCGCTGCCGCCGACCCGGCCGCTGCTGTCTGAGCTGGCAGCCCTGCCGCCATTGGCGGACGGCCGCGAGCGGCTGCAGTGCCTGTTCTCTGACGGGCGGCGGCCGGAAGACCTGCCGCTGGCCGGCTGGGAACTGCCGTACTGGGCCTGAACCACTGCCCGGACCGCGCTCCTTCGTGGAGTGCGGTCCGGGCACTATTTCGTATATCTCCGCGGCAACCCCGGTGTCGGCAAAATCACCGTCGCCCGCATCCTGGAAAAAGAGCTGGATTGGAAAGTGTTATGGTTCCATGATCTCAAGAATGCCGTGTACAACATCGTCAAGGAGCACCGCATCCCGCGCCTCATGGATGAGGTGACGCAGCCAGTCATCCGGCACCTGTTGGGGCAGGGCGGCAACATCATCTATACCCGCTGCTCGCCGGACAAGGTGACGGTGGATGGCGTCCGCGCGGTGGTCGCGGATAACCCCGATTACATATTCAAGCCGATCCGCCTGATTGCATCATACGAGACGCTGCTGGAGCGGGTGGAAGGCCGCCATGACCCGTATCGGATTGAGAATAAACAGGATCTTGATGAGTATCTGAACAGCCGCGAGACGGCCGAGATCGGGGATGAGCTGGTGATCGATACCGACGGCCTGACACCGGAGCAGGTGGCTGAAAAGATCAAGGCCGCCTTGCGATAAAAAGCTTTGATACTTTAAAATATTATGATATCTTGGTCAAGAAGCTGTGACAACGATGTCATCAAGCCCGTACCTGCACGACTCTAGAAAGGGGTGTAGATGGCAGGGTACACGTACCGCGGTGCCAGGGTGTTGATCGCCGGCACGGCGGACATGCCGCGCACCATGCGGCCGGGCGGGCGGTTCTCCGGCCTTGTCCAGGAGCTGCTCGACGAGATCGACCCCTGGCGGGGCAGCCAACACATCATCGAGACGCTCTGGGACACCGGCGAGCCGGTGTTGCCCATGGCCGTTCCGGTGCTGGGGCGCCGGCGCATCTGGGGCGTCCACGTCCGCCACCGGGCCCGCGAGCCCAAGCTGTCGCCGTTCGTTGCGCCACGTACCAAGTGGGTCAATCAGGGTGACCGCAGGGTCGAGGCCATTACTGAGCCGACGGGCCCATTGACGATCGAGCTCACCGGCACGGTCGACAAGCCCACGCTGATCCGGGCGTACGGTGGCGAATACACGCCGCCGTTGCCCTGGATGTCCAGTGCCGACAAGGCGGAGGGCGGCCGGGACGCCTGTCTGGCGTTCTGGATGGAGCATGCCTACCTCATGAGCACCGACGCGCTGATCAGGGAGGGCAGCCGGACCACCAGGCCGCCACGCTGGTTCGCCGGCCGTCCGGGCGACAATCCCGGGCGGCGCGATGATGCACCGCGCCGCTCCCCTGATGGCGTCCAGCGTCGTGGCCGTGGGCGTCGCGGTCACGGCCGTGGACGCGGGCGCGACAGGGGTCGTGGCCCCAACGACGGCAACCGGTCGGTGGCCTAGCAGCTTGGCCCTGCGCACTCCTCTGGTGGGGGTGCGCAGGGCCATTTTTCTTTGTCACTGCGTCATCCGCGCCGTCCGCGCAACGACGGCTGTGCGCCAAATCATTGACTAAACTACTGTAAAATGATATAATAGAAAGGTCATCGTACGACCAGTAGTTACGACATCTGGAGGTAGTCATGATCGATGCAGTTGAGTACCGTGCCCCCTCGGGCCGGCCCGTACCATACGGTGCTGCCGCCCTGCAGGGCGCCAAGGTGGTCAGCGGCATCGTGATGCGATGCGGCACGTTCAAGGGAGTGGCGCTCCAGGGTGGCCGGTACCTGAGCGTAGAGGTGGGGCAGGCGGCCGGTACGCCCAGCATCGTCCCGGCCTTCACCGACATCAGCAATGACGATGTCATCACCTGCCACGACTTCTCGCACCACAGTGAACGGCTGGCCGGGCTGATGGACACGATGGAGATGTTCAGCGTCGAACGGCTGAGCCTCTACGACCGGATGAGCCTGCTGATCCTGTCGGAGCTGAAGCGGGTGGGCGAGGGCAATCCGCTGCGGGCCGGTAACATCTGGGCCGTGTTCGGGCATCTGGTGTTCCGGCACGTCCACGTCACCGCTTGCGACCGGCGGCTCTACGAACACCGCTCGGCGTTCGCCATGGCCTGGCGGGCGATCGTGGCCGCCTGCCGGGACTAGACACCTAGCCCCGGATAGGGTATAACCGAATGGTCGTATGTCTACGGATGGAAGTGAGGTGACGCGCCATGCGCAACCGCGACTGGTGATCACGCGGGGCGAATGCCCCCCCAACCGCCGGCCCCTGCAAGGAGGCCACATGCGCAACTGGAACTGGTGACACCCGGCCCCGGTGGCCGCTGTCGCACTGCCGCCGGGCGGCGGGTCTGCTCCCTGCCCCGCCGCACGGCACCCCGCCGCCCCGCACTGCAGGGCGGCGTTTTCAATTACTACAAAATATGCTATAACTGCCTCGTCATGCACTACACGACCCGTTAGGAATGTCACATGGCCATCAACCCCGATACGCTGTACGACCACGACCGGCTGGAGCACTTCGCACTGGCCACGGCCGCGGTGCAGATGAGCATCGGTGCGCTGCGCCGCAACTCGTTCGCCACCTACGTCTGGCACAACGACGAGGCGCACTGCGACCCCACCAGCTACCTGCCGGTGCAGCGCATCACCTTCGACCTGCTCGAGAACGGTCTGCTGGTCGGCGAGCACGACGCCGGCTGGTACCTCACCAATGCCGAGGGCAAGGCCAGGATCTGTGCAACGACCCAGCGGGACAGCCTGGAGGTGGCACACCTGGATCCGGCGCTGATAGTCGGCATCTCCGGCGCCTACCCGCACGGCGGCGGTGTCATCGACCGGCAGAGCGGCATCATCGTGGCCACCTCAGGGTTCGAGGAGGACGAGGACGTCCAGTTCTCGCGCCTCGTCCTGGACCGCATCAACCTGGAGCGCAACCGCACCGGCAGGCTGGTCCGGGACTTCGTGGTCCGGCGCAGCGACGACCCGCAGACGGCCGCCCAACGCCTGATGCGCGGCCCCGACCTCGAGGAGGTCCTGGCCGCACTCGAGGAGGAGCGGGCTGCCGCAGCCGCCTGAGCATCTCCCGTTCCACCCCCGTCGCCACCACTGGCGGCGGGGTTTTTAATTGAAACGTCCCAGTCTGCCGGCGGGGCAGACTGGGACGGGGGCGCTATTGGCGCGCTTCGGCGGGGGCGGGCATGGCACCGGCCGGCGCGTCCGCGCCATTGGTGCGTGCCGCCGTCGAGGCCGGTACGCCCCAGCGCTGAGTGATGTGGCCCTGACGGCCCACCGACAGGCCACTGCCGGACAGCGGCCGTACCTCGATGTCGTAGCTCGGCCGCTTGTCGCTCCGGCGCTCGAGCAGCTCCCGCAGCGCGCGGTGTACCGCCTCGGCGATCCTGGTGCGCCGCACATCCTCCGGCAGGGGGCCGCCCGCCAGGAGTTCCGGCTGGATATCCAGCCAGACGTCGGGCACGTTCTTGCTCAGGGGGTGGTAGTGATCGGCGAGAATGATGACCTCATTCTCGTCCATGGCGCTGCCATCCACCCCGTTGACGGCGTTGATGACGATGCCGGGCAGCTGGGCCAGGATGTCGCGCAGCAGTGCCTGCTCGCGGCTGCTGGCCCCGCAGCCGGGGGAGACCAGCCACTCGTACGAGGCCTTGACGGAAACGACGGGCATGTTCTTCTCGCTTACCGGAGTCGGGATCTGTGACGCCGGCCAGTCGGCCGGGTTGCATTACTTTTACCATATTGAAGCCTGGGCTGCAATCTTCTACCATAGGAAAGAAAGGTATGCGCCGCCCCTATGCCGGCGCCAGAATTATCCGTCATGACAGACCTACTCTATATGCAGGATTTCGATGTCGAACACTGCGAGGCTACCGTCGAGGCAGTCCGCGACACCGAGGACGGCCGGGTGGCCATCATGCTTGACCGCACCTGCTTTTACGCCCGCGGCGGCGGCCAGGACTGGGACCAAGGCACCATCAGCAGCGGCGAGGCCGTCTTCAGGGTCGAAGAAGTCCGCCTTGATGAGGCGGGCGTGGCGCACCACATCGGCAGCTTCGAAAGTGGCCGATTGGCGCCCAAAGACCACGTGGTCTGCCAAGTGGATTACGACCGGCGCCGCATCAACACCCGGCTGCACTCGGCCGGGCACGTCATCGACATGGCCATCGACCGCCTTGGCCTGGACTGGGTCGGCGGCAAAGGCCAGCATTACCCGCACCTCTCGGCGGTGGAATACACCGGCACCTGGCAGCCGGAGCAGGCCGAGCCGCTCCGTGCCGCCATCGAACGTAAGGCGAATGAGCTGATCGGGCAGGGTATAGAGAACACTATCCGCTTCATGCCGCCGGAGCAGATGCACACCGTTTGCCGGCACGTACCGGAGAATCTGCCAAAGAACAAGCCGGGCCGGGTGGTCATCTACGGCGACGACTTCGGTGTGCCCTGCGGTGGCACCCATGTGCGCAGCCTCGACCAGGTGGGTGCCATCCGCCTCACCAAGCTGAAAGAGAAGAAGGGCATTATCCGCGTCAGTTACGCCGTGGATGGCATCAACTAGTCAATTTGCAATTGCATCTTTAAGCTTGTATCATCTGCATAGCGCCCATCTGTTGGGCGCGGTTCCGCGTTTTCCGAGCGACCAGAGGCGAGCATATGAAACTCGAGTATCGAGATGTCGAGCCCATCAAGGTGCAGCGCCACCTGCTGCGGCGAAGCCAGCTGACCTTCCGCATCCACACTGTCATCATTCAGGGACAGTGGCACATCACGGCCACTGTCCTGCAGGACAGCGCCACGGCCATCAAGGCCGGGCGGATCGTCACCACCGTTGAACCTTGGTCCTCCGAGGACATCACCGACGCCACCGACACGGCGGCCGTCTGGGTTCAAGAATGGTGTGAAAAGAACAATTACGCCGTGGAGGGTGAGATCCAGCCCGAACGCCGGCAGGGCAGCCGCCCGGGTTCGCCGGCGGTACAGCCCACCGAGATCGCCGGCAACTTCACCCTGGAGGTGAAGCGGCCATCCGCCGGGGCCACGTGAACGCCCCATGGGGCCGCTCCGCGCGGCCGCCGCCCCTTACCGGGCGCCTTTCGTCCACAGCAATGCAAGACGAGAGGTGCCCGTAAGGGGCATCTTTCGTTTCCGGAGTGTCTTGGCGGCTGTATACTAGGGGTATGATGCGTCGTGCCGCTCCCACCAGTGATGTCCAGGCTTCCATACCACCCGGACGGCTCCGGTTACAGGCGCCCGTTGAGCTTGTCGATCAGCTATTGACTGCCGCTGAGCTCGCCCCGGAGGCCAGTCTGCTTGGATATGGCGCTGGCACCGAGCAGCTTGGCGCGCAACTGGCGGAGCATGGCCACACCGTCACCGCCGCCGACCCAGCCGATCTGCCATCCATCGCCTTCGACCTGGTCTTCGCCGCCACCGCGCTCCATGTCCAGGAGCCAGCCGAAGTCTACGACACACCATATGAATTACTGAAGGACGATGGCTATCTGGCCATGCTGCACAGCTACCACATCACCGACGGGGCAGGTGACAAGCCGCTCACAGCCAGCCTCCCCCTGTATGACCGTTATTTCCACCCGGGCCTGCACAAACGCCTGCCACTGCCGGAACTGGCCGCCATCCAGCCCGCCCAGGCCGATGTCCGGCGCTTCAAACCAATAGGCTTTTGGAAGGCGCCGCTGGTGGTACGCTATACTACCGAGCGTTATGCCCAGCTGTTTGAAAGTCTGCCCGCCGTCCAGTCATTGGTGCCGGAAAAGCGTGACGCGTTCATGGAAGAGCTGCGCCAGCTGGTGGATAAGCAGTTCCGCGGCCGCGTCAGCAAGCACTATGCCGTCGCCCTGACACTGGTGCAGAAGACGCGGCCAAAGGACGGCCCGGCTCTGGCTTGTGTCCGCCGGGCGCCGCATTTCTTTGATGAATAATGTGCCGGCCGCGCCCGTGGCAAGCTGTAAGCAAGGCATATTGACAAAATTACAATTTTGTGCTATGGTCAATGGCGTCCATTGCCCGTCCGGCCGGCTCCTGTAAGAGCAGGCCGAGCGGACAGGTTCGTTGATAAACAGGCTGAGGCCATATGCGGCGTACGGCCGCCGATGATTCAGCCCCGATACGTCTTCCGACAGAGAAGGTGACACCGTGAAGAAAACACCGGCGCGCCATCGCGCCACCCGCCGGCGACTGCCCCTGCGCCTCGACTCCCGCGTTATTCGCGTGGGAGCGGTCGCCTTGGTCGTCATGGCAGTGGTGTCAAGCATCACGCTCGCCATCCGCATGACACAGCCGCCCGCACCGCAGACCCTGAGCGCGGCTCAGGGTGGTTCCGGTGCCCGCTGGCTCATCAATGGCCGGCAGGTGCTGAACGACCCCTTCCAAACATTCACCAGAGATGGTGAATGGGGGTTGCCACAACTGCACAGTGAATGGCGCCAGCTAGAGGCGCCCGTCACCCTGGAGTACGCCGATTTTCCGGCCGACCTCCAGCAGCTCACCATCGAGCAGCGCGCCATCCGCTTCTTCCAGGAGCGGGCGGCCGACCACGGCAAGGTCAATCAGCTCACCGGTCTCTACCGGGCTCTGCCGCCGCCCGCCGATGCCCCGCTTGGCGGGACGGCATGGGGTGAGCGGCAGGCGGAGCTGAGCTCCTTCGCCGACCCGTTCGCCTACTTCGAGCGGCGCGATGGGCAGCTGTCCATCGTTCTGACGGGCAGCGGCGAGACCAACCAGCCGCGGTTTGATGCGGCCCGTGCCCTGGGCAAGCCGATCGGTACCGGCAATGACGCCTATGTTGCCGCCGGCGTCCTATACGCCCTGGCGGACAACGTCAGCAGCGTCCATCCGCCAAGCGGCGACCCGGAGGACTGGCTCGACAAGCGCGTCTGGTGGGCCAGGGGCTTCAAGGCCGGCTGTGCGCCGGACGAGCGCTCGGCGCAGTGTCTGCTGGTGGCCTCGCGTGATGAAGGCCTACTGGTACTGGTCAGCAATCTTGATTTCGTCGAGGTTGACGAGCCGGCACCTGGCCCTGTGCCGGACACGCTGGCCCGGAGGCGCCTGACAAGCACCGCCTACGTGCTGCGCTTCGGCACCGAACCAGGCCGGCTGCTGGCGGTGGACTACGCCGCCGGTGACTACGCCTCGGGTGGCATCGACCTGGGCACCCTGGAGGCCTACGGGCCATGAACCCCGTCCGTCCGCGCCGCCACTAGTGCAGCTAGCTGGTGGCGCGGACGGGTAGGACATGGATCAGCCTGTTTATCAGACCGTTTTCGTACATGCGTGTGTGCGCTGATGATTCCAAAAGGATGAAAAACGGGCAGGATGGGGCAGTGCCCACGGCAGATGTTTGCTATAATAGGCAGACAGCGACTATGTTACCCAAACAAGAATTCAAGAAGTTTGCCCGCGATCGGCTGGCCCTCGGCATGGCTATCGGCCTGGCTTTGACCTGCCTGATTGTTTCGGCGTTGCTGGTGCTTTGGCTGCAACCCAGCGATGTCCAGATTCCGATACGCTATAATGGCTTCGGCCTTGAGCTGGGCAGAACCCAGGGTTCGCTGGCCAGCGACCAGTGGTACGAGCGTATCTCGTTCGTCGTCTTTGCCGTCTTCATGTCGGCCGCCTGCCTCTGGTTGTCGGTCAAGATGCACGAGAGCTACAAGGTGTTGGCCAAATTCCTGCTGGGCAGCAGCCTGCTGCTGCTTATTATCCTGGCGCTGGTCGGCTTCTTCGTCAATCGGACCATTACGCTCTGAGCCGCACCCTAACAGATTTGGACTATCCATATGCATGATATTGAAATTCCCTTAGGCAAGCGGTCCAAGCTGTACCGCTTCTTTGAGATACTGCCTGGGCTGTTGAGCCTGTCACTACTACTGTTGCCGATTATCCTGGCCGTCTTCAATCCGCTGCTGGCGGCTATTTTCATCATCGTCTATACCATCAGCTGGATCATCCGGGCGCTGGTGCTGGCGGTGCGGACGCTCCAGGGCTATAGCATCATGCGCGTGGCCGAGGACATCGACTGGCAGGCCAGGCTGAACGACCTGTCCGACCCCGCGCGTGCGCTGGGGCAGGCCGCCGATGACGGTGGCAAGCCGCAGTACCGTGCCGCTCACCTCGCCAATCTGAAGCGTCTAAGCGGGCAACGGTATCCGCTGCCGTCGGAGATTATCCAGGTGGTCATCATCGCCACCTATAACGAGGCACGGGAGGTGTTGGAGCCGACGGTCCAGTCGGTGCTCAGCAACAGCTTCCCGGCCAAGCAGACTATCCTGGTCATCGGCTATGAGGCCCGTGGTCCCGAAGCGACCCGTGCTACCGCCCGTGAGCTGGCCGACCAATACCGCGAACATTTTTATGCAGCCTTCGCCTTCGAGCATCCCAGCGACCTGCCCAATGAGGTGGTGGGCAAGGGTGGTAACATCGTGTACGCCGGCCGGCAGCTGCAGGCCTGGATGGAGAAGCGGGGTGTCAATAAGGAACATGTCATTATCACGACGCTCGATTCCGACAACCGGCCGCACCCGTCCTACCTCAGTTACCTGGCCTATGAGTTCATCGTCAACGAGCGCCGCCACGAGTGCGCCTACCAGCCGATAGCGCTGTTTTTGAATAATATCTGGGATGTGCCGGCGCCGATGCGTGTCCTGGCTACTGGCAACTCCTTCTGGAACATGGTCAACTCGCTGCGGCCGCACATGCTGCGCAACTTTGCTGCGCACGCCCAAAGCCTGGTCAGCCTGGAGAAGACCGATTTTTGGAGCACCCGTACCGTCGTCGAGGACGGCCATCAGTTCTGGCGCAGCTATTTTGCCTTCAAGGGACAGTATGAGGTGATTCCGATTTATGTGCCTATCTATCAGGATGCCGTGTTATCCAGCACCTATGTCAAGACGCTCAAGGCCCAGTTCATCCAGCTGCGCCGCTGGGCATACGGCGCCTCTGATGTGCCGTACGTGGCCACGCGGGTCTTTAGCCGCCACCGCGAGGTGCCGCTGCTGGATGGCTTCTTTAAATTCCTGCGCCTGCTGGACGGCCATGTCAGCTGGGCCACCTCATCTATCATCCTGGCCTTCGGAGCCTGGGCGCCGCTGGTCTTTGCCAATGAATCCAACCGCAGTATCGTGGCGCATGAGCTGCCAGACCTGGTCAGTTATCTGCAGTGGCTGGGCTATATCGGCCTGGTGCTGAGTATCTTCCTCTCGATGAAGATGCTGCCGCCGCGGCCGGCCCGCTATAAGCGCCGCCGCAACCTCTGGATGATCCTGCAGTGGGCCCTGATGCCCGTGACGTCCATTCTGTACGGCTCGAGTGCGGCCATCTACTCGCAGACGCGGCTGCTGCTGGGTAAATACCTCGATAAGTTCGACGTTACCGACAAGTCGGTCGTCAGTCAGTCCGGCTCCGGCCGCGTACAGCACACCGCCAGCCATGAATAAATAAAAATGTGTTCAGTGACGGCTTTTGCCCGGCTGCTACAGCCGGGCTTTGTAGTTTGCGGCCAGTAGTTCGTCGTATGCCGCCAGCGTCGCCATGACGATGGCCACATACTCGTCAGCCGGCAACGTGAACTGCCGGGCCGCGGCGACCCGCATGGCCCGTGCCGCCGCGGTCTGCGCCAGCCACACCAGGTCGTCCTGACGCTTCACGTGGCCGCCAGCCGTGAACAGCTCGCGGAGCAGGCCGGCATGGCTGAATGGCCGGCGGTCACGCTTGCGCCGGCCGCGGATGATGACAAATCCGCCGGAATATTCTGGTAATTCATGCGTAGTGAACGTCAGGCCGCATGTCGTACAATGACGTCGCCGCCACACCCTGGTCTCACGGGGGTGTTTGCGGGAATTGGTGGTCTCCAGTTTCGTATTGTCACAGGCGAGGCAGCGCATATTCGATTATCCTTATGTCTACATAGTGTCATAACGCTATTGTTTTTGCTAGTGGATAAACGGCACCTCTGGTGGAAAAGCTTGCAGCGGGCAGCTGCGTGGTATAGTGGTGGCAGTATGAGCAGGGTGGAACTTTTCAGGCACAAGAAGACGGCGAACGGCACCGGCTTGCGGCGTGGGTTTACTATCGTTGAGCTGCTGATCATAGTGGTAATCATCGGCATCCTGGCTGCCATCGCGCTTACCGTCTTTTCACGGGCACAGAAGCAGGCACGGGATTCGCACACCATCTCGACGGTCAAGGCGTACCAGAAGGCGCTGATAGCCTACGCGACAGATAACCGGGCCTACCCGACCACATGGGCCGCCTGTCTTGGCGAGGGCAATGCCGACGGGTGCTGGGCCGGTAGCAACGACGCCACGTTCAATACCCGGATACGGCCGTATATGAGCAACGCCAACCCATTGCCGCTGCCGAGCATCGTCGACTTTACCGGCTGGGGCGGCACGCGTGAAGGCGCGACTTTTTACCCGGACAACATGTTTACACTCGATGGCAGTACGTACCCTTGGGGACTGACCTGCTACCTGGAAGCGGCCACCAAGTGCCCGGTCGGGCCGATTATGGCTCCGGCCGAACCACCGTACTGGCCGAATTTCTCGAGCACGCCGGCCCAGAGCAACTACACGGAGATACGGGGGAGTGAGATTATGTGCCGGCTGAAGTTGCCGGATCCTTCGACGTTGTAGGGAATAGGGATTGTTGTAAAAAAATATCATTAAATAACAGTAGTAGCTGAGTGGATCCGGCAGGATAATTCTCTCGCTGCGCTCATGCTAACCCTGCCGACACTGGTCGGCAAGGCAGCGCCCGAACTTCTTACGGTTCGGATCCTGCCGGAGACGCCAATGAATATAAAAACCACCCGGGAGGGTGGCTTTTTCATATTCATCTGGTGGATCCGGCAGGATTCGAACCTGCCACCTCCGCAACGTCAATGCGGCGCTCTAGCCAAATGAGCTACGGATCCAAATTGTGAAATACGCGTGCTTTCGCACTGGTCTACAGCATAGTAGCAAAGACAGGGGCGGGAGGCAAGCATAAGCAGTGTGCTACAATAGGCACATTATGAAGCGCTCTTCTTCACCTCTCGCCAGTGCAGCCAGCAAAGGTTTCAGCATTACCGAGCTGATTCTGGTCATCGTCGTGCTGGCCATCATCGGTGTCATCGCCAGCAGCACATATAACTCCTCGGCCCAGCGCTCGCGCATCCAAAAGGCCAATGCCGACATGACGCAGCTCAAGCGTGTCATGCTCAACTACAAGGATCGCAAGGGTGAGCTACCGCCCGTCGGCGATGCCTGGAACGGCGACACCAATCCGCCCTCGGCTCCTGAATGGGAGCGGACGATCGACGCCCTCAAGACCGAAGGCCTGGTAAATAATGAAGCGCCGACGCGTGATCCCTGGGGCACTCCCTATGGCTACGACGACAACGACTGTCTCAGCGGTGCCTCGGATTATGTCTCGTCAGACATCTATTCGTCCGGTCCCGACCGCTTGGCATACACCAGCGACGACATCTGGATGAACATCTCGCGCGGCTGCCGCACCTAAGCAGTGGGTATGTGTTAATCACTCAAGGCTGTATTCTCCAGGCCGGTGTGCTACACTAGAGGCAAGCAACGAAGCGGCCTCACCACCCGCTGAGCTTCGCGGGAGTGACGACGACGGGCGAACCGAAGGTCGTAAGAGTAATAGTCGAGGTGGAACCTCCTGAAACTGCACATAACGCAGCGCCAGGACCGAGACGCACGGAAGCACCATATGCCATTGGCAGTCAGGAGCAACCGGGCGGCTTTTTTATTGCTAACAGCGGTAGAGTTTACATATTTTTCACAACATTAAACGCACGAAAGAGGAGACTGCCCATGTCCCACCAACACGATGACCTACACCCCATGCGCCACAGCCTGGCCCACATCATGGCAACGGCCACCATGCGGCTCTGGCCGGAGGCCCGTCTTGGCATCGGCCCAGTGGTAGAGAATGGTTTTTATTACGACATTGATATCCCGAATGTAAAGATTTCCGAAGACGATTTCAAAAAGATCGAGAACGTCATGCGCAACATCATCAAGGACGACCAACCGTTCGAGCGCTCCGAAATGAGCGTCGACGAGGCAATCGTCTGGGCCAAGAAAGGCAAGCAGCCGTACAAGGAAGAACTGCTGAACGACCTCAAGCGTTCCGGCACTACCGTTGCCAAAGATCTGGATGCCAGCGAGATGGGCACTATCGCCGAAGGCGACGCCGCCATCGAAACCGTCTCGTTTTATACCAATGGCAGCTTTACTGACCTCTGTCGCGGCCCGCACGTCGCCAGCACCGGCAAGGTCGGCGCCTTCAAGCTGATGCGCGTCGCCGGCGCCTACTGGCGCGGCAGCGAGAAGAACCCGCAGATGCAGCGGCTGTACGGTGTGGCCTTCGCTACCCAGGAAGAGTTGGATGCTTACTTGGAACAGCTCGAAGAAGCCAAGAAGCGTGACCACCGCCGCCTTGGCAAAGAACTTGACCTCTATACGACGTCGCCACTGGTCGGCGTCGGCCTGCCGCTCTTCACGCCGCGTGGCACAGTCCTGCGAGAGAAAGTGGCGCAGTACTCCAATCAGCTGCGCGAGCGCAATGGCTTCACCAAGGTCTGGACGCCCCACATTACTAAGAAGAACCTGTATGAGACCAGCGGCCACTGGGCAAAGTTCGGTGGCGAACTTTTCTTGGTGAAGAGCCAGGAAACCAGCGATGAAATGGCGCTGAAGCCGATGAACTGCCCGCATCATACCCAGATTTTCGCCAGCCGTCCCCGTAGCTACCGCGACATGCCAGTGCGTTTCCTGGAGACCACCACTGATTACCGTGACGAAAAAACCGGTGAGCTAGGCGGCCTGAACCGCGTCCGCTCGCTGACACAGGACGACAGCCATGTCTTCTGCCGACAGGACCAGATCGGACAGGAAATCAACGGCCTGCTGGCGGCCGCCAACGAGCTCTATGTTTCGTTTGACATGAAGTTGCGCGTCCGCCTTAGCTACCGTGACGACAGCGATGGGTATCTTGGTGACGCCGACCTCTGGCAGTCCGCCCAGGAACAGCTTAAGTCCGCAGTTATCGCTAATAAGCTCGACTACTTCGAACAAGAAGGCGAAGCTGCGTTCTACGGTCCCAAGATCGACTTCATGGCGACCGATGCCATCGGCCGCGAGCATCAGGTGGCCACGGTCCAGCTTGATTTCGTGCAGCCTGAGCGCTTCGGCCTAGAGTACATCGATGCCGAAAACAGCATCCAGCGGCCAGTCATGCTCCACTCCACCTTGCTGGGCTCGATTGAGCGCTTCCTGAGCGTCTATATCGAACACACCGCAGGCTGGTTCCCGCTATGGGTAGCACCGGAACAGATTCGCATCGTCACCATCAACGACAGCATTCTGGATTACGTCGATCGGATCAAAGCCGTCCTCGACAACACTGTCCTGATGCAGCCGGTCAAGTTCAATGAACTCCGCTACACCGTCGACGCCCGCAACGAATCCCTCGGCAAGAAGATCCGCGAAGCCACCGGCCTGAAGATTCCGGTCCAGATCATCGTCGGCCCCAAGGACGCCGAAGCCGGCGAAGTCAGTCTGCGCCTGCGTGACCGTGAAGAGAAGGTGAAACTGAGTGAACTCAAGGCCTACATCGAGGCGCTCTAAACGCTCACTGATACGCAAGCAGGAAAGCGCATAATGTCAGCATCATCACATCAGGAACACACCCCTGGCGGTTTCCGCGAGCGCGTATACGAACTCGTCGCCCAGATACCAAAGGGCAGGCTCATGACGTACGGCGATATCGCCGGCATGGCCGGCAGTGCCTATGCCTCGCGCCAGGTCGGCCAGATAGCCCACTACGGCCCGCCTGAGTTGCCGTGGCAACGGGTCGTCAACCGCCACGGCGGCCTGGCGTCGGCGTATACCTGGGGCGGCCTGGATGGTCACAAGGCGGCACTTGAGGCGGACGGCGTCGCCATCGATGAGATGTACCGCGTCGTCAACTTTGCAGAGCTGCGTTGGCACCCCGATCCCACGACAGGGAAGCCGCAGTGAGCGCTACGGATCTCATCGCCATCGTCGGCCCCACCGCCTCCGGCAAGACCGGCCTGGCGCTCGGGCTCGCCGCCCGCCGGCCGGTAACTGTCATCTGCGCCGATTCCCGTACTATCTACCGGGGGCTCGACATCGGCACCGCCAAGCCCACGCCTGCCGAACGCCAGGCCACGCCGCACTACGGCCTCGACCTGGTGACGCCGGCAGACACCTATAGCGCCGCCCAGTTCCAGCAGGCCGCCCGTGGCTGGATTGCCGAGGCCCGGGCCGCAGGCCGTCTGCCGGTCATCGTCGGCGGCACCGGCCTCTACGTGGAGGCCCTGTTGTATGAGTACAAATTCGGTGCGCCCGTCGACCCGGAGCGTCGCGCCCGGCTCGAAGCCATGGATCTGCCCGCGCTGCATGCCCTCTGTGCCGAGCAGGGAATACCACTGCCAGAGAACAAGTTGAACAAACGCTACGTCATCCGCGCCATCGAACTGGCCCTTGACCACGGCGTTCAGCGCGCTCAAAGTCCCAGGCGCCAACGCCAGCTGCCACCCGGCACCCGCCTGATCGGCCTCGACCCCGGCCGCGAAATCCTGCGCCAACGCATCACCGACCGTGCCGACCAGATGTTCGCCGGCGGTGTCATCAAAGAAGCCCTGAAAGCCGCCAGTGCCTACGGCTGGGACGCCCCCGGCCTGAGCGGCAATATCTATCCAATCATACGGAAATTAAACGACGGTGAAATCAGCCGGCAGCGGGCCATAGAATTGTTCATCACGGCCGACTGGCAGCTCGCAAAACGCCAACTGACCTGGTGGCGCCGGGACAAAAACGTGCAGTGGTTCGGTTCGGCCGCCGAGGCGCTGCCGGCCATGTGCTACAATGAACAAGTAAACGAAAAAGACGACGAAAACCGGTAAACACCTATGATTGACACACTATTCGGTTCAAAGACGCGGGTCAAACTGCTGCATCTCTTCCTGAACAACCCCAGCAGGTCGTTTTACGTACGGGAAATTACCCGCAAGATTGATGAACAAATAAATTCCGTCCGCCGTGAGCTGGCCAATCTGCAGAACATCGGCATCATCAAAAGCGACAGCTCAAACAACAACCGGCTGTACTACGAAGTGAACCAGGAATATGTCCACTTCAAACCGCTCAAGGCCATTTTTCAGGACCAGTCGGTGGCCCGCGAAGTGCCCACCGGCATGGTCGCCAGCGACTGGAAGAAGCGCCTCAAGCCACTCGGCGACGTCCGGCTGGCCATCTTCAGCGGCAAGCTGGTCAAGGGGTCCAACTCCGCCGCCGACGTCCTGCTGGTCGGCGACATCAACAAGACCCAGGCCAAGCGTTTCATGAAGGAACTCGAAGAGGACGAGCGGCTGACCCTGAACTATGCCGTCATGTCCTACGATGATTTCTACTACCGCTACAGCATCAAGGACCGTTTCGTCGTCGAGGTGCTCGACCGCTCCAACATCATCCATGACGAGGACGGCGTCCTGACCAGCCAGCAGAAGTAACCCCACCCCGAGGAAAGAGGAGACCACAATGACCGACATCACCTACAAAGGCGCCAACTGCGTCACCATCCAGACCAAGACCACGGCTATCATCACCGACCCCGTCATCGACGGCGCCAAGCCTCCCAAGGAGCTTGCAAAAGCCCGCGCCGTCCTGATCAGTCAGCCGCGCTACGCCGTCGACATCAACGAAGCCGAGCAGATTGCCTTCACCGTCCCCGGCGAGTACGAGGTAGGGGACTTCTCAGTCTCCAGCCGCCAGTCCGAAAGTCAGCTTGACCCCGCAGTCAAGGCGACCGTCTTTCGTATCGAGACGCCTGATGTCCGTCTGGCCACCCTCGGCCATGTCAACCCCGACAAGGTGGACGACGCCCTGATCGAAGATCTCGGTGTCATCGACGTCCTCATCCTGCCCATCGGCGGGGCCGGCTACACCATCGATGCCCATGGTGCAGCCAAACTGGCCCGCCGTATCGCGCCGAAGGTGGTCATTCCCGTCCATTTCAAAGAGGACGGCGTCAATTACGAGGTGCCACAGGGCACGATCGAAGACTTCGCCCGCGAGCTGGGCGTCCAGATCCAGGAAGAAGCATCCCTGAAAATCAAGCAGGCCGGCCAGTTGCCCGAGAGCCTGAGCCTTATCCGCTTGACGGTTTAGCCTAATTCGGCTAAAATAACCCCTTAGTTACCGGTATCCGCCTGGCTACTCATGCCTGGATAACCGTCATGCGAGACAGCATAGTGATAAAGAATAGCGATTAGTAGAAGCAAGGAACCCATCATGGCAACAAAATGTGAACTGACCGGCAAGGGCAAGATGTACGGCAAGAACGTCCCGTTCTCGCTGCACCGCACCAACCGCACCTTCAAGCCGAACCTGCAGAAGAAGACCTTCGAAAGCAACGGCCAGAAGATCACCCTGACCCTGAGCACCCAGGCAATCCGCACCCTCAAGAAGAAGGGCCTGCTGAAGCCAGTCGGCGCCAAGGCCGTCGCTGCCAAGTAGCCGCCGGCGAACGCAGCAAGAAAACGCACTCCATCACGGGTGCGTTTTTTGATTCCAGCGCCGTACGTTTGCTATAGTAAGGGCACCAACCAAGCGGGAGTCACTAGAGTCATCGTATGAAAACACACGCCAAGCCGCGTCCCGGCATCAGCCCCGTCATCCTCACCGTCATCCTGTTGAGCGCCGCCGTCCTGGCCTACGCCGCCTTCACGGTCGCACCCCGGGGCCCGACTACCAAGCGCGAAGCCGAAGACGCTGCCGGCAAGAACTCGACCGTCGAAGTCGTCAACGACGAGGAAGCCTCCGGCGAAAAAGCCCTGAAGTTCTGAGGCGCCCGGCCTGCACCCCGTCTTGCCGTCCCGATTGCTCTTATGGTTAAATAGTGGGTAAGTGAAAAAGAAAGAAATCCATCCTATGCACCAGCCCGCCGCCGCCAAGGCACGGTCAAACAGCAATGTTATAATTTCGGCCGCGGCTGGCATTAGCATCGCCGTGGTCGGTTTCGCCATCTTTGCCGCCCTCGCGGCCGGCCCGGCGGCTTTTATCGAGGCCGAAGACGCCGACGGCAGTCCAACCACCGGGGCCAGTGTCATCAGCGACCCTGCCGCTTCGCAAAGCCAGGCCGTCCTCTTTGGCCAGGTAGCGACCGACCCGGGTGGCGACCCCGGCGACGATCCGGGCACTGACCCCGACCCAGGCAGTGATAAGGACGGCACCCAGGCCGCCAAACTCCTCAACTGGGGACCAGTCATCAACGGTGACGAATTTGATTATGAAGGTGCCCCCGGTCCCAAATGGAGCCCATACGACGGCCCCGGCCACGCCGGTAATGGCATCCGCAGCCCGGGTGCATTCTCAGTAGCAAACGGCATCATGACCATCTTCGGCGATCAGGGCGGCACCACCGGCGGCGCAGCCTTCAACGACGCCAGCTCCATTACATATCGCGACGAAGCCCGCGTCCGCATGTACGCCACCGGCGGCGGCAGCGGCTCGCAGTACCACCCGGTACTGATCCGCTGGCCGGACAGTGACGAGTGGCCCGAAGGTGGCGAGGATGATTACATGGAGACTGACATCGGCGACCCCGGCGTCTCAACCTTCATCCACCATCCCAACCAGAGCAGCGGCAGTGCCCAGTCGCACGCCGAGGTCGAAGTGGATATCACCCAGTGGCACAACTACGCCATCGAGCGCAGCGACACCCACATCACCGGCTACCTCGACGGCAAGCAGTGGTTCCAGTTTACCGTCGAAGAAACCAACGGCCAGGTGCCCGGCCCGATGCACCCGACCTTCCAGATGGATAACTTTGGTGGCGATTCGCACTTTGAAGCCAAGTTTGAGATTGAGTGGTATCGGATTTACGCTGCGCCTTGATAGGGTAGGCAACAGATCATGCTTATAAAAGCTCCGACCTCGCGTCGGAGCTTTTTGAATGCTCGGCAGACCCGTCTTACCAAGCATTATGGCCACGCCTAAGCCCCCGTGCACGCTTATGTTTATAAGACGACCATATTGACATGGTCCCGCCTTTAACAGCCCCACGGCCTTCCTGCGTTGCCACAGGGGCAAAATACGCGGCAATATGACCCATCAACCAATCTGTTTTTCCCACCAACAATGCTATAATGAATCCCAGTTACCGGACAACCGGACATTTCGGGGTGTAGCGCAGTTGGTAGCGCGTACGGCTGGGGGCCGTGAGGTCGCAGGTTCAAGTCCTGTCACCCCGACCAAGCAGAATCCAAAAAGAACTCCCACGCAGGGAGTTCTTTTATTTAGCTCTTTCGCCTTCTTGAGAGTAATTTGTGCATCGGATGCCGGTCAACAAGGACTGCGGCGACCTTTCGGACTGAAGGGTCCGGATGGAACATTGCACACACTGAAAACAGCAGATAACTTCCCAATAAGGACAAGATGATACAGGCCAGCGCCGCCGCTCCAAGCAGGGGGTAGGGGTCGGGAACGTTTGCCAGTGCCCGCTGTAGTGACTGGATCCCGGCAATGCCGTTACGTACCCATTCCATTTCCATCCCCTTGTGAATCCGTGAGCCAGCGCGTGGTGTAATGCCTGTGGTCCATAGCGTATCTCCTCACTTTCAAAAGATGAGCGGGGTGTGTAGACGCTTGCGCCAAAAATGCGCTCAGCCTTTGTGAAGGTGTTTAGTAGTGATGTGTTGCGCCCCGGACAAGGCAGTAATAGCTGCCGCGGGACGGCAAGAGAAGCAGGCTACCCCCGCCACCTGTCCTTTGCGGGCACGTGGGAGGATATTGCTTCTGGCGCTGCGATAACCGCGTGTTCCATGTTCCTCCTAGCGGGTTATGTTTGCCTGAGCCTGGAGTCTCCACCGAGACCGACCAAGCTGCTAATTTCAGCTTAATAACTTTTTATAAGCAACACAATACAGGTTTTTCGAGGGGTAGAAATTATCAGATATACAACGACGCATGTGTAATGAACAACGAAAAACGCCAAAAAAAGCAAAAAAATCAGCCGAGGCTGACAAGCATGAAGCGAAAATAACATCAGGTGCTCACAGCCTGAAACGAACCACTTTTACCCTGCAACAAAACAGGTGGGTGCTCGCAGACCGTCTCCACGGAGGCGGACCATTAGAACTCCCAATATAAAAGCATTCAGGAAAAAATACATTCGCTCCAGGAGCTGTGAACACTACTAATTATAGCAGTACAGGGGTCAAGGACTAGTCTTGACTTAATTTTCACGACACTCTTACGGCGGCGCCACTAAAGAAGCGGCAGCTAGAACGTCACCTGCACGCCGGACAGCGCCGTGATGACCGTCGCCATCACGTTGCCGAACGGCCGCGCCAACACCGTATAGAACAGGAAAATAAAGATAATGATTGCCATGAACCCGAGGCTCTCAATGGACCGCATCAGTGCCCGCACCGGTTCCGGCGCTACGGCGTAAAGGAAGCGCGACCCATCAAGCGGCGGGAAGGGGATGATGTTGAACAGGAAGAAGCCGACGTTGACCGCCATGAAGGTGAACAAGAACTGCCCGAGCACCTCATTCTGCACCAGGCCGAGCTGGAAAACAGCTCCAGCCAGCACCGCCAGTACCAGGTTAGTAAACGGACCGGCCAGTGCCACCGTCGCCGCGCCAAAATCTCCCCAGCGTAACCGCTCCGGGTTGAACGGCACTGGCTTGGCTGCACCAAAGATTGGCAGCTGGGCAATGGCTAGGAAGACCGGCAGCGCCACAGTAGTAACTGGATCGATATGAGCCAGAGGGTTGAGTGTCAGCCGTCCCTCGTGCCGGGCAGTGTCGTCACCCAGCGCATTGCTGGCAAAAGCGTGCATCGCCTCGTGGATGGTCATAGAAATAAGCACCGACGTCAGGGCGAATATGATGAGTAAGGGGTCGAAGTTCATATGTCTCTCTAGTATAGCAGATGGGAAGGGTGGTGGCTTGGCGCGCCGGCCTTGCGCCGCTCAGACTGCCCTGGGCTCACCCTAAGCATAACCATCATTGCAATTTAATTAAATTCGTGCTATAATTATGTCATAAGCAGTATGGTTTCATTAAATACCCGAACGTTTAATGAAACCAACCACCCATCCGCGCAAACCTTCATGAAACAAAAAGTCTCAGTCTACGCCATCATCAAACACAACGGCAAAGTCCTGCTGCTCCGGCGTGCCCTGGGCCGCAGCGACATCATTGGTAAGTATGAGCTGCCTGGCGGCGAGTTGCCATACGGCCTGTCGCCCCAGCAGGCCATGACCAAGTTTATCACCGAGCAGACCGGCGCCGACCCGCAGACCCTGCAGCTCTACGATGTCCGGGCCTACCCCTCGGTCTACGATGACCGTACCCAGCGCGTCGACATCGTCTTCCTGGTCTCCATCCATTCGCCGCCCGGCATCGAGCTCTCCGGCCGCCACAGCAAATACGCCTGGCGTGCCATGCACGAGATCCATCAGAGTGATGTCACCGAAGCCACCTACAATCTGCTTGGCCTCGACAAGACCCCCGAATTCCTGTTGTCCCTTGGCCTCACCGCCGCACCCCAGCTCAACAAAAACGCCGCCGACATCCTGGTCATCGCCTATGCCGACGGTGGCTCGCGCGGCAACCCTGGCCCCTCAGCCTCCGGCTTCGTCCTTTATGACGAGCACGGCCATCTGTTGCAGGACGGCGGGGAATACCTGGGTATCACTACCAATAACCGCGCCGAGTACGAAGCCGTCCGCCTCGCTCTCGAAACGGCCATCAAGCGGGGCGTTCATCGCATCCAGTTCCGTCTCGACAGCCAGCTGGTCGTCAACCAGATGAACGGCACCTTCAAGGTCAAGAACAGTGAGCTCAAGCCTATCCACGACCACGTCACGTCGCTGATCAAACAGTTTGAACACGTCACATTTGGCCATATCCGTCGTGAATTCAACCACGAGGCTGACGCCATCGTCAACCGTATTCTTGATGAGCATGCCGCAGCCATCGCCGAAGATGATATAATGGCCGATGTCAGATAGCTGGATGATCGCTCCCGCACCCGCGGGAGAGGAAAGTCCGGGCAGCAGAGAGCAAGACAGTTGCTAACGGCAACCGGGGGCGACCCTAGGGAAAGTGTCACAGAAACGAAACCGCCGGCCCATGCGGCCGGTAAGGGTGAAACGAGTGGGGTAAGAGCCCACAGCGGCGCATGGTGACATGCGACGGAGGTAAACCCTGTCTGCTGCAAGGAGGTCTGCTCACCGTTCTTTTGGAATGGGAGTTGCTCGCTTGGCGGGCCGTTTATAATCCGCTAGAGCCGACGGGTGACCGGCGGCGTAGATAGATGATCATCCAGTGGCTTCGCGCCATGGACAGAACCCGGCTTACAGGCTATCTGATATGAGGGGCACCGCTGTAAAGGGCGGTGTTTTTCATGCCCATTCCGCTTACGTTTATATTGACAAGTTAAGTAAAAAGTAGTATAATTATATATGAAGCAGCAAGCATTAGCGCTATGTTGCTCGCCCTACGAAAGGTACTCCCGTGACTGAGTCTGCTGCCGCCCGCCGTGCCGCCGCCACCGCTGCGCTTCTGGCGGAAGGAGCGTCCGTCCAGCGTGACTTCGCCGTCAAGGCGGAGCACCTGCTGGTCGCCCACCGGCACTCGACCGCAGGGGACCTGCCCGTCCACATCGCGATTCCCGGCGGCTACTTCACCGTCCGGTTCCGCGAGGGAGAGGTCTACCCCTGCAAGACGAATCACCCCGCCGGCCACGGTGCCTGCACGCTCTACTGGTCCTACGTCAGTGAAGACCGGCTCGTCGCCTTCCACCTCCCGGAAGACGGCAGTGATGCCATCTTCTACGTCACCGACCGCCAGCGCCGCTTCCACCTCGCGGTGGACCCGGACCCGGCCCTCAACCAGCTGATCGCGCGCAACGCGACCAAGGATGAGGCGGCCTGGCACTTCGGTGATGGCACCCGCGGCTGAGGCCGCACTTCGTAGGGTAGCCCCCTCTGCGCTCTGGCGCGAGGGGGCTTTCCCTTTGTCAAAAAAGTTGTCACAATGAAAAACACCGCTGTTGAAGGCGGTGTTTTTACTGCAACGATACTGGCTATTTGTAGTAGACGCTGCCGTTGCCGGTCAGGGTACAGCCGATTGATTTGGCCATGCTCTTGTGCGCCGAGACGCCCGGCTTCAGGACGGAACACATCTTGCTCCAGGTCTTGGGGCCGACGATGCCGTCAGCCGACAGCTTGAAGCCCTGTTGGAAGGCGACGACCTTGGCCTTGGTGTTCTTGCCAAAGATGCCATCCTGCTTCAGGCCGAAGTACTTTTGGACGACCTTCACACAGGAGCCGGTCGAGCCCTGCTTCAGTGTCTTGCTGCGGCAGCTGGCGCTGGCCTCACTCTGGCCGACCATGATGGCGGCCGTGGCGACGATGACGGCCGCTACGACCACGCCGGCCAGAACCTTCCAATTTGTTTTTGCCCCTGCCTTGGCGGCGACGTTTTTTGAGGCGGCAGCTGCTGCCGGTTTTTTGCCCTTTGCGGCCGTCGTGGTCCGTTTGGTCCGGACGGCTGGTTTCTTTGCGGCGGGCTTTTGGGTGGCCATAGAGCTATGATCCTTTGTTAATGTCTTACTGTCATGCTACGGTGTCGCAGCGGCGGTTGTCAATGACACAAGCCCTAAAAATGAAATAAGCACCCGGAAGTGCTTATTTCACAGAGGAGGGGAGGGGTCCTACTTCTTGGCGAGCTCGACGATAGCCTTGAAGGCAGCCGGTTCGGTGGCGGCCAGTTCGGCCAGCATCTTGCGGTCGACTTCGACGCCGGCGGTCTTGAGCTTGTTCATGAAGACAGAGTAGCTCATGCCTTCTTCGCGGACGGCGGCGTTGATGCGGGTGATCCACAATGCACGCAGGTCGCGCTTACGGTTGCGGCGGTCGCGGTAGGCGTACTGCAGCGCCTTGATGACGCCCTGCTTGGCCAGACGGAACGAGCGGGTGCGGTTGTGCTGCATGCCCTTTGCGAGCTTCAGGATTTTTTTGTGACGGTTGCGGGCGGTAACGCTACGTTTGACGCGCATTAGTTAGCTCCTTTCGCGGCGGTGCCGGCACTCTTTGTGGCGCGGGCCTTGCCGCCCTTGACGCCGAGGGCGCGCTTAAGGTTGGCGGCGATTGAGCCGGTAATAACGGCGCTGCGGCCGATGGTGCGCTTACGGGCGGCGCTCTTCTTCTGCAACAGGTGGTTGCCAGAAGCGCGGCGGCGCATCAGTTTACCGCCAGCAGAAATCTTGATCCGCTTGGCGGTGCCCTTGTGGGTCTTCATTTTTGGCATTACTTACTCCTAATTACTATACTCAGATTTCGTCCTGCCATCTGAGGTTTGCCGTCAACTATAACGTTTTCACCAAGTGTTTCCACGACGGTCTCCAGCAGCTTGTAACCAAGCTCCTGATGAGCCATTTCGCGTCCACGGAAGAAGGCAGATATCTTCACTTTATGGCCGTCCTCAAGGAATTCACGGACTTTACGCAGCTTGATATCAAGGTCGCCGCGGCCGATTTTCAGGCCAAGACGAATCTGCTTCAGTTCGCTCACCCGGGCATTCTTGCGGTTCCGCTGCTGTTCCTTCGTCTTTTGGTACTGGTATTTACCCCAGTCGATTATCTTGACGACAGGCGGAGATGCGCCAGGTGAAATTTCTACCAAATCAAGCTCATGCTGTTCGGCCGCTTTGAGGGCGTCGCCTATTGATAGGATGCCGAGCTGGGCACCATCAGGACCAATGACGCGGACCTGCGGAGCACGGATAGCTCCGTTAATACGCACAGATGTATTGATAGAAATACTCCTCTTCTTACTACAACGTTATTGCTGTTCGCAGGACAGTATAACAGATACGAACGAGTAATTCAACAGGGAAGGCGGCAGAATGGTGGTGTGCTGTCCAGGGCGAGGCTGGCCTGTGGTAATGGAGCATGGCGGCCGGATGTGCCGACCTCGGGGTGGCAGGCGAGAGGACATGGAGTGTCCCTGTGTGAAAGTAACAGAGGTAATAAAGAACAATAAAATTGTTCAAAGTGGCAATAAACGCCTTAACTTACGCACATTTACAGATGAAAAAGTACGTCTTGTTATGCTACGGTGCCCGCTGCCGGTACTGCAGCGCCTCGCTGACGTGGCCGCTCAGAATATCCGGGGAACCTTCGATGTCGGCAATGGTACGTGCCACTTTGAGCGTACGGAAGTGGGCGCGGACCGACAAATGCATGCGTTCCGAGGCTTGTCTCAAAAATGACAATGCTTGCCGATCCGGACGCATCAGCCGGGCAATGTCGTGCGTCTCTGCCGCTGCGTTCGTCGTATCATCGCCATAGCGTTCGAACTGAGCTTGGCGAGCCCGCTCAATCATGTGCAACGGCAGGTGACTGCCGGGCAAGCCCACCGTTTCGTCGCTTGAGTTGTATAAATGATCTGCTAATAGCTGGGGCGGTAGTCTTGGAACGTAAACGGTCATGTCAATCCGGTCCAATAGCGGACCCGACAACTTGCGGTGGTATCGTTCAATGTCTGCTGGCGGGCAGATGCACGGCTTCTCCTTGTCACCCAAATATCCGCAGGGACACGGGTTCTGTGTGGCTACCAGCATGAAATCTGCTGGGTATGTCACCCGGCCATTGACCCGGGCCAAATGGATGCGGCGATCTTCAAGGGGCTGGCGCAAGGCCTCAAGTGATGGACGGGTATACTCAGGCAATTCATCCAGGAATAAGACGCCGCGATGCGCCAGACTCACTTCACCCGGGCGGGGTGGCGAGCCGCCACCGATGATAGCTGCATGACTGGCAGAATGATGCGGAGAGCGAAAAGGACGAGTATTTACCACATCGTTATTGTCCAAGAAAAGACTATGTAATTTTGTAAGAGAAATTACTTCGTTTTGGCTCGGTTTTGGTAGTAAATCAATCAACGATTTTGCCAGAAGGCTTTTGCCCGTGCCAGGCGGCCCATTGAATAAAATATTGTGTCGGCCGGCAGCGGCCACCACTAGTGCCCGCTTGGCGAATGCCTGGCCGATAATGCCGGCGAACGGCTGCCGGTGGGGCGGTAGAACGTCGCTATCGTTAGCGGTATACGCCTGCACATCTCGCTGCTTTTTCAACAACACAAAAACCTCCTGCAGGCTTGACATTCCGTAGACGGGCAGCCCCTGAATCAATGCCGCTTGTGCAGCATTGCATTTTGGCACTATCAAGCCACGAGCGCCAAATCGTAAGGCCGCCTCGGCAATATGGACGATACCGCGCACGCCTCGCAGCTGCCCATCCAGCGTCAGTTCACCGGCGAAGAAATAATCGTGGCTGTCACTGGGACGAAGTATCTTGCCTATTGTCATTACGGCAACGGCAATAGCCAAATCGTAATGGCTGCCATCCTTTGGCAGATCGGCTGGCGCCAGGTTTATAATCAGCCGCCGCGCGGGCGGACTGAAGCCGCAGTTGCGCAAGCTGGCGCGTACGCGTTCGCGTGCCTCATCGATAGCCTTGTTGCCCAGTCCGACAATCTGCATGCTGGGCAGGCCCTGGGTGCTATCGCACTCTACATCAATGATACGCGCGTCATGGCCATAAGGCGCGGCGGTTTTTATTACAGCAGTCATAGCCAATACCTGCTGTAGAACAGGGGTGAGCAGGCTGATATTCTTTTTCTCATGACCCTATGGTACAGGGTAAAAATTAAATAGACGTGAACTGCAGCAACAGAGAGGCAATTATCTGTATATTGATAGGTGGGGCGGCGCATCCGAGCCGTAACAGGGGTAAGAAATATATTTTACGACATTGACCCAACCCCTTCAGCAGGTATCAAAGACCGCTAAAAGTACAAATGTCGAATTTTCGTCAGCGCATCTGCATGCGGTGTTGCCCTAATAATCGCAAGTCCGCGATCTTCAAACGGCATAAACTCACGGGGGAGTATATTCAGAAGCTCTTGTGCTATAAAGCGGGAATCATGTATATCATGCGTGATATAGCCAAGTCTCAGCATATACCATGCGGCGATGAATAATGAGCAGGGATATTTTTTCGTGCGGATATAGTCGCAGAGTTGACGCTGCAGCTTTATGTCAGTCATGAGGCCGATAACCGTGTCGCAGGCTTCTATGAGCTGTGACTCACGGATCATAATGTCCGGCGTGGCCTGTTCGTCCGCTAGCCAGCGGCGAAGGCCGGCGTAATCAAACATCGGCTCGGGGCAGGAATAGTCATCAACCATCACCACCAGGGCCGTCGCGGTGCGCGGTACGGTTGCCAGTTGCTCGTGAAGCAGTGCCACCGAGCGCCGTTGCTCGCTGCTAATGGTCTTGTTGGTATAAATGTGACAGTATTCAATGGAACACCGCTTGGGGGCGGGAACGGTACGAGGACGCGGCTGTTTGGCAGGTTTAGATGTCATTATTACATAATAGCAAACAGAGATGACGATTGGCACTGTTAATGAAGTTTTAATGAAACGCAGTGCGGTAGGGCGGTGAACAATCGCGACGAATTAAAAAAAAGAGGCCCCTGGCGGGCCTCAATACTACGCAACATGGTGGAGCTGCGGGGAATCACACCCCGGTCCGTCTGGTAACCGACTAGCCGTCTACAAGCATAGTCCAGTTCAGGGTGATTAACGAACAGGGCAGCAAAAGATCTGGACGAAGTAACTGCACTGCTCGCGCTGAAAGTTTCATTCCATAGCGCTAGCGGGGCACTTGAAACTGAGCACGATAGATATGACACCGATCGACAATACCGTGCATCTTGCGATCGACGGCTGCTAGTTAAACTGCAGCTGGCGCAAAAGCGAGTTGCGGCGTGCGGACTGCGTTAACAGCCGAAGCGACAAATTCTTTTGCTTTGGTGAATGCGTTTGCATCTATTAAAACTGTTGCGGGAGTTATCCGGCTTGCAAGCATAGTCTGTTAAAGTCCTGACGTCGAAGCTTAAGTCAGCCCCATGTACCCATAGTATATAAAGACTGGCGCCACCTGTAAAGCCTGGCGGCGCAATAATAAGCATTACCTCTATATAATTCTTACAACTTTTTATGATGGTATACTACAAAGTATGCCGCAGAAGTACGCCATCAAGCAGCTGGAGCCGGAGTCATACTGTCATATCTTCATTGAAGGTGCCGGCGGGCAGGCTATATTCCGGGATCAGGCCGATTACCAGTACTTCATCAGCCTGTTTAGCCGGTACCTGGATAGGACGATCAATCGCCGCGACCTCGGACGTGCGTATCCGCACTACTGGCGTGATATCGAGCTGGCAGCTTATGCCTTGATGACGCGTCAGTTGCACATCGTCGCCTACATCCGTCAGCCCGATGCCTTGCAGGCGTTGATGCGCAGTTTGCTCACAAGCTACGCGCGATACTTCAATCGTCGCCACAAACGCAGCGGCGCGGTCTTTTCCAGCCGCTATAAAGCCCGGATAATTCCCGCGGAATACGTGCCTGCCGTCAGCCGCTTCGTACATCGCAGCCCGCGGAACTGGCAGACATACCGGCATTCCAGCCTGGCATTTTTCATTGATACAAGCCCGCCTGGATGGCTGGCGCCGCGCCATGTGGCCGGGTATTTTGCCACGCCCTACGCTTACGCAAGCTATATGGAGCACGATGCGGAGGCGGGGGAATGGCGGGCAGCGTTAAAAGAACAACTAGCCATATAGACGCTGGCCAAGCGAAATCAATAGGATCTCGTACTTACATAATTATTACAACGTATGAAGATTAAAGAACAACATAAGTATTCAGTGTATAGCAATGAAAATACCTAAAATAACAGATATAACGATGCATAAAAGTCTACATAATGCTTATGGTTACTGCTGTGCTTTTTCATGCGCCGCCGCGCAGCAAATACAAAACATAAGCTGATAATACGTAGAAAAAAATGCTACAACTAGTAGTGCCCGGCCGGCATTTCTTTGTCTGGCGTCAATCATAAAATCCTTGTATAATACCTTCCACTATGAGCGTGACCGTGCAGCTGCTTCCACCCTCCATGTCCAGCCGGGCAGGGCAGCTTGCGCGGCTGGAGCAGGGTCTGCCGATCGACGTGGTGGCCGACCGACCGCTCCGCATCAAGGTCAATGATGTCTGCGGCAATGCCTGCCATTTCTGCCATAACGAAGGCACGGCCGTCGCGGGCAGTGGGCGTGGCATCAACGCGCTGCGGCGCTCCGTATATATACGCGCGGACGGCCCGAGCGGCGCCAGTGACAAGGCGCGCACCCTCGTGCCGGCCATCGTGCGGCCCGATGCCGAGTACGCCAGGACGATTACCTGGTTACGTGACCATTGCCGCACCACCGAAGCCCATTTGACGGGTGACGAGCCGACGCTGCACCCTGAGCTACCCGCACTGGTCGAAATGACCGCCCAGACGTATAACGTTGTTAAAATGACTAGTAATGGCGAACGTGGTAGTATTGGCTGGGCAGAGCTTGGCCGGGCCGGGCTGAGCAGTGTCAACTTCAGCATCTACGGCCTCTCGATTGAACATTTTTTGCAGACACAGACACCTGGCTTCCCCGCAGCGATGGCCGAGCACCGCATTGCAGCCGTCCAGGAGGCTATGGCCACATCACTGGCAGCTCTAACCAGCATGTCGCATACCGTCTGGCGGATGGCCGACAGGTCAGCCTGAAGAGTTTCCGCCATTCGCGCCTGCCAGGCGTCTGCAACGGTTGCACTATTGATGCGGCCGGCAACTGTCAGGAAGGGCACTACGGCTTGCGGCTGTACCAGGAAAAGCTGGGAAAATTGGTAGTCGGTCTCTGTGTCCAGCGGGTAGGGGACTTGACGATGACTCTGGCCGAACTGCAGGAGGACCTCGCCTTACACGAAGGAAGCTCATTGGCCGCCCGGCTGCACGACCAGCCCTGGGCCGATGCGCTGCATACCGTTCCGCGTGACCAGCGCACCGCCTGGCGCTTCCGTATCGACGATAAGCGCTACTTTGACGCAATCCCGCTTTATGATTCCATCGGTGTCCAGACCGTCTTCATGTCGACTGGCGGCCACAGCTTGGCCACGTGGAATGGCGACCCGCTGGAAGTAGGGCAGTTGGCGCGGCAGATGTGTGAAGATGCCGATCCGAATCTGCCGGCACCGCTGCGCAGCACTGTGGTCTGGGGCTGGTAGCGCGTTGGTACGGCTATTGCAATAGAAAAAATAAAAGTATATAAAAAGTAGCTGTACTGTCGTTGTGCCGTCCGTCTTCGACCCTACGTCACAAGGAGCATGCATCCATGACACAGCCCCTTACGGACCTTGGCGACCGTCAGCGGGGAATCGAGAACATCCCATGGCCGCAGCTGCGACGTTGCCACATGGCCTGGTGGCCACCCAGCCACTGGCGCCTGGAGCTACTGCAACGCCTGAATGCCAATCGTCTCTCGCCGCTCGGTGGCTTCAGCCGGCTGGTGGCACCGACGCCCGGCATCCCGGCGCACGATTGCTACTCCCGGCTGACGTTCTGGCCCGATGAATGGCGCTGGGGCACGACGTATCCGGAGCGGATTTACACGCTCCTGGTGCCGGTGCCGGGCGCCCGGCTTGGCCCGAAGTTCCGGGGCTACCTGGTCTGCAGCGGTGCCACCTGGACCGATCGCGGCGACTATGTGCTGTACCTGCCACGTAACTTCCGCTTTGCCTTGCCGCCTGGTTGGAGGTACTGAACCGCAGTCACGCCTGCCGGCACCGCCCCTTCGAATGGGTGGTGCCGGTAGGCGGTTTTGCTCTTTTTACCCTGTAAAATTGCCTGTATATAAGAAAATGACCGCCTGCGAGTAGCGGTCATTTTCCTTTTAGTTCGTCTTTTTGTGTTTGGCTCATGAACACTTTATTTATTCATGAACTACCCCTATATTAACGACGAAAAGAGCTAGTGTCAACAGGTTTTTTACCATTGTGCATATAGTGTGGAAAACCATCATTTTGCTTGTGCCTGGCACTGTATTTGGGGTCTGGCGACCCTGCGCCTACGCCATCGGACAAAAAGCTGACTGCCAGTCTCCGGGCGGGCGCTGCGGGTGGGGCCGTACCGCAAATGTACTGCGGCTGAAGCGGGCAGGGACATGGAGCGGCGGGTCCGACGTACCCGGAAAGCGGAGTGTGGTTGCGACGAAGATCTTCAGGTGCTTTTGCGACATGACGGCCGGCTGCATGTGTGCCGCCAACACCCGCATCAGGCCGGGTTCTGATGGCTTCGGGTAGTGGCGCCGCGGGCAAAACGCGGGCGGCTGGGCGGCATGGTAGATCGCAATCAAAAAACAAAATCGTATGATGCGCAAGTAGCGGTGGCGCGTGTTTAAAAAACTGCCTATAGCACTGTTTTGCAATTATGGCCATAAACGTACATGCATATAGTAAGCGATATACACCAGCCACGCGGGCCGCGCGGCCGTGCTGGCGCCACGACGCGCCGGCGGGCCGCGCGGGTGTGCGCAGGGCTGCCCGCGTTCGCGCCGGCTGGCAACGTTGCGGCCGCGGCGGCGGCAGGTGCGGCCGCCATGCAGGCCGCGCACGCAGCCTAATTGTCTGCGCCATGCATGTACCAGCACGTCCACGCCCGGCCCGCCGCCACGAGCCTTTTGCAGGCTTTAGGCGGTGCCCGCTACGGCAGCTCACGCGCCTCGGCGGCCATGCTTTCGGCTGGCGTGGAGGGCCGTCAGCGGACGCGAGGGAAGGGACGTGGAAGGCGAGGGGCGAAGTAGTTTTACGTTATCAAACATACAACGCGTTGTATAAATTATTATTACAACAATTAGTATTTACAGATTAAAATTTAATGAAATGTATGAATTACTACAAATAAAACACCGTAAATTATTGACTTACGCCCCTATCCGTGCTAAGGTGATAACAAGCTCCGATGCGACAAAAGCATCCAGCCAAAACAAACATTCGTACCCGCACCTTAACATCTACAACTTGTCACTCGACCGTCCCTTAGACGGAGCCATTGGCAACAGACTACCGGCTTTTTGCCACCCGGTCGGTTGCCATTACTCCGCCAGTAATGGCGTAGCTTGCGTCCACCGAAGCGCAGCAAGAGTGACCCGCACGAGTAACAATCTTTGTTATTTGAGTGGTATAAGTTGTGCTCCCTCGTCCCTTCATTGGGGCAGAGAGCGATCGGTTTGCCTGGTGCAGCGAGCGCCCATAAATCTATATACAGCGGCGGATTCGCTGCCCAGGTTCTTTAACTCCCGACAGTCAGGTTGGTTCGCCAGCAAGACTGGCAGTATGATTCGTATACCTGTGTACCGCGGACGCAAGTACACTCACCATACACTAAGGAGTCAAGATATGGTCATATCACAGTGTTCTGGTCTATGTTCTCATGGCATCAGGGCAGTATGGACCTATCTATCGTCGGCGCATTGTGAGAGGTGCGGCCCGAGTCCGTTCTCACGGCCTGTTCGTCGGCCGCAAGTGCACTTCTTCCGATCAACCGAATCTTTATAACCCGACGGCCGAGAGGCTACGGTGCCGTAATGCAAGACGGCGTAGCAGCAGTTCAGTAGATAAGCAGTAGGCAATAAGCATGCAGCCAGTGGCTATGCAAGCGAGCAGCCCCAGGTATGTGACATCCGCGCAGTGGCGCAGGATGTATACTTGACGGCGGGCGCATAGTGCAGGCGGCGTACTTGCGGCTTATGTTCGCCCATCTGTTATTGGGCGATGTATTGGTGACATCGAAATTTTCAAGCTTATGCTTTTAACTTTTGGTGTTCTCCGGTTTTTGCCGTGCTTTCAGGCACGGCGGTATCCAACTAATCCGCGCGTCCGCGTCGGCCGTATGGCCATGCGATCTGGATGTGTAGGGAAGGAATGTCGATCATGAGACAGGCGGCAGATTTCCTCAATTCATTACCGGCAGCAGCATTGCTGTTGGTGTTGACGTTGGCGGCGCTTATCGGCGTCATCGTCACTGTCAGTCCGCTATCGGCCGGTCCGGCCGGTGCCATGGCGGTCTTTTTACTGATGTACCTGTGTTTCTTCGCGCTGTTCCTAGTGGGCGCACATATTTATTTTTTACTACGATATCGGCAGGATGCCCCTGATGAACAGCATGCGCCGCAGCGTCCGGCGCCTTCTTCGCGGGTGGTGGCGGCCACCGCCACCTGGGCTATCGCGCCCATTATCATCCTGGCTCTGAGTTCGCTGCAGCAGCTCGATACGGTCAGTGTCATATTGCTCATAGTCTTTGAAATACTGGCCAGCGTCTATGTTTTTCGTCGGTAGTAGATGGTACAATAGAAGCTAACATGCAGCCTGAACGATTTGCACCAGCGCCTGCGCCCCAAGAGGCTCCACAGCTTCCGCCGGCGGGCAATGAGAGGGTCCAGCAACCGGGTCAACAGCCAGAGGTGGCGGCAGCGCCTGCCCATTCGCCCGAACAGCAGCGGTCCGCTGAAAGCCGCGAACAGCTGGCTGCGCAGGCCGCCCAGCAGGCCGGACAGCCGATGGCGCCTGTGCCACCGCCAGCCGCCTTGCCGCCACCGGCGTCCGCGGCACCGCCGCCCGCTCCGGCTGCCAGTGCCAACCCGCTCGCCGCCGATGATGCGGATGTCATCGAGAAGGAATGGGTCGACCGGCTCAAAGCCACGCTCAAAGCAACCGAGGGGGATCCATTCATGAAGGAGCAGGAGGTCAGCAAGATGCAGGCCGATTACCTGGAGAAGCGGTTCGGCGTCAAGGTCAAGTTACCGCAGGAATAAGTAAAGGCAATAGCAATAATCGGCAGACGAAAAGCGTGAGGTAAAGGTGGGGTTAGAAATCTTCCTGGTCATATTGTTGGTAACCGGCGCGCTCGGCGGCGCCAGCTATGCTGGTTTCGTCTACTATCGCAAGATTCTGCGCGAGGCCAAGAATTACGAGCGCGGCCTCAAGATGGTGCCGCTGCGCATCCACTTGCCGCCCAGCAGCGACGATATCGAAGGCAACGGCCGCGATGCCCGTGACGTGACCGAAGAAGCCCTCAGCCAGGCCCAGGTGATGTACAACATCATTGCCAGCACGGCCACTAAGGGGTTCAAGAGCTCGGTCTACGGCCAGCGCCACGTCGCCTTCGAGATCGTTGCCAGCAAGGGGCTGATCCAGTTCTACGTAGCCGTACCTCTGGTGATGGAAGACGTCGTGCGCCAGGCGGTCATCGCCGCCTATCCTTCGGCGCGTCTGGAGCAGGTGGAAGAGCAGAACCTCTTCAACAAGCAAGGCAAGCTCAGCGGCACTATCGGCGGCGAGATGAGCATGAAGAAATCATATGCCAACCCGATTGCCACCTACACCGAGACCAAGCGTGATGCCATGCAGACCCTGATGAACGCCTTCACGACGCTTGGCGACGGTGACGGTGCCGGTGTGCAGGTCCTCATCCGTCCGGCCCACGAGGGCTGGACCAAAGTCGCCATGAAAGAGGCCATCGACCTTCGCGGCGGCAAGGAAAAGAAGACCGGCCTGGCAGCCCTCGGTTCCGCCAAGGACTTCGCCGGGGCGCTTTGGAAGCCGCCGGAGGCCAACCAGAACGACAAGAAGCCCGAGGACAAGCCGGTATCGGCTGTCAGCCAGGCCAAGGCCGAGGCCATTGAGGAGAAGGTCAAACATCCGGGATACGAGACGCTGATCCGTGTCGTGGCCAGCAGCAACACGGCCGCCCGTTCGCAATCCATCCTGAAAAACCTGGTTTCGTCATTCTCGCTGTTCGAGGCAAGCGGCCGCAATGGTCTCAGCTTTACGGTTGCCAAGAACATTGATGCATTTACCACATCATACATCCTGAGGATGTTCCCCCAGACTTTTAATAAGACCATCCTTAATACCGTCGAGCTGGCCACTATCTTCCACCTGCCGGATCAGAAACACACCACAACGTCACAATTACAACGCCAAATGTCGAAGCAGGTGGACGGCCCGTACCAGTCGGTAGAGAAGGGTATCCTCCTGGGCTACAACATCTACCGTGGCGTTAAGAAGCAAATCCGTCTGGGTGATGTTGACCGTCGTCGTCATACCTACATCATTGGGCAGACCGGTACCGGTAAGTCAAAGCTGCTGGAGAACCTGGCCCTGCAGGACATGCTGGACGGCAAGGGCTTCGCCTTCATCGATCCGCATGGCGACTCGGCCGAAGCGCTGCTGGGTATGGTGCCCAAGGAACGTGTCGAGGATATCATTTACTTTAATCCGGCAGACATGGAATTCCCCGTCGGGCTGAACCTCTTCGAGTTCGAGGACAAGGAGCAGCGTGACTTTTTGGTGCAGGAAGCCATCGCCATGCTGTACCGCCTGTATGACCCGGGCCATACCGGTATCATCGGGCCGCGCTACGAGCACTGGTTCCGCAACGCCGCCCTGACCATCATGAGCGACCCGGCCGGCTCCAGCTTCATCGACATCCCGCAGGTCTTTAATGACAACGAATTCGCCAAGAGCAAGCTTAAGTATGTCACCGACCAGACCGTCCTCGACTTCTGGAACAAGGAAATGGCGCAGACCAGCGACTACCACAAGAGTGAGGTGCTGGGATGGTTCGTCTCTAAGTTCGGCGCCTTCCTGAGCAACGAGATGATGCGCAACATCATCGGCCAGACCAAGTCCGGATTCAACTTGCGTGACATTATGGACAACAAGAAGATTCTGCTGGTCAACCTTAGCAAGGGCCGTACCGGCGAGCTGAACAGCCAGTTGCTCGGTATGATCTTCGTCATGAAGTTTCAGGCCGCCGCCATGGGCCGGGCTAACATTCCCGAGGACGAGCGCCAGGACTTCACGCTGTATGTGGACGAGTTCCAGAACTTTGCCACCGACTCCTTTGAGAACATCCTGAGTGAGGCCCGTAAATACCGCTTGAACCTCGTACTGGCCAACCAGTTCATGACCCAGCTGACCGATAAGATCCGCGAGGCCATCATCGGTAACGTCGGCACCATCATCTCAGGCCGCATCGGTGTGACCGATGCCGAGCTGATGGTGAAGAAGTTCGCCCCGGTATTTGATGTAGAAGATATAACGAAGTTACCAAACTTCGAGGCGATAGCCAGCGTCATGATTAACAACGTTCCCTCCAGCCCGTTCAGCATGGCCCTGATTCCGCCGCTGGGCAAACCGAACCCGCAGCTGGCCGATGCCTTGCGCCGCCTCTCGGCCGCCAAGTTCGGCCGCAGCCGCGGCATGGTCGAGCAGGAAATCTTCACCAGGCTGCGTGCCGGTGATGATGCCAAGAAGCAGCGCCAGCAATCGGCCCTGGATTCCTTCAAGAAGCGGGTCGGTGCAGGTGGTGCCCAGGGCGGGGCAGCGCCTGCTGCGGGCGGAGCTGCCGCGCCTGGCGCCATCGCCAAGCCCGGTGCCGGCGCCAAGCCGGGCAGTTCTACTTTCTTGGACGAATGGCTGGCCAAGCGCCGCGCCCAGCAGGGGCTGCACCAGGCGCCTGCCATGCCGGCCCAGCCTTCAACGCCAGCTGCGCCGCAACCCGCCGCACCGCAGCCGCCCGCCATGCCGGCGCCGGGCGCTACTGGCACATTGCAGCCCCCGGTTATGCCGCCCGTCCAGCCCGGCATGGGCATGACGCCGCCGCAACCCAAGCAGCCTGAAGGCCTGACAGACCCTCGGAGCCTGGCGCCGAACACCAACGTCACCTTCAAGCCGAATACGATCGGCAACGCTCCTGATGCCGCTGCGCAGCCCACAGCGGCCGACCTGCAGCTGACGCACGAGATTGCCAGCCAGCAAGCCAATAACAACCGGTTCACCGGCGTCAACTATAAGCAGCCGCTCGATACCGAAGCCGGCGACCCGACGCCACAGGACGCCCAGAAGCTTGATACCACCCTAACCGCGACCGAGCACGAAATCCTCCGCAAGAAGCACGAGGAAGAGCGCGAGCGCGCCAATGCCGCCCCGGCTCAGCCGGCCGACACGCTGACCGTCAATGGTCCCGATACCAAGCAGGACGAGGGCGATCATCTGCAGGAAATCGATATCGACCTGCGTGGTAATGTCCACATCGTTGATGATGAAGAGAACCCGATCCAGGGAAGTGTCAAACACTAGCGGGTGAGGGCGGGTGTATCCGTGCCGTAGCGCGCGCCATATTCCACTACTGTTACAGCGGGCAATATGCCCGCTGTATTTTACTCTACGATAATAGCCAGAACGCTTATGGTTGCTGATGCGTCTGCGTGCCAATCCCGCCCTGGCCGCCACTTATGGCATTCGGTCGCAGGAAGCGGTATGTCACAAGACTGAAAGCAGCCGCATCAACAATATGCGACAGCAGGTCCCAAGGCAGGTGCCCGATAGCTTCCTTGTCGCCACCGGTGCTGCCGACGACAGCCAGCAGGGCGGTCAGGGCCAGCGACAGCACCGAAAGCCCGACGAAGCACAGCGTCGCGGTCAGCCGGGCGCGTGCGGCATCGGCAAAGACGAATAGTTCACGGACGATCAGCGTACCGACATAGGCACTCAGGGCAGTTACCACTAGGCTGGCGGCATATATGGCCGGCAGCATACCGGGGAAGTCAAAGGAGTTTTCACTCCCGGGGCCGAAGGCGCCCGGGTCACTGAGGGCGATAATCATCATCACCGAGCCGCCAAGCAGCGTCAAAAGCATGCCGATTGCAATCGGCATGACCACCCCTCCGAATAAGAATTGCATGAACCCGGCGAACGTGCCGGATCGGAGTGGCTTGGTCTGCGTGGGGTGTGGTGATGTCATGTCTCCAGTGTACGGCCGATGCTGAAAAGCCGCAAACATAGGCGCCATACTAATGTATCCCGTGTGACCGCGCAGGAAGCCCTAGGAGGGCCGTTTGCCCCGGAACAGCAGCCTGATAGTGTCGAAGCTTGAACCAAGCACCCAGCCGATCAGGAAGGCCAGGAGTGGTTCTGTGCCCGAAAGCGGAAAGCCGATGTAATGGGCGATGCCGTAGGTCGCGCCCATCAGTACCAGCGCCGTCAGACTGCCGAACAAAATCTGGTTCGGCCGGGCGATCGACGAGCCGATGACCTCGGAAGCCTTCTCGACTGCCGGCGTATGTATGATTTTGCTGAAACTGCGCGACGCCGGCGTCAGCTTGGACTGTACGCTGGTCATCGTCTGTTGGTATTCCTGCTGCTTGGTCTTCTTGGTGGCCACGGGTTTCACGGAAGGGCCGGGCTCGCCGCCGCCTTTCTTTTCGCCGCCTGCTTCTTTGCCAAAGACAGCTTCCAGCTCGGCCTGCTTGCGGGCATGCTCGGCGGCGCGTTCCTGGCTTTTGGCGTCCCGCTCGGCGCTGTTCTCGGGGGACTTCTTAAGCCGTTCGAGCTGCTCGCCGGCTGCCTCCGCCAGGTCGTTATGCCGTTCGGCTGAGCGGGGTTCTGGTAATCGTTCGCCATCTGCCATGACGGGTTCTCCTGTTTATGGTTGGTGGTTGTTTTTCGGGCTACAGTGTGCCGGCTGCAAATTCCTTGCGGACCAGGCGTATCTCTTTGCCAAGCTGCCGGCTGCGGGCGTAGAAGTAGACGGTAGTCATCAGCAGAATGCCGGCAAACAGCATATTGGGGCCGGCACCGGTGCTGGGCAGGGTCCGTACCACGGCCTCCACCACCTTGGGGGCGGGGCATTCAACCTTGGTGTTAGTGGTCGTGCCAAAGCTGTTGGTCATGACGCAGTTGTATGATTCCGGGTTGCCGACGTTCAATGGTGAAGCAGGAATCTCGCTCTTCACCTGGACGGTCACCGTGCGTACCAGCTTCTGTCCGGGCTGAATCTTAGCCTCGGGCCAGGTGATATAGCGCAGGGAAGCCTGGGTGGCGTCGTCGTCCAGCACGCCGTCGTTCTTGTCGACGATGGTGGCGTATTCCAGCACGTCCGCCAAATTCTCACGCAGCGTCATGGTGCCAGTGGTCTTACCCTGGTTCTCGACGGTCAGGGTGTACTGCAGCTTGTCGCCCGGCTTGACGGTGGTGTTGTCGGCGTTGCCGCCGCCGGCGCTCAGGTTGATGACAGATTTGCTGGGCACCAGCTCTGCCTTGCAGTCCTCATCTTTGTACCAGAGGCCATTGGAGTCAGGGCAGGGCTTGCACTCCGGACTGCTCTCCGGAAAGTTGACGTTATATTCACAGCGGGGTTCCGGCGTCACCTTCAGCGGTTTGGCGCAGTCGTCGCTGGTCTTGGCGCCGGCGCTGGTCTGCACGGTCACCTTGGCCAGGAAGTCGCCGTCGTCCGGCACGGTCAGCTCGGTGCTGGCAGTGGCGTCGGTACTGGGGACGTTGCGCTCGACGACCGTCTCGCCATCATAATTTTTGATGACAAAATCATAACGGCTGACCGTAGCGCCACCCTCGGTCTTGGCGCTGGCTTTCAGCACGAACTTGTCACGGCTACCCTGGACAGGTGTTATCTGCAGAGCGGTGCAGACGGCGGCCGGGGTAGGGGCCGGAGGGGTCGGTTCCGGCTCTGGTGCTGTGGGAAACTCTACAAAATTCAGGTTGCCGCAGTCGATGGTGATGGCGAACCATTTACCGTCGACGGCGCGCTTGCCGATGATCGCCCGGTAGTGGGTGCCCCTGTCGTTGCGGTCGTAACGGTGGAGCTTGCGGGCATAGACCGTGCTGTCGGTGCCAGGGATCTTGTGGGCCTGCTCGTCACGGCTGCCGGCATCCCATTCCAAGCGGCCGATATCCCAGATGCCCAGGTTAAAGTCACGCGAGTGGAAGCTGCCTTCCTCGGCGTTCTCTATGTCCCGGATGGTAACACCGAAGTATTCGTAAATCTGCCGGATATCAGTCCGGCCGGCGCCGTCCTTCCCGCGCCGCAGCGCGTCCACCATCTGTTCCTTGCTGGTAACGCCTTCGTAGATAATGTTGTTGTAATTGGCCTGGGCCTGCGCCTCAGGCGGCGAGAACACCGACAGCGACTGGACGATGATCGCCAGCGCCGTGAACACCAAACCAGCCCGACGCGTCATCTCTTCCTGACGCAACCGCCGAGCGTAAAATCCCACCTGACCGATCAGCGCCGGGCTGAACGGAAGATTCGACACCAAGTTTTTAAACATTTTTGTTTGTACTCCTAGGCCCAGAATAGCACACAGAATTTGTTCAGGGCAACGGTATTTTTGAACACGGGAATAACGGGGAAGAGTGGCGGTCATGGCCCGAACTTGGCCTTCAAACAAGCATTGAAGAACAGGGTCGGGGCCGGTGGCCGCCACACCCCGCGATTGGGATGGGTGGCCACCGGAGTGGCAGATCAGCCGACCCTGCCTGCGCGCAGTGCGCGGTGCCAGGCGTCGTAGCGGCGCCAGGCCTCCAGGGCGTGCGGGTCGCGGGTGGTCCCCCGCCAGCTGGCAACGGACGCCCGCCGCTGAGTGCGCCCTTCCGCCATGTGGACGGTGTAGGCGGCGTGTCCGCGGCGGTCGACCCAAAGGTCCACCACCAGCAGGCGCCCGGCACCGTCCTCCTGCCGCGCCAACTGCCGCTGCTGCTCCCGGGCGAGGGGCAGTACGGACAGGTCGCGCGGCATCGGGCCGAGGTAGAGCCACTGGTCGTTCGGTGGGCCGTCGAAGTACGGCTCCGTAACCATCAGCTGCGACAGGTACTGCGCCGCCGTGGCCGCCAGCACCGAACGTTGCCGTTCACCGATCGGCATAGCATCGCCGAAGGTGTCGAGCCGGTGGATCCAGGCGAGCTTCTCTTCACCCCACGTCAGGCTGTCGGGCGCCATGCGGAACATGGCTGACAACTGCTGCGGCGTGAGGTCCGGCTGTGTGGCCAGCCACCGCACGATCGCCTCCGCCGCCATCGCTGGCGTCCGGGCCGCGTACGGGCTGAGGTCGGCCTCCGCCATCAGGCGGAAGGCCACCTCGTCGAACGTGGCGAGCCGGGTGAGCGGGGTCGGGGTGGGCACGGGGTCGGTCATAACAAATCCTCCAGGTTGGAGACGGGGCCGTATACTCTGCTGTCTACGGCCCGGCCCCAGTACTCAAGCCTCTATGGCATATAGACTTGAATCCTAAGGTCGGGCCGGTGGCCGCCCAGTCCCAAGGGGGAAGGGCGGCCACCGGTATGGCGGACCGATCAGGAGGCGTCGAACCGCCGCCACGCCTCCCGCAGGTGCGGGTCGGTGACGGCGTCACGCTGGCCGGCGTCACAGGACTGCCGATCGCCGTGTGCGTTGGGCAGGTACTGGACGTAGACGGTCCGGCCGGTGCGGCGGGCCCAGAGGTCCACCATCAACAACTGCGGACTGACCGGCCGCTGTCCGCGCTCCACCAGCTGCTGCTGGGCCCAGGTGAGCCCAAGCACGGAGGTGTCACGCGTCAGCTGTCCCAGGAAGACCCACTCGTCGTCCAGCTCGCCGGTGAACAGTGGCGGAGCCCAGGCCAGCTGGTGCAGTCGCTGGGCCACGAGCGAGGCCAGGACGGCCCGCTGCTTGGAGCCGACCTGGACATCCGGGCCGGTAGCGGCGAGCCGTTCACTGCGCCAGCCGTTCAGGCCGGGCTCGAGGCTCAGCTCGGGCGCGATCTGGACGATCTGGTGCATCTGCAGCGGGTCGAGCCCGGCGAGAGTCAGGCCGATCGCCTCGACGTTGAGCGATGCGGTCATTCCCGCCTCGTCCCGGCTGAGGTCCGCCGCCGCCATGCAGCGGAAGACGAAGACGTCGAACGCGGCAGGTCCGGTCACATCGAGGTTCTCGATGGAAACGGTCGTGGTGGTCATGAAACTGTCCTTACTGACGTGGCTGCGATCCTGATTGTCGCGGCCGGATTCCCGCCATAGTAACGAGGGCAATATGAAAGGAAACCGGCCACGCTGTCCTGCCAAAGTACACTCAAAGAGCATCTTATAATTATAGCACAAAAACATACTTTAGTCAATTTGTTAAGCATGAGCAGCATACCAGCTGCCGGCTAATGTTTATTTCCAAGGCCCTTCAGAGCCTCCCTAAGCCCTTTTTCTTGAAAAGACGCCATCTATACCGTATAATTGGAATTAGTTAATTGCTGGCGCGTATATTCACTGCGCCTCAAGAGATGCTGAGACGAGTCAGGTACTAATAGAGGGAGTAGAGGTTGTCTGTTTATGGCTGCGACGAAACAAAAAACTGATAGCTATGATGCTAGTCAGATCCAGGTGCTGGAAGGCCTCGAGCCGGTCCGCAAGCGCCCCGGCATGTACATCGGGAGCACCGGCTATGACGGTGTCCATCATCTTATCAAGGAAATCGCCGATAACTCGATCGACGAGGCTATCGCCGGCCACGCCTCCAAGGTAGAAATTACCTTGCTGGCCGACGGCGGCGTCCGCGTCGACGACAACGGCCGCGGTATCCCGGTGGACAAGCACCCCAAGACCGGCAAGAGCACGCTGGAAACCGTCCTGACCGTGCTGCACGCCGGCGGTAAGTTCGGCGGTGGCGGCTACAAGGTATCAAGCGGTCTGCACGGCGTCGGTTCAAGCGTGGTTAACGCGCTTTCCACCAAGCTGATCGCCGAGGTCCACAAGGATGGCAAGCTATACCGCCAGGAGTACGCCATCGGCGTGCCACAGGCCGAGATCAAGGCCGTGGGCAAGACCGACAAAAGCGGCACCTCCATCACGTTCTACCCGGACCCGACCATCTTCGAGACCGTCAAGCTGGACTACAAGTGGGTCGTCGATTACATCCGCCACCAGGCCTACCTGACCAAGGGCATCTACCTCTCCGTCGATGACGAGCGCACCGGTGAGCGCATGGCCTTCTACTTCGAAGGCGGTATCAAGTCGTATGTCAAGCACCTCAACATCGGCAAGGAAGTCATCAGCGACGATATCTTCTATGTCGAACGGCCGGTCGAAGACTGTATGGTCGAAGTGGCCATCCAGTACAACGACACCTATGTCGAGAATGTCCGCGCCTTTGCCAACAACGTCTTCAACCCCGAGGGCGGTACGCATGTCGCCGGCTTCCGCGCCGCCATGACCCGCGTCATCAACGAATACGCCCGCAAGAACAGCCTGCTCAAGGAGAAGGAAGAGAACCTGACCGGTGACGATATCCGCGAAGGCCTGACCGCCGTCATCCTCGTCAAGCTGCCCGACCCGCAGTTCGAAGGCCAGACCAAGAACAAGCTGGGCAACACCGAGATGCGCCGCTATGTCGAACAGGTAATGAACGAGTACCTGGCCTACTACCTCGAGGAAAACCCCAACACCGCCAAGAAGATGATCAACAAGGCGCTGCTGGCCGCCCGCGCCCGCAAGGCCGCCCGGGCCGCCCGCGACAACGTCATCCGAAAAGGCGCGCTCGATGGCATGAGCCTGCCGGGCAAGCTGGCCGACTGTTCCAGCCGCGACCCCAAGAATTCCGAGCTCTACATCGTCGAGGGTGACTCGGCTGGCGGTTCAGCCAAGAGCGGCCGTGACAGCAAGACCCAAGCCATCCTGCCGCTGCGTGGCAAGGTGCTCAACGTCGAGCGGGCCCGCCTCGACAAGATGCTGAGCAACAACGAGATCGTCAGCCTCATCAAGGCCATGGGCGTCGGTATCGACGAACAGTTCGATTTGGGCGGCCTGCGCTACCACCGCATCATCATCATGACTGACGCCGATGTCGATGGCAGCCACATCTCGACACTGCTGATGACCTTCTTCTTCCGCTATATGAAGGAAGTCGTCGATGGCGGCCACATCTACCTGGCCAAGCCGCCGCTGTTCCTGCTCAAGGGGCAGGGCAACAAGCGCTACTACGCCTACAGTGACGAGGAGCGCGATAGCATCATCCGCCAGCTGATCGAAGACCGCGCCGCCCGCGGCACTAAGATCAACGACAACGACCCGCCAAACAAGCAGGCCGGCCTGATGGATATCCAGCGCTACAAGGGTCTGGGTGAAATGGACGCCGAACAGCTTTGGGAGACCACGATGAACCCCGAGAACCGGGTGTTGATCCAGGTGCGCGTCCAGGACGCCGAAGCGGCCGATGCCATCTTTACCAAGCTGATGGGCGATGAAGTCAGTCTGCGCAAGACCTTTATTCAGAGCCGCGCCAAATTTGCCAACACGGAGGACCTTGATATATGAGCCAGACCAACGATGCCGATAAAGATCACGGCGAAGATATCATCCCGGCTGCCGAGGGCGACACCAGCCTCGGCCACGATGCCGCCCACGAAGCCAACAATCCGGTTGAAAGCCCGATTGTCTCCGGGGAGATCCTGGAGCGCCAGGACCACTCGCGCCAGGTAGAGCTGCGTACCGTCGAGAACGTCATGGAGGACAGCTACCTCCGCTACTCAATGAGCGTCATCATCTCGCGCGCCCTGCCGGATGTCCGTGACGGCCTCAAGCCGGTGCACCGCCGCGTCCTCTTCAGTATGGAGAAGAACGGCTGGCGCCCGGGCGGCAAGTTCGTCAAGAGCGCCCGTATCACCGGTGACGTCATGGGTAAGTACCACCCGCATGGTGACGTCGCTATCTATGACGCCATGGTGCGTCTGGCCCAGGACTGGTCAACCCGCTATCTGCTGGTGGACGGTCAGGGTAACTTCGGCTCCATGGACGGCGACCCGCCAGCCGCCCAGCGGTACACCGAGGCCCGTATGGGCAAGATCGGTGCCGAGCTGCTGACCGACCTCGACAAGGACACCGTCGACTTCCGCGACAACTACGATGGTTCCGAGCAGGAGCCGGCCGTCCTGCCGGCCAAGCTGCCCAACCTGTTGCTCAACGGCCAGATGGGTATCGCCGTCGGTATGGCCACCAACATCCCGCCGCACAACCTCGGCGAGCTGGTCGATGCTACCGTCCATCTGATTGATAATCCCGAGACCACTACGCTAGGCGACCTCCTGCAGTACATCAAGGGGCCGGATTTCCCGACCGGCGGCATCGTCTATGGCGGCGACAGCATGCGCCAGGCCTACGCTACGGGCCGCGGCAGTGTCACCGTCCGGGCCGTCGCCGATATCGAGGAGACCAGCAAAGGCCGCTCCCGCATCGTCGTCACCGAAATGCCATACGGCGTCAACAAGGCGACGCTGATCGAGCGCATCGCCGACCTGCACAAGGAGAAAAAGGTCATCATCCAGGATATCCGCGATGAGTCCGCCCGTGGTAACGTCCGGGTCGTCATCGAGCTCAAAAAGGATTCCTACCCCAAGAAGATACTGAACCAGCTGTACAAGCTGACGTCGCTGCAGACCAGTTTCCACTACAACATGCTGGCCCTGGTCGATGGCATCCAGCCGCGCATCCTCGGCCTGCAGGAAATCATCGCCGAGTATATCAAGCACCGCCAGGTCGTCGTCCGCCGCCGCACCGAGTATGAGCTGAAGAAGGCCAAGGCCCGGGCGCACATCCTCGAAGGCTACATGATCGCCCTCGACCATATCGACGAGGTCATCAAAGTCATCCGCGCCAGCCAGACCACCGACGAAGCCCGCACCAACCTCATGGAGAAGTTCAAGCTGAGTGAGATCCAGGCTAGCGCCATCCTGCAGATGCAGTTGCGTGCCCTGACCGGCCTGGAGCGCCAGAACATCGAGAACGAGCTCAACGAGCTGCGCAAGCTGATTGCCCGCCTCGAGGAGATTTTGGCCAGCGAAGAAGAAATCCTGAAGATCATCAAGACCGAACTGCTCGAGCTCAAAGAGAAGTTCGGTGATGCCCGCCGCAGCAAGATGGTCGGCCACGAGCTGGGTAAGTTCAGCGATGAGGAACTGATCCCCGAGGAAGACGTCGTTATCCTGCTGACCTCCGAGAACTACGTCAAGCGCACTAAGATGAGTGAATACCGCCGCCAGAACCGCGGCGGCAAGGGCAAGAAGGGCATGACCACCAAGGAGACCGATGTCATCGAGCATCTGGTGGCCGCCAGCACCCACGATTGGCTGCTGTTCTTTACCAACAAGGGCCGGGTCTTCCGCCTCAAGGCGCACGAAGTGCCGGTCGCCGGTCTGAATGCCAAGGGCGTGGCCATCGTCAACCTCTTGCAATTACAACCCGAAGAGCAGGTAACCTCTATCATCCACAGCGACAAGGCTGAAAAGGGTGAAGGCTTCCTCTTTATGGCTACCGTCCAGGGCACCATCAAGAAGACACCGCTCAGCGACTACGCCAACATCCGCACCAGCGGCCTGATCGCCATCAAGCTGGACGACGGCGACGAGCTGCGCTGGATCCGCCAGACCAACGGTCGTGACGATGTCATCATCTCTACCTACCTTGGCCAGGCTATCCGCTTCAGCGAGGAAGATGCCCGCCCGATGGGCCGCACCGCCCGCGGCGTCCGCGGCATCCGCCTGCGTCCCAAGGACCGGGTCGTCGGCATGGACATCGTCGAGCGTGACCGCCAGCTGTTGGTTATCTCCGAGAACGGCTACGGCAAGCGCACCAACGCCGCCAACTTCCCAAGCCACAAGCGCGGCGGCGTCGGCATCAAAGCGGCCGTGGTGACCTCCAAGACGGGCAATATTGTCTCCGTCAAGGCCGTCGATACCGACACGCACGAGTTGCTGATCATCTCGGCCCAGGGCCAGGCCATCCGGGTAGCCATCCGCGATATCCCGCTGCTTGGCCGCACTACCCAGGGTGTCCGCATCATGCGCCTGCGTGATCAGGATACCGTCGCTTCCTTTGCCATCATCGAGGCCCCGGCCGAGATTGAGGACGAAGCCGAAGACATCGTCATCGAAGCCGTCGCCGCCTAGGCACGCCGAGAAGCACCAAAAACTGCAGTCCAAAGATGGGGCTGCAGTTTTTGCGTTGTGCCGTTTGCGACATGTTGTTGCCTTAATTAAAAGTTAATTAAATAAAGCTGGACACACTAGACGCTTATGGTATACTGGCATTTGTGTTTAACGAAAAACAGGGGAAAACGGCACGTTGTGCTATCTATAAACATGACAAAAAATAGACTTACTTACGGATTTACCATCGTCGAATTATTAATTGTCGTCGTCGTGCTTGGCATCCTGGCACTCATCGTCATTTCGGCCAACCGCGGCGTCCAGGCCGAGGCAAAGGAGGCCAAGGTGGCTAGCGACCTGCGGGTCATGGAAAAGGCCATCCTGACGGCGCGCGAAAGCAGCGGCCGGACACTCTACCAGATCACCGGCCAGAGCTGCCCGCGCTGCAGCTGTCCGACGGCTCCTGGCGACGCCACCGCGTATCATACCTTGCCCAAGACACACGCCTGCTGGACCAATTACTATAATGCCCTTGGCGCCATCGAGTCAGCCTCCGGCGCCAACCTGGCCGACCTGCGCGCCGGCGACCCATGGGGCAGTCCATACCTGCTCGATCCCAATGAGGGCGAGGTGCCGGCCAATCCATGTTCCCGTGACCACATCGAAAGTGCCGGCAGCAGCGGCAACCAGGGCGGCGGCACCATCACCGGCCACACCGACCTGCGGTACTACCTGACGCAGTGCTAGGTATATGCAACAGCCAGCCCGGCTGTTGTTTTTATTTGTTAAGACATAAGCTTTTTGGCATAATGGAGGGGCTATGAAGTCGTTCACGCACATATCAAAAATACTGGAGCGGTCGCGGCAGGGAAGACGGGCGGGCTTTACCATCGTTGAGCTGCTGATCGTCATCGTCGTCATCGGCATTCTGGCTCTCATCGCCGTCACTGCCGTGAGCCGGGCCCAGGACGACGCCCGCGTCGCCAAGGTCAATAGCGACCTGCGCCTGCTCGAAAAAGCCATCATGGCTGCCCGCGAGAATAGCGGCGAGACGCTCTTTCAGATCACTGGTAACGGTTGTACCCGCTGTGCCTGTCCATACTCCGGCGGCAATACGACGCCATACAACACGCTAGCCAAGACCCATGCCTGCTGGACTAATTACTATGACGCCCTGACAGATATCGGCAACGCAGCCGAAACCAATCTGTCAGAACTGCGTGATGGCGACCCGTGGGGCACGCCGTACATCCTTGACGAGAATGAACTGGAGCTGTCAGCAAGCGATTGCCGCCGCGACCAGATTTCCAGCGCCGGCAAGGGCTCCAACATCAACGTCGGCCCGGTCGTCGGCGTCCGCAACCTCCGTCCTTTCGCGTCAGCCTGCGTCTAATAACAGGGGTGACGCCCCAGTTGTATTTTTAATATCAATTTTCTTTGTGGAAAACGTTGACAGAGTGAGAATTCTAACCTAAGATGAGTATCAGTCTGTGTGAAACGCCACTCCACTGGTCACTCGCTAAAGAGTAACCGACAAGATGGCATAAGTATTCATACGTATGAAGTTTTTTAACAATTGTGCAGTGCAAGTCAACAATGTCAATTAAATCCCTGAATTATATTCATAGAATATATTCGCAATCAGGGTAGTTCTCTTATCTCACGCCAGTGAGGTAAGACAATTCTTTTTGGAGAGTTTGATCCTGGCTCAGGATGAACGCTGGCGGCGTGCCTAATACATGCAAGTCGAGCGGCAGCGCGGTCTTCGGACTGGCGGCGAGCGGCGGACGGGTGAGTAACGCGTAGGAATGTACCCCAAAGTGAGGGATAAGCTCAAGAAATTGAGTCTAATACCGCATGTGGTCTGAAGACAATCGTCTTCGGATTAAAGCTTTAAGCGCTATGGGAACAGCCTGCGTAGGATTAGCTTGTTGGTGAGGTAATGGCTCACCAAGGCGACGATCCTTAGCTGGTCTGAGAGGATGATCAGCCACACTGGAACTGAGACACGGTCCAGACTCCTACGGGAGGCAGCAGTAAGGAATCTTCCACAATGGGCGAAAGCCTGATGGAGCAACGCCGCGTGCAGGATGAAGGCTTTCGAGTCGTAAACTGCTTTTATTAGTGAGGAATATGACGGTAGCTAATGAATAAGGGTCTGCTAACTACGTGCCAGCAGCCGCGGTCATACGTGGGACCCGAGCGTTATCCGGATTGACTGGGCGTAAAGCGTTGCGTAGGCGGTCTGTTAAGCGAATAGTGAAACCTGGTGGCTCAACCATTCAGACTATTATTCGAACTGGCAGACTAGAGAACAGTAGAGGTACCTGGAATTTCTAGTGTAGGGGTAATATCCGTAGATACTAGAAGGAACACCAATGGCGTAGGCAGGGTACTGGGCTGTTTCTGACGCTCAGGCACGAAAGCGTGGGGAGCGAACGGGATTAGATACCCCGGTAGTCCACGCCGTAAACGATGGATGCTAGCAGTGTGCCGTATCGACCCGGTGCGTTGCGAAGTTAACGCGTTAAGCATCCCGCCTGGGGAGTACGATCGCAAGATTAAAACTCAAAGGAATTGACGGGGACCCGCACAAGCGGAGGAGCGTGTTGTTTAATCGGATGGTAAGCCTAGAACCTTACCAGGGTTTGACATCCTAGGAATTATGTCGAAAGACGTGAGTGCCGCAAGGAACCTAGTGACAGGTGTTGCATGGCCGTCGTCAGCTCGTGTCGTGAGATGTTTGGTTAAGTCCATCAACGAGCGCAACCCTTATGGTTAGTTGGATTTTTCTAGCCAGACTGCCTCGGTAACGGGGAGGAAGGAGGGGATGATGTCAGGTCGGTATTACCCTTACACCCTGGGCTACAAACGCGCTACAATGGCCGGTACAATGGGCAGCCAAGTCGTGAGACGGAGCAAATCCCATCAAAGCCGGTCCCAGTTCGGATAAGAGGCTGAAACTCGCCTCTTTGAAGTCGGATTCGCTAGTAATCGCAGGTCAGCACACTGCGGTGAATACGTTCCCGGGTCTTGTACACACCGCCCGTCAAGCCATGAAAGTCACCAATGCCCGAAGTCTGAACTTGTTTCGGCCTAAGGCAGGGGGGATGATTGGGGTTAAGTCGTAACAAGGTATCCGTAGCGGAAGCTGCGGATGGATTACCTCCTTTCTAGGGAGTTACGCCATAGATTCGAGCAATCAATCTATGAAGCGAGGTCGGTCCTGTTGTTTTGCCGGATCTACAAAATAACATTAGCCTCGTAAGAGGTAGGACGAGATTCAAAACCCGATATTGATTGACCTGCACTGCACAGTTGTGAATACACAGACCAAAAAACACCTTTCGTTATGAGAGGTGTTTTTTGTTTTACGACACACTTATTTTTCACAAAAGCTGGCCTGCTTATCGCTACGATATGATGATGCTGACTAGCATATACACCGCATACAGCCCACCAAGCACCGCCACAATCCGATACGTCCACGGATTATTCGCATCCCGCACGAACGAAGTTCCAATCACATCGTCCACAAGCCTGGCCACTTCCTCTGCATAAATGAACAGCAGCACACATGCCACGAGCCCCACAAGCGTTTCTATGAAGTACATAAGCACTAGCATAAAGCCAAACCGCTTACGCTGCAATTCTAGCGGGGCAATACCGAGAAGCAACAGGGGTCAGATCGAACACATCCATTGACTAAACACAAGCATTATGCTATAATTAAAAGTACGACAACATAACGATTGTTGCCGCGCACACCCGCACACCAACAGGGCAGAGCACCCGGCTCGCCCTGCTTCACCCAAGGAGCATCCCATGTCCGTCACCACCAACGGTTTCTACGCCCAGGCCCCCGAGCAGCTCTCGACGGCCACCGCGCTGCGCCGTCTGGTGGGCGGCGTGCGGCACAACAGCGGCGGCCAGGCCATCAGCCTGGGCATCGCGCTGGTGCTGGGTGCCATCGGCATCCTGCTCCCGCTGCTGGACTCACTCAGCTACGCCTGGCTGCTGGTCCCGGCCTTCGGGCTGTGGCTGGTCCGCCGGTGTGACTCGCGCCTCACGTGTGAGCGAGAGTACCGGAGTGAACAGTGCGAACACTGCATCCAGCAGGACGACGCGCAGATCGCGCTGGGCCTCGCGCCCTCCGTGCTGCCGCGTGCTCGGGTGCGTCGGGTCGTCTGACCCACACCGCTGCGGCGGGGGATTGAGTGTACGGTCACTGACCGTCGGCCTTCCAAAGGCCCTCATCCTCCGCCCGGCGGTTTTCGTTTTTTCTAAGCACCAACGGCCGCACGTAACTATTGACTAAACATAATCAAAGTTATATAATAAGTGTAGTGACAGCCTTCAGTTTCCGCTGTCCGCACCCGATAGGTTCCGAGTTTCAGGAGTGATCATGTCCGTTCCGTCCATCGTCACCGACGGTCTGCCCATCAACACCAACATGCACCCCAGCGACCGCGAGACGCTCGACGCCCTGTCGTCCGTCCGACAGGCCCGCCGCACCCGCTGGCTGGGGCTGCGGCACCTCACCATGGGGCAGTCCATCATCCGGCTGCTCAGCTGGTCGATGATCGGCTTGGGCATGGTGCTGGGAGTGGGTTTCGGGCTGTTCCTGCCCGGCGCCGCGTCCCTGCTGTTGGCCGTGCCGCTGGTGCCGCTCGGCATCCTGCTGCACCTGGTAATCCACTGGGACACCTTCCTCGCCTGCGTGCAGGAGGGGTTCACCAAGCCGGGCATGCCGGGCCTCTGCGCCTCATGTGCCATCCAGCACAAGGCGCAGGTCATCCTGGGGCTCACACGCTCAAGTGGTGAAAACCAGTAACCCCTGCAGCCGCACACCCCTCTGGTATGCGCACCGCTGGAGCGGAGGATCGAGTGCGCGGTCATCGACCGCGTGAGAGCCGTCGGCTCCTCACCTCCGCCCAGCGGCGAACGTCCATAACTCGCAGGTTATGCTGATGAGTCCAGTAGGACGAAACGTTCGTACCCCTGTTGGGTAGCAGTAATTCATTGACTAAACGCAAGCACTATGCTATAATTATATATAGGCCCGCTATGGCAGTATGCCCGTTGTGCGGCCTGCACCTCACCGTGTTTCCCAAGCGAAAGGACTGTCCTGATGGATGCCGAGCTGTTCCCCTACGCCCTCATCGTCCTGCTCCTGCCCGCGCTCCTCGCGCTGGTCAAGATCAGCTGGACGGATGGGGGCTGGAAGCCGACCATCTTCACCAGCCAGGAGGTGGTCCTGCACATCTTCGTCCTGCCGATCCTCAGCTGCTCGCCACTGCTGGTGCTGCCGCTGTCGGTCGGCGCTCCGTGGATCATCGCCGCCATGCTGGCGGTGGCGGTCACGACGGAGGCGATGCTGGCGGTCCTCGTCCCCAACCAGAAGACCGCCGACAGGAGTGAACGGGTCGCCGGACACGTGTGACAAACCGCTGCGGCGGGGGATTGAGTGTACGGTCACTGACCGTCGGCCCTTCGGGCCCTCGTCCTCCGCCCAGCGGTGTTCCATTTTCAGACTATCGTTGCGACGCGCAGAGCGGCGGACAGCATTGCAAAAACAGATGAAGTTCTATACAATAACGTGGAACTTGTCGTGAGACATTTTGATAGCCATTCCATACGATCATGGGGCGTTAGCTCAGTTGGCTAGAGCACCTGCTTTGCAAGCAGGGGGTCCAGGGTTCGAGTCCCTGACGCTCCACCATATGTGAGCCTGTACGTATGGGGCTATAGCTCAGTTGGTTAGAGCGCGTCACTGATAATGACGAGGTCTCTGGTTCAAGTCCAGATAGCCCCACCATGCAGCACTTCACAGGGAACTTAGGCGACCGTCCGGTCGTTTTTTGTTTGTCAACGATTTTTATACAACATGCTTATGCTATAGTAATTTTATGTATAAGCGCCGCAATGGTTTTACAATCGTAGAACTTCTTATCGTCATAGTAGTGATTGGCATTCTGGCCGCCATCGCTCTCAATTCGTACGCTGGCATTCAGCGTAACGCCCGCAACCAACAGAATGTCTCGTTGGCCCAGGCGTGGCACAAGGCCTTGCTGGCCTATGCGGTGGCCAACGGCAACGCATACCCCTCAGAGATGGCTGGCGGCACCGAAGTATACTTCTGTCTCGGCAGCTATCCCGATGTCGACTCCAACGGCACGGGGGATTGCCAGGTAGCAGCAAACGGCACCACGTCGTTGGCCAGCACCATCCCCAGCTTCAATACCAAGATGAGGGCTTATATTGATACGACCGCGACGGCCAGCGGAGCCAAGTACCTGGAGGGAGATAACAGCAACTCTTCGGGCGTATGGCTATGGATTATTCCGTATGCGACGCTGAACGGTACCGCGCACGCCTGGTATCTGGCGTACGTGATTGAGTCGCCGGCTACTTGTGCGTATGGTAAGCCGATATACGAGACTGGCGGCTGGGGAGTATTCGGTACGAACGCCCCAAGTGGCTATACCTATGGTGGAAGCGCCGCGCGCTGGTGTGCGATTCCATTGCCCGATCCTGCAAAGGTATAGAGAAATCAGTTCGCCACGTAACACGCCTTCGCCGCCCCGTTCCCAAAGCCGGCGGTACCGCAGTACGTCGTCTCTCCGGCCAGTACGAACGAGCTGCCGGAGGTGCAGTAGTGGGCGTGCCGGAAATTTTCGGGCGACATGCGCAGTGCGAACTCGCCGCCGGCAGTCGTGACCTCCGGGATGGTGAAGCCGCGGGACGGCGCCCTGCTCATCGCCGTGACCTTTTCCCTCCTGAGAATACTTCCTGCAGGATGACGAACACCGCCGCCAGGAACAACAGCTGCAGCGCGTAATTCACGCCCATGATCCAGATGACCGGTGCATGGTCCTGCTGGCATTCATCATTGTAGTTGGCTCGGAAAGGGAAGCCGACGGCATTGTGTTCGACGATGGTGCATTTGCAGACGTGGCTGACGCTGACGCTGGCAGCGCAGGCCTGGCGCGTCCGGGCGAACGGCATCTCCAGGAACCAGATGCCGCTGTAGGTCAGTAGGTGCAGCAGGCCGAAGGCTGCGGCCAGCAGCAGGGCGGTCAAAGTTTTTTGTGCGTTGGTCATGAACATTCCTCAATTACCCGCTAAGTATTGCCCTCATTGTATAGTGTCGGACTGGCGTGGGGCAATCGTGATGCTTATGGTATAATCGCCGTATTAGCTATGAAAACATCAAAAATAGTTAACAATCTGCTCGGCGCAGGCCGGAAGGGGCGGAGTTCCCGGGGTTTTACCATTGTCGAACTGCTCATCGTGGTGGTCGTCATCGGCATCCTGGCGGTCGTGGCCATGAATTCGTATGCCCGTTCGCAGGACCAGGCCAGGGCCGCCCGCATCAACTCCGATCTTTCGGCTTTGATGAAGGCCATTAAGACGGCCCGTATCGCACGGGGTGATGTCGCCCTGATGGCCATTACCAATGATGCCGGCACCGCCTGGGAATGCGTCCATAAGGTCGGTGGCACTAACTTTGCCACGCTTAATAAGAATACCGACCCCTGCTGGACGGATTACAAGGCAGCCCTGCAGGCGATCGGCAATGCTGCCGGCACCAACCTCACCGGCCTGGAAGACCCTTGGGGCCGCCCGTATTACATCGACGAGAACGAGACCGAGGGCGGCGGCTGCGGTTTCCTGGATAAGATTGGCATCTTTGCGACACCGCACCAGCTGGATACCTGGGCTACCGTGGCCCAGCATGACCAGTATGTGCCGTACATAACCTTAGGGTGCTAAAATTACTACACCTTAGCACTCAAAAACTATTGCAATAGTAATAACTTTCACTTACTATTACTTTCAGTACGCGAATGTTTCGCCAATAAGTCATCAACGACTTGGGAGAAACCTCTGGCCGCCACGAGGTGTGGCATCGGAGGTTATTTTTATACGGCTGCGCTAAAGCAAACCGCATAAGGATGACACGACGAAAAAAGTCCTTTACAAACAGAGGTAACTACTGTTACACTATCCTGAGTTGTACAGAGTTGCGTTCTGAATTGAATTCTCAAAACAGGAGCTGACGAGGTATGTCCGAGCGAATACCATCCGATGAGCTACTGTTTCGAGAACTCAATCGCTGCACGGCCCACAGGCCGCGAGTGATATTGGTGGAGTTCTGCAGATTAACAATTTGATTAGATGATGAAAGGACGACGGCAGTTGTTGTGCATGAAAGTGTATACCAACTACTAGTCGACCAATGCATAAAAAGGTACTCAAGGGCACACAATGGATGCCTTGACACGTAATACCGATGAAGGACGTGGAAGACTGCGATAAGTTTCGGGGAGCTGTCAACAAGCTTTGATCCGGAAATTTCCGAATGGGGAAACCCGGCTAGAGTCATGTCTAGTCACCGTTACCTGAATATATAGGGTAATCGAGAGGGAACCCGCTGAACTGAAACATCTTAGTAGGCGGAGGAAAAGAAAGTAAATAACGATTCTCGGAGTAGTGGCGAGCGAAACGGGAAGAGCCCAAACCTTATATACTTTTGTCTGCCCACTTCCTTGGATTTATCCTGGGAAGCAGGCATAGAAAAAGTCGCACTATGCGATTTTTTCTAAGAAAGACAAGTAAGCTGACAGGCGAATGTATAGAAGGGGTTGTGAGATAACACAAGACCATGTCATAGGACTTAACCTCGGTTGAGCACTATGACATGCGATACTGAGCTGTCACTTCAGTAGTAAAGTAAAAAATTAGCGTTGTTAGTAGAAGCTTCTGGAAGGGAGCGCCAAAGGACGTGAGAGCCGTGTATACGAAAACGACGCTAGCTTTATATGTGTTTTCTCGAGTAGGCCGGGACACGAGAAACCCTGGTTGAAACCGGCTGGACCACCAGCCAAGGCTAAACATATTACGTGATCGATAGTGAACAAGTACGGCGACGGAAAGGTGAAAAGAACCCCGGGAGGGGAGTGAAATAGATCCTGAAATTGTGTGCCTACAAGGAGTCGGAGCCGATTTATTCGGTGACGGCGTGCTTTTTGTAGAACGATCCAGCGAGTTAATTTGTAGTGCAAGGTTAAGTCAATTGACGGAGCCACAGTGAAAGCGAGCCTGAATAGGGCGAATTAGTACTACGGATTAGACCCGAAACCGGGTGACCTAACCATGGCCAGGCTGAAGCTGCGGTAACACGCAGTGAAGGGCCGCACCAGGACACGTTTCAAAGTGTTTGGATGAGCTGTGGTTAGCGGTGAAATGCCAATCGAACTCGGAGATAGCTGGTTCTCCTCGAAATAGCTTTAGGGCTAGCGTCATGTGGTAGCAAACGGGGGTAGAGCTCTGTAAAGGACTGGGGCTGGCAACGGTACCCACCCTTAACAAACTACGAATACCGTTTGTGGAATCATGGCAGTTAGAACGTCGGGGCTAAGCTCGGCGCTCGAAAGGGAAACAGCCCAGACCATCGTCTAAGGTCCCTAAATGTACACTCAGTGGGAAACAAAGTGGAGTTTCTTAAACAGCGAGGATGTTGGCTTGGAAGCAGCCATTCATTTAAAGAGTGCGTAACAGCTCACTCGTCAAGAGATTCTGCGTGGAAAATGTAACGGGGCTAAAGTGTACTACCGAAGACATGGATTGTACGCCTAGCGTACAGTGGTAGAGGAGCGTTCCTCTCTGCAGTGAAGCAGTATTGGAAAGTATTGTGGAGCGTGAGGAAGTGAGAATGCTGGAATGAGTAACCATAAGATGGGTGAGAATCCCATCGGCCGAAAGAGCAAGGTTTCCTGGACTATGATAATCAATCCAGGGTTAGTCGGGCCTAAGCCGAGGCTGTTTAGCGTAGGCGATGGACAACGGATTAATATTTCCGTACCGGTTATACTTTGTAACATGTGCACGGCATAGTAGATTAAGCGGATTCATGGTTATATCCGTCTAACAGGAGTAACGACCTGGAATGCGAGTTTGCCTTCGGGCGAACGAGTTAGTCGAAAGTGCTGGCTAGAAAAGCAATGTTACGCGTGGGTATAGCCGCCCGTACCGCAAACCAACACAGGTGCTCAGGTCGAGTAGACCAAGGCTTACGAGAGAACCTTCGTTAAGGAACTCGGCAATACAGCGACCGTAACTTAGGGATAAGGTCTGCCCCGCACCAATCGGTGTGAGTGATATAGAAATATATCTGTAAAGCTGCGTTTTCTCAGCGTTGAGATGAACGTAAGCGTGTCACGAAAGTGGCGCGTAAAAAATGGTATGAGTATACCTTATGTAATCGAGATCAACCGGACAACCGGAAGATCAATCATCGTCTGAGACAGACGCAGCGACTCTCGTACCAATTGGTGCGGGGCCGCAGCTAAAGAGCCCACGGAACTGTTTATCAAAAACACAGGTCTCTGCTAACACGAAAGTGGATGTATAGGGGCTGACTCCTGCCCGGTGCCGGAAGGTTAAGGGGAGAGGTTTACGCTTTGAACTGAAGCCCCGGTGAACGGCGGCGGTAACTATAACCGTCCTAAGGTAGCGAAATTCCTTGTCAGGTAAGTTCTGACCCGCACGAATGGAGTAATCATGTGGGCACTGTCTCAACGAAGGACTCGGTGAAAGTGCATTGGCGGTAAAGATGCCGTCTGTCCGTACCAGGACGAGAAGACCCCGTGGAGCTTTACTACAGTTTTACATTGAATCGGGTTACAACTTGTGTAGCATAGGTGGGAGACTTTGAAGCAGATACGCCAGTATTTGTGGAGTCACCGGTGAAATACCACCCTAGTTGTGATCTTATTCTCACGATGACCGTTATCCGGTTATCGGACAGTGTATGACGGGTAGTTTAACTGGGGCGGTTGCCTCCTAAAGAGTAGCGGAGGCGTTCAAAGGTCGGCTAGCTTCGGATGGAAATCGAAGTGATAGTGCATACGCATAAGCCGGCTTGACTGTGAGGAGGACATTCCAAGCAGGGACGAAAGTCGGAGTAAGTGACCCGCTGGTCGTACATTTGTACATGAATGTGGGATTGCCAGCGCAATCGGATAAAAGTTACCCCGGGGATAACAGGCTTATAGCGCCCAATAGTTCACATAGACGGCGCTGTTTGGCACCTCGATGTCGGCTCATCACATCCTGGAGCTGGAGCAGGTTCCAAGGGTTCGGCTGTTCGCCGATTAAAGTGGTACGCGAGCTGGGTTCAGAACGTCGTGAGACAGTTCGGTTTATATCCGGTACGGACGTCAGGAAATTTGAGAGGATTTGCCCCTAGTACGAGAGGACCGGGGTGAACGAACCTCTGGTGTATCGATTGTTCTACCAAGGGCATTGTCGAGTAGCTATGTTCGGAGCAGATAAGCGCTGAAAGCATCTTAAGCGCGAAACTGACCTCAAGATTAGATTTCCCTATGAGGACACAGATAGACGATCTGTTTGATAGGCGCAAGGTGGAAGTGCGGTAACGTATGGAGCCGAAGCGTACTAATAGTCCCATTGCCTTTTTATGTTCCATGATTTGTTCGCTAGGCGTATCGTTGATACGCTGTGGTCAGTGATGACACGGGCAAGTCATGGGAACCAGAGGCGAGCTAAGCAATTAGCAACACACCTGGTAGGTCGACTAGTAGTTAGTGTACAATATCTACACTATACCGATCGTTCTTTCACATCTTTTCGTACACCGTATGGACATCGAGTTGGTCCTATCCCAGATAGACCCGACTCGGTGCCCATGGCGCTAGGGAAACACCTGTTCTCATGCCGAACACAGAAGTTAAGCCTAGCAGCGGCGATTATACTGCTCAGTCGAGTGGGAAACTAGCACGGTGCCGAATTGACAAGAAACGAGCCCCTAGAGGGCTCTTTTTTGTTGTTCAGACGCATGCGACGGGCTGCTCACATCGTGCTGTGACAGTGGTGAAAAACAGACTGCTATCTGTTAGATATGTGCATAAATAATATTTGAAACGTATGCGTAATGCGTTATAATGGTGCTAACGATAGCGTAAAAATAAATATAAGGAATCAGTCATGAAAACCAGACCAGTCACCGCCAGGCAACTGAAACTAGGGATTAGCACTAAGTTCGGCAAGACGCCGCAGGGTAAGCAGTCGGCCGTCGGATTTACGATCGTCGAGCTGCTGATTGTCATCGTCGTCATCGGCATCCTGGCCGCCATCGTGCTGAACACCTTCAGCGGCGTGCAGGCTCGCGCCCGTAATACCGAGCGCGCTACGGACATAAAAGCTATTTCCGGCCAGCTTGAGGTGTACTACACCAACAATAACAGCACATATCCTCTCGCTTCTGCGCTGGATTACAACGACACCGTACCAAAGACGGGTGATGACGTCGCAACTATTCTGACAGGTATCGATAAGAATGCCTTATTGGCTCCTGGTGGCACCGGCACGAACAATATCGATAACGCTCAGCCGGCATCAACGGTCACTAACCTCTACGGGTACCGCGCCTTCCAGTCGGACGGCACCACCAACTGTGCGGCCACTCCTTGTCCCAAGTACATTCTGTACTGGACTGAAGAAGGGGTGAACGGCAGTGCTGCAGTCCAAAAGACCAAGGCCAGTCTGAACTAGACCGTTCCGTCCTTCGCACGAAATCCCCTCAAGTATGAGGGGATTTTTTGATTGCAGCCAGATGCGATCGGTGAAGTGCGGAGAGCAACGAACGATACATAGGGTACCTCCCGTATGCAAGGCGCCAAGTAGATGCTCCGCATACATTATATATGTCGGGGCGACCCCTGTCAGCACCACAATATTAGCCCTGTGAGGCCGTAGGAGCCCCGTATAACCCGTTTATGGCTGAATATAGTCACGAATTACCACTTCGGGCACACAGCGGCCTGAGAGCCGCTACGACCACCATAAGCGGCAGAATCGCGCCGTATGTAGCCGAGTGGGGCCGCGTATCGCCAGTTGATCGCCGTGGTCCGCCGATAAGAATATAAGCATCTGACGACAAAAGAGGATAAAAGTGCAGGCCAATAAAAAAACGACCCGCCTCGCACATGGGTCGTTTTGTCAGTCGGTCACATCTGTTATCTGACTACTCACAATGATATATCACCAGCCGGGAAAACGCAAATATATTAAAAAAATGTTAAATCGGTTATGTAAATATTGACAAAATGATAAAATATTGTTATTATGCTTACGTACACATATCACATGTGAGGTAATACAATCCATGCTGCACGGCCTACCCCTGTTGGACGGCGTTGTGACCTGTGATGGATACATAAAGGAGAAGTATGGCAGGAACTAAAGAAGGCGGCGCCAAGGCCGCTGCTACTAACCGTGCTCGCCACGGCAAAGATTTTTACGCACGTATCGGTGCCAAGGGCGGCAAGCTCGGTAAGACCGGTGGTTTTGCCCACAACCGCGAACTGGCCCGTATCGCCGGTTCCAAGGGTGGTAAGATCAGCCGCCGCCGCAAGGTCAGCGAAACCGCTGTCCAGTCGGACATCAAGCCGGTTGACACTGCTCAGACTGCTGTCCAGCAGGCCGAATAGGGCACACCAGCCTTTACTATTTCCAGTATTTTAGCCCAAGCTACAATCTGGTTCGTTGCAGACGACGCCTCCGGGCGTCGTTTGCATGCCAGGTGGCAGGACAGTTCAAACAGGCGTAATGGCCGCCGGGATGCTGTAGTCCGGTCTGCTGGCAATCGGGGCAGCGACTACGGGCATGCAGCCAAAAACGGTACGTATCCAGCTGGTCTTGGATAAAATCATCATCAAGCGCCACGCCAAACCGGCCGGCAGCTTTGCGCGCCCACTCCCAGGCATCAACTTCGTGGCCAAGCAGTTCCACGTCAGTCGTATAATCAGCATGCTTCAACCGGGCGTGGCCGATCTCGTGCAGCAGGCACCAGATGTCCTCCGCCGTCTCTGCTGGCCGGTAATGCAGCTGTTCGTCGCCGGCCGACCAGAAAAAATCATCATCAACCACAAACGTGATGTCGCCGTAGGCCGAGCGTATCCGGCCGGCCAGCTCTGCGGGTGTCAGTGTGGCGGGGGTGCTGGCAAGCAGCGCCTCTTTAGCGGTCATCAAGCTTGTCTTCGGCAAAATAATTGCACCCGTACAGTACGGCTTCTTCAGTGTGCTGCGCCTGAATGATCGGCGGCAGGCTGATGAAACTGCTGAGCCGCTCGGAAAGTATCGATTCCAGCTCATGGCGCCAGTGGTTATCAAAGTGGCTGCCCACGCCGCCGCCGATGACGATGGCATCGGGCTGCAGGGCAGGGATGAGCGCCAGTAACCCGTCGGCTACGCGGTCGGCGATATCATGCCAGACGCGCGGGTCGCGGATTTCGGCTGCCAGCTTATGGGTGCGTGCGTGCAGGGCTTTGCCAGAGGCGAACGACTGCCATTTCAGGTAGCCTTCCGGCCGCCGCAGTACCATATGGCCGGCCTCGGAGCCGCTCAGGGCGGCAATCAGCTTGCCATTGACCACCAGGCCGGTACCGATGCCGGTACTGACCGTCACGTAAAGCACCAGGCGGGGAATCGGCACCAGGGCGCGGGCTTCGGCCAGTCCTGCCAGGTTGGCATCGTTTTCAAGATAGATCGGGCAGTTAAAATGCGCCGACAGCGCCTTGCGCAGCCGGAAATCCTCCCACGGCAGGTTGCCGCACCGGACGACGCTGCCGGTGTAGTGGTCGATGATGCCGGGCGCCGCCAAACTGATGGCTTCCGGCTTCGTCCGTCCGGCGTGCTTGCGTAGCACCGGTAACAGGTCGGCCAGAAAGGTCTCGCTGTCGGCGACGGTGGCAAAACGGGTCTGTCGGACAATCTGTTGGCCCTCAAAGTTAGCAACCAGCGTCTTCGTGCCGCCGATATCGACTGCGATTATCATGCTACCAGTATACAGCCCTTTGATTTATTGTAAAAAGAGTGGTATTGTATTGGCACTATGGAAGACAGAGGTAATAGCCCCCGCAGGTTCATCGTCTATTCGGTCGTCGGCCTTCTGCTGATCGGCCTGTTGATCGGTGGCCTGTTTTTCTTTAAGCAGCGCAATGAACAGCTTGCCCAGCTGAACGGCCAGGCCGACCGCCCGGCTGCCGCCCAGAACGACACACGCACCAACGAGCAGAATAACAACCAGCAGGGCGATGCCGCCGCAGACGCCCGCCGCCAGGCCGAAGAGGCCAGGAAAGCCGAAGAAGCAAGAAAAGCCGAAGAAGCCCGCAAGGCCGAAGAGGCGCGCAAAGCGGAAGAAGCCAGAAAGGCAGAAGAAGCCCGCAGGGCAGAGGAGGCCCGTCGCGCCGAGGAAGCCCGCCAGCAGCAAGCCCAGCAACAGGCCCAGAACCAGCCAGCCCGCCCGCAATCCGCCGTTCCCAGCACCGGCCCGGCTGCGCCAGCTGCTCCGTCAGCCGTCCCCAGTACCGGACCTGTCACCGACATCGCCCTGGCTGCCAGCGGCCTGACCCTGGTAGGCTTCGGCATTGTCCGTTGGCGCCAGAGCCGCGGCGCTCTGCGCCGTGCCGCACTTGTCTAGCCGCATCCATCGCCAGACTTTACTTATATCTGTTAGTGAGGCATAATAAGAAGTAATCTCCGAGGCCCATTTTTCCTATGCGCCATAAACGTATAGCCCGGCTGTTGCAGCTGTGAACGATGACTGGGAGAAAATACTTTTTGGAAGGAGTCATTACCTTATAATGACAAAGCAACACATCACTATGGATGAACTGCTCGCCCAGGCAGAAACATCCACTCTCACCCCTGGTGAGGTCGTCGAAGCCAAAGTTCTCTCCGTCAAGAAGAACGAAGTTTGGCTCGACTTGGGCGGTTACGGTATCGGCCTGGTGCCGCGCCGCGAGATCGGTTTTGGCAAGGCACTCGAGCCGGGCCAGCCTGTCGTGGCCAGCGTCGTCGACGCCGACATGGAAGACGGTTACGCGCTGCTGAGCCTGCGCAAGGCCGCCAAGGACCGCGGCTGGGACGAAGTCAAGCGCATGTTTGACGCCAGCGAGACCATCGAGGTCACAGCCTACGACGCCAACCGTGGCGGTCTGCTCATCGAACTCGAAGGCATCCGCGGCTTCATGCCGGTCAGCCAGCTGAGTGCCGAGCACTACCCGCGCGTCGGCGGTGCTGACAAGGACGAGATCCTGCAGCGCCTCAACGCCATCGTCAACAAGCCGCTGCGCGTCAGGATTCTTGACGCTGACCGCAAGGCCAACAAGCTGATCTTCAGCGAGAAGGAAGCCATCAAGGAAGGCCTGGCAGAGCGCTTCGAGAAGCTCGGTCCTGGCGACGTAGTCCGCGGTGTCGTCACCGGCGTGGTCGACTTTGGTGCCTTCGTCAACGTCGACGGTATCGAAGGCCTGATCCACATCAGTGAGATTAGCTGGGAGCGCGTCAACAACCCGGCCGACTACGTCCGCGTCGGCGACAGCGTCGAAGCCAAGATCATCTCGATCGACAAGGAACGCCTCAGCCTCAGCATCAAGCAGCTGACCGAGGATCCTTGGGCTAAGGAAGTCGAACAGTTCAAGCGTGGTGACGCCGCCGAAGGCACCGTGACCCGCATCACGCCGTTCGGCGCCTTTGTCCAGCTGAGCCCGGCCGTCGAGGCCCTGGTCCACGTCACCGAACTCGGTACCAGTGGCGAGAGCGTCGACCCGGAGAAACTCTTCAAGCTCGGCGAGAAGAAGACCTTCACCATTCTTGATATCGACAAGGACAATCGCAAGATTTCCCTGAGCCTCAAGAAATAGTCGAAAGGTGATACAGAGCGGGGGAGACCCCGCTCGCATCACCTCTGGACTCGCGGCCGCCCACCTACCGGCGCCGGCCGCCCCAACAAGAACCCCTAAAGGACAAAGGAGCGCCCCATGGCCGATGCAAACAACAGGACCCTGGTCATCCCGGAGATGATTACCGTAGGCGAACTGGCCACCCAGCTTAATCTGCCGGTCACCAAGCTGATCGGTGAGCTCTTCAAGAACGGCATCATGGCCACTGTCAACCAGCGGATCGATTTCGAGACTGCCCAGATCATCACCGAAGAGCTCAGCCTCGGCGTCACCCTGCAGAAAAAAGAGGCCGAAAGCGTCCTGGCCGCCCGCGCTTCCGCCCAGCGCGCCAAGAGCGAGAACGCCAGCGACCGCCCGCCCATCGTCGCCGTCATGGGCCATGTCGACCACGGCAAGACCAGCCTGCTCGACGCCATCCTCGACCTGAAGGTCGTCAGCGGCGAAGCCGGTGGCATCACCCAGCACATCAGCGCCTATCAGGCCATCCGCAAGAACCGGGCCATCACCTTGCTTGATACGCCGGGTCACGAGGCCTTCTCGGCCCTGCGCCAGCACGGCGCCGCCCTGACCGATGTCGTCATCATCGTCGTGGCTGCCGATGACGGCGTCAAGCCCCAGACCGTCGAAGCCATCAAGTTCGCCCAGGCCGCCCATGCCAAGATGGTCGTCGCCATCACCAAGGTCGACAAAGAGACCGCCGACATCCCCCGCGTCAAAGCCGAGCTCGCCGAGCACGGTCTCCAGACCGAAGAGTGGGGCGGTGACACCGTCATGGTCGAAGTCAGCGCAAAAACTGGCCAGAACATCGATCGCCTCCTTGACCTCGTCCTCCTCGTCGCCGACCTCGAAGAACTCAAAGCCGAGACCGACGGCCCCGCCGAAGGCCTCGTCATCGAGAGCAATACCGTCCTGGGCCGCGGCTCCGTCGTCCGCCTGCTGGTAGAGCACGGCATCCTGAGGAGCGGTGCCTACCTGGTCGCCGGTAAGGCCTACGGCAAGATCCGCACCCTCGAAGACTACGCCGGCCGCCCCCTGAAGGAAGCCGGCCCCTCCACGCCAGCCATCGTCACCGGCTTCAAGGAGCTGCCGCAGTTCGGTGACCGCTTCGATGTCGTCAAGAACGAAAAAGAAGCCCGCCTGCGCGCCGCCGCCAACGCCGCCGACGCCCGCGAATCCGTCACTTCCAGCCTCTCCAGCACCGACCTGCTTGGCATGATGAACCGCCAGGCCGAGACCGTCGTCCTTAACGCCATTGTCCGCGCCGACGTCCAGGGCTCACTGACCTCCGTCCTCGACAGCCTGCGCCTCATCGAGCAGAAGGACGCCGTCATCCGCATCGTCTCCTCCGGCGTCGGCCATATCTCCGAAAACGACGTCCGCCGCGCCGCCGGCTCCGGCGCCGTCATCTATGGCTTCAACGTCCAGCTGCCACCGGCCGTCAAGAAGGTCGCCGCCCGCGAAAAGGTCGAGGTCCGCCTCTACCGCGTCATCTATGAACTCCTCGACGATGCCCGCACCAGCCTCGAAGACCTGCTGGCCCCAGAGGTAGTCGAAACCGAGGTCGGCTCCCTCGAGATCAAGGGTGTCTTCAAAATCACCAAGGAAGAAGCCGTCGTCGGCGGTGAAGTCACCGAAGGCAAAGCCGTCCCAAAGACCCTGGCCCGCGTCATCCGTGGCGGCAGCCAGCTGGCCGAGGTCAGCGTGGTCAACGTCCAGCGCAACAAGCAGGACGCCCGCGAAGTCTTCCAGGGCGATCTCTGCGGCCTCAACCTCAAGACGCAGGGCAAGCTCCAGATTGAAATCGGCGACCGCCTCGAATTCTTCACCCGCGAGCTGCGCAAGCGCACGCTGTCCGGCAAATAAACCCCGGCACATAAAAGCAGAACGCCCCGGTTTAGCCGGGGCGCTTCGATATAAGTATTCGGTATGAGACAGGGAAGAGAACCAGGTTTGCCGGGGGGGCCGCTCTCGCTTTCGCGATCACGGCCCACCCGGGCCCCCCTACTGCATCACACGTTGAGCGCGGTCGCGGCGGCGTCGACGGCGTCGACGGCCTCGTCCTTGCCCTTGAGGAAGGAGCCCTTGATGTTCGCGACCGCCTTGCGGATGGCCGCGATCTGGGTCTTCACGTCGGACTTCGGGCAGGCCTGGGCCTTCTCGACGTGCTTGGCCGGGTCGAAGAGGGTTCCGCCAACCGGGGTACCGGCAGCGGGCTTCTTCTTCTCGGCGTCGAGCTCCATCGTCAGCCGCTTGACCTCCGCCCGCTCCCTCTCGAGCTCGGTACGGAGATCCACGACCGCCTTCAGGTTGGCGTTGCCGCCCAGCTTGGGGTCGTTGGGAACGACCGCCCAGTCGGCGCTCGCCGGCTGGAACACGATGTTGCCGAGAACCTCGGCGATCGCGTTCCGCCGCTTGGCGTCACTCACGCCCAGCAGCTCCTCGAGAACCTCGAGAACCTGCGCAGCCGCCTTGGCGTCCGAAGTCGCGAGCGACTCGAACTTCTCCAGCGTCTGCTCGTTGGCGCCACCACCACCGCCCAGAGCCTTCGCAGGCTTCTGGTCGGCATCACTGTCACCGAGCAGGGAACCGGCCTGTCCGTCACGCAGCCGCGCGACGTACTGGCGGGCCTGCACCGGCGTCATGCTGCCGAGGATCTGGGTCACCCCAGCCTCCACGGCCTTGACGAGCGCCTCGGTGTCACCCGAGGTGTTCTTCTCCGCCACCCCGCTCAGCAGGGCGACGATCGAACGGATGGTGCGGATGATGGCCGCACGCTCCGTCGGGTCGACCGTGTCCCCGTCGGGGACGCTGATCGCGATGGATTCACCTCTGCTGCCGCCGACCGAAGCCGACAGCAGGTTGAGCTCGCCCGTCCGCTCGTACTCCGAGAGCAGCGCCCGCACCTGGTGGAGCGGGAGCTTCTCGCGCACGATCTTCAGGAGGACCTCGTACAGCGAGAGGTAGCTGATGGTCATGCCGGTGTCGTCCGACTTGGCGATCTGAACCGCCTGAGCCTGGACCTTCTTGAGGAGGAGCTTGATGCGCTCGACCTCGGTGGCGTCCAGGGCGTCGTCAGCGGTCACACCGAGCTGGTCGAGAAGCGACATGGTAGTGTCTCACATCCTGCGTCCGTAGACGCGGTCTGTCCGATTGCTCGGACTCTGGAGAAGCGGCGGTCGCCGCAACCCCTCAGCGCTACTGCAGTAAGCGCCGAGATTATGCCGGCCTTTATCAACATGTACGGGCGGGTGTACATATATATGGTCAATAAAGCAAAAAGCCTGGCATAATCTCGGCACTACGTGCTGGAGCAGAAGTGAGAAAACTGAATGTGAAGTGTGTAATGCTTGAATGTAGGGAGAGTGCTGTGAGAGCGATAAGGCTCAAACACAGCGAGAAGGGGAGTCGAATAACGGTAAGGCCCACCCTTGTCGCTGTGCTGGAACTGCGCTTGCACAGTCTCATAATACCGTTGTGAATGACCGCCTTAAAGAGACACGATAGTGAATCTATTAAGGTAATGTTATAAATATACTACATTATTTGAAAAAAGTCAAGCATATTCTTTTATATATTGACAATATTAAGCATGTGTGCTATAAATAAGAGCGTAAAACGTAATCAATTACAAAAAAGCAAAAAGCAAAGCACTATACAAGAAGTCTACTACTATGACGAATCCCAATACCTTGAATACAGATCCCTCACAGGCAGCCGCTAATACTGCCGAGGCAAAGTACGACCCTAAGTACTTTGACTTTTTGCGCCCCGATAGTGTTGATACCCTTCGCGTTGAGCAGCACAGCCGCGTTCATGAAGCCGTCAAAGATATCGATGCGATGGATTTCAAAGCAGTCCGCGATGCTCGCAATAATGCCTATGCAGAGTTCGACGGCCATCTTGACGAATACCTTACCAATAACGGCATCGCCGATGACGATCCAAGCCGTGACGGCTACAAGGCTGTCCTGCGCGAGTTTTCCGTCGACAGGATGAGCGATGCCACCTGGAACCTGCCACAAGAGCATGTCCGGCCCGGCCAGGACCCGAACGCAGCCATCCTTGATATGGAAACCATCACTGGCCGCGAACTTCTCAACCGAGAAGTGAACCGCTTTGAAGCCGACGTCGTCGACGACACGATGCTTGACCGCGCCATTGCCGACAACGAAACACACGACCGCAACGCCCGCACCGAAGCCGCCAACGCCCTTCGCGAATCCGATGAATTCAAGAATGCCCACATCGATTACGAGATTGCCCGCGACAAGCTGGCCGCCCTGGGCGCCAAGCACGCCTCCAGCCTGCGCACGCGTATGAGCCGCTCGAAGCGCCAGGAAATGGCAACCGCCCGCTACGAATACGAAGCCGCTATGATAGCGCTTGGCCACCGTGAACTGGAAATTTTCCGCACCGAAAACCCGATCACCGATGACGACCCGGCCCGTCAGGCCGAGCTGACCGCTGAAAGCGACCGCCAGTTCGCCCTTGCTTACGCCCTGCGCAGCGAGCGCGACCTGCAGATTGATACCAACGAACAGATCAAGGATACCCGGCTGAACCGCATCCTGGGTTCTGCCGTCGTGCAGTACATGATCAACGGCCAGCTGTTCAGCAGCAAGGAGCACGATGGCTGGCACGGTGCCGTCGTCAAGGGTGCCAAGGGCGTGATCTTTGGTGGCGCCATCGGTGCGACCACCGCCGTGTTCGCCGGCCTGGGTCTGGTGACGGCCGCAGCTGCCGCCACGGGCTTTGCGCTTCGTGCCGGCCGTGGCTTTGCCATCCGTGACGCCCGCGAGGGTAACACCTTGGCTGTCGTGGAAGATGGCGGCGCCTTTGACAAGCGGCTGCAGGAGAACCACGAAGCCACGACCGCTAACGCCGACTTCGATACCGTCCTGTCCGAAGCTGCCTTTGTCGGTCGCGAGCACTACGACACCAGTCTCTATGACGAGCGTTCAAAGCGCCGCAAGTCCGCCATCAAGTCTGTCGGCGTGGCCGCCCTGGGCTTTGGTATCGGCTACTCTCTTACGACGGCCGCCGATGCCTGGAACGACATTCCGGTGCGCCCACCCGAAGAAGCTCCGCGCGTCATTCCTGCTCCTGGCGACAGCGCCCCGCTGGGCGATGAGGCCGTACCTTCACGCGGTCCTGACACTGAGTTCAACCTGCCTGGCGGCCTTGGCCATGACTCTACCCCGGGCGAGGTCAGCGGCAACAACTACAGCAACATGGACAGCCTGCCAAACCCTGAAAACCAGCCTGGCGGCACCACCCCTGATCAGCTGGAAGACTACATTGATTCTGGCCACGACGCGGCGCCTGAGATCAGCTCGGCTGTCGACTCGACAGAGATTGATGCCGACACCGGCGTTGACACGGATGTTGATACTGGTGCCGACGGCGGTACTGGCGGCGAAGGCACTGGCACCGATGGCGGCGACAGGCTCAGGATGCCTGAACTGTCGAGCTACACCGTTGACCGTGGCATGGGCTTCTACGAGCTGATGGGCGATATCGGTATCGACCACAGCCAGTACGCCCAGGTACTGCAGGACGCTGGTCCTGAACTCCGGGACCAGGGGTATGCCTACTGGGACGAAAGCCGTGGCAACTGGGGTCTGCGCTATCCTGAAGGCGGCAAGCTGCCGAAGGAAGCTTTGCAGATTCTCTACAAGCACGCAACCAAAAGTTAATGTAATCATCTGGCGACGGATGGCAGAAGCGGCTCAATGAAGCCGCTTTTGTTTGTGTTACAATACCAGTAGCTAAACGAGGCACACCATGCAACCATTCCAACTTGACGAGAATTTCTTAAACGACCTGGGCCTAGGTGGATTGCCGGATGATCAGAAACAGGCTTTTTTGGGGCATGTATTGGAGACGCTGGAACTGCGGGTGGGCACCAAACTGTCGGAGGGACTGAGCGAAGAGCAGCTGACGGAGTTTGAGAAGCTGACACCATCCCCGGAGGACACACCGGAAGTGCAGGTAGAGAAGCAGCAGCAGGCACTGGCCTGGCTGGAGGCCAACCGTCCTGACTATAAGGACGTGGTGGCAAACGAGATGGAGGCGCTGAAGGGCGAGATCCAGCGCAATAGCAATGCTATTCTTGGCATGACGAACTAGAACGTTTCATTAAATACGCCCGGGCCGGCGAGGCCGGGCGAACATTTCATTAAATTCTTCAGATGCGGACGCCGCGCAGAAAATCTGCGGCGTCCATTTCTTTTTTGCCGGCGGGCTTGAGGCGCTCGATGATGAGCTGGCCATCGCTGGTGTGCAGGATGATGCAGGTGCGGTCGTCGGAGACACTGATATCGCCGGGCTGATGGTCGGGCTCGGGCGGATAGTGGGCGGCATGCGCCCGGGTGACGGTGGCGTCGCGGCCGAAAAGCTGCAGACGGCTGCCGGGCCAGCCGATGAAGGCGCGGACTTCGCGCTCGAGGGTGATGGCGGGCTTGGCGGCATCGAGCAGGCCGTCGGTTTTGCTGAGCTTGCGGGAGTAGGATACGCCATCGGTGCCCTGGGGTTGCGGTGTGAGGTCGCCGGCCAGGTATTGCGGCAGGCTGTCGCGCAGGAGACTGGCGCTGATGGCGACGAGCGTATCGGTCAGTTCGGGGGTGGTGATGGTGGCAGGCAGGTCGTAGGTCATGCGGGCCAACAGCGGTCCTTCATCCATCTTTTGGACGAGCAACATCAGGCTGACGCCGGTCTGGGCCTGCCCCGAGAGGATGGCGAAGGTGATGGGGTCGGCGCCGCGCCACTGGGGCAGCAGCGAGAAGTGGCTGTTGACGATGCCGGCCGGGAAGGTGTCGATGACGGCCTGGCTGACGATGATGCCATAGTCGATCAGGACGGCGACGCGGCTGGTGAAGCGCTGGGCGGCAATCAGGGTGTCGAGCTCGGCTTTGTTGGCGGCCAGCAGCAGGGGCAGGCCGTGTTGCCGGGCGACCTCGATGACCGGCGCGGCGTGCTTGTGATGCGGCGGGTTAGGCTTGGTGACGACGGCTTCGATGGTGAAGCTGCCATGGAGACGTTCCAGTGAGGCGGCCGCGACCGGGCCCGTGCCAAAGAAAACAATCGGGATGGTGGTGTGCATGGACATCGCTTGTGATTACTCCTCGGACAGGATGCCGGACTGCTTGACGGTTTCGAGTGGCACTGGTTCGAGGTGGCCGTTCTTGTCGAGGTGGAAGAAGCCGTCCTGGCCGCGGACATGGTCGACGAACAGGATGCCGTTGGTGTGGTCGATCTCATGCTGGAGGACGCGGGCAAGGAAGCCCTCGGCTTTGACGCGGATCTCCTGGCCGTCCAGGCTGAGAGCCTTGACCTTGATGGCCGGGTAGCGCGGGACGAGGCCGTAGACGTCGCGGACGCTGAGGCAGCCCTCGTGGTCGAGTTCGGGTTTGCCGCTGGTTTGGATGACCTCGGGGTTGATGAGGGCCAGGAAGGTGCGGTCGTCCTTGTTGTCGAAGTCGTTGCGGACGACCACTACGCGTTCCAGGCGGTCGATCTGGACGGCGGCCAGCGCCACGCCCAGCTCGTGCTTGCGGCTGGCTTCCCAATCGAGGGTGGCGGCTTCCATGTCGGCGACCAGCTGGCGGATGCCGTCGCTGATGGACTTCACTTTGCGTGAGCGTTCGCGCAGGTGGGGATGGGGGAGGGTGATGATTGCGTCTTTTGTGGCCATATTCGTAGTAATCAAAATAACTTCAGTGTTCTACAGCAAGCAATTATAACAGATGAAGGCGCGGCGGGCTAACCTAAGTGCATGGCGTTTAGCTGAGCAGGCTGTGCGGATCGAGCTCGACCTGCCAGGCTTTGGGCATGGCGGCGGCAATGCGCTGCAGACTGTCGCGCCTGGCACTGCGGACGATGACCTGCCAGCGGTAGAGGCCGCGCAGCCGTTCATAAAAGGCGGGGGTGGGGCCGATGACGGTGACGTCGGGGTGGTCGCGGCGCAGGGAGCGGGCCAGATCGCGGCTGGCGCGGACGGCGCCGGCTTCGGTCTTGTAGCTGCAGACGGCTTTGAGCAGATAACTGAAGGGCGGGTAGTGGCCGGCGCGGCGCTGGCTGATCTCGTCCTCGTAGAAGCGGGCGTAATCCTCGGTGGTGCCGCAGGCGATGGCCAATTCATCGGGATTGAAGGTCTGAACGAAGACGTCTGTAGCATGGTCCTGGCGGCCGACGCGGCCGGAGGCCTGGGCGATGAGCTGGAAGGTGCGTTCGCGGGCGCCGTAATCGGGCATCAGCAGGCCGGTATCGGCGCTGACGATGCCGACTAGGCCGAGGCGGGGCAGGTCGAGGCCTTTGGCAAGCAGTTGAGTGCCGATGATGATGTCGACGTCACCGTCGTAGATGGCCTGGTATTGCTCGTGCAGCTGCTCGCCCTTTGTGGCGTCGGCGTCGAAGCGGGCGATGCGGGCCCGTGGAAACAGCTTGCTCACTTCGCTTTCAATGCGCTTGGTGCCGATGCCTTTGAAAACGATGTCGGCGCGGCGGCACTCGGGACAGCAGGGTGGGATGGTCTGGGTCGCGCCGCAGAGGTGGCAGATGAGGCGGGCGGCGTCGGCGTGCAGGGTGAGGGGCAGGTGACAATCCTGGCACTGGGCGTGCCAGCCGCAGCCTTCACAGAGCGTCGAGCCGGCCGTGCCGCGGCGGTTATGGAACAGCAGTGCCTGGCGGCCGCCGGCGATGTGTTCCTGCATGGCGGTGATAAGCGGCGTCGCCAGCACCGGATTGCGGGTGAACTGGTCGCGGCGGGTGGCATTGATGACGGTGATGGACGGCGTGTGGACGGCTTTGGCCCGGACATCCAAGGTGATGATGGTGCCGTGCTGGCGGGCCAGGTAATACTCGTGGACGCTGGGCGTGGCGCTGCCCAGCAGCAGGGTGGCGTGCGCTGCCATGGTCAGTACCTTGGCGGCGCGGGCGGTCTGGTAGCGCGGCTGCTGCTCCTGTTTGTAGGAAGGCTCGTGGCATTCATCGATGATGACGGCGCCAAGCCGGGCGACCGGCATGAACAGGGCGGAACGCGGGCCGATGATGACCTGCGGCCGCTCGGCATGCAGTACATGGCGCCAGGCTTGATGGCGCTCGGTCTCCTTCATCTGCGAGTGGGTGGTGATGACGTCTGGAAAATGGGCGGTGAACTCTGCGACCAGCTGGGGGGTGAGCGAGATTTCCGGTGTCAGTACGATGACTGACAGGTTCTGCTCCAGCAGGTGGCGGGTCAGCTCGATGTAGACGGCCGTCTTGCCGCTGCCGGTGATGCCGTGAAGCATGGCGGTACGCCCGCCAGCCGCAAGCAGGGCCTGCAATGCGGCTTGCTGTCCGTCGTTGAGCACAAAGTTTGTTCTTTTTCTCACAGGGGTGGCGCGCTGGTTTTTAAGGGCACGGCGGTTCTTATCCAAGCCGGCGGGCAGCATGGTCTGCAGGACGGTTGCCAGGTGAACACTATAATAATCCGCCATCCAGCTGGCGGTTTTGAGCAGGGCCGCGGGCAGCGGTGTCGGCTCGATGACAGCCAGCACCGGCTTGGTGTCGTAGGCCGGACGGGCTACTTTGCGCCAGACTACGGCCAGGCATTCGGCCGAGCCGACACCGACCCGGACGATAGTGCCGACTGCAAGCGCCGACTCACTATGGTAGGTGAGGACGCTGGTGGTGGCTCGGATGATGCGCGTCGGAGCGACTTCGTAGTACTGCATGATGGTCTCATTATAGGCTAATGCTCCCGGCGGGTTCCGGGTGATGTCTATATCACGCTGCCGGCGGCTTGCTGCCCGGCACGGGTCGTGACTATACTGGGGCTGTATGTATTTTACGAACCGGATGGCCGCTGGTCAGCAATTGGCGGACCGTTTGGCGAAGTATCGCTATGAGAACGTGGTCGTGGTGGCTATCAGTGAGCCGTCAGTGCTGGTAGCCCGTGAGATTGCCGCCGAGCTGCACGCGACGCTATTGCTGATGGCGCTTGAAAATATCGAGGTGCCGGGCGAGAGCCTGACCTTCGGCACGCTCAACCATGTCGGCGAACTGTCGTATAACCCGGGCATGTCCGAGGGGCAACGCGACGAGTATTACAGCGAGTTCCATGGCTCGCTCGAAGAAGAGCAACGGCTGTCCTTCCAGCAGCTGAACCGGCTGCTGAGTGACGGCGGCTACGTGGAGCGCGACCTGGTGCGGCATCAGACGGTCATCCTGGTGGCGGACGGTATCAAGTCGGAAACGATAATCGAGGCGGCTGTGCGCTTTTTCCGGCCGGTACGGCTGGAGAAGCTGGTGGTGGCGACGGTACTGGCATCAGTTGGGGCGGTGGACCGGATGCATATACTGAGCGATGAGATCGTCTGCCTGAGCGTTACCAGTAATTATCTGGACACCGACCATTACTATGATGAGAATGTCCTGCCTGGCCACGCAGCGGTCGTGGACATGATCAATCACAACGTCCTGTATTGGCGCTAGGGCCGCTCTACGGACACTGCAATCCAGGTTTTCATACGATTTTAAGCGGGAGAGCGGTTGCGGAGCGGGCGGAAAGAATGTAGAATAATTAGCAACGCCCCCTGATACCGGCAGCTAGCGTCCGCACAGTGGCCACCCAGACGGTACTAGGGCAGACGGGGCGGAGAACTGATACATAAAAAGCTAATTCCGGCCGGCGCCAAGCAGCCGGTAGCAGGATAGTGCCAGCAGAAGGGAGGCAAATAGCATGTTGGACGTTTTCATTACCTCGCGCGTCCGTCGCAAGATCGTAGTGGTGTACGCGAAATACCCGGATTTTAAGACGCATGTCCGCGGGCTTGCCAAACTTATCAAGGAGGATCCGGGCAACATCCAGCGCGAACTCAAACGTTTGGAGAAAGCCGGTTTCCTGCTGAGTGAGCGGCAGGCCAACACAAAGATCTACTCGACGAACCGTCATTTCCCGATCTTCAAGGAGCTGCAGAGCATCGTGCTCAAAAGCCAGCAGATGTCTCAGAAAAAGACGAAACGGGCAGCGTAGGCGCCCGTTTTTCTTTGCCTCCGCGGCAGCCCATGCAGTATGCTGGAGGCAGTTATGAAGAGGGCGGAAGACATTTTCGAACAGTTGCTCGCAGCGCGCGGTCTTGCCGACCCTGCTGCCCGGAAGGCATACCTGCATCCCGGGTACGAGGATTTCCGGCACGATCCCTTTTTATTGCCGGATATGGAACCGGCCGTGGCGCGCATCATCACTGCCCGCGATAAGGGCGAGAAGGTGTTCATATACGGCGACTATGATATCGATGGTCTGACCGCCACCTCTGTCCTGCTCGATGCTTTGCCCAGATTCGGCATCACCGACCTGCATGCCTTCATCCCTAACCGCTTTGTCGAGGGGTACGGCCTGACGAAGGAGGCCGTCCAGCAGCTGGTCGACCGTGGCGCCCAGCTGATTATCACGGTGGACTGCGGCAGCCTGTCGCACAAGGAGATTGAGCATGCCAGGGCGGCGGGCGTCGATGTCATCGTTACCGATCACCACAACGTCGCACCGGTCATGCCGCCGGCTGTGGCGACGATCAATCCCAAACGACCCGACCACTCGTATCCGTTCATCGACCTGGCCGGCGTCGGTGTGGCCTTCAAACTGGTGCAGGCGCTGCAAAGCCGTATCGACGGTCTGCCGGTAGGGCATGAGAAGTGGCTGCTCGACCTGGTGGCGCTTGGTACGGTCTGTGACGTGGTCACGCTCAAAGATGAGAACCGGGCGAACGTCCACTGGGGACTCAAAGTCATGCAGAAGACGCGCCGCCCTGGCCTCAGGGCGCTTGCGGCGGTGGCGGGTGTTGATATTGCGGCCGTCTATGCACGGCAGCTGGGTTTCGTGCTGGGGCCGCACCTGAATGCCAGCGGACGGCTGGAGACGGCGCAGCGCAGCCTGGACGTGCTGATCGCACCGGACATAGATGCCGGCATGGAAGCGGCCGGCGTCCTGCGGCAGATGAACCTGGACCGCCGCGCCCAGCAGGACATCATTTTCCAGGCGGCCCGCGAGCAGGCGGCGCAGTATGCCGACGATCCGGTACTGGTGCTGTCGCACGCAGAGTGGTCGCACGGTATCATCGGCATCGTCGCAGCGAAGATACTCGAGCTGTACAAGAAGCCGACCTATGTGCTGCAGGAGATGGAAGGGCAGGCCAAAGGTTCAGCCCGCAGCTACGGCGACTTCAGTGCCGCTGACGCCATCCGTGCCGCCGAGGAGCACATCATCAAAGGTGGAGGCCACAAGTTGGCGGCCGGCGTGACGCTGAGGCCTGAGAAGATTCCTGACTTCCGCCAGGCGGTCAACGATTACTTCCGCTCCCTCAAGCTGGGGCCGCAGGCGCAGCTGCTTGATCCGGTGGCCGACCTCACCCTGACGTCGCTGACCGGCGTCGATGAGCGCTTGGTGGACATGATAGACGGCATGGAGCCGTTTGGTAACGGCAATCCGCAGCCCGTCTTTCGGCTGGCGGGTATGCGCGTGCTGGCCCGGCGCGAGATGGGCGCCGAAAAGACCCACCTGAAGTTGACGCTGGGAGATGAAGCGGAACGGCCCATCGATGTCATCGCTTTTGGAAAGGCGCAGGAGATAGGCGCCCGGCCTGGAAATCAGGTGGATGCCTGGTGTACGCTCGATATCAACGAGTGGAACGGACGGCGCAGCGTACAGGGCAGGCTGCTGAAGATCGAAGCCTAGTGGATGACGACATCAAGGCCGTCGTCGGCCAGCTTGTCAGTCTTGGTGATTGATTTGCCCTCACCCTTGCTGCGGTGCGGACGGCGGCCTTTGCCATTGGTGGTGGGCTGTTGTGGGGCAGCTTCGGCCTCAGGCGCCGGAGCGCTGGCGGCACGTTCGTTGCCGTTGTCATGGTTGCCGCTGCTGCGGTTCCCGCGTGGCTTCTTGTTGAAATCACGGTAGGCCAATTTGCCGCGCAGGTCGTTCATGAAGGTGAAGTAGGTGTCGCCGAACTCGTCCAGGCGCTTGAACAGGGAGGAGTAGGTATTGCGGTTGGGGATGATTACCTGCTTGAGCTTGCCGGTGCCGGCCAGGTGGCGGATCAGGCCGGCGAAGTCGCCGTCACCGCTGATGATGACCGCCTGTTCGTAGCGCTCGAAATCGACCATGGTCTGTAAGACCATGTCGGCATCGACATTGCCCTTGACGGTGCTGTCGTCGTGACGCACCAACGGTTTGAAGTGCAGGATGAAGCCGGCCTCCTGCAAGGCGCTGTATAGTGGCTGGTGCTCTTCCATGAAGCCGATGAAAAGATAGGCGCGCTTGACATCATGTTCGGTGCGCAAGTACTCACGGAATTTCTTATAATCAAGTTTCCAGCCAAGCGAGTCGACGCCGGCGTGCAGGTTTTGCGCGTCGATGAAGGCGTAGTTGTTCGCCTGCTGGTCGGGATGTTTTTCGTGTGTCATGCGCCTATCATAGCAGACTGCGTCCGAGTGTTGCACGATTACATCTGTTCTGTTACAATAAGCCCCGATATGATTACAGTGACAAGAAAAGACAGTAACGAGGCTAACGAGAACCTGATTCGCCGCTTCAGCCGCAAAGTACAGCAGTCCGGCGTCGTCGCCACCGTTAAGAGCCTGCAATATTTCGAGAAACCGATGAGCAAGACCGAGCGCCGCAAAAAGGCGATTGTGCGTCGTGCCCGCAAGGCCGAGAAGACCCGCCGCATCCGTCTTGGTCTGCGCTAGGCCGACCCGACTTTCAACCGACCGTGGTCGGGCGCATTGGCGCAATAAGCAACTAATCGATTGAAAGGGAGGACATGAGTCTTAAAGAACGTCTCGACGCCGACATCAAACGAACTATGCTGGCCGGAGAGCGCGACAAGGCTGATGTTCTGCGTGGACTGAAAAGCGCCATCCTCTATGAAGAAGTAGCCCAAAAGAGCCGTGACACCGGCCTGGATGATGCTGCCATCGAAAAAGTAGTGGCCCGCGAATGCAAGAAGCGCGAAGAAGCCGCTGCGCTTTATGACAAGGGTGGTAGCCCTGACCGTGCCGCCAAGGAGCGCAGCGAGCGCGACATTCTGTCGGCATATCTGCCGGCCCAGCTTGACGACGCCGCACTTGATGCCGAGGTGTCTGCCGCTATCGCCGACCAGGGCCAGGATGCCCACGTCGGCAAGCTCATCGGAGCGGTCAAGGCCCGCGTCGGCAACAGTGCCGATGGTGCCCGCATCGCCGCCGCAGTCCAGCGCGCCCTGAAAGGCTAAGCCGGGTACCAACGAGTTATTTCACAAGAGTAAAAACAAGCGGTGCGAATGCCAGGTCTCCGCATGACGAAAGGGAAACGATGATTCTATTTTTTGGCCCGCCCGGTGCCGGCAAGAGCGTACAAGGACAGCTACTGGCCGCCCGGCACGGCTGGCGCTGGCTGAGTTCCGGCCAGCTGCTGCGCGACAAGCATGACCCCGAACTGGCCGCCCAGCTGGCAACAGGCACGCTGACCGATGCCGAAACGGTCAACCAGGTCGTGGGTGAAGCCCTGAAGCGCTCGCGCGACATCGAACACGTCATCGTCGACGGCTATCCACGCCAGCTGGGGCAGGCCAAGTGGCTGATTGATCACCAGCCGGAGCATGAACGGGCCATTGCCCTGGTCATCATCCTTGAAGTGCCGAAGGATGAACTGGTCCGCCGCTTAAAGCTCCGCGGCCGGACCGACGACACAGAAAGCATCATCGAGGAGCGCCTTCACATCTACCGCACCGAAATCTATCCGATCCTGACCTATCTGACCGAGCAGAAAATCCATATCGCCCATATCGACGGCAACGACACAGTCGGCCAGGTGCACGACAAGATCGAAGCCGAAGTCGAGGCGGTCTTCGGCACGAAGGATGACGAAAGCGACGATGCTGACGCGAGTTAAGACTGCGGCTGAAATCGCGGCCATGCGCGAAAGCGGGCGGATGCTCGCGACCGTCCACGCTGAAATTAAAAAGTTTGTGCGGCCCGGTTGCAGTGGCCTGGACGTCTCCGAATTGTGCAAACGCGAGCTCAAAGGCATGGGTGCCACGGCGCCGTTTCTGGGGTACCTCGGCTTCCCTGATGTCATTTGTATCTCGGTGAACGACGAGGTTGTGCACGGTATTCCTAACGCTATCCCGTTCAAAGAGAACGACCTGGTCAGTTTTGATTTTGGCGTGACGTACCAGGGCATGATCACCGACTCGGCGTTCAGTATGCTCATCGGCAAGAAGGCCATGAGCAACCCGAACAACAAGCAGGTAATCGCCCTGATGCAGGCAACCGAAGCCTCGCTGGACGCGGGTATCGAAGTTGTTCGCGCCGGCGCACGCATCGGCGACATCGGCGCAGCCGTCCAGGAAGTGCTGGACGCCGGCCGGTATGGCATCGTCCGCGAACTGGTCGGTCATGGGGTGGGGCATCAGGTGCATGAGGACCCCGACATTCCAAATTACGGACGGGGAGGTACCGGCATGGAGCTCAAGGCCGGCATGACCATCGCTATCGAACCGATGGCAACGCTCGGCGACCGCCGTGTCCTGCTTGATGCCGACGAATGGACCGTCCGTACCCGCGACGGCAGCCTGGCCGCCCATTTCGAACATACCGTACTTGTCACGCCGGCCGGCGCGGAAGTCCTAACCCGCTTGGGGTAGGGACCAGCTGAACCATCGCCCCTTATTCACTTTTCACAGCACAAGCGTTATACTGATGAACATGCAAGAAAATGGCCACTACATCGTCGGCCTGGATGTCGGCACTACCAAAGTACGCTGCGTCGTCGGCTACGAAGACCCGGGCACTCCCGGTATCAATGTCATCGGTAGTGGGGAAGCCAGGAACAGCGGCGGCATGCGCAAAGGCGTCGTCGTCAATATCGTCAACACTGCCCAGGCAATCGATAAGGCGCTTGACGCCGCCGAACGCATGAGCGGTTTTGAAGTCCATGCTGCGACGGTCAGTATCAACGGTGCGCACATCACCGGCATGAGCAGCCGGGGTGTCGTCGCCGCCGGGGCCCATGGCCACGAAATTTCCGAAGAAGACCTGGCGCGGGTCCTGGATGCTGCCACTATCGTCCAGATGCCAGCCAACCAGGAAATCCTCCAGACCACCCCGCGCAGTTTCCAGCTGGACGGCCAGGATAACATCAAGGATCCCGTCGGTATGCAGGGCATGCGGCTTGAGGTTGATGCCCATGTAATTACGGCGTTGGCCCCGAATGTCCGGAACTTGGAAAAAGCAGTTGAAATGACGAAGACTAGTCCGCGGGGCCTGGCTGTTTCGAGCCTGGCAGCCGCCCGGGCTGTATTGAATGAGCAACATATCGAAAATGGCGTCGTGCTGATCGACCTTGGCGGCACTACTACTAACATCGCCGTCTTTGAAGACGGCGACCTGCAGCACGTGGCTGTCCTGCCGGTCGGCAGCGTCAATATCACCAACGACCTGGCCATCGGCCTGCGTACCGACCTGGCCGTGGCTGAGCAGATCAAACTTGAGCACGCCATCGGCGGCCACCGCCCGGAAAAAGAGCAGGGCAAGAAAGTCGGCGTCACGCACGACAATGAAAAGCATGAGTTTGACATTGATGAGATTGACATGATCGTCGGCGCCCGCCTGGAAGAAATCTTCGAGATGATCGATGGCGAACTGGCCACCATCAAGCGCGCCGGCAAGCTGCCGGGCGGTGCCGTCCTGACCGGCGGTGGCGCCCTGATGAAGGGTATCGAGCTGACCGCCCGTGAGCACCTGCGCATGTCGGCCCGTATTGCCACGCTCCAGGCCGGTTTGACCGATGTCAGCGGCGTCGTCCACCAGGCCGATTACGCCGTGGCCGTCGGTCTGATGCTCCTCGACAGCGAATCCGGTGGCACCCTCACGCCCGCCGGCGGTGCCAAGGCCAAGCCGATCAGCAAGACCAGCGGCGGCGGTGGGGGCGGGCTCGTCAAATCCCTCGGCGGCTTCTTGAAGAAGCTGAAGCCGTAGTCCACAAAGCGCCAAAAACCTTCGACTTTGCACCGACCGCCCGGCCCCGCCAGGCGGTCTTTTCGTGCCGTAAAGCGACTGCAGCCGGAGCGGACTGTCAGTGCCGTGCCCTAAGTGCAAAATAAGTGTTCGGGGTCAAACAGGCTGTAGCCGCTCACCAAAATCAGTCCGCCCCGCGCGAAAGGCGGCACAAAAAGACCGCCTGGCGGGGCCGGGTGAGATAGCGAATCATAAGCTTTTATCACTTTATGTATACAGATTCATATCTGTTAAAGAGGCAATTGAGGCGTTTTACGAGCCTGCCCCCATCCCGCTCAAGCTTCCCGTTTTGCCATGCATAAAATTAGTGTATACTGGAGCATATGCCTGAAGTAACACCATCCGATATCCAAACCTTCGCCGCCATCAAAGTCGTCGGTGTCGGCGGCGCCGGCGGCTCCGCCATCAACCGCATGGTTGAAGCCGGCGTCCAGGGCGTCCAGTTCATTGCCGTCAATACTGACGCGCAGGCGCTGCACAACTCCAAAGCCGACGTCAAGATCCACATCGGCCGCGGCACCACCCGGGGCCTGGGTGCCGGTGCCGACCCAAGCGTCGGCCAGCACGCAGCCGAAGAATCACGCGAAGAAATCAAAAAGGCTATCGATGGTGCTGATATGCTCTTCATTACGCTCGGTGCCGGCGGTGGCACCGGTTCCGGTGCCGGTCATGTAGTGGCCGATATCGCCCGCGAACTCGGCATTCTCGTCGTCGGCGTCGCCACTAAGCCCTTCAGCTTCGAGGGTGAGAAGCGCCGCACCAACGCCGAATGGGCCATCTCCCGCCTCGGCCACTCGGTCGACACGCTTATTACCATCCCCAATGACCGTCTGCTGCAGACCATCGATCGCCGCACGCCGCTGCTCGAGACTTTCAAGATTGCTGATGACGTCCTGCGCCAGGGTGTTTCCGGCATCTCGGAGCTGATCACCGAACACGGCCTGATCAACCTCGACTTCGCCGACGTCAAAACCATCATGAGCCGCGCCGGCTCCGCCCTGATGGGTATCGGCCGCGCCAGCGGCGACAACCGTGCCGCCCTGGCCGCCCAGCAGGCAATCGAGTCACCGCTGCTTGAAGTATCCATCGATGGTGCCCGCGGCGTCCTCTTCAACATCACCGGCGGCTATGACATGTCCATGCACGAGGTCAACGAAGCTGCCGAGGTCATCACCAACGCCGTCGCGCCCGACGCCAATATCATCTTTGGCGCCACCCTCAAGCCTGAACTCGAAGATGAGGTCATCATCACCGTCATCGCTACCGGCTTTGATGCCGCCTACTTCCAGCAGCAGGAGGAGACACCAGCTCCGACCGCCCACTCTGCACCGCACGCCGAGCCGGCACCTGTGTCTGCCGCTACTGCCGATGAGCCGCAGCCCATCGACGAATCCCAGCTCGACCAGGAAGAAATCGAAGAAATCGACATGGACATCGACAAGCACGATGCCGAGCCGGTCAAGAAAATCACCGACGAAGACGACATCCCCAAGGGTAACATCTGGAACTACGACGACGAGGCTGACACGCCAGCCTTCCTGCGGCGCAAAAAGAAGTAGTGCGTCCGGCGCTTGGCCGTCCGGCTTGGCCCTATCTTGTGACATCGTAAATAAGGCCGGCCTGCGAGCGTGGCCTTATTTCTATTTCATTAAATGTTCGGAACGGCATCACGGGCCGGTCAAACTGAACGGGTAATGAAATGTTCGCGAAATACTAGCAATAAACGCGACCGAAACATTTAATGAAATATTCAATGCTTCGGTCGCGTGAGACAGAGGGCGCCGCCCCTGCCGCGCGCGACCCGCCTAGTCCTTGAACAGGATGACGGAGAGGCGATAGAGCGACACCAGGGCGCTGACCACCATGGCCGCACCGGAGGCGGCGGGGAATGGCGGCTGATCGTCACCGGCAAAGATGATGCCGCCAGCCACGCCGGCGCCCACTGCCATGACGAAGATCGCCAGGCAGATGATGCCCCGTATCACTTCCCGGCGCCGTGACAGCGTGCGCCAATCGGTGTGCTTGGCTGCCCGTTCATTGCGGCGACGGGTCCGGTTGAAGGGGGCTAGCCCTACGCGTGACCCATCGGTGATGAAGGTAATGCCGAACAGCAGTAAGGCGATGCTGTAGCCCGCCTGCCCATCGAAGAACACGGCGATGGCGACCACTATGGCCACCGCGCCCATCCCGATGCGGGTCCTGCCTATCAGGGTCCGGGGACCCGCCAAGCTGCCGGGCAACAGCCTGGTCTCATCGTGTTGGCGGCCGGGCGGGCGCAGGCCCGGACCGGCCGGACTGCCTCCTGGTTGCGGCGCAGGGCCGGCCTGCCTCATCAGGCACCAGATACACTCAGCGGGGTCATGGCCGGGCAGGCTCTCGTGGTTCTCGGGAATGTCAAAATCACCGGTACTGGTCATGGCGCTCCTCTGTCTCGAATACTCAAGAAGTGGCGGGAACTTCCCGTAGGCACACTTCTATGGCATCATCTTGATAACAAAATAAATTTTTGTCAATAAAAGTCAAGTCGTTCAAACTAATAAGTTGTATCGCGACCCATGATTTCAAATGGCGGCACTTGCCATATTTGAAACCATAGGTCGCGTGAGACAGAGGGCTGGCCGCCCCCGTCGCACGCGAGTGCGTCACTTGCGGGCGAGCAGTGTGCCGCAGCGGATGGCCACGAAGGCGCCGCTGATCAGCAGCGTGAGGCCCTGGGCCGGGGTCAGGTCCAGCGGGTTGTAGCCCACCGTCAGGTAGCCCGCGCCGAACCAGAGCATGCCACCGGCACAGCACAGGAGCAGCACGCATGGCACCGTCCGGATGAGTAGCGCGCCAGGCCGCCGTTCACTGCGGGGGTGGCCCGCGAGCGGCGCCTGCCCGATGTCCAGGCCGTCGATCAGCACGGTGATGCCGACGACGATGACCACGGTCGCATACATCCATTCGCCCAAGGCGAGCAGGATGGCGAAGGGTGCCCAGGAGACGTACCCCAGCATGACGCGGCCGACGCTGCGCCCGGTGCGCACGTCCTCCGCCGGGGCGGGGGTCCGCTCGTGAACGCCCGGTGTCGTCTGGTCATCCGCCGGCCGGACCGGCCGCTTGATGGCCGGGCTCGGTTCGATGGGCGTCTCGGGGTTCATGCTGCCCAGAATGCAGTCGGCGCAGGTGTTGGGGTCGTGGCCCGGCTCGTCATCGTGGCCGCCGGGGCAGCGTCCAGTCATGGAAGGCACAGTGGCTCCTCTGTCTCAAATTGCAGAAGTGGCGGGTTGGTCCCGCTGACACACTCCTATACTTATATTATAGCAAAAATATCTTATTTTGTCAAATAAGCGTGAGAAGAATCAGTTTGTAAAAAGCTGCAATACGCGACCCGCACCTTCAAACACGTTGAAGACACAGGTCGCGTGAGACAGAGGGCCATGACCCCCGGCCGCACGCGCCACCTCAGCGCGCCATCAGTCGGACGGCGCGCCAGATGTGGTACAGGCCGGCGAGGCACAGCAGGACGCTCTGCGGCCAGTCCAGAGTGACGGGCTGTCCGACGCTCAGGAAGGCCAGGCAGAACACCGCCGATCCCGTCATGAAGACACCGCTCAGGCCGAACGCCCCGAAGAGCATGGTGCGCCGCATCGGCGACGTCGGCGGTGCCGGCTCGATCTGTTCACTGCTGTGATTGGCGGTGCGCCGCTGTCCCGTGGGGGTCCAGAGCCCCGCGTACAGGAAGGCGGCGAACGGCGTCGTCATCAGCAGGGCGTAGAACGTCTGGCCGATGACCAGCAGGACGATGCCGACGGTCAAGCTGACGCAGGCGCCCACGAAGGGCAGCCCGTAGGCACGTGATTCGGTCGGCATGTGATCGATCAGCTCCCGGGGGTCGTGGGAAGGCTCGCCAGCGGGGCTGGCGGGGTAGTGCTGGCCGGTGACCGGCATAGTGCGTGGCTCCTCTGTCTCAGGAACGGAAGTGGTGGGCGGGCTGCCCACAGACACACTTCAGTGAATATATTATATCAAAAAAATGTTATTTTGTCAATAAAATAAGCATAAGCAGGCATTGAAGGCGCCCATGCGAAGCGCCACGCGGCCAGGCAGCTCGATCATCCGATCAAGCGGTCTGGCCGCGTGAGACAGGGAATCCCGGCCGCACGCGCCACTGCTATCGCCGCAGCATCCTGGCGCAGCGCCAGATGATGAAGACGGCGGTGCCGATCATGGCCATGCCATGTCCCGGCATCAGGGCAATCGGGCTGTCGATCTGCAGTGCGGCCGTGCCCACCAGCGCCAGGGCGCAGGCCGCCAGGATCACGATGACGATGGCCGCCAGCTCCAGCCGGCTGGCCGGATTGGCGACGAAGCTGTTGGACCACGGCGGCTGTTCGGCGGTGGGCGGGTACGCTTCATCCGGCCGCAGGCACTGTTCCATGGCCCGGACGGCCAGTGCGGCCAGGCACAGCCCGCCGTAGACGTACTCACCAAGACCCAGCAGGGTCAGGCCGCCCAAACCCAGCAGGACGACCAACATGGTGGTGAAGCCAAGGCGCTCCGTATGCTTGGACCGCTTTGGCCGCCCGGGCCGGCTGTGGCGCGCCAGTGCCCGCCGGATATGCCGGTCGGGCCTGGAGCGCCGGTCGACGCGGGCCGGCGGCAGGCCCTTGATACCCGCGATGATGCAGGTGGCGCAGTCGGGCGTGCCGCACTGATGGTTGTGGCTGGCGGATGGCATGTCACTCGCGGTGGACAAAAGGTCTCCCTGTCTCGATGTGCAGAAGTGGGAGGAGGTCCCTGCACACTTCTATAAGCTGTATTACATAAAAAGATGCGGCCATTGTCAATATATAGACGGTCACGCGGACAGGAGGCACGCGGCCGCCCGTCCGCGCGACCGCTTCAGCGGATCAGGCTGCGGATAGCCACGGCCATGCTGGTGATGGCGATGAGGATGACGGCCGCTCCGCCGATGGCACTCTGGTCGACGCCGGGCACGCCCGACAGTATCAGCGCACCGCCCAGCAGCGTGCCCATGCCAAGCAGCAGCAGTACCGCGCAGCCGATGATGTAGGCCACGATGTGGGAAGTCGGGCTGTGTGGCGCCGAGAGTTCGGTGCTGGATGGCGGTGCGTCGGGTTCGTCCGGCTGATGGTTGATGTCGGCGGGCCGTGAGACGCACACCGCCGAAAGCAACCCCAGGCAGACCAGGGCCATCGCGCCGGGCACGGTGCCGGCATACAGATAGCCCAGACCCGCCACGATCAGCAGTCCGCCGAGCCACCAGCCGGCCCGGCGGCTGATAACCGGCCGGGCGGGAAAGGGGGTGGAGCCGGGGGAGTGCATGCATGCCTCCTGTCTCATTTTGGAAGGTGCGCTACGAGGTCTCGGTGCTGATTGCCAGGCAGATGCCTGCGAACAACAGTACGGTGGCAGCACTGACTGCGATGAGGCTGCCCGGCACGCCACCGAACGGTGCCAGCATCAGCATTGCCACTGGCAGCGGGAATGCCCAGTTCAGCAGGACCAGTACGAAGACGGCCCGGCCCAGGTTGAACTGCTCCACGGTGGGGATGCGGACGCCGAGCCGGCGGCGCCGGGGCAGGCCTGCCCCTGATGCGGCAGTCATGGCGGTTTCTCCTTCGTCTCAAGCGGGCCGGTCTGTCCGGCCGCGCATGCGCCACCAGATTATGCCAACGGGCAATAATTTAGTCAAACAATCAACCCGTCCAGGCGGTTTTCACGTTGCGGAAAACACCACCAAAAATGCTTGCGCCAGCCCACATATAGCGCTATGCTTATTAGCAGCTACACTATTTGTGAGGTGTAGGGGGTACCTTGCTACGCTATATATGGCACAGACCGGCTGGTAACGCACCGGCTGCCACCCTGGAAATACAGCGGCGAACAATGTAAAAAACGCCTGTACGGTGGCGGCAGACGCGTGAAGCCGGTATGATATGTGTGTATCAGACTTGGAAGAGGCATCCAGGGCAAGGGAAACAATTAACGTAATTACGGAAACAGAGGGCAGGGCAGACGACGTGAAATGTCCAAAATGTCAGACCATCGCATCCAAAGTGGTTGAATCGCGTGATGTCGCCGATGGCGACTCTATCCGGCGCCGCCGCGAATGCCTGAAGTGCGACTACCGCTATACGACCTACGAGCGTATCGAGCGGCCGAATCTCGCCGTCGTAAAGAAAGACGGCAAGCGGGAGCTGTTCGACCGCGACAAGCTGCTGGCTGCCATCCACCGTTCGGTGGGGAAGTATTTCCAGTCAGAGTTGGAGATCGAAGCGATTGTCGCCCGGGTGGAAGAGACACTCTATGGCAGAGGGAGCCAAGAGGTCGTCTCGTCAGAAATCGGTGATCTGGTACTTGGCCAGCTGGCCGGCTGCAACAAGGTGGCGTACGTCCGGTTCGCCAGTGTCTACAAGGATTTCCGTAGCCTGGATGAATTCGAAGCCGTGCTGCACCAGTTGCGCGCCGCCTAGCCGTCTCTGCAGGAGTATACGGCACTGTCTCTGCAAAGGGAGTGTCGCCGGGGTATAAGGGTTACGTTATAACACAAACATCACACTAACATCATCAGGGCAGACTTTCTGCGTATCGGAGCAGTCCATATGCTTGTTTGCTGATAATTAAGGAGGGTTCAATGGCACAAAATACTGCAGCTGCGCTCGAGGTAGAGCGCTTCTTCACCAAAGAGGGGGTCCACCCGTACGACATGCTCACCTGGGTCAAGCGTGATTCAGAAATTATCAATCCCGGCACGGGCAAGGCAGTATTTTCGCAAAAAGGCGTCGAATTCCCGGATTTCTGGAGTCAGAACGCCATCAACATCGTCGCTCAGAAGTACTTCCACGGCACGCCCGGCACCAAGGGCCGTGAAGGTTCGCTGCGCCAGCTCGTCGACCGCGTGGCCGACACTATCACCAAGTACGGATACGAGCACGGCTATTTTCTGGATGAGCAGGAGGCCGATGTCTTCAATTCCGAGCTGAAATACATCCTGGCCACCCAGCGCGCCGCCTTCAACAGTCCGGTTTGGTTCAATATCGGTACGCCCGACCGCAGCCAGCAGGCAAGCGCCTGTTTCATCCTCAAGGTTGAGGACACCATGCCCTCGATCCTCAACTGGTACACCGAGGAAGGCATCATCTTCAAGGGTGGCTCCGGTGCCGGCCTGAACATCAGCTCCATCCGTTCATCAAAAGAGCCGCTGAGCTCCAGTGGCGGCCGCGCCTCAGGCCCGCTTAGCTTCATGCGCGGTGCCGACTCCAGCGCCGGCGCCATCAAGAGCGGCGGCAAGACCCGCCGTGCTGCCAAGATGGTCATCCTTAATGTCGACCACCCGGACATCCGCGAGTTCATCTGGTGCAAGGCCCGCGAAGAGCGCAAGGCGCACGTCCTGCAGGAAGCCGGCTTCGACATGGGCCTCAACGGCGAGGACTCCATTTCTATCCAGTATCAGAACGCCAACAACTCCGTCCGCGTCACCGACGACTTCATGCAGGCCGTCGAGAACGATAGCGACTGGGACCTGGTCGGCGTCAAGGACGGCCGTGTCCACGACACTGTCAGCGCCCGTGCTCTCTTCCGCGAGATCGCCGAGGCTGCCTGGCAGTGCGCCGACCCCGGCATGCAGTTCGACACCACCATCAACGACTGGCACACCACCCCTAACGCCGGCCGCATTAACGGCAGTAACCCATGCTCCGAGTACATGCACCTCGACAACTCAGCCTGTAACCTGGCCAGCCTCAATCTGCTCAAGTTCCTTGGGGATGATGGCAGCTTCGACGTCGACGCCTTCCGCCACACCACCGCCACCATCTTCCTGGCACAGGAAATCCTGGTTGGCTACTCCGAATACCCGACCGCCGGCATCACCAAGAACGCCCGCGCCTACCGTGAACTTGGTATCGGCTACGCCAACCTCGGCGCACTGCTGATGGCCCAGGGCCTGCCATACGACAGCGCCGAAGGCCGCGCCCAGGCTGCTGCCATCACCGCGCTGCTTACCGGCCACTCCTACGCCACCAGCGCCCGGGCCGCCAAGCGGGTCGAACCGTTCGACGGCTACGCAAAAGATCGCGATGGCATGCTGCGCGTCCTGCGCAAGCATCGTGAGGCCGTCGGCGACATCGATGCCAGCCTCGTCAGCGAAGACCTGCTCCAGGCCGCTGCCGAAGCCTGGGACGAAGCCGTTGAGCTTGGCACCAAGTACGGCGTCCGCAACTCCCAGGCCAGCGTCCTGGCCCCGACCGGCACCATCGGCTTCATGATGGACTGCGACACCACCGGTATCGAGCCAGATTTCTCCCTGACCAAGTTCAAGAACCTGGTCGGCGGCGGTTCGATGGTCATCGTCAACCAGACCATCCCGCGTGCCCTGCAGCGCCTGGGCTACGACCAGCAGCAGGCTGACGCCATCGTGGCCCACATCCACGAGCACGGCAACGTCATCGGCGCCCCGCACCTCAAAAAAGACCACTACGACGTCTTTGCCTGCGCCGTCGGCGAAAACGCCATCCACTACAACGGCCACATCAAGATGATGGGCGCCGTCCAGCCGTTCATCTCCGGTGCCATCAGTAAGACCGTCAACATGCCCGAGAACGTCACCGTCGAAGACGTCGAGCAGCTCCATCTCGATTCCTGGAAACTCGGCCTCAAGGCCGTTGCCATCTACCGCGACAACTGCAAGGCCTGGCAGCCACTGAGCGGGGGCAAAAAGGACAAGGGTGTCAAGAAGGGCAGTGAGGAATCGGTTGCCGCAGCCGTTGCCGCCGAGATCACCGAGATCGTCACCAAGCCCATGGGTGCCCGCCGCGAAATGCCGCGTACCCGCGCAAGTAAGACCTTCGAGTTCCACGTCAGCGAACTCCACGGCTTCTTCACCGTCGGTGAGTACGAGGACGGCACCCCTGGTGAGATCTTCATCACCGTCGCCAAGATGGGCTCGACCATGGCCGGCCTGATGGATGCCTTTGGCCGCTCCATCAGCTACGGCCTGCAGTACGGCGTGCCGCTTAAGGCCTACGTCCGCGGCATGAGCAACACCGCCTTCGCCCCGGCCGGCCTGACCGACGACCCGGAGGTCCGTACCGCCAGCTCCATCGTCGACTATATCTTCCGCCGCATGGCCGTCGAGTACCTCTCGCTCGATGACCGCCTCGAGCTCGGCCTGGCCAGCCTCGAAGACCTGGAAGCCGAGATGACCAAGGCGCAAACCAGCCTGCTGGATCAGCCTTCCGAAAGCACCACCGGCGACCTCAAATCAGAGGCGGATGCCGCCCAGAAGCCGGCCAAAAAGTCAGATCAGGCCCCGGTCGCCCAGGCCCAGCCGGCAGTCGCCCCCAGCCTGGCTGCGCAAAAAGCCACTGGTGTACAGACCCACCAGAGCGTCGCCGAAAGCTCAGCGCCACTCTGCAGCAACTGCGGCAACCAGACCCAGCGTGCCGGCAGCTGCTATGTCTGCACCTCCTGTGGCAGTACGAGCGGTTGCTCGTAAGCCGGCGCTGACCACATAGCAGACCAGCCTCTCGCACAGGCCACCCGCTACAAAAACCCGGAGATCCGTCTCCGGGTTTTTGGTGTTAAACAACAGGGAAGCATCACGGCAAGCGCTATTTACTAAGTTCGCTCATACGTCCAAATCATAGTATACTCATTGACTTTTTAACAAACTTATGCTAATAATATGACTACGACGTAAGCACCACACTTACAAAAGTTAAAACAAACAAGGAAACCAACTATGTCAGCACCAGTAGCTGAACGCCTCGGCGGCGGCCCCGCCGGCAAGGAACTCGCAAAATTCTCATGGGCCGAAGAGACCGAAGCCCGCAACCGCCTGGCCGGGTCTGAAATAACTGACAACGGCGAAGACGACGGTATCGATGATGCCGAAATCATCGCCGTCAACGAAACTCCCGGCGGCCGCCACCGCGCCGAAATCGTGCAACCGCAGGAACTGTTTGCCCGCCCGACAGGCGAGAGCACTTCCACTGAGTCTGAAGGTAGTCTCTTCACCGACCACGCCAGCGCCGAAGGCGTCCAGTACGAGCCCACTCCTATAGTGCCTGGTCTCAACGATCGCAATGACCGTATCGGTGCTTTCCGCGCCGGTGCTGCCACCGCCCGTGAAGACATAGCCCGTGGCCATGAGGCCACAGCCGCTGCCACCCGTGCCGAGGAAGCCATTAACCGCCAGCCACTGTTCGACAACACGCCGCCCGAAGGTGACGAAATCTTCGTCGGCCGCTCCCAGCGCCCGTGGCCCCGTGAAGCCGAGTGGCAGACCATTGCCCGCAACCAGATGGATGCCGAGCAGGCAGGCGGCCGCCACCGCCGCCCCGACACCGAAAACCGCCACCGCCGCGGTGGCGAAGGTACCCACTCTGTCGCTGACCTGATCGGCCGCGAACAGGCTGAAGCCCGCCAGAACCAGGATGAGGCCTACGATTCCTACCAGGAAAACATCACCACCACCGCCCGCCGCGAAGCCATGGACAATCTCCACGGCGACGCCCTGCAGATGAACGAGCGGTTCGACCGCCGCACCGCCCGCCGTGAAGCCCGCCGCGCCCTTGGCCGCCGTATCATCGCCGCTGTCAATAACGCTGCCCGCCAGTCTGCTGAACTGGGCTCCGATATTGCCGGCCAGATGGCTGCTGGCGCCCAGGAGCGCGCCGCCCGCCGCGCCGACATCCGCCAGGAAAATGAAGCCATCAACCGCCAGAAAGCCGAAAACAAGCAGGCCGAACGCCAACAGCGCGCCGAGGCCAAGCAGGCCGAACGCGACGCCGCCGCCATGCGCGAACTTGGCGAGCTGCACTTCAGGGAGCGCCGCCGCGCCCGCGAGGCTGCCGTCGAGGCCGCCGAGAAGCGCCACATCGCTGCCCAGAAGCGCGCCCGCGCCGAAGCCCGCAAGGCCTACCGCACGCAGGTAGTCTCTGAGGCCAAGGCCACCGGCCGCGAAGTCGTCGACAGCGTCAAGAACCGTATCCGCACCAGTAAGATCGGCCGCGTTGCCAGCGCCCTGCGCTTTGGCGCCAAGGCCGCCAAGTCGGCTACCAAGGCACACTACCGCTCGACTGCTCCGACCGGCCGTCACCACGCCTAGTTGGAATCATCACAGCAGCCGGTACGCCACAGGCACTATACTGGTACCGAAATACATACGAACGAACATTTCATTAAAGGAGTAGACTCATGCAAGACTATATCACCATGGACGATCTGGAATCCGCCGGCATCGTCATCGACGGCCAGGACATCGATGCCGTACTCGACAGCCTTAATGAACAGGTTGAAGAGCGCATCGGCGCCGAGATTACCGAATCTCTGGACGAAGACAAGCTCGAAGAGCTGCTGCAGCTCCAGGAAAACGGCACCGACCAGCAGCTGGGCGAATGGCTGACCGCCAACGTACCCGACCTCCAGGATGTCATTGAGGATAACGTCGATATCGTGCTGGGCGAGCTGGCGGCGGAGAATGACAAGGAAGTCGCCGCCACTAAGCTTGACGACGACGAGGACGACGACCTCTAGGCCGCTTGGCAAAACAAAGATATTAAGCAAGAAGCCCGGTACGCCACCGGGCTTCTTGCTTTGTGCTTTGCAAGCGTAAGCCTTTTGCATATACTGGGATATATACAACAAAGGGAGGCTGGGGCGGACTGCCGACGGCGTGCGCTTCTGGAGACAAAAAAGGGGCAAGCGATGCAGATGCCAAGGACTTACACACTACGTTCCGTAATGGGGAGGACGGGGGTGCGCACGATGCGGCGGCGGGTGCTGGGCATCGTGACGGCGATTATCCTGCTACTGGCGGCAGTGGCGTGGCCGGTGGCCGTGAAGGCGGTGGAGGCGTCGGCTGAAGCGCCGGTGCAGACCTCGCTGGGGGCGTTCAACGTGGAGGCGCTGTATGCGGCCGGCGATACCTCGGTGACGGCGGGTTCGTGCAACCCGGGCGACCATGTGGCGACCAGCCTTAAGACGGTGGAGGATGGCATCGTCAGCGGCCAGGTGAAGCGCCAGGGCATGCTGGACTGGTATGCGCCGATCTGCGGACCGAGCGGCATGACGGTCGCCCGGGACGGCACGGTATATGTCTATCAGGCCCAGGATCTTGGCCTCGCCCAGAACCGCCGGCTGGCGGCGTACCGGGGTGGCGAGTTGATTCATGCGCCGCAGGCCGTCGAAGTCTGCGAAGGGCTGACCGGACCAGGCCGCTGGGGCGAACTGCTGTACCCGACCGAAGGGGCTGACAACAGCCTGTACTTCCTGGCCGGCGGCAATGTGGGCTGCGAAGCGCCGCAGGCCAAGCTCGTGGCTTTGAATACTGATACTGGTGAGGTGAAATTCACGGTGCCGCTGCTGGCTGGCGGTGGCGGACAGGGTGAGCCGTACGCCCATATCTTCCCGAGCCGGAGCGGTTTCGCGGTACTGGACGGCCCGACGCTGCGCTTCTTTGGGCTGGATGGCAGCGAGCAGGTCAACAGCCGCAAGCCGGTGGAGGGGGCGCGTATCGTTGAGACGCGGAGTAACGGCGAGGGGCGGATCTATCTGCGGCTGAACCCGGTGACGCCGGTGGTGAATGACTGCAAGGCCGATACGGAAATCATTTATTATGACATCAACGGCAGTTCGGGCACCATCACGACTGATAACTGCGTGTTCAAGACCGGCTCGATGGCGCCGGCGCCGGGAGACGGCCTGGTGCTGATGGGTGGCCGCGGGGACGGGCCCGACACCTTTGATGACCGGCTGATCAAGTATGATGCGGCGGGCAAACAGGTCTTCTCGCGCAGTCTCAACCGGTTTGACGTGTATAGCGAACACAAGGTCGGCCGGCCGCGGGTCGACAGCCATGGCAACACGGTACTGCTGAGTACTGGCAAGCACGGCAGCACTGGCGATGAGCATGTGGTGGTCAGCGTGGTTGATCCGACGGGTGCGGACCGCACCATCGTCTTTACGACGCTTGATTGGTCGACTGAGGCGTACGACAATTTCCGCACCGGCATGAACTTCTCGCTGGCGCTGACACCGGGGCGGGCGCACATTGCTACCTGTCATTATAACCAGCCGACGTTTACCAGTTGTTCGGAGGCGGCGGATGTCTCGCTGACGTCGATACCGGTAGTGGGGCTGGGCGCGGAGTATCCGGCATCAGATTTCATGAAGCCGCTGGCGCGCTATGCGGCGCTGGGTGACGGCTATGCGGCGGGCGATGGCGTACCAGGCTTCATTCCGCCAAGTGGCGAGAACGGCTGTCACCGCAGCAACCGGGCGTTTGCGCGGCAGCTGGCGGATGACAGTGGCCTGGGTCTGGGGCTACGGGCCTTCGTGGCGTGCTCCGGTTCGACGACCAGCGACATCATCAACGGTGGACTGAAGGAAGGCGAGAGCCAGCTGAAGGCACTGGACGAGCCGACCAGCCTGGTGACCCTGACGGCCGGCGCCAGCGATGTAGGGTACCGTGAGTTCCTGCGCACCTGCGTCTCGGCGGGAAATTGCCTGCAGGCAGGCCTGAACGGTGCCACTATGCGCAAGATCGAATCGGAATTGCCGGGCCGGCTGGACGCGCTGTATGCGGCCATTAAGGCGCGGGCCGGTGTCAACGGAGCGACGAGAGTGCTGGTGGTGGGGTATCCGACGGCGGTGACGGATCCGCGGACGGAGACGCTGTGTGCGGACTTCACTAATCCGGAGCGGAATGCAGCCATGCACATCACCGCTTCGCTGAACGCCTCTGTCAGGACGGCAGTGGAGCGGGCGGGTGCGCCGTTCGAGTTCGTGGACGCGGCCGGTACCGACTCGCCGTTCGCTACCCATCTGCCGTGTACGGCGGACAGCTACTTCAATGATAATGGCAATCTGCCAGCCGTCGTGATGTTCCCGGACGAAGAGGGGCAGGCGGCTTACGCCCGACTGCTGCGCAGCCGGTTGGTAAAAACGGCGCAATAACGGCCCGCAAGCCGGTTGTCCTAGGGCGGCGGTGGCGTATACTAGAAGCATGAGAACTATTATTGTGTACCGGCCGAATACGGAGGTCGAGCGACCCGTGGTGGAATTCATGCGGGAGTTCGAGCGCCGGACGGGCCGTCAGTTGGAGTCGCTTGACCCGGACAGCCGGGAAGGCAGCGGGTTTATCACTACCTACGACATCGTTGAGTATCCGACTGTCGTAGCACTGGACGACCAGGGCCAGATGCAACAGCTGTGGCGCGGGCTGCCGCTGCCGACCATCAGCGAGGTGTCGTACTATGTTCGCTAGGCTGTTGCCGTGGAAGCGCGGCGGGCAGGACCTGCGGCGGGCTGACCGTTGGATCTTTGGGACGATGCTGGCATTCGGCGCGATCGGGCTGTTATCGGCCTTCGTGCTGACGGTAGAGCGTATCCACCTGCTGCAGAACCCTGACGCATCGCTCAGCTGCAACTTCAACCTGGTGCTGAACTGTGCCACGGTCATGAAGACCTGGCAGGCCAGCCTGTTCGGCTTTCCCAACCCGATCATCGGGCTGATGGGGTATTCGGTGGTAGTGACGGTGGCGATGGCGGGCCTGGCGGGAGTGCGTTTTCCGCGGCCGTTCCTGATTGCCGCCCAGATCGGGTATGGCCTGGGGCTGATCTTTGCCTACTGGCTGTTCTTTCAGAGCGTCTATGTGATCGAGGTGCTGTGCCCGTGGTGCCTGATCGTGACGTTCTCGACGACGCTTATCTTTGAGACGCTGCTGCGCTACAACCTGCGCGAAAATACCTTCGGCCTGAGCAAGAAGGCGCATGCCACCGTGCTGCAGTTTTTGAAGGCGGATTACGACAAACTGCTGGTGGCCGGCTGGCTGCTGCTGATGGTGATATTGGTATTGGCTAAATTCAGGGAAGGGCTGCTGTAAGCAATATGGGACTTTCGACGTTCTTCGCACATTTCTTGGTGTTCGGGTTGGCATTCGGGCTGCTTGAGGCAGCGTGGATGGCGGGGTACCGCCGGCGGATGTATCAGCAGGAGCTGGGCGGACAGTTGGCTCAGCGGGTGGATGTCCGGGTCATCCTGCTGCTGTATCTGGTGTATATGGTGGGCGTGACGGTCTTTGTCATGCAGCCGGCCTGGACCATAGAATACTGGCCGGTGCTGGCAATGGGCGTGTTCTTTGGCGTGGTGACCCATGCGACCTATAACCTGGCCAATCTGGCAGCGCTCAGGCACTGGTCGCGGCGGGTGGCCGTAGTGGATGTTATATGGGGCGGTGCGGCTACCGGCCTGGCAGCATACGTGAGCGTAATGGTATTAAAAGGGGTGGTGGTATGATTGAGGGATTTTCTTTGGCCTGGGTGGCGGCTGCGGCCCTGGCATTCGTAACGGCGGTATTCTTAGTGGCGAATGCCTGGCGGCGGCCGGGCCTGGCAGGGTTGTCCTGGGCGGGCAGTCTGATAGTGGCGGCGCTGGTCAGCTTCTTGCTGCAGCCTGAGGCCGATTCTTTTACCGTCATCATACGTATTCTGGTGACGGTCATGGTGATTGTCTGGGGGATGCTGACGGTCAGCCGGGTGCTGGCGGCCGCCGGCAGGCAGAAGGCCGACCGGTCTGGCCGGACGCTTGCCGTCTATGCGCGCGACTATCTGGCGCAGACCGCGCTGGCGGTTGTGGTGGCAGCACCGGTGCTGCTCATCAACCTTTCGGCCTATGACCTGGCGGCGGCGCCGGCAGTGGCGGCGACGGTCATCGGCTTTGCCATCTGGCTGATTGGGCTGGCGATGGAGATGGCGGCCCAGGGCCGGTTGCCTGGTTTTGTGCCGGCGGGTGCGGCCAGGCGCGGCAAGCAGATCTTCGGCGGCCTGCTGGGACGGCTGGGTCAGCGGCCCGAAGCGCTCGGGCTGTCAATTGAATGGTGGGGTCTGTTCGTCATGGGCCTGGGTTTGCCGATGGGATGGCTGGGTATTGTCAGCCCGTTGATCCTGATGCTCCTTGGGCTGGCCTTGCACGAGGCCAAGCCGGCACGCAAGGCGGCCTAGGGCTGCGTTCGGCGGCCTGAGTCCGCGTCCGTCCGGCCACCTCTTGAGCCGGGCAGGATAACGGGGTATACTGAGGGTATATGCGTTTCCCGGCTGCCTCGGCGGCGGGAATGAGCGGTTATCAGCCGCGAAGCAGCGGGAAGAAATCACCCCAAGCGACAGCACTGCCGCCGAACGGGTGGGAGTAGAACCCGACGGGCCGCCCGTGACAGCGATGAACTGAGCGCTAAAGAACACTCTTTAGAAGTTGGATGGTACCGTCCTGGCCTGCCAGGATTCCAACAGTTTCTATGGAGTGTTTTTATTTTATGCAACCAATAACGAGAAGGAGACGGACATGAGTGCAGCGGTCAGACACGAGAAGACATACCTGGTGCGATACGTGCCGGCGCAGATCGAGGGGGCGGCGTCGGAGATTATTGAGGACGCCTACATTCCCGAATCAGCCGACCATGGACGGCTGCGGCTGCGTCATCGCGGCGATCGCTACCAGTTGTCCAAGCGCTTTGCCACCGACCAGGCGGATTTCTCGACGCTGAGCGAGCTGACCATCGAACTGACCGGCGAGGAGTACGCCGCCTTCCGCAGCCTGACGGCCAAAGTGGTGCGCAAGCGGCGGTTCTACTGCACCATCTACGGGCGGCCGGCTGAAGTGGACGTGTTCCTGGATGAGCTGGACGGACTGATGATTATCGACTTCCCATTCAATGATGCGGCCGAGATGAGCGGGTTCCAGCCGCCGGAGGTCTGTCTGGCGGATATCACCCAGGAGCCGGTGGCGGATGGCGGCTATCTGGCAGGTAAGACGTACGGTCAGATCCAGTATGAATTAGAGCGGTTCGACTATGTGCCGCAGTTTATTGAGAAGGAGTATTAAACCGTTATGAAGTTTCACAAGAACACCCGGCGCCGGGCCCTGGAGTACGAAAAGGACCTGGTGCGCTATTGGAAAGAGCACAAGACATTTGAGAAATCAATCGAGCAACGCCCGCGTGACAGCGCCTATGTTTTTTATGATGGGCCGCCGTTCATCACCGGTGTACCGCACCATGGCACCTTGCTGAGCTCCATCGTCAAGGATGCCGTGCCGCGCTATCAGACGATGAAGGGACGGCGCGTCGAACGCGTCTGGGGCTGGGATTGCCACGGGCTGCCGGCCGAGAACTTCGTCGAGAAGAAGCTTGGTATCACCAACCGGCGCGACATCGGCACCAAGATCAGCCTGGAGGATTACATCACGACCGCCCGCGAGAGCATGGTACAGACCAGTGGCCTATGGGAAGACACCATTGACCGCATCGGCCGCTGGGTTGATTTCCGTGGCGCCTACAAGACGATGGACCGCGACTACATGGAAAGCGTCTGGTGGGCCTTTAAGACCCTCTACGAAAAGGGCAAGATATACGAGGGCGAGCGGGTGCTGATGTACGACACCAAGTGGGCCACGCCGCTGTCCAAAGCGGAGGTGACCATGGACGCCGGCGCGTATGTGGATGTGACTGACCCGAGTGTCTACGTAAAATTCCGGCTGACGGAGGCCAAGACGCCGACCTTCCTGCTGGCCTGGACGACGACGCCCTGGACGCTGCCGGGCAACACCGCCGTGGCGGTTAATGAAAACTTCACGTATGCGGAAGTTGAATTAGACAACACTCCTGGTGAATATTTCATCTTGGCGAAAGATTTGCTTGATACGGTACTGACGGACGAGAAACATCAGGTGCTGCCGTACCGTATCGTCCGCGAAGTAAAGGGGAGCGAGCTGGTCGGCCAGTCGTATGAGCCGCTGTTTGCGCACCGCGGCAAAAAGGCCCATCTGGTCTGGCATGCCGATTACGTGTCGCTGGAAAGCGGTTCGGGGCTTGTCCATCTGGCGCCGCCATACGGCGAGGAGGACTTCGCGCTGGCGCAGGAAAAAGGCTTCCCGTCGGTCCATGTTCTCGACGATTATGGCAAGTACACCGAGACCGAATGGGAAGGTCAGGACGTTTGGGAAAGCAATAAGCCGATAGCCAAGACGCTGCATGAGCGTGGCGTGGTCTGGAAGATCCAGTATTACCGCCACCAGTATCCGCACAACCCGCGCACCGGCCACCGGCTGATGTACCGGGCGCACCCCAGCTGGTTCATGGATATCGAGGGCCAGCGCAAGGGCATGTTAGTGGAAAATACCGAGAACATCACCTGGTTTCCGGAGCACGTCAAGCACGGCCGCTTCGAGAAGACCGTCCAGACCGCGCCCGACTGGAACCTGAGCCGCGACCGCTTCTGGGCTACGGCCATGCCAGTCTGGAAAGGCGTTGATAAGGATGGCCGGGAGCACATCAGGGTGGTGGGCAGTTATGCCGAGCTCAAGGAGCTGAGCGGCGTCGAGCTGAAGGATTATCACCGGCCGTGGGTCGACGATGTCACCTTCACGATCGATGGTGTGGAATACCGTCGCATAGAAAAAGTACTCGATTGTTGGTTCGAGAGCGGCAGTATGCCGTTTGCACAATTCCATTACCCATTCGAGAACGTCGAGAAGTTCGAAAGCAACTTCCCGGGCGATTTCATCGTTGAGTACATCGGCCAGGTGCGTGCCTGGTTCTATTACCTGCATGCCGTCAACGTGGGACTGTTCGGCAAGAACGCCTTTAAGAACGTCATCGTCACCGGTAACGTCGGCGGCAATGACGGCCGCAAGATGAGCAAGAGCTACGGCAACTTTACCGACCCTAACGTGTTAATGGATCAGTACTCGGCTGACAGCCTGCGCTTCCTGCTCCTGTCCAGCCCGCTGCTCAACGGCGAGGACTTCAGCCTGCAGGACAAAGAGGTGGGCGATGTCGCCCGCAAGCTCAGCATGGTCTGGAACATGTATGATTTCTTCACCATGTACGCCGAGGTTGACGGCTGGGAGTTCAAGGGCGACGCCAAGCTGATGGCCGACCCGCTGGAGGAACTGACGAACCCGCTGGACCAGTGGGTGGTCAGCCGCGTCCACCAGTTGACGGCAGAAGTCGAACGCAACATGGATGCCTATAACATTCCTGACGCCATGAAGCCGATCCTGCCGTTCATCGAGGACGCCTCCAACTGGTTCGTGCGCCGCAGCCGGCGACGGTTCTGGAAGAGCGGTGATGACCATGACAAGCAGAACGCTTACCGGACGCTGCACTATGTGCTGGTGCGCCTGTCTATGGTGATGGCGCCATTCACGCCGTTTTTGGCGGAGGAGCTGTATCAGAAACTGACCGGAGGTGAGAGTGTGCACCTGCTGGACTGGCCGGTCGCCGGACGGGTCAATGAGCTGCTGGTGACGGAAATGGAAACCGTCCGCGAGCTGATCAACAGCGGCCTAAGCCAGCGTGCCCGTGCACAGGTGAAGGTGCGCCAGCCGCTCTCGACGTTCACGGTCCGCGGCCAGGGCGCCACTGGACTGAAGGGGTATGAGGAAGTCTTTAGGGAGGAGCTGAACGTCAAAGCGGTCATGTTCGATGAGGCCGCCGACGGGGCAGCTGCTCTGGCCGGTGAGCTGTCGCTTGCAGTAACACCCGAGCTGAAGCGCGAAGGCCTGATGCGCGAAGTGATCCGCTATGTGCAAAACGCCCGCAAGAATGCCGGTCTGAACGTTGACGACCGTATCAGGCTCCACCTGGCAACGGAGGACAGGGGATTGCAGGCGGCCATAGACGAGCACGAAGCGGCCATCATGGCCGAAACGCTGGCGGTGGCTATGGTCGACGCCGAGTGTGTCCACACGGAGACTGTCAAAGTTGAAGGCGCCGCTATGAGGGTGTCGTTGGAGAAAGTACCGGTCAGATAGGCAAGGGTTGCCAGCCGGGCGCACAGCTGGCAACAAATCGATTAAAAAACGCCGGGCAATGCCCGGCGTTTTTTAATGTGATGTATGGATGATGCGTAGTAAATTTTTATGACCGCGAGGGGCCCCGGGTAGCGCGCTTGGTGCGCATCCGGGACCGCCTCGCGGCCTCTCGTGAGCCTGCCCGTTAAGCATGGACGCGGTGGGCTGGCTCGGGCCTACAGGGGTCTTCCGGCTCGGATCAGCCGGGGTCGTATGGTTCTCCCGTCAGGGGATCCATACGGCACCTCCTTCATGAACTTCCGGGGGCCGTCTTGGGGGCGGTACGTCGTGGGGAGCTTGATCCCCGCGGTGCTGACGTGCTGCCCGTGCCTGCGGTGTCATGAGGGCGGTGCCCTCGGTCTCGCCGATCGGTCTCCCGGGGCCGTCTTCACGGCCGGAGTCGATCAAGGACCGCCGTGCGGTCGGCAACGCCCGGTCGGATGACCGGGGTAGGGATGGGGCGGCATCGTGATGCCATCCCCGTTCTGAACTACCTGCATACGCGCGTGATCCTTCGCCAGTGCATCCCCGAAGCCGGGTGACGCGAAACCGATGGAACTGATGGTGCGGTGTACAGCTCGCCGCCCGAATTGCTGTGGGCGACCTTACTACAATAGCATAGCGGGAAAAGCGCGCAATACTATTGTTGTGCACAGGTTTTCCACAGTGCGTTACATAGTTTCCACACCGATAACACAGGGGTAGGCATGAAGAACGGCCGCAATGACCCCCTACGCCACCTCGTGGGTGGGCAGGGGGCCTCGCGGCCGTGGGTGAATCGGCCCGAAGGGGCCTACTCCTCGCCGGTCTCCTCGAACTGCTCGCGCTGGTACACCGGCTCGGTCTCGTCGGGGTCGTGTGCGCCGGCAACGTTGCTGCTCGCACCGGTGGCGGTCGTCTGCCGGTGCGTGTCCGCCGGGTGCGGCAGGCGTATCGCGTCCTGCTCGTCCATGGGCTGCATCAGTGGAGCTCCTTTGATGGGGCAGCCGGAGCTGCCGGGTGGGTCAGACGTGCGGGCTGCCTTCGCCGCCCGAGTCGCCGTCGCCGGGGTCGTTGTCGTCGTCGGCGCGACGCGGGTCGACCGGTTCTGCCATGACGCTCCAATCTGAGCGCGCTTGTGCGGATATGACCATTATATTTTATAATAATTATTAAGTTATTGCAATATGCGCATTATGCATGCGAGTGATTATTTACAGAAGTCACATAATCTGTTACAATCTATCGAAGTCAAACGTGTAATCGTAAAGGTAAGACATGAAAGCAATCGTCAGCATCGGCGGCAAGCAACACCTTGTGGCCGAAAATGAGACCCTCCTGGTGGACCGCCTCCCGGATGGCACAAAAGAGCTCTCGCTTGACGCTTTGATGACTCTCGACGGCGACAAGGCTACCGTAGGCAGCCCGCTGGTAAGAGGCGTGAAAGTGACCGCGAAGGTGCTTGAAGAAGTGGTGAAGGGCGACAAGATCCGTATCATCCGCTATAAGGCCAAGAAGCGCGTCAATACGCAGACCGGTCACCGCCAGCAGTACTCCCGCATCCAGATCGGTTCGATCAAGTAAGGAATACGGGCCAAGTCAGGAAGAACGCCTCACTCGGGGCGTTTTTTCGTGCAGCGTGAAAACTTTTTCTTTTCACGGCCACTATTGGTGGTATAATAAGGCCATACAAGGGTATAAGGGTACAGGTAGCGATACCTCAACACAGACATGATCATCGCAGTAACCAACCAAAAAGGTGGCGTCGGCAAGACGACTACCACCGTCAATCTGGCCTACTATTTTGCCAAGTCGGGCAAATCGGTCCTGCTTGTTGATGCCGACCCGCAGGGCAACGCTACCAGCGGTCTGGGTGTTGATAAACGGGCGCTCAAGGGAACGCTGGCCGATGTCATGCTTGGTGAGCGCATGGCCGCCGATACGGTCATCGCCACCGAAGTGGCGAACGTCTGGCTGCTGCCCACCACCCCGCAGCTGGCCGACGCCGAAGCCCAGCTGGGCAATGCCGACCAACGATTCTCACGACTGCGCGTAGCACTGGCCGGCCTGACCACTGAGCGTCCCGCCGATGCCGCACTGCCGGCCTTTGATATCGTCCTTATCGATTGTCCGCCCAGCCTGAGTCTGCTGACCGTCAACGCTTTCATTGCAGCCGACAAGCTGCTGCTGCCGGTCCAGGCGGAGTTCTACGCCCTGGAGGGGCTGGGGCAGCTGCTGGAGACCATGAAGCTTATCCGTGAACGCCTTAACCCCGGTCTCGATGTCCTTGGCGTCGTTCTTACTATGTATGACAGCCGCACCACGCTTTCCCAACAGGTGTACGAGGAGGTAAAGAAGTATTTCCCGGACAAGGTCTGCGAGACGGTGATTCCGCGCAACGTCCGGCTGGCCGAAGCACCCAGCCACGGCCTGCCAGTGGGGATGTACGACCGCTGGAGCAAGGGCGCCAGGGCATACAAGGGACTGGCGAAAGAATTACTGAAACGGCTTGATGCGCCAGGCACAAATACAAAGAAATAATGATAACAAGGAAGGGGAAGGGGCGACATGGCGATTAAAAAAGGCTTGGGCCGCGGGTTCGATGCACTGATTCCGACCCAGTTGGTTGACGAGGCGTTTGACCCGACCGCCGCAGAAGATACGGCGGTGTCACGCCTTAAGGAAGTGCCGCACGCGGCCGTCGAGCCTGACCCGGAGCAGCCGCGCCGCCATTTTGACGAGGCCGCCCTGGCCGAGCTGGCCGCCTCTATCAAGACGCATGGCGTCATGCAGCCGCTTGTCGTCACGCAGCACGGCAGCGGACTGTACCGTCTTATTGCCGGTGAGCGGCGCTGGCGGGCGTCGGCTTTGGCCGGCTTGGCCACCGTGCCGGTCATCGTCCGGACGGTCACTGCCCAGCAGCGTCTGGAGCTGGCCCTGATCGAGAACCTGCAGCGCGAAAATCTCAACCCCCTGGAAGAAGCCACCGCCTACCTGAAGCTGCACCAGCAGTTCAATATGAAATACGATGAAATCGGTCTGCGCGTTGGCAAGGCCCTCAGTACCGTCAGCAACATCCTGCGGCTGCTCAACCTGCCCGAGCCGGCCAAAGATGCGCTGGTACGGGGAGCTATCAGCGAGGGCCATGCCCGCCAGATTCTTGCCCTGGAAGACCCCAAGCTGCAACAGCAGCTGCTGGAACTGATAACGACGCACGGCTGGTCGGTCCGCAAGGCCGAGCAGTTCGTCGTCGCTATCCGTGAAGGTGCCAAGAGCCAGGCCGGTGCCGTCAAGAAGACCCAGTCCGAGACCAGGCAGACCAAGCAGCTGTCGCGGCGCCTGGGCGCTCCGGTGCAGGTCAAGGCCATGGCCAAAGGCGGCCAGCTGATTATCCGCTACGCCTCGGACGACGAGCTGGAGCGGATTTACGGGCAGTTGCTCTAGCTGCCGTTCCGTTCATATGAAAAACCGCGCTGTATCGGCGCGGTTTTTTCGTGTGCGGGCTTGTGCCGACGGTGTCGCTAGAAGGTCTTGAACTGCGTGATCGGGAAGATACGGGCGGCCACCGGCCCCTGTATGAACTCGATCGGTACGGTGCCCAGGCCGTTGCGGGAGTCGAAGGAGTACTCGCCGACACGGTTGTCGCCGGCCACAAAGACCTCACCGGCCGGTACGCGCAGGTCCGCCGTACCCGAAGACGGGGATTTGGGGCCGGTGTACAGCTTGTCGGGCTGAAAACCGTCGGGGTTCTCCTTGTTGTAGACGGTCAGGACGCCTTTCTTCAGGACGACGTGCTCGCCTGGCAGGGCCATGACGCGCTTGACCAGGTATTCTTCGCTCTGCTGGACATGGAACAGGGGATTGCTGAAGACGACCACCTGGCCGCGCTCCGGCATGTACTGTTTGCCACTCATCTTGGCCGAGGAGACGGCGAACTTGTTGACCAGAAGGCGATCGCCGGTATGCAGCGTATCCTGCATGCTTGGCCCCTGGACCGAGTAGGTCTGGAAGACGAAGGTGTTCAGAAGGAAGGCGCCCAGCACGACCGACAGGATGAAGATGGCGACACCTATCAGGTCACGCAGGACGGTATGACTGCTTGATTTTTCAACCGGCACGATGATCCGGTCATTGTCGTTTGGTTGCATTCCTACTATTGTATCGCGCCTTGGGCCGAAATGCCATTGCCGTGGAATAGTGCAGGCCGGCTAAAAGAACGTCTTGCCGGAAAGCGGGAAGATGCGCGCCATCAGCCGCCCGTCCAGCGTATCGAGCTTGACCGGCCCGAAGATGCGCGAATCAAGCGAACCACCAGCCTGGCGGTTGTCGCCGACCACAAAGACTTCGCCCTTTGGAATGGTCAGGTCGATAAGGCTTGGCGTGAAGGTGGGGTCCAGTTCGAGGCCGAGCTGCTTGTCGACGTCGAACCCTTCGGGATGCTCCTTGTTGTAGACCATGATTTTGCCGTCACTGATGGCCAGCCGCTCCCCAGGCAGGCCGACGACCCGTTTGATAAGCTGTTCGTACTCGCCGTTCTGGTCGCGGATACGGCTGTCGACGATGACGATGTCGCCGCGTTGCGGCTGGTATGGCTTGCCGGTGATGTGGGCGGCCGAAGCCGAAGCCTTGTCGACGATCAACCGGTCGTTATTGTGCAGCGTCGGTGCCATGCTGGTGCCTTCCACATAGTATGACTGCAGCAGGAAGGTGTTGATGAACAGGGCAATTCCCACGACGCAGCCGATCAGGCCCAGGTTTGCCAGGGCACTGCGCAGCCGTGAGGACCCGCCGCGCAGCCGCGGCGCACTGCCGCCCCGGCCGATACGCAGCGGATCCGGGGCGTCATCCAGGGGCAGCGGCCGTATCGAGGCAGCATCAGACCGCGCCGCCGAGGGGCGGGGAGTGGCCGCGGGCGGGGCGGGCCGGCGACCGGGAAGCTGGGGGCGCAATCTGATGTTCATATGCTACCCTTAGTATAGCTTGTCCGGGCATTTTTCGGGTGTTTTTTATAGACCAATCATTAAAAACTGCATCATGGTGTGAATAATTTTATAGCGCATTTTTTCTTTACGCTCGAGCTTAAAAACGCTATAGTGGTGTCGTAACCCGTCCAGAACCTGCACTGCATGGACGCAGTGCCGACCGACTGATATGATACCGGGCGACACACGACAAGCGTATGTGGCACAAGCGTCGCCTGCGTCCTACTAATCGTTGATAAGGAGTAGCTGTAGTGAGTAATAATAGCAGTTCTGTTGACGGCTTTTTCATCCCACGGCGCGAACGCCGCGAGATCACCGCCAGCAAACCGCAGGCCCGCCCTAAGCCCAGTGCCGCACCGGCGCCACGCCCGACTATGAACCAGACGGCCAAGGCCGAAGGCGAGAGTATCCAGAACTTCTTTGGCGGCAGCGCCGACCATGCACTTCCTTCGCCCGATCTGCCGGACATCAAGCCGCGCCGCCGTGGCAGCGCCAAGAACGGTGCTGGCGGCAATAGTGGCAAGAACAGCAGTGAAGGCAAGGGCCGATTCCATTTTGGCAAGCCGTCGCGCAAGGCCGTCAAGCGCGGCATCATCATCCTGGTCATCCTGTTGCTGCTGGTTGGCGGCTATTTCGTGTATCGCTTCTTCATGACGACCGGCAAGGTCTTCCAGGGGAATGTCCTTAGCGCCATCCTGTCGCAGGGCAAGCCGCTCAAGACCGACACTATGGGCCGCTCCAATATCCTGCTGTTCGGCACCTCCGAGGACGACCCGGAGCATGAGGGCGCCGAACTTTCGGACTCTATCATGGTAGCCAGCATCGACCAGAAGAAAAACAATGTCTTTTTGATAAGCATTCCGCGCGACCTGTATGTCAAATATGGCAAAGCTTGCATATCCGGCTACGAAGGCCGTATCAACGAAGTGTATATGTGCGGCAAGGGCGACCGCCAGGACGGCGACGAGCAAGCCGGCCAGTCCGCCTTCCGCAAGACCGTCTCCGAGGTTACCGGCCTGGACGTCCAGTACAGCGCCCACGTCAATTACACGGCCCTGCGCCAGGCGGTTGACGCCGTCGGTGGCATCACTGTCACAATTGAAAGTGATGACCCCCGCGGTATCCTGGACCGCAACTTTGACTGGCGCTGCAACTACACCTGTTACTTTGTGAAGTACGAGAACGGCCCGGTTAACCTCGATGGCGAACACGCCCTGGCCCTGGCCCGTGCCCGTGGTGCCGCCGGCGGCTACGGCCTGCCCAATGCCAACTTCGACCGCGAGAAGAACCAGCGCAAGATCATCGTCGCCCTCAAGGACAAGGCCACCAGCGCCGGTACGCTGGCCAACCCGGTCGCCGTCGACAAGCTGCTCTCGGCCCTCGGGGACAACGTCCGGACCAACATCGACGCCGAAGAGATCAAGACCGTGCTGCGCGTCGCCAAGGATACCAAGACCAAAGATATCGTCAGCATTCCGCTGAACGACCCGGAGGAGCCGCTCGTGACCACCGGTGACGTCGGCGGCCAGAGCATCGTCCGTCCGATGGCCGGCCTGTACGACTACGACCAGATAGCCGCCCACGTCAAGGCCGTCGTCTCCGGAGACGCCGCCATGCTTGAGAAAGCCAAGGTGGATGTATTGAACGCTTCCGGCGAGGCCGGTGCTGCCGGCAAGCAGGCAGAGAAGGTGACCGATGCCGGTATCGTCGTGGAAGTCGTCGGCAACGCTCCGTCAGAGCTGAACACCGCGCCGCTGCGCATCTATGACCTGTCCGAAGGCCAGAAGCCGGCCACCCTGAAGAAGCTTGAAATGCTCTTTGGCAGCAAAGCCGTCCAGACGGCGCCGGCGGGCGTGACCAGCAACTCTGATTTTGTTATAATCGTCGGAAGCAATGGAACTCCTCAAGACCAGTAGGCGGGCGAACGACTTTGGCGACGTGCTGCACATCGCGGCACAGGTCGCCTTTGTCGGCCTCATCGGTGCGCTCGTGCTTATTTTCCAGCTGCCGGCGGTCGCATTCCTGCTGGCCATCGTCAGCAAGTGGCGTATCTTTGCCGTCCGTCCGCGCTACTGGCGGGCTAATCTGACGACGAATCTCGTCGACCTGCTATTCCTGGTCGGCGTGACTGCCCTGATCATCAAGCCCTGGGTCATCCCTATCAGCGCTACCAACCACGAGCTGCAGACCTCATCGCAGGCCGCCAGTCTGCTCTGGCTGGCAGTGCTTGCCGTCTGGCAGATCTGGCTGAAACCGCGCACCACCCAGACCATGGTGCTACTGCAGGCTGGCGTCGCCCAGTTCGTGGCTATCGTCGCGCTATGCACCTATGCCGGCATGACGCCCGAGCTGAACACCATCAACCAGCTGGTGTTCATGATGCTGGTTGCCGGCACCTGGCTTATCGCATATGCTTCGGCCCGGCACGCCATCAGCAGCTACGAGGCCGAACCGAAAATCAGTTTCCTGGCGCAACTCTGGGGCTTTCTGATGGCGTCACTGGCGTGGCTGTACGGCCATTGGATGCATGTCTATATCATTACGCCTGATCTGCAGATTCCCCAGTTCGCCCTGATAGTCCTGCTGTTGTCATTCTGCGCCATCCGCGCCTATGGTTTCCAGCGTCACCTGAATAACGATAAGGCTATAGCCCGCGTCAAGACGCGCCAGAGCCTGCGCGATCTCTATGTCGCAGCTATCTTCACCGGCATCTTCCTGTTCGTGGTCATCGCCTCGACCCGTTGGAGCGTCGCGCTGTAGGCAGCTCCTGTCTCCCGCGGCGGCACGTGTAGTAAGATTGTAATAAGTGCGGACACCAGCGTGTTCAGCCATTATTAAGTCAAAAGGGGGTTAATAAAGGTATATGGAAGACAGAATACCCACTCAACAGGACCAGCAGGCGACCACACCGCCCGCTGACGCGCCACTACCCGCGCAGGCACCGGTCCGTAACGCGCCGCCTGCCGATAACCGCCCGCCGGCCTCTCAGCCGCACCGTCTGCCCACCGGGGCGCTGATTGCCGGCTGCTTCCTGGTCAGTATGCTGGGCAGCGGCCTGGTCATCGCTGGCAGCCGTGCGCTCGACGAGGATGCCGCGCCGCCTTCCGTCAGTGAGACCAAACAGGTAGTCAGCAGTGAAGGCGAGCTGGTGGCGGACATCGCCAAGAAGGTCGGCGCCAGCACCGTATCCATCACCACCCAGAGCCTCTCGGCACAGGATTACTTCGGCCAGGCATCAGTGCAGGAAGGGGCTGGTACCGGCATCATCCTGACGAAGGACGGCTATATCATGACCAACCGCCACGTCATCCCCGAAGGCACCCAGAACGTCTCGGTGACGATGTCGGATGGCACGCAGTTCGATAACGTCACCGTCGTCGGCCGCGACCGTCTCAACGATATCGCCTTTTTAAAGATTAATGATCCCGGCCGTGACCTGCCGGTGGCCACCATCGGTGATTCCTCCAAAGTACAGGTCGGCCAGAAGGTCGTCGCCGTCGGCAACGCCCTGGGCCAGTTCCAGAACACGGTCACTACCGGTGTCATCTCGGGCTTGGGCCGTCCGGTCACTGCCGGCGATGAGAGCGGCGGCGGCACCGAGTTGCTCAGCAACCTCTTCCAGACCGACGCCGCCATCAACCCCGGCAACTCCGGCGGCCCGCTGGTCAACATGGCCGGCGAGGTCATCGGCATGAACACGGCGGTCGCTTCCGACGCCCAGGGTATCGGCTTTGCCATCCCGGTCAATGATGCCAAAGGACTTATCAAGAGCGTCTCCGAGCAGGGCAGGCTCATACGGCCCTTCCTGGGTGTCCGCACCATCCCGCTGACACCGGTCACCGCCAAGCAGCTGAACCTCTCTGTCTCCAGTGGAGCATACGTCACTACGGAGAACGGCGTCGTCGGCGGCAGCCCGGCCGAGCAGGCTGGCATCCGCGGCGGCGATGTCATTACCAAGATAGACGGCCAGGCCATCGATGCCAACAACCCGGTCAGCAGCCTGGTGGCCCGCCATGGTGTCGGCGATGAGATTGCCATTACCGTGCTGCGCGACGGCAAAGAGGAAACGCTCAAGGCCACGCTGGCCGAAGCCGAGCAGTAGACGATACCGGAACAAATAAGCTTTAGGGCCGCGCCAGATGCACCACGCACCCCTGGCGCTGCCGCAAGACAAGGCCCGATTCCAGGGCCTTTTCCGTTATGCGGTCAAGCTGGCGCGGATCAGCCTCAAGCAGCAGCTGGCCGCCAGGACGCAGCAGGGCGGGTGTCATGGCCAGCAGCTCGTTGATGAGCGCCAGGCCGTCATCATCGGCGTACAGGGCTTCTGGTGGCTCGTGGGCCAGCTCTGGCGAGTTCTGCCACGCCGGGTTTACGTATGGCAGGTTGGCGGCCACGACATCATGCTGCATGCCCTGGTGCTGCCGAAAATCCTCAAGATAAAAATCAACATCGGCACCAAGCGCCCGTGCATTGTCACGCGCCATCGCCAAGGCGGCCTCGGAAACGTCGATGGCGCGGATGATGGGCGCGGGTATCAGTCCCTTCATTGCCAGTCCCACGCTGATGGCGACACAGCCGGATCCGGTGCCGATATCAAGCATGGCCGCGCCCGGTGTCATGGCGTCGACGGCCATCGCTACCAGTACCTCCGTCTCGGGACGCGGTACCAATGTCGCCGGTGATACGGCAAAACGATGACCATAAAACTCCTTGTAGCCGGTCAGATAGGCAAGGGGAACGCGTTCCAGCCGTCGCTCAAGCAATGCCTGCAACTGCACCAAGACCGGCTGCGAAAGCGGTTCATCATCATGACTGATTAGATACGGCCGATCAACCTGCAGCACATAGGTCAGTAACAACTCACTATCTAACCGGGCCGATCGGATGCCGGCCGCCTGTAGCTGTGCCGCGGCCTGTCGCAACCAGGTCTTAAGCGTTACTGGCGCCGCTGGCCTGGAGTTCGCGTTCATACGCCTGAAGCTGTTCGATGATATCGTCGATGTCGCCGCCCAGGGCCGCTGGAATATTACTGCGTGAGTAGCCGATGCGGTGGTCAGTGATGCGGTCCTGGGGGAAGTTGTACGTGCGGATCTTTTCGCTGCGGTCGCCCGAGCCGATCAGGCTGCGCCGCGCCTCGGTCTGCTTGGCCTGTTCCTCGGCGATGCGCATCTGCAAAAGCCGGCTGCGCAGCACGCCCATGGCCTTGTCCTTGTTCTTCAGCTGCGATTTTTCGTCCTGGCAGGTGACGACCATGCCGGTGGGCAGGTGAGTGATGCGCACGGCGGAATCCGTGGTATTGACGCTCTGGCCGCCGTGGCCGCTGGCCCGGTAGACATCGATGCGCAGGTCATTCGGGTTGATGGTCACGTCTACCTCCTCGGCCTCGGGCAGCACTGCTACCGAGACGGTGCTGGTGTGGATGCGTCCCTGGCTCTCCGTGGCTGGCACGCGCTGTACGCGGTGGACGCCGCTTTCGAACTTCAGACGGGAGTAGGGTGATTCGCCGCGGATACCGACGATGACTTCCTTGTAACCCCCGACCTCGTTGGGACTTTCAGAAATAAGCTCGGTCTTAAGGCCGCTGCGCTCGCAGTACCGCAGGTACATCCGCAGCAGTTCGCTGGCAAACAGGCTGGCCTCATCGCCGCCGGCGCCGGCCCGGATCTCGACGATGACGTTCTTGCCGTCGTTGGGATCCTTGGGCGCCAGCATTTCAAACAGTTGGGCGTCAAGCTGCCCAAGCTTCTCCTCGATCTCACCGATCTCCAGCTTGGCCAGCTCCGCCAGCTCATCATTGCCGCCGGCCAGCTCGCGGGCGGCGGTCAGGTCGGCGTGCAGCCGCTGCTGGTCCTCGGCCAGGGCGACGATATCAGTCAGCTCGCTCAGCCGCCGGGTCTTGGCGGTAAACTCGCTGTTGGCGTAGGCATCCGGCAACGACAAAAAGGCCTGAAGCTCGTTTTGCTCAGCTTTGAGTGCTGCAACATCAACGTGTATCAGGCCCATTTATACGTTTCCCTCGGAGTAGGCGTCGTCCGCCTGCAGTTACGCGGCTTTCGCAGCTTTGTCGTTCTTCTTGACGGTGCGTTCTGCAGTCTTCTTGGCCTTGTTGGCCAGAGCCTGGCGGCGCTCTTCGGCGGCCTTGACGCGGGCGGCGAACTTGTCGACGCGGCCTTCAATGTCCAGAACCTTCTGTTCACCGGTGTAGAAAGGGTGGGAGGCGCTGGAAATGTGCACCTTGATCAGCGGGTATTCCTGGCCGTCTTCCCATTTTACGGTGTCCTTGGTGGGTGCCGTCGAGCGGGTCAGGAAAGAAAATTTCGCGCTTTCATCCTGGAACACGACAGGGCGGTAGTTGGTGGGGTGTAAGTCTTTCTTCATAATTGACGATATTGTATCTGTTTTTCTCTATATTGTCAAAGGGTGACGGCAAGCGTTGCAACACGAGTTGACTTAAAGATGTATATATGATATAAATAAACCTATTGTCTCACGCAGGTGGGACACGTTTGACTGGCCAAGCGCCACGGCTATCAGTCTACCCAACAGAGGTGGCTGTCGCGCTTGCCCAGTCTATACAAAAGGAAGAGAGGACTCCCGCTGGCAAGTCGGGACACGTCATATGTTGACGACACTCATGGCCGCTTCATCCGAGGCGCCCGGCAACATCCTCCTCAACGTCCCCTTGTGGGAGTGGGGGATGCTGTTCGGCATCGTGCTGACCTGCATCATGGCCGACATGCTGGCGCACCGCATCAACCGGCTCAAGAACCTGTCGCCGGGCGTCATGGTGGGGGTCTTCGTGGCCATCGGTGCGGCCTACGGGCTGTTCATCCTGATGCGCCACGGCGGTGAAGCCGCGTCGCTGTACTACGCGGCGTGGGTGATCGAGTACAGCCTCAGCATCGACAACGTGTTCATCTGGATCGTGATCCTGGACACGTTCAAGGTGCCCGGGCAGTACCGGCACAAGCTGTTGTTCCTGGGCGTCTTCGGCGCCCTGGTCTTCCGCTTCATCTTCATCGGGCTGGGCGCCATCCTGCTCGGCAAGTTCGCGGCCTACGTGATCCCGATCATGGTGATCGTGGTGGCCTACTCGGCCTACGTCGTCTGGAAGGACGACACCGAGCCCGAGATCGAGAACTCGCTGGTCTACCGGATCTGCGCCCGCATCATGCCGATCGCCCCCGGGCGGAACCACGGCGGCCGCCTGACCGTCCGGCTCGTGAAGCCCGGCCACACCAAGCCGAGTTTCATGTTCACGTACCTGGCGCTGGCCGTCGCGGTCATCGAGGGCGTGGACATCGGCTTCGCGTTCGACAGCGTCCCCGCGGCGCTGGGCATCACCAGCAACGCCTACCTGGTCTTCAGCAGCAACGCCATGGCGATCCTGGGCCTCCGCGCCCTGTTCTTCGTCATCGCGCTGCTCAAGGCCAAGATGTCCTGGCTCAACGAGGCGCTGGCTGTCATCCTGGCCTTCGTCGCCTTCAAGCTGGCGCTGACCTGGGAGGTGACCTTCGGCGGCTTCTCGGTCTTCGGCTTCGAGGTGCCGGTGCTGTTCACCAAGGGATCGCACCACCTGCCGATCTGGCTCAGCCTGGGCTTCATCGGCCTGTGCCTGACGGTGGGCGTCGTGGCCAGTATCAAGCGGCCCAAGCAGGAGAAGCACGCCGGCCCGGTGGCCGAGCGGCCGGTCGAGCCGACCAGGCACCGCTCTTCCTGATCCCTGTGGCTGTGCCCGCAGGGTCCTGGCATCAGCTGGGATCCTGCGGGCCGGCCCGCCATCCAACCCCCGACCTGCGGAGATGCCCCTGGCCCCGCTGGCCGGGGGTATTTTCGTTGTAATTGTCTGGTATGAAAATGGAAGAGGGGCGACCCCTTCCGTCCGGATGTGGTCCGGGGAAGGGGTCGCCCCTGTGGGCTGTCCGCATGGCCTGCGGACGAGGCTGGCTCAGCGCCGGCGTGCCGCCCGCTCGATCTGGCGGACCAGCACGTCGACCTCGCGGCCGAAGTGCTCGCGCACCGGCTCGTGCTCGTCGCCCCCGAAGTGGGTGGCGTAGACGGCGTCCACCTTGTCGCTGGCGCCCATATGGCGGTCGTCCAGCATCTGCGGCAGCTTGTCGTCGCCGTCCTGGTCGCCGGTGGCGAACACCAGCTTGATGAAGACCTGCCGTGGCGACAGGGCCAGTTCATCGATCAGGGCGATGAACTGCTCGGCGTCAGTGATCTGGAAGTCGCTGATGATGGTGACGATCCCCGGCTGGTCCGCCGGCAGCTCGTCGAGCGCCATCTGCAGGGCGGGGGCCAGGGCCACCCGGCCGTAGGTCCGCCGCTCGAGCAACGTGGCCACCGTCGGCGGCTGGGCGAGGTTGATGGGCCCGTGCTCCATGGGCTGGTCCCGGGCGACGATCAGCGGCACCATCTGGTCGGTGTCGTAGACCCGAAGGGCCACGACGGTCTCGCCGAAGACCCGCTGCAGCAGGCCGCTGCGCAGCTCACGGGCGTAGCTCTCGCCGCCGTGCAGGATGATTGCCGCGTTGAAGATACGCTGGGTGGACACTGGAAAAACTCCCTGAACTCGTGCCTGATAGCAGGCGCCTACGCAGCCAGCATGGATGCCGGCTGCATCGTCACGGTTGGTGACTCGCGGTATATTACTATAATAATATGTTTTTGTCAATTGTTGAAAAGTGGCGCTACCCCCCCTGAAATTAGAAGAGGGGTGACCCCTTCCACGGCCGGAGCCGGAAAGGAGCCACCCCTGTTGGGATGGTGGTCACCAGCGCGCGGCTGCGCACGGTGACCGGGGGTCACGCGCTGATCTTGGTGACCTTGGCGGCCCACTCGTCGAGCTCGCGCCCGACGACGCCGCGGACGTCCTCGAGGCGCGCGCCGGTGTCGTCGGTGGCGTGCACGGTGTCGCACACGTCGTTCTCGCCCTCGCCGAGGTCGTCCAGCTTCTGGGCGAAGTCCGCGCCGCCCTCGGCGTCGCTGACGCGCACGTTGAGCAGGAAGCGGTTGCCCTGCTGACCGAGCCGCAGCACCAGGTCGCAGACCTCGTCCTCGTCCGCGACCTGGAAGTCGCTGACGACGGCGATGGCGCCGGGCTCACCGGCGGGGAGCGCCAGGGACGCGGCCTCGATGGCCGGCGCCAGGCGGGTCACCCCGCTGATGCCGTCGAGCAGGATGTCGGTCTCCAGCTCGCGCAGGTTGATGTCGCCGGCCGGGATGACCCGGCTGCCCGCGAGCACCACCGGCGCGATGCCGTCGGTGTCGCGGTCCGCCAGGGCCAGGCCCGTCTCGGCGACGATCTCCTGCAGGAGGCCGCTCTTGCGCTCGCCCTGCAGCGTGTCGCCGCCGTCGATGACGATGGCGACGTTGATCTTGCTCTTGCCCATGGAATACCTTCCGTCGGTCCGAAGCCGTAGCCCCGGAGCGTTGATGCCACCCCACACGTTCGCGGATGACTTTAAGACATTACTACATACTGGATTTTATGTCAACAATTATTTTTAGTATTTAAAATATAGTTACTATAAGCTGATAAGAGTGATAAGAACGGCTGGAATTTGAAGGGGGTGACCCCTCCACCAGCCGAAGCCGGGAAGGGGCCACCCCGTAGGTGGCTCCGGGCCCTGGGAGTCCCTGAGGAATCCGAGTCCGGAGGTGGCGCGCGAAGCGCCTCGGTTGTGTTGTTGCCGCGTCAGGCGGCCAGGTACAGCCCGTTCTGCGGGTTACGCACGAACTGCGTCCAGGGGCCGAAGTCCTTGGCGGCCGCGGCCGCGAAGGCGTCGGGCTGCAGGTCCTGGAAGCTCGGGAACGACGCCATGTTGGAGTTGTCGGCGTAGCGGCCCGGCTGGTTGTCCAGGGTGCGCAGGTAGTCCGCGCCGCCCGGCTGGTTGCTGACGTAGACGTACGACCAGAACTTCGTGGTCCAGGACGACACGAACTGCGTGCGCTCCGCCTTCGGCTTGTCGTGCGGCAGCCCGTCGGTGAAGATGAGGGTCTTCACCGGCTTGCCCGGAATGGGCTCGAGGCCGGGCTGCTGCGGTGCGGCAGCCGCCGGGGTGCTCCATCGCCCCATCCTCCAGCGACTCTGGCGCGGAGCGGGGGCGCTGGACAGTGCCGGCGTGGCGACGCGGTAGTTGAGCACGTCTGCCATGCGCGGGCACTTGGCCTCCTCGGCCGCCATCCGAACCGCCAGCTCCATGCCGGCGCCCAGGTGGGTGTAGCTCTCTAGGTGTCGCTTGTTCCGCCGCAGCCAGTTCTTGTAGTTGAGGAGGTCGACGTGCGGGGCACGGTAGACACCCTCTCCGAAGAAGAACACACCGGCCCGGTGGTCGGGGTCGAGCACCGAAGCGTAGGCCAGGCCCAGCTGCAGCGCCTTGTCCACCGAACCGTCGTCGAACTCGTCCTGCATCGACAGGCTGATGTCGATACCGATGATGGTCTCGACCTTGCCTTCACCGTCGTAGCCGGCCTTCTCGAGCTCGTCGGCGGAAATCTCCACCAGGTCGACGAACTGCTTGTCGCCGTCGGTCTTCTCCAGGATGTCGTCGAGGTCGACGGTCACACCGCTCATCGCGGTTCCTCCGTATGGATCGGGCCACCCTTTGGAGGCGGCATCGGTTGGTTCCGTCACACAACGTGACAGGCAGAGTATACGGGTGCTCAAGATTATTGTCAAGCAACAAAGTTGTAATAAAAGAAAAAATGTTTCAAAGTATTGACTTTTGAGCCGCGACTGCTATACTCCAGGATGTTCCAGGAGACTGGACGCGTCAGAAGTACGTCTACGGCAGCAATGCCACGAGTACGGAAAGAAGGTGCCCATCATGGGCGACGTGGAGATCGACGAGAGCACCCTCCTCAAGGACGACGTGCTCAGCATCGACCTCGACGACCTCGAGAAGGACGTCGACACCTGGCAGGTCGGCCACGGCTGGAACCCCCTGGGTGTCGCCACGGACTTCGCGGAGACCGTCGGCGCCGCCGGCGACGACGAGGGTGAGGACGTCGACTCGGACCTCTACCTGATCTCGATCGGCGCCAACGGTCCGCGCGAGATGGTCAAGTTCAACCCCAAGGACCGCCACGCCCGCGTCGACAGCGCCTCCGGTGCGCTGTCGTACCTGGGTGACGACCGTTCGGGTCGCGGCAGCCGCAAGGGTGACGACGAGAAGGGCCTGATCGTCACCGACCTGGTTCTCAGCACCGGTGCGACGCGGGTGGCGGTCCTCGCCAACCTGCACACGCCGGGGCTGACCTACGACCAGATCGGCGGCGCCTACGTCCGCATCTACCCCAAGGGTCGTGAACACGACAAGATGGCGGCGAGCGTCATCCAGCTCACCACCGAGGCCCGGGGCGTCCGCTGCGTCATCTTCGGGTTCCTCGAGTACGTCGACGACCCCAAGAAGCCGGGCCAGAAGAAGTGGATCTTCCGCCGGGAGCCGCAGTCGGCCCCGGACATCAAGACCGCGCTCGAGCTGCTCGGGGTGAAGATCCGGCGGCCCGCCAGCTGATGGTGGAGCCTGGCGCCTGAGGGTGCCTCCTGCAAGAAGGGGTGCCGGCGGTCAATCCGCCGGCACCCCGAGTACTATTCCACGAAAGACAGCCGCAGGGCTGTATTTTTTATGTAAGAAATAATCAGAAAGACGGCCTATTGTATCGGCCGGAACTCAGGCAGGCTGCCGTCTTCGTCATCGCCAGCTTCGCTAGTGGACGCCACGGCATCAGGGCTCTTAGGGTCGAGTCCGGTGAAAACGGGGAGTGCAGGGGTGGCTTCGGGTGCAAGTCCGGTGAAGACAGGCAAAGCAGTGTCGGTTTCAGGAGCGATTCCGGTGAAGGTGGGCAGGGAGCCGCCGGCGTCTCTGTTTGCCGCCGCTTCACTCTCAAACATCGGCTGGAGCGGGGGAAGTGTTCCGACGGTCTCTGTTGCAGCCTCTGCCGAACTGTCTGTCATGCCGGTATAAAGGGCGCCCGGTTTAAATTCCGGCAAGCTGGCGGCACTGTCAGGTGCCGGCTCGTCTGTGAAGCGCACCGATACGAACTCCGGAAGTGAGCGGGCCGGTGTAATCTCCACGGCGAGGCCAGGTGCCGCGGACGGGTCATACTCACTGTCGGCATGGCCACCCAATAGGGCTGGGTCAAAGCTTGGCAGTAGCGGGATGACGGGGGCGGGGGCGGAGGCCGCACGTGCGGCCCGCTCTACCTCGGCAGGTTCCGGCACGCGGTATAAGTTTGTAGTATCAAGCTCCGCCAGCCGGCCTGGTGCCGGTTTCTTCTTGCGCGGCAGGCGCATGTTCGGGTCGCCAGTGCGCGGCACCAGCTTGTTGACGCCCAGTTCGACGGCGGCTTCAAGCAGCTCCGTCAGTTGGGCATAAATAGTCCGGCCTGGTTCGACATTAGGGTCGCTGGTGGCCGCCCATTCATCGGTCAGCCGGTCAAAGGCCAGCTCCAGCTCATGAATAGTCCGCTCGACATCATCTTTATAAGGATTATAAAAGTCCGCGCGGTATGGCGCATCAACGACGGCGTTGATGCCGGGGTGTTGTACGTAAATGATTTCCCGGGCCGCCGCGATAGTGGCGTTGACCAGGTCGGGGGAGATACGCTGCCGGGCGCTGGGCTGCGGCCAGCCGACGGCCACGTCCACCTGCGGATCCGTCAAGGTAAAATCGGCATCCGCATTGACGGTTTCCCGGTACTGCAGCCAGGTAAGGGCCTGTTCGTAATTGCGGGCTGCCATCTGCTGGATGTCGGTCGCAATCCGCCCGTCTTTCCGCTCGTTCCCCGCCTGTACCAGCATGGCATTGCCGATGACCTGCCGGCTGGCGGCCATCCAGGTGGCGGCGCAGTACATCTGGTGCCGGTCGCTGGCGTCCCAGATGTGTTCACGGTCCTGGCTGATCTCGACGACGACGGCCTGCATGTCATGCAGCATGGCGTAGGGGTTCCATGTGTTGCCGTAACGGTAATCCTCAAGCGACGCATCCATTGGGGCGCGTTCAATACCGTCGGGGTCTGGTCGTTCTCCGTAGCCGAATCTTGTCATCTCAGTTTTCCTAAACAGCTACTCTACAACCAAATGTACAAAAAAGCAATATTATTATTGATTCATGTCAGTGCACAATCCTGGCCCCCTCCCAGAAACGAATAGAGGAGGGGGCCAGGACCGGCACGTCGCGCTACGTGGGGTTCTGCACCGTGAAGCCGTAGGCCTCCAGGGCCGCCTGCAGGTCGGTGAAGTGCATCTGCTGCGGACGGCGCTCGAACCGTTCACCGCCGATGACTTCACCGAGGACGATGACGCCCTGACGGATGTCGATGGAGTCGGAGAAGCCCTCCATCACCATGGTGATCTGTCCGCCGGTGGCGTTGGACGCGATGAGCAGGATGAGGCGGGTGGCGTCGCAGCGGTCGAGGTCGATGGTCATGCCCGAGGTGATGGAGATCACCTGGCGGCCGCTCCGTACCGCTTCGCCCTCGGCAACGACGTAGTCGTCACCCTCGTGGTAGAACAGCCAGGCGGGGTCGCTGTCCTGCGGACGGCCTGCCGTCATGCCAGTGTCGCCACCGGGCAGGACGAAGGCGCAGAGCAGGTCGACGTCGTGGATGGCCCGCGCCGGGTCCGCGCGGGGGTCGCCGAACTCCGGGTTGGTACCGGTCTCGCGGATGGTCAGGATGCGGGGCTTACTCATAGGTGCTCCTTGGACAGGTACCGTGTGGTACGCGATGTGCCGGCCAGTTCGTCAGTGAACTGGCATGAGTCAATAAAGGTAATGGTTGGGAAAGGGCCACACAGTGTATCATATAATTATATCACAAATACCTTAAAAAAGCAATAGTGGCGGTCAGCACTCCTCGAGAGAGGAATGCTGACCGCCGCGGATGGGCCGCTCAGGCCCGGATGAGGCTGTCCAGCGTGCCGGCCGGCACGCGCACCTCGGCGACGTCCACCAGCTTGGGCATGAGTTCGCCCGGGCCGCCTCGGGACACCGTGTCCCGCCACATGCTCGAGCGGGTGATGTCCGGCGGAGCCACGACAGCTCCCGACTGCCACAGCCAGAAGTTGCCGGGCTGGACGCGATGCGGGCCGTCGTACCCCGAGTAGGCGGGCAGGCTCTGGTGCAGGCGGAAGGTGACGCTGGGCTGCTCGCCCGGCGCGGTGTGGATCACCCGCACCTGCGTGGTGTAGTCCAGGGTGATCAGGTGGGCCCGGCCGCGCTCGGTGTACTCGATGGTCAGCGCCCAGTTCTGCCCGTCGCCGTAGTCGTTTCCGGCGTGCGGGTCGAGGTGGATGGGCCGGGCGCTCGGCCCGGCTTCACCAGTGGATGCGGACGGGTACGACTGGCCATCGACGATGCCGAAGACGGCTGCGTAGTCCCGCGCACCGTACTGGACGGTGTCACCGCTGGGCCCCAGCAGGTACACCAGGCCGCACGACAACAGGTACGCCAGCACCAGCGCCGCGCCGGCGGTGGGCCAGGGGCGCCGGCGCCAGAAGCGCTGACGGGGCACGGGCTGCTCCATGTGGGGGTGCATCGCGGATGCTCTCTTTCGCTCATGCCCGAAATAGCGGGCGGGGGGAAGGAACGGTAATAATATAAAATGAAGTAAAAGTATTGTCAATATCCGTATAGATACGCTATTCTAAATTGCGTCCGGCAGTGCCACTGCCATCATCCAACGCCGGGCACCATTGCCCGGCCGTCCTAGTAAGGAGTGACATGACGCGCTCATCGCGCCTGCGCCGTGCCTTCGGTGTGCCAATGCCGATCTGGCTGCTCGGCCTGCTGTCCGGCGGCATGATTGCCGCCTGCAACGATGTCGACGGCCTGCCGCCCAACGGCCTGGCCAACAACTACGTCATCCTGGCCGTACTGCAGCTCATCGTTGCGGTGCTGCTGGTGGCTGCGGTGGCTGGTGAAGTCCGCCACCGGCGCGTCAACAAAGCGGATGAACTCGCCTTAACGCGCGAGGAGGGCATCGGCCATCTCGGCGTCGAGGTGCCGCACGTGGTGCGGACGTCGGTGTTGGCACTCATCCTGCTCAGCGCCTCGGCCTGCATCCTGGGGCTGCGCATCGTGCAGGGTACCCAGTGGCTGCCGGCGCTGCTCACTGTCCTGATGGGCGGGGTGGCCAGTGCGGCCACGCTGTACATCATCGCTTGGATCGCCTCGCGCCCGCGCGAGCAGCAGAAGGGAATCTAAGACCGATGATCGACGACCTGTTCGATCTGGTGGCCGGCATTTTTGGCGGTTCGGGCGGCTCGGACACCAGTCCAAGCCGTGCTGACGACAGCAACCGCCGCGAGCGGAGCTGGAGCAGCGACAACGACGGCAGCGAGAGCGCCTCGGGCTCCCGCGACAGCGGCACGGACACCACCGGCCGTCACGACGAGTCCGGCCATCCGGAGTACGACAGTTCCAATACCGCTGCCGACGACCTCTGCCTGGTCGATGACGACGAGGACGAGGACGACGACGACACCGTCAAGCTCATCATCCAGGTCCGCCTGCCGTTCGGCCGGTCCGCCCGGGTGAAGCAGCTCGTCCAGGCTGCGCGCGGCCAGTCCGACCAGACGCGCCACTACCGTATGTGGTGGCCCGGCTACGGCGTGCGGCACCGGGTGGTCTGCCACTGTACGGCCAGCCAGCGGCGGGCCATCAGCCGTTTGGCCCGTCGCCTGCTGGCCAACTACACGCCACGGCTGCGGCCGGACCTTCTTTCATAGCCCCAGCGGCGCGGAAAATCTCAGCATGAGTACCGCCGGCTGGGGTTTTTCGTTTCCATCAGTTATTCATCCATGTCAGGTCAAAGTCAGCGCCACGGTGGCGCGGGGGAGTGGGTCATCGCCCCGGCCGGCCTGTGTGGCGGCCGGGGCGATGCCGGTATCACTCCGGGTGGAGGTCGTGCTCGGTGTCCGAGGTGACCAGTGTCAGCGGGGTAGGAGCCAGCAGGCCCCGCTCGCGCAGTTCTGCGACCAGACCGGGCAGCTGTTCACTGAACCGGGCGACCAGCTCGGGGTCGGGCTGGGACGGGTCGGCGTGGGCCTGTAGCCCGGGCCGCTCCCAGCCCCAGTCCTGCATGGCTTCTGCCAGCTGTGTCCGGACGGGACTGTTCAGGTAGCCCACGTGCAGCCAGCAGCTCCGACTGAGGTTGGCCAGTGCATATAGCACGGGCCGGTAGCCGTCGTGGAGCTGGATCCGCTGGCGCTCTATGTCGCGACCGTTGAGCACGGTCTCCATGTCGAGCCAGAGGTGTGACTGCGTGGTCTGGACGAGTACCAGCAGGGCGCCGACCTGTCCGGGGTTGAGCGTCAGCGTCAGCTGCAGACCGTCGTTGTCCAGCACCGCCCAATCGGGCAGTGCGGTGGACGGGTGGCTCATTGCGATGTGTGTCCGGCAGCGGGGCTGAACGTGGGCGGGCCGGTCGCGGTTGAGCTCGTCGTAGCCCCGGTGGGCGATGATGAAGACCGGCCGCTCTTCCGACGCCAGGGATCCCGTCAGGCTGAGCGTGGTGCGGGGCACCTGTGGCCGGATGCGCTCCGGTCCGTCGAGCTGCAGCACGGTGGACTGCTTGTCAGGGCCGAACGTGAATAGCATAGTTACTCCTCGAGTGTGCGAGTGGGCAGGGGGTGATACCAACCAGTTCGTCGTTGAACTGGCATGGATGAATAAGTTATGCATCCGTGTCAGATCAGGGGCGGATCCACCCCGGCCGGCCTGGTGGCGCGGCCGGGGTGAAGCCGGTGTCACTGTGGCTCAGAGCTGGCGGGGATGGAGCATGCCGCTCCAGTCGCCGCCGGTGCCGGGAGCAGGCCGCGCCTGCCACGACTCCGACTCTGGCATCTCCCAGCCCGCGTCGGCCATGGCCATGCCCAGGCCGGGCCGGCGCGGCGCGTTGAGCGTCGCCACGTGGAGTGCCTGGTCGGGGAGCGCGGCAGCCACCAGTACGGCACGGGTGCCGTCCAGGAGCTGCAGCTCGTAGGGCTGCGCCACCTCCTGGCTGCCGGTGGTGAGCCGGACCTCCAGCAGGCCGCTGTTGCCCGCGTAGACCAGCGCCATCACCAGCAGGCCGGTGACGTCCCCGGACCCCGGGCTCAGGCGCAGCTGGCGGCCGTCGTCCGAGAAGTCGAGCCAGCCGGGGCGGTGGCCGGCCTGGTGGCCCATGACCATTTCCGGGCCGCCCCGCCGCTTCGGTTCACCGTCGGTGCGGGGCGCCTTGTAGGCGACGATCAGCTGGGGCAGGGTGGTGCCGTCGGTGCTCAGCAGGGTGAAGCTGAGCTGCGATGACACCGGCGTACCGTCAGGATCCTGCAACGGCAGGGTGGTGCTGTTGGCAATGTAGCGGGACATGCGGGCCCTCCTCGGGGTCGGGTGTAGCAGTGTAGTGATACCGGCCAGCTCGTCAGTGAGCTGGCACGGATGCATAAAGGTGTCAAAGAACAATACTGTGCCGACTGCAGCTTGTTGTCTCATGTCAGGTCACGGTCTTTGTCAGAACGCAGGGGCGGGGTGCTGCACCCCGGCACCATCATGATGCCGGGGTGCAGCTGCCATCGCCGGACCTCAGGGCCGCACGGGCAGCCAGTCTTCTGCTTCCTCTTCTTGCTCGTCCCCATCGGGGTCGGGGGAGTAGAGGTCCCAGCCGCAGGCCAGCAGGGCTGCCGCCAGGGTGTCGTGCGCGCGGTCGAAGACCGGGCAGACACTCAGCGTCCGCCCGTCTTCATCGGGGCTGAGCACGGACAGTATGGCCGCGTAGCCGGGCTGGATGGGGACGAACAGCTGCCGGGGCTGCTCGTCGCCGGGGTGCTGCAGGATCTCGGCGGACAACAGGTTGTCGCAGATGTCCCCGTCCAGGACGACCAGCAGGTGGTCGAGGACGTTGCCCTGCAGGCGCAGCTCCAGCGTCCGGCCGTCGGCCGAGTACCCGAGCCAGTCGACGGCGACCGGACTGGTGCGTCCGGTGCTCATGAACGCCACCCGCTGCTGGCCCTTGTCGAACCGCACCATGGTCAGGCGCGGTCCGGGCAGTCCCGGCGCGGCGAACGGCCGTCCGTTCTGGGGCAGTGTGAAGCGCAGCAGGCACTCGGCCGGCCTGCCATCGAGAGCGGTGATGGTCAGCCGTCCGGTGTCGCCGGTCGGTGCCCAGGCCTGTTCGGTGGTCACGGGCGGCGTGGGGTGGGAATCGGGGCGGTGCATGGCAACTCCTCGGGGGTAGTGGGTCACGGTGATGGTGCCAGTTCGTCGTTGAACTGACATGAGATAACAAGCTGACAAGGTGCGGCCTCTACACAGTCGAGAGTGTATCCTTATAGTATATCACAATTTGCACTAAAAAGCAAACACGTCCGGCCCTCTCGCCAAGCTCATTGTTACTACCCCTGGACAAACAGAGGTGCTTCCTGTACAATACCGACTTGTAATAAGTTGTAACGACACAACAGGTCGCACATATCCTCCGGAGCGCATACATTTCTGCGATTACCGGGAGCAGCCTGTGAGGTGAAAGGATCAATCCAATGACAGTATCTGTCGATATCAAAGCATTGCTCGCCGCTGGCGCGCACTTCGGCCACAACACCAGCCGCTGGCACCCGGCCATGGCTCCCTATATCCACTCTAAGCGCCAGGGCATTCACATCATCGACCTGACCAAGACGGTCGAAGCGCTCGAAAAAGTCCTGCCGGTCGTCACCGAGACTGCTGCCCGCGGCCGCGCCGTCCTGTTCGTCGGCACCAAGCGCCAGGCTAAGGACATCGTCCGCACCGCTGCCGAAGAAATCGGCCAGCCCTTCGTCACCGAGCGCTGGATGGGCGGCATGCTGACCAACAGCGCCACTGTTAATACCCAGATCCGCCACCTGAAGCAGCTCGAGAACCGCATGGCAAGCGGCGACCTGGCCAAGCGCTTCAACAAGCTTGAAGTCCAGCGCTTCCAGGAAGAGATCGACAGCCTCAACCTCAAGTACGGCGGCATCAAGGAACTCAACGGCAAGCCGGGCCTGGTCTTTGTCACCGACATCATCGAAGACCGCAACGCCGTCCGCGAAGCCAAGAAGCTGGGCGTACCGGTCGCCGCCATCGTTGACAGCAATGCCAACCCCGGTGAGGTCGACTACCCGATTCCAGCCAACGACGACGCCATCCGCGCCCTCCAGCTGATCATCGGCTACATCGCCGAAGCCGCCCAGGAAGGCAAGAACGACAAGGCCGCCGCCGACGTGCGTGCTGCTGACGCCAAGACCGCTCCAGCTCAGAAATAACCAGTAACAGTACTAAAAAGGGAATACGACCATGGCAATCTCTCTCGATGACGTAAAGAAACTCAAGGAACTGACCGGTGTTGGCCTGACCGACGCCAAGACCGCCCTGACAGCAGCCGGCGGTGACTTTGACAATGCACTGGAAGAAATGCGCAAGAAGGGCCTGACCAAGGCCGAGAAGCGCGGCGAGCGCGAAGCCCGCGAAGGCCTGGTTGACTCGTATGTCCACAGCGGCCGTATCGGCGTCGTGGTGGAGGTCAACTGCGAGACCGACTTTGTCGCCCGGACCGACGACTTCAAGACCCTGGTCCACGATGTCGCCCTGCACATCTCCGCCTCCACCCCGCGCTACATCAGCCTCGAAGACGTACCGGCTGAGGAAAAAGAGCGCGTCACCGCTGAGTTCCGTGAGAAGGGTGCGAATGAAGGCAAGCCTGAGAACATGCTCGACAAGATCGTCGAGGGTCAGGTGGCCAAGTACTTCGCTGAAAAGACCCTGCTGGAGCAGCCGTTCATCAAGAATCCTGACCAGACTGTCGGCGCCCTCGTAAAGGAATACAACGCCAAGCTCGGTGAGAACATCGTCATCCGCCAGTTCAAGCGCATTGAGCTGGGCGTCAGTGAGTAGCGCGCGCCACGCCTAAATACCCACGCAGTGTGGGGTATGTGAAATCGGTCTATACCGATTTCAGCCTAACGCTTAAAGAGACTTCCAGTGGAAGTCTCTTTAAAAAGTGCCCCCACACTGCGTGGGTATTTAGGCGTGGCGGCACCTCACAAACGCTCGAGCTTGATGAGTGGCACGACGCACGCTGTCACGCCGGAGAAACTACCGGAGTTATTGGCCGGGTTGGTCATGGTGTAGGTGTTGCCGCCGGTCGAAGCGGCGGTCTTCAGTCCGCAGTTCAGGCCTTCGCCTTCCAGGAAGTAACGGAGCGAAAGGTCGCTTGCCACCCCGTCTATGACTGAGGCGTCGTACACCAGGAAGGGCGCGGAGTTCGAATTAGGGCCGATATACAGCAGTGGGTACGCCCCCGAGATGGATGAGCCATTCCGCATCCATGTCGTGACGACTGGTATGCTGCTACGGTAGACGGTAGTGCCTTCGTAATAGCAGTCGGGGGTGCTGTCGCTGTTGGCGTCAATCATGCCTTCGCCGATACAGGCACTTGTATCGACACCCCAGAAATTCGGTACCGGCCCCGCTTGCAGCCGCGCACTATATAAGGCTTTTTCGATTGTTTTGACGTACTGGATCCGTGACTGGTTGCGGCTGTTGCGCTGTATCTGGCGGAAGCTACTGATGACTATCAGTGCCAGGATGCCGATCACCACGATGACAATCAGTAATTCCACGATCGTGAAGCCACGGTTTTTGTTGGTGTGCATTGTGCTTATGATACCACAGCGGCCAGTCTCCATTGCGTGCATACATTGACTAAACATAAGCATTATGGTATATAAAAAGGTAGGTATACACTACGATCATGGTCCCACCCTCATCCCAGCCACCCTCCGACACCCCGCAGCACCACGTGCCGCTCTATAGCGATGAGTATTTCGCCGCCTTTGCCTCCGGCCATTCGCCGGCTGGGTCCCGTGCACCGACCGATCCGCCGTTCATGCACCCCGACCGGTCCGACGCCATGATGAAGAAGCGCCATGGCCGCCAGCGCCAGCTGTATTCCGTGCAGTCAGATGCATATATCCGTAAGTCTGATCAGCTGCGCAGCATTGAGAACCGTTTTCACCAGTACGGCCAGTTTGCCGGCCTGAGCGGCGACCAGACCAATGCCAACGCCATGCCGGATGCCTACAAGCAGGCCAAGCCGGCCGAATCGCGCCATGAGCAGGCGCTGCAGGCCATTGCCAAATCGCAGGGTGAAAAAGCGGCCACGGGCGAGAGCAAGGCGCCCGCCCAGGGCGTCGCCCGGCGCGAGTTCGTCGAGCCGCAGGCGCCGGCCGCCGCACCTGGCCAGAATAGCAGTGCCGGCCAAGGCCATAACGCCGGTTCGCAGACCATCTCCGGCCAGCAAACAGGTGCAGGCTACAAGCCCGGCCAGACCATCGCCAACCGCGTCTACCACGATTTCCGGCCGTCATTCCTCGATAAAGACCGCGGCTAGTCTTACGCCGCCAGCTCAAACTGGTCAGCCGTGCTGCGCGGTGCAAACTGCTGCCGCTGCGGCTGGTAGACGCGTGCCGGCTCTTCGAGGCCGTGCCGCAGCTGGGAGAGCTCGAAGGCCTGGATCGGTTCTTCGATCGGCGCCCATTGCCGGCCGTTTTCGGTGACATGCACCGTCTTGTGCCAGCGGCCGGCCAACTGGACGAACTGCTCGGTGACGGTGACGGAGCCGTCGTCGTACTGCATGTGTTCGGCTTGCCGGGTGATGACCAGCGGCGGAACGTGGGTTTCTTTGGCAAGGTCGTCCGGCGTTTCGGCGATGGTCAGGATGGTGGCGTTGCCCTCGATGTCGTGGGTGAGAACGCTGACCAGGCTGGTTTCCGGCTGGCCGGGCTCGTGATAGATGTGGTCGGCTTCGGCCTGTACAAGATGTTCGGCTGCATGGGCCAGGGCGCCGGATTCGACAAGCATTTCCTGGTCACGGTCAACTTCACCGCCGGGCAGGCGGGCTGGGCGCTCGGATTGTCCGGCGTGCGCAGCGAAAGCGACTCCAGAAGTAGTCATACTTTAATTATAGCACATTTAAATAAAATAGTCAAATAACCGCAGGTATCATGCATTGGTGAAACAGAGGTACCCCATGCTATACTGATACATATGTTCGATACCAAGCCATACGAAGACCGCCTCCAGACGGCAGTCGCCCACACTGAAGAAGAATTGAAGAAGCTGCGCACCGGCCGGGCCCATCCCAGCATGCTGGATGGGGTCATGGTCAACGCCTATGGTGCTTCGATGCCGCTGAACCAGGTTGGCAACGTCACCGTGGCTGACAGCCAGATGCTGCAGGTGACGCCGTTCGACCCCGGCACGCTGCAGGCTATCGCCGCCGCCATCCGCGACAACCAGAGCCTGGGCCTTAACCCCTCCGACGACGGCCGTATCATCCGCGTGCCGATTCCGGCCCTGACCACCGAGCGCCGCCAGGCAATGGTCAAGCAGCTGGGCGAGAAGGTCGAGGAATGCCGCATCGCCCTGCGTAATGTCCGCCATGATGCCCTCAAGGCCGCCAAGGCCGCCAAGGACAACAAAGAAATCACCGAGGACGACTACAAGCGCATCGAAAAAGGTTTTGATGACACCATGAACACTGTCCAATCCAAGCTCGACGGCGTCGCAAAGGCCAAGGAACAGGAGATTATGACGGTCTAAGCGGCAGCTCGCCGAGTCCTTCATACTGACGATTATGGACCAGGAATCTGCACCAGCCGTCCCGCGTCACGTCGGCATCATTGCCGATGGCAACCGTCGCTGGGCCAAACAGTTCGGGCTGCCGGCCTGGGAAGGGCATCTCGCCGGGTACAACGCCCTGAAGGACGCCATTTTCCAGCTGGTGGATGCTGACGTGGCGTACATTTCCACGTACATCTTCTCGACCGAGAACTGGCAGCGGCCGCGGCCCGAGGTGGCCAAGATCATGGAGATCACGCTGCGTATCTTCACCTCTGACCTTGATGAGTATATGCGCCGCGGCATCCGCATCCGGGTGCTGGGCATAAAGGACGGCCTCAGCGACAAGCTGGTGAGTGCCATCAATGATGCCGAGACCAAGAGTGCCCACCTGGCCGAGGCGACGCTCTGTATCTGCTTTAACTATGGCGGCCAGCGCGAGATCATCGATGCGACGCGGCGGCTGCTGGCGGAAGGGGTGGATCCCGAATCCGTCACCGAAGAGTCCTTTGCGCAGTACCTGTACGCGCCGGATGTGCCGCCGGTAGACATCGTGGTGCGCACCAGCGGCGAACACCGGCTGAGCAATTTCATGTTGTGGCGGGCGGCCTACAGCGAGTTCCTGTTCATCGATAAGTTTTTGCCGGACCTGCGCAGCGAGGACGTACAGGCCATCATTGATGCTTATGGCGGGCGACACCGCCGTTTTGGCGCATAGCTGCTATAATAATCTGCAAAGTGTAAGGGGAGAGTCAGTGGAAACAATCTTATTCATCGTAGGGATCATCCTGTTCATTCTGCTTGTTGTCATCCACGAGCTGGGGCATGCCATTGCAGCGCAGCGCAACGGGGTGGTGGTGGAGGAGTTCGGTATCGGCTTTCCGCCCAAGGCCTGGGGCAAAAAGCTGAAGAACGGGGTATTGTTCACCTTGAACTGGCTGCCGCTCGGTGGTTTCGTCAAGCTCAAAGGGGAGACTGATGATGCCCGCGGCAAAGGCACCTATGGCGCCGCACCGCTGGCGGTCAAGGCCAAGATCCTGCTTGCCGGCGTGGTCATGAACTGGGTGACGGCGGTGCTTATCTTTACGATCCTGGCGGTCACCGGCATGCCGCGCCTGGTGCCGGGACAGTTCACCGTCGCGGCTGATACGCGCGTGGTCAGCCAGCCGGTGGTGGCGCTGGCGGTAGAGAAGGGCAGCCCGGCCGACAAGGCGGGCATCCGGGATGGCGACACCATCCTGGCTATCAACGGCCAGGCCATCGCCTCGGACCAGCAGCTGCGCGATACGACGAAGGCCAACACCGGCCAGACCGTCAAGCTGACCTATGCCCGTGACGGCGCCGAGAAGACGGTCGATGTCGCCCTGCGCGACCAGAAGACCGGCCAGCTGGGCGTAGCGCCGTTCTTTCAGGAAATGACGTATTCCACCTGGTCGGCACCGCTTGTCGGCGTGGGGTTGACGGCGCAGCTGAGCGCCATGACGGTCGAAGGCGTCGGCAAGGCGCTGTGGAACCTGGTAGCCGGCCTTGCCCAGAAGATCATTCCAAGTGAGCAGGTGCAGAAACAGGCCAACGAAGCCCTGACGGAGGCTGGCGGCAGCGTCGCCGGGCCGGTGGGTATCATCAACCTGCTGCAACAGGTAGCCAAGAACATGGGGCTGGCTGGCGTGATGCTGATCATCGCGGTCATCTCGCTGACCCTGGCCGTCATGAACGTCCTGCCGATACCGGCGCTGGACGGCGGCCGCCTGTTTGTCACCCTGCTGTTCCGTGGGCTTAAGAAGCCGCTGCGCCGTGAGACGGAAGAGAAGATCCACGGCACTGGTTTCATCGTACTGATGCTGCTCTTTGTCGTCATTACGGTGCTCGACGTCTCGCGATTGGCCCGATAATGCCAGCCGCCCGGACGCAGCAGGGCGGCGCCTGGCAGCGGGTGCGGCTGGCCACGGCCGTCATGCTGTCGATGGTAGCTGCCTACTTTGGCAGTATGATACTGGCGGGGTGGCTGGTGCCGCCGGCTTCGAGTCTGCCATGGCTCTCCGGGACGGCGTATGCGGTAGTGGCGGGCGCGGTCTTCTACGGTCTGCTGGCCGCCGTCCTGCTGTTGCTGGCCCGGCAGGTATTCCAGGCTGGACGGGAGCATGTGGGAGTGGTGCGGGTGCGCCGCTGGCGCTATGCGGTCTTTTTGCCTGGCATACTGCTGCTGTACTACCTGTTCTCGTTTCTCGTCAGCGCCGGATTGCTGCTGCTTGTCCCGTCGGCGGAAGGGTCGGGGCAGGATATCGGTTTCCATCCGCAAGGCACTGCCGACCTGGCACTGACATTCTTCCTGTTAGTAGTGATGGCGCCGCTGGCGGAGGAATTCGTCTTCCGCGGCTACTTCTTCGGGCTGCTGCGGCGGGCGGTCAGCTTTCGGACGGCGGCCATCATCGTCAGCCTGTTGTTCGGCCTGGTGCATGTGCAGGACTTCGGTAATATCGCCTGGACCCTGGTGATCGATACGGCGGCGCTGAGCCTGGCGGCCTGCTGGCTGCGGGAGCGCAGCGGCCACATCTGGTTCGGCGTCCTGCTGCATAGTTTGAAAAATCTGGTGGCTTTTGTGTTATTGTTTATAGTGAACATATCCGCGGGCTAGCCAGTCCCGTGCGATAAGCATAGAGCAAGTATCACATGCGCGATATGACCACCCCACCAGCAATGACCATCATTCCGGCTATCCCGGCCTGCCGGCCGTAATTCTTTTTTCACCGCATTTTTTCTACAAACCAGACAACCAAGGATACAATCTATGAAAATGTCACGCTTATTTACTAAGACGCGCAAGCAGGCTCCTGCCGACGAGGTGGCCCGCAATGCTCAGCTGCTTATCAAGGCCGGCTACATCCACAAGGAGATGGCTGGCGTCTATGCCTACCTGCCGCTCGGTCTGAAGGTCATCGAGAACATCAAAGCCATCGTCCGCGAAGAGATGAACGCTACCGGCGGCCAGGAACTGATAATGACCAGCCTGCAGCGCAAAGAACTATGGGAAACCACCGACCGCTGGGATGACGAGAAGGTGGATGTCTGGTTCAAGTCCAGCCTGAAGAACGGCACCGAGGTCGGTTTTGGCTGGTCGCACGAAGAGCAGATCACCGAAATGATGAAGAATTACATCACCAGTTACCGCGACCTGCCCGCCAACGTCTACCAGTTCCAGACCAAGCTGCGCAACGAGCTGCGTGCCAAGAGCGGCATTATGCGCGGGCGCGAATTCGTCATGAAGGATGCCTACACCTACTCACGCAGCGACGAAGAGCACCAGAAGATCTACGACGCCATCACTGAGGCGTACCTGCGCGTCTTTGAGCGGGTCGGTCTGGGCGACGTCACCTTCGTCACCTTTGCCTCCGGCGGCGCCTTCACGCAGTACAGCCATGAGTTCCAGACACTCAGTGAAGCCGGTGAAGATATCGTTTTCCGCGTGCCGTCCACCGGCGAGACCTTCAACGAAGAAATTGCTCCCGCCAAAGCGGCGGCTGTCAAGGCCGACAAGGAATTGTTGCCGATGCAGTCAATCGAGGGCAAGGGCGTCATCGGCGTCGAGGCGCTGGCCAAGCAGATGGGCATCGCGCCTGAGAAGACCACCAAGACCATGCTGTATCAGGCCGCTGATGGCGCCGTCATCGCCGTGGTTATCCGTGGCGGCCGCAAGATCAACGAAGAAAAACTGGCGGCCATCGCCGGCTCATCAGTCAAGCTGGCCGACGAGGCCACGGTCAAGCGGGTGACTGGTGCCGAGATCGGCTACGCCGGCCTGCTGAACCTGCCTAGCGATGTCCGCATCATCGTTGACGATTCCTGCGCCGGCCTGACGAACTTCGAGATGGGCGCCAACAAGACCAATTACCACAACTGCAACGTCAACTGGGGGCGTGACCTGCCCGAGCCCGAGCAGTTCTACGACATCAAGATCGCGGTAAGCGGCGACCTGCACCCGGAGACCGGCGAGGTCTACGAAGTGCATAAGGCAGCAGAGGTGGGCAACATCTTCAGTTTCGGCACTACCAAGAGCGAGCAGCTTGGCCTGTACTTCTCGGACGAGGACGGCACTGAGCGGCCGGTCGTGCTGGGATCGTACGGCATCGGCATCACCCGGCTGATGGGCGTGCTGGTGGAGCATTTCGCCGACGAGCGCGGCATCGTCTGGCCGGAGAACGTCGCGCCGTACCAAGTGGTGCTGGTGCGGCTGGGCGCCAGTGACGAGGTCACAGCCGAAGCCGACGCGCTGTATGAAAAATTACAGTCAAGTGGCGTCACAGTATTGTACGATGATCGTGACGCCCGTGCCGGCGAGAAGTTTGCCGACGCCGACCTCATCGGTATCCCGCACCGGGTCGTCATCAGCGAAAAGCTTGTAGCAGCCGGAAAAGTTGAATACAAGCACCGTACCAAGGCCGAACCCGAACTGCTGACCACCAAAGAACTAGAGAAGCGCCTACGATCACCCATGAAGCACTGACGCATAGCATTGCAAAATAATAAAGAAAGAGATAGAATAAGTTTCCCAGCTCCTATCGGACACCCGACAGGATGCCTCCGGTTACCCCAAAGTTCCGGAGACCGGGGAGAAAGGAAGGTTGCATAACACCATGATTAAAAAAGATTACCAATTGACCAAAGACGGCAAGCTCGAGCTTGAGAACGAATTAGACGAACTGATCGGCCAGCGTGGCGTCATTGCCAGCAAGATCGCTACTGCCCGCGATTTTGGGGACCTGAGCGAAAACGCTGAGTACAGCGCCGCCAAGGACGAACAGTCCCAGGTAGAGACCCGTATCGCCGAGATTGAGAGTATTCTCAAGCACGCCACCATCATCAAGGGCGGCAAGGGAACCAAGGTCGGCATCGGCAGCACTGTCGAGATGAAGACCGAAGGCAAGACCGTCACCTACACCATCGTCGGTTCGGTCGAGGCTGATCCACTCGAGGGCAAGATCAGTAACGAATCGCCTATCGGCAGCGCCCTGATCGGCAAGAAGATCAGTGACAAGATTACCATCACTACCCCCAAAGGCAAGATGGAATACGAAATCACCAATCTGTCTTAAACCAGTGTGTATATGAAAGAGCGGTACCGGCGTATGCACGGTGCCGTTTCTTTTTTGTGGCGGGTGGCCCGACTGGAAAATACGGCTTCTAACAGATATACTGGAGGAATATGGCAACACTGAAAGACTACCGCAACGAACGGCTGAGGAAGCTTGATGAACTCAAGACGAAGGGAATCGATCCGTACCCGGCCAAGGCACACCGCAGCCACGAGCTGGGGGCTATTACTGCTGACTTTGCAACGCTCGAGAACACGGACGTCAGCGTGGTGGGGCGCGTCACGGCTATCCGTAAGTTCGGCAAGATCGCTTTCATCGCCGTCCGCGATGCCAGCGGCAGCCTGCAGCTGTTCCTGCGGGCCGACAACGTATCACCCTTGGATGTCGCGGCCGGTACTATCGGTTTTGCTGAACTGCCCCTGCTTGATACCGGTGATTTCATCGAGGCAGCCGGCCCGGTCATCAAAACCAAGACCGGGGAAGTCTCCGTCGATGTGCAGCGCCTGCGCCTGCTGACCAAAGCCCTGCGCCCGTTGCCGACCAGCTTTGACGGCCTCAAAGACAAAGAGGAGCGCCTGCGCCGCCGCTATGTCGACACCGCTATTAATGAAGAGGTGCGCCAGCGCTTCATCCGCCGCAGCCGCTTTTGGCAGGCCGCCCGTGAGTTCTTGCTGGCCGAAGGCTTCATCGAAATCAACGTGCCCGTCCTGGAGCACACCACCGGCGGAGCTGACGCCAATCCCTTCGTCACCCATATGGATGCGCTCGACGAGGAGTTCTACCTGCGCATCAGCCACGAACTGCCGTTGAAACGCCTGATCGGCGGCGGCTACGAAAAAGTCTTCGATATCGGCCCGCGCTTCCGCAACGAGAACTACTCCGATGAACACCTGCCGGAGCACGTTGCCATGGAGTGGTACTGGGCCTACGCCAACTGGGACCTCGGCATGGAACTCACGCAGCGGATGTTGCGGTGCATCGCCGATGCCACCTGGGGCACCCGCCAGTTTACATTGGCGAATGGCATGACGGTCGACTTTGGCAAAGACGGCACTGATTGGCCGCGTGTCAGCTTCGTCGAGGTCATCCGCGACCGTTACGGCATTGATGTGTTCAACTGTACGCTCACCGAAGTCCAGGCCAAGATAAAAGAACACAAGATTGAACTGGAGAAGGGCGACAACGTCGGCCGCTGCATCGATAAGCTGTGGAAGAAAGTCCGCGTCGAACTGGCCGGTCCGGCCTTTCTGGTGGATATCCCGACCTTCCTGCAGCCCCTTGCCAAGCTACAGGCCGCCGATGGCCGGCTGACCGAGCAGTTCAACCTGCTGCTGGGCGGCACCGAAGCCTGCAAGGCCTATAGCGAACTCAATGACCCGGTGGATCAGCTGAACCGTTTTCTGGAGCAGCAACAACTGCGTGACGCCGGTGACGATGAGGCCATGATGCTTGACATCGACTTCGTGGAGATGCTCGAATATGGTATGCCGCCAGCCTGCGGCTATGGCCATTCCGAGCGTCTCTTTTGGATTCTAGAGGGCGTCACCGCCCGTGAGGGCGTGCCGTTCCCGCAGCTGCGCCGCAGTGTCGATGACGTGACGCGCGGTATCTATCCTGAAGTGTTCAAGGCGGAAGGGTAGGCATCGATGCTCGAGGTGTCGGATAAAGAATTTGAACAGATGATTGCAGACGCCATGGACGAGCTGCCCGAGCACTACGCGCAGGAGATGAACAACGTCGCCATCACCTGGGACGACGAGCCGACGCCGCACCAGCGCGAGCAGCTCAAGCTCCGCTGCGATCAGACCCTGTTCGGCCTCTACGAAGGCATTCCACAGACTCATCGCGGTGCTGGCTATAACCTGGTATTGCCCGACAAGATCACCATTTTCAAACTGCCCATGCTGGCGGCTGTCAGTACCATGGAAGAGCTGCGCGGCCAGGTCAAGCACACGCTCTGGCACGAACTGGCACATCACTTCGGCCTGGAGCACCACCGCATCCACGAAATTGAGCGGCAGCGGCAGTCGCCGTTCGGCGATGCCGCGACCGCCTGAATGTAAGTCTTGAATTCCGGCTATGATAGGCGTAGTGTATTCATAGCGTCAAATAAAATCTTGAGAGAACACTATGGATATTTTCGGCTTTTGCGCGGCAGGCGTCTTCTTGGCGGGGTATACGCTCATTACTTTGGAACAGCGGCTCGGTACGCATAAATCGGCGATTGCCCTCTGCATGGGCACCGTCCTGTGGATTATCGCAGCAGTACAGCTGCACTCTAAAAACAGCGAACAACTCGAGGCGGCGGTGCATAACACTGGCGCCGAACTTTTTGGCATTGTCGCGTTTTTGCTGGGTGCCATGGCGTTGATTGAGATACTGGTGCATTACCGTCTGTTTGATCTGATCCGCTCAAAGCTTATTAAGCTGAAGGTCGGTGACAAGCAACAGTTCATCCTTATTATGGTCCTGACCTTCTCTTTCTCGGCCATCCTGGATAACATTGCCATCACCATCGTTATGTTGCAGATTGCCCGCCGGTTCTTCGAAGGCAAAAATCTGCTCGTCGCCGGCGCGGGCATCGTCATCGCTGCCAATGCCGGCGGTGCCTGGTCGCCGATCGGTGACGTGACGACAGTACTGCTCTGGCTGGCGGACAAGTTCACGGCAACGGAAGTGATCCGCTACGCATTCCTGCCGGCCTTCGCCATCTTCCTGACGGCGCTTGGCCTGCTGTATCGCCAGCTGGATAATGCCAGTTTCATGAAGCGCGAGGAAGGTGACGTCGTGAAGCTTTCATTGAGCGAGCGGCTGATCATCTCAACTGCGTTGCTCAGCTTCCTGCTACCGCTCGGCATGAATACTATCGGTCTGCCGCCGTATTTCGGATTGCTGTTTGGACTGGGTCTCACGTGGCTGATGATTGAAGGCGCTAAGACAAAAAGCCGCCACGATCACCAGACGCACATGACGGCAAACATCGAGAAACTGATGCAGGCCATCGATATCTCATCAATCAAGTTCATCATAGGTATCCTGCTCAGTGTCTCGGCGCTTGGCACTATCGGTGTGCTGGCGTTCCTTTCGGATATAGCCGTCGGGCAGTCGCCTTCGGATCTGCATCTGATCTATGTGAACATTGCCATCGGCCTGATGTCGAGTATTCTCGATAACTCGTCTCTCGTCGCCATGGCCATTACCGTCCTGCCGATGACCGATCCGGAGCTGTGGGCGTTGACGGCGCTGGCCGCCGGCACGGGCGGGTCCATTTTCATCATTGCCAGTGCTGCTGGCGTCGTGGCGATGGGAAGCCTGAAGCAGCTGGATTTTGGAACATACTTCCGCATCGGTACGCTGCCTGCGCTGGCCGGGTTCGCAGTCGGGATGGGCGTCTGGGCGGCGCAGTACTATCTGCTGTAGCCGGCCGCCAAAATGTTATATTTCACGTGAAAAGTAAGCATAAGTCAAATTAAGGTATAATCAGGACATGCCAGGGTATAAGGGTCATACCATCGGCGCGGCTGTGGCCTGCGCCATCTATGTCGCGGTGCTGACAGTATTGCCGTTCGCTTTTCTAACGTATACCAGCGGCTTGCTGACCGACTGGCAGCTGGTAGTAGGCCTGTTCATCGTGGCCGTGCTGTTCGGACTGTGGCCGGATATCGATACCAACTCCAAAGGCCAGGATATCTTTTATGGCCTGGCCTTTGGCGCTGATGTGCTCCTGATCTTCGCCGGGCAGTTCGAAGCGGCAGCCTACTTCGGCCTGCTCTGTATGATGCCGGTCCTGAGCCACCACCGCGGCTGGACCCATAGCAAGTGGGCCATGATGCTGGTGCCGTCACCGATCGTCATCATTCCATACCTGTACAAGGACGACGTCCTGCCGACGGCCCTGCTGGTGTACGGCGCCGCCGTCATCGGCTTCTTCAGCCACCTGCTCCTGGACGGCAAGATCGTCCGCTGGATTCACGTCAAAGGTCAGACCGGTTGGCGGGGATAAACGGCACGGGCATGAGTTTTGCAGCCGTGCAAGGCCGGCTTGTCCGCTGGTGGCGCGGTATCTTTCCGCGGCGCTACCGGCTGGCGGCGCCATTCGACCGTGGACCTCGGCGCGGCCCGACGGTGGTACTGCTCCATGGCATCGCCAATAATCATAAGGCCTGGGATTTTGTTCATCCGCATATCAGAAGCCGCTGCCGGGTAGTCGCACTAGACCTGTTGGGCTTTGGCGATTCGCCGGCGCCGCAGGATATCGGCTATACTGTGCAGGATCATGCCGATGCGGTCATCTATACGTTACGCAAGCTGCGCCTAAAGCGGAATGTCATCCTGGTGGGCCACTCCATGGGGGCGCTGATCGCCGTCGAGGTCGCCCGGCGGCAACCGCAGTTGTTCAGGCAGTTGATCCTTTGCAGTATGCCTGTCTATCGAACCGATAAGTTACTCGGGATTCTGCCCCGGCAGGATGCCGCCTATGTCGCCCTCTATAACTTTATTATGCAGCGGCAGGAATTCACTATCAAGACCTTTGAGCAGGTGCGGCGACTGGCTGGCAAGCTGGCGCCTGGTTTCGGGCTGACCGAGACGCAGTGGTATCCCTTTAAGCAGAGTCTGGCCAACACCATCATCGGCCAGACCACCCATGAGGACCTCTCGGGGCTGTCGGTGCCGGTGCGGCTGCTGGTGGGGCGGCTCGATATCTTCATCATCCAGCGGCATCTGGCCCGTTTGGCGCGCCGGCACGACAATATCACTTTGGTCAAGTTGTACGAGCCGCATGATGTGGGTGAGAACTTTGCGCGCTATGTGGCCGAAGAAATAGACGCCGCCGTAGAAGGGCGTCCGGTTGATGCCGGCCGGGTGCGCCGGGTGTTGCCCATCAAGCCTGTATTGAACAGTAACCGGCTGCGCCGTTAAGGCTGCAGCGCGCTGAACCACACCTGGCTGCCAGTGGTGGTATGGGCGGAAACGTCAGTGCCGCTGATGTAGTACAAAAAGCCGTTATACGCGTGGGCGGCACCGGCTTCGCGTTTGCTTGGCAACGAATAGATGGCGTTGCTCCAGGTGCCGATGGCGCCGGTGCCACTGTCGATGGGAGCGTAGTAGATCGAGCGGCTGACGGAGCCGCCGAGGACGTAGGCGTAGGAGTTGGTCATGGCCAGGCGGCCGCAGTCACGGTTGGCGGGTATCGGATAAGCGGTGAAGGCGCCGAGCGAGCCGTCGGCGTTGATGGTCGCCCGCAGCAGCTTGTTGAAGGTCAGCACGTACATGCGGCCGTTGACGATGGCGCTGTCCAGGCAGTATGGATCTTCGCCGTTGAACCAGTTGTTCTGGCTGGTCTCGCCGCTGAGCGCGCCTGTGCCGCTATTGATGGCATAGCGCGTCACTGCCGTATTGTTGGTGCTGTTGCCGTTGACGGAGTAGAGGCCGCCGATCAGGTAGAGCCAGCCGTTGTAGGCCTCCATGGTGGCGCCGTAGAGGTTGGTGACCGTGCTGGTGGCGGGGGAAATGTTCCAGCTGCTGGGCATTTCACCATTGGCCTGCGGCGTCGAATAATAGATGTTGGCGCGGTTATTGCCGCCGCCGGCATAGAAGCGCCCATTGTACACGGCCGCGGCGCCATGGCAGGATGCGAACGGCAGACCGAAGGTGGCAGTAGCGGCACTGGTGGTGCCGTTGGCATTAAGCGGTGAGTACGATATCGAGGCGGTAGAGGCCTGTGCGCTGTTGCAGCCGCCGATAGAGTACAGGTAATTATTATGAATCAGAGAACTGAGGCCTTCGCGGGCGTAGCTGGTGTTGTTGCCGGCGTACCAGATGTCGTTGCTGCCGGAGGGCAGCGAGCTGTTGCCGCCCTGGCCCTGCTTGATGATGTACCCGATCATGGCGACATCCTGCGGCGGGTTGGTGAGCGTGGTGGTGCCGAATTCTACGCGCGGTGTCAGCTGGCCGGGCGCGACGTTGATCTGGCTGGTGGCCCCGAACGTGACCATGTCGGTCGATTCGTTGACGGTCGTCCAATCAGTCCGTGTCCGCCAGCCGCTGATGCCGGTATCGCCCGGATCCTGGGCTTGCATCGCTGCCGCGCCCACCTTGATGTCGCCGGCGGCCGGAGTGCTGTCCAGTGCAAATGAGAAAGTGGCATCGCTGGTGGCGCTGTAAAAGGAGCTTTTAGGCGAGACGATGGCACCATCCGGATCGAAGTTCTTGTATTCATGGACGTACACGGTGTAGGCCCAGACTCTGGCGGAGCCGGCATCGACCGTCACCTGCAGGTTATTGGGAGCAGTGGCACCGACGAAGGCAGCGAAGGCTTTGACGGCCACGTCGCACGGCGCATTCTCGGTCGAGACACCCCTGCCTTCGACGGTACTCCATGACAGGCCGCCTCCGCTCAGCGTGACGGTACTGGCGGATGAGTCGAAGCTGTGGCTGGCGTCGCAGTCCTCGTCGACAACGACCGTGGCAATCAGCAGCGTCCTGGGTCGGGGAGTAAAGCTGTCGAGGGGCGTGTACGGTCCGGTGCCCCAGGCGCTGTTGCCGCCGGTCGATACCTGCAGGCGGCCGGTGCGCGTCAGTGACGAGGTGTTGGTGATGCCGGTAGGCGTGGCGGCGTCAATAAAGGCAACGTACTGGTTCTGGGCGATGCGGCGGGTGGCGGAGCCCTGTTTGATGATGACGTAGCCCGTACTGACAAAGCGGCCCTCCGACACTTCCTGCACTCTGAAAGTGGTGCAATAGCCCGGTTCGGTCAGGACGTACGGCGCCAGGGTGGGGCTGGTGTTGGCGCAGTCCGTGGGCGCGGCGCTGCCGCTGTAGGTATAGGAGGCGGCGACGCGGTTGTAGGCATATTCGATGCCGGATTGCGCCGCGTCGTTGGCCAGCCGCTTGTATAACTCGGTTTCCAAGGCCCGGCGGGCGATGTTGGCGGTATCGAAAATGGCGAAGCTCAGGATGGTCATGGCTGTCGTCAACATCAGGATCGAGGCCAGCAGGTAGCCGCTCGCAGGGGTGGCAGGGGAAGGTGTACGGCCCATCAGTCGTCAACATCCCCGCCGAGCGGCTTGATTGAGAAACGGTGGCTGTACGTGTAGTCTGCGCCGTCGACGAGGCGGGTAATGCCAAGCACAATGGTCAGGACGGTCGCGTCAGCAGTGGCGTCCGGGTATTCGCAGGCCTGCAGGTAATCTTCGGTCGATTCCGGTTCAGTGCCGACTGGACACAGCATGTTGGGGTGGTAGCCGGTAGTCGGCGTCTGGTAGCGTACTTCAAAGCGGCTGACATTCTCGGCGATCAGCCGGTCCTTGGGACAGCTGGTCTGGCCCGGGCTCGCCGGACAGGTCGGCACCTGGGCGGCGGTGCCGCAGATGTCGGGCGGTGTCGTGTCGGTCAGGGTGCGGCGGTATAATTTTTCGTCCTTCACGAAGAAGACGAAGTTGTAGACGAACGGGGGATTGCCGGTCATGGTGTTGACGTCGCAGCCGTTCTGGGCAAGCCGGATGATAGTGCGGTTGGGGTCAAGGGCATTGACGGTCGAGGTGGCCGGCATGGCCATGATGAGCGTCGAGTAGGGCTCCTCGTTGGTGGCTGCCCAGCCGCCGGGCGGCGCGGATGAATCAGTCACGCCGTCACTCAGAGCCATGACCGGGCCGTACCCGGTGCCGATGACCTCGCGCATCTGGTTCAGGCCGGCATTGACTTCGCTGACCACGTCCATGCGTCCGACCTGCTTGAGATTGTTCATATAGAGCGTCACCATGAAGGTATAGAGCGTTCCCATGATGATAGCGCTGATGGGAATGACGATCATCAGCTCCGAGAGGGTAAAGCCGCGTTGCCGGCGACGCCGCCAGGGAAGTTTAATAGTAGAGCCCTCCCGAGTAGCGCACGAAGGCGCTCATCGTCACGGTCTGGCGGTCATTCGGCGGCCCATACGAAATGCTGACATTCGCTTTCTGTAGCCCAGGTGCCTGGGTGGTCACCCAGCTGAGGCGGCGGTAGGTGCCGCGGGCTTCCGGCTGAGTGTAGTACGGGGTGGGGTCGCCCTCGGCGACGTTGAGGTCGGAATCGATGATGACATAGCGTTGCGCATCAGTGAAGCGTGCCTGGTCAAGGTAGCGTGCCGCCATGTTGATGGCGTAGGCACGCTCCAGCGTCGTCTGGGAGATGCGGACCGTCTGGTTGTATAAATCATAAAAGGCAAAAATCATAATCGTGCCGAGAATCAGCGTGATCATTGCCTCGACTAATGAAAAACCAGCTTGCGTATGTCCCATAATGTGCCGCTTCAAACGTTACATTAATCATAACCGTTTTAGGGGCGGCAGTAAAGAAGTACAACAGTCTGACGGGTGCCTGCGGACGTTACGGCTGAATCAGGCTGTACCACATCGAACTGTGGGCGTCGTAGGAGTGGTCGGCTACCATTGAGCCGTTCATAAAGTACAGGTACCCGTTGTGGTTGAGCAGGGCACCGGCCATACGCCGTGCCGGCAGCTTGTTGGTGCTCAGGCTGGTCCAGGCGCCAATGTCGCCGGTGGTCGGGTTGATGTCGGCGCGGTAGCCACCGTCAAAGACGGTAGAGCCGTTGGTGCCACCCCAGAAATACACCTTGTTGTTACTCGCCATGGTGATGCTGGCACAGGTGGCCTCGCCGCCGCTGACCGGCGGAATGCTCTCGTAGGATGGCGTACCCAGCGAGCCGTCGGCGTTGATGGTGGCGACCCGGATAGAGTACGGCGTCAGGACGACCATCTTGTTGTTGGTAATGAAGGAAGATGCACAGTATAGCCCCATCTCATCACCTTCGGCTACCGACTGCGGGACGAACCAACCCACCTGCTCGACGACACTGCCTAGCGCGCCCGTCGATGAGTTGATGGAGCGGCGGAAGACACTGTCATTATCAAAGTCGTCATACTGCCAACTGCCGGCCATGTAGTACAACCAGCCATTGTGGGCAATCATGGTGTGGCCCTCAAGCTCGGTTTCATGAATCGTCGTCTGAGAAGTCCAGGAACCAAGTGTGCCATTGGCATTGATAGTGGCATAGGCCGTCTTATCAGAAGTAGTGACGCCGCCCTGGACATAGATACGGCCGTTGTAAATGGCGGCGCCAGGGTGACAGGAGTTGAAAGGAATAGAGGTGGTAGCGTTCCAGGTACCCATGGTACCGTTGGCGTTGATGGGAGCGTAGTAGACGTTGCTGCGCGTCATATCATCGTCATCACAGCCGCTGATCATATACATGTAGCCATTGTGAATGAGGGCGGCGTGGCCTTCACGCGCGGGTGGGGCATTAGTGGACAGCCAGGGGTTGTTGTCGCCGGATTGCGGACCGCTGGCAACCGAGCCGTCATGTTTGACGATATAGCCACTATAGACCGTATCCTGCGGGTCGTCCCAAAGCGGATTGGCAAAACGCCATTCGACGGTCGCCGCCGTCGATCCAGTGCGGCCGATCAGCTGGCTTGTCACACCCCAGGCCGGCGTGCTGGTGGTGGCCCGCAGTTGCGTCCAGCCTGTACGGACATCAAAGCCGCTGCTGCCGGAATCGATGACATCCTGGGACTGCATGGCGCTTACACCCATGACATAGTCTCCCGCTGCCGGCGCCTGCGGCAGGGCAAGCGCCCAGGTAGCGCCAGGTGCTGACGACCGGCCACTGGAGGCAGCGCCGAACACCGGCGTCGTCGGGTCGTAATTGATGAACTGGTTGACGTAGACGGTATACGCCCAGACGCGGCTGCTGCCCGCATCGACGGTGATATTCATGTTGGCCGGCGCCGTGCTGGGCACGATGGCGTAGAACGAACGGGTAGCGGTGTCGCACGGGGCATCGTCTGAGTTGCGGGAGCGGCCGGTGATGGCCGTCCAAGTGAGGCCGCCGCCGGCGATCGTCACCTCAGTGGCGCCTGAGGTCAGGGTGTAGGCGGAGCAGTTATCATCGACGATGACATTGGCAACCAACAGGCTGCTGCCGGCCGGCGTGAAGGTGCCGCCGGTGGTCCAGGGTCCCGTGCCCCACTCGGTGGAGCCGCCGGAATCAGCGTAGAGGACCTCGGTGCGGGTCAGCGGACCGCCGCCACCACCGCCACCGCCACCACCGCCACCGCCCGCCAGGGCGGCATCGATGAAAGCGACATACTGCTGCTGGACGACAGGGATGGCCGTAGCGCCGGTGACGCGCAGGACATAGCCGGTGCTGACGAACTTACCATCGGATGTCTCCTGTACGGTGAATGTCGAGCAGATACCCGACGCATTGATGAGGTAGGGCGAAAGCGAGACATTACTGTTGCTGCAGGTGGTGGGGGCGGTGGTACCGGTATAACCAGGCGTGGAAGCCACCCGGTCGTAGGCAAACTCAATGCCGGATTGAGCGGCGTCGCTGGCCATCCGCTTGTATAGCTGCGTCTCCACGGACCGCCTCGAAGTGTTGGCGGCATCAAAGACGGCAAAACTGAGAATGGTCAGGGCGGTCGTCAGCATCAGGGCGGAGGCGAGCAGGTAGCCGCCGGTAGTAGGGGTGGTGGTGCGAGATAAGGATTTCATTCGTGTCTGTTGTTTACGGTTGTAGTGGGCTGTACCACAGGTTACTCAAGGCGTTGGAATGGACTGCTGTCGATGAGCCATTCATGTAATACAGGTACCCATTGTTGAACAGCAACGCACCAGCCGTGCGCGGGCCGATCATCGGCTCCGTATTCAGTGCGGTCCAGGCACCGATGTCGCCGGTGACGGGATCAATGTCGGCGCGGTAGCCAGTGTCGGATACGCTTGAATTGTGAGCGCCGCCCCAGTAGTAGACCTTGTTGTTGGTGGCCATCAGGAAACCGGCGCACTCGGACCTGCCGCCCGTTACCGGTGGCAGACTTTCATACGATGGCGTACCGAGCGATCCGTCACCATTGATGGTCGCTACCCGGATGCGCCAAGGGCTCTGAATGACAATCTTATTGCCAGTAACGAACGCAGTGGCGCAGTACATGCCTCCGTCCTGGCCTTCGGCGGTTACCTGGGGAACGAACCAGTCTATCTGTGCGGTCACACCCCCAAGCGCTCCGGTCGAGGGGTCGATAGGGCGGCGGTAGACGTTGTAATTGTCGTAGGCTGCATTATCCCAGGTGCCGGCGAGGTAATACATCCAGCCGTTGTGAGCCACCATGGCGTGCCCTGCCAGCCAGGACTGGGTGCTGGAAGAACTGGTGGACCAGCTGCCGACCGTACCGTTGGCATTGAGGGTGGCATAGGCCGTGTTTGCATAGCCGATTTCGCCACCTTGGACATATAGCCGGCCGTTGTAAATGGTGGCAGCCTGATGGCAGGTAGAGAAGGGCAGCACAGTGGTTGCCGTCCAAGTCCCAACCGTGCCATTGGCGTTGATGGGAGCGTAGTAGACGGTATTGGTGTTGTTCATACTGCTGTTACAGCCACCGATCATATACATATAGCCGTTATGGACCAGCCCGGAGATACCTTCACGTGCCAGCGGGGCATTGGTAGAGAGCCAGGCACCGTTGTCACCGCTCACGGGGCCGCTGCTACCACCACCGCAGTTGGTCGTCGAGCCATCATGCTTGATGATGTAGCCGCTATAGACCGTATCCTGCGGCTCATCCCAGAGCGGGTTGGCATAGCGCCATTCAACGGTCGCTGCCGTCGTGCCGGTCCGCCCGATCAACTGGCTGGTGACACTATAGGCCGGCGTCGCCGTCGTCGCCTTATACTGCGTCCAGCCGGCGCGCATGCCAAACCCGCTGCTGTTGGAATCGCCTATGTCCTGAGCCTGTATGCCCGCCACGCCCATCACCACGTCACATTGGGCTGGCGTGTCAGGCAAGGACAGTGCCCAAGTGGCACCAGAGGCGGCTGAACGGCCACTAGAGGCAGCACCGGTGATCGGTGTCGTCGTATTGTAATTCGTGTACTGGTTGATGTAGATGGTATAGGCCCATATGCGGCCTCCGGTCGTATCGGCCGTGACGGTCATATTGCTCGGGGGCGTGCTGGGCACGATGGCATAGAACGTGCGGACGGCAGTATCGCAGGGTGCATCATCAGAGGTGCGTGCCCGGCCTGTCAGCGCCGTCCAGGTCAGGCCGCCGCCGCTGAAGGTGACCTCGGTAGCACCTGAAGTGAAGGTGTAGTTACTGTAGCAGCCCTCGTCGACTAAGACGTTGGCTATCAATAGACTGCCCCCGGTCGGCGTGAAGGTACTGCTTGGGGTGTACGCGCCTGAACCGAACTCGCTATTGCCACCGGTGTCGGCGTACAGGACTTCAGTCCGCGTCAGTGGGCCGCCGCCACCGCCACCACCAGGTGCTGCCGCCAGTGCTGCATCAATGTGGGCCACATACTGCTGCTGGACAAGCCCAAGATTAGCACCGCTGCCGGCCCGGTATACGTAGCCGGTGCTGACAAACTTGCCATCGGCCGTCTCTTCGACCTTGAAGGTCGAGCAGACGCCTCCTGCATTGATCAGGTAGGGCGCGAGTGTGTTGTTGGAGTTGTTACAGTCGGTCGGAGCGTTGGTGCCGGTGTAGCCTGGCGTTGAAGCTACCTGGTCGTAGGCGAATTCAATGCCTGACTGTGCCGCGTCATTGGCCATCCGCTTATACAGCTCCCGCTCCAGCGAGTTGCGAGAGTTGCTGGCCGCATCAAACACGGCGAAGCTGAGGATGGTCATGGCCGTGGTCAGCATCAATACTGATGCCAAAAGGTATCCACGCTCGTCGTCGCCTCCAGTAAGTGTCCGCATCTATTCGTCCTCATCTCCAGTAAAGTTGCCAACGGTGAAACGGTGTGCATATGCGAAGTCTTTGCCATCGATCCGCCGCGCCTGCTCAAGTACGACCGTCACTACGGACGCGCCGGCAATCGTGTCGGAATCACAGAGGTATAGCACATCTTCCGCAGTGTTCTGATTGAAGGTGGAGCCTGCCGGGCAGCTCTCACTCGGGGCATTGCCGACGGTACCTACCTGGTAGCGGGCTTCAAACTTCGTGACGTGGGTGGCGAGCAGCGTATCCTTGACGCAGTTTGCCGGTGCCGTTACGTAGGTAGGGCAGGTCATGGTCTGGATGGGCGTCTGGCAGAGTGACGGCGGTGTCGAGTCCATGACATTGCGGCGGTAAAGGTTATTTTCGTGCACATAGTAGACCGCCCGGTACGAATATACTGGGTTGGATGCCATGGCTGCCGCCGTGCAGCCGTTCTGGTTGATACGCACCAGCTCGCGGTTGGGGTTGACGGTCGGTGCCGTCGTGGTCGGCATCTTGACGATCAGGGTTGAGAAGGGAGTGCTGCTGCTCCCGGCCCAGCTACCACCCCCGGGAGGCCCGTACGAATCGGTGACATCGCCGCCAAGGTTGGCTGACGGCCCCATGCTTAACGCAATATCTTCCCGCATGATGTTCAGCGAAGCATTGACCTGACTGACGACGTCCAGCCGCCCGATATGCTTGAGGTTATTCATGTACAAGGTCACCATGAACATGTACAACGTTCCCATGACGATGGCGCTGATAGGAATGACAATCATCAGCTCCGACAGCGTGAAGCCGCCATCCCGCCGCTGCTGGCCTTGCTGCCGTCGCATCAGAAGTACATCCCCCCGTCATACCGGATGAATGCTTTGAGCGTCACCGTCTTACGGGCGTTCGGCGGCCCGTATGTGATGGTGGTAGTGCGCAGTTGCAGCGTGGGCGTGTAGTTGGTGGTCCAGGATTGCTCGCGGAACTTGCCGCGGGCTTCGGGCATGTACTGCATCTGGGCCAGCTCTGCCTGGTTGGAGGCCGTCTCCGTGTCCGTGTCGTAGTAGCGCAGACTGGCGGTGTAGCGCCCTTCATCGAGGTAACGGGCGGCCATGTTCAGAGCGTAGGCCCGCTCCAAGGTGTCCTGCGAAATGCGGACCGTCTGGGTGTATAGGTCATAAAAAGCGAAGATGACGATACTGCCTAGCACCATCGTGATAATCGCCTCCACCAACGAAAAACCGTCTTGTTTGGATTGTTCCATGTTTGCCCTCAAGTGTCCCCTCAATCATAACCGTTTTGGATTGCCGGGTAAAGTCTTGCGGACCATTGGAGAATATTGCCGCGGTTGCGACTACGGGTTGCATCAGGGCATGCCACCGCCACAATCGCTCACCATGCTGGATATACGGTGAGCGGCTCTGGGGGTGGGAGACAGAGGTGCATCTCCCGGGGCGTCGTCGTTGACGCCCCCTGTATTCATTTGTATGCCTGGGTCGCGATGAGCACGAGCCCCAGCACCGCAACAACGAACATGCTGGCCAGCGACCCGGCGGCGCCGAGAAATATCATGACGTTGCCGCCGTCCAGTACGGTGCCGATCATCGACAAGTAGTCTCCCTTGAACGTGGAGTCCTTGTGGATGATGAACAGCTGCAGGCTGAAGCCGATGAAGCCGCAGGCCAGGACCAGCTCGGCGATGGCCATCGATACGAAGGCGGGGATCACGGCGACTCCTCTGTCTCGAATTGTGGCCGCGTCAGGCGACACGGCAACAAAGAGCAGGTGAGTGCTCTTATATTATAATTATATCACAAAATTGTTAAAAAAGCAATAACACATTGAAAGAAGGTGCAGTACAAAGAATTTGCCCTGGTGGCGCCGGTACTTGCCCGGCGCCACCAGCATTGGCTACCGCCTCTCCCAGACCGGCAGCAACATCACGCCGAAGCCGGTCAGGCTGACCACCACCATGGCGAACGAGCCGAGGGCGAAGTCGCCCAGATTCTCTTCACTGGTGCGGATCAGCGTCAGGAACGAGCCGGCACCCTTGAGGGAGTGGTCGACGCTCAAGACGGCGAACAGCAGGTTGATGCCGCCCACGACCGCGACGGCGGCCAGGACGAGCATGAGCAGGATGCGCAGTGCGAGGGGCACAGGAACCTCTGTCTCATCGGTGGGATCCGGATACTGTGTCGGCGAACGGTTTCCCGGTAGCCAGCTTACAACTACATCACAATATTGAGTTTTAATCAATAAAACGCTGTCATTCAAGCGTCAGATGCAGTATAATCAACCCCAATAGCAACAGCCTCGGGCACGCCTGCACGCCATATCGGTGGCGCGGGCCGCATGTCGGTGGGGAAGTCATCAAGGAACATCATGAGCACTAACAACACCCAGGATCCGCAGCAGATCCGCAATATCGCCATTATCGCCCACGTCGACCATGGCAAGACGACGCTGGTGGACGGGCTGCTGAAGCAGTCGCACACCTTCCGCGACAACCAGGCCGAGATGAGCCAGGATCTCATCATGGACTCTGGCGACCAGGAGCGCGAGCGCGGCATCACCATTACTGCAAAAGTGACTGCAGTACAGCATGGTGAGTACCGCATCAACATCATCGACACCCCGGGCCACGCCGATTTCTCCGGTGAGGTCGAGCGCACGCTGAACATGGCCGATGGCTGCCTGTTGATCGTCGACGCCCAGGAAGGCCCGATGCCGCAGACCAAGTTCGTGCTGGGCAAGGCGCTGGCCGCCGAACTCAAACCTATCGTCGTCATCAACAAGATTGACAAACCGGGCAGCCGTATCCAGGAAGTCGAGGATGAGCTGGCCGACCTGTTCCTGGAGTTGGCCGTACACGAGGACCAGCTGCACTACCCGGTGTATTACGCCATCGGCCGCGCCGGCAAAGCTTGGACCGAGGTACCGGAAAATCCTGAGTCTGATGCAGACCTGGCACCCATCTTTGACGCTATTATCAACAAGGTCCCGGCCCCACAGGTCGAACTCGACAAACCCTTCCAGATGCTGGTGACCGCCTTGTCCTGGGATAGCTTCAAGGGCAAGTACGCTGTGGGACGCATCACCCGCGGGCAGATCCGCGCTGGCGACCCCGTCATGCTCTGTAAGAAGGATGGCAGCCAGGTGCGCGCCAAAGTCGAGGCCGTCTACATGAGCCACGGCGTCAGCAAGTTCGAGGTTCCGGGCGGCATCGCCGGCGATATCGTCCAGCTGACCGGCATTGCCGGGGCAGGTATCGGTGAGACCATCGCTGATGTCAACCAGCCGGAAGCCTTGCCCGTCCTTGAGGTAGAGGCCCCGACGCTGCAGATTTATCTTGGGCCGAACACCTCGCCGTTCAAGGGGCAAGAGGGTGACTTTACCACTGGCCGCCAGATCGGCGACCGCCTGGAGAAAGAGCTGGAGACGAATGTCGGGCTGCGCGTCGAGCAGAGCGAGATCGGTTTCCTTGTCTCCGGCCGCGGCGAGCTGCACCTGAGCGTGCTGATTGAGACCATGCGCCGCGAAGGCTATGAATTCGAAGTCGGCCGCCCGCAGGTCGTCACCATCGAAAAAGACGGCCAAGTCATGGAGCCGGTCGAAGAAGTCATCATCGAAGTGCCGGCCGAGCACGTCGGCAGCGTCCAGATGGAACTGGGCACCCGCCGCGCCATCCTCAAGGAGCAGTTCAACGCTGCCGGCAAGGGCGTCACCAAGCTGGTGTATGAAATGCCGACCCGCGCGCTCTTGGGCATGCGCAGCGTGCTTATCACCAATACCAAGGGCACCATCATCATGAACAGCCTGGTCACCGGCTACCAGCCGCTGGGCGCAGCCCTGCAGCAGCTGCGCAACGGCGTGCTGATTGCCTATGAGAACGGCGTGACCACGGCCTACTCGCTGGAGAATGCCGAAGCCCGCGGTACCTGTTTTGTCGGGCCGGGCGCCAAGGTGTATGCCGGCCAGATCGTCGGGCTGAACCGCCGCGGCGAAGATATGGAAATCAATGTCTGCAAGGCAAAGCACCTGACCAACATGCGCAGCTCCAGCAGCGACGGGGTCATCCAGCTGACGCCGCCGACCATCTTCAGCCTGGAACAGTGCCTCGACTTCCTCGAAAATGACGAACTGCTTGAGGTCACTCCTAAGAACCTCCGTCTCCGCAAGCGCGAGCTTGACCCGAACATGCGCAAACGCCAGAAGTAGCTTATACTGGGGGCAGAAGGAGGAGCGTAGAGTGAAATTTGCCCGCGCCCGCATCATCCCTATTACCATTCTGGCCGTCACCCTGACGGCACTGCTGGGTGCCGCCTTGGCACCGGCCGCGCGGGCCATCGAATTCCGCGCCGGCGGCAACAACACCACCGTCGATTCCGGCCAGACCGTCGACTCGACCCTGTTCATGGCCGGCAGCAAGCTGGAGATCCGCGGTACGGTCAATGGCGACCTGTTCTGCGCCGGTGAGTCAGTCGTCATCACCGGCACCATCCGGGGTGACGTGCTGTGTGCCGGCCAGCGCCTGGACATCCGTGGCACCATCGAGGGCGATGTGCGCCTGGCGGGGAGTGAGGTGGCGGTCGACGCTGTGGTCGGCGGTAATGTCAGCAGTGTCTCAGAACGTTTCACGCTCAAAAAAGCAGCCCAGGCGACCGACGTCCACGCCGCCGGTAACGAGGTCTATCTCGAGGGCACCGTCCGCCGCGATGCGGCCGTTTCCGCCGGTTCGGCCGATATTACCGGTACTATCGGCCGCAATGTCCGCGCCGACGTCGGTAACCTGTATCTGGGCCCTGGCGCCGTCGTCACCGGCAACCTGGCCTACCGCAGTGCCAGCGAGTACAACCGCGCCGAAACCGCCACCGTCGGCACCGTTAAGTACGAGCAGGCCACTGATGGCCGCAGGCCGTTCAACACAGCCGGTCTGCTGGCTGGCGTGGCGTTGTTCTTCGCGCTCAATATACTCGTGGCAACCCTGCTACTGGTGCTGTTGTTGCCGCGCTTTTTCTACAGTCTTTCCACGTACGGCCGTGAGCAGCCGGGCTGGACCGTACTGTGGGGCGTAGTGGCACTGGCGGCCGGCTTCTTCATACCGATGCTGCTGCTATCGTCGCTCATCGGTGCCGGGCTGGGCTGGACCATTCTGGCCGGCTGGCTGCTGATGATATTTTTGAGCCTGCCGGCCTTCGCGTTTTTCATCGGCCGGTTGCTGATGGGGCGGGTTACTCAGAACGTCTTCCAGTATGCCCTGGTCGGCGCGGGCGTCCTGGTGGTACTGATACTGACCCCGGGGCTCGGTGTAATTGTCACGCTGATCGGTTTCGTCTACGGCAGCGGCATGCTGGCCGGCGAGCTTATGCGCCGCTTCCCGCCGCCGCGCTATACTCTGCTTGACCAGCCACACACCTATGCCGGCCGGCTGGCGCCGCATGATCCACCGAAGCACCCGCCTGTGGAGTCGTCCACCAAGCCCGCCACATCGACCAGTAAACAGAAGCGTAAGTCACGAAAGGACACATCGGATGAAAGCTGAATTCAACGGAACCGTCATCGCCCAGGCACCCAAGGAAGAACTGATATACATTGAGGGAAACTGGTATTTTCCGCCCGACCGCATCACCCGCGAGTACTTCGCGCCGAGCGACCTGCACACCATCTGCCCCTGGAAGGGCGAGGCCAGTTATTATGATGTTTCCGCTGGCGGCCAGACCAGTCAGGGCGGCGCCTGGTATTATCCGGAGCCCAAAGCCGGTGCGCTGACCCGTGTCGGCCAGGACTTTGGCAATTATGTCGCTTTCTGGCGTGGCGTCACCGTCAGTCCGCAGTAATCTATGGCAACAGTCAACAACGAATAGGGGAGTGGGCATGATCGAAATAGACAATCTGGTAAAGACCTACGGCAAGCGGCAGAACGCCTTCCAGGCGCTCAAAGGGGTCAGTTTCGTGGTCGAAGACGGGGCGAGCGTAGCCATCGTCGGCAAGTCCGGCTCTGGCAAATCGACCCTGATGCACGCCATGAGCGGCCTTGACCGTCCGGACAGCGGCCGGGTCATCATCAATGAGCGGGATATCCTGCGCCTGCGGCACCGTAAGGTTGATGAGTTCCGGGCCAAAGAGATCGGTTTCATCTTCCAGTCCTTCTTTGTGCAGGGCAACGAGACCTGCTACGACAACGTCAGCCTGCCGCTGGAGATCGCCGGCGTGCCGCGCCGCAAGCGCCGTGCCATGATCGAGGAGGCCCTGGCCAAGGTCGACCTGGCCGACAAGATCAAGAACAAAGCCCGCAACCTCTCCGGCGGCCAGAAGCAGCGCCTGGCTATCGCCCGGGCCATCGTCAACAGTCCGGGCATCATCTTTGCCGACGAGCCGACCGGCAACCTCGACTCCGCTACCGGTGAGCTGGTAGAGAAGATGCTGTTCGGATATAACCGGCGCGAGGGCGTCACGCTGATCATCGTCACGCATGACCCCGAACTGGCGGCTAAGTGCGACATGCAGATATTCGTCAAGGATGGCGAGGTGGAGCGCATCACCTATCGGGATGAGCTGCCCGAAGCTGCGAAGCCGAAGCCGAAACCCAGGCCCAAGCCACATGTGCCACCCATGAGACAGCTGCCGCCGGACGCGCCGGCGCCCACTCCGCGGCCCGTCGTCCATCGCATCACAGTCAGCGGCCACGAACCGGCACATCACGATGACCACAAACCCGCAAGGAAGATCCAACTATGAAAACACTCGACATCGCCCGCCGCGCCGGCCGCGCCCTGGGGCAGGCCAAGATCCGCACCTTCCTGACTGCCCTGGCCATCGCCGTCGGTGCTTTCACCTTGACCCTCTCGCTTGCTGCCGGCGAAGGTGCCCGCCAGTACGCCGAGCGGCTCATCAGCTCCAATACTGACCCGGCCGAGCTCTTTGTGGCCATTGACCGCAAGATCTTCGGCACCGATACCAGCGGCTTCACGGAGCCGCAGGAGTACGATGAGAACGCCCGTCAGACCGGCGGCCTGACCCTCAAGCAGTTGACCGAGGCCGACCTGACCAGGCTGCGCCAGGTGGATGGCATCGAGTCCGTCTCACCGCGTTATAACGTCACGCCGCAGTTCGTCACCCGGGCTCCGGCGGAAGAGGGCGGCAGCACGGAGGAGTTCAAAAAGTTCACCACTACCGTCGAGTCATACAATCCCGGCCTGCGGCCAGAACTGGCGGCCGGCAGCCTGGGCGATACCAGCAGCCTGCCGCGCGGTGCCGTGCTGATTCCGGATAGCTACGTGCAGGGTCTGGGCTTCGGCTCGGCCGAGCAGGCGGTCGGGCGCGAGGTAGTCGTCCAGCTGCGCCGTGCCGTCGACCTGACGCCGGAGCGCGTCCAGGAGTTTCTGCGCGAGAAAGGCCCTGAAGCCCTGAACGAGCTGCAGCCCTTCGAGACCAGACAGTTCCGTCTCAGCATCAAGGCAGTCACTAAGAAGTCGTCAACCTCGTTGATTGCCACGCCGACACTCTATGTCTCGTCCGCCGATGCCCGTGACATGGCCGACTTCACCACAGAGGGCACCGAGAACTATCGCAAATACATCGTCGCCAACGCCCGCGTCGAAGGTGGCCGCGACAACCCGCAGAAAGTCGCCGACGTCAAACAGGAACTGATAGATAAAGGCTATAACGTCCAGAGTGCCAAGGATGCCCAGGCGGTGCTGTTCCAGTTCGTCAATATTTTGCAGGGCATCGTGGCCGGCTTTGCCGTGCTGGCGGTCATCGCTTCGGTCTTTGGCATTATCAATACACAGTACATCAGTGTGCTGGAGCGTACCAGCCAGATCGGCTTGATGAAGGCGCTGGGCATGCGGAAGTTCGATGTCGGCAGCCTGTTCCGTTTTGAGGCGGCGTTCATCGGGCTGCTGGGTGGCGCCATCGGTATCGGTCTGGCTTTGGCGGCAGGGTACTTTGGCAATCCGCTTATCAATGAGGCGCTTGATCTTGGCGAGGGTGTCAACCTGCTGGTATTCCAATGGGAGCCGATAGCGGTGTTGCTGGCGGCCCTGATGCTGATTGCCGTCATTGCCGGGCTGTTGCCGGCGCGCAAGGCAGCCAAGCTGGATCCGATTGAGGCGTTGCGTACCGAGTAGGGATCGGCACCATGTGGCTCTGTAGCCCTACCGCCGCCACGCTCGAATCGTGTTCAAGCGCATCGGTGGTGCCCGGACCATGCGCCGCTTGGATGCAGCGCATGGTCCGGATGGTATCAGCCGGTCAGATCGCCCAGCAGTGGCCGTAGGTCGGCCTCCAGCTCGGAGAGCAGATCGCTGATGTAGCTGGCCAGCTCTGGCGGCAGCATCGCCAGCAGTACCGACGAAGTGTCGCAGTAGTGGACGCTCAGCCGAAGCCAGGCTGCGGTGCTGTCCGCCTCGACGAAGGCCGACAGGACCAGCCCCCAGCGCTCCGGGTGCTCATCACTGCCGAGCGGAATCAGGCAGAGCTGCCAGATCTCGCTGTACGTCTCCAGGTGCAGGTTCCCGGCCACCTTGACGATGCCTGTGAGGCCATCGTCGTGGTTGCGCCCCAGCCGTTCGCGGACGCGGGCCCAGCGCTCGTCATCGGGTGCCAGCTCGTCGCCGAGGCCGGGCAGATCGATGCTCCGCGCAGCCCACTCTGCGGGGTCGTAGATGCGGTGGTCGGTCATGATTCACGCTCGGTCAGACGCATGAGGATGGGGCGCAGGCCGGCCTCCAGCTCGTCGAGCAGGCCGGAGACGATGGGGGTGGCGCTTTGTGGCACCGTCTCCATCATCACCGTGCCGTCGCCGGGCCGGTCCACGCTGACGCGGAGCCGCATGTCGCCACCGTCCTCGTCGGGCGGCTCGAGCCAGGCCATCAGGGACAGGCAATCCAGTCCTGAATCGCTCTGGTCCAGCAGCGGCACGAGGCACAGCAGCCAGCTGCGGCTGTACGGCGACTCGTCCAGGCCCAGGCCCACCAGGACGGGGGACTGCAGGGCGTCGGTGCGGCCTTGGGCCACTCGGGCCCGGACGTTACCGATTGCCGCATCCAGCAGCGGATCAGTCCCGTCGAAGTACAACGGGATGATGAACTCGGCCCATGTACGCTGGGTGTTCATAACAAGCCTCCTTTAGGCTCGACAGTACGTACTCTTATATTATATCAAAAATAATAACTTTTGTCAAATAATACTGCGGTGCTGTGCCATGTGATAAAATTGAGGCAACTAAGCATATACGGAATACGGGCACATGTATATATCCAGGGTGGGGAGAGGGTCGCGGCAGGGGTTTACCATTGTCGAGCTTTTGATTGTCATCGTTATCATCGGTATTCTGGCAGTGCTGGCCATCGGCGCTTTCAGCCGCTCCCAGGAACAAGCCCGGGCGGCAACCGTCCAGTCTGACCTGAAGGCATCAGCCAAGCAACTGGAGCAAGCCAAGGCCGACACGGGCACGTATCTACGGATGCGTATTGCCTGACCGCCAACAACGGCTCATCGACCTACAAGGTCACTAGTGAGAACCGCAGTGCCGCCACTGGTAGTTGTCCGGGACACGGCATCGGTGGCGTTCCGCCGATTACTAACCTGGCGATCAATCCGGCACTTGCTAACACCAGTGGCAACTACAACTCAGCCGGCTCGGTATCCGGCTCCAACCGTGTGGCGGTCGGTGACCTGCCTGGCTTTGCCCTGGGCCTGGCAGACCAACACCACGGCTTCCGCCGACCGTATCTATCATTCGTCCGGCTCTGGCCTGACCACCGGCCAGCAGTATACTGCTAGTGTCTGGGCCAAGCTGTCGGCAGTGGGTGTCCCGATAGCTTTGCAGGCCGCAGATTCTGCCGGCACCAACTATCTCACCTCTAGCAATGTTAACTCGACAGGCGGCTGGCAACGGCTCTCAGTCACGTTCACGGCTAATGCGGGCAGCTGGCGCATCGCCGTCCGTCAGCAAGCTGCTGCGACCGGCGTCCTCAGCATGACCGGTGTCATGCTGACCGAAGGCGTGACGGTACACGGCTATGCTGACGGCAACGCCGCCAACTGGATATGGAATGGGACGGCGGGGAGTTCGACTTCGACGGGGCCGGCGCTGTAGTTTATTAAATATTCATTATAGTAAATTTACTATTTTGCAATAAAATTTTATAATTGTTATCCATGCGCTCAAAAGGCGTGAACCTTCATAGACTATCCTCATGAAAGGGGAGAGACGTGCTGCGGATTCCGCACTACGACGTGCCTGAGTACCCACGGCTACAGATGGGAAGGGGTCGAAGTGTCCACATGCTCGAGATAGTCGACTTTCTCAAATGGGTCATCAAGCGTGACCGCCTGGAGATTGCCGACTACTTCCAGCAGATGGGCCAGGACCCATTCTTCCTTGTGGCCGCGACTGGCCTCGGGAAGACTGTTGGTGTGCCAGTGCATGCGCTGCTCCGGCAGCTGCAGCGCTCTGGTGCAACTGCCGACGATCCGGTTGCCGTCTGGGTGGTTGAACCGCGTATTCCTATCGCGGTCGACCAGCAGGCGTTCATGAATTCGCTCTGGCAATCCTACCGGCAGCATAAACGCCGACAGGGGAAGCTGGCGCTGTTCGGGTGCATCACATCGGTCAGCGGTAACGTCAACCGTGATGCGCCCATCAAGTTCGTCACGACTGGCATCTTCGAGATGCTTGCCAAAAACGGAGAACTCGACCCACAGCGTGACCGCGTCATCATCGATGAGGCACACGTGACGGTCGAGCAGAATCCCGGCGTCGAGCTGGGCATCGCCCTGGCTCGTGCGGCGGGCGTGACAGTTGACTACATGTCGGCTACCGTCGACACGTCAAATCTGTCGGACGCGCTTGGTGTTACCAATATCATCCGCGCCGACAAGTCACGCTTCAATGTCTGGAAGAGCAATCTGCTGGAACCGATGGACAAGGCCATTGTCCCATTGGTCGAGGCAACGCTCATCAACCCAGATCCGACGAGCCGGTACTTTCCGACGCCAGAGTATGCCGATGCTGCTGCCGTGCATGCCGCCGTCTTCGAGACGGGGCGATCGCATGGCATGCTGGCGGTCATCAACTCGTTTGCCGGCAGCCATAGCGATGCACGTAAGATCGCCAAGCTGCTGAACCAGGCGTTTCCGCAACTGCCCGTGCTGCTTTTGGCTGGCGAAGTCGTCCGCGACGACCGCCGACTGGAGGCATTCAAGGCCGAGCTGGCCGCCATTGAGGCACGCCAGCAGAACTACGTCATTATTGCCACTAGCGTCGTCGAGATGGGGATAACCTTCCCGACCCTCGACTTCGTGGTGACGATGGACAGCGGGTACGACCAGGAGACCATCGGTGAAACGACCTTCCCGGTCGTGGCGCCGCTCGGTGTCAATTCGCTCCTGCAGCGGATTGGTCGCGTCGGCCGCCGTCGGCCCGGTATCGCCTACATCACTCACGAGGTGGGGGCGGACTATGCCGAACTGGAAGATGACGAGCTGAACCGGCCCGGAGCCTTGCGCTACGAGGCAATCCGTTTCCCGATGGCCAGTGCTTCCATGCTGCCGCTGGCGTTCTACGCCTGCAAGCAGGGCTGGACTGACGTGACCGGAGAGGTGGCGCGCCTGCGTCTACCCTCCGGGCTACATGTCATGCCTGACCGTATGGCTTATCTGCTTGAGCAGATTACCATGCTGGAATCGCTTGGCATTGCCGAGGGCGGCTCGCTGACGGAATTCGGCCGGCGGATGGAGCAGTGGATCGGACGGGCCGACCTGGCCTATGCCACCACGCTACAGCGCCGGCTCGAAGAAGGTGCCAGTCAGGCGGAACTTTTGTTCTGGCTGGTGGCAACCACTTTCAGTACCACGCCGGTTGCCACACTGTGTCCCCAGCACAGCTACTTCGTGGACTACGATGGCCAGCATGCCGAACTTCCACATGCCGTGGACGTTTGGAGTGGCCACGACCATGAAGACCTGGCACTATTTGCCATGCTGGCGAAGGTGTCGGCGCTGATGCCGGGCCACTTTTGGAACAGCGGCAAAGCGGCAGATCCTGACGACGAACTCCGTCTGATCGGTCTGTGCAATGCCTCTGGCGTGGACGGCCGCAAGCTGCTGAAGGCCGCCAGGGCTATTCAGGAGATGTGGCAGGTGCTGCGAACTGCGAATGACGGCAATGAGACGATTCGTTCGTTCTCGCCGTCGGCGGTCGATTGGGCTGAGTGCCTGAGCTTGCTCGATGTAGCGTCGGCTCATCGGCAGCTGGCTGAATTGCCAGGTGTGACGCGAGTCGCGCTGGCATTCAACGAAAGCCTCGGTGCTTTCGAGTGGCAAGAGTTGGACGGCGAACGGCAGGGAATTGTCTCACAAGAGGATTCGCCTATCCGACTCGCCGACGGCGAAGTGCTGGCCAGGCTCGTTCCCGGTCGCGACCGCGATTCGGGCGAGACATCCTGGCGGTTGTCACACCTCGGTGCCCAGCCGCCACAACCCGTCGCCGAACCAGAGCCAACAGGCTTGCTGGCACGCGCCGGACGGCTGTTCCGTTTTCGCCGCACCGCCGACTAGAAGGGAGCCGCATCGTGACCGACCGGCCGGTGCAAGTGTACCAATGCGTGGCTGCCGGGCACCTGATGCCCAGCAGAGACTTTGATGCCGCACCCAAAGAGTGGTTCACGGCCAAGGGCCTGAGCACTCCGAAGTACTGCGGGCACTGCAGGCAGATCATGGGCAATCACCGCGATCGCACGATTGCATGCGTGAGTTGCCAAGACCCGATCCCGCTCAACGGCAAGTACATGATCACGTACCACAAGCACGTGGGTGTGTACAAAATTCCCGAGCAGTGCGTGCCATGCAAAGAAGGCAAGGCGAAACGTGTACGGCGCGGTTCTCGTCCAAAGCGAGAGCTGCGCCGTAGGGCGGTCGATTTGCAACAGGATCGGTTTGGAGGTTTGCCGGAAGGCAGACCTCCGCAGCCGTTGCCGGTAGAAACTGATATTAGTCAATATCAGCACCGACTGTCTCGCGGCGAAACTCGGGAAGAGCATATCGAACGCCATATACTGTTGGCTCCTGGCTCAAAGGTGGGGCAGATAGAGCCCGGCAGGACTACCGCTACCTCCGAGAGTGCTTTGTTCGCGGATATCCGAAGCGTACCTGATGCGCTGAAGAGGGTCGAGGTTGCCGTTAGAGAGGTGGGTGCCGATGTGACGCGTGAATACTTGCTGCCACGTGGTAGAATTGCAAGAGTGTTCCTGGTGGATGATTCCATAGAGGTTACATTCTTGGATCCTCGCCCGGACGGCAAGTATGAAGTTGTGTCATCTTACGACAATAACACCTTGCAGGCAGTACGCAATCTGGCGCGAGGCCACAGGCCCAACCTATAGAAGAAAGGAAGGCTCCCGTGAAAGATCAGGATACGAAGCAAAGCGAACTGCTCGATGAATGGCGTCGTGCTCATCCTGGAGTGAGCTGGGAGGTGCAAGACCGCATTCTTCGATGGGTTATGATGGAGACTGCCCCTCACGAGGTGCAAACAGTCCTGGACTTCCTCGAGGACTGGCTTGCTGGCGGTGGTGCCACGCCCGACCCCATGCAACCCCTGGGTGCTTTCGGGCGTCTCTGCTATCAGCTTCGCGATTGGCAGCCGCCCATCGTAGTCCAAGCTGAAGAGATGCAGCGCTGGCATGATGCTGGCTTCCTGATGACGCGCGAAGACTTCGACCAGCCGCTCGCCGACATGGAATCCGGCTTCCTTGAAGTCGCACGGGCCGACCCTCAGCGCGTTGTCGACCTCATCCTGGAGCATCTGGGGGAGATGGTGGCAAGGATGCGCGAAACCGCATCCTTGCCACTCAGCTTTTATGTTCCGAGGGAGATTGATGAAGAGGATTGGATGGAAGGTGAGGCATGGGCTGAACAAGAGCAATTCGACCGCCCCTTCTCCCTCGCCGAACGCCTCCTCTGCTTCAACTGGGGCCTCGAGAAAGCCCGCGCCACCGCCATCACGGCCCACGCGCCGGTCATCGGCCTGCCGAACCGTGAGCTGTTCGAAGAGCTGTCGCGCATCAAGTCGCACGACATTCTGCAAGCCCTGCGCGATGTCGAGCCGCAGCAGCGTGCCATTCTGGAGCACTTGGCTGGCCAGGGCTACTACGAGCTGGCCGATCCGCTGGCTCCGCAGGTCTTCTGGTGGCGGCACTACCGTGCCAAGCCGACGCAGAAGCCGCAGGAGCGTCCACCCCGCCGTGAGGATCAACGTCAACGAGGGCGCCGACCGCGCCCGACCAGTTGACGCGACAAGTCTATGAAGAAGAGCCCGTTTCCGGCGATCCCGGGGCGGGCTTTTCTCATACTCGGACTATGTTGTATAGTGCCCTTATGAACTCTTCGAGCAGTATGTCAAAACGTCCTTTAGACCTAGACCTGATTCTTCCTTGCAACGCTGCATATGCGCCAGAGTATATAGTTGGTCATAAGGAAAACTATTTGCTTGTGCTGTACGACTGCCCCGATGACTATAGTTACTACAGTGTAAAACAAATTATCGACAGGCTAGAGGTGGAAGCAAGCGATATAGAGCGCCTTGTACTCGATATGAGACAAAGCGGCTTTAATCGTCAGTGCTGCACCGAGCTGCTCAATAAGTATCACGGCAGGCCATATGCTTGGCTTAGGCGTTCGAGTCCTCTGCACAATTACTACTATGTTTTGACTATGCCGGAGCTACGAGCTGCAGAGGTGGCACTTATAATGCTGCAGCTACCAGCTTATAACATGGACGTTAGAGACATCAGAAGAAGAGTGGATGACGCAAAACAAAAAATATGGGTTAACTTGCCCGACTTTTATAAGGGCCATCAAGATCCTATGCTTAAGCCATTGAACTACGAAGCAGCTAAGCCATACCCGAATACTTTTATTCTGGAGAAGATGCAGGATAATGGTTTCCGTACTAAAAAACTTGGACATTATGCATGGATGTATGAACTAAGCAAGGGATATTTTTCACGCAAAAGTGAAGCTGCAGAAAATTTTAGAGTTATAAATAACAAATATAGTTGCAAGTTGGTAAGTCAATCTGGCGCTGAATGCATTTACGGCGGTGAATATTATTACTCCGATCCGTATACGCCGATTCCTAACTTTGTGTTTGATGTAATGACCAATAACGACGCTGCCTATATGCTGTACGACCTTGAGGGTGATGACCACTACATTATGACTGCACCCGGCAAGAATAATCAGACCGTCAGGGTGCTTATATTCAGTAACTATTTGTTGACTGATGAGGGTAAAAAAACATATAAAGATATCGAAAAGTTTATGTTTAAAGGCACGTTTAATAGGTGGCAGTTCTGCCAAGAAATGCTCAAAGTGTACGAAAATGACTATATGACAGAGATGGCACTGGCACATGAAATAGGAAGTGCGTGCAAAAAAGTTGAAGAACTAATGTGATTGCAGCGTCACTGACTCCCCACCAATCCTCCCCGCAAAATAACTATCATGACTCACATACAACAACGCCCCATGATAATCGCCCAGCGCATTCTCCAGCTCCTCAATCGAAGGCAAGTCCAAGTGGTTCGTCGGCTCATCCAAAATCAGCAGGTTCGGGTCATTGGCCAGCATCCGCATCAGCTGCAACCGCGCCTTCTGCCCACCGGATAGCTGGTTGACCGGCAGTTCGCCGTCGCTATGTGGGTTGAACAAATAGTTGCTCAACAACGCCTTGATCTTCTCGTCAGTAATCGCAATGCCCAGCTCCGTATGGATATGCTCGATGGCATCATGCAGCCGCATATCCAGCAGGGCAGGGTTGATCTCCTGGTCGTAGACGCTCAGGCGCAGCTTGGAATCATTAAAAATACTGCCGCCGCGCCACGTGTCAGCCCGCCGTCCGCCGGCCGCCGCTACGATGGCCCGCACTAAGGTCGATTTGCCGGCACCGTTGCGCCCCACCAGTTGCAGCCGGTCGCCATGCCCCAGACGGAAGGAAAGCGGCATGAAGAGCGGTGCATCGCCGTAACTCAATGTTAAATCTTCAACTTTCAGCAGCTCCCGCGCATCCTCGCCGGCCTCCGGCTTAGTAATCCGTATATTCTTAGCCTTGTACTTTTCGTAATTTTCGCTGGCGCCCTTCTTGAGCCCGGCAGCAGATTCCCGGTCAATCCAGAAGCTCGGCTTCTCAATCTTCTCCAGCTCCTCCAGCTCGGCCATGGCCTGCTGCTCGCGCCGCTTGAACTGCTTGATGGTGTCGGGGTCGCGGGCACGCTCCTTCAACCGCCGGAACTGGATGATCTTGGCTTTCGTGTTGGTGATCTGCCGGCTGGTCACCTCGTAATCATGCATCTTGGTGGTGGTCGAGACGGCATTCTGTTTGAGGTACGCGTCGTAATTGCCGCGGAAGGAAAGGGCGCCGCCATCCTTCATCTCAATTATCTTATCCACGTGGCGCAACACGTCCCGGTCATGGCTGATGACCACCACGGCATGGCGGACGGCCTTCAGCCACTCAATAAAAGCTTCTTTGGCAATGTAATCCATATGGTTGGTCGGCTCATCAATCAGTGCGATGTCGGCATCGGCATGCTCGATCCGCACCAGCTCCACAAACCGCTTCTGGCCGCCGGAGAGCAGACGCATCGGCATGCGGGCCTTGGCCTCATCAATCTGGTAGGCGTCCAGGCTGAGCAGCACGTCCGTCTCGATGGTGTAGTAGCCCAGGCTGGAAAAGTGCTCCAGGGCGTTGGTGTAAGCCTCGATCTTGCGCATATCCTCGCCCATATGTTCAGGATAGGTATCGATGATGTGCTTCAGGCGGCTGTAATCCGGCAGGTTCTGCAGAATATATTCTACGGCCGACTGCTCGCCCACGTCATGGTGTTCCTGCTTGGTAATGGCGATGCGGATGCCGCGCTTAAAACTGATATCACCCTCAAAATCACCGTCCTCACCGGTCAGCAACCGGAACAGGGTCGTCTTGCCGACGCCGTTACGGCCGATGATGGCCGTCTTCTCATTGGCCTCCACCGTAAAACCAAGCCCGGCGAACAGTTCCTTGTTGCCGATGGTCTTTTTTTCGATGTCGATGGAGAGTAGCATTGCACCATTGTAACAGATGAGGGTGGGGAACGGCACAAGTATTACGAACTATTTCACGTGAAAAGCAATGCGTGAATACTTCATTATGCTTATGGTAAGCTAGGGCTAATCATGCGCGTACGTTCTCTCAAGTCGGGCTTCACTATAGTTGAACTTCTAATTGTCATCGTGGTGCTTGGTATCTTAGCGGTCATCGCCATCGGCGCCTTCAGCAACTCCCAAAAACAAGCCCAGGACACCGCAGTGAGATCCGACGTGCAGGGTGCCGCCAAGGCGATGGAGACGGTCTACGCCGACACCGGTTCATTCCCGACGCAACTCCCAAGTACCGTTAATACTTCACCGAATGTCGGCCTGTCGCTCAGCACTACCGGTAGTAGCGACAGTTTCTGTATCAACGGCCACGACATTACCAATGCGAATGTGCGCTGGTTCTATCAGAAAGGGCAGGGCGCTAAAGCGGGTAGTTGCACCGGCAGCACCATCCCACTGAGCGAGAAAGGCATTCCTGCCAACCTGGTGACAGACTCCAACTTCACTAATCTGAGTGCGTCCGGCTGGTGGCTGAACATCCAAGGTGGCACAGCGGGCGTCACGTTGGCGACCCGGCCGGGCCAGGCGGGCGATCCCGACCCCTCGCGTCCAGTGCTGACCGTCACCAATACCACGTCCAAGACGGTAAGCTGGGCGATATTGAGCACCCCGCAATTGCTCCACTCATCAATCCTGAATGGCGACCAGATAGAGCGTTCCTACTACGTCCGCAAGATTGGCGGCTTTACTGGCGGCACTAGTATCTTCGGTATCATGGACAGCAACGGCACCAATACGACGATCTCAAATGGCTCCCATCTGAATACCAACACTACCTGGACAAAGGTCTCCGGCACTGCCACGGCCCAGCGCAATGCTACTAGCGGCAACAACGTCTATCTGTCGATGAATACCGGATCATTCACCGCCACGGGCTGGACATTGGAATTCCAGGATATACAGGTGAATAAGCAATAGGATGGGCAAGATGAAAAACGCACGAGGGTTTACTATCGTGGAGCTGCTCATCGTTATTGTGGTCATCGGTATCTTGGCGGTCATTGCCATTAGTACCTTCGGCAGCGCCCAGGTCCGGGCTGAGAACACCAAGACCGCCGAAGCGGTCAAATCGTATATCAAAGCCATCCAGGCGTACAAGGCCGATAATGGCACGTACCCGATCGCCTTCAACACCTGGCCGTGTATCGGCGCCAACGCCATCAACGACTGTGCCCGCATTAGCGGCGCCACCACATGTTTTGGCGCCGGTGGCACCGGTGTCAATGCAGCCTTTGACGCTCTGGTGCAACCGTACCTTGGCAGCACCAAGCCTGAAATCAGTAATCAGCAGATGAACTGCGGCGGATCGATGTTTGCCGCCGGATACTACGAAAGCACTGCCACAGGCACTAGCGGTCAGATTACTTTTTATCAGAAGACTAATGTGCCGTGCTCCAAGCTCGGCGGCGTCTCCGATACTGGCCGCGCCCAGAGTGACGACACGACGGTCTGCTATCTATACTTCAACTAGTGCCAAAATCCACACCCCCGTTGTATAATCAGTCGCATGTTAGACATACGATTCATCCACGACAACGCCACGCGCGTGCAAGAAGCCAGTGAGCAAAAAGGGTATAAGGTCAATATCGCCGAACTGCTGAGTATCGACGACAGTCGCCGCGACCTGTTGGCTTCGGTTGAATCGCTCCGTCAGAAGCGCAATGAGATTGCGGGCTCCATGAAGGGTGGCAAACCATCTGCGGAACTTGTTGAAGAAGGGAAGCGTATCAAAGCTGAACTGGCGACGCAGGAAGAGGAACTGCGCGCCATTGACGAGCAATTCTTGAAACTATTGAAACAAGTCCCGAACATGCCGATGCCTGACGTGCCGGTCGGTGCCAGCGAAGATGAAAACGTCGTCGTCAAGACGGTGGGCGATAAGCCTGAGTTCGCCTTTGAGCCCAAGAGCCACTGGCAATTAGCAGAAGCCCGTGACTGGATCGATAAGGAACGTGCCGCCAAGGTGGCAGGTGCCCGCTTCGCCTACGTAAAGGGCGAGCTGGCCTTGCTGTGGCTGGCGGTCGTCAACTTCGGCGTCAGCGTTCTGACCAATGAAGAGACGTTAAAGAAAATCATCGCCGATGCCGGCATTGACGTACCAAGCACGCCATTCCGTCTGGTCTTCCCGCCGGCCGTCGCCAAAACGGATGTGTATGAGGCCACCGGCCGTCTCAACAAAGAGGAGCAGACGTACAAGCTGGCCGATGATGACCTCTGGCTGAACGCCAGCGCCGAGCACACCCTCTGCGCCATGTACTACAAAGAGATTCTCGATGAGGCCCAGCTGCCGCTGCGCTATGTCGGCTACACCACGGCCTTCCGCCGAGAAGCCGGCACCTATGGCAAGGACACCGAAGGCATCTTCCGCCTGCACCAGTTCGATAAGCTTGAGATGGAGAGCTTTACGACGGGTGACACATCCCTGCAGGAGCACTTCCTGATGATTGCCATCCAGGAATACCTCATGAGCCAGCTTGGCCTGCCATACCAGGTGCTCAACAAGTGCACCGCCGACATCGGCAAACCCAACGCCCGTGGTGTCGACATCGAGGTCTGGCTGCCAAGCCAGGGCAAGTACCGCGAGACGCACACTGCCGACCTGATTACTGACTATCAAACCCGCAGTCTGCAGACGCGCGTCCGCCGCACTGGCGGAGAAGTCGAGCTGGCGCACACAAATGACGCCACCGCCTTCTCTCAGCGTCCGCTCATCGGAATTCTTGAGAACTTCCAGAACGAAGACGGCACCGTGACCGTGCCGGAGGTGCTGCGGCCGTTCCTGGGTGGCCGCGAAGTATTGTAGTCATGTACCAGTTTGAGTTGCCACCGCGCTATGAGGACTGTTCGGATATGGCGCATATGGCTTTGCAGCTGGCGCGCCTTTCTTCGCGGCTTGCCCTTGAGGAGCGCACCCTGGTGAATCATCCGACCGGCCGCGCCGAGAACGTCGCGGAGCATTCGCATATGTTAGCGCTGGTGGCGCCGGCCATCGCGGAGGCGTTCTATCCTCAACTTGACGCCGGCCTGGTGTCCCGTTTTGCCACCGTGCATGATGTGGTCGAGGCGTATGTCGGTGATACGACGACCCACAAGATCACAGAAGAAGAGCTGAAGCTCAAGCAGGAGCGTGAAGCGAAAGGCTTGGAGCAGTTGTTGATAGAATATAGCTGGTTGTCTAATTTTACGCGGCTTGTCGAACAGTACGAGGCCCAGGAAATACCGGAGGCCCGCTTCGTCAGAATCATTGATAAATGGATGCCTATCCTAGTGCATTTTTCCGACGGCGGCAAGACTTTGAAAGAGTATGCGTCTAGTGGCGAGCTTAAGAATAATATCAGTACGAATGCCAAGCGGCTTACGGCAAAGTACCCGGAGTACGAGGAGCTGATTGCGGTGCGCGCCGAACTGTCCCGGTTGTCGTCCAGGCATCTGCTGCAGACTGAGCTTTGAATCAATACGGAATAACTCTGCTATTGACATTTAATACAAAATTATGCATAGTATAATAATTCTCCTGACTATTTACTGAGTTTGGGAGTGGACAAGGTAGCTCGCCACCCGGCAACTACCCCGCATCACACGAAAGTGGAGCATCATGATCAAGAAGTTGGTCGTCATCGAGGCAGCCCCCGATCGCATGGTGGAGGCTGTGCGCCACCACGCAGCCACTGAGGGCATCACGCTGGTGGTGGAAGTGCTCGACAGCGAGCGCATCGCCGCCATGGCGCGCAAGATCGAAGGCTTCGTCGCTGAGACCGGCGACGAGGCGTACCTTTCGCGGCTCCCGATCGCCGAGATGGCGCGCTCGCTGGCCGCCGTCGACGACCTGGGCGCGCTGTACGGCCTGCTCTCGCCCTACCACCACGGTGAAGGCGAGGCGTCGTGCGACTGTCCGTCGCGGCTGGTGCTGCAGGGCGAACCGTTCTGTGAGCTGGCCCTGGCCACCATGGTCCTGGCCGCACTCGCCGAGAAGGACGGGCGGGACCACGTCGAGTGGTACGGCAACATCCTCGCCAACCGGGACCTGTGTGGCTTCGCCTTCCGCTTCGTCGGCGGCAGCTACGACCTAGCATGGGACGCTGGCGTCGCAGAGTGATCTGAACATGCGGGACGGGCGGCGGCTACCTTGTCGCCCTACCTTGACGCTGGTCTATTATGTGATATACGAGCGCCATGGCAGGGTATTCTGACCACTTCATGGGCATTGCTTGGCGCACCAGTAGGTAGTCAGGATGTTTTGACAAAGAACACCGACAGAACAGGACAGACAATGCACCTCCTTGCTCTCTGCGACCTGGATCCCGATGTCTCCCGTGCCATCATCATCGATGCCGAGGGGCGCGGCATCCCCCCCGAAGGTACTGACCGGCCACCGCGCCAGGAGTGGTTCAGCGGTTCCTGGTACGACGGAATCCCCGGGTACTTTCTGTACCGCTGTCTGCCTGTCTAGGCCGGCATTCGTCGAGCAGTCCGCTGCAAAAGGGGCGGTACGGCCGAGCGATGTTCTTTGTCGCTCAACCCCGATGCTTGTCGCTGTGACGAGCGGCGAGGTTGAGTGTGACTTATTTCATACTTCTTTAATGTCCCGATAGTATAATGGAAGCATGATAAGACAGATCGACATCACCGGTATCAATCTCGACCTCGGGGACGATTTCAAGCGGTATGCTACCCGTAAGATTGGCCGCCTGGAACGCCTCATCCCGCGCCAGAACCGCGGCGATAACCGCGCCGAAATACGTGTTAAAGAGGTGAACGAGAGCCACGGCAACAAATACCGCGTCGAAGTCATCCTGCATCTCCCTGATGAACAGATTTCCGTCCAAGACAGTACCATGAACATGTTCGCCGCCCTTGATATCGTCGAGGAGAAGCTCAAGAACTGCCTACATAAGTACAAGGACAAGCACAGCAACCGGCCGCGCATCCAGGGCGGCGGTATCTTTGGCCGCTTCAAGCGCCAACGCGAACAGAGTGATTCAGGGGTGGGGACTGAAATGGCCGAAGTCGAATAGCCACATCTGCCGCTCCAGAGCACGTATAAACGTCATTTGACGCTTTTTCCTCTTTATTACCCGTGACTGTCGACCGTAAAACCGCTATACTATGCAATAGTTAATTCATAGCGTCCGAAAAATGCGGTATGCCGCATTACATATGCCTTAGTGACGAGCGAGGAGTACAAGCATGGTAGACAGAAACAAGCTATTAACGAAAGTCTTTGGGGATCCGCAGGCACGTACTGTCCGCCGTTTGAAAAAACGCGTGACCGAAGTCAATAAGTTGGCGTCGAAGTATGAGAAGCTCAGTAATGAAGAGCTGAAGCAGCAGACTGAGAAGCTCAAGTCCCAGATCAAGCACAAAGGCACCGACAAGGCCGCCCGCGAACTGGACAAGATCCTGCCTGACGCTTTTGCCCTGGTGCGTGAAGCAGCCACCCGCCAGCTGAAGATGCGCCACTTCGACGTCCAGCTGATCGGTGGTATGGTGCTGCACGAGGGCAACGTGGCCGAGATGAAGACCGGCGAGGGCAAGACGCTGGTGGCGACGCTGCCGGTCTTTTTGAATGCCCTGGAAGAGCAGGGCGTCCATGTGGTGACCGTCAACGACTACCTGGCCCAGCGTGACGCCGGCTGGATGGGGCAGGTCTACCACTTCCTGGGTCTGAGCACCGGTGTCATCATCGCCGACCACTCCTACCTGTTTGACCCTGATTACGACAACGCCGCCCACGACGACCCTCGTATGAAGAAGCTCCGCCCCTGTACCCGCAAGGAGGCCTACGCCGCCGACATCACTTACGGCACCAACAATGAATTCGGGTTTGACTACCTGCGTGACAACATGGTCGACGAGACCGACCTGCTGCGCCAGCGCGGCCTGCACTACGCCATCGTCGATGAGGTCGACTCCATCCTGATCGATGAGGCCCGCACGCCGCTTATCATTTCTGCCCCCGCCAGCGAAAGCCCGGAAGGCTACATGCTCTTTGCCCGTATCGCCAAGCGTCTGGGCGAGAACGATTACATCCTGGACGAGAAGCACCGCGCCGTCTCCCTGAGCGAAGAGGGCGTCGAGAAGGTTCAGAAGGATCTTGGCATCAAGAACCTCTATAGCCCCGAGAACGTCCGCATGGTCTACCACCTGGACCAGGCGCTCAAGGCCCAGATCCTGTTCAAGCGCGACAAGGACTACGTGGTCAGCAGTGACGGCGAAGTCATCATCGTCGATGAGTTCACCGGTCGCCTGATGCACGGCCGCCGCTACAACGAAGGTCTGCACCAGGCCATCGAAGCCAAGGAAAGCGTCACCGTCCAGCAGGAAAGCATGACGCTGGCGACCATCTCGTTCCAGAATTATTTCCGCCTCTACAAGAAGCTGGCCGGCATGACCGGTACCGGCTTTACCGAGGCCGAGGAATTCCACCAGATCTACAGCCTGGAGGTCGTCCAGATTCCCGCCAACCGCCCGGTTGCGCGCGAGGACCGTCTGGACATCATCTTCAAGACAGAGCAGGCCAAGTTCGAGGCTATTGCCGATGAGGTCAAGAAGCACCAGGAGGCCGGCCGGCCGGTGCTGATCGGCTCAGCTTCCATCCGTAAGAACGAGGAACTGAGCAAATTACTGGCCAAGCGCGGCATCGAACACGAGATTCTCAACGCCAAGAATAACGAGCGCGAAGCAGCCATCATCGCCAAGGCCGGTGAGAAGGGTGCCGTCACGCTGGCGACCAACATCGCCGGCCGTGGTACGGACATCGTGCTGGGCGAAGGCGTCAAGGAGCTGGGCGGCCTGGTGGTCATCGGTTCCGAGCGCCACGAAGCCCGCCGCATCGACAACCAGCTGCGCGGCCGCGGCGGCCGTCAGGGCGACCCCGGTGTCAGCCAGTTCTACGTCTCGACAGAAGACGACCTGATGCGCATCTTCCAGGGCGAACGCCTGCGTACCGTCATGGACCGCCTGCGCCTGCCGGATGACACGCCTATCCAGAACAAATCTATCTCCAAGATGCTCGAAGGCGCCCAGAAACGCGTCGAAGGCTACAACTACGATATGCGCAAGAACGTCGTCCAATACGACAACGTCATTAACCGCCACCGCAAGGCCGTTTACAGCATCCGCCGCCAGATTCTGGAGTCAGAAGATGTCTCCAGCCGTTTCTACGACCTGATCCGCGAGCAGGTGATCGTCCTGACCGCCGAGGGCCCCAAGCGCAACAAGAAGTTCGTTGAGGCCTTCGAGGCCGTCTTCCCGCTGGGCACCGAGGCAATCACCAAGATTTCCGAGAATCCCAAGCCGTCCGCCCGTGCCGACCTGGCCTACAAGGCCGTCGAAAAGCTCTACAAAGAACGTGAAGATCATTTTGGCAGCGACCTGACCCGCAAGATGGAGCGCGAAATCTACATGCAGGTTTTGGACACGCTCTGGATGCAGCACCTGGAGAACATGGAGCATCTGCGCAACGGTATCCACTGGCGCAGTATCGGTCAGCGCGACCCGCTGGTCGAGTACCGCCAGGAATCGCAGCGCCTGTTCGAAGGCCTGCAGGCTACCCTGCGCGAGGAAGTCCTGCGTGCCGTCTTCCACGTCACCGAGAACGACCTGGCGACCGCCCGCGACGACACCTTTGAGACCCAGCTGACCCGTGCTGCCGAGCGTGCAGTGGAGCAGGGCGTCAATGAGGTAAACGAGAGCAACCCGAACGCCGACTTCGAAGACGCCAAGCTTGCCCGTGCCAAGAAACCGACCGCCAAGGCCGTCACCCACGATAAGCGCAAGGCTGAGCGCAAAAATAAGAAGAAGGCACGCCGCAAATAATGAAACATACTGTCCACGAGCTTAAACTCGGTAACGGTACCGAGGGTCTGGTCATTGACGTGCCGGGCGCTACCGTCGCCAGCTACCAGATACATTTCCGGGCCGGCAACCGCTATGTCGCCCGGCACGACGCCTACGAGGCCGCACACGTCATGGAGCACATGGCCTTCGGCGCCAATGCCCAGTTCAGCGACACGCATGCCTACGAAGCCGACTTCACCAAGAACGGCGCCTACCACAATGCCTACACCAGCGACATCAGCATGGTGTATGTGGCCGATTGCGCCGATTTCGAATGGGAACGCATCCTCGACCTCAAGCGTGTGGCTATCTGTTCGCCGCGCTTCAACGCGGAAGAACTCGAAGCCGAGCGCGGCAACGTCCGCAACGAGCTGACCGGCTACCTCAACCAGCACGGCCGGCTGCTCTGGCCGCGCGTCCAGCAGGCGCTGGGCGAGCAGATCCTGACTTTTGACGAGCGCCTCAAGCGCCTCGATAACGTCACACTGCAAGACATCATGCGCCACTACAAAGAGACGCATACCCGCCAGAACATGCGCTTCGTCGTCGCCGGCAAGTTCGGCAGCCGCCTGGATGATGTCCGCGCTGCCCTGGAGCGCTGGGACCTGGGCGAAGGCCAGCGTATGCAGATCCCGCACGAGGAACTTAGCGGCAATAAGCCGTTCATCATCCGCCGCAAAGAAGCTTCCAACATCACCTTCGGCTGGGCAATGGTGGCACCGCGCCGCCTGGAAGACCCGCAGCTGGAGGCCATGGCCTGCGTCGACCATATCCTCACCGGCACGTTGCACTCCAAGATCCTGGGCAAGGCCCGCAAGGCCGGCTTGGCCTACGGCATGTTCTCTGACGCTTCGGCGTATCAGTACGACAGTGCCTGGGAGTTCGGCGGCCAGGTCAACATCGACACTGCCGACCGCTTGTTCGACATCATGGTCGATGAAGTCCGTGCCATCCTCGACGGCAAAATCGATGATGATGATATTGAAGCTGCCAAACAATATGCCCTCGGCAAGCACCAGATGGGCTGCCAGACCGTCGGCCACATCAACAGCTGGTACGCCGATCGCTACTTCTTTGATGGCACCATCGAAGACTTCAGCAAGCGTCCGGCCGCCATCCGCGCCATCACCAAATCGGCCATGGTTGAGACCGTCCGCGAGTTCGCCAGCGCCAACCGCTGGGTGCTGGGCGCTGTCGGCAGCGTCAAGCTTGACGATGTGAACCGGCTCAACGACAAGCTGGCCACGCTGTTCGCTTAGGGGCGGACAAGCTATACTGGGACGTATGAAAGTTGCAATTTTGGGATACGGGCTCGAGGGGGAGTCAGCGTTCAACTATTATCGTAAGCGCGGAGTGGCACCCGCTGATTTCACCGTCTTCGATGAGGCTGACGAGCCGAAGCGCCCGCTGCCGGCCGGGGTGCGATTCGTCGGTGGTACGGATAGCTTTGATCGGCTCGCCGGCTTCGGCGTGGTAGTGCGTACGCCGCAGATCAGCCCTGCCCGGATTATCACGGATGGCACCGTCACCTCCGTCACCAAACTTTTCTTTGAGCACTGCACACGCCCGATCATCGGCATCACCGGCACCAAGGGGAAGGGCACGACCGCCTCACTGACCCATGCCTTGCTGTCAGCCGCCGGCGTCAAAAGCTGGCTTGTCGGCAATATCGGCACGCCCGCCCTGGATGTGCTTGATGAGGTCAATGCGGCCGCTGACGGTGTCGTCATCTACGAGCTCAGTAGCTTCCAGCTGTGGGATATGACCGTGAGCCCGTCGGTTGCCATCGTGCTGATGATCGAGCCGGATCACCTCGAAGTCCATGGCGACATGGATGACTATGTCGCCGCCAAAGCCAACATTGCGCGGTGGCAGACGGCAGGGGATACGGTCATATTCCACCCGCATAATCCGCTCTCGCGCAGCATCGCCGAGTTGTCAAAAGGGATACGGATCCCGTACGGTCAAGCGCCTGCGGCCCACGTCAAAGACCAGGCAATATATATCAACGAACAAAAAATTTGTTCAATTTCAGAGGTGTTATTGCCAGGAAAACACAACGTAGAGAACATATGCGCCGCCCTGACTGCTGCCAGCCGCTTCGTGAACAATCCTAGTGTTTTTGCAGACACTTTAAGAAACTTTAAAGGCCTGGAACACCGTCTTGAACTGGTCGCCACCGTGAACGGCATCCTCTACTACGACGATAGTTTTTCATCCATGCCTGGCGCCACGGAAGTGGCCATCGCCGCCTTCACAGAACCAAAGCTACTGATAGTGGGCGGCTACGACCGCGGTCTCGATTTCAGTAAGTTGGCAACCGCCATAGCCGCCGACGGCAGCGTCAAGACGGCGCTGCTGATAGGTCAGACCCGACACCGACTCGCCGAAGCATTGGCGGCTGCCGGCTTCAGCAGCTACGAAATCCTGGATGACGCGACCATGCCGGCCATCGTCAGCCGCGCCGCCGCCCTGGCCCGGCCCGGTGATGTCGTCCTGCTCAGTCCCGGCTGTGCCAGCTTTGATATGTTTAAGAACTTTTACGACCGCGGCCAACAATTCAAACAATGCGTGCAGGAGATGCTATGAACGACCAGCCAACCGACAATTTCGTCTACGAATCGTACGATTTCAACCCGGCTGCCGCCACAGCGACATTCCGCTACAGCTTCAACGGTACCTTCCACTTCACTGAAGAAGTCAGCTTCACAGCCATCAAAAGCAACTATGATGCACAGGTTCTGGATGCAGCCCTAAAGTTGTACTTTTACCTGGCCGGCGTCTCATATTTCAAGTTGTATCCGACACCGAACGTCGTGTTCACTACGGCACCGCCGGATGGCAATGCCGCCACGCTCCTCAATAATGTCTACACCCACGGCCTCAGCCAGTTCCTGTATGAAAACGATGTGCCGCTCTCGCGCCTGCCGGTCTTTGCCGCCCAGGCACCGACTACCGCACCGCACCCGTACGCCGGGCAGGGGACTGTCGCCCTGCAGAGCGGCGGCAAAGATTCCTTGCTGACTGCCACGCTGCTGGAGCGTCAGGGCATCGCCTATACGCCGTGGTACATGACCTATGGCGCCACCCATCCTGGCGTATTGGATACGCTCCATTACGTGCTCCGCACCGTCAGCCGCAAGCTCGATCTGGACGCCCTGCGCGAGGCCCAGTCCGAAGGCGGCCTTAATGGCCACGTGCCAATCACGTTCATGGTCATGGCACTGGCGGTCATCGACGCCATTCTGCACGGCGAAAACACCATCCTGGTATCCAATGGGGCAGAGGGTGCTGAGCCGCACGGCCATATCGGCGATATTCCGGTCAATCATCAATGGTCAAAGACCTGGGAGGCCGAACTGTTGTTCTCGAGCTATATCACCCATGCCGTCTCGCCGGACATCAGGGTCGGTTCGCCGCTGCGCGCCCTTAGCGAGCTGCGCATCGTCGAGCTGTTCTCACAGCTTGCCTGGCCGCGTTTCGGCCATGATTTCTCCTCCTGCAACCAGGCCAATTACCGCCAGGGCGGCGACAACCGCCGGCTGTTGTGGGACGGCACCTGTCCCAAATGCGCTAATGCCTTCCTGCTGTTCGCGCCGTTCATCGAGCCGTCCGAGCTGGCCGGCGTCATCGGTGGCAACTTGTTTGCTAACCCGGCGCTGCATGATACGTTCCGCGGCCTGTTGGGCATCGACGGCGTCATGAAGCCCTTCGAATGTGTCGGCGAGACCGAAGAGCTGCGCCTGGCTTACCACATGGCTCGCCAGCGTTGGGGCGAGGCAGCCTATGCTTTGCCGTTTGAAGTGCCCGCTTCCAATTTTGATTACCGCGCCAAACAGCCGCAGCAGACCTGGACCCGCCAGTACGCGCCGCAGGCCTAAATTAAAAAGTCCGCCATAAAAGCGAAGGGCGGGGCGCGGCAGACATGGTGTCCGCCGCGCCCCGCCAGGTGTCAGGCGAGGTGCAGCCGTTGCAGCTGCCTGCTGGCCTCGGTGTCGAGCGGGATGCTTGGCGCTTGCTCCGGACCGGCAGTGGCCGGGCGCAGCCCTGCCGCGTCCTGCTGCGCGTGGCGATGCAGCGCCTCTACGATCAGCGGCAGGCAGAGCTCGAGCCGCCCAGCGGCCAGAGCAGCATCGTGAGCCGATGTAGCCACGCTCAGAATGAGGTAGCTGCGTTCACTGCCGAGGCGTCGCAGGCCGTCCAGCCGCACCCATTCGCACATGATCAGCCGTGGCACCAGCAGGTACTGTTCCGGTAAGTCGGCCACCGACTCCTTCTTGGGGGAGTCTGTCCGTATCCGCCGCGCCAACAGCAGCAGCGACAGGCTCAGGCAGAGCACTCCGATGCCCAGAAGCCAGGGCAGGAGCTGCCGGACGTCACCTTCGAAGGCCGAATTCGCCAGCTGCAGCTCGTCGTCGTACAGGTTGTAGAAGTTGATCAGCACCGAGAACAGCAGTAGCGCCTCGCCACCGATCAGCAGACAGACCAGCTCCAGCAGCCAGAGGGTGCGGCGGGCGTCCCACTGGAACGCCTTCGGCTCCTCCTGTGGCCCGCCCGATACGATGATGTCGGGAAAGGCAATGAGTACGCGTTCGTCCAAGGAATGCACGGTAACCTCTCTGTTTGGCGTGCCGGGCGGCACGCAAGGACTGACTAACAAATTATATAATAATAAACAGTAAAAGTAAATAGAGGGAGCGGTCGGCGCCAAAGTTTACCGCCGCCGCGCCGGCAACACCCCTTTGAACTCCAGCAACTCCCGCACCCGCTGCCCAATGCCCATCGCCGGATCCAGCACGGTGGCGCGCCCCCGTGCCGCCAGGCTGATGGTCTCTTTTATCCAGCCATACTGCGTCGACCCCAGCACGATGATGTCGGCACCTTTTGTAATCACCTCGCTGATCAGGTCGCTGACCCGGTAGCGGTTGGAGAGCACCGGGTCCTTCATATAGGGCCATTCCGAGCAATCCGGCTCCAGCACCGTCAGGTCGTGCGCCCAATAGCGCTTCAGGGCCTGGTAGTGTTTGCTGACCAGCGTCAGGCGGGTGGCGCAGACGGCGATGGTGCCGCTGACCGTCTGCTGCGCGGCAATCTTCATCAATGGATCCAGGCCGATGAACGAGACTTCGGGGTGCAGGGCCTGCAGCTCCTCGATGGCTGCCGCCGTCGCCGTATTGCAGGCGATGACGATGACATCGCACTCTGCTTTGAGTAGCACCTGTACGGCCTTTTCCGTCAGCTCAATAACCTCCGTGTGGCTGCGGGTGCTGATCGGCGTACTGCTGCCGTCACTGGCCACCACCACGATGGCGTCCGGAAATTCCATGCGCAGGCTCGCGGCGATTGCCGCGCCCCCGATGCCGGAATCGAAAACGCCGATCTTCATACTCTTATCGTAGCAGAAAAACGACCCGGATCCGGGACCTGAAGCAAAAGGAAAAGGGCGGGGCGCTCGCGATGAGCACCCCGCCCGTTCACAGATCCTCGATGCGGCGCAGCTTGTCGCCGATCTCGCCCTCGGCGACAGCCCGGCCCACCGGCGCTTCCAGTTCGGCCCGGGTCGTCCGCTCGCTGCGGATCTGGTCGAGCTTGGCCCCGAACAGCCGCTCCAGCTGCAGCCGGCACTCGTGCCGCTGCTGGTCGTCGACTGCATGGCCGTAGGCTGCCGCGGCTGCCTCCAGGATGGAGAACTCCCGGTCGGCGTCCACGTGCGTGTCGCCGCGCAGTCGCTCCCAGTCCTGCAGAATGACGCCCGGTACCATCAGGCGCCGGCCGTGTTCACCGCCACCCCGGCTGAGCATGTCCCGCAGGGTGTGGGTCGTCGAGACCAGGATGAAAAGCCCCGAGAGGGCGTACATCGCCCACATCGCGAAGCTGCCACTCTCCATCTGCAAGCCGATGAAGCCGAAGATGAACCCAAAGACCAGCGTGGCGTTTGACGTGGTGTCGTCGATCTTGCCGCGCTGCCGCGGCGCCACCCGGTCACTCCGGTGCGTAAAGGGCACCAGTCCGGTGCCGGCCTCATCCGGCCGGTCGTCCTGCTCCTCGCTCATGCTCACTCCTGAGACGTCGTGATCCAGTCGAACCTGTCGCTATAAAATACAATCTTTCACGTGAAAAGTAAACGACAGGTGCCCTGTACGTGATTATTAAAAAGGAAGGGGCGGGGCGCTCGCGATGAGCACCCCGCCCGGGTGGTCAGCTGTTCTCCAGCTGGGTCAGAAGGTCGGCCAGGCGCACGTCCTGGCGACTGGCCTCCACCGCTTCATCACCTTCCTGAACGAGGCCCTTCGCCTCGCTGGCTGCCGCGATCTTGCGCTGCAGCGTCTCGAGGATCACGGGAAGGTACTCGTCCAGCTTGCCGGCAGCCGTGGCCTCGTTGAAGAGCGCCGTAGCGTCCGCCAGGATGATGGTCGCCCGGGCCTCGTCGAAGGCCAGGTGACCCTGCAGCCGCCGCCATTCACTGAGAATGGCCTTGGGCACCTGTAGGTTGTGCTTGGTGGTGGCCTGTGCCTTCTTCTCCGGCGTCTGCAGCATCAGCGCTGCCGACAGGCCGACGCATGCTGCCAGGAACGGCCACTTGTACAGCGGCGCGAAGAAGTTGAAGAACTCCCAGGCCTGGAAGCTCTTGCCGTCTGCCAGCGCAGTGCCGATGAACACGATCTCGATGACGAGCAGCAGCGCCAGAATGCCGCTACCGCCGAAGCCGAGGGCGGCGAAGGCGCCGGCCACCGCATCACGCGGATGGGTGGACTGCCGCTTCTTTGCGGTCGGCTCCGTCGTGGCCTCGGCCGGGGTCGTCTTGGCGGTGTCGCTCATGGTGAGCCTCCGGATGTCGGGGAACTGCAGTGCTCTGACTGTTGTATTATAGCACATTTTATATAAAAAGTAAATAGCTACCTGCCACTGACAGGTGCGCAGAAAGTGGAAAGGGCGGGGCGTCAGTGCGACGCCCCGCCCGTGGCGGGTAGAGGCTCAGGCCTCCTCCAGCTCTGCCAGCTTCGCCGCCAGTGCAGTCCGGCGCTCGGCCAGCTCGCCGGCGAAGGCTGCGGCGTCGAACGACCCGGCGTCCTCCTGGATGTGGTCCAGGCGCTGCGCCAGGATGCCCAGCACCGCCGTCTGCACCTCCGCCCGTTCACTGTCGGTGCCGTCGGTCCGCCACAGCTCGGATGCCTTGGCCAGGAGCGTGAACTCCCGGAGCGGGTCGACCTCGGTCTCGCCGCGCAGGCCCTCCCAGCCGCAGAACAGCTCGCGGGGCACCTGGATGGTGCGGGGCAGCTGCTGCTGGGGCCGGGGCTGGGTGGCGATAATCAGCCCCGTGCCCAGGCCGGCGGCCAGACCCCAGCCGCTGAAAGCCATGATCAAGCTGGTGCGATCGTCGCCGTACAGCAGTGCGATGACGGCGATGAAGCTCAGTACCAGGCAGACAGCGGCCAGGAGGCCCACGCTCACATACCGCAGGAACGACATCGACGACGGCGCGGTGGTCCCGCTCGTCGGCAGCGTGCGGTCCTCGGGGTGGGTGAGCAGGACGACGTGCTCGTGGTGTCGCATGGTTCCTCGTTCCTCAGGGGTGTGTGGACTATACTTTTATATAACAAAAAAATAAAAAAGTCAAATAATCATGAACGTGCCCGCCGCTTCGTATATACTAAACGGCAATGCACAACCTCACCGACCGTACCACCGCCCTCATCGATGGCCTTGCCAAAGACATGGCCAGCCTTGACGTGCCGGCATTAACTGCTCAGGCAGAAGCGCTCGAAGCCGAACTCGCCAAGCCCGAAGCCTGGAACGACCCCGACACCGCCACCCGCCGCTCGCAGGACCTGGCCAAGCTCCGCGCCCGCATTACGCCGTGGCAGGAGCTGGCGGAGCACGCGGCCGGCCTGCGTGATCTGCTTGGGCTGAATGACGCCTCTCTGGCTGACGACATCACAGCCGAGCTAGTCCAGGCCGAAACCCGCTACGCCGGCCTCCGCCGCGACCTGCTGTTCAGCGGCCCCTACGATGACCACGACGCCATCCTCAGCCTGCACGCCGGCGCCGGTGGCGTCGACGCCATGGACTGGACCGGCATGCTGCTGCGCATGTACGTGCGCTGGGCCGAGGATAAAGACTTTAAGACCGAAGTCATCGAGCAGTCCAACGGGGAAGAAGCCGGCATCAAAAGCGTCACGCTGGCCATCCGCGGCGCCTTTGCCTACGGCCGTCTGCGCAGCGAACATGGCGTCCACCGCCTGGTGCGCCTCAGTCCGTTCAACTCCGATAATCTGCGCCAGACCAGCTTTGCCCTGGTGGAGGTGCTGCCGGCCATCGATTCGCCCGAGGAAGTCGCCATCGACGATAAGGACCTGCGCATCGATGTCTTCCGCGCCGGCGGCCACGGCGGCCAGAGCGTCAACACCACGGATTCCGCCGTGCGTATCACCCATATGCCGACCGGCATCGTCGTCGCCATCCAGAACGAGCGCAGCCAGTTGCAGAACAAGGCCACGGCCATGGGTATCCTGCGCGCCCGGCTAGCGGCTGCACAGATGGAGCAGCACGCCGAGACGCTGGAACAGCTGCGCGGGCCGAGCAAATCGGCAGAGTGGGGGAGCCAGATCAGAAATTACGTGCTTCACCCCTACACTTTGGTCAAAGATGCCCGCACCAAGTACGAGGAGCATGATGCTGCCGGGGTGCTTGATGGCCGATTGGATGGGTTTATCGATGCGTATCTTGAGGCGCAGGCGGGTGAGCAGTAGTTTTACACTCAAGACACTACATTGATTTTTTATCACGCTTATGCTATAATTAAAAATAGGCATCCCGCTCCTTCTACCAAAGGAACTTCTATGAGCACCTCCAGCAACGTTGTCATCAACCACACCCAGTTCACCAAGGTCCGTGGCATGTTCGCCGACCTGGTCGCCAAGCAGGACGTCGCCGGCATCATGCGGCTCGCCAAGGCTCGCCTGGAGCGTGAGCGGCACCCCGTGGCAATCGCCGCGGTGCACGTCTACGCCGCCATCGCCGCCGGCCGAATGCTGGGCCGTTCGCCCCTCGCCATGCAGCACCTGCTGCAGGCCAAGGAGCTGATCGACGGACTGGAGTACGCGTCCGTGCCCATGCGGCTCCGGGTCGTGCTGGCAGTTAACCTCTGCAAGTACGCCACCTGCTCGGACAGTGAAGCCCTCATCCAGATCGAGAAGCTCGAGCGCGACTACGACCAGCTGGTCGGAAACGCGTTCGACGCCACCGAGAAGGAGGAGCTTCGCGCCCAGGTCACCCGGACCGTCGCGTCGTTGAGGATGGCCGCTGCTGCGGCCTGAATCTCGCGGGATGTCCAAGCCCCGTCACCCCGTCCTTCAAGGATGGTGGTGGCGGGGTGTTCCGCTTTTGGGGCAGGATGTGAGTGGTGAAACTTATTATCTTTTTATTTTTTCGACAGGTTGTATTACAGTGGTAGCGCTGATCCGCACCGGGTGGATCGCTTTTGGAGTTCCAGGAGGAACCATGAACATGTGGTCGTTGCACTCGGCCTCCAATAGCTGCAGTACGATCGTGCTTGGCCGCGCCAGGCCGGAGGCGCTGTTCCGTTTCAGGGCGCCCAGTCCGCCCGCAGAGGGGACGAACCTGCTAACGGCCCTTACCCGCGCCAGCGTGCCCAAGCGCCACCTGATATGGCTCAGTAAAAATCTGCAGGGCTACTGCCGGTGGCGTGCCGACCCCGGTGCGCTGAAGGTGCGGGTGCACCATCGGGTAACTGGTGTCGTGTACCTCGGCTATCGGCCGGAATCACTCCGAAGCGTCATGTGGACGCCGCCCGATGGGTGTGGCAAGGCGGCAATCCACTACGTGCGCGTCGCGATGGGCAGGGAATGGCTGCTGCTCACGTATGATCCCCAGGATCCTTGCCTGGGCTACGGCACCACCTTCTTCTCCATGCTGCGCATGTCAGGGAGTGCCGAGAGTGATGCCTTCAGGGCTTGCGCCGAGGAAGCGCGGCGCACCGGCAGGGCGTCGCCGCACCAGGTGGTCGCTGACGCCCCGTGAAAGATCCCGCCAATGCCGCCGACATCGCGGCATTGGCGGGAATTTAAATTTATGATATAGTATGTCGTTATGGTTCGGAGAGACCGGACTGGTCTGAAGCAACGGAGGCATCATGGCCACGGCGCCATACCGCTTGCAGGTCACCCGTAACGGTGACCTTGTCACCATCATCACCACCATCCACCCCAGCGAGCTGCTGCTGCGGCTCTCGAACCCGCCCAAGCGCGGCACGAACCGGGTGGAAGCCTGCGAGAAGGCCCGCACCAGCGTCAAGCGCCTGGTCTGGTTCGCCGACCACACGCGGGGTGCCCGCAGCTGGAAGGTGGATAACGGCGCGCTGCACGTCGTCGTCAGTGAACCGGCCTTCAAGAACGGGCTGTTCCACGGCTTCCTGCCGGCAACAGTGCAGGAGGCACGCTGGGAGCCGGCTCCTGGCGGTGGGGCCGGGGTCATCACCTACGCCCGGCAGTCGCCGACGGACGGACGGTTGACGCTGATCTACGATCGGCGCAACCCCTGCACCGGCTACGGGCTGGCGTACTTCACGCTGCTCGGCATGGTCAACTGCGATGAACACCTGCAGATGATCAGTGCCGCCCGCAAAGCCCGTGAAGCGGGCGCTGGGCGGAAGGCCTGACAGACGCCGTTCCGGTGGGGAAGGGAGCGCCCAGTGCGCGGCCCACCCCGCCGGAACTGGCGTCTTTTTGCATGTCTGATGACATATACGCTACAATTAAGCATAAGCAAAAAAGGAGCGGCATGGCAATTGACAGGCGTGGCGGATTCACGGCGATCGACGGGCTGCTGGTGGCGATCGTCATTGCCGTCATCGGCTTTATCGGCTGGCGGGTCTATGACGGCATCAATCTGGCACGGAGCCAGGCCGATGATGCTGCGACTATCAAGCCGGCCCGGCAGTTGCCGCCCAGGAAACTCGCTGCTTTCAAAGAGGCGCATGGCTGGTATAGCCTGGAGTATCCGCAGGATTGGCGGTTGCGCACCGATGACCGGCAGGAGCAGGTGGGTGGCAAACCGGTGTCGAACATCTCCATCACGAGCAGTGACGGCAACGTGCTGCGCATCACCCTGGCCCCAGAAGGCCCGCCGCCGGAAGCCTGCACGCCCGACGCCGATGACCGCCCGCACACCGCCGGCAACAACTGCGTCTCCATGACGTATTCTGTCGTCGAGAAGCTCGACACTTCCGTGCGCAAGAAAATCGGGAGCACGGGTGCGTACATCGTCATGGCAAAACTGAGTGGCTACGGCAAGACCGAGACCGGCTACACTGTCGGTCTGCTGCAATCCAAGACGGAGCCGCCGGTAGATACGCCCGTCATGGGCGATGACCCCGATTTCAGTGTCAGCCTCCGCGTGCCGGGGCAGGAGAGTCCGTATCAGTTGTCGGCACGCGCCGAAAGCCACGACCCGGCCTTCCTTAACTCCGACGACGCCGCGTATATCAAAGCAGTCCTTCAGTCCTTGCGCCTAGAATAGTCCAAAATACTTACGTTTTAAGCATTACATAGCAGCATAACTAGTGGTACAATAAGCGATAATGATTCTTCTCGACAGGGTTACCAAAGTATACGGTAAGGAAGCGAACCCGGCGCTTAACCGCGTCAGTCTTCATATTGGGCCGAAAGAGTTCGTCATTCTGGTAGGTACCAGCGGTGCTGGCAAGTCGACGCTGCTGAAGCTGCTGACCAGGGAAGAGAAGCCGACCAGTGGCAAGATCGTCGTCGGCGGTATCGATTACGACACACTCAAGGACAAGCACATCCCGTTGCTGCGCCGCAAAATCGGCACCGTCTTCCAGGACTTCAAATTGCTGCCTAACCGCACCGTATACGAAAATGTCGCTTTCGCCATGGAAATCGTCGGCATGAGCAACCGCGAGATTGCCAGTACCGTGCCCCGCGTCATTGAACTGGTGGGACTGGAAGGCAAGGCCAAGAAGTTCCCGCACCAGCTGTCCGGCGGTGAGAAGCAGCGCGTGGCCATTGCCCGTGCCGTTGCCCGTCAGCCGAAGATTCTGATCGCTGACGAGCCGACCGGCAACCTCGATCCCAAGCACAGCTGGGATATTGTCCGCCTGCTGGAGAAGATTAACCGCTACGGCACCACCGTCCTGCTGACCACCCACAACCAGGAGATCGTCAACAAGCTGCAACGCCGCGTCATTACCATCGACCATGGCAAGCTGGTCGGCGACCAGGCGGTCGGTACCTATCAGCAGGGTGTCGCTCCGACCGATGAGGCCGCGTCTGCACCGCAGGCACCGCCAGCAGGAGGACAGCCACGCGTATGAACCGTCAGATGATCACCCTGCGCCGCGTCATGCAGTACGGTTTTTACAACTTCATGCGCAACACCTGGTTGACGACGGCGGCTACTATCGTCATGACTATCACCCTGCTGGTCATCGTCAGTTCCATCATGCTGCGGATGATTTTTGAAGACACCATCGGCGATATCCGCAAGCGCATCGACGTCTCTATCTACCTCAAGGATGACATCACCGATGCGGAACGCCAAAAGCTCGAGACCGCCTTGCGCAAACTGCCGATCGTGACTGATGTCGAGTACGTCAGCAAAGACCAGGCGCTCGATAATTTCCGTGAGGGCAACCGCGAGAACGTTGAGCAGCTCAACGCCATCAAGGAGTTGCAGGAGCTACAGAACAATCCCTTGCCAGCATCGCTGCGTGTCAAGAACAACGACCCAAGCCGTCTCAAGGAAATCAGTGACCTGGCCACTAGCAACCAGTTCAAAAGCCTGATTGCGCCAGACATCCCGCCATCCAATGCCGGCGAACGCCGTGCCGCCATCGACAACATCGCCCAATGGTCAGTCACGTTTCAGAATCTCAGCCTGATAGCATCCATCATCTTCATCGTCATCTCGGTGCTGATCATCTTCAACACCATCCGCATGGCCATCTACAACCGCAAGGATGAGATCGAGATGATGAGGCTGATCGGCGCCAACCCCAGCTTCATTCGCGGTCCGTTCATCGTCGAAGCCACCTTGTATGGCACGCTGGCCGCCCTGATCTGTTCAGCCCTGCTGTACGCCTTCATCCTGGCGCAGCCCAAGATACTTGGCGATTACGCCCAGAAGGGCATCCTGATCGAGCAGACCTTCGCCATCTTCCAGCACTGGCCGTTCGTGGTGATCCCAGCGTTGATCGCCGTCGGTGTCGCCATCGGCTTCTTCTCCTCAACGCTGGCAATCCAACGGTACCTCAAAGATAAATAATCCGCCAAGATTTCATTAAACAAATTTCATCCCACAGGGGTAGGCGGTGTAAGAATTTCCACAGTGTATTTGACCAATTCTTGCTTTGGGCGCATAATGAGACTCGCTTACAAATAATAAAAAAGCAGAACATATAAAAATTAGACCAGATACGCTACTAATATCATTACTAGCACTAGTTCAAAAGGGCATCCGATACTTGAAACGTCGCAATAATCCGTCACAGCATGTACAAAAGTTTGGCCTGGCTGCCATGGCCATGCTTATTGCTTGTGCGCCGTTGCCGGTGAATGCCATTGATTTCCAGGCCGAAATCAACCAGCTGCAAGGCGAGATCAACCAGCTGGACGGGCCGCTGCAGGAGACCATTGCCCGCGCCAGCAGCCTCCAGGAAGCCATCGACCGCCTGAATGCCCAGATCGCCGACCTGCAGGGGCGCATCGTCGCCAACCAGCAGAAGCGTGATGAGCTGAACCGCAATATCGAGCAGGCCCAGGCCGACATTATCAAGCGCACCGAAATTCTGGGCCAGAACCTCAAGTCGATGTACGTCGACAGCGACGTCACCGACCTCGAGAAGGTCGCTTCCAGCAAGAGCATTTCCGAATTCATCGATAAAGAAGAATACCGCAATAAGATGCGTGACCGCGTCCAGCAGGCCATGAAGCAAATCCGCGAACTGAAGGCCCAGCTTGAAGAGCAGAAAAAGAAGGTCGAGCAACTTATCAAGGACGACGAGACGCTGCGCGGCCAGATTGCCAACCAGCAGGCCGCTCAGGCCCAGCTGCTCAGCCAAACCCGTGGCCAGGAGGCTGAGTATCAGAAGCAGATTGCCGATAAGCGTGAACAGATCACCGGTCTGCAGGCTGCCCAGGTGGCCGCCAACCGCGCCCTGAGCGGAGGCGCCAATGTCGTAGCTGGCGACCCAGGTAAAGGCGGCTATCCGTCCTATCTGGCGGCTGCACCCAAAGATGCTTTAGTTGACCCGTGGGGCATGTACAACCGCGAATGCGTCAGCTATACCGCCTGGAAGGTCCATCAGAAGACCGGCCGCATGCCCTACTGGGGTGGACGGGGTAATGCTAACGAATGGCCGTCCAGCGCCCGCGCCGATGGCATCCCGACTGGCTCTACGCCTCGCGCTGGCTCCGTCGCTATTTCTATGGCCGGTTACTATGGCCACGCCATGTGGGTAGAGCGGGTGTTGCCGAATGGTATGATCCACGTCAGCCAGTTCAACTATGACTGGCAGGGTCATTACTCCGAAATGGTCATCAGCAGCAGTGGCCTGACGTACATTTACTTCTAGCCCTTCCGCGAGACATTGTAAAAACATTAGCTTTATGATATAATCTATACTAATAAGCTTTAAAAACAAAAATGCCTCCCCAGGACACAAACACCAGCAAGACAGATCGGTCAGCCCGCCAGGGCAGGGTGGCTCATATCCTTGCCAGCCGCGATGCCCATGGCCGTTCCCGCCTGGTCAAATTCCTCCTCATCGCCCTGATGGCACTGACGCCGATCGCCCCGGTACTGGCGCTTGATTACAACACGCAGGTAGAATCCGTGGAAAGCGAGATAAAAAGCTACGAGCAGGCCCAGGTCCGCCTTGGCGAGTACGCCAACTCACTGCAGACAGCCCTCATCGATAGCAATGCCCAGCTTGCCGCCGTCCAGTCACAGATCGCCCTTAATGAGGCTCAGTTCGACGCTCTGACCAGCGAGCTCGAGTTCCGCGAGGCCGATGTGGCCGCCAAGAGCCGCCAGGTGGGCAGTGTGCTGCGCGCCAACTATGTCGACGGGGATGTGACACCGTTGGAGCTCCTGGCCTCCAGTCAGAACCTGAGCGCTTATGTTGACCGCTTTGAGTACCGCGACCGGCTACGCAGCCAGCTGCAGCGCGACCTGACCCGTCTGACCCGCGCCCAGAAGCAGGTAGAGGCCCAACGGGACGAGGTGGCCCGGTTGCTGCGTGACGGCAAGGCCATGCGCACCACGCTTGAGGTCAAGCGCAAGGAGCAGGAGGACCTGCTCATCCAGACCCGCGGCCAGCAGGAGATGTACACCCAGCTTATCGCCGAGCGCAACCGCAATATCGCCGAGATGCGCGCCCAACAGCTCAGCGCCAACCAAGCCACTTTTAGTGGCGGCAAACTGATCGAGGGTGATCCGGCCAAGGGTGGTTATCCGGCGCATTGGGCCGATGCTCCGCAGGACAGTCTGGTGGACGATTGGGGCATGTATAACCGCGAATGCGTCAGTTATACCGCTTGGAAGGTCCATCAATCAGGCAAGCGCATGCCGTACTGGGGCGGGCGGGGAAATGCCAACCAGTGGCCGACCAGTGCCCGTGATGACGGTATCTCTACAGGCACTGAGCCGCGGAAGGGAGTGGTGGCGATCGCGATGATTGGGCCGTATGGGCATGCTATGTATGTTGAAGAAGTGCTGGATGGGGGTAAAATCCGTATTTCGGAGTTCAATTACTTCGTCAATGGCACCTACACTGAACGCATCATTTCGCCCGGCAATCTTACGTTCATCTATTTTTAGTCGGTGCGCCGGGGGTTGTTTTAGTCTTTTTGTAAAAAGCCTCCTCATGGTCAGCGGGGGAGGTACGCTTCGCTAGCAAATCCGTGCTAGGCGCGTTTACATTTTACAAAATGACTAAAACAATCCCCACCAACGTCTGTGCCAGGGTGACGGAAGCGGCCGGCAACGCATTTGTCAAAGTTTGGCAATTGAGCGACCCTCACTTTTACCCACCGGCTGCGGAGGAAAATATTTCCCTTCATTCCAAAATGTAAACGCGTCTAGCACGGATTTGCTAGCGAAGCGTACCCCCATCATCGTCGCTGAGAGAGCTTTTTGGAATGAAGGGAAATATTTTCCAATAACCACCGACTGAGATAAACCTGAACCCCCGCTCAATTTCCAAACGCCGCCAAATTTGTTACCATAAGCGGGATATATGACGAGAACTCAAAGACATCCAGACGGCCCCCCACCGTCGCCTACCCAATCCGGTAGCACTACCAACCCAGCGCCCATCCAGACGCCACTAAAAAAGCAGACCACCATCACGCTGCCGACCCTGATTTTCGTATCGATCCTGGTCGCCGTCGCCGGTTTCGTGCTGGGTTCGCGCAACCCGCAGCTTCTGGCCAGCCTCAACCCCAGCAACAGCCGGCAGAACACCACCTTGCCTTCAGAGCTGGAATTCGGCGAGCTGAATGAGGTGTACGGCCAGCTCAAGAACCGCTACGACGGCAAGCTCGACGCCAACAAACTGCTTGAGGGCGCCAAGAAGGGCATGACCGAAGCCACCGGTGACCCGTATACCGTCTACTTCACCGACGAGGAAGCCAAGGAATTCCTGAGTGACCTGGAAGGCAAGTTCAGCGGCATCGGTGCCGAGCTGGGCAAGAAGGACGAGCAGCTCACCATCATCTCGACCATCGATAACGCCCCGGCCCAAAAAGCAGGCCTGCTGGCTGGTGATATCATCGCCAAGGTCAACGGCGACGACTCTATCTCCTGGTCCGTCGAGAAAGCTGTTTCCAATATCCGCGGCGTAAAGGGCACCAGCGTCAAGCTGACCATCGTCCGCGGCAGCGATGTCAAAGAATTTACCATCACCCGCGACGACATTGTCGACCCGAGCCTCAAGAGCGAAATCGTCGGCGATAACATCGGTTACATGCGCCTCTCGCGCTTCAGCGAGTCCGACACCGTCGCCCTGGCCGAAAAGACCGCCCGCGAATTCAAGGACAAGAATGTCCGCGGCATCATCCTCGACCTGCGCGGCAACGGCGGCGGGTATGTCGAAGCGGCCCGCGGCCTGGCCGGCCTCTGGCTCGACGGCAAGGTGGTGGTTGAAGAGCGGCAGGGCAGCCGTGTCATAGAGAAAGTTACCACCGATGGCGGCCGCGCCATCCTGGCCGGCATCCCGACGGTCGTACTGGTCGACGGCGGCAGCGCCAGTGCCAGCGAGATCATCGCCGGCGCCTTCAATGACTACGGTGTCGCCAAGCTCGTCGGCGAGAAGACCTACGGTAAGGGCTCCGTCCAGGACATCAAGAATGTGCCTGGCGGCGGCCAGCTGAAGGTGACGATCGCCAAGTGGTACACACCCAAGGGCAAGAACATCAACGGCGAAGGTATCGAGCCGGCCGAAAAAGTCAGCGCCGACGCCAATACGCCAGCCGGCAGCGACCCGCAGAAGGATCGCGCCCTGCAGCTTCTGCAGCAGTAGCGCCAGTCTTGCAATGAACGACAGGCCGCGAGCACTCCGCCCGCGGCCTGTCTTTGCGCTGACTTGCCCGGCCGCTGGCGGCAGGGTATTATAGTGCTTATGAATCCATCTGGCACTCCTACATCCGCACACAAGATATTACTGGTAGAGGACGACGATGTCCTGGCAAACGTATACCTGTCACGCCTGACGCTTGAAGGCTTCGAGGTCAAACACGTCCCCAACGGCGAAGAAGCCCTGGCGGCCGCTATCGAATATCACCCCAGCCTGATCGTCCTGGACGCCATGATGCCCAAAATTACCGGTTTTGACGTATTGGATATCCTGCGCAACACGCCGGAGACCGCTAACGTCCGTGTCATCATGCTGACCGCCCTCAGCCAGGCCAAGGACAAGGAGCGCGCCGAGAAGCTTGGCGTTGATGAATATCTGGTGAAGTCCCAGGTAGTGATTGGTGATGTGGTGGCGCGGATTAAGCACCACCTCGGTATTGCCCAGCAGTAGCAGGTGGGGCCAAAGGCAGTCCCGCCGGCAAAGCAAGAGCATACGCTAATTGACGAAATAGCAATATTATGCTAATGTTTTGTCATGAGTACCGCTCATGCCGGCGCCGAGTATGAGCGCCGGCCCGAAACAAAAAGCACCCCTGAAACACGCGAACGCTCGGCCCGCTATCTGGATGCCGCTGCTGATGCGTTTGAAGCCATGCGCAGAGAAATGCCCGAAGTTATCGGGCTGACGGCGTTTGGTTCGACGGTACGCGGCGAGGCAGGCCCGGAAAGTGACGCCGATGTGTATTTGTACGTCGAGACATCAGATACCGCACCGTACCAGACTGTCAAACCGGGCATGGAGGCAGTGCAAAGGCGTGACAGCGGCAGCCTGGAGGGCACGTATGAGTTCAATCCTGCCATTGCCATGAATTATAAGTGGAAGTTCTACACCGACCTGAAAGAGCGGGGCATACCGAAATCCGATATCGTCCTGGCACCGATCAACGACGAAATCATAACCTCTCAGGTTGATGAGATGCTGGACTATGCCGCCGCGTTCGACATGGAAGACCTGAAGACGGCCGACAAGAAGTGCCCGCGCAATGTCCGCGGCCTGTTCCACGCGCCAGTGCAGGACGAGGGACTGAAAGGGTATCGCGACAAGGTGCTGGCCCGCCTTGTCGATTCCGAGCACGGCGAAAAAGTCTGGATGATGATCAGCCACTTCGTTGAAGGCTTTGAGCGCCGCAAAACTGATGCAACCAGCTCGCGGCCGGACCACCGCACCATGCCCCGGACGCTTGGCGAAGCGATCGAGCACTATAATGGTACGGATGGGATACGCGAAAAAGCCGCCTAGAGGGCGGCCTTTCGTATAAAGATGGGGCGGTCTACTCGACCACGACCTGCGTACGCGTCTCAGTCTTGCCACTGAAGCGGCGGACTTTGACTTTTTTGAAGCCGACGATGCCATCTTTTGCGGCGTGGATGGTGTAGTTGCGGCTTACGAAGGTGCCAGGACCAGCGGTCTTGGTTTGGCCTACCTGGCGGACCAGGACTTCACCGGTACTGACTTTTTGACCACCGAAACGCTTGACGCCGAGGCGCTGGCCGGGTGAATCACGGACGTTTTTGGCGGAACCACCCGCTTTGACATGTGACATATTCGTTACATCCTTATTTTATAATCTACTGGTATCGCTCTGACTTATCGTTTTTCGAGCACTAACAATTCCCGGGCAACAACCTGATCTTCCCTGAAATAGAGCATGTCCCGTCGTGCCACGTAACTGAAATCTGTTTGATTATACCCCAGTGAGGCCAGTTCGTCAATAACGGGGAGGTGCCGGAATTGCTCGTAGCCAGGGGCCTTGGCGCTGGCGGCAGGAGTAAGGCGCCAGGCGGGGACGGCCACGCACAGCGGCGTGCCGGCGGGCAGCTGGGCGGCCAGATTGACGAAGAAGCGGCGGTGCAGCTCGTCGACGTCGGCGACGATCCGGTCGAACCTGGCCGGGGCGGGCAGTTGCTGCATCGGCTGGCCCAGGTAGGTCTCGGCCGCGACGCAGTTGATGGGCGGCTGCCACTGGTGGGTAGTGGCGTCGCCGGGTTCCAGACGCACGTCTTCGGCCTCGATGCCGGCGGCAGGGAACTGCTCGGGCAGCCACTGCAGGTTGGTCCGGCTGAAGTCGATCATGCGCTCGGACACATCGGTGCCATAGGCCGAGAGGCCCATCAGCAGCGCTTCCTGCAGGACGACGCCGGTGCCGCAGAACGGGTCCAGCAGGCGCGGGGCGGCTTCCGGCTCGTCGGTCTGGCGCTGGCGCAGCAAGGGGCCGGCGGCCAGGTTGATCATAATCTGAGCCAGTTTGGGCGGCAGCATGCCGACGAAGGCATCGCGCTTGGGGCGGCCATAATCACGGGCGGCGTAGGCTTCGATGTACTGGCAATTAAGCGTACGGCCGATCAGCGTCTCCCGGCCGGTGTTGACCACCAGCAGCTCAAAGCCGAGCGGTCCGGTCAGGTTGTTGTGCAGCACCTGGGCGCTGGACAGGGCGGTGTCCTGGTTGGGGATGATACGGACGGAGCGGCCGCCGCTGCGGATCTGTTTCTTGAGGTCGAGGGCGGTAGCGCCAAGCTTGCGCGGTGCCACGGGCAGCCCGTAAAGGCTGATGCCGAATTTGAGCTTGCCTTCGGGTATGTCTGCCAGGTATGCGTCCAGATGCTGCTCCAGGTGGCGTATGATCTGCGGCCAGGCCGTGGCGCTTGTCCGGTCCAGCAGCCGGCCGACCTTGATGCTGCCGCCGAGACGGTGGAAGCCAAGCGCTTCCACTTCGTCTTCCGGTGCTGCGGGCAGCGTCAGCAGGGCGGCCGAACGGCCCGCCGGAGCGACCTGTGCCGATCCGTAGGCGGCTTCAAGCTCAGCCAGGCCGAGGGCTGGTTGGCGGCCAAGAATGTGGATATACGTGCTACTCATAGGTTCGATGTGTATTATACTTTATACTAGTTGTTATGTCTTTTAGAAGATGGGTCAGTATTATCTCGTTCGCGGCAATCATCATATTGCTGGTCGCGTCATGGAAAGATATCCTGCATGCCTGGCGTTTGCTGGAGCAGGTCAATCTGCTGATCCTGTCACTGCTGATCCCGCTGCAATTCGCCAGCTACTACGCCTCGGGCGAGATCCTGGCCAGCTTCCTGCGCAGCAAGGGCGAGCTGAAGGATGTCTCGCGCATGGAGGTGGCGCGTTTCTCGCTGGAGTTCAACTTCGTCAACCACATCCTGCCCACGGGCGGCCTTTCGGGCGCCTCGTACGCCAACTGGCGCTTCAAGCATATGGGCGTACCGGTGGCGCGGGTGACGCTGGCCAACCTGCTGCGTTTTCTGGTGACGTTCGGCGTCTTCATCATCTTCCTGTTCATCGCCGTCTTCATCCTGGCGCTGGACGGCAACGTCAACCGCGTGACGCTGGTGTTTGCCAGCACGCTCTCGACGCTTATCATCGCCGGCTCGTTCTTTCTGGTCTTCGTCGTCAGCTCGTTGCCGCGCCTGCGCGGCTGCGGCAGCTGGTTCACCCGGACGGTCAATGGCCTGACGCGCCGCCTGCTTCGCCGCAGCCGCCCGGTCGTCTCGGAGGAGCGGGTGCACCATTTTCTGGGCTTGATGCACCAGGATTACGTGGAAGTACGCAAGAGCCCGGCCCAGCTGCAGGCACCGTTCATGTGGGCGGTCATCTTCACGCTGCTTGAGGTAAGCATGTTCCTGGTGACGTTCGCGTCGCTGCAGACCTTCGTCAACCCGGCGGCCGTGCTGATCGCCTATGGCTTTGCCGGCTTTGCCGCCGTCTTTGTGGCGACGCCGGGCGGGGCAGGGGCGTACGAGGCGGTGATGATCAGCTTCCTAAGCGGTGCCGGCATACCGCAGGGAACAGCTATCGCCGGCGTACTGCTGACGCGCGTCATCCTCATCGTCGTCACCATCGTCAGCGGCTACATCTTCTACCAGCTGGCCTTGATGAAGTATGGCAAGGGCCGGCAACTGACCGAGGTAAAACCGCCAGCCTCATGATGGGTCCGCTCGACAACCTGACCGACCAGCCGCTGAGCGTCAGCGGTTGTATCAGCCTGCTGAATGAAGTGCTCGAAGCTGCGGCGCCGGCCCTGATGGTCGAGGGTGAAGTAGCCAGTTTCAAAATCAACCAGTATAAGTACGTCTTTTTCGACCTGAAGGATAGCGAGGGTACCTTAGGCTGTTTCATGATGGCCCACCAGCTGCGCGTACCCCTCGAGGACGGCATGCGGGTACGGGTGGTAGCCGTGCCGCGCATCACGCCGTGGGGCAAGTTCAGCCTGACGGTCAAGGTGGTGGTGCCGGTGGGCGCCGGCAGTCTGGCCCGGGCGTATCAGCTTTTGAAGCAGCGGCTGGAAAAAGAAGGGCTGTTCGCCGCCGAGCGCAAGCGGCCGCTGCCGGAGTATCCGGAGCGTATCGCCGTCATCTCCTCGCGGCAGGCGGCCGGCTTCGCCGATTTCATGAAGATTGCAGCCGCACGCTGGCCGCTGGCCGACATCACCGTGGAGCATGTGCGCGTCCAGGGCGTGGGAGCGGCTGATGATATCATCGCCGCGCTCGAGACCATCAACAGTGCCGCCCATCCGCCCGAAGCCATCGCCCTGGTCCGCGGCGGCGGCAGCGCCGACGATCTGGCCTGCTTTAACGACGAGCCATTAGTGCGGGCCATCGCCGCCAGCCGCGTGCCGGTCATTGCCGGTATCGGCCATGAGGTCGACGAGACGCTGGCCAGCCTGGCTGCCGACAGGACGGCCAGTACGCCCAGTAACGCCGCCGAACTGCTGCTGCCCGACCAGGCGCAGGTCCGCCAGTATCTGCGTAGTGGCGGCAAGGCCATGCAGGATGCTGCCGGCGGCCTGCTGCGCGGGCACCGCACCGATCTGAAGCGCGAAGGGGAAGCGCTTGATGAAGCCATCCGGCGCCTGCTCCGCCATCACCACGATGTATTGGAACGGGCCCGGCTGCTGCTGCGCCAGCTGGATCCCGCCACCGTGCTGGCCCGCGGCTACGCCATCGTCCGGGCCGAGGGCAGGGCACTGCGCGACGCCACGACGCTGCAACCCGGCACCATCATCCAGACCCAACTCAAAGACCACCTGATAGAAAGCGAGGTACGCCATGTCAAAGCCAACCGATCCCGGTAACAACGCCCATGAAGCGGTTTCTTTCCGCGACCTGATGACCGAGTTCGAAGACATCACCAGCCAGTTCGACGATCCCGAGCTCGACATCGAGACTGCCGTCAGCCTGCACAAACGCGGTGCCGAGCTGCTCACCGAACTCCACAAGCGCCTCGACCAGGCCGAGCAGCAGCTGAATAACTCCGTGTCCTCGTGATATGCCCGAAGTAGCCGTATTCCTCCTGGGCATCGCCTTGCTCTACAGCCTGAAGCAGGGGGCGCCGTACGTGCCCACCAAGCGCCAGGGCATGGCGCAGGCCCTGAAACTGCTTGATCTGCCCAAGGGCAGTACCATCGTCGATATCGGCAGCGGCGACGGAAGGGTGCTGCGCTTTGCCGCCGAGCACGGTTATCGCGCGGTCGGTATCGAACTGAACCCGGTGCTGTGGTGGTGTAGCCGGCTGCTGAGCCTGCGTCATGGCCAGAACGTGCAGGTAGAGCTGGGCAACCTTTGGCGCTGGCAACTGCCGGCGGAGACCCGGGGTGTCTTCATCTTCAGTGCGGAAGTATTCACCGAGCGCCTGGCCGCTTGGCTCCAGGCCGAGCACGAGCGTCTCGGTCATCCGCTCAAGGTGGTGACATACGGGGCGCAGCTGCCTGGCCGCACCTCACAGGCGGAAGGACAGGGGTGCAGCCTCTACATATTTGACTAATTTTTATACATGTGATATAATAGAATGATGGACTACTGTAAGCCATATGCCAGCATTGCCACCCAGTGGGGCGCTCACCAGAGCGTCATCTTTGCAATGCCGTCAGCCGTAGCCGTGGGCGCCCTCGCGCGTATCCAGGCCGGCACCGACGGTATCACCGGCACCAGCACTATGGCTTATCCGACTTCACACTAAAAATACCCATCTTTTTTGTAACGAGATAAGCCTCCGGACCACGGAGGTTTTTCTATAAGGAAACACTACGCATGACCGGAGGTTTGTCTGGCTCCAAAAGAGCCTGTCATTCACATCAACCCTAAACAGAAAGGCAAGACCCCATGCACGTCAGTCTGCTCGGCAGTCTGCGGCTGCTGCGCGCCGAGGCGATACTGACCTCGGCCCTGTTTGCCATGCCGGTGCTCAACGGTTTCTTCGCGGAAATCGGCATGAGCCAGGCAGAGATCGGCCTGAGCCAGGCGGCCTTTACGCTCGGCCTCTTCGTGCTCAATGTTCCCACGGGCTGGCTGGCCGACCGCTTCAGCCGGAAGTGGTGCAACGCCATCGGTGATCTGATCGCCGGTCTGGCGGTACTCTACTACGCTGGTGTAGACGGGTTCGTCGGGGTTGTGATCGCCGAAGTCCTGATGGGTGCCGGCCTGGCCTTCAGCCAAGGTGCCGATACGGCCCTGCTGCGCAGCTACAGCCTGCGCCTGGGCCGCTCGCACCAGGTGGAGGCCAGCAGGATCGCTACCTTCAAACCCTGGATGCAGGCCGCGGCCGTACTGGCCGGCGGTATCATCGGGGCGGAGGAGCCGCGGCTGGCCCTGGTGGTCAGTGCCATCCCGTTCCTGTTGGGCAGTCTGCTGAGCATGCTGCTGATGGAGAGCGGTGAACGGCGGCGGACGGAACACCATCCGCTCAAGGATATGGGCCTGATCGTCAGGTACGCCCTGCACGGCCACCCGCGCCTGGGCTGGGCCATCGCGGCCTCGGCCGTGGCAAAGGAGATTACGCACGCCATCATCTGGGTGCTGACGCCTTTGTTGCTACTGGCCGGGGTGCCGCTGGCACTGGTGGGAGCCGGCTGGGCGTTGAACCTGGCGGCCGGAAGCCTTGGCGGCTTTTTGGCCGGCCGGCGGCGCGTGCTGGCCATGCCCGCCTGGCAGCTGTTCGTGCTGCCGGCCCTGCTATGCCTGGTGGCGCTAGTGGTGTTGTCCGTGCATGTCTCGGCCCTCACCATCGGCCTCTACGCCATCTTCGGCCTCAGCCGGGGCTGGTACGAGGCGGTGATGCCGCCGATGGTCCAGAGCCGCACGCCCGGCACCATGCAGTCCACGGTCAGCTCCGTGGCCGGCAGCGTCAGCCAGTTGCTGTACATGCCGGTGGTGAGCCTGGTCAACCTGGCCGGCAACCACGGCCCGCAGTGGACCATGGCTGCCAACGCCGCCATCTTCGCGCCGTTGGTCGTCCTGATCGCCGTCCGGCTGAAGCGCCTGAACGGCGGGTGAGTGAATCTGCCCCGGACCGGTTCCGTGTAGCATTGCGCTACGGAACCGGGCCGGGGCTTTCAACGTTCGGATGACAGGTACAGATATCACGGAAGCATTAGCTTTACAAGCCCCGTGCCACTCGGTATAGTTGGGGTTGATATGAGTAAAAATAAAGAATTCAGCAACCAGCAGGGCGAAGTCAACGGCCTCGCCATCCTGCTTATAGTAGCGGTCTTCCTGCTGTTGGCCGTCTCGGGCTTTGCGGTCTGGGCGTTCATGCAGAAGACTGAGGCGCAATCCAACCTCAACGCCAAGATCAAGGCAGCCCAGGACGAGGCCCGCCGCGAGCAGATCAAAGAAGACAATAAGGACTTTGCGGAGCGCGAGAAAGAGCCATACCGCGATTTCACCGGCCCCAAGGACCTGGGCGCCGTCAAGTTCAAATACCCCAAGACCTGGAGCGTCTATGTGGACAAGGGCGGTGCGAACGGTACCTACGAGGCCTATTTCCAGCCGCTGACTGTCACGCCGCTGTCCGAGAAGAAGCCCCGCGCCCTGCGCCTGAGCATCACGCCGCGCGGCTACGACGAAGTGGTCAAGGGTTATGAGAGCAAGGTGAAGTCGGGTGACCTGCGCTCCTCGCCGGTGACCATCGAAGGCTTCAACGGCCTGAAGCTCGAAGGCTCCTTCAGCAAAGAGGTGCCCGAAGCGACAATGATCATCTTTAAGATCCGTGACAAGACCATGATGATCTCCAGCGAATCGCCGGAGTTCTTCCGCGACTTTAACGACATTATCCTCAAGAACCTCAAGTACAACGAGTAGGGCGCACGGACGCCCGGCGGCAAAGACGCGTCAACTCCTGGCGCGTCTTTTGCTTCTGGTGGTATACAATGGGGATGAATGCAGGAGTCAGATACCGCGCCACCACCCATGACCAGCCTTCTGCCCGGAGGTATGCTCAGCCAGCCGACACTGGTAGCGGCGGCGCATGAGCTAAAAGAGCCGCTGGCCTTGATCCGCCTCTACGCCAATCTGTTGTCCGATAGCGTGCTGGACGATGCCGAGCGCCGCCGTTTTGAACGCCGCATCGGCCTGGCCGCCGAACAGCTGCTGGAGCTGACAAGCGGTCTGGTAGAAGGGTATCGCTGGCAGCAGCAGACGCTGCCGCTGGAGCCTGTCAATACGCACGTGGTCTGCCAGGAAGTGGCGCATGATGTCTTTGAGTACGCCCGCGAACATGGCCATACGCTGGAGTACCGGCCCGCCGGCAGCCGGCCGGGTGCTTTGGTGGCGGTGGCGCACCGGGCCTTTTTGAAAAATGTCTTATACAACCTGCTGTGTAACGCTATCAAGCACACGCCGGCCGGCTCACGCGTCAGCCTGCGGCCCGCCCGGACGGCAGGACGGCTGGAGGTGACGGTGCGCGATACCGGCCCCGGTTTCTCCCGTCAGGTGCTGCAGCAGCTGCGCCAGGCCGAAGACCGCCACCAGCCGCTTGGTTCGCGCAGCGGTGGTATCGGCCTGTTGGTGGCCCAGGAGCTGGTGCGCGCCATGTACGGCGAGCTAAGAGTGGTGGCGTCGTCGAGGGGCGGGCAGGTGGCCGTCTCGCTGCCGTCGTCGCAGCAGCTGAGCCTGCTGTCATGAAGCCGCGCCTGCTTGTGATTGATGATGACCGTTGGTTCGCAGAGGCGCTGATGGCCAGTCTGCGGGCGCGGTATACGGCGGAGTGGGTCGCAGCCGCCCAGCCTGCCGCCGAGCTGCTGGATGACTCTGCCAGGCGGCCTGATGTCATCATCCTGGATATGCTGATGCCGGACGGCAACGGCCTGGCCTTTTTGCAGGAGCTGCGGTCGTACGCCGATACGGCCCGGCTGCCGGTGATTCTGTGCAGCAGCCTGCGGCTGGAGCGGCAGGCCGGGGCGCTGGCGCAGCTGGGCATCCGCCATATTTTCAACAAAGCGACCATTACCCTGGCCGAGCTGGAGCGGGCCGTGGCGGACAGCCTGAGGGTGGCCGCCCATGCGTAGTACCCACGAAGCCATCGTGCTGCGCCGCACCGATTACGGCGAAGGCGACCGCATCATCAACCTGTTGACGCCGGATCTTGGCAAGGTCAGTGCCATGGCCAAAGGGGTGCGCAAGCCCAAGAGTAAGCTGGCGGGCGGCATCGAGCCCTTTTCATTATTGAATGTCAGCCTGCTGCGCGGCCGCAGTGAGCTGTATACGCTGGTGTCCAGCCAGATGGTGCGGCACTATGACGCTATCACGCTTGACTACACCCGGCTGACGCTGGCCTCGCTGGTGCTCAAGCGGGTCAACCAGCTGGCGGAGACGCTGAATGAGCCGTCGGTCTTTGAACTGTTAAAGCTGTCGCTGGAGGCCATCAACGACGACAAGGTGTCGCCGCATCTGGCCGAGACCTGGTTCCACCTGCAGTATCTGCGGGTGACCGGGCATGCCTTGAACACCCAGCGAGATAGCAACGGGCAGAAGCTCGCGGCCGAAAAGCGCTACAACTTTTCGCTGAGCGACATGGTGTTTGTGGAACATCCGTCCGGTGAGTTCGGTGTCGATCATCTGAAGCTGCTGCGTCTCATGGAGACACAGACGGCCCGGACGGCCGGCAGGGTCAGCGGGGTGGGGGAAGTGCTGGGTGAATGCGCCGCCCTGCTGCGCATACTGAATGAGGCCGGATAGAGTGTTTTTCGTGGTATAATAGGCACCGATATGAGCATCATGATAGTCAATGACGAATTCCGGTTCACGCGTGGTGGCTTCGGCCTGTAACGCCTTTTCTCAATACCAGCCCACCACCAACCATAACCAGAAAAGAGTCATATCATGAGTGATACTCCTGCTTCCAACGATAACCATGCCAAACAGCCGCCTAAGTTCGGCATCCAATCAAACCTTCCGCCAGCCTTCCAGGCCGCAGCCCACGCCGGGTCGCACGGCGCCGAGGCTGACCTGCCATTGAACAATGACGGAGAGGTCGAGCTGGCTGCGCCCCGTCCTGAGCAGATCAAGGAACCGGCCCATGTCGAACCGAAGCCAAAGTCCGTGCCACTGCCGGAGCCACCGGTGCTGCAAAAAGCCAAGCCAGTCACCGAAGAGCCTGTCGCCAAGGCGGCGCACCAGGCCAAACCCGCGCCAGCCCCGGCCGCCTTCTCGCGCCCGACCCCCGTCGACCACAAAGTCACCCTCGATGACCTGGTCAGCCTGGCCAAGCGCCGCGGCTTCATTTATCAAGGTTCCGAAATTTACGGCGGCCTGGCCGGCACCTGGGACTACGGCCCGCTGGGTGTCACCCTCAAGCGCAACATCGAGCAGCTGTGGTGGAAGATGTTCGTCGACGACCGCGAGGACATGTACGGCCTCGACACCGCCATCCTGATGAACCCTAAGGTCTGGCAGGCCAGCGGCCACACCGGTGCCGGCTTTGCCGACCCGCTGGTCGAAGACCTCAAGACCGGCAAGCGCTACCGCGCCGACCACCTGCTGGAAGACAACGGGGTAGAGAACCCCGAGGCCATGACCTACGAACAGATGAACCAGGTCATCGCCGAGCGCGGCATCACCAGCCCTGATGGCAACCGCTTAAGTGAGGTTCGCGTCTTCAACATGATGTTCGAGACCTACGTGGGCCCGGTCCACGACGAAAAGGCCAAATCTTACCTGCGCCCGGAGACGGCCCAGGGTATGTTCGTCAACTTCCGCAACATCATGGACAGCTTTTATCCTGACCTGCCGTTCGGTATCGCCCAGGCCGGCCGCAACTTCCGCAACGAGATCAGCCCGCGCGAGTTCATCTTCCGCGTCCGCGAGCTGGAAATCATGGAGCTGGAATACTTCATCGAGGAACGCGACTGGGAAAAGCACTTCGAACACTGGCGCCAGCAGTTCTACGCCTATATCAAGGAGCTGGGTCTCAAGGCCGAGAAACTGCACGAGCTTGATGTGCCGGACGAAGACCGCGCCCACTACAGCAAGAAGACCATCGACTTTGAGTACGAATTCCCGTTTGGCATCAAGGAGATCGGCGCCGTCGCTTACCGCACCGACTTCGACCTGCGCAACCACCAGGAGCACAGCGGCGTCAACATGGAATACCTGGTCAAGAGCACGCACGACCGCTTCATCCCGCACGTCATCGAGCCGACCTTCGGTCTGACCCGGCTGGTATTGGCAACCATTGCCGAGGCCTACTCCGTGGACGAGCACAAGGGCGAAAAGCGTATCTTCCTGCGCCTGCCGGAGCACCTGGCGCCGGTGCGCTACTGTGTGTCGCCCCTGCTGAAGAACAAGCCGGAGCTGGTCGAGCGCGCCCGTGAGGTTTACCGTAAGCTCAAGAAGCGGTACGGCAACGTCATGTGGGACGACAACGGCAACATCGGTAAGCGCTATCGCCGGCAGGATGAGATCGGGACGCCGCACTGTGTGGTGATTGACTTCCAGACGTTGGAAGACGGCACGGTGACTGTCCGTGACCGCGATACGACCGAGCAGAAGCGCGTTAACGCCGACGAGCTGACCAAGTAGCCATAGGGAGTACAAAAACGGAGGCGCCCGGGCGGTGCCTCCGTTATAATAAAAGGACAGCTAACCGCGAGAAGGAGCAGCCATGGGACTATTTGAAGGACTAAAGCGCATGATTCAAGGCAAGCCCGTCTTCACCGTCGAGGACGGTGCCGACGACGGCTGGAAAGATTCCGGCGGCAACGATATCGTCAACCCCAGCGGCTACGACCCCTACAAGCCTGATTCCGTAAAAGCTAACGTCAACCGCGACGGCACTAAGATCCTGCCGCAGGTCATCGTCGAACGCATCGACTGCAACCTCAGTGGCAACCGCATGGACTGCTACTTCAACGTCCAGAACAACTCACCGGTAGAGGTGGAGCTGGACAAGATTACCATCCTAGGCACCACCGAGCACCTGGACCGCCCGCTGCAGCCCGGGGAAGAGCACGAGTGCCTGGTGTTCTCTGGCGAGCGGCCGGATAACAACTATGCCAACAAGTGCCAGATTTACTACAAGGATAAGACGGGTGATTACTTCATGACGGAGCATTATATTGATTTTCAGAAGGAGCATGACGGCACCTACTATATTTATCGGGTGACGTTTATGAAGCCTGTGCGTGACGTGTAGTACTTTTAACAGAGGTACTCCGCAATAATTGCACCATAGTGCTACAATTATTGTATGGAAAACTCAGGACCAAAGCCCCGTTCGCACGTCTATGGTTTCATGGACGAGACTGGCTTGTTGCACACGCCTCGCACGGACCGTGTCTTTGCACTTGGCCTCATAATCAGCCAGAATCCTCGGGAGCTGCACCGGGCGGTCGTCATTCTCAAGAATAAGCGCCGCTATCATAAAGAGTTTAAGTTCAGTGAGGTTTCAGACCAAAACCTGCCGATTTACAAGGAACTCATCGATCTGTTCCTGGAATGTACGAACAACCGATTTCATGCCCTGCTGGTAGACAAACATGCATACGCCGCCACTGCCAACAAAAAGTCGCACTGGGAATACAATAAACTTGCAGCCAAACTGATTGCCAGTTCGATTGACTACAAAATAGGCAAGGCGAGCGAGTATCTGACCGTGCTGGCCGACGATGTGTCGACGAGTAAGGACGACAAGTTTGAAAAGATTGTCAGGGACAGGGTAAAGAAAGACCATCGCCGAAATGCGCTGTTTGGTATCTGCCGGCTCGAATCGCATGCCGTATCCGAGATTCAGGTAACCGATGTGCTGCTTGGACTGGTGGCATACGCCTACAAGATAAAGTTTGAGATTGTCCGCGGCTCAGGTGCCAAGTTGAAACTATTGAAGCATCTGCAGCGTCGTCTGGGTGTCGAAGAGCTTGCTAATACGCAGGCCATTAAGCTGCAGAGAGGGGAAGTGTTTGAGGTAAGCGAGCATAAATAAAAATAGATGGCGCTTTGGATCCAACGATCACCAGGGATCAATCCACGCATTCCATCTACACAATTTAGTATACGGCACCGTTGCCAATGCTGTCAATATATTTTTAAATAGTGTTTAGTCCACTACACAAGTAAATGAAATGTTAATAATAATTGCCCCATCTAAAACCATGGAGCTTGCTACAACCGGCTCGCCCTCCCACGCCACTACTACGCCGGTATTTCTTGACGAAGCCACCCAAATCGCCAGCACCCTTGCTATGTTGAGCCCTACACAGCTTACACAAGTAATGAACGCCAGCCCCGCCATCGTGAACAACGTCCACACCATGTACGCGAACTGGCGACCTGACGGCCAAGGCAAGCCCGCCCTCTGGACCTACCGCGGCGACGTCTACAAAGGCCTGTACGCCGACCATCTCAGCCCTGCCGATGCAGAGTGGGCCGAAGAACATCTCCTCATCCTCAGCGGCCTCTACGGCCTGCTGCGCCCGCACGACGCCATCCAGCGCTACCGCCTGGAGATGAAAGCGCCGCTGGCAATAGGGATGCACAGGAACCTCTACGAATTCTGGGGCGATACGCTCGCCAAGTACGTTACTGAACGCGCCACGGATAACACCGTCGTCTGCCTGAGCTCCGACGAATACGCCAAGGCAGTACTAAGACACCTCCCAAAGCACATCCGCGTCATCACCCCCGTCTTCTACGACAACCGCCCAAACGGCACCATCGGCACCGCCCCCATCTACAACAAGATGATGCGCGGCGTCGTCACCCGTTGGCTCGTCGACCATCGGGTTGATACGCCGGAAGGCTTACAAGACTTCACTGGCCACGGCTATGCCTACGACCCCTCGCGCAGCACCCCGGACCGCCCGGCCTATTTCCGCCCGGTTATGAGGCCGCTGGTGTTTGACCGCTTCTAAAGATCGGTGTTCTGGTCAGTATCCAAGAGATAAAGAATCTGCTGGGCCACCGGATGGTAGCGCAAGCGTCCACAGGCGGTGTTGTTGTCGTCGATGATCCTGTCGACATGGGCGGCCACCGACGCGTTGGTGAAGTTGGTGATGTACACATTGACCCCGTCAGAGTCGGTGGAGCATCCGTTATAAGTATCTACATCGTTATCGTACCGCCAGATAATGCCGCTACTGCCAGCGATGGCCGGGGCGGGGAAATCGTTCATATAACGGTTGAAGCCGGGGATATTACTCAGGCGCGGATTGCCGCTGCCAGTCAACGTGGTATCTTCCCACCAGGTGGCGGCACCGGTATCGATAGCCATGGTCTTAAGGGACTTCTCGGCTTTCTTGATACCGTCGGCAATGGTGGTCGCAGCAGCCCGCTCCTGGGCGCCGACGAAGGTGTTCAGGACGATGGCGGCCAGAATACCGATCACCACGATGACGATTAAAAGTTCAACGATTGTAAACCCGCCTTGTCGCGGCTTTTTGAGTATGTTCATTATGTGCTTCCTTTTCATAACCCTGTACTCTGGCTGGTTGCTACGCTGTATACGATCGCGCCGTTTACATGCCGCACGCGTCCGCAGCTTGTATTGCCATCGTCCATCATGCTTTCTATCTGGGTAATAACTCTAGTATTGGAAACATTATTGATATAGAGGTTAACCCCGTTCGTGTTTGCCGCACAGCCATTGTAGGTGTTGCCGTCGTTGTCATAGGCCCAGCCGACTCCGACGCCGGCGATTGACGGCGAGGGTAGCTCATCGGTATTGATGTATTTCCGCAAGGCGGTAAGAGTATATAACTCGGGCGTCTCGGCACCAGTGAATGAATTGTCGTTCCACCAGGTAGTCGTACCGGTATCGACGGCCATGGCTTTGAACGCTTTTTCGGTTTTCTTGAGTGTGTCCACGAGTGAAGATGCCGCCGCCCGTTCCTGTACGCCGGTATAGGTGGCGAGGGCGATAGCGGCCAAAATACCGATCACCACAATAACAATCAGTAATTCAACTATCGTAAAGCCTGCGCGCCGCACCCTGGTATTCATATGCCTCAATTGTAGCATAAGCAGAAAGCTGACGCTGCCGTACAGTATACCCCTCTAAACGGCGAAACCCGCCGCCCGGAACATGTCCGAGCGACGGGAAGGCCGTGAGGGGGCTCCTCTCAGATGTGGGGGAGGGACGTCACCGCGATGGCGGTGTCGTAGACGCACTGCCGCTGGCGGCGGCGGGCGGCGGCGAGTCGCAGCTCGTACGCCGGCCCGCGGTACTGCCTCCGCACGAAGTTCCAGATGCCGCCGCTGTTGGCGACGAGCTGGTACTTGTACGCGGCCCACACCAGCTTGCGGTAGGCCTGCTGGTACGCCAGGAGCGAGGCGGTGGCCGTCATGCACTCCGTGGCCGGGTCGTTCGCCGGGCGGCCGTCCGGACCGATCAGTGTGGCGAACGCCTTGCGGGCGAACTGTTCACTGGTGTGCGGGGTCTCCTGCAGGTGGACGATGCCGCCCGGTCGCAGGACGGCCGGAATCAGCGTCTCCAGCGTGTGCTTGGGCTGGGACTGCAGGTGCATCGGCGTGCCGATCCACAACCAGACCAGGATGTCCCACAGCTCCCAGAGGGTCTGCCGCACCGGCTGGTGCGGCTTGGCCGGGGCCGGCGGAGGTGCCTGGGTGAAGGGCACCTGCATGGGCGGTGCGCCGGTGTCGTAGGCGGCCGGGCGGCCGCCCGCGTACCCGTACTGGTGTTCGTGGGCGGCAGGGTCCCATTGCTGAGTGCCCATAGTGTATCTCCAACATCTCGAAGGGCTCCGTGTCTCTCACGGCTTATCTTTAATTATAGCATAATCACAATAAAAAGTCAATATATTTTAGCAAATATTACCCCTGTTGCGACGGAGTTTTCATACGAAAAGAGCCCGCCGAGGAGCCGCTGCCAGGGAACTCCCCGGTAGGCTCTTCTCGACGGGCGTATCAGACCCGTGTCGCACGCACGACGCGCTGGCGCCGGGCCAGCTCGTCCGCGATGATGGTACGGATCGGGCGGGGCACAGCCGGTGCCCGGTCGGCGAACAGCTCCCTGGGCGGGCCACTGACGAACAGCTTGACGACCAGCGCACCGCAGAAGCAGACGATGAGACCCATGATCGGCCCCAGCACTCCCTTGTCCGTGATGCCGATGACGATCCCGGTCACCATAACACCGATGCCCAGGCAGAGGCCGAAGCCCCAGCTGATCCGTCGGTAGCGCAGCGGCCGTTCGTTGTAGATCGCGCCGATGATGCGCAGCCCGGTCCGGATCCAGCCCGGCCGGTAGTGCCGCTGTCGACCGTCCCATTCACTGCGGATGACGCGGCGGATGGAGCGCGGCGGCAGCGGTTCACTGCTGGAGTGGCGCCGGTACGGGAAGGCCCCGTAGAGCGAGACGCCAGCGACGACGAAGATCGCCATCACCAGCAGCCCCCAGAGGGCGTGCAGCCCCGGCAGGACATCGACGAACAGCCAGAGGCCACCCAGGATGACCAAGACGCAGAGGCCGTCCAGTGCCCACCAGGCGATGAGTTGCTGGCGGTAGGGACGCTCCCGGTAGATGGTGCTGATGATGCGCAGGACGAGCCTGACGGTGTTCATGTCTTCCTCTCACGTAGGGGTAAGGCAATGTATCAATTATAGCATAAATTTAATTAAAAGTCAATTAAATATAGCAGCCGCTACGCTGCAGGTAAGGTATAGTGGAGGCAGAAAGAGAAGAGTCATGCAGCCCGAAATTGAAGCCAAATTCCTTAGTATTTCCATCGATGATGTACGCGCCCGCCTGCAGGCGGCTGATGCCGTCTGTGAGCAACCCCTGCGATTGATGCGCCGGGTCAGCATCGAGGTGCCAAAACATATCCATCCCGATGCTTTTGTGCGTATCCGTGACGAAGGATATCGGACAGCGGTGACATACAAGCAGTTTGACTCTCTGACATTGCACGGTGTCAAAGAGATAGAGCTGGTCGTCGATAATTACGAGCGGGCCATCGAGCTGTTCGCTGCCGTCGGGCTGCCGCAACGGTCCTTTCAGGAATCCCGGCGCGAGAACTGGCGTTTGGCGATAGATGACACTGAAGTAGAGGTGATGATTGACGAATGGCCATGGCTGAAGCCGTATATCGAGATTGAAGGGAAGTATGAGGCTGCGGTACGCCGCGCAGCCGAAAAACTGGGATTTGCCTGGGAGAAAGCGGTCTTTGGGGATGTTATGGCGGCATACCGGGCGGAATATCCTCATCTCACCGAAAAAGATACGGTCGGGCATATCGCCAGCGTAAGATTTGACGATCCGCTCCCGGAATTGCTTATACCAAAAGCACCCAAGGCGGTACAATCAGATACTATGATTACCTACTACACCGATGGCTCCGCCAGCCCCAACCCCGGCCCCGGCGGCTATGCCGTCATACGCGATATGAAACCAGTAGCGCTTGGTTCCGAGCCGGGCGGCACGGCCACCACCAACATCCGCATGGAAGGCTTTGCCATCATGGCTGCCCTTAAGGACGCCGACGGCCAGCCCTGCGAAATCTATACCGACAGTGAGTTCTGGATCAACGTCATCACCAAATGGTCGCTGGGCTGGGAGAAGAACGGCTGGAAGAAGAAGGGCGGCGAAATCAAGAACCTCGACATCGTCCAGGAGGTCTGCCCGCTGTTCCGCAGGAGTCGCGCCACCCTTATCTGGGTGCGCGGCCACAATAACGACCCCGGCAACGAACTGGCCGACCATTGGGCCAACGAGGCGCGCAAACAGCATCTGGGTAAAAAATAGACAGAATTGAAGCGGCGGTACCGGCACCAGGGAAGTAGTGCCGGTACCGCCGGGGAACGCAGCCGGTCTCCGTGGGGGATCAGGGAGCGGGTGGCTGCGAGAGCCGGGCCAGCTGCTCGAGCAGGCGCCAGCCATTGCGCCGCCAGAACTGGCTGAGGCGGTGCATGCGCTGCACGTCGCCCTGGCGCAGGATGGTCGTGCCGCAGGTGCAGCAGATGTTGGCCACGACTTGATCCATGATGCGCAGCCGGTCCATTTCGCCGCAGCCGTTGTTGCATTTCATGATCGGCTCGCTTTGCAGGCGGTGCATCACCAGGTGCTCGTCACAGCAGGCCAGCTCCTCGCGGCAGGCATCGCCGTACGCGGCAGAGCCGGTGTTGGTGGTACGGACACCGCAGTGCTGGCAGCGGTTCGATGTCAGCTGCATGGTCACGTAGAGCGCGGCCACCGTCAGCGCAAGGGACAACGCCACCACCGCCACGATGACAAGCACCACGACGACGACCTCACCGGCCATCACCAGCCACGGCTGGGACAGCAGGGCGGAAAAAGGGTTAGTCACACGCTTGCTCCTTCGACACATAACGGCACCCGCATCCGAATCGGGCACGGGTGTGCTGCAATGGCTGGCTATAGTATAGAATATAAAATAAGAGAAGTGCTAAAAATACAGATGAGAGGCGAGCATGCATACGACTATTACGCGGTACTGCGCTACCTGCGGCCAGACGGCCGAGGCGCAGTCGGCACATAAATACGTCTGCCACGATGGACATGAGAACTGGGTGGATCCGGTACCGGGCACGACGCTATACATCCTTAATCCCGAGGGTGACGCCGTGTTGTACGGCGTGCGCAGCATCGGCGAGAATGCCGGCAAGCTGAACGTGCCAAGCGGCTACGTCGATATGGGCGAGACGGCCGAGCAGGCTGCCTACCGTGAGGCCCGTGAGGAGATGGGGGTCGAAATAGAGCTGCTGGACATCCTGGGCACCTATACCAGCGGCCGCGGCAACCAGTGGGTGCTCAACGTCGTCTTCGTGGCCCGTATCACCTCTGGGATTCCAATGCCCGGCGATGACCTGTCTGGCGGCGAGGCCCGCTGGATCGGCGCCGATGCCCTGCCGGGGCGCGACGAACTGGCCTGGCCGTGGCAATATGCGGCGCAACAGGATCTGCAGCACTGGCTGTCGCGCCAGCCCGTCGCCGTACAAAAGATGCTATAGTAAGGGTATTGCTTAGAGTGAGGAGCGGACGTGAAAGCCGACACCACAATCATCGATGAGTACTTCAGCGGTACCGGCGATAGAGAGGCGGACCTGCGCCGGGTGTACCATGCCGTCTGCGCTGCCGTGCCGCGCCTGGAGCCGTTTTTGTTTGATAGCGGTTCGATTGAGATGGTCAGCTGGGGCATGTTCCACCAGCGCTACGCCAGCGGCCGCGAGGTGGAATGGCCGCTGATCGGCCTCGCCAACCAAAAGAACTACATCAGCCTCTATATATGCGCCGTCAAGGATGGCCAGTACCTGCCCGAGCGCTATGGCGAGCGGCTGGGCAAGGTGAATAACGGTAAGAGTTGCATCCGGTTCCGCAGCGCGGATGACCTCAACATGACTGAACTGCGCCACATGCTGCACGAAGCGGGTGCATGGCTGAAGAGCCAATCCAGATAAACCGCATAAAATTGAACGCCCGCCCGCCGGATTCTGGCGCCTTGGCGCAGAACCCGGCGGGCGGGGCAGTGCCGGCATGCCTATCCGACATGCCAAGGCCATGTGCGGCCAAAACGTGGACGCCGTGGCTTGGGGCCGTAGGTGTCCATGTAGAGGCTGACGAGCTTGCGGCCCAGGTACAGCACGGCGGCCAGCCGGACGTCCAGCTGGCGCCATGACGGCGCATCGTTCGGAAGCAGGATGTTCCGCAGGCCTTGACGGACCTGCTCGATGCCGGCGAGGGCGAGGCGGAATGACCGCTCAGCCTCCGTGATCGAACCCGGGGTTACGTCGGGCCGCCGGTCCGTCTCCGCCTCGTACAGACGGTAGTCGTGCAGGTAGTCGTCCTCCATGCGGTGGAGGATGCGGCCGAGGGGCATCAGTCTTCCTTCCGGTCGGTGGGCCGGCAGTACAGACGGATGTAGGCCGACTGTACCTGCTGCATGGCGACGGCGACGGCCGTGAGCATGAACACCGCGCTGAAGGGCGCCTGCGACGACCCGTGGTCCGAGAGCAGCTTGCTGGCACTGGTGGCGGCCGCGGCCTGCCGGTTGATGAGGTCGCGGTGCTGCCGCTCGGCTGCGCTGAGTCGCGGATCACCGTCGGGCACCGCTGTGACGCGGGCCTGGTAGGTGCGGTCGAGGCGGTGCAGGTAGCGGATGAGCATCTTGATGAGGACGCCGTGCATAGTGCTCCGATCACTGGTGTCGAAACTGCTAGTGGGGTGCCGTGCAAGTGCGCGACGTACAGGGGGCAAGCCGGAGCTCGCTTCCGACGATAATAAAATAAAATACAACTTTTTACCAGTTCCTACTATAAGAGGCTTACGGTATAATCGTTGGCAGTTATCAACAGACTAAACGCCGGAGGGTCACGTTTGCTAGTGTTCCGGCAGGATAGGAATCCTTACCTATGGCAGCAGAAGAAGCAGAGGCGAAGTCAGTCGTCGAAGAAGTTGAAGCAAGTGATACGGCGGAGGCGCCAGTAGACGCCGAACTCCTCGCAGCGGCGGCGGAGCCTGAAGCGCCAGTGCTGACTAATCCCGTCGTGCCGACGGAAGCGCCAGTGCCGCAGTCGGCCGTGCCGTCCACTGCTGCAGATAACAATCTGACCGATATCTTCCAGTGGGCCAACAACGTCGAGGCCGTGCGCGACCTGCTCGAAGTCGAGCTCTATCTCGTCGACAAACACTACGGCGTCTACACCGCCATGTACGATGCCGGCCTGAAGCGTGACATGGCCGCCTACTTTCTCAAGGGCATCCTCAAGGACGTCAACGCCGGCGCCGCCCGCGGCATGAGCGTCCGGGACTTCGAGCTGGCCGAAGACGAAGAAGGCGTGCTGCAGCACACCCGGCTGCCGCGCGTCGAGCATGCGGCCGATGTCATCGCCAATATTGAGGAGGCCGGAGCGGATATCGAGCCGTTCTCGGCCACCAACCACGAGTTCAAGAACATCAAGTGCATGATAGCGCGCTTCAATCACAAGAACCTTAAGAAGCCGTTTTATATCGTCAAGCTGGTGCCGCAGTCGCAGGTGCTCAAGGGCGATTCGGCCTGGATGTTCAGTGGCCGTGGTTTTGAGCCGTTCTCGGCTGACGCCGGCCTGAAAGTGACGCCCGACAGCCAGGTGCTGATCGCTGGCGACGACGTCTTTATCTTTAACCAGGCCAAGTTTGAGAAGATATTCAACTACAACGCCAAGTGGGCCAGCATCGCCCATCAGAAAGTGGCTGAGATCGAGGCCAACTACAACCTGAGTTTTGCTGACGGCCTCGACCTGCAGACGCTGTTGAAAAAGAAGAAAAGCCTGGTCAAGAAGCTGCAGAAGATCGACCTGACGGAGATAAAGCAGGACGCCCTGGTGGATCACTCCGATGAGCTGGGCCTGGAGCTGATGCTTGATGACCTCGGTGCCATCATTATCATGGATGCCAAAGACCTGGATAAGTTCGTCAACCTGCTCAATGATGACTATGTTTCCTCCAAGCTGACCGGCAAGGTGTACGAAGCCAAGAGCAAGAAGCCGCTGAACGAGGAAAAGCCACAGAAACTGCCGGCACCGAAGGAGTAGGGCGGGCGGTTGGTCACACTTGAAGCGCTCAAGATTGCAGTCAGCCGGCAACTGGGCTAGGCTGGATAGTATAAGTAAGAGGGGAGTGATAGGCGGATGAATCAGGCGCTGGCCTTGGAAATCATGCTGTCTGGTGAGAGCGTCATGCTGACCGGTCCGGCCGGGTCCGGCAAGACCTACGTGCTCAACCAGTATATTACGCGTGCCAAGAAACAGGGCAAGCATGTCGCCGTGACCGCTACCACCGGCCTGGCGGCGTCACATCTGGGCGGTAGCACCATCCATGCCTGGAGCGGTATCGGCGTCAGTGATGTGCTGCATCCCAAGTTTGATGAGCACCTGCTCAAAGGCCGGCGGGATATCATTGAGACGACCGATGTGCTGATCATCGATGAGATTTCCATGCTGCATGATTACCGGCTGGATATGGTCGAGGAGGTCGCCCGGCGCGTCCGCAAGAACGACAAGCCCTTTGGCGGCATCCAGGTCATCCTGTGCGGGGATTTCTTCCAGCTGCCGCCGGTCAACCGCACCGATAGCCGGGAGGGCGGGTTCGTGGTGCACTCAGAAGCCTGGGAGAAGCTGGATCCGGTCATCTGTTATCTGGAGGAGCAGCACCGTCAGGATGATGACATCTTCCTGGAGATCCTCAACGCCTTGCGCAGTGGTGACATCAGGCGCCGGCACGCCGAAGCACTGCTGGAGCGGGTCGGCAAGCCGCCGGCCGACGCAGCTGCCGATGTTACCGAGCTCTACACCGTCAACGCCGACGTTGACCGCATCAACCAGAGCCGGCTCGACGCACTGGAGACCGAAGGCTACAAGTACACCATGACCACCACCGGCAAGGAAAGCTATGTGGAGACGCTGAAACGCTCCTGTCTGGCGCCCGAAGAACTGTACATCAAGAAGGGGGCGCTGGTCATGTTTATCAAGAACAGTCCTGACCGGCGTTATTCCAACGGCACCATCGGCACGGTGCTTGATTTTGAAGAGCTGACGCATTTTCCTATCGTGCGGCTGCTGAACGGCAAGAAAGTCAGTGTCGGGCTTGATACGTGGGAGCTGCGTGACGGCGATAAGAAGCGCGCCAGCCTCAGCCAGATACCGCTGCGTCTGGCCTGGGCTATCACCGTCCATAAAAGCCAGGGCATGACGCTTGATGCCGCCAAGATCGATCTGCGGCGGGCATTCGTGGAAGGCATGGGCTACGTGGCGCTGTCACGCGTGCGCACGCTGCAGAACCTGAGTCTGGTCGGCATTAACAACATGGCACTGCGGGTCAGCCAGGACGCCCTTGAGATTGACGACCAGTTCCGGAGCCGGGCCAGTCAGGACCGTAAGCGGTTCGAACATCTTATAGCCAAAGCTGAACAGCGCGCCCAGGATGAAGCCCGCCGCGCCGAGGAGCTGGAAAAACGCCGAGCCCAAGGCTGGAGTGGCCATCCTGGCGACGATGATGATGATTTGGGAGAGGCTGACCCCGCCTTGCTGGAGGCGCTGAAGACATGGCGCAACACCAAGGCCAGCGAAGCTTCGAAGCCGTCCTATATCATCGCCAACAACAAGACGCTCCAGCTGATAGCGCTCAGGAAGCCAGCCGACGACAATGAGCTGATGAAGGTTAATGGCATGGGGCCGAAGAAGATCGAGCTCTATGGGGCGGACATCTTAAAGATTGTCGAGCCGTTTTTGACGAAGGGGTAAGCGCCATAGCGCTATACTAGGGAATAGTAGATACCACTTGAAGGGAGGCTGTCCATGAAGATTACCCGTTATCCGCAAAGTTGTTTGCTGTTATCCCACGAGGGCAGGCAGATAGTCATCGATCCGGGTTCGGATTTCTTGGCTACGCGCCAGCATACCGAGCTCGACATGGTTGAAGCCGTACTCTATACCCACAAGCATTCAGATCATGTCGACCCGGAGATCGCCGACTACCTGGGGAGCAAAGGGGCGCAGCTCATCGGCAACCGTGAAACTGCCGAGATGCTGGGCGATCGTGAGCTCCGCATCGTCGAAGATGGCGAATCGTTCGAGGTTGCCGGCTTTGCCGTCGTGGCACGTGAACTGCCACACTGTCTCTTGCCGGACGGCAGTGCAGGTCCGCAGAACACAGGCTATATCATCAATGGCACATTCTTTCATCCGGGAGACGGCATCGAACTGGCCGGTCTTGAGGTAGAGTCAATGGCGCTTCCTATTCAGGGGCCGGATATTAGCATGAAGGATGCCTTCCGATTTGCCAAAAGCCTGAAGGTCAAGCAGGCGATTCCTATCCACTACGACAAGATGGGTGCCGACCCAGCAGTGTTTGCCGCATTTGCCAAGCGATTTGAGATGCCTTTCACCCTGCATGTCCTCGCCGACGGCGAAAGCCTCGAACTGTAAGCTTATACGCTCAGTGCCGCCAGCGGGCCGCCCTGACGGAGACTAACGTACAGCTCAAGTGCGGCCGCCAGCCGCTTCCGGCCACGGGCGTAGTGCCGGGCAATCTGCCGTGACATGCCAGCTTCGGCGCGGGCTCCGTCCTGCAGGAAGAACTCGTCACTCTCCTCAAGATTGCTAAAGTAGCGGTTGAAAATGGAGGGGGTCAGCGCGCTGACGCGTTTGGTGAGCAGGCCGGCGATGTCGAAGGTCTCCCGTTGCCGGTTGTTCTGGTAGGGGAACGGCTCGGCCAGCTGCAGGGCGTCCTGAAACTGGTAGGCGTGCTTGAGGAACTGGCTGCCGGTGTCGAGCAGGGTGTCGAGCGCATCGTCAAACAGTTCGAAATGGTCGGGGTTGTGGGGGAGCAGGGAGGGTAAATCAATCTCATGCCGGTGGAGGTATGCCTCCAGCTCATGCCAGGCATTCAATACGATGGCCTCCAGGTCGCTTTTGGGCGACAGCGGCCAGTTGGCCAGGCGCGGCGCGATGGCACCAGTGTAATCCACCAGGAGCGCATGGCGGGGTGCGCGGATGACGAACGGCTTAAGCCGCCGGCGCTCGCTGGCGGGTATGTCCAGCAGATAGAGGCTGCGGCAGGTCGTTGGCAGCCGGTCCGGCAGAATATCGGTAATCCACATGCCGGCCGACGCCGGTCCGGGCGGCCGTCCGGCCACGATGCCCGTCCGCTGCATCCGGGTGATGCGCACCGTCAGCTCCAGTATGTCATTGGCGTCGGTGGTGGCGCTGCGCAGCTGTTGGAGCGTTGCCGACTGCCGCAACCACTGCCGTTCGGCCTGCCGCTGGACGGCCTCCGGCTGTCCGGTCAATACCAGTGCCTTGCCGTTCAGGTAGCGGTAGGCAAAATGGCGCATCATATCCGCAGTGGCTGTCGCCATATGCCGCTGGCGGTCCTCAAAATAGTGCCGCGAGGCGGCGCTGTGTGTCGTCATCGTCTGTCCCCCTCATGTTTTACTTCTCAAGCATACGCATCATCGCAACGTTATTCCTAATTTTTCCGCACTGCGTTTCATAAAAGGTTAATGCCTGGCTGGTGTTGCCCGGCAAGGATGGCGGCCGTCGGCACCTGCTAGAGAAGGTGATGCTGCCGGAAGCTGTAGTGGCCGCTTCTGGTCACGATGACATGGTCGCGCAGCGGAATGCCCAACATCTGCCCGGCTGCCGCCAGCTGCTGGGTCAGCGTGATGTCCTTGGGGCTGGGCGCGGCGTGGCCCGACGGATGGTTGTGAGCCACGATGATGCTGGCCGCCCGGTCGACGATAGGATCGGCAAAGACCTCACGCGGGTGGGCCAATACCGCATCCAGCGTGCCGATGGTGATGGTGCGCTGCGCCAGGAGCCGCTGCCCGCCGTCGAGCGACAGGCAGACACAGTACTCCTGTTGCTTATGGCGGATATCATCCAACCGCGCCAGGATATCGCGCTGGGTCCGCAGCGGCTCCTCGCGGCGCAGCACGTGCCGCCGGGTCAGCTCCATGGCAGCCAGCAGGCGGCTGGCGGTGGCCACGCTGACGCCTTTGACGGCGGTTAGCTGTTCGACCGTCAGGACATCAATGCCGCCGTCGAGCAGCTTCTGGATCTGCCGGGCGATGTAGCTGACGTCGCTGCCGCCATTGCCGTTGCCGATGACCGTTTCCAGCAATTCGAAGTCAGACAGGTGCGCCGCACCTTTCCGGACCAGCTTTTCGCGGGGCCGGTCACACAGGGCCAGGTCACTGAGGCGGCGTTGTTTCATTCTGGGTATGGTACTGCCGCAGGCCGGCAAGGCCAAGACCCAGTTAATGTACAGGTGTGGAATTATGAAAAATGCGCTTATCGCGGGCTGCGCCTGCCCGGTGTCAGCTTTGTCGCGACCGGTCCGCGCAGTTCCAGTACCCGGATGGTGCCGTCGCTGATGAACTTGTTGTCAAACTGCTGCCCGCGCACCTGGAACGGCTCGCCGGCCTGGACGATGGTCAGGTCGCGCAGCAGTCCGGCGTCTTCCAGTGTCTTGATGATCAGGTCGCGTTCACTGTCGGTGTCCTTATTGTTGCGGTGGGTGATCTGGCCGTTGCGCCAGCGGATACCATAGGCATGCAGATCCTCTATGGCCGCGCCGATCCAGACTTCACGCTCCCGTCCGAACAGGTGCTTCAGCTTCTCGACCCAGTAGTGGTAATGCGTATGATGCGTGTGGTGGGCCTTGCTTTCGGGCAGTTCCAGCCGCCAGAAGCGCACATGGTGCCGCGAGTAGGGGCTGAGCTCGTCGTTGCTGGGAATCTGAAAACCGATATCATGCGGCCGCCCGAACAGATACAGCTTGGAAAACGGCGCCGTCGGATAGGATAGACGGAAGGTGATGGCCAGCCCCTCGCGCAGCATGTTGCGCAGGGTCGCCTTGTCGGCCACGTACCAGCCGGCCCGGGTCATGGCCTCGACAAAATGCTTGCGGCTATGTGCCACAACGGCGATGTTGACCGGGTCCGACGGCCAGCCGTCACTCGTTGTCGAGTACATCGGAATATGGTTGGGCTTGATGAATACCCTGAACAGCCGCACCAAAGCTGGAATCGCACCGTACGCCAGTAGACAGTACAACAAAAACAAAGAGACCGCGAGTGGCAGTCGTTCGTCAAAATAAGGAAGGGCAGTGAAGACGGCAAAGTAAATGATGTAAGCACCGATCACGAAGATCGCTATCCGCCATAATGCCCGAAAAATCGTAAACAGCATAAGTCTTGTGCCACTAGTATACAATAGAAGCAGGTAATTGAAGCGTTAGCGATGTCCAAAACAAAAAAATCCCCCTCCGCACCATTCCTCTGGGGCGCCAGCAGTTCGGCGCACCAGATTGAAGGCGGCACTTTCAACCAGTGGACCGTCTGGGAGAAGAACAACGCGGCCGTCCTGGCCGAGCAGGCCAAATACCTCGGCCGCCAGTACCCCGATTTCAAGCGCCTCCGCCCCTATATCACTAAGCCCGAGAACTACATTTCCGGCCGGCTGGCCGACCACTACAACCGCTACGAAGCCGATTTTGATATCCTGGAGCAACTCGGCCTCAACGCCTTCCGCTTCAGCATCGAATGGTCCCGCATCCAGCCCGCCAGCGAGCACGACTGGGAAGACGAGGCTGTTGATCATTACCGCCGGTATCTGCAGTCCTTGAAAAAGCGCGGCATCACGCCGGTCGTCACGCTCTGGCATTTCACGCACCCGGTCTGGTTCGAGGCCAAGGGCGCCTTTGAACAGCGGCGCAACATCCGTTACTTCGTGCGCTATGTGCAGCGGCTGATGCAGGAGCTGGGCGAGGATATCGAATACGTCGTGCCCATCAACGAGCCCGACACCTACGCCCTGGAAAGCTACGCCCGCGTCGAGTGGCCGGCGCCACACCCGACGCGCCTCAACGGGCTCAAGGTGTACTGGAACCTGCTGGCAGCCCACCGCCAGGTCTACCGGCTGCTCAAACAGCAGCGCGGCCAGCACTATCAAGTGGGCTTCAATAAAGGCTACGCCTACTATTACACTGCCGATGGTGCCTGGAATAGCCGCCTGGCCGCTTGGGGCGCCTACCTGCTGGCCGATGACCTGGTCATGGCCCTGCTGCGCCGCCAGTACGATTACGTGGCCGTCAACTATTACTTCGCCGTCCGCCTGCGCGGCTTCCGCGTCAACAATCCGCCGAACGAACCGCTGAGCGACATGGGGTGGGGGATGCAGCCGCAATATCTGGCGCCGGTGCTGGTGCGCCTCTATCGCCGCTGCAAAAAGCCCATCCTGGTCACCGAGACCGGTGTCGCTGATGTCGATGACAAATACCGCAAATGGTGGATTACCGAGAACCTCAAGGCCCTCTCTGCCGCCCGGAAGCAGGGCGTCAAGCTTATCGGCTATATGCACTGGGCACTGCTGGATAATTTTGAGTGGGCCCATGGCCGCTGGCCCTGCTTTGGCCTGGTGGCGGTCAACTATGCCACGCTCAAGCGGACGATACGGCCGAGTGCCAAGTGGTATGCTGCCGCGATTGCTTACTTCCGCCACCGCCACCCCTGATGCAACCGCTCATATTGCTATTGATTATTTTTATAAAATAGTGTATAATAGCTATTGTCACATTCCCGAGACGAAAGGTGACACCCATGTCGCAGGATCCCACCGCTACCAACGGCGGCGACCCCTACGAGAAGTTCAAGGCGCTGACCGCCCCGCACTCCCAGCTGACCATGGCCCTGTTGCCCTACTCGATCCAGGGCATGACGGGCCAGGCCGCCGGACTCGGCTCCATGGGGCCGCTGTTCGGCGCAGCGCTGGGTGCGGCCGGCGGCATGCTCGGCGGTCTGCTGAACAGCCTGCCCGGCATGTCCGGTGAACCCGTCGCCCCCAAGACGTCGGGGGAGTACCTGGTCGACGTCATGCAGATGCGCACCGACTTCGTCGCGGCGCTGGTGCACTACGTCACCGTGGCCGAAGCGCTCGGCCAGACCGAGACGACCGACTGGACCAGCGGGATCTTCCCGCAGCTCAAGCAGGCGGTCAACACCTCGCAGGAGCCGGAGGTCCTGCTGGCGGCGATCGGCAGGCTGCGGCCCCAGGTGGGTCAGGGTGATCCGGCCCACCGGGCCGTGAACTACTTCCTGACCTCCCTGACGGGCCTGAACCTGCTCATGAGCACGCTGGGCGCCCAGGGGGGCTGACCCCCCACGGGGCCGCACCGTCACACCGACGGTGCGGCCCCTTCGCACGTTTACAGGGAGGGTCAGACACTTGTCCGGACATAATATTGACTTATTTAATCATTTGTGCTATAATACATCGGTACTAACATAAGGATGTATCCCGACCGCCAATCTATGGTAGGCTGTGTGGGTACCATAATTCACCATCAGGTGTAACGAGGAATATTCTATTATGTCATCAGTTAAGCATGCCATTATCGTCGCTGCCGGTTTCGGCTCCCGCCGTCTGCCGGTCACGAAGGCTGTTGAAAAAGAAATGATGCCGCTGCTGAACCGTCCTGTCGTCGACTATATCGTCCAGGACTGTATCGACGCCGGTGTCGAACACATCGTCTTTGTCGTTGGCGAAGGCTCAGAACAGATCAAGAACTACTACAGCACCCACGCCGTACTCGAGAAGTATCTCGCCGACCGCGGCAAGGACAAGCAGCTGGGCCAGATCGCTCCGCCGGCAGTCTCCTTTGACTTCGTCGAGCAGACCAACCACCAGCTCTTCAATATGTACGGCACCAACACCGCCGTCGCCATCGCCCGCAACCTGATTCCAGCCGGCGAGCGCGCCCTGGTCCTGATGGGCGACGCCTTCCTCTATAGCACTGGCCGCAACACCATCCGCGAAATGGTCGAGACGACCACTGAGGATGAGGCAGCCGTTCTGGCTATCGAAATCCCGCGCGAAGAAGTTACCCGCTACGGCGTCCTCGACGTCGACGAGAACGGCTACCTCCGCTGCATGGTCGAGAAGCCAAGCGTCGAAGAGGCCCCGAGTAACCTGATCAACTCCGCCGAGTACATCTTTACCAGCGACATGCTGGACGAGGTCGTCAAGTTCCACAACGAAGAGTACCCGGAAGGCAAGGAGCGCTACGTCAACATCGAACCGCTCGAGCGCTTCCTTGCTAGTGGCGGCAAGATGAAAGTCGCTACGCCTGCCGGTGTCTTCCTTGATGCCGGTACCACCGAAGGCTGGCTCCGCGCCAACATCTACCTGGCTAAAGAGCAGGGTATCGAGTACTAGAAATTCTCAGGCAAACCAGAAGGGCAGCCGCTGTATGCGGCTGTCTTTTTATGTGGAATATGACCTCCCGCCACCAGTGGGGGCGGGGCATACGCTTTTTCATGCAATGCAATTTCGTACATACGTCAAAGAAATGACATAAGACTTGACATTCCATCTTGCTTATGCTAGTATCAAATCATGAAAACAAACAACACAAACACCCAAAACATCGAAAGCGCCGTCGCCGAAGAAGTAGCCCTACTGAGCGAAACCTTCAAAAGCGACATGAAGACCTCGGTCCTGGTCGTCTCCCTGATGGCCAACCTGTTCGTCCTGACTGCCTGGCTGGTCCTCCAGACCACTAGCAGCTACGACGCCGAGATCATCACCGCCCTGATGAGCCGCTAGGCTCAAAAAGGGAAACACCCTTTCCAAAAAACAGCCCTCCACATAAGGGGCTGTTTTTTGTATCCCTGTTAATTTGCATATTTTCCACAAAAATGGGGATAAACGGCAGCGTTATGGGAATTCTTACATAAAAAGGTATTGCAGGGCGGCTGGCCGGGTAGTATGATGATGTCAGTGGAAAGCGGTAAAGGTAAAAAACGCAAAAGAAAATAATTGCCTTACCCCAAAACACAAAAACCACAATCAGCAAAAAACACGGAAGAATGTAGCAGCTACATATCGATGTAGTTAGACGAACTTTAACAATACGTCTTACTTGTATTTCAAAACAAATACAAACAGGGTAGGTAACCTCAAAAAACAAAAAGGTATCATGAAGCGCGATATCTGAGGCCAGCTACCTGACAGTCAATGGGTGGGCAGAAGACGGACACCACAATCTCGTCTTAGCACCTATCCCTATATTGTTTCATTACAATATGGGGCAATTTACACCTCCCAAAAACTCCACCTCACACAAGTCTCTCACTCTCACCGATAGAGGGCGCAGACAGCGATGACTCTCTTTCGCTATCCGCATTCACTCTCTATCAACCACAAAAACAAAAATCATGCCACGGCGGCCAGCCGCAAAAACAAATACATTGACTGTCAGATAGGTGGCCTCATACTATAACAATAGTATGCCACCAGAAGTATCCTCCCACCACATCCCAGTATTGCTTGACGCGACGCTCCAGTATCTGGATCCGCAGCAGGGTAACAGCTACCTTGATCTGACGGCCGGCTACGGCGGGCACGCCCGTGCCGTACTGGAACGCACAAGGGCAGCGTCAGCCATGACGCTGGTCGACCGGGATGAAAACGCCATCACGGCACTCGGGCCGCTGCAGCAGCAGGGCGCGACGCTATTGCATAGCGATTTCCTGACCGCCGCCAAAGGCTTAGTACTTGAAGGCAAGCGGTTCGACCTGATCCTGGCCGATCTTGGGGTATCATCGCCCCAGCTCGATGTGACCGAAAGGGGATTCTCCTTCCGGCGCGAAGCCGCTCTGGATATGCGCATGGACCAGCGGGCAGAGCTGAGCGCGGCCACAGTCGTCAACGACTGGTCGCAGGAAGCCTTGGCCACGGCCATCTGGCGCTACGGCGAAGAACAGAAGTCCCGGCGGATTGCCGAGGCTATCGTCGCCGCGCGTCCGTTGCATGCCACCACCGAGCTGGCGGACGTCATCCAGGCAGTAGTGCCCCGCCGCAAGGCGATAGACGCTACGATGCGCACCTTCCAAGCTATCCGAATCGCCGTCAATGAAGAACTGACGCTGATCGAAGGATTGCTGGGTCTGATACCGGATCTCCTGACGCCTGGCGGCAGGGTGGCCATCATCAGTTTCCACAGTCTCGAAGACCGGCTCGTCAAACGCTTCTTTGCCGAAGAAGAGCGCTCGGGCTACGAAGCCCGGCTGCGCGTACTGACCAAGCGGCCGATCGGAGGCGACACCCACGACGTTACCAATCCGCGCGCACGGAGCGCCAAGCTCCGGGCCGCAGTAAAAACCAAAAACTAGTCGACCCGCCCCAAAAAATGAGCAATCATCAAAAAGGGAAGACGAAACGAAAGGACGCAAGACATGCCAATCAAAGTTGTCGACGCATCAGAAGTACAAAAGGTTGAGGTTCACTTCCTCTAACCAGACCACGGTCTGTACTATAACAAGCCTTAGCGCTTGCATATAAGCGGGCTGGGCTGCCTCCAAAATAAAAGGCAGCCCCTGCTCGCTGTCTCAGCAGTTTCAGGGCCGGTCGCGGTTCTGTTCAAAAAGCATAAAAACAAATACTAAAAACAGTAAAGAAAACGTACAATATTAATGACGCAGTACTATGCAGCCAACGCGAACCGTCGCGATGCAGCTTGGCGGCGGAATCAGAACACTGTAGCCTACCGGGTCCAACGGGGCCTCGGTCCGGTTGCCAGTACAGTGATGGTGATTCTGCTCCTAAGCGTGTTGGGTCTCATCTACCTGACACAGCTGACAAAGACGAGTACCTACGGCTATAAGATCAACGAGCTTGAAACTAAGCGCCGCGAGCTGGAAAGCCAGCGTGCTGATCTTGAGGTCGAAAGTGCCCGTCTGCAGGCGCTGGAACGCGTCAAGAGCAGTTCTGTGGCCGATGCCATGACGACGCCGTCACAGGCTGATGCCCGCAACTAACCGGTCTTTTTTGTATGAATCCCATCCCGCACGCCCTGACCGGCCGCACTCGCGTCATCGCCGTCCTCTTTCTGATAATAGGCGCCATCTTTGTGATGCGCCTGTTTTATTTGCAGGTGATCCGCCACGATTATTACGCCGGGCGTGCCGCGGCGGCCCACGAAAGTAAGTTCGACCTGCCGGCCACGCGGGGGACTATCTATGCCAAGAGCGGTGACCAGGTGGTGCCGCTGGTCATGAACGAGCCGGTCTATACCGTTTATGCCGATCCGCACATCATCAAGGACGAGAAGGACAAGCAACAGATTGTCGATGTCATGAAGCGCGTCGCCGGCGGAGAGCTGGTTGAGGGGTTTGAGAAGCGGCTGGACAACAAGCAGAGTATGTACGCTGTCATGGCGCGGCAGGTCAGCAAGAAGCAGGCTGATATGATCAAAGCGGAAAAATTGCCGGGGGTCGGCGCGCAGGAAAGCCAGAAGCGGGTATATCCCGAAGGCGCGTTGGCGGCGAGCATCCTGGGCTTCGTCGACCGCGAGGGCAAAGGGCAGTACGGCGTGGAAGGCTCAATGGAGGAGCGGCTGCGTGGTGAGGATGGCCTGCGGACGGCGGATGTCGACGTGAACGGCGTGCCCCTGACGGTGCGCAGCAGCACCGACGTCATTCGGCAGCCCAGGGACGGAGACAATGTGGTGTTGAGCATCGACCGCAATATCCAGGCCTATGCCGAAGGGGCGCTGGACCGCGGGCTGAAGAACGCAAAAGCCACCCGCGGCTCGCTGCTGGTCATGGACCCGAACAACGGGCGGGTGCTGGCCATGGCCAACCTGCCGAGCTTTGACCCGGCCAAATATTATGAGAACGAGGATTACGCGGTCTTCCAGAATCCGATTGTCAGCGACCCGTATGAGGCCGGCTCCGGTATTAAGACGCTGACGATGGCGGCCGGCCTGAATGAGGGCGTGGTGAAACCGGAGACGACCTTCAATAACCTTGGCTACGACACTATCGACGGCATTAAGATCAAGAACGCGCTGTCTACTCAGAACATCGGCACCAATGATATGACGCAGGTGCTGCAGTTCTCGCTGAACAGCGGGGTGATGTTCGTGTTGAAGCAGATGGGCGGCGGCCGGGTGAACGACAAGGCGCGCTCCACGCTGTATTCCTACCTGCACGACCGGTACCGGTTGAATGAGCCGACCGGTATCGAGCAGACCAATGAGCAGAAAGGCTCGATGTACCGCCCGGACGAAGAGCTGGGCAATAACGTGCAGTATGCCACCATGGCCTTCGGCCAGGGGTTCAGCGTGACTATGCTGCGGGCGGCCTCGGCCTTCGGTTCGATCATCAATGGCGGCAAGCTCTATAAGCCGACGCTGGTAGAGGGTGTGCGCGACGCAAAGGGCGCGCTGATAGAGCAGCAGCCCGAGCTGGAACGGGGTGATGTGGTGTCGCCGGAGACATCGGGTACCATCCGCGAGATGATCCATCAGGCCCGGACGCGCGGCTTTGGGACTGTTGATAAGCCGGGCTATCTCATCGGTGGCAAGACCGGCACCTCGCAGACCATCGATCCCAAGACGGGCAAATACCGCGAGGATCAGACCATCGCGACCTACACCGGCTTCGGCGGCAACGAGACGCCGCGCTACGTGGTGATGGTGCGCATCGTCGACAGCCAGCTGCCGGGCTTTGGCGGCACGGTCGCCGCCCAGCCGATTTTTGCCGATATGTCGAATTGGCTGCTAGAATATATGAGAGTTCCAACAATAAAATAAAGACTCCTCCTGAGTGACATCCAGGTTGGATCTAGGTCATCCATCGTGCACGATTCCATTTTTACCCAAGAAGCTGTCCTGGCGTTCACTAACGCACTTATCAAACTGTTTGCGCTTGGCTTCGTCGGCTTTGCGGCCACCATGCTGCTGACGCCGTTCTATACCTTCACCGCCTATAAATACCGCTTCTGGAAGGTGCAGCGTACCACCAGTACCACAGGCGAGCTGCTGCAGGTCTTTTCTAAGCTGCACGCCGATAAGTTCCGCCGCAACATCCCCACCATGGCCGGGGCGGTCATGGTCATCGCCATCGCGCTGGTGACAGTTATCTTCAACCTTGACCGCCAGGAGACCTGGCTGCCGCTGGCGGCGCTGATCGGCGGCGGTATCGTCGGCCTGATTGATGACATCATCAACATCCGGGGTCTGGGCGGCGGCGTCAGCGGGCTGCGCAGCTCCATCAAGTTCAGTATGATTGCGGCGCTGGCGGCTGTGCTGGGCCTGTTCTTCTTTACCAAGCTGGGCGCGAGCAACGTCTTCCTGCCGTTCATTGGCAACATCGATATCGGCTGGTTGCTGATTCCGCTGTTTGTGGCGGTGGTGGTCTCGACGGGTAACGCCGTCAACATCAGTGACGGCCTGGACGGGCTGGCTGGCGGGTTGCTGGCGATCTCGTACGGGGCCTTCGGGGTCATCGCGCTGCTGCAGGGCTTCCCGCTGATTGCCGGCTTCTGTTTCACGGTGGTTGGCGCGCTGCTGGCGTACCTCTGGTTCAATATCTATCCGGCCCGGTTCTTCATGGGGGATGTCGGTTCGTTCGCCTTGGGAACGGCGCTGGGCGTGGTGGCGATGCTGACCAATACGGTCTTTCTGTTGCCGATCATCGGCCTGCTGTTCGTGCTGGAAGCGGGCTCGAGCCTGATTCAGATCCTGAGCAAGAAATATCTGGGCAAGAAAGTCTTTATCTCCGCACCGTTGCACCACCACCTGGAAGCCCAGGGCTGGCCGGAGACCAAGGTGACGATGCGCTTTTGGGTGATTGCGCAGGTCTGTGCCATGGTCGGGCTGCTGATAGCTTTAGCCGGAGGCTATATTATATGAGAACTGGAGGCTATATCATCTGATGCGTGAACTAGCCTTCCGCCGCCGCGGCGCCACCAAAGCCACCGGCGAACCAGACCTGATACGCCGCCACCGTCCGGACTACCTGCTGATAGTGGCCATGGTCTTTCTGATGATGCTGGGACTGGTGGTGCTGTATGGCATCAATGTCGCGCTGTCGCAGCGCTATGAGAATGATAATTTCGCGCTCAAGCAGGTGATTTTTCTCGGGCTGGGTGTGGCTGTCTTTGTAGCTGCCTCGCGCCTGCCGCTGCGCCTGCTGGAGAAATATGCCACCAAGGTGCTGCTTGCCGGGGTGGTTGCCTCGGTGGTGCTGGCCGGGTTGGCGTTGGTAGGCAGCTCCCTGGCGCTCTGTAGCGGTGGCGCCTGCCGCTGGTATAATTTCGGATTCACGTCGTTCCAGCCGGCAGAACTGCTGAAGTTCGGCCTCTTGCTCTACCTGGCGGTCTTCCTGTCGGCCAAGGCCAGGATGGGGCAGCTCAATAATATCCGTGAGACACTGGCACCGGCCGGTTTCGTCGTCGGCGTGCTGACGGTCCTGGTAGTGGTGCTGCAGAAAGATATGGGCACGGGTCTGGTGGTCATCGCCATCGCCCTGAGCATGTTGCTGATGGCGGGCGTCAAGGCGCGCTACATGCTGGGTATTCTGGGGTTGATGGCTGCAGCCGGCCTGCTGTTCATCGTGACGGCGCCGCACCGGATGGCGCGGGTGCTGACCTTCATCAATCACGAGACGTCTTCGGAGGCAGCCGATTACCACATCGAGCAGGCGCTGCTGGCCATTGGCAGCGGCGGGTTCTTTGGCAACGGGCTGGGGCAGAGCAAGCAGGCCTTCGGGTATCTGCCGGAGGCGGCCAACGATTCCATCTTTGCCATCATGGGCGAGACGTTCGGCTTTATCGGCACCTTCATCATCCTGGTGGCCTTCTCCTTGCTGATATATCGTCTGCTGCTTATCCTGCAGCAATCCCAGCGGCCGGAGCTGCGGCTGATCATGGCGGGCATGGTGGCCTGGTTCGGCGTGCAGGCGATGATCAACATCAGCTCGATGATCGGGCTGATTCCGCTGACGGGCATCACCCTGCCGTTTTTGAGCTTCGGCGGCACCAGCCTGATCTTCACCATGCTGCTGATGGGCATCGCTTTCAATATTTCGCATTACACCTCATATCGATCAAACTCTAATCCGGGAGCCAGTGGCGGTGAAGATAGTAGCAGCCGGCGGCGGGTCGGGCGGTCACGTAACGCCCGTTCTCAGCGTCTTCAACGAGCTTAAGAAGACCGACCCGGCGCTCCAAGCCTGGTTTGTCTGTGACAAAGGGTTTGCCAAGCAGGCAAAAGCCCTGATGCAAGAGGCCGATGTAGATGTAAAAGTCACTACGATATCGGCAGGCAAGTTCCGCCGCTACCACGGCCGTACCTGGGCCGAGCGGCTGCTCGACCTGGAGACGCTGGTAAAGAATCTGCACGATCTTATCTTCATCGTCATAGGTTTTATGCAAAGTCTCTGGCTGCTGGCCAAGGTACGGCCGGATGCGGTCTTTACCAAGGGCGGCTTCGTCTGTGTGCCTATCGGCCTGGCGGCGCGGCTGCTGCGTATCCCGCTGGTCATTCATGACTCCGACACGATTCCCGGGCTGACAAACCGCATTTTGGCGCGGCACGCCACCACCATCGCCACCGGTGCGCCGCTCGACAACTATAAATACCCGGCCGCCAAGAGCCACTACACCGGCACGCCCATCAGAGCCGCCTACCGTCCGGCGGATGCCAAGGAGCGGCGCGGGCTGAAGCAGGCATTGGGCTATGATCCTGACTTGCCACTGGTGCTGGTGACGGGCGGCGGGCTCGGTTCGGCCTTCCTGAATACCGTGGTCACCGAAGGTGCCGCCCGGGTGACCGAACGTGCCCAGCTGGTGCATCTGACGGGCGTCGGCAAGACCGGCGAGGCCGAAAAGGCGGCCCGCAGCCTGCCGCACTACCATGTGCTTGATTTCGTCGACCGCACCATGCCAGACCTTATCCGTGCGGCCGATGTTATCGTTACCCGGGCCGGTGCTACGGCGCTGCTGGAGGTGGCGGCGGCCGGTGCGGCCGTCATCATCGTGCCTAATCCTTTGTTGACCGGCGGGCATCAGACTAAGAATGCCGCTGTCTATACCAAGGCTGATGCCGCCCTGGTCGTTGACGAAGCCCGTCTCAAGCAGGAGCCGGAAGTGCTGGCCGCGACCATCGTGGCGCTGTTGCATGACGCGCCGCGCCGCAAAGAGCTGAGTGCTAACATTCTGGGCCTTGCCCGGCTGGATGCCGCCCGCGAACTGGCCCGCCTCATCTCGGCAGCCGCCCGGAGGCGGCCGGCATGAAGTTTCTGAAAGGGTGGGGGAGCCGCAAGCAGGCAGAAGAGCCGGTGCGCCGCGTCCGGCTGATGGAAGGTCAGAATGAGTATGTTTTCCGTCGCAGCCGCACGCTGACGGGGAGCGCCTCGTCTAAAGTATCGACTATCGAGTCCCGGCAGCGTGACCTGAAATCGCCGCGGTTGAAGCTGCATGAGCTGCATGGTCACCGGCGGCGGCTGCTAATCGGGCTCGGTGCCCTGTCGGTACTGACGCTCGGCTGCCTGTACGCCATCGGCACCTCGCTGGCGCTGGTCAATGTGCGTGCCGAGGGCAACGTGGTGCTGACGAGCGACGAAGAGGCCGAGTTGCAGGGCCGCATCCGTTCATTCAGCTCGGCGTACCCCGGGCAGGCTTTGACTATGCTATTGGACCAACCCCGCCTGACTGCTTACTTGCAACAGGACCGCCCCGACATCGACACCGCCTACCTGACTCACTCGCCGTTCCTGCCGGCCAACACGGTGGTGGTGCGCTTCAGGACGCCGCTGGTGGCTTGGAATGTCGGCGGACAGCAGTTCTATATCGATTCAGACGGCACTATGTTTAAGCGGCTGCACGGCAATGCACCCACCTTGACCGTCGAGGACGCCTCGGGCGTGCTGCCTAATGACAGTCGCACTTCCGTTGCCTCCAAGCGGTTTATCCGATACCTTGGCAAGCTGTTGGGTGCGATCGAGCACAAGGCGATCGGCTCGGTCAGCCGTGTGGTGATTCCCGCTTCCACCAGGGAACTGAACGTATATTTTGAGGGCAGGGACTACCCGGTAAAAACGCACATCGACCGGCATCCGGAAGGGCAGGCGGCCGATATCGCCAGTGCCTTGCAATACCTCGACAAGCAGGGGACGAAGCCGCAGTACGTTGATGTGCGGGTCGAGGGGAAGGCGTATTACAAGTAGCCGGGTAGGAGGTGTCACAAGGCGGGCAGCTCCCCGCCACCACTCTCTTTGTTCTAATTTTGTTCTACAGCATGATAGGGCGCCCGCGGTCAGCGGTGCACTAAAAAACTATACTAACATACAAAATGTCACAAAAAGCAAATACAGCGGAGGACAAGGGGAGAGAAGCGTGAAAAGTGTATAAAAACTATATTTTTCACGAAAAAGCAAACTATGGCCATGGTACTGTGGAAAAGTCAAATTCAGGTGGGTTTTTAAGGTTTGGTGGGCTTCTCGCTTTAAGGTTGAGGCTGTGCGTGCCCGTATGGCGGGCTCAGGGCGGATATGTCGATGCGATTGGCATGCACATAACCGGATGTGCGCATAGGTATATGTATCACGCAGTGCGCGTACTGTGGGCGCATCACACATCAGACTGCCCCGGTGCTGCGCTTGTTTGAAAGTGGTATCGAAGCTCGCTAAAGTTATTAAATTTTAATGTCGCGGGTACCGTAGGCAGTGTTTGCGGATACATGGCGTGCAAACGGATTAATAAACGAAATGCCAATAAAAAACGTATATACGTAGACGATTACTCATACAGCTTTGCGTATATACTTATGTGTCGTAAAAGATATATTGTACGACATAACGTATATAGCAAAAAGACGTGTATGCATGCGGCTTATGTATATTGATTTTTGCTGTCCGGACGTGCTGGCTTAAGTATGCGCCCACTATGTGCCCTCTTTTTTGCTCTATCGTCTCTGCGGGCCCCGGATATGGGCTTTGCCTATGCTTGGCTGCGGCTTGCTGCTGTCGGCGTACTGATCACGGATGAAGTTCTAAATTTGTTCCATGGGCGTTCTGTGAGTATTTGCCGCGAGCGATAACTGGCCGTAGGGCGTCGTTCAAAAAACCAGTGCCCGCAGTGAGGCGGCGCTGCGTTGGTACGAGCGCGGCCGCATCAGCTCTGTTCTATATTTGTTCTATGATGCGTTCTGGTTGTTTTTTGCGTATGTGCACATGTACTAAGGCGCGCTCCACAGAGAACAGTTCTATTTTTGTTCTACGCGCCCCTCCCCTGCTTCACTCCTGCCAAAATTGTACGCCCCCGGCTGGCTGCCGGGGGCTTGGTGCTACGTCCTGGGTCCGGTGCGGGCGAAGCCCGACTCGGGAAGGTAGCGCATGGCGCCGACGTAGTCGAGGCCGAAGATCGCCATCTTGGTCAAGTCGACCGTGGCGATCGGCTCGAGCGGCGTGGCTGCGTGGCAGACGGCGACCGCCGTCTCCATGCTGGCGAAGCGGGCCGCCTCGAGGATGGCCGGGTCGCTGACGGCGCGCAGGCACATCAGCCCCCTACTCATCCGCAGCGCCCGTTCGTTGAGCGCCGACCAGAGCGGGCCGTCGTGCGGGTGCTCGATCTGCCAGTTGAGGCGGATGCGTCCCTTGCCCCAAGTGGCCGGCCAGACCTCCGGGTTGATCAGCCAGTCCTCCACGCTGTTGATGTCGATCAGCTGGGCGGCCAGCAGATCGAGGGCGTGAGCCACATCCGGCTCTGCCGGGTCCAGCGTGGTGCTGTAGCGGCGCAGTGTGGCATTGGTGTTGAGGCCGCCGTGGTGCGGGTCGAACTGGTAGAGGATCATGTCCCGCTCCAGCTCCGCGAACGGTTCACTGGGTGAGCCGGCCGGGCAGACGGCGAAGCGCTCCAGGTGACCCGGGAACATCTGCTCCACGCGGATCGACTGGTGGCGTCGCAGCACCAGCGGCGACCCCTTCTCTGCCACGCCGGCTTGCACCAGGTGGAAGTGGGTCCGCAGCGGCTCGCCCAGGTTGAACAGGGCTGGGGCGACATCGGTGATGAGTCCCCTTTCGTCGCAGATACCCTGGGCGATGGTGTTCAGAGCGCTGATGAGCTGAGGCGTCATCGTCATGCTCTCTTTTCCTCTCAGTGTAGTCGGGAGAGTTCCCTTATGACTATTATATCACAAAAATCTAAAAAAGTAAAATATTTAGCGCAAAATCAGTTCGTGGCCGTCGTGCATGCCGCCAGACTGAGGTGCCGGCCGGGCTGGCGCTGAGGCTGGAGCCGGAGCGGTACGGGGTGGTGCCTGTGGGGCGCCTTCAGGACGGGCGTGGCTGCCCGAGGCGGCGCGTGGAGCGTCCCCGCCGCCTTCGCCGCCCTTGTTCTTGCCGCGTGAGCGTGAGCGGCTACGTTTGCGCTTGGGACGGTCGCCGCCTTCATCGCCGGAAGCCGACTGCCCGCCTGCCGGAGCCGGACGGGCGGAGCGTTCACTGCGTTCTTGGCGCGGCGTTTCGGGCTGCTGGGCAGAAGGTGCTTGTGGGGCCGTAGCAGCCCGTGTGGCTGCGGGAATGGCGGCAATCGGTTCCTTGGTCGTCTTGGCGGCTGGAGCAACCTTCTTGGCGCCATCATCAACCGGCCACTTCTTCTGCTGTGCTGACGATTTGGGGGCCTGGTTGCCGCCTCCCCCGCCGTTATTGCCACCGCCAGCCTGGGCTGGCAGCTGTTGGCTGGTCGGGTTCATCAGGGCTTGAATCTCGGCCTTGACCTCGTCATGCGGACGGCCGAAGGTGCGGCGGGTGTTCTCGATGATGTAGGCGCTGAGATCTGTCTGGTTGGCCGGCAGTGCCAGCGTGGTAGCCGAGAAGGCCGGGGTCTTCTCGCCCTTGATGACCATGCTGACGATGAAGTGACGGTTGTTCATCTGCAGCAGGTCTTCCGGCAGGAACTGCGGCTCGAAAGGCTTGGAAAGGACCGGTGCGTCATCGGCACTGACGCGGAAAGAAATCATCGTACCGACGTTACCAAAGACGGCCGAACGTACTACATCCGACATCTGGGCGGTGTACTGGTTGGCGACGGTCAGGTTCAGGCCGTACTTACGGGCCTCTGACAGGATGGTGGCGAACGAGTCGGTGGCGAAGTTCTGGAACTCATCCACGTAGAGGTAGAACGGACGGCGGTCCTCGACGTTGGGGATGTCACTGCGGCTCATGGCGGCCAGCTGGATCTTGGTAACCAGGAACGAACCGAGGATGGAGGCATTGTCCTCGCCGATCAGACCCTTGCTCAGGTTGACGATGAGGATCTTGCCTTCGTCCATGATCTGGCGGATGTTGAAGGTGCTCTTGGGCTGGCCGATGATGTTGCGGATGATCGGGTTGGCCGTGAAGGCACCCACCTTGTTCAGCACCGGCGCCACAGCTTCGGAGGCGAACTTGTCCTGCCAGCTGGCGAACTCGATGTTCCAGAAGTTGAGTACCACGCTGTCGGTGACGTGGCCAAGGACGTCCTTGCGGAATTTTTTATCAGTCAGCATGCGGGTGATGTCGAGCATGGTCGAATCCGGGTAATCAAGCAGGGCCAGGATGGTGTAGCGCAGGATATACTCCAGGCGCGGACCCCAGGAGTCACCGAACATGCGCTTCAGCACGCCGATGATTTCGGAGCTGATGTTGTTCTTCATGTTGGGGTTGATGACTTCCATCGGGTTGAAGCCGACCGGGAAGGCCGTGTCGGCCGGGTTGAAGTAGACCACGTCCTTGATGCGGTGGGCCGGGATGAACTTCATGTTGTTGACGGCGAAATCGCCGTGCGGGTCGATGATGGCGTAGCCCTGGTTGTGGAAGATATCGCTCAGCGCGAACAGCTCCAACAGGCCCGACTTGCCCGCACCGGTCTGCCCGATGATGTAGATGTGACGGCCGCGGTCAGAGCGGTACATGCCGAACTGCTGCTGGTAGCCGCGGAAGTTGGTCAGGCCGAAGGCGCTGATGTTGTTGTCGTCCGGGGTGCCGGCCAGTACCGGCAGCTTGGCGGGCGGCTCGGCGGTCTTGGAACTGGCCCAGACGATGTTGGGCGTCTCGACGTTGGTGTGAGGCAGGTGGTAGAGCGAAGCCAGCTCTTCAATATTCAAAATGATGCCCTTGTCGATGAAGAAACGGGCTTTGGCCTGAGCCAGCGCCTCACGGTCGTAGGCCGGGTTCTTCATGGTAAAGCCGTTGAGGTTGGTACTGTTGTACTGTTTGAAGGTGCCGACGATGGCCTGCATGCGCAAGCGGGCGGTCTGCTTGTCGTTGCCCACATACACTAAGCGGATCTTCACCTGGTAGCCCAGCTTGGTACTCTTCTTCTCGGCTTCGGCCAGGCGGGTCTTTTCGCGCTCGGACAGTTCCTTGGCGGTGCCGGCTCCTGGCTCCGGTGGTTTCCAGAGCGCCTCAAAGAAGCCCTTCACCCAGCCGGCGCCGGTCATGAAGCCGTCTCCCCCGCCGCTCTTGACGCGGGAGATATAGGCGGCGGAGCGCTTGTGCCAGGTGTCGGCGATTGGCCGGGCCATGACCTGGATCCACATTTCCTCACCCGGGTCGTCGAGCTTGGCGAGGGTGGCGGTGATGGCGGCCAACGGGTCGACGTCGAAGGTCTGGAAGGACTTGATGGGCAATACCTCGTTGTCAATCAGCCCCAGCTCGGCGCTGTAGATGACGGATTGCCGGATGTCGCGGTCGGCGTAGTCCTCGTCGGCCTCGTGGATCTGGACGGTCGGGTACTGGGCGTAAATCTGGCCTTCGACGAAGTTCTGCAGGTGCTTGGGCACCCAGACGTAGAAGCGGATGTGTTTTTCGATGGAGGCGATCTCGAAAGAGATGTGCTCCTGGAGCGCCCCTTCCAGTCGCAGTTCACGCGGTGAACGCAGGATGCCGTGCAATGAGGCGAACATCTGCTCGGCTGCCAGTTCCTGTTTGTCGTTGGCGCGCGGAATCTCCAGGACCAGCAGCGTGTGTTCCATATTCTGGACTGTGGTAGCCTTGCGGTTGTTCTGCCATGTGAAATAAGCCAACACGGCGACGATTGGCAACCATATGTACCATTTGCCTAGGATACCAAGCAATATTGAGAAGACTACATCCATAATAATCCTGCCTTCCTATTGTCTCGCAATAGGAAACAAGGTGCAACTACTATACGCTAGTGTTTTGGTGATGGCAGTCTAAGCCTTTGCCGCGGTCTCTTTGACCGGTTGGGGCTGTTCGGCCAGGCCGTAGGTGGCCTTGGCGACGCGCTTGAACTGCGATTTGCCCTGGAGGTTGAGCAGGATGGTGGTCTCTTTGACCTGGCGGTGCTTTAGGACGCGGCGGACGATATCGTCGCGGTGCAGCGGGCCGCCTTCCTTGCGGAGGATGTCGGTGATGATGTCAGCGACGGTGCCCTTGTTGTAGCCCCAGTCTGCCAAGGCGTAGATGCCGCGGCCGATCAGAACAAAGCGCTTGTCCTTGATGAGCTCGTTGTGGATGGCCTGGGTGGTCACGTCCTTGCGCTTGAAATCTGAGTCCTTGATGGAATCGGCGATTTCGGAAAAGTGCATCGGCTTGTGGTTCTCTTCCAGGATGACATAGATCTTGTCACGGATGTTCTTGGGATTGACACTTGGCCACTTGGCAAGGCCCCAGCGGTCCTTGAGTTCGGCAAGATGCTTGCTGGTGCGGGCCAGGGCGCGGACATGGCTGGGGTGGCCGTGGTTCAGCTTGTCGTGCAGCTCTTCGGTGGACAGCGGCTCACCGTGCTTCTTGATGGTAGTGACGATTTCGTCGACGTGGCCGCGGATGGCCTTTGCGTCGTGCTTCTCGCGGATACCGACGGCGTGGTGGTAGTGGTCGTTCTCTTCAACGACAGCCAGGTTGGGAGCCAGCTCGGCGACAAAGGCGACATGTGCCTTGTCACGCTCGGCGTGTTCGCCTTTGCCAAGACGGTGTGCCAGGTCTCCGACGCGGGCGACGCCGCCCATTTCGTGCAGGTGGCGGACGAAGTGCTTCTCGAGGGCGGTGACATGCGGCAGCTTCTCCTCGTCCTCGGCAGCGATCTTCAGGCGGATCATGATAGCTTTTTCAAGCTGACGGACACGCTCGCGGGTAATACCCAGCAATTCACCGATCTGCTCCAGGGTCTCTTTACGATCGTACAGACCAAACCGGCGCGCCACGATTTCGCGCTCACGTTCCCGCTCGACTGTAGCGAGGATATCTTGAACGGCTGAGTGGACGTCGGGCATTACGGCCTCTGGTGAGGATGAGGAATCGCTCATGTATTCTCCTTATTTAGTAATGTAATGTATTGGCTAATATATAAAGTACTATATAACAAAAGCATATGAGTGTCAATTATATTTTTCGTGTGTTTTTTGATGCCCTCCGGGAGATGTTTCGCATGTGCTTAATTATAGCATGAAATAGACGATGAAAACAAATTAGTTGCTAGTAAGCCGAAGGCCGCCCGGTTCCTTCCCTGTTGATGCTTATGATTTTATAGTTTTGCTATATACTGAAGAAAAGATTTTGTCATGAAACAGATACGCACAGCTATTGGAACAAGGGCGCGGCGGCGATCGCTGGCTGCCGGCGTCACCACTTTTAGCGTGGTCGCAACGGTGGGCATCGTGCTGTTGCAGGTAGGGTTGGCGGCGGGCTCCACGGTGTCGGTAGAGGTGGAGGATGCGCTGGCCAACGACCAGCCGGGCGGCGTCCAGCTGATTGAAGACACGGCTGCTTCCGGCACGGGCGCCCTGCTGTTTGGCACGGTCACCGGTGGTCCTGTCAGCGGCGGCGATGATGGCAGTGACGGCGCCTGTACGGCTCCAAGCGGCCTGGCGATGCAGGATGTCCCTGAAGCGACGAATTATCCCTGGAAAAAGACTGGCGCTGAGGCCATTGTCTACTTTGACACCAGTACGGTCGGAGCTCCCTATGACGCCTGGGTGAGCAATGCGGCCGCAGCTTGGTCCGTCAGTCCTTGCGTAGAGATGCGCGTGGCCGAAACGGGCTGCAGCACCCAGGCTATCTGCGTCACCATGACGGCCCACCCCCAGGATACGGACGCCCAGGGCAATATGGGCTGGACTGGTTTTCAGTATGCTAATGGCTACCTGACCACGGTCCATATGGATCTGTATGTCACGATCGACCAGGCGGTCCTGAGCCATGAGATGGGTCATGCTATCGGCCATGGACACCGCACCACCGAGCATGTGCTGATGAACCACTTTGTCGATCCGGGGCTGCTTGAGCCGGATGATATAGAGCTGCAGAACCTGTTGGTGCTGTATGCGAACCAGCAGTAGATGGCCGCTAAACAATCAATCGAGTGCTCCTAAAGGCTGGTAATGACGCTCTGAAGTTCCTGTCTGTATCCAGGCTGGTCGATGTCGTGATGGGTGTTAGCGATGATGCGCAATGGCCAGCCAGTGGACTGATGGATATCGCTCACGGCTTCACGGAACGTCGGCCACGCCGCCAACTCCTGATCTCCCGCCAGAACGGCTGCCCTGCGTACATGTGTCCGTTCTAGCAGTGACATCAGGCTGTTGGTCTGGAACTCGGCCAGTTGCTGCAGTGTACACCACCCGGTGAACTCAGGTGCGATGAGCGGCATATATTCCTTGAAGTAGCCGCTCGGACTGCATAGCGTCAGTGTATCCAGCGGCCGCTCAGCGCTGGCCAACAGGCTGATCATGGCGCCGAGCGAGAAGCCCCAGAGCGACACGGGGCGTCGTCCATCCAGGGACTGATGGGTATCAAGCAGCTCAAGTAACCCGGCAACCCACTCTGAGGGTGCGAGCGTCGATGACAGTCTTCATTAATCGCTTTACTTGGCAGCGGCCTTGCGACGGAAGCGTCCGCCCTCACCCTTGGCTGGTGCTGCGGCCAGTAATTCCTTGGCCTGCTCAAGCGTGACAGCCTTCGGCTCGGTTCCCTTGGGAATCTTGGCGTTCTTCTTGCCATCAGTGATGTATGGACCGTAGCGGCCGTTGAGGACCTTGATGCCATCACCCAGGTCGGCAATGTTCTTTTCGGCCTCCGCCTTGAGCTTGGCGTCATATAGCTCCAGAGCTTCATCAAGCGTGATGGACATCGGGTCAAGCGGCTTGATGCTGACGAACAGCTTATCTACCTGGATGTAGGGGCCAAAGCGGCCGACGTTAGCCTTGATGTCGCGGCCGTCCTTCGTCTGGCCTACGGTGCGCGGCAGCTTGAACATCTCGAGTGCCTGCTCCAGGGTGACGGTCTCCAGGCGGGCCCCGGCTGGCAGCGGTGCGAACTTGGGCTTGTCTTCCTTGTCTTCGGCAGAGCCGAGCTGCAGCATCGGGCCGTAGCGGCCGAAGCGGGCCAGGACGGGCTTGCCGGTCTTTGGATCGGTGCCGATCTCGCGGGCCTGGGCGACGGTGCTGCGGTCGATGCCGCCCGAATCTTCGATGAGCTTGTGAAACGGCTTATAAAATTCTTCCAGCATCTTGTTGCGGGCCAGTTGGCCGCGGGCGATCTGGTCGAAGTCCTCCTCTACCTTGGCAGTGAAGCCATAGTCGACAACCTGATCGAAATGGCCGGTCAGGAAGTCGCTGACCACCTGTCCGGCGGCGGTCGGCACCAGCTTGCCGCGGTCGGCGCCGGTCTTTTCCTGGACCAGTTCACGCTCAACGGCGTCTTTGCCAAGATTCAGTACGACGACGTCGCGCGGCGTCCCCTCGCCTTCGCCCTTCACGGCGTAGCCGCGCTCCTGGACGGTATTGATGATGGTGGCGTAGGTCGATGGCCGGCCGATGCCAAGGTCTTCCAGCTTCTTGACCAGGCTGCCTTCGGTGTAGCGGCTTGGCGGCCGGGCGAAGGTCTGGCGTGCACTGGCGCTGAGCATGTCGAGTGCATCTCCTGCGGTAACCGATGGCAGCAGGTCCGGATCTTTCTTACTGCCGCCGTACACGCGCAGGAACCCGTCAAAGACGATGACTTCCCCCTTGGCCTCGAACTGGTGCTTGCCGGTGGAGATGGTGATGGTGACGACGGTCTTCTCAAGCTTGGCCGGTGCCATCTGGCTGGCCAGGGTGCGGCTGCGGATCAGGTTGTAGAGTTTCTGGTCGTATTCGTTGCTACTGCCCTTCTCGAGTGCCATGTTGGTGGGGCGGATGGCCTCATGGGCCTCCTGGGCACTGGCGCTCTTGGTCTTGAAGGTGCGCACCTGGTGGTACTCTTCGCCGAAGGCCTTCTTAATATAATCGGCGGCTGCGGCGATGGCCTGTCCGCTCAGGTTGACCGAGTCGGTACGCATGTAGGTGATCTTACCGTCCTGGTACAGTTTCTGGGCGCTGGACATGGTGGCCTTGGAGCCGAAGCCCAAACGGCTGTTGGCATCCTGCTGCAGCGTACTGGTAGTGAACGGCGGCGCCGGATTACGGGTGCTGGGGCTTTTGGTGACATCGGCCACGGTGAAGGTGGCTCCGAGTAAGCTCTCTAAAAAGGCCTGCGCCTCGGCTTCTGTGGCAAAGCGGTGCGGCAGCTCGGCCTTGAACGGCTGGCCGGCGGCGGTGAATTCAGCAGTCACCTTAAAAGTGAATGAGCCTTCAAAACCATTGATTTCACGCTCACGCTCCACCAGCAGCCGTACCGCCGGCGACTGGACACGGCCCGCCGATTTGCCGCCCGGCACCTTCTGCCAGACGACCGGAGACAGTTCAAAGCCCACCAGCCGGTCAAGAATCTGGCGCGCCTGCTGGGCCTGCACCAGGCTCATGTCGACGGTGCGCGGGTTTTTGACCGCATCTTCGATGGCGCTCTTGGTAATCTCGTGAAAAACGATGCGGTTGGTCCTGGCCGGGTCGAGGCCCAATACTTCGCACAGGTGCCAGGCGATCGCCTCTCCCTCGCGGTCCTCATCCGTCGCCAGCCAGACGGTTTCAGCGGACTTGACAGCCTTTTTCAGTTCGGTAATGACCTTACGTTTCTCGGGGTCGACCTCGTAGACGGTGACGAAACCCTTGGCGGTGTCGATCGGCGGGCTGCCGTCCTTGGTCTTCTTGGCGATACTGCGGATATGGCCGATGCTGGAGAGTACCTGGAAGTCCTTGCCCAGGTATTTCTCTATGGTCTTGGCCTTGGCGGGGCTCTCGACGATGACCAAGTTCTTAGACATCGTGGTCGCCCTTTACGTTTGTTGTATATATGTATTCGTTTATCATAATGCTTCGCTTACTCTAATGTACTTGGCTTGGTTGATGCAAGTGTCTTATTGAGGGTGCGCACCCTCCCGGACCAGTTGCCGGGAGGGGCGCAGCCTATTGTCGTGCAGCGCCGGAGGTCAGTCCTCCGGGTCGACGGGCACCACCCTGAAGTCGATCACCGGTCCCCACTCGGGGCTGCCGGGCGGGTTGGGCTCGAAGACGCCGATGCCGACGAATGCCGGTTTGGTGTCCCCGTCCAGCCCGTCGATGACCAGGCGGATCTCGTCGCCCTCCCCGGGGATCTGCTCGATCACCCGGGATTCATTGCCGTGCTTCTTCTGGATTGCCGGGTCGGGGCTGTTGTAGGCCTCGGCGAAGACCGGGACGTTGCTCAGTGTCTGTCCGGGTGCCGGGCAGATCTGCACGTCGACCGCCAGGTGCTGGCTGCTCAGGCGCTGGGTGTCGACCAGGAAGATCGCCGCCCGCGTCTGCCCGGTCGTTGGACGGACCTCGTCGCAGTCGACGCCCCCACGGTTGCTGATGACCACCAGGGTCACCGCAGCCGCGACGATGGTCAGCAGGATCAGCGCTCCACGTCGTCTAAGAATCAACGTTTTCTCCTTGGTGCAGGCAATGTTCGCACATTGCTGGTGACAATAAGGCGACTGTCAGTATACACTATTGTCAATAGGCAATATATTGGCTATTAAAGAAAATACATCGTAAAACTGTCGCGTTACCTCCTAAAACGCTTGTTTTTAATAAATATACTTGCAAAAAACTGAAAAATGTGCTAATATATAAATAAGACTACTAAACACCAGGGAAATGGGAAGGAAGAGTCGTGGGAGCTAATAATTCCGTCAAGCAGGCGTGGCGTTCTGTCAAACCGCTGACCACCATCATCGTACCAACCTTTAATGAAGCGGATAACGTGCTGTTGCTCGTTGGTCGGATTCGCCTGGCTCTCAGTGGCCGGCCGGTCGAAGTACTGTTTGTTGATGACAGCCCGAACCTTGATACCATCAAGGCTGTGACGGCTGCCCGCGTGCTGTACCGTACGCCGACTTTCCATGTCCGGATGTATCACCGCGAAGGTGATGCCCGTCACGGCGGCCTGTCCGGCGCTGTGACCGACGGTATCCTCCGGGCCCGCTCGGAGCAGATCATCGTCATGGACGGCGACCTGCAGCACCCGCCGGAAGTACTGCCCCGCATGATCGAGGCTGCCGAGGCTCAGAATGCCGCCGGCGTCAGCCCCGACGTGGTCATTGCCAGCCGGTACTGTGCCGGCGGTGATGCCGGCGGGCTTGACGGCGGCATCCGCCACTTCGTCTCCCGCGGCTCCACGTTCCTGGCCAAGGCTTTCTTTCCCAAGCGCCTGCGCGGCGTCACCGACCCGATGACCGGCTTCTTCCTGTTCCGCCGCGAGGCCATCGACCTGGGGCTGCTGCGTCCGAAAGGCTTCAAGATTCTGCTTGAGATGCTGGCGCGTCACTCCAGCCTCAACGTCACCGAAGTGCCGTTTGAGTTTGCCGAGCGCACTGCCGGTGAAAGCAAAGGCTCATTCAAGCAAGGCATGCTGTTCATGGGCCAGCTGGCCGTACTGAAGCATGTCAACAGTATTGATTCTGTCGCCCGCATCCCCCGCTTCGTCCAGTTCGGCCTTATCGGTGGCGGCGTTTTCGCGGCCGGGCTTGCCCTGCTGGCGCTGCTGGTAGAGCGCCTGGGCATGTCGCCGGTCTACGCCAACGGCATCGTCCTGGTGGTTACCTTCCTGCTGAACTACCTGCTTAATAAGAACATCACCTGGCGTGACCGCACCGTTACTAACGGCGCCCTGGCCAAGTTCATCGCCTCGCGGGCTGCCACTTCGGCGGTCAACTACTACCTGTTTGCCTGGCTTATCGCTCAGTCGTTCAGCTTCACGCTGGCCGGCCGCAGCTTCAACTTCGAGCTGCACTACCTGGCGGCCAGCGTCGTGGCCCTGGCGGTAATCATGGTGCTCAACTACATCATCAGCGACCGCTGGGCCTTTGCCAGTGCTGCCGAGAAAGCAGCCGGCCGCCACCGCGTCTTCCCGATGGGCAAGCTGGCCCTGGGTGCCCTGGTGGGCATCCTGGCTGCTGGCGTCTTTGTCCAGCTGCAGCTGACGCTGGCCATCCTGATGGCCGTCATCGGCGTCGGCATGTTCGTCCAGGCCAGCATGGAAGTCTGGCGCATGACCTACGCCTACCGCAGCCCCGAAGCTGTCAGCCGCCTGCGCTTCCCCGACCCGAAGACCCCCAAAGAGAAATTCCTGATGATCGTCCCGGCCCGCCATGAGCAGGAAGTGCTGGACACTACCCTGTTGCAGCTGGCTAAGCAGACGCACCCGAATGTCGATATCATCTCCGTCATCTGTGACGACGATCATGAGACGCTGGCTGTCGCCCGCTCTGCCGCTGCCATCAGCGACCGCATCACTGTCGTCGAATACCCGCTGCGCCCCGGCGTCAAGCCGAACAAGCCGCTGCAGCTGAACTACGTGCTTGAGACGGTCGCTCAGAAAGATTACACCGTCATCGGTATCGTCGATGCCGAGGATGGCGTCCACCCCGAGCTGCTGGCCCACGTGGACACGGCTTTCAACGACCGCAAGGTCGGGGTCGTCCAGGGCGGCGTCCAGCTGATGAACCACCATTCCAGCTGGTACTCCCTGCACAACGTCCTTGAGTACTACAAGTGGTTCAACAGTGCCATGGCCTTCCAGTCCGACAACCGCTTCATGCCTTTAGGTGGCAACACCATCTTCATCCGCTCTAGTCTTCTCCGCCGTGCCGGCGGCTGGCCAGTTACGCTGACCGAAGATTGTAGCTTGGGCGTGTTGTTAAGTGTCAAGTTCAAGACCAAGACGGCCGTCTACTACGACCCACGCCTGGCTACCCAGGAAGAAACACCTGACACGTTGGCCGGACTCTTCAAACAGCGCGTCCGCTGGTGCCAGGGCTTCTATCACGAGTGGCGCAAAGGCCTGTGGCGCCAGCTGCCTTCCCTGCGTCAGCGCCTGCTGGCTGGCTATGTGCTGGCTGGTCCGGCCATGCTCGCCTTCTCGACCGTCATGCTGCTGGTCACCCTGATCGCCATGGCTCAGCTCAAGGCGCCGGTCGCCCTGGTACTGCTGATGTTCATCCCGCTGATCCCGTTGGCACTGCTGCTGGTGCTGAACGCCGTCTTCCTGAGTGATTTTGGCAAGGCTTTCCAGCGCAAGGTCACCGTGCGTCAGTATGCCACCCTCTTTGCCACTTTCGCCCTCTACCAGATGGTGTTGAACATCGCCGGCCTGTGGTCGATGATCCGCGAACTGCGCGGCGACACTACCTGGCACAAGACTGCTCACAGCGGCCGCCACCGTGGCGCCGAAACCCAGGCTTCCGTTGCACAGAATACCGCTACGGCAGCTATAATGGGTGAGAAAGCCTAGGTAATAAGGATGGGTACTGCCACTATGGCCAGCAAGAAACCAGCAAAAAAGAAGATTGAAACACCACAGACTCTCGGCCAGCGCCTGGCCGCCTGGCTCAAGACCTACCGGCTTGATGTCCTGGTAGCCAGCGTGCTGCTGCTGATCGCCGGCGTCGTCGGTGCGCTGAACATGCCGAACTCACCGCAGCGCTTCGAGGACGAAGGCACCTACGTCTCCCAGGCCTGGGCCGTCCAGTACAAGGGCGACCTGGCCCACTACACTTACTGGTACGACCACCCACCGGTCGCCTGGATCCAGCTGGCCGGTTATACGGCCCTGACCGGCGCCTTTGACCGCCACGCCTCATCCATCACCGCCGGCCGCGAATTCATGGTGGTAGTCCACCTTGTCAGCGTACTGCTGGTCTTCATGATCGGCCGGCGCCTGGGTATCGGCCGCAGCGTCAGCGCGCTGGCGGCGGGGCTGTTCGCCCTGAGCCCGTTGGCAGTCGAGTTCAGCCGCTACGTCCTGCTCGACAACATCGCCCTGCCCTGGTTGCTCGGCGCCTTCTTCCTGGCCCTGACGCCGCGGCGCCACCTGTTGCCTATCGTCGGCAGTGCCATCTGTATGGCTGTGGCCATCCTCAGCAAGGAGACGTTCCTGATCTTCCTGCCGGCCCTGGCCTACCTGCTGTGGCAGAACAGCGATAAGCGCAACCGCCGCTTCATGCTAGCCTCGTTCTCGGTGGTCTTCATCGCCATCGTCAGCTTCTATGCCCTCTACGCCCTGCTTAAGAACGAGCTGTTCCCCGGTGAGGGCCATGTCTCGCTGCTGGGCACGCTCCTCTGGCAGCTCTTCGGCCGCGAGGGTAGCGGCAGCATCCTCGGCGCCGACAGTGACGCCCGCAACCTCTTTAACTTCTGGATGGACATCGATGCCTGGCTCTTCTGGGCCGGTGTGGCCGCCATGCCGTTCGCCTGGTTCGTCCGCAGCGCCCGCCCGTTCGTGGTGGCGCTGGCTATCGGCCTGATCATGATGCTGCGCGGCGGATACCTGCCCTACCCGTACATCATCGCCCTGTTGCCGCTGGCGGCCATCGTCATCGGCGCCGCTGTACACCGCTTTGTCGTGGTGCCGCTGCTGGATGCCCGCAAGACCAAGTTGGTGCTGGCCGGCAAGGTAACGGCTGGCATCGCAGCACTGGCCCTGGTTGCCGGCTTCGCCACGTATGTAGTGCCCGCCTGGCAGCCGCGTCTGCAGGCCAGTATGACTGAGGACGTTGACAAGTCGAGCCGCCAAGCGGTTGACTGGATCAATAAGCATGTCACCCGTGACAAGCGCATGGTCGTCGAGTCTGCCCTGTGGACCGACCTGCAGGACAAGGGCTTTAACAAGCCGGACCCGGTCTGGCTGTACAAGACCGAGACCGACCCCGAAGTAGCTGCTGAGATCAGCGGCTGGCAGAGCATCGACTACATCGTGCTCAACGGCCCGACGCTGGACGAACGCAACCGCAAGGAATTCCCGACCGTCTTTGAAGCCAAAGACCACGCCAAGCTTGTCGCCGACTTCGGCCAGGATAATCAACGTATCCTGGTGCTGAAGGTCGACAAGAGCGGCACGGTGCACACGCCCAAGAAGGACGCATCGTCCACCCCGAAGTCAGAGAAGTAACCGATCGCTGTCCTCATGACAATAGCCGCCTCGTTCTGGGGCGGCTATTGTTTTCACGTGAATAATATTGTAAAGCATAACCAACCGGCTTGACGGAGTTGTATACTGTAGGGTATGAGAAACACTACCGCACGAACAATCATTGGCATAGCAATCATTCTCCTGGGCATCGGCACCCTGCTCGATGGACTGGAGATCTTTAATTTTGGCGACCTGGTTGAGCAGTACTGGCCGACGCTGCTGGTCATCGTCGGGCTGGTCATGCTTATCAACAGCGCGCGCAACTATATCTGGGCGGTGGTCATCATCGCCGTCGGCGTGGCCCTGCAGCTGCGCGAGCTTGATGTGCTACCCGACTTTAACCTGTGGAGCCTGTTCTGGCCGACCATCCTGATCATCATCGGTGTCTCAGTGCTGACCAACCGCGCCGGCCGGGCTACCAAGCATCTGAGCCAGGAAGAACGCGATGACGTCGTTGCGCTGCTGGGCGGCGCCGAGAATAAGAACAAATCGGGCGACTACAAGGGCGGCAAGGCGACGGCCATCATGGGCGGCGTCAAAATCGATCTGCGCAAGGCGGCCATCCACAAGGAGGCGACGCTCGAGGTGGTGGCTATCATGGGCGGCGTCGAGATTATCGTGCCGGAGACTTGGGTGGTGCGGCCGGCGCTGACCCCCATTTTAGGCGGCGTCGAGGACAAGACGTACAGTGCAGGCGCCAAGAACGCACCGGTGCTGCATGTCGTCGGTGATGTTATTATGGCCGGGGTGGAGATCAAGAATTAACTAACTGGCCACCACGGAAAGGACTCTTTATGAATCAAGATAGGCTTGAAGGCACCAAGATGGCGGGGTTTGACCCGGTCGAAACCGTAACGGAACTGCACATCATCGATGTTGCCGAAGGCAACGGCCAGGTCGTGCCAAGTGGCGCGGTCATCACGGCGCACTACACAGGCGCTCTGGCTAAGGACGGCACTATTTTTCAGAGCTCACACGACATGGGGCGGCCCATCACCTTCCCGCTGAGCGGTGTCATCGGCGGCTGGCAGCAAGGTGTGCCCGGCATGAAGGTTGGCGGTACGCGCCGGCTGGTGATTCCGGCGCCGCTGGCGTACGGCTCACAGTCCCCTGCTCCGAACATTCCGGCTAATTCGGATCTGGTGTTTGATATCGAGCTGGTGTCAATCGATAATTAGCGGTTACGTTCGCATAAAAACACCCGGATGCATTGCGGTCCGGGTGTTTTTTGTATGCTGCGGCTTTACTTGCGGGCGAAAATTTCCTTCAGGCTCAAGCGGCGACTGTACTCCAGCGCCCCGAAGCGGAACAACCGCACGGCGACGCTCAGTGCGATGGCCGCCGCCAGGACAAGCAGTGCTACGCCAAGGGCCGTCTCCCACGGCTGCAGGTTGCCCACGGCATTGCGGAGCATCAGCGGAATTGGTGCGGTGGGCGGGAAAAGCGTCAAAAAGCGCACCAGCGGGCTCTCTGGCGCCGAGATGAACAGTGTGACGGCATAGAGCGGTGCGAACAACAGCGTCATGACGACGCCGAAGAAACTGTTGGCCTCTTTGGCGGTGGGAGTAGCTGCGCCGATAGCGATCAGCAGCCCGGTATACAGCATGAAGCTGGCGAAGAAGATGGCCGCCCCGACGGCGATGCGGCCGGCATCCAGCGGAATGTTGGTGATGTCAAAGTTGGGCAGATTGAACTGCGAGCCAAGCAGGAAGTAGCCGGCGACGACTGGTATCAGGATGATGAGTATCTGGGCCAGGGCCAGGACGATCAACGACAGCACCTTACCGACAATCAACGTGCGCGCATCCACCGTCGTCAGGAGCATCTCGATGACCCGGTTCTCCTTCTCTTCGGTGGTGCTGGTCAGCATCTGGTTGCCAAACAGCGCCATCAGGATATAGAACAGTACCAGGAACATGCCGGGGGCGACGAGCTGCTTGAAGCCGTCGTAGGCGTCGCCGTCGCGGTAGGTGGTGGCGCTGTAGGTAACGTCGTTCTGCAGGATGGCTTTGACCTGCGGATTGATGGCGCCGGCCACTGATTGCTTCAGAATAAGCTCGCTGACCCCTTGGTAGCGGCCATTGTCGAACAGTCCGACGTCGCGGCTGTAGATTTCGACCGGCTGCCTGCTAAGGTCCTGAGGATAGTAGAAGTACGCGTCAAGCGAGCCGCTGGTGACGGCTTGGATGCCTTCCTCCTTGTCCCTGAGCACCTTGGCATCAAGCTGGCGCAGAATGGCCGATTGTACCAGGCCGGACCTGTCGGTGACGGCGAGCGAGAACTTATCGTTATTGTTCTGCGTGGCGGCTTCTTCTGTCGTCTTGTTGGAGAAGTAGATGATGGCAGCGATGGCGGCGAATATCAATGGGAACGACAGGGCTGATATCCAAAAGCTCTTCTTTTTGAGTGAGCGGATGACTTCAAAACGGAAGACGGTACTCAGGTTATGCATGGTTACGCCTCCTCCTGGCGACTATCGTGCTGGCCATAGACTTTGATGAAGATGTCATCAAGCGACAGGCCGCCGAATTCTTTGCGGACAGTCTTGACCGGACCGTACGCCCGGGCGGCACCGTCTTTGAGCAGGATGATGCGGTCGCAGAGGCGCTCAACCTCTTCCATCTGGTGCGTCACGAAGACGACGGTAGCCCCGGCCCGTTGGTGCTCCTCGATGATTGACATCAGCAGCCGCCGGTTGACCGGATCGAAGCCCTTGGTCGGTTCGTCCAGGATGAGAAGCTCAGGGTCGTTCATGATGGTGATGCCAAGCTGCACCTTCTGCTGTTGGCCGCCGGAAAGCTTATCGAGGCGCAGATTGGCCTTGTCGGCCAGCTCGACCCGCTCCAGATATGCAAGCGACCATCGTTTTGCCTCCTGGGGAGACAGGCCTTTGAGCTGTCCGAAGTACGACATGATATCGAGTACTTTCTCTTTCTTGTAAAGGCCGCGTTCTTCAGGCAGGTAGCCCAGGCGTACGCCGCCATCGACGCGGTATGGCTTGCCATCGATAAGCAGCCGCCCGCCGGCCGGCTGGTAAATGCCCAGCAGCGCCCGTATGGTAGTGGTCTTGCCCGACCCGTTGCTGCCAAGCAGGCCGAAGGTCTCCCCGCGCCTGACCTCGAATGAAAGGCTGTCGATGACGGTAGTGTCTCCGAAGCGCATAGTAAAATTTTGGATTTCGATAAGTGGTGTCTGCATCCCCTTCACCTTAGCCTGACTCGCTCGGAGCAGTCAAGATTTCATTAAAACCCCGCCATGTTGCAGGCGGGGTTTGCAAGCGCTTCAAGCTTGGCGCTGCTATTTCTTGGCAGACTTCTTGTCTGTTGGGCCGGCTTCTACGGCGTTGGTGCTGCGTTTGATGGCGATGTGCTTCGGTTGCGGCAGTTCCTTGTAGGGCACGTGAACTTTCAGTATGCCGTTTTCCAGCTTGGCATCGATGGCGTCGACGTCGGCGTTCTTGGGTAGCGCGAAGCGGCGGAAGTACTGGTTGACGCTCTGACGCATCAAGTAATTCTTGCCCTTGCCGCCATCTTCCTGGCGCTCCTGATGCTCGGCACGGATCTCCAGGGCGTCCTCATGCTGGTTGATGGTGATTTCTTCCTCGCGGAAGTTGGCGAGGTTGGTCTCGATGGTCAGACCTTTTTCGTCGTGGTAGATGTCGGTCGCGGGCAGCATGTGGTTGTTGTTGCCCAGGTTGCCAAACGTGTCATTGAACAAGGAATTGACTTGTTCGTGCAGTGTGTTGAGTTCTGCGAAAGGGTCCCATTTTACGATTGCCATAACAATAATCCTCCTTTCTTACCATTCACCGCGGCACCGTTAGTAGATACCGCTTACGATTCTAGTGTAAAAAATTGGCACTCTCGTGTCAAGAGTGCCAGAAGCGACCGAACGGGCGTGGTGTGTGGCTAAAAAAACTGGTAGAATCAGGCCAGAAGTAATAAAGACACACATGAACATTCTAAGGAAGTATTGCTGGCAGCGCGACAAGGCACGTGGCTTTACAATTGTCGAGTTGCTGATTGTGATTGTGGTGATCGGTATCCTGGCCGCAATCGCCCTCTCTGTTTTTGGGGATTCCCAGCGCCGGGCACGCAATCTTGAAACATCCGAACTGGTAAAAGTGTACAAGAAGGCCCTGGTGGCGTACGTGACCGTCAACGGGCGCTACCCTGCTGATGAATCAAGCTGTCTGGGCTTTGGTTATGGCGATTATTCAAACGACAGTATTCCCGGCGATTGCGTGACGTGGAACGGCGATGAGTCGATTGTCGAGAATCCGCTCATCCTGGATCCGCTGAAGCAATACACCGGACTTGCCAAGGCGCCGACTTCTAAATATGCGCCCCGGAGTGATGGCGGTGCGATGATCGGGGCCACCTTCGAGTACATCGGCGGCGTGAACCTGGATGGCCAGCCGCATCCCTGGTGGATTACCTATCTGCTTGGGGGGCAGAACCAGAAATGTCTTACCGGCCCCGTAGTGTCGTTGCCGAGCTGGCCGAATTTCAGCTCCACGCCACCCGCAAGTGGTCCGACTGAGGGTCACGGCAGTATGGATAGCAGCTGCTGGATTGCCACGCCCGACCCTGCGCGGCTGTAGGCCGATGATTACACCAGAGCCGCCTGCTCCAGCTCCTCCACCCCATCACCCAGCTCCAAGCCCTTGATGCGCAGCATGGCCGCCTGTCCGACATGCCCTTGCATGCTGCCGATGATGTTGGCGGTGCCCATCAGCAGCTTCTGGGCTTGCTTTTCTCGCTGGGCCCAGAGTTTTTCATAGGCGATGCGCTCTTTGGTGACCTGCGTGGTCATTTCCTGGTACGTCTCGACCATGCTCTCAATCTGCTGGATGAACTCGTGGCTGGTGACGAAGTTGTATAGTGCTTCGGCCTTGTCGCCGCGGTTCTCGGCGATGGCTTTCTGCATGCCGGCGTCAAGCAGGCTCTTGCGCAGCAGTGCCCCTAGTACGATGGCCAGTTGCGGTTTGCAGATCCAGACGCCGCTGTGCTGGCCGATATCCTCAGTAATGTGCTTGGGCATGACCTCGGTGACGATGATGGCGATGGATGCCCGGGCGTTGCGCGCATCCTCTTTCAATTTAGGAATCCAGCCGTCCACCCAGTTCTTGGTCCGCTTGATTTCCCAGATGATACTGCCGCAGCCGGTGCCGCGCGGACTCTTGACGGTCTGCATGATATCGCCGCCACGCACGCCTTTGGCCACCGGCGCTATCTCGTCGTCGCGGAAATTCGCGGCCAAGGCCTCCTCCAGGTCGAGCTCCATGATTTCGCCTTGGAGCTGCTGGCTGCCCTGGGCGGCCTTGCGCTGGGCTTCGTCCAGGGCCTTCTGCAGGTCGGTGATGGTCTTTTCCTTGGCGGCAAGGTTAAGCCGGGCTTTCTCGTCGGCCGATTTCTGCACTTCCTGCCGGATCTTTGCCTCTTCCTCGGCAATCTTTTTCTGGGCCTCGAATTCGGCGTTCTCCTTGGCCTTGCGCTCTTCGCGCAGTTCGCGGGTCAGTTCGGTCAGCTGCTCGCGGAGGGCTTTGCTGTCGGCTTTGGCACTCTCGGCGTCGTCGCGCAGCGTCTTGATGAGGCTTTCCTGCTCGATGGCTGATTTTTTCTGGGCGCTGGCGGCTTCCATGGCCAGTTTCTGCTTCTCAAATGCCAGGTCGGCTTCGGCCTGTTTGTGCATCATTTCTTTTTCACGGGCGAGGGTGCGCCGGGCCAGGGCTTCTGCCTCTTCCCGCTCCTTCTTGATGGCGCTGTCCTGCTCGGCCTTGATCTTTGCCAATTCCTGTTCGTGCTTGTGGCGTTCGGCGGCCAGCACGCGGGCCTCAATCTGGCCTTCCATGGCCTTATCGATAGCGATCTCAATGCCGCAGCCGGTACAGATAACGGTAGTCATGATTCCAGTATAGCGGCCATGATGGCAATCGGCTGTAGTGTTAAACAATACAAAAGCCCACCGGTGGTGGGCTGTGGGTGGGCCACCCCGGCGCGAAGCGATGTCGCGCCGGGGTGGCCCGGAAGAGGTCAGCCGGCTGCGGCCTCCTGGACGGCCAGGCGCAGCGGCTGCAGCGCGTCGGCCGGCAACAGGGTCTGCTGCAGCGCCTCCAGTACCTGCGGGGCAGTGATGACGCCGCGGCCGATGTAGCGCCGGGCCAGGCCGCCGTAGACCTGGCAGACGGTGCTGTCCACGTGGTAGCGGCTCTCCTCGTCCAGTTCACCGTCGTCGGTCAGGCCGAGCATGGCGGCCAGGAGGTGCTGGCCGATCTCGTCCAGGACGGTGAAGGTGCGCCCGCTGTAGTGGGCCGCGCCGTACACCCGCATGAGGTGTCCGATGCGCTCCATCCACTCGGCGTGCTGGTCGTCGGTCAGGGGGCCGGCGTTGACGGCTCCGAGGCGGCAGTACACCGCGGTCGCGACCGCTGCGGCGACCCGCCACTTCTCCCAGGCGGAGACGCCGGTCTCGTCGTGGCGCTGGACGCCGGCCGCCGGACGTGCGGGCGGCTCCTGCAGCGTGCCCAGCATGACCGCCCGGACGCCGCCCACCACCGCGGTGCAGTGGCCGGCCAGGGCGCCGATGATGGCGTCGCTGTCGGCTCCGGCGCGTTCGATGCGGCCGGAGTGCTTCAGGATCTTGCCGATGACGCCAGGATCGCTGGCGACACAGCTGATCAGGCCCAGCTGGAAGCCGGGGTCGTCCAGGACACTTCTGGTGAATTCCAGGCGCTCGCGCTCGGACTCGTCCAGTGTGCAGCTAGGGGGCATGGTCTTCCAATCGTCGAGGGACGGATGTGATGACGCCGCTGTTACAGATACGGCGAGTCAATTATAGAATAAAAATATAATAATGCAATAGAAAAGAAGACGGCCACCCCGGCAGCGGGCTAATCGCCCGTGCCGGAGTGGCCACATGTCCCGTCCTCAGGACTTTCTCGCCGGCCGCCCAGGGACGTGCCGGTCGAGTGCGGAACAGAGCGCCGCGGAGGCGGCGGGCGGGAATGCCTGCCGGAGCTCCTCCCTGAGTTCGTCGGGGATGCCATCCCGGGCCTGCGTGATGCGTGCCCAGGCGTCCACGATGGGCCGGTCGGTGTCGTACGGCGCATCCAGCGTGGTGCGCCGGAACAGGCCGCGGTCCTGCCGCTGGTCTGGCCGCCCTGCCTGTGCGGCGGTCAGCTCGATGAGCTGCCGGACGGCGTCCTCCCAGATGTCATACGCCTCATCGACGCTGACGCTCCGGATAGCCGACCGTTCGAAATGGCTGCGATGCGGCGCGACAGACATCGCCGCGCCGATGCGCCAGAGATCATCCTGGGACAGGCCCCGCAGATGCTCCATAGCCCCGGCGATGGTCCGCCTGGACCGGTTGCTCATGATGGCGTGGAGGCTGTCGATGATGCTGTCGCACCGGGTCGCCAGTGCCTCCAGCCGGGCGGTCTGCCACTGCTGGGTCCGGACCGACAGGATGTCGGTCAGCCAGCGTGGCCAGCGGCCGCCCGTCCGCACCAGCCGGGTCGCGACGGAGCGCTGCCACCGTGGCAGATAGTCGCGGATGACGGCCGGATTGGTCATGAGGTGGGCCCGCATCGTTGCGCGCCAGCCGGGTTCGGTCAGGAGGCAGCTGATGACAGCCCGCCTCTGGTCGGTCGTGTGACTGGTCATGCTGCTCCGTTCTGGTTGGCGGTGTGCCGGCGATGCGCCTCGTCCAGCACCTCGAAGGTGCCGTACGGCAGGGTCAGCCGCAGCATCTCCCGGACGGACACCGGGTCGACGTTGTGTGCCACGGCCAGCTCGGCCCAGGCATCGACGATGGCCGGGTCAGGGTTGTACGTGTGGCCCTGCACGGCGCTCAGGAGCTGGTGCAGGTCGATAATGCCCTGGTATTCCGGGCGCCGCAACCTGTTCCTGAGGACGAGGTCGGCGATGGCGCCCTGCCAGTAGTCGGCGAGCTCGTCGACCGTCACGCGCTGCATGCATGCCGCCTCGAAGCGTTCACTTGATGGCACGAGGGACAGCGTCGCGAGCATCACCCACAGGGTGTGGTCGGATAGACGCGCCAGGCAATTCAGCTGGCGGATGTCGGCTACGGTGTCCCTGGGTCGCGTCAGGTGGGCCAGGACGCGGACGAGGGTCTCGCAGTGCACGGCCAGCCGTGCCAGCTGCTCGTCCCGGCGGCGCCGGGTCTGCTTGAGCAGCAGCTTGACCATCCAGTTCAGGCCCGGCCGCTCGAGCGGGCTCAGGCAGCGGATCAGAAAGTGGTCAGCCCTGGAGAGATGCAGTCGGCTGATGTCCGGGTTGACCATCAGGCAGCCATGGAAGGCTGCCTTCCAGCTTTCATCGTGCAGCAGGTTTTCCAGGGCCGTGCGCAGTCCGGGGCTCATGGTCAAAGCGGTCATGACTCCTCAATCGGTCGTGGGAACGGGCCCGTCCGGAAAGTGGACGGGTTCTTTATATTATACTACATTTAACTATAAAATGCAATTCAAAAGCTTACGCTGCACCCACGACACGTTCCCAGGGCACGTCTTTACGGCCGAAGTGGCCATAAGCGGCGGTCGGCAGGTAGATGGGCTGCTTCAGACCAAGGGTTTCAATAATATTCTTGACGGATGGCACGAGCAGTTCGCGGGCGTACGCCTCTATGTCGGCCTGAGGCTTGGTGCCGGTGCCGAACATCTCGATGGTGGTCATCACCGGCTCTTTGGCACCGATGTAATAGGCCACCGCCACCTCGGCCCGCTCGGCCAGGCCGGCTGCCACGATGTTCTTGGCAAGATAGCGCGCTGCGTAGGCGCCAGAGCGGTCAACCTTGCTGGGGTCCTTGCCGCTGAACGCGCCGCCGCCGACACGGGCGAAGCCGCCGTACCCATCGACGACGATCTTGCGGCCGGTCAGGCCGGCATCGGTATAGGGACCGGGAATGTACCAGATGCCGGTGCCGTTGACAATAAGCTGCTTCGGACTGATGGCGTAGCCGTACTCCTTGAGGACGGGTGAGACGATATGCTCGTGTACATCCTGCTTCACTTCATCGTGCGACACGCTTTCATCGTGGGCGGTGGCGATGGTGACGTGGCGGATGCCGCTGGGGCGGCCATCCTGGTATTCGACGACGACCTGCGCCTTGCCGTCAGGGCGCAGATAGCCGATGACCCCTTCTTCCCTGACCTGGTCGAGCCGGCGCGTCAGCGCATGGGCCAGGACGATCGGCAGCGGCAGCAGTTGCTCCGTCTCGCTGCAGGCGTAGCCGAACATCATACCTTGGTCGCCGGCGCCGTATTCTTCGACGCCGATAGAGATTTCCGGCGATTGCTGGTGGATGTAATCACGCACTTCCGCGCCATCGTGAAAACCCCATTGCGGGTTGGTGTAGCCAAGGCGCCGGATCTGGGAGCGGGCGATGTCTGCGAATTTGACGGCGGCGGTGCTGGTGATTTCGCCGGCCAGCGTCACCTGCCCGGCACCGACCAGAACCTCGATGGCCGTGCGGCTGTGCGGATCCTGGGCCAGCAGGGCGTCGAGGATGGCGTCGCTTATCTGGTCGGCGATCTTGTCGGGATGGCCGGCGGCGACGGATTCGCTGGCAAACAGCGTCGTATTGTTGTTGGTTCGGGGCATAAAAATAACTCCTTTCGTATCTGCCGTGTGCGCGCCGGCAGGCAGGAAGGAGCTGAACAATCGGTGGATGTGTCATATCTCCCCTGCCGTCCTTGACAGTAAGCGTGTTACTGGCGCCGACGCGGGCTAGATGAAGCACCTGGCCATCCGTTGTACCGACGGAAGGGCTGGTTGCTGGCAGGTCATAGAGCTAGGTCTCTCGCTGCACTCGTGATACGGGTTTGGTTTGTAAGGTACGGGATTAGTGTAAGCGGTATGGCGGGGTTTGGCAAGGGCAAAACGATGGACTATCTTGCAAAATTATTATATTATAGCGCTGCTCTGCGCCCTGTACCCTACGACAAGGAGAGCGGCATGAACCGAACCAACTGGCGTATCGTTGCTGCCGGCATCGTCATGCTTGGCTGTGCGCGGCTGTTGGCCGTGCGACTGCTGCGCAAGCACGACACGGCACTCAGTGAACAGCGTGATCTGCAGAAGGCCCTGGACAGCGAGCGGCTCAGGCATGAGTATGAGCTGAAGCGGGCCGAGACCGAGTTGGACATTCTGCGGTCTGAACTGATCCGGCGCGACACCAACCGTGATGGGATCTGGCTGCTTGTCGGCATGGTCCTGCTTGCTGCATGGGTGATGAACGTCATCGTCCAACCACTGCTGCTGGGCAGGCCGCCGGGCGGCGAGGCCTTCGACATGATGCTGGTCATCGGACTGCTCGGCGTCGCTTCGGTGGCCCAGGGAATCCGCCGGCTTTCGCCGGCACGCACGCTCTGGGGATTCGCGGTGCAGTGGGCGTGCGTCATCGTGCCGCTCGGCTTCGGCCTCATTCTGGGCTACTGGCAGCTGACCGGATTTGGGCTGTAGGCCCGGGTAGGATAGCGGCTGCCCGGGCTCCGGGCCCGTCTTCCCCGCCCGCGTGGGAACGTATTCACGGCTGGACCGTGATTCACCCGTGCGAGGCGGGGCGTTTTCATACATGGGTATAATAGGAATATGAACCATGCCCCACTCGCCGAACGGATGCGCCCGGAAACCCTCGATGACATCATCGGCCAGCAACACCTGGTCGGTGCCGGTAAGATCATCCGTGAAATCATTACCGCCAAGCAGCCGACCAGCCTGATATTGTGGGGGCCGCCGGGCAGCGGCAAGACGACACTGGCGCGCATCATCGCCCGGGAGACCGGCGCGGCCTTTGTGGAGCTGAGTGCGGTCGTTGCCGGCAAGGCTGACGTCAAGAAAATCATTGATGAGGCAAAGGAACGGTTGTACGGCAAGGCGTTTGCGCCCGGCGGCACACCAAGTTTATTCGACGTGCCGACAGAAAAGACCGACGCACAGGCCAGTGCCCGCAAGACGGTACTGTTCGTTGATGAAATCCATCGTTTTAACAAGGCGCAACAGGATGCCTTTTTGCCGCATGTCGAAGACGGCACCATCATATTGATAGGCGCAACCACCGAGAATCCAAGTTTTGAAGTGATCACTCCCCTCTTGAGCCGCTCGAGGGTGCTGGTGCTGGAGCCGCTGAACAAGGAGAATATCCTGGCAATTCTGCGGCACGCCGCAAAGCGCGAACACCTGGACAGTAAGCGGCTTCCAGACAAAAGCCTGGATCTGATGGCGGAGCTGTCCGGCGGCGATGCCCGGGTGGCTCTGGGCAATCTGGAGCTGGCTGTGCAGCTGGCCGGCACAAAGCAGATCACAACCGAAGTAGTGGAGACGGCCGCCCAAAGCCGGTTGCCCGGGTATGACAAGCAGGGCGAGCAGCACTACAATATCATCTCTGCATTCATCAAAAGTATGCGGGGCGGCGATGCTAACGCGGCGCTCTATTATCTGGCGCGCATGATCCAGGCCGGCGAAGACCCCAAGTTCATCGCCCGCCGCATGGTCATTTTTGCTTCCGAGGATATCGGCCTGGCGACGCCCGGCGCGCTCAACCTCGCCGTCGCAACCTTCCAGGCCGTAGAGCGGATCGGTATGCCGGAGTCGAATTACATTTTGTTCCACTGTGCGACGGTGCTTGCCAGAGCGGCAAAATCGCGCGAGACGACCGATGCTATGCAAGCGGCCCTGGCGGCTGCCAAGCAATACCCCGACCTGCCGGTGCCGTTGCAACTACGCAACGCACCGACGTCATTGATGAAGGACCTGGGCTACAATAAGGGGTATGAGTGGCAAGCCGGCTTTACGCCCGACGAAGGCTTCTTGCCGGACGAAATTCGCGGTCTGAAGTTTTTCTAGGCTTACTGCTGCTCGGGCAGGTCGTAGACGGCATTGGCAATCAGCCCCTGGGCATAACTTTCGAACCACTGGCCGGCAGCCGGGCCGCCGTTGCAGGTGCCATCGGACTGGCCAGGAGTCTTGATCCATAGGTACGCATCGACGTATTTACCCAGCGACGGCGTAGTGGTCGGTTTGACCCCAAGGCCACGGCCGGGCGGGTTGCACCACTGCCGATCGGCGGTCGGCCCTTTGCCGTTGCGGCTAGTGTCGATCAGGTAGTGCTTGTCGCCGACCAGCGCGGCGACGGCATCGCCATACTCAGCGACATCAGCGGTAAAGTCGAAGTTCGAGACGTTCAGCGAGAATCCTCGAACCTTATTGATGCCGACCTGCTGCAGCAGACCGGCGGCTTCGGCAGGCGTCTTCCAGCTGGCATTGCCCGCATCGATATAGACGTACGCCTTGGTCTTGGTGGTGAAGGCGTCGACGGCATAGGCCATGTCGCCGATGCGCGTTGCTTTGGCGCCCTCATTCAGACACTCGAGTTGCGGTAGGGCATCCGGCTCCAGGACGATGATGGCCTCGCGCTGGCCGATACCGTTGACGATCTGGTCGATCCAGGAGCGGTATGCCCCCGAGTCGCCGGCACCGCCTGCAGAATACTGGCCGCAATCGCGCCCGGGAATGTTATAGAGGACGAAAGCAGCGATTTCGCCGCGGCTTTCTGCTGCGGTCACGTCACCGTTGACTGAGCCGCCCGGGTCGTTTGACCAGTCGCCGACCCAGATGGCAATCGGCGTGCTACTGATGGCCTCAGCCCGTCCCTCTGCGGCCAGGCGGCCATCGTTATAGATACCTTTGCCGCGGTATGGGGAGGAATTGTCGGGAATGGTGGTCGGGTCGGTGCCAAACCGGACGGCTTTGCTGCCGCTGGCGGTCGGGTCGTCAATCACATTGGCTTCTGGCACTTCATTGCTCGCTTCCGCCTCGTAGTTGACGACAGGCCCGGCGGCCAGGGTGCTCAAGGTGTACAGCCCGATTCCCATCACGCACAAGCCTACGGCCGAGGCAATCACAAAGTTAGGTTTACGTCTTTTTTCGATTTTCATTGCTGTGTTTCTTTCAGCCCACCTGAGAGGTTTATGCTTATATATTGACGCGTATAAGCCGGTATGTCAAGGCTCCTTAAACTATACTTAACAATGTTTTTGACGGTTGACAATAGCCTTGCACGGGCGTACTCTGGAGGCGTACACCGAACAGGCCGGCGTTGGTGCCAGTCTGTTTGATCGCACACTCACGGAAGGTGCTGGACATGTCGATTACTGACGACCGATCTCGCAAGGGGCTGACGTCCGCGGAGCTCTGGCAACAGGAGTGGGACTCCTTCTGCGAGTTCGTCACGGCACTGGCCGCCCTGCTGGGCATCGAGCTGGCAGCGGCCGAACGCGCAGAGGGGAGCTCAATGGCGAGCTTCCGCTTCCTTGGCGCTGACAAGCGCAACGACACCGCCGCCTGGGCGGCCGCCTACCAGCGGCTGTTCGGGGAGATGTCGCAGTGCCTGCCCATCGGGCCGGTCGATACCCATCTCCACCTGGCTGAACAGCTGGCGGCGCAGCATCGACTGCGCATCGGCGGCAGCGTGCGACCGATCTTCGGCTTCGTCCTGTCAACCCGCGGCAACGGCTACACAGTGGTGCCGATGCGCGCCAGCGTGAACACGCTCAGGGCGGTGGTCGCTGCTCGCCGCGCGGCGGTCGAAGACAAGGCCGCCTGATTCCGTGGGTTCCCGGCCCGATGCGCACCCAGTGGCGCATCGGGCCGGACCCCATTCCCATGCCTAGCCGAGTGTCCATTGGTTTGCTCCCAAGGCACGTATCTTGCCTGTTATCTCAAGCATCGTCATCGTCTGCATATATACGACCATCGACAGGCCGCTTTTTTGTTGTAATAACTCTCCGTCACGCTCGCCAGCTGCCAGCTCCGCAAGGAGTGCCTGCTCCTCGGCCGAGGCCGCTTCAAAGATGGATGATTGGGTATGGCTTATGGCAGACTGCAATCCGATCGCTTCCAGTACATCGCTGGCCTGGGTCACGACCGAGGCGCCGCTTTTTAGCAGCTGGTTGCAGCCTGCCGACATCGGACTGGTGACATTGCCCGGCACTGCCATGACCACCCTGCCCTGCTGCAACGCCCAACTGGCCGTAGAGAGCGTGCCGCTGCGTGCAGCCGCTTCAACGACGACGACGCCGTCGCTCAGGCCGCTGACGATGCGGTTGCGCTCCAAGAAACGGAACTGCATGGGTGGCGTGCCGTCAGGGTGCTCGCTCAGCAGTGCTCCGCCTGCTGCGACGATGTCGGCTGCCAACCGGGTGTGGCGCGTGGGGTATATGGTATCGAGGCCTCCCGCCAGGATAGCGACGGTGGTGCCTCCGGCTTCGAGTGCCGCCTGGTGGGCGATGCCATCAACTCCAAGAGCAAGGCCGCTGACGATGACGACTCCCCTGGCCGACAGGTCAAAGGCCAGGCGTCGCGTGACCTCAATGCCATAGGGGGTCGGCTTCCGGCTTCCCACTATGGCGACGGTCGGCGGACGCCCTCGCGGCAGTGCTCCGATGTAATAAAATATTTCAACTTTAGGGTCAATATCTTTGCCCCTCTGTAAGAACTTATGCTTCTCTGAAGATGTGGTATTGCTTTTCATTATTATTTATGTAAAAAAGTATTGACATTTATGAACTGCCGTGCTAATATAACTGACGGTAAGTTATTGTGCTTCCCTCGCGCAATAACTACATGCACCTTATACCCCCTATTTAACAGTTTTACTGTTAGGTTGCACATCGTGGTCTGCCTAGTTTTTGACCCTCCACTAGCCAGACTGGTGCCTCGAGCATCACACTGGTGTGTAATCTAATCCCTTTAACCGGCGGACCTCTCGAGATTGTGAGGTGGGTCACGCTTGAGGCTGGCTTTCGGGCTGGCATCTCTGCCCTTTATGGGTGGGTTGAAGGGTCAAATGGCGCTAGGTGATGCCCACCCTTACCTAGCGCCTTTTGAGTTGGTGGGATGTTTCTCGACACGTATTGCTGCGTCACAATTTCCAGTGCTCGACGCCGTACCCTTTGAGTACGACTTACTCCGCGCTTCAATTGTTCCTTGCACTACGCGCCGAGAAGAATTCCCTTTTCCCAGACCTTTGCAGTCTGGGCTTTTTATTTTTGTTATGTTTCGCAGTCTCTCATGACCGCACTGGGGAGTGTAGCGGGTAGATATTAAATAAAAATAAAAACACGCCGGATGGCGCTTAATTATGAGCAGTTCATTAAATGACAGTGGCCAGACAGAAAAAAGACCGGTATATATAGGTGGTGCCGACGGACGGCCCAGGCGGCGCGGAATGCGCTGCCCAGACCGTCGCGTCGCTTGGGCGGCCGAAGCCGCCGTCACCGCCGGAAGACCGACTCGTGGAAGTCCTCACTTGTGCCCGCCGGCTGGAAGCCGTTGTCCAGGTTGAGGACGATCGGGAGGGGCTTGCCCTCAGGGTTGCCCTGCGGCCGCACAAAGATGGCGGCGCACAGGTTCGTGGTCGAAGCTGCTGGCTGGTAGGCGCGGAAAGTGATCTGCTTCCCCGTGCCCGCGGCACCCAGCAGGTACTCGTTGCCGTCGAGCATCAGCGGGTCGACCCGTGTCCTGCTCCATACGATGCGGGACTGCAGGTCGCTGCCCAGCCGTGCCAGTTCCTGCTTGGACGGCAGGGGCTGGTTCGGGTCGAAGTTGGGGTCCGTGGCTGCCAGGACGGCCATGAGGCCCTTGGGGTCCATGCCACGGTACTGCGTGCCGCAGAGCCATTCGACGAACCGTTGGGCGACGAGCGCCTGCCGGTTCGGCTTGGACTGTCGCTTTTCCTCATCGCTGAGGATCGGCTTGCCCATGGCCCGTTCATCCTGCTTGCCGGGTTCATTGGCGGTGTAGCGGAATGGGAGGTCATTGCCGCAGGGGTGGGATTCGGTCGAGGGCATCGCGGTGCCGGCAGTAGGTGCATCCTTGGCCGGCTGGTCGTCGGCGAAGACGATGATCAGGCTACCCGCAGTGATGGCTGTGAGCAGGATGGCGGTCAGCCAGATAAGGCGCTGTCTGGTGCGCCGGCGTCGCTGTGCTGCCCGGCTCGGCCGTGATGGACGGGATGGCGGCTGTTCGGTCACGAAGACTCCTGGGGCGATAGATACGGTGGTCGGTTGTGGCGGTGCTGGCTGGGAGCGGGCCAGTGGAGGCCGCTTGTGCCAATTACTAAATTATATAATAAAATATAAATAAATGCAACAAAAAAACACCTTTCGGTGCTTGAGAAGATATACTGTCGTACTAGTGCTTCAGACGTGGAAGCGTGAGCGCCGTAGCGCCACGCCTCCACGTCATCCGCAGTACTGGTCAGGCCCCGGTGGCCGCGGCGGTCTGCTTGAGCAGGGACGCCGGGATGCTGCCCGCGGTGTGGTCCGCGGGCGCTCCCTCGACGACGATCACCTGCAGCGCGCCGGCGGGTTCACTGGTGTGGCCGCTGATGCCGCTGAGCCGGAAGGCGTTCGCCAGCTCGGCCAGCGAGGGCATTCCGCCGGTGCTGTTGAGGGCGATGGCGAAGGCGCCGCCGGCGAGGAGCAACAGGATCACCGCCAGCAGAGCGATCGCCTGCTTGCGACGCCGGTCTGCCGTGATGGCGGCCCGCTCGGCGGCGGTGGGGCGGATAACGGTCTGCATGATGTTCTCCTGAGAGACGCGCCGACGGTGGTCGGCAGACGGAAATGACGAGGTACTGCGGAACCGGCGAGGCCGGCAGGCGTCTGGTGACGCTTAATATTAACTATAGCACAAACGTGTATAAATGTCAATAAAGAAAAAGCATTTTGGATACTTTGTCAATAGCCCACCCGACTACTGACAATCCTTACACCGCCCGCTCAGCTCCAGACTGTGACTACTGAGGCGTATTCCCTTTTGGGCGGCAATATACTCCAGTAGCTGTTCAAGGGAGCTGGAGTCAAAGCTGATAACCAGCCCGCAGCCGTCACAGTACAGATGGTGGTGGTGGGCGTGATACGGCGCGGCCAGCTCATATTTACGCTTGAAGCCCAGATTGACCTGCTGGGCGACGCCGAGCGAGCAGAATAACTCGAGGGTGCGGTAGACCGTGGCGCGGTCGATATCCGGCACCTGACGGCTGATTTCTGACAGTGCCAGGCTGTCGTGGGCCTCGCAAAGGGCTGTGAAGATGGCCAGGCGGGGTTTGGTCAAGCGGAGATTTTTGCGGGCCAATACTTTGGTCAGCCGCTGATAGAGCGCGTTCATGATGCAAATATAGCAGCTATTGCGACATTTTTGCAATTAATTGTTGTCTAAGCTACGGTAAGGGCATGAGAATCGCATTCACAGGAAAAGGCGGAAGCGGCAAGACGACGGTGTGTTCGCTATTTGCCCGCCGGGCAGCCCAAAAGGGCCGCCGGGTCTTGGCGCTGGACGCCGACATTAATCAACATCTGGCAGCGGCCCTGGGCATTGGTGCGGAACTGCCCGGCATGGGGAGCGGCTTGGGTGACATTGCAATGCATCTGCGCGGTGACAATCCGCGTTTCGACGCGGCAGCGATGCATAAGACCACCCCGCCGGGTAGCGGCTCTCGGTTCGTGACCCTACGGCCGGACGACTGGTTCATTGAGCGCTATACGCGCTCCGCGGAAGGCCTGATGGTGGCTGGAGCCGGCGACATTCCGGCGGAAAATATCGGCGTCAAGTGCTATCACGGCCTGAATGGTGCTGTCGAGCTGGTGCTGGGGCACATGCTGGATCGGGAGGACGAATACGTACTGGTTGATATGACGGCTGGGGCGGACGCTTTCTCGTCAAGCATCTTCACCAAGGTCGACGCTATCGTGCTGGTCGTGGAAGCGACGCAGAAGTCACTAAGCGTCTATCACCAGTTCGGGGAGCATTTGGCCAGCTATGAGATTCCGCTGATCGTCGTGGCCAATAAGGTTGAGGACGATGAAGATATCACATTCATCAAAGAGACGGTCGGGACGGTATCTGCCCTTTTCGGGCTGTAAAAAGGGGCATTGACTGCCGGCCATTAGGAGTCGGAGACCAAAGTGGAAGGACGACCCATGTCGTACTCGAGCGTGGCCGCCATCGTCGCCGAGCGCGGCCTGGCGCTGACCGCCGACAACGAGACGGCACTGACGGAGGCTGTCCACGACGCCATCGTCGCCGACCTGCCCGACGGCGCAGCGGCACTGATCGCGCAGATCGATGCCTTCCTCGCCGGTGAGGCAGCCGTGACGGCTGGCGGCCAGAGCTACCTGGAGGCCGACCACGATCCCAAGTCGGAGCTCGGCAAGCAGCTCATGCGCATCTGCGGCACCGATGTCGCCCGCGAGGCGTTCCAGCGGCAGTACGGGGTGGTCATCAACTTCCTCAACTGCTGCATCGTGCTGGTCAGCCGCCAGGGGTTGCCGCCGTCATGGCTGGCGATCCGTCAGGTCGGTTCGCAGGCGACGCCGGACTGCTGAGTTCCGTCGCCCTGGTCCGTATGACGTGCTTTTCCTGCTAGTTGCGGGAGGGTGCGCCATACGGGCCGCAATACAAAATCAAGTGATCCGGTGACAGACGGCTCCGCCTGCTCCCGGAAAAGGTATACTAAGAACCATGGATGTCATAATTTTGTTTTTTGCCGCCCTTGCCGGTGGTCTGCTCTCGCTTGCCGGAGGGCTGCTTTTGCTGCATAAACGTATCAAACGCGAAACCATCATGCTGCTCGCAATGCCGTTCGGTGCTGGCGCCCTGCTAGGTGCGGCCTTCTTTGATGTATTGCCCGAGGCGATGCACGAGGCCGGCGATAACCACGCCATCCTGCAGTGGGCGTTGGTGGGGTTCGTCTTCTTCTTCCTCATGGAGCGGACGGTGCGCTGGTTCCATCGGCACCATGAGCACGCCGAGGAGAACTCGCACAAATCGTTGATAGTGCTGGGTGATACTATCCATAATGCCATTGACGGCGTGGCGATCGGCGCGGCCTTCCTGATAGATGTACCGCTTGGCGTAGCAACGACGGTGGCGGTGGCGGCGCATGAGATTCCGCAGGAAATCGGTGATTTCGGGTTGCTGCTGAGCAAAGGCATGCCGGCGCGCAAGGTCTTGCTGGTGAATCTTGCCAGTAGCCTGGCGACCGTCGTAACTGCTTTTGCCGCCTACTTCCTGGGTGGCAGCATTGAGCTGGTGGTGCCGTATCTGCTGGCGATTGTCGCGGGTTGTTTCATCTATATCGCGGCCAGCGATATTATTCCGGATATTCATGAGCAGCCGCAGCGGAAGGCTGATATCCAATCCGGTCTGTTGGTGGTGGGCATCGCGGTGGTACCGCTGACGGGCTTGCTGGTGGAGAGTCTGACGGGCGTCGGGCACTAGCGGCGGAGCAGTTCTGTTGCCGGGCGATAGGGCCGGCTGGGATTATGACGCGACGGAGGTGTGCGCCTCGAGCCGTCCGTCCAGGAACTGATCGACGTATTGTTTGGTGATGTCGAGCAGCTTGCCGTCCAGCTGGGATTGTTCCTCTTGTGTGAAGCGTCCAAGTACGAAGTCGGTGGCGGCGGCCACAGTAGCGAGCGGACTGCCGATACCGACGCGCAGCCGGGCGTAATCCTGCCCCAGGTGCTGGGTAAGTGACTTGATGCCGTTGTTGCCGGCGTCGCTGCCGCCGATACGGGCACGGATGGTGCCGAACGGCAGAGCCAGCTCGTCGTGAATGACCAGGATGTCGCTGTTTTCAAACTTGTAGAAGTCGCGCAGGCTGCGGGCGGCTTCGCCGCTAAGGTTATAAAAGGTGGTTGGCTGGACAAATAGGAGCTTCTGCCCGCTATCGGTAACGGTGCCGACGGCCGCTTTGAACTTGGACTGAAGCTTGAGCGGTTCGCTGTAGGCATGGGACAGCTTCTCTACTAAATAATAGCCGGTATTGTGCCGGGTGCGGGCGTAGCCGTCGCCAGGATTGCCAAGGCCGATGATGCATTTCATAGGGTTATAGTACTAGATGCCGCGATGATGACGAAATCCGGCGCCGGGCTGAACCGGTTGTGACAAGGTGCTTATGCTGGCCCGACAATTGACTAAACTTTAATAATGTGCTACAGTCCGCGCTATGCGTAGTGTTAAATGATCCTTAACGCTGCACGCACCATTCACAAGAAGCGCCGCACCCGGTGCTTACCACCCCGACCTCAACTGTCCGCTCCCCACCCACCCTCAAGGAACCGTGAACTGACATGATCGGCCCTATCCTGCTCGGCTTCGTCGCAGGCATGCTCTGCCTGCTGATCCTGGCCGGCCTCGCCCTGCGTCATCTCTGGCGGCACCACCGTCAGGCAACCACCAACCTGGTGGCGAGCCTGAAGAGCCGCTGCCAGCTCACCCGGAAGGAGAACGACCGGACCGTCATGCACTTCAGCTCGCCCGACGCGATGCTGCTGCTGATTTTCACCCGGCTCGCCCAAGGAGCGCCGACGACCCCGTCCGCCGTCATCAGGACGGACGGCACGTCCCCGCTCCTCGACCACGAAAGCGAGAGTGATCGCAGGGCTCTGCCCGGCGCTGACCCGCGTCCGGTAGAGCCCGAGCGCGACTCTGAGATCGACTCTGAGATCGACCCTGAGACCGACCCCGACGATGCAACCGACACCGGCCAGGAGGCCGGAGACACCGAATTCAAGGAGTGTGTCGAGCCCGCACCCGGACTCGACGCGGCAGTCCAGCCGGACGACGAGCCGGACGACGAGCCGGATGGCGAGAGCGACGAAGAAGGCGACGACCTCGACCCCCCGCTGCGGTCCGAGTACGAACCGCACGAGTTCCCCTCGGCCGTCCACGACTGGTACTTCCAGGTGAGCGGCATGACTGGCGAGCGGTACTTCCGCCAGCTGATGCAGCTGGCGAAGATCCTGGCCCTGGAGCCGGGGTTCAACCTCAACACCTTCCTCGAGGAGGTGGCGTACCGGCACTACCTGGAAGGCGGACTGTCTGGCAGCTACGACGTGGCCAGCGCCACGGGAACGCTCGATTTCGGCCGCACCGAAATCGAACGCCGTCTGCGGATGGCCGACCGTGCTCGTGACCGCGAGCTCCGCACCCGACAGCAGGAGGCCGCCGATGCACTGACCGGACCGCTTCCCTCATGGGGACTGGTTCGGGCCACACCGCTGGCTGCCGCGACCGCGGCCGCCCTCACCCCCACCACGCCGTCGGACGACGGAAGGAAGGAGGCGCCTGCGCCCCCAGTCGTACAGCGAGTCCTGAGCACGCGACCGCTCAGGGAACTCGCCCACACCACAACTTTATAGGGCTCGCCCGGCCCAGTCGCACCGCGCCCCGCCGCACCCCCCGTCCGCACAGCAACGCCTGACCGCGTGGAAGGACGCGGACTGGCCTTCTGCGGCGCGCCGGGGTGACATGAGAGTCCCCCGGCGCGCCCTGCAATAATGCTGCGCTTCTTGTGAAACGAACCATACTGTACCTCGGCTCCCGATGGAGCACCAGACCACACGCCCGTCCAGGCGTGTTTTTAATTGACAATGGGTTGACACGCATAAAGATTGTGCTATATTCAAGCCGTACACAGCCGGCCATGAGCATCGACTCACGGCCGGCTGTTGATACTCGCAAGAAGCACCTCCGCAATTGAAATACAAGAAATGAGGCACAGGCGCACGTCCACCCGATCGAGATGAGGTCAGCATGTCCCTCCACTCCGCCCACGACTACCCTATTCCTGCCGGTGTGCCTGGTGAGCACGGCAACTGGATGTCGCCCTTCTCTCCCGGCAGCCGCACCATCATGAAGGAGCTGGTCAGGCGCGGCCGGCCGGCGCCGTTCCTGCTCTGCACCGGAGACACATCGCATCGGCTCCGTGGCCGTCATCGCCGCGGCTGCCAGCCGTCGCGTGTGCCGCTGTGCCGTCGGCGCTGGTGGCGGGCGATGAGCCTGCACTAGCCGCCTATTGCGGCATCTTGTATGGGTGGCCCACCGGCCGCCGTTTCGTTGTACCGCTCCTGCCTGCATCACCCTGCGGGCAGGAGCGGACGGCGGTGCTTCTTGCCGCTCAACCCTTGCACGCTACGAAAAACGCACCTGGACTAGGTGCGTTCTTTGGTTTTGTGATCGATGCCAAGTTCCCGATTCTTTTTCATAACTTTTTCATCCCGATAACTTATCTTAATGGAGGTGCCGACGAAATCGCAGGTCTCGCGCAGGGCCCGTTCTAGGTAGCGCTTGTAACTCCAGTGTAGATAGCGCAGGTCGCTGCCAAAAAGGATGAACCATGGCGGCTGGGTGTCGCTCTGTACCAAGTAGCGGAGCTTTGGATGGCGGTTGCGCAGGCCGGCTGGCGGGTGCTTGGCGATGCACTGGGCCAGCAACCGGTTAAGCTTGGAAGTCTGGAACTGCTGGCGGCGACGGAAGTCGATCTGGCTGGCCAACTCGAAGAGTTTGGTGACGTTCTGGCCGGTGACGGCACTGGTGAAGATCAGGGGTGCCCATGGCACGAAGTCGAAGGACTGGGAGATGCGGGCAGCCAGCTGGTCGCGCGAGAAGGCGTCTTTTTCGTAGGCATCCCACTTGCTGACGACGATGACCAGGCCTTTGCCAGCTTCGCTGATGATGCCCGCCAGCTTCTGGTCGAGAGCGGTGTGCGGCTCGCCGGCATCCATCAGTAACAGACAGACATCCGCCTGTTCAATGGCCTGCAGGCTGCGCAGGACGCTGAATTTCTCGGGGCCTTGTTCGATGCGGCCGTTGCGGCGGATGCCGGCAGTGTCCAGCAGCTCGACGTCGCGCTTTTCGTAGCGGACGCGGACTTTATTGACGTCGCGCGTGGTGCCGGCGATGTTGGCAACCAATGCCTGCTGCTTGCCGGCCAGCCGGTTGAACAGATTGCTTTTGCCGACGTTCGGCCGACCGATCAGGGCGATGCGCAGCGTGTTGTCTGCCGGTGTGTCGTGACGGGCGGGAATTTCGGCGGTAATGGCCTCTAAAATCTGCTGGGTGCCTTGGCCGTGCTCGGCGCTGGAGCGGATGATGGTCTTGATGCCGAGGCGCAAGAACTCTTCTGGCGGCAGGTTTCCCTTGAGGTCGACCTTGTTGGTAATAAGTATGACCGGTTTCTTGCTTTTAAGGGCCTTCTTGGCGACAATACGGTCCTGGTCTGAGACGTACTGGGTGGCATCGACGACTACCAGGATGACATCGGCAGCTTCGGCAGCTTCAGTGATCTGATCCTGGATACTGGCTTCGAATTCATCCTCGGCCATCTTCAGGCCGGCGGTGTCGACCAGCCAGAAAGCACCTTCGTGATTGTCGGTGAGTTTGTAGGTGACTTTTTCGATGACGTTGTCGCGCGTGGTGCCCGCCTCACGCGCAACAATGGCCCGCTGCTCGCCGACGATACGGTTGAACAGCGAGCTTTTTCCGACATTGGTCTGACCGACGATGGCGACGGTTGGGAGGGGGCGTGAACTCATTACTTTAATTATAACATTTCTTTAATAAATAGTCCAGAAATAGTGGCACGCACGGCCCTATGAAAGCAATGTCGTGTTGGCGGATTGTCCCATCTGCAAGCCAGCCAGGCTGTACGGTCCGAAATGGGTGCGGTGCAGACCTGTGACTTCGTAGCCAAGGGCGGCGAAAGTCCGGCGGATCTGGCGGTTGCGGCCTTCCTTCATGATTACTTCGTAGCCGCCCTCGTCGAGGCGGCTGACCTGGAACTTGCTTGGGCCGTCGGGTAACAGGATGCCATGCTCATTCAACATCTGTTGGTGAAGTGGTGCAAGCGGCGTATTGAGCCGCACTTCATAGCGTTTTACCTTGGCGAAGCTGGGGTGAGTCATGCGGTGGGCAAAATCACCGTCATCGGTCAGGAGCAACAAGCCCGAGCTGTCCTTATCGAGGCGGCCGACCGGCTTGAAAGATTTGTAGGCTTTTGGCAGCAAGCTGTAAATAGTCGGCACCTCTCCCTGCTGGCGTCGCGAACAGACGTAGCCTGTCGGTTTATGGAAGAGGATATAGGTAAACGTATGCAACAGCGTCCTGACCGGCGTGCCGTCGACGGCGACGGTGTCCTTTCCCCTTTTGACGCGGCTGCCAAGTACGGCTTGTGCGCCGTTCAGTGTGACGTGGCCGCGCTCAATAAGGCCATCGGCTTCGCGGCGCGATACGCCAAGTTCTTCGGCCAATAGCTTATTAAGCCGGACGCTTTCATCGGATTGCATGACGCTTTGCAGTATAACAGAATCTTACTGCTTAGGCTGTGCCGGCGGAGTGCCAGGAGCGGTTGGAGCTGGCGGCAGCGGTGGCATGCCTGATTGCGGAGTCGGAGCGGTGAAGGTCGGCGGCTGAGGAATCGGTGCGGGTGGGAGTGAGGCGGTCGGGGTTGCAGGAGCATCCTGAGAAGTCGCCGCCGGTTCTGTGGTGGGAGCGGTAAACTGCTTGATCTGCCCGTTGATCAGACTCTGTTCCTGGTTTGTAGCCAGGACGGGCGGACGGCTGTTCATGTCCAGGCCGGCCTCTTTGGCCAGTTCCTTGTCGAGCAAATCGGCTATGTTCACCTTGCTGGCGAACGGGTCATTGATCGGACTGATGGTGCGGTTCCGGCTGGAGGCGGGCTCGACCGGGTTGGTAGAAGCCGGTGCTGGCTGTGTCTGTGGTGCAGGTGCTGCGGCCGGAGTCGGACTTGCCGGAGCTGAAGGCTGGGCGGCTGCAGGTTCGGTTGGTGCAGCGGGTGCCGGGGCGGCGGGTGCTGGCTGTGGCGCTGCGGGTGCAGCGGCAGCAGGCGCGGCTGGTGGTTGGGCTACTTGTGGCGTTGGCTGCTTAGGATCGGTGAAGACGCTGGTAGCTGGCGTTGCTACCTGGGCGACGTTGTCACCGAGCACTTCGTGGACGACGCGGACGACGTCTTCGATGCCGACCTGAGATTTGACAAGATAACGGTCTGCGCCAAGCTGTTCACCGCGCGCGCGTTGCTCATCCGAGCTAAGCGCGGTCATCATGATGACCTTGATATCGCGCGTCTCGGTCGTTGACCGCAGGATATCGAGCATGTCGAAACCGCTGATCTTCGGCATCATCACGTCGCTGACTACAAGATTTGGGCGTTCTTTGATGGCCATCGCTAATGCTTCTTCACCATTTTCGGCAGAAACAATATCGTAGCCTTCGGCAAGCAAGCGTACGCCATAAATTTCACGCAAGCTTTTGTCGTCTTCTACTAACATTATCTTTGTCATATTACCCCCTATTGTACGGTCAATTGTATAAAAAAGCCATAAGTATTTTGCCTATTTCCCTGCCTATACCTTCGCCTGGCTTGTCGGAGCGGCCAACGGCTGGGCTGCGGGCGCTGGCGTAACAGTTTGAGCGGACGGCGAGCTGACGGACTGTAGTACATCACTGATGGGCGGGTTCGTGCTGGCCGCGGCGGTCAATGGAGCGGGACGCTGCGGAACCGGGGTGCTGGCTGGACGTTCTTCCAGCGAGGCGGTCACCGAAGCGGTCGAGGCCAAGGCGGCCTCGATGGCGGCCAGAGTCGGTGCTTCCAGTCCGTCGTCATCCGTCGCTGTCGCCGCCGGGCCGACCGGTACGGTTGCGGAAACGGGCACTGCGGCTATCGGCGCCGCGGGCTGGACCGGCACCGCTACGACCGGACTTGCCGGTGCGGCCGTGGCCTGTGCGGGCGGGGTCTTGGACGGCGCGGTAATGTCAGCGAACAGACCGGCCGGCGCCGGTGGGATATCGAGCTTCGGCAGACCCTCGGAGAATTCGTAGGCGTCGGTCTGGCTCGGCTCTGGAGTGATGGGCGGTTCTACGGCGATGGGTGCGGGAGCGACGACCGTGCGGTTGAAGGACGACTTCATAGTGGCATACGGATCAGGGGCCGACTGGCCGTGTGGCAAAGCGGATGAGCTGGCAGTCACGACACTGGCGGCAGGTTGCGGGGCGACAACGGTATCCTGAATGACCGGTGCGGCCAGCGGCGCGCTTGGTGCAGGGGTGGCCACCGGAGCTGGCGTGGCGATGAAGCCGTCGATGACCGGCGCTTGCTGGGTGGTAGGCGCGGGCGCGACTGCGGTTTGGACGGGTGCTGGCGTGACGGCGGGGGCTGCTATCGGTGCGGCAGCGGCAGGCGCAACAGGTGCGGCGGCCGGGGCCGGCGTGGCTGCAACGGCATGAGCCATCTTGGCGGCGGCTTCCTGCTTGGCGGCGTCGGCGGCCATACGGGCCTTCATCGGGTCATGTGCGGCGCTGATAGCCTCTGCCTCTTTGAGCTGCTTGACCTCGACGTTGCTCAGACGCTGCAGGGAGACAAAGAACGTACTGCCCTTGCCCAGTTCGCTCTCGAGCCATATCTTGCCGCCCATCGATTCAATCAGCTTTCGGCATAGGTACAGGCCCAGGCCGGTGCCGCCGATCTCACGCGTGGCCGAATTGTCCACCCGGTAAAACTTTTGGAACAGGTGTGGAATATCCTGGCTGGGAATACCGATGCCGCTATCCATGATGCTGACGTTGATACGTCGGTTGTCTGCCTGGACATCCACCCTGACCGTCCCTGCCGGCGTATATTTAATGGCGTTCTCAATCAGGTTGGCCAGCACTTCCCTGAAATGGTCGCGGTCGAAATTGCTGTAAAAAATTGGCGCCAGCTTGCGATCAGCTTCTTTGGTGTGGCTGCCGTCCGGTACGAATTCCAGGGTGAGGCCTTTTTCGCGGGCCTTTTGCGTCAGGCTGTCGACGATCTCACGGGCAAATGACACCACATCCGTCACCTTTGGATTCTGCACCAGGCGGTTGTCATCGGCCCGGCTGACTTGCAGCAGGTCCTGGAACAGCCGGCCAAGGTGCTGGACGGAAGCCTGGGCTTTCAACAGATAATTGCGGGCCTTGTCGTCAATGGTGGCGGTGGCGGGATTGAGGGCCAGGCTGACGTAGCCCTCAATGGCCGCGACCGGCGTACGCATCTCATGGCTGGCAGTACTGACGAACTCGGCGCGGGCGCGCTCCTCAGCCTTCTCGCTGGTGATATCGCGGACGACGACGATGACGGCTTCGACCTGGTTGGTGCGGTTGATGATCGGCGAGACGACCAACGAGGCCAGCATCTTGTGCTCGCCGTTGGTAATGACGGTCAGGTCGTTATTGACGATAGGTTGCTTGGTGACGCGCACCTGCTCCACCGGGTTCTTGCCGTTGGCTAGTGCCTGCTCGCGGCTGTCGACAAGTTTCAGCACCAGCTCGTAGTGAAGCCCGAGCGCCTCGTTGCCCTTCCAGCCAAGTAATGCCTGGGCGGCCGGGTTGATCAGCTGGATGATACCCTGCTGGTCAATGGCAATCACGCCTTCGGCAATGGAGCTGATCACAACTTCGGCCTGGCTCGACGTCTCGTTCAGTTTGGCCTGCAGTGCCTGGGTGGCCTCGTGGGCGGCAATCTCAACGGGCGGCCGGTTGTGCCAGACGATGTACGTTACCAGCAGCGGCAATTCGGCGGTGAAGAATGCCAGGATGAAACGGTCGATGCCATGGTCGCCGCTTGGGAAGATAATCTGCCAGGCTATGAAAAAGTTGCTGATGATAGCCAATGTGCCGATGCCGGCAAACCCGAACAGGCCGCTGAAACTGGCCAGTACCAGCCACAGCGAAAGGTATGGCGACACCAGGCCGCCGGTCATATAAATCAGTACGGACAGCGTAATGGTCAACAAGGTATAGGCTACGGCATCCAGTATGCCGGCCGACGAACGCCTGGCTCCGCGCAGCAAGGCTGCGGTGGCGGTCACCGCCGTGATGCCCGCCAGGACGCCGACGAGGGTCGGGATGCGCAGCGCGTTGTCAAGCACGGCATCACGGCTGAGCGACACTACGAACAGCACCAGGATGATGCCGGTCATAATCAGACTCAGTATGCTGAGCCGGCGATACCAGTGTGAGCCAGCGGCAATACGCTCCATCAGGTTCATGGCAACGTTCCCCTACTCCCTGACCTTCATGCGGATATGTCCCCTCCCATTCCCGCTAAACTTTTACTTCAGTATACATGTTGGCGCGGCAATACTACAAGCCGCCATACCCGTAGCCATAGCCCTGGAAGCTGCTGCTGGCCTTGTGGTAATCGCTGATCTTAAGCAGTGGCAAGCCCTCGATCGGACCACTGGCCGGCATGACGAACAGCTCGCTGCCGCCCTTGCTGACCAAAAGGTATTCCTCGCTGAACCATCCATAGGCCGCGTATTCGGAGCCAGTGGCGATCTCCTTGCCATCGGTGCCCTGTTTGTTGCCGGTGATGAGGGCGAATTTGCCGTCGCGCTCATCAGACCAGAACGATTTGTCGCCCTTGGGGGATATCAGATACGTCGGCGAAGGCGTATTCTCGGCTTCGATGACTTTGGCCTCCTCCGCGTCGCGGACCTGGCCGTTCTCGTATTCGAGGTAGAGGTTCGAATCGCCGGCGTTGCGGGTCCAGCCCCTGAAATAGACTTCCTGCGGGGCATAGGCGACGCCGTACAGACTGCTGATATCGACAGCTTTGAACGTCTTGGCGGCCTTGGTATTGTTACCGTCCGGCTCGGCGCGCATGATGGCTGACTCGCGCGACTCGAGATTGTGGGTTATCTCAGGACTTTCCACCAGGCCGGTCGTCTGCCAGATCTTGGTGTAGACCACGGCGTTCTCAATGATGTTGTATGAGCCGAGTGTCTCGTAGCCGTTCATTTCCGGGCGGTCACCAAAAGCTTTGTTCTCATCCAGGGTGATCGGCTTCTTATTGACGGCGTCATAGCTCTTGAGGACGGTCCGTTTCTCCTGCCACGGCGAGGTGTTAGGGTCCTGAGTGGCATAGAGGAAGTAATGGCCGCTCCAGCCTATCGGGGTGACGTTCAGCCCGCTCTCTTCAATCGGGATGACCGTGTCATTCTCGGTGATGATGAGATACAGGCCGGCAGGTTGGGCTGAACTTTGGCGCTTGGCGCTGAGTGCGGCGTACTTCCAATCGCGTGAGGCAAGCAGCGCCGTACCATTGTCGGCTTCGGTGCCCTTGCCTGCCAGCACGACGGTTCGGCCGGAGCCGTCAAGGTTCGACTTGACCACATCGATCGTGCCGCTGGCTTTGGACAGGAAGTAGACGGTGCCGCTCGGCGTTAACCGCGCCGTGTTCTTGTCGGCGCCACCCAACGGGTCGATGGTCAGCTTTGCCTCGTGAAAATCCTTGCCGGTGATGGTGGCTTCGCGCTTGTCGCCGGTGCTGGCGATGACCAGGCTGGCTTCGCCGTTCTTGTCGGTCAGGGCAGTCGTTTCCTTGTCCAGGCTGACCGTACCGCCGATGACCGGTGCCTGATTGATGGCGTTGACTACCTTGACGGTGACCTGTCTGCCGGTGGCCACCAGGCCTTGTTTGTAGATAAGATTATGGAACAGCTCGACTTCCACCGGTTGCTGGGACTGCTTGTAGTGCTTCTTGGTGATCGTGGCGGTATGATAGCCAGGCTTGACGCCCTGCAGTATCACCTTGCCCGTCTGGTCGGTCTCGCCCTTTATGCCATCGATGGTGACTGTGGCCTTGCTGACCGGTTTGTCAGTCTGCTTATCGGTCAGGACAACAGTGACACTGCGGGTGACGACCAGGCTGCCGATGCCATAGCGGGCGCTGGGCACGAAATATGCCCCGACGACGCCGATAAGCAGCAGTGCCGGAATAGTGAACCATTTCTTATGCCAGCACCAGGCAAAGAACCGCCGTACGGGGCTGCCCGGCTTCTCTTCCTGGGCGCTGCCTTCCAGCTCGATGTGATCGCTATCGGTGTCGGCGCCCGAAGACGCCAGCCATGATTCAGCAGCCGAGTGGTCAGCCAGCCCATCGCGGTGCTCGTCGGTCATGGCGGGTGGCGTCAGGGCGACATCTTCCGGTCGCGTATCCTGCCTGGGTGAAGGTTGAGAAGTTTGCGGATTGGCTTGCGGCACCGGCCGCGGTTCGGAGTCGTGTTTGTTTTGAGGTTTCATACGATGCCTACGTTAAATCCTCTTTAGCATAAGTGTTTCGAAGTTGAAAGTAAATGGCGGCTGGCCTATGTGAACCGCTTGTGGTAAAATTTAATTCAACGTTAATTAACATCGAATACAGAAACGAATGGCACGCTTACCGATTCCTGGCTCAGACGAAAATACTTGGGGTGACATTCTTAATGAATATCTTTCACAGACCTTGGGAAGCGACGGTACCCTTAAGGAAAACTCGGTCGGTGTCGAACAGCTCAAGCCCAATTCCGTCGGTGCCGACCAGCTGATAGAGAACTCCGTGACGGCGGCCGTTATCGCCGACGGCTCAATTACCGAGGCGCAGCTCCATGCCGACGTGCAAACTAAGCTGAATGCCGTCGACCCCACCCTGGACGGCCGCTTACAGACGGTCGAGGAGGCTACCGCCCGCCTGTTGGCTGCACCTCTTGGGCTGACCGACCAGGCGACTATTGCGACCAACGCTGCGCTCTCCACGCATTTCCGAGTGACCGTGGCAGCCGATCGTACGTTGGGCGTGCCGGCTAATCCCGCCGACGGCATGAATGCCCTTTGGGAACTGACAGCCAGTGGTGATAATCGTGTCGTCATGTTGACAGTCGGCGTGGCGGGTGGTTTTGAGCTGACTGGTGCTGTACCGTCGGTTGAGATTGCCATCCCCGATAGCAAGACGGCCGTGTTATTTGCGCGCTACAATGCAGGGCGGCAGCGCTGGACGACACTGGCCCTGACGGTCACCGCGTAATGGAAGAATACCGCGCCTTTCCCGCCACCAATGGCCCCGACTCCTCCGTGAATGATGGCGAAGTTAATATAGCCATGGATTTCCGCGTCAGGAACGCCAGCCTGTTGACGCAGGCGTGGTTTTACCGTGGCACCACATCAGTCAACCCGGACAACGTCCGGGTGTATCGTATTACTAACGTAGGCGCCACCGCTGGTGAAGTTGTTGTAGAAAGTACACCAACATTCAGCGGCACCGGCTGGCAGGCGACAACGTTCGCTGAGCCAGTCGAAGTAGTACCTGGCAATGAGTACCGGGTGGTGTTCCATATGCCGGCTGGCAGCCATATCACGGCTGCGACGGCAAGTTATTTCAACGGGTCGTTCGGCGGCATCGTTAATGGCGCGCTGGTAGTGCCATCAGTTACAATGGGGCCATATCAGAAAGTTGCTCAAGGTGTCAGTAATTTTAAGACCGGTGCGCTCGGTTTCCCTTCCACCACCTTTAATGGCAATAACTACTGGTTGGACATAACCGTCACGGGCATACCGGACGAATATCGCATCTGGCCTTTGACGAACGGCGGCTCTTCCGGCGACGACACGGCCATCGTCAATCTGGGAACGGAATTTTACGTGACGCAGACCTGCTGGGTAAAACGTGTGTACTATTATCACGACTCCGGCTCGGGTATCGCTCCGCCGACGGCGGCGCTCTGGGAAGTTAACTCGGCGACGGCTGGCACCTTGGTGGGCGGTGCCAACCTCGGCACATTTGAGACCGCTTTGATTGCCGGCTGGCAAACCCTGACCCTTCCGGAGCCCGTGCAGATAGTGGCCAACCAGCGCTACCGCATTGCCGCCCTATTCCCCAGTAAGTACCCGGCGACCGCGCATTACTGGTCGACCGGCGCAGGCAACGGCGGGCATATCAATGGCCCATTGGTTGCTCCCAATGCCACCGAGGCCACTGGCGGCGGCCAGGGCAGCTTTCTCTACCAAGACAGCATCGGATATCCTGAAAATCAGTTTAACCAGACGAACTACTGGGTTGACGTCGCCATCAGTGACACATCCTTGGCCCCGCTGGAACCGACGGTCAATGCCGGCAATGGCCGTCCCGTGCTGAATGGTGGCAGCGTGGTGCTTGACGCCCAGGTGGATCCGCCCGAGGGCGAGACGATTACGGCTTATTCCTGGACCGTCGAGACCGGTGGTGGCAGTCTGGCGGATGCCACGACCGCAGCCCCGACATATACCGCCCCGGACAACGGCGAGGGCGTCGCCATCATACGCTGCACGGCAACAGCTTCCAACGGCGCGGACGGCAGTGATGTCATCCGCGTGGCATACGCCTCCAACATCATCGTGGCCGAAAATAAGCTGCCTGGCACTTCCCGTAGTATATGGGATTTGGCGCACTCCAACTTTGGCGGCATGGAGGAAGTCCAGGGGTTCTGTGATGGGTTCAGCGTCAACAAGGACGAGGTAGTCAGCTTTAAGATAGCCCAGTCCGATACTGGCGACTGGGCGGCGGATGTCTATCGTTTGGGCTACTATGGTGAGAATGAGGGTGCACGCCTGATTGAAAGCCTGACGCCGACTGCTCAGCAGCTGAGCGACTCCAGGAACCAGCCCGTCCCGCTGAATGTCGATCCCGGCAGGACAAAGCCGTCGCTCGACTGCGGCAACTGGACCGAAACGCTCCACTGGACACCGCCGGCCTGGGCGGTATCCGGCGTGTATATCCTGCGCATCAGACGCGTTGGCGGCGGTGTCGGCCATATCATTTTCGTCCTGCGTGATGATGAGCGCGAAGCCGATATCATGATGATGCCGGCTGATTCGACCTGGCAGGCCTACAATGCATTTGGCGGCCTTGGCGCTGACTTGCTGACGGGCAATAGTCTGTATTATGGCGTGGATGTCAATCAGTACGAGCTTAACTGCGCCCGGTTTATCAGCTATAACCGGCCAATCGTCAACCGTATCGCCGCGAACGTCGGCCAGGCCTACGGTGCTGTGGAATACTCGAACTTCTTTACCAGCGAGTACAACATGGTGCGCTTTTTGGAACGTAACGGCTATGACGTGAAGTACTACGGCTGTATCGATGCGGCAGGCGACCCCGAAGGTGATTTGTTAAGGCCGGTCAAGGTCGCAATGATGGTCGGCCATAGTGAGTACTGGTCTGACCATATGCGTGCTGGCTGGGAGGCCGCCAAGCAGCGCGGCACCTCCGTCTTCAGCTGCTCCGGCAATGAAGTCTACTGGCGCCTGGTTGGCAGCGACCTGGATGCTTCCGGTCGTCCGCGCACGTGGGAGTGCCAGAAGACGACCATCAATGGCCGTGGTGCTGAACGCCCCGAATGGACGGGCGCCTGGCGAGACCCGGACGGCTTTGGCGAGGGCGGCGGACGCCCCGAGAACTTGCTGACGGGTACGATATTCGTCGTCAACGGCCCTGATTTCCGCGAGCTGAAGGTGCCATTTGAAGGCGGTTACTCCAAGCAGCCGCTCTGGAGGCTTACTGCCGTCGCTGATATTACCCAGGGTGAATGGATCAGTCCTCCACAGATCCTTGGTTTTGAATGGGATACATTCGGGCCTGATGGAGTGACGACCGGTGCGGCCGAGTTCCTGGCCGAGCCGCATGCCCAGGCACGCTTCTGTTCTCGCGTTACATACAACATCAATGCCGGCATGCTGCTGACTGACGCAGGCGATGTCTACGACGCCGCCGGTGCCGCAGAGCACCGCCTGGTGGTGCAGCCGTCGGGCACGAACGGTGGCATCACCTTCGGCACCGGCACGGTCAACTGGTCGTTCGGGCTTGAGTCTGCCAATACGTACCAAATCGGCGGCAATAATACCTCTACGCCGCTACGTCAGGCCACCGTCAACATACTGCGTGATATGGGCGTAGTGCCGGCAAGCCTTATGGCCGGACTGGTCGTGCCCGACCCGGTTGAATGGTTTTCGCCTTCGGATGCTGCCAGTACCGGATTCTTCGGTGTCCTGGACAACCAGCCGTCTTAGCGCCGGATGCGCAGGAAGGCGTCGGCTATGGCCTGCTGGCCGGTCGCTGTCGGATGAAATGGCTGCGCATCGCGCGACCCTTGGACCCATGGGTCACCGGAGCATAGTTCGTGACCGCGGAAATTAATTGGCACGTAGGTGGCGTAGCTGCGACCACTGACTGATCTGCTGATAGTGCTGTTAAGGCGGCTCGTCTGCGACCTGAGCCAGCTCATTTCGGTGCTGGTGATGCCTTCGCTTTCGCCGCAGCTGGTGCTGGAAAATGGAAAGTAGTAGCCGCTTATCAATACGCGCGGCGGCGCGCCGTTGCTCAATGTTTCGATCCGGTTGAACATCTTGTGTAGTTCCAGTCTGAGGTCGAGGGCGTATGCCCGGGTGAGGCCGCGGTCCAGTGCCGAGCCGCAACGCCAGGTGTAGCAATCACGGATGTAGCCGGCCCAGCGCATATCGTTCGCGCCGATAGTGATGGTCATTAATGCCGGTGTGCCAAACGCGAAGGCCTGATCAATCTGCGGCGTTATATCATAGCCGTTCCGCTCCTGTTCGCCATACATGCCTTCATCGACTTTGGCGCCGGAACAGGCCAGGTTGATGACGTTGGTGTTGAGCGCTGCAGCGATGCGGCGGGGGTAGGCATCGAGCGTGCGGTCGCATAGTGCGTCCTCCTGGCCGGATAGCCCGATGCCGGCAGCGACTGAGTCACCGAGTGCCACGTACGGACCGTTTGGTGCGGGGAGCGCCGCGGCGGACGGGGCGGGCGCCAGGCCGATGACTGCGATAACCGCTGCGGCCGAGAGGGCCGGGCGCCAAAAAGCGGTGATGACTCGATGCATGATGACCTCCTGTGGGTGTCTATGTATTAGCGACTGAGGGCGCGGCGCTGGATGCCGTCGTGTACTACTATTATACCATATTCAGGCCGATAATCTGCAATTGAAAGACCCGGAGAGCTGCTGCTCCCCGGGCCGTGCCTACCTCGGCAGGCGGTTCATGCTGAGGATGAATTCGTTGATGCCGCCGAACTTCTTCCCCGCTGAGCGCCTGATGCTGGCGTAGCGTTCGTACAGCCCGATGATGTCGCGCTGCGCCAGTTCCGCCTCATCGACGGCGGCGGCGTACTCCTGGGCACGCTCCACCTGGGCGTCGGCCCGTGCCTGAATGACGCGCCGCTGGGCGGTGATGTGATCCTGCTTCAGTTCAGCGGCGATCTGTTCGCGCTGCACGGCGAGGGCGGCCTTCTCGCCTAGCTCAGCGTTCTTGAGGCGCGTAGCTTGGTCGACCGTGCCCTCGGCGATCCGCACGGCCACCTCACGCTCACGCAGGTTCAGCGCCTGTTCGGCCACGGACTCTTCGCCCGGGCGAAGGGACTGTAAGCGGATGTGCAGAACGCGGTAGATGAGCACCAGCGCTGCAAGGCCCAGTGTCAGGACGACGGCCGGCCAGATCAGTTCCTGCGGTGACATACCCCACCTTTCCAGGGTTGTAGCATATGGATGACGAACATACTATACCGTATATTTGCCAATAGTCAAAGTGCGCCTTGTCGCACCTGTTTTGACATACTCCGCAAAGATTCTATAATACTTGACGACGTGCGTTAGATTGCATGCGTCAACCACTGCCGGCAGACTGCTGCAACTGGAAGGGGTACGGGTATGAGTCATATCTTGCGCCGCAACGGGGTTCGCTTTGGCGGCCATTTCCTAGGTGCGCCCGATGTGAGCATGGTGCCGATCCGCCTGGCCGAGCGGAGCTTGTCGCGGCCCATCGAGATCGTCCACTGGTTCCAGGCTTGGAACGATGGTGATCGTCAGTGCTTTTCGCCCGTCTGGTTCGAGCGTATCGGCTGGCGCTTGCCACTGGTGACCTGGGAGCCTTGGGCGCCGGGCTGCGGTGTGGAGCAACCTGCGTACCGACTGTCGGACATCGCTGGTGGCCGGTATCACGGCTACGTCAGCCGCTGGGCGGCTGCCGCCGCAGCCTACGGGCGTGAGTTGTACCTGCGCCCGATGCACGAGTTCAACGGCAATTGGTACCCATGGTGCGGTGGCGTCAACGGCAATACGCCGGACGACTTCATCCGCGCCTGGCACTACCTGCGCCGGGTCTTCGCCGAAGCCGGTGCCGAGAATGTGCGCTGGGTCTGGGCGGCCAACGCCGACGACGTGCCGTACGACAACTACCTCGAGTCGTACTACCCCGGTGACGCAGCGGTGGACATCCTCGCCCTGGACGGCTACAGCGCCGCCGAGGTTGAAGGCATGTCCTGGCGCAGCTTCCACCACCTGTTCCGGCAGCCCTACGAGCGTCTCTGCCGGCTGGGCGGCCAGCCGGTCTGGATCACCGAGACGGCGTGCGGTCTGGACGGCGGCAGCAAGCTCAACTGGGTGGCAGGCATGCTCGGAGCGCTTCCGGAGATGCCGCGCATCGAGGCCATCTGCTGGTTCGACCTGAAGAAGGAGACGGACTGGCGGCTGACGGAGGATGCGGAGGCGGCGAGGATGCTGCGGTACGGCTGAGGGGTGGCCCTCCACTTGCCTGATGGCGGGTGGAGGGTTTTTACTTGGTGACCTGTACGAGGCTAACCACGAAAAGCGCCCACCTTGCGGTGAGCGATTTTCGTGGTGACCCCTGCGGGGTTCGAACCCGCGATCTTCAGGATGAGAACCTGATGTCCTGGACCACTAGACGAAGGGGCCGTATGTAAAGCCAAGCCGGCTTGGCCGGTCATTGCATAACAGCGTGAATTATATCATGCCATGCCAGATGGCTGCAAGCGCCACTAAGCTGCCTGGTCGAACGCCTGCCCGATAGGCGTTTCTTCGGGCGGTGGCGCCGTGGCCGCATCGCCCGGGGTGAATGGTATGTCGGGTCCGGCCCACCAGGTTCTGCCGCCGTGCGTGAACAATTCGACACCTGCTTCCCACTGCACGGCCGGCTCCTCCGTCCGGGCATTGAATGCTGCGACCCAGGCGGCTATTTGTTCGGGAGACATGGTTTCTTTCGGTTCGACGGGCGTACTGGTCCATCGTATCGACTTGATGCTGTCCATGGGCGGCAAGTGATGCTCCTCTCCATCGGCCAGCTGTGATGCGTAAGTGCGTAGCGCACGATGTCTTCCTTCGCCACGGAGTGCCGACCGTATAGCCGCTTCATGCTGTGGTGCTGCGGCGATCAGCGTCTCAACTTGATCCAGTGTGAGGTCGCGGACGTAACCGCCCTTGTCATCAAATGTCTCGTAGCTGAAGGCCAGAAATTCGCCCAGGCCGAAGGTTTGAATCACGTAGTTGCTGAGTGCGATGATATCCATGGCAGTGGTCTCGGGCGTGGTCGCGTACCGCTTATATAACAAATACTCGGCCGATTCGATGTCGTAGACTACGCGCTCGGTGTGATGCCTGCCTTTATCGGGATGATGACGCGAAAGCAGCTCCAGTATCTCCTGCTCGACCGTAGCGTCGACGAGGCTTATCAGTTCGATAATCTGCCATTGAGCCAGGTGTTGCAGCATGTATAGCCGGCCGTCTTCATCAAGCCGCTGGTATAGCTCATAAGCTACCTCTCCGCAATCAAGCTCGATGTACAGGCGGTCAAAAAGTTCCTCTTCGGTGAGGTCGGCAAGTTCATTGCTGGCGGTATAGCGCTCGCGAAGCCTATCTTCGCCGGGCGCCATCTCAATAGACATGATTACTAATACTGTATCACTATTGCCACGAAACTGTACGCTCAGTAGTAATCGCGGTCAGCCAGGTCTGGCCGGCATTGAGCTTGACGGGCTGCTTATTGCCGTCGATGAACCGAAGCGGCGCCTTAACGTCGGCCTTCTGCCACTCGCCTTCCGTCACTGTGCCGTCCTGGAAGATATACGCGGCACCGCTGCCGGATGTCTCCATCTGTTCGCGATAGCCGTCTTCGAACCCGGCCGTCATCGGTATTTTCATGACGATGACGACATTAGGGGAGATCTGTCCCGACTCGCGGTCGATGTGTGCCTCGCCGCCCTGTTGCCGGTCGTAGCTGTTTGTCTCCTTCTTGTAAGTATAGGTAGGGTTATAGAGCGGCCCGCTGATAGTGACGTTGATGCTGCTCGCATTCGGTTCGGCGGCGGGCGCGTCAGCTTTGCGCGGCCAGCCTTCAAAGATGCTTTCGGTGTAGCTTTTGCTTTGGTTCAAGGCATCGAGACGGTCGAACGTGGTATAGACGTTGTGCGGAGCGTAGCGGTCGGTGCTGCGATAATACGCGTCGGCGTTGAAAAACTGGTCGATATCGCGGTAGCCCTCGCCGCGCACCATTTCCAGCGCCCGGGCGCTGCCGCCGACATGGGCAATAGCCGGGTTGTACGGTGTTATCCATTCGACGAAGTACGGACGGAGACTGCGGACCGGGCCTATCAGGCCGGGCCGGGCCGCTTGGTACAGCGCCGCAAAACGGGTGATGCCGCCTTCGGCGATGGCTTCGTAGACCACCCCGGCTTCCTTCAAGCCTGATTGCGGACGGGCATCCGGGCTGTTCTCGACCATGATGGCGGTGACGGTCCGTTTAGTCATGGCCTCATCAGGCATTTCCCTGCCCGTCAGCGGTGAGTAGTATTTTTTGGGCGGTGCCTTCGCCTCCGGCTTTTTGACGGTCATGTCGACTGGCTTGTAGGAAGCAAAGACGACTGCCCAATACGTCACGGCTCCTGCAGCGATCAGGAGGGTGGATACGACAATAAGCACCCTCACCCGCTTGCGCTTATGCCACGGCTCACGACCCTCCGATTGTGGCGAGGGCTCTGGCGGCGATGGTTGCTGCGGCTCTGGTGCTGCTGCAGGCGGCAACGGTGAGACTGGTGGTAGTGTTTGTGTTGGCTCCATTTGCTACTTATTATAGCAAAGCGTTTGTGTCTATTGCTTTTTCACGTGAAATATTGTTAAGAATCATATGCGCTTACTGCAAGGTGCTACGCAGACGCGACAGACTGGCATCCTTGCCAAGCACATGCAACGTCTCAAACAGTCCCGGCGCGACATTGCTGCCGGTGACGGCCACACGCACCAGGCTGAAGAGCACTCCTGGCTTGGCGCCTAGCTGTTCTACCAGCGCGCGCAGCTGCTTTTCAAGATCGTCCTCGCTGAAGTCGCTGTTTTCGAGCGCACTGATGACGGCGGCAAGAGCGTCGTGCCGTTCGGTGCCTGTCAGCTTGCGCAGCTGCTTGTTGGCGGCTACTTGCTCTGTGACTGCTTCACTGCTGGGTGCGACAAAGAAGAACCGTGTCAGTTCCGGCAGCTCGGCAAAGAACTTCAGCCGCTCGTGCACGAGACGCAGCACGGCTTTTTTGTGTGCGTCGTCGGCATCCGCTGCTTCTGCCGGCCAAAAGTCTGCAACCTTTTCATATAGTTCATCCAGCGACAGCCGGCGGATGTGTACACCGTTCAGGTACGTCAGACGCTGTTCGTCAAAGATACCGCCGCTCTTCTGAATACGGCTGCTGCTGAATTTTTCAATCAGTTCCTGGACGGTGTACACCTCTTGCTCGGTGCCATCGTTCCAGCCAATAGTAGCCAGGAAATTCAGCACGGCGCTCGGCAGGTATCCCAGGTCGCGGTAGGCCAGGATGGGCTTGGCGCCATAGCGCTTGCTGAGCTTGCGCTTGCCACTTTCATCCAGGACGGGAGGTACAGTCAGGTTTACAGGTGGCGTCAGCCCGAGTGCTTCGTGGGCGGCCAGGAACTTGGGAATGCTCGAAAGGAATTCCTGGCTGCGGGTGACGTGCGTGATCTTCATCAGGTGGTCATCGATGATGTGGCAGAAGTTGTATGTCGGGAAGCCGTCACTTTTGATGATGATGAAATCGTCAACCATCTCCGGCCCCATGGTGATGTCTCCCATGACGGCATCATGCCAGCTATATGACTTCGGCTCCAGCCTGATGCGAAGCGGCTGGCTGCCGTCCCAGGCGGGTGGCTGATCAGGGCGATGGTCGCGGTACAAAAACGGCCGTTTTTCAGCCTGTGCCTGCTCGCGAAGGGCCTGCAATTCTTCCGGACTGTAGGGATCGGCGTAGGCCTTCCCCGCTTCGTACAGTTTCTGTGCCCACTCCTTGTAGATATCGAGACGCTGGGACTGGGTATAGGGAGCGTAGGGGCCGCCAGTATCAGGGCCCTCATCCCAATCAAGGCCGAGCCAGCGCAGGCTGTCCATGATGTTTTGGATGGCGCCTGGCACTTCACGTTTCTGATCGGTATCCTCGATGCGCAATAGGAACTGGCCGCCAGCCTGGCGGGCTAGCAGCCAGGCAAAGACAGTGGTACGGATGGTGCCGCCATGCAGGGCGCCGGTCGGGCTGGGAGCAAAGCGGGTGCGGACGGTTGGGGTGTTCTCATTCATTGTTTGCTAGTATAAGTCACTCGCCGGCAAACTCCAATTTGTCATTAAGCCTTAATGAAGAACCCGGAATATTGATACATTTTTGGCAAGTAAAGAAATCGTTAATACATGCGCTGTATGATGAGGCTGGCGTCTTACAGAGTGCTGGAAGCAATCTTCTGGATCTGCTCGCTTGAAAGCGGCGCGTTGCCATCGATTGTGTACAGCACGCCACCGTTCACCCAAGTCGCCTTGTTGTCGTAGAGGTAGATGGTCAGGCCGCGCTCCTGCAGCGTAGCGTATTCACGGCTCTGTTTGACGACGAAGTTGTCGAGTACCGCCTGGCTGTCCCAGCTTGAGGCTTTTTGTACCAGGCTGTAGGCGTACTGGTTGGTATTCGACTTAAAGCGGACCTTCACCTCTCCGGGGCTGTAGGCAACGGGGCCGTTAAAGCTGTAGCCGGAGGGCTGGTAAGAGGGATAAGTGGCGGCGAATCCTGCCTGGGCGGCGGCGACCTTGATGGAGAGACTGGGAAGGTTCAGGTATGTCAGATACCCGCCGAGCAGGACGATGGCGCTGACGCCGGCGACGATCGAGGCCAGACGAGGATGGCGGCGCTGCTTCTTGTGGGCGACGGGCTGTTGTTCGACGTCGACGTGGCGCAGCTGCTCCTTGATAAGGGCTTCCTTCAGCTCACTGCCCTGTAGCGGCGCAGGCCGGGTCGGCTGCGCGGCGGCGACGGCCGGATGCGCGGCTTTGTGCTGGCCAGTAGGCTGGCCCTGAGGGGCGTGCTGGTGCGCGGCCGGCGTGGCTACGCTTTGCCTGGAGACTGGTGCCTGCTGTGGTGCCGCAACGGCTGCACGGACGGGGTGAGGCTGCTGAGTTTGGATTGCGTGCGGTTGGCGTGGTTGTGAAGGGCGAATCGCCTCGGTCTGCCGTACTGCGGGCGCGGGCGAAACAGGTTGGGCTGCCTGGCGAAGATTGACAATCTCGGTTTCACGCGGCCGGACGTGCAGACTGGAAGGTTGTGGCTGTGAAAAGCGGCGGATCTGCGAAGAGCGTTTGACTGGCTGCTTGGGTAGCGCGGAGGCATGTGGTGCTTTGAGGACGGAGCGCATCAGGGTTTTTGACTTCTGTGGGCGGCCATGAACCGCCGTGGCGGCGGTACGGACGGTGCGCTGCATGCCATCGGTCGAACGGACCGGCGCGGGTGCGGGCACGGGGGCTTGGGCGGGAGTCGGCACCGGAGCCGATGAAGGTTGGGCGTATGCCGATTTCGGTAAAGGCATGCCGGTAAGGGCATCATATGGCTGACCGTTGATTGTAATGATGTTTGAACCCCGCATAGTGTTCTTTGTATACCCCTGACTTAGCAATCTCACCAGATGAACATGAAATTGATGGCGGTTATGTTTTTATCCAGTACTTCATATGATAGAAGTTAACTTTCTAATATGCAAGTGCTTCGGAATGTATCAACCTGCAGCACTTTATATAAGTGACCTGTTATACTATACCGCAGCATTATGTATAACCAAGATCCTGCCATCCGCCGCCGGCGCGACCGTCTCCGCTTCTTCGGCTATGGCGCCATGACAATCGCTACTATTCTGCTGGCCGTGCTCAGCATCTATTTCGTATTAGGATACCGGGTGAATAAGTCACTTCAGGTTGAGCAAGGCGGCCTGATGAAGTTCGACTCACGTCCGCGCGGCGCCACAGTGACGCTGAACGGTGTCCAGGCGCGCCAGACCCGCTACCAGGTCAATGCCGAGACCGGTGAGCACACTATCCGCTATGAACGCGAGGGATACCATCCATGGCAGAAAACCGTCAGTCTGCACGCTGGCGAAGTGCTATGGCTTGAATACGCCCGTTTGATTCCGACCCTGGTCACCACGCAGCCGGTCGCCGACCTGGCTGCTGTTCATCAGGCGTCCACCGCGCCCGATCGCGAGTGGATGTTGCTTCATGCTACGCCGGAAACGCCGGTATTCAGCCTGGTTGACGCCCGCAATGAGGGTAAGCCGGTCATCACGGAGCTGGCATTGCCGGCTGCCGCCTTCACCGTTCCGGCCGAAGGTAAGCCCTCCCTCTTTGACATCCAGATGTGGAGCCGGGATAGTGACTTCGTCCTGATAAGACACAGCTTCAATGACGCTGACGTCGAATATATCCGCCTCCCGGTCGGAGACCCGGCCCGCGCCGAGAACGTATCCCGTCTGTTCGGCCTGCCGCTGGCGTCGCTACGCTTTGCCGAAGGCAGCAACGCCGTATTCTTTGCCCAGGGTACCGATGCCAGCCTGCTGCGCCTCGATCGTGGCGACCCCGCGAAGCCGGTTACCATTGCCAAATCGGTGGTGGCGTTTGACGAATTGAACGAGGGTTCGGTGGCGTACGCCGTACGCCCTGACCCGGCCGTCGCGGAGCGGCAATTGTTTATCTGGCAGCGCAATGGTGAGAAGCGGACGCGCATCAAGACCATCAACGAAGACGTGCCAATGCAGCTGCAGTTCAATCAGTACTACAGCCATACATATCTGACCGAAGTCTATGGCAGTCACTTGGAGGTGACGGAGGACCCCCTGCTTGCACCACGCAAGACAATCATCAGCCAGTCCTTGAGCTTTACGCCAGCTGCGCTGCAGGCCTCACCGGGCAACCGGTTCATCATGAGCCAGACCGGCGAGAGCATCGCCGTCTTCGACATTGAACTGTCTCAGCTCTACACCTTCACCTCTCCCGCAGAGGCCCGTCTGCCGCTGCAATGGGCTGATGACCATCACATCGCCATGACGGGCAATGGCTCGTTGCGCCTGGTGGAATTTGACGGTACTAACAGCCAGCACATCACGGCCTTCGCCGGCATCGGTGATGTCCTGGTTGGCACCGAAGGCCGCTCATTGCTGAGCATTGGCAAGCAGGATAACGGCAGTCTGCGCCTGCAAAGTTCGACCCTGCTGACGCCGGCAGACCAATAACTATAGCCCGAACACTCGCTGGAACAGGCTGGGCTCATTGCCCGGAATGTCTGATTGCCTGCCATTCTTGCCGGCATCCTTATTGTCTGTAGCCGCGCTGGGGTCGGGGCTGATCTGGTCGGCAAATACGAGCAACCGCTGTTTTGAGGTGCCGATCGGCACACAGGTCACCAGGGTGGCAACCGGCTTGTCATTCGGCAGGACCAACTTTGACACTTCGGTGGGCAGGATGACTTCGGTCCGGCTGATGCGGTAGATGAACCGTTTTTTCTCGTGATGGATATAGAACAGATCGCCGGGCTTGAGCCGCTCCAGCAGGACGAAAGCAAACTTGAAGTTGCCGGGCACGAGCACATCATTGCTGGAGTGACCCAGGATGACGTTGTTGCCTTTCTGTCCTGGCATGCTGTTGGCGCCGGGAATCGGATAGTGGACGACGCCGTTTTCCAGCAGTTTCTGAGTGGAATCGTTATCGAGTGAGGTCAGGCCGTAGACGATCGGCACATCGACGTTGATCTTGGGAATGATCAGTCGCGGCTCCGAGCCGACTTCGGTGTTGGCGTTGGGGTCGACGATGACGTTGTCGCTGACCGTACTGCTAGGGCTGATGTACGAGTTGACCTCGGCGGCCAGCACCTTGTTGTACTGCAAAAAGAAGAACAGGCCGCCGACTATCAGTGCCGTCAGTACCGGGATGAAGTGCGAGCTGGCCCGGACCCGGCGGGCGTGCGACTTGACCTTGCGGGTCAGCTCCTGGCGCAAGGCGTCGGCGGCTGCCTGGCGCTGATTGGTCTGACTGGTGCTCTCGCCCGTCAAGGCAGTCGGCGCCTGGGGGTTCAGCAGTTGTTGCTTCTGCAGCTCGGCGTTGTAGTACTGGGCATAGTACTGCTGGTAATACTGTTGCCAGGCGGCGTGATACTGGTTCCAGTCGTAGCTGCCGGCTTCGCTATGCTCGCGGTTATAGACTGAATCATCGGCCAGCTGTCCGGCCGCCTGTTGTGTGGCGGTTTGATTGGCGACCTCGGCATGTGGCGGATTGACGGCGTAGATATTGTCGAGCTGAGCGCGGGCCAGGCCGGCGGTCGGTGCGTCACCTGCTGCAGGCTGACTGGCCGCCGGGTACGGCTGCGACGACGAAATACCCGCTTGCTGCGGGAGTGGATAGACGGAAGCGTCGTCGGTAGGAGGTGAATTGCTGCGCATGGATAATTACTACTCTTTATTGTACAATGATTACGCCGTCGACTGAAGTCTAAAGCTTATGCTTTAGCCGCCTGGGCCAATGCTTACGCGTGACTGCAGCTCCGACACCCGGCATCTGGGCAGATGGCGGAACTGGTAGACGCGCTGGACTCAAAATCCTGTTCCAGTAATGGAGTGAGGGTTCGATTCCCTCTCTGCCCACCAAAGAAATGGCCCCGCCAAAGTGCGGGGTCATTTCTTTGGTCGATTGGAGAAGTAATATCGATTCCCAGCCCAGACAAAGATCAATACCCAGAAAAGTAATCCGTTCGGATGTACCCTCTCCTCACACCCATCCCCCTCAACATTTTCTTATACGCCCTCACCATCCCCCCAGGCCCCGAAACAAAGAATGTATGCAACCCCACATCCTTCACATACTCTTCCAGCATCGCTTCATCAAACCTCCCCCTTAAGCCATCCCACCCATGCGCCTCCGCATCCGTCGTCAGCACAAAGTAAATCTTCATGCCCACCTCCCGCGCCTCCTCAAACACCTCCCGGTACATCACATCCTCCGCCTTTGCCACCAGATAGAACAACGTCACATCCCGGCGCTCACCGGTGTCGACCAGGTACTTGATCATGCTCCGAAAGGGCGTGATACCGATGCCGCCGGCAATGAACACCAGCTTCTCATTCCGATCATCTGGCAGCACAAAGTCGCCACCCAGATTACTGGCCCGTACATATTGCCCTTCCTTCAGTCCCGTCAGTGCCTTCTTAAACGAGCTTGATGCCTCCGCCGTCTTTAATCCCAGGTGGATCTCCGGCTCGGTCGGCGACGAAGCGATGGTGAAATACCGCCGCACGCCCCGGGCATCGCTGCCCTTGTGCGGCACGGTCCATTCCAGGTACTGGCCCGGTTTGTAGTGAAGTGGCCGTTCGGGCGTGAACAGAAACTGATAACAATCATGGCCGCACTGACGGATAGACTTCAGCTTCAGGCGGTAACTGCCCTTGGCGTTGACTGCAAAGGCGAACAGGTTCGCCAGTACCAGTGCGACTTCTGGTGTCGAATACACAGGGCCAAGTTGCCAGCGCGATGCAATCAAGCCGCCCGCCAGCGCGCCATACAGCAGCAGATACCGCCGACGGCTGGGCGACGTGAACGGCTCAGTCAGCATGATGGCACCAAAGAACACCAATGGCCACGAGGTGATGGCTTCAAGCAACACCCCGCCGACCGGGCGGCCATCCTGCACGGCAAAGTAGGCCAATACTGCCAGTGCCGTGGCCACGAACGCACCTAACAACTGGAACCGCTGCATCCGCCGCAATACCACCAAACTGAACAATGCTACCGCGGGCAGCATGACCAGACTGCCGACCCACCAGCTCGCCTGACCGATGCCCAGCAGACCCGGGACGACAATGGCAATCGCCGCCGGATTGAAGATGTGCCGCCCGCGCCAAGCCAGCAGGTATTTTGATGCCTGCGCCAGGACGGCGATCATTACCAGTATCAAACCTTCCTCCAGGCTGGCGGCAGGTGCGACGATCAAGGTCAGGATGAGCGCGGTGATAAGCGCCGATTCTGTATTCTGCGGCGCGTTGAAAATATAGCCGAACGTCTTGTTCGTCAGGGCGGAAACACCGACGAACACTGCCGAGCTAACCAGCAGCTCAAGCGCAGAAAACGGCAACCACCCAAGAAGGCTGAACGCAAGCGCGATTACCAGCAGCCCGTTCAGGCCGATCAGCAGCAGCCGGTACATGGTGGTACGGCCCAGGTTGAGGTCAAAACGGTTCCAAAGATCAAGCATATTCCCTACTTTCGTTATTGGCCGCACCACCGGCTTCATTACTCACTGAATAAGGTGCCCGGAAAATCAGCGGATACCTCGGCTGTCATGTCGGCATTGACGATGACGTACTCAAAGGTGAACTCTTGCGCCAGCGTCTCGACCGGCATAAAGAACAGTGCCGTCGCCAGGCCGTCGGCCAACAGACCGTTGGCGGCACCTACCCAAGTGGCAAGGATATGGCGCGGGCTTTGCAGGCTGCGCGGATTCAGGATGTGCGTGTATTCACCCCAAGCCCGTCGATTACCGGCAGAGCCACATAGGCTGCCGTGGCTCAGGGTCGCGGTGCCGATAACCTGCTCAGGGTCACCCGGATGTTCCAACCCGATAGTCAGTGTGGTATCCGGCGGACAGGCGGCCACCAGGTCGCCGCTGGCATTAATGCAGAAGTGACGAATTCCTTCGTCTTTGAGTACATCGGCAGCCAAGTCGGCGGCATAGCCCTTGCCCGCAGCGCCGAAGTCGAGCAGTACCGGCTCGTTGACGGCCAACAGCGGGTGGTCGTAGCGCATTACCGCATCCCAATCCGGGGGATGGTGGATGTCGCCCGGGCGCAGCGTATAAGCGGCATCATAACCGGCCTGCTCCAACGCCCGCCCGATGAGCGGCGTCACCAGTCCGTCGCTCAATTCATAGAGCCGCCGGTAGAGCTGCATCAACGGCTGGGCGGCATTGTCCAGCCGATACTCACCCGCTCTCCGTGCGATGCCGCTGACCAGTGAATCGTCCCGGAAGCGCGAGTATTGTTGCTCGTATAGCTCCAGTCGGGCCTGCATCTTGCCGCGCAGTTTTTCGGCGGCTATCGGATCGAGTTCATCGTATATATCGATGTGCCATGGCGCACCGAGCGCTTCAAAGCTGATTGACTGCTGGACAGACGGCTCGCTCATGCCCGTGCCTTATGCTTTTGCCTCTGTCTTAATCTTTTGGAGTGCATCCTGGAAGCCCCTGCTGGTCAGCGACGACCCCGATACCGTCGTCAGTTTGATTTCGTTGACATTCTTACCCACGACCAGCTCGGTGTAGTTGCGGATGAACTTGGTCTGGTAGCGGCGTGAGGTGGGGTTGTCCGAGGCCGACTCCGCCTTGGTGTTGACGACCTTGCCGCTGCCGTCGATGGTCAGGGTGATGTTGATCCGGGTCTCGCCTCCGGGCGAAGTGTAGACGCCTTGCGCCCGATAAGTGCCTCCCTTGTATGGACCGTTCGGTACGGCTGCGGCTTCGCCGGTCGGCTCGGCCGTCTTGGTCACGCCTGGCGTGCTGGAGGTCGTCTGCTGTGTCTCTGTGCTGCTCTGCTGGGCGGGCTTATTACTGTTGGCCAGGACACCAGCGATGACAAGCGCAATGATAACGATGATCGCAGCGCTTAACGTCACCTGCCGGCTTCGGTTCTTGTACTGTTGTTGGTTGCTTTCCATTGATCCCTCCGTTTACCAGGCCGTGGCAGCCTGTATCGCTATAAATTATATAGTCTTGCCTTAAAAATAGCTCAAATAGTTAATGAAAAGGTCATGAATCAGGCCGTCGCGGCATGGACGGCAGCCTCAAACCACTTGCCAGGATGCTGCATCAGGGCCACGGCCAGGGCGGAAGCGGTACTGCCCCGCCAGATACGCATCGGCATGTCATAGCCCAGGCTGGCCACCTTGCCGTCCAGCGCAATCACCAGCTGTTCACTGTGGTACGTCACCAGCATTGCCGGATAGCTCAGGCTGGCCTTGTGGAGTACCTCGACCAGCTGGCTCAGGTGCATCGAAAAGACGATGCTGCGTGGAAAATACACTGATTGCAACAGCTTTTGCAGCTGCGCGAACGAGACGACCAGCGCGGTCTTTTCGCGGTCGAGCAGTACCTGCGGGTTGGCCCGCAGCAGATCGATGGCGTCACGCGTGATGACGGCCGGTGTGTCGCTGCCGCTCAGCAGATGCTCAAGGCAGATGGCGGTCTCAGAGTTGCGGCCGGCATCTCCCGGGAGTAACAACATGTCAGCCCAGCCGGCGGCGGCGCGCATGTCCTGCTCGGCCTGGGCGGCAAAGGCACCAATTTTATTGCTTGGCGTAAAGATGCCGCTGCTAATCACCCGCCCGAGCATCGGCTGGAGCGCGTCGGGCAGCACGGCCCGTACTTCGCCCGCTCCGGCCTCAAGCGACTCCTGGTAGCTGGTGGCAACGGCCGCGAATCCCAGCTTGGTGCCGCCGATGGTGGCCAGCCTTCCCCGCTGATCCCGGCGTTCAGGTTTCTCCCACTCCAAATGGGCGAAGGCGCGTTCGCCTGGTTTGGGCCGGAGCCAATAGTCATAATCCATACGCCTCATTTTACCATTCATAAAATGGAAAGCGGGGCGCCACCTGCGGATGATCCGCTGATGGCGCCCCGCGTAGGGGCCTACTCCTCGTCGGCGAGGGTCACGTGCTGGCCGATCTCGTCCACCTCGGTGTCCGGGTCCTCGTCGGCGTCGGCGGCCTTGTCGGTCACCGGTTCACTGCCGGACGGGGCCTGCTCCGGCCGCTCCCACATCTTGGTGGGTACGGCCACGATGACCGGCGCGCCGGCCGGGCGGATGCCGCGGAACACGGTCACGCCGCCGCCCAGGCCCAGGATGGTCTCGGGCAGTGCGTAGTCGGTGGTGGACATGGTCACTCCTTGCCTTCGTTGCGGTCGCTGTGCCGGGCGGCGCAGCGGATGGAGCTGGTCGGCGAGGATCGCCTACTTGCCGCCGTCCGCGGACGGCTTGGTCGTGCGGGCCTGCCTGTGCTGGCCACCCGTGTCGCCACGGAACTGAGACTTGGACTGCCAGTCCAGGCCGCACAGCGCGAACAGATCACCCACACAGCCGGAGGGTGCCGGACGGCGCGCGGTACGCTGGGCCGGGGTGGTGCGGGACGGGTCGTTGCTCATATCGCTCCTTGCGTATGAAGTCTCGCGTGGTGCCTGGTGGCGCCACGGGCCATGCGCAGTACGTCAGTCCGAATGCTCGTCGTCCTCGCCGCTGGTGGCGGCGGGCAGGGCGGGCTCCAGGAACGCCACGTGCACGAGGGCCGGCCGTTCACTGGTGTGGACGGTCTCCGGCTCGCCCACGACGGGCGGCAGGAACTGCGCGTACGGGCTGGGTAGCGTGTGGTTACGGGTGCTACCCAGTGCCTTGGTGTGCGACGACATATCATTCCTCTGCTCGGCACGCTCCCGGATGGAACGTGCAACCAGTGCAAGGCCGGATGTAGAGAGGCCTATGCTTCTATTATACTACAAAAATATATAAAAGTCAATAAAAAGCGCAAGCCCGACGTATGCTATATGTCCATCTCAATGCTTACCGGACAGTGGTCACTTCCCAGTACATCCACATGGATGCTGGCTGCTCTCACCTTGTCCCTCAACGCGGCCGAAACTAACACATAATCAATCCGCCACCCCACATTCCTGGCCCGCGCATTCGCCCAGTGCGTCCACCAAGTGTAATGGCCATTCCCCTGCGTGAACAGGCGGAACGTATCGACGAAGCCGGCCTGCAGGAACTTCTCAAAGCCTTCCCGTTCTTCGTTGGTAAAGCCATGTTTGCCGATGTTGGGCTTGGGGTTGGCCAGGTCATCCTCGGTGTGCGCTACGTTCAGGTCGCCGCAGAAGATGACCGGCTTGGCGCCGTACCCTTCATGCGTCCCCTGTTCCAGCGCCTTGCAGTGCGCCAGGAACGCCGGATCCCACTGCTTGTGGCGCAGCTCCAGCCGGCTCAGGTCGCCCTTGCTGTTGGGGGTGTACACTGCCACCACATAAAACTGCTCGAATTCAGCAGTGATGACGCGCCCTTCCTTGGCCGGGTCGCCATACGTATCGCCGGCCAGGCCGCTCTGTTCGGCGATGCCGGGCAGGAAGCCGCTCAGCACGTTCAACGGCCTGGTCCGGCTGAAGATAGCGGTGCCGGAGTAGCCCTTCTTCTCGGCTGAATTCCAGAATTCATGGTAGTCGGGCAGGTCGATCTCGGCCTGCCCCTGCTCGGCCTTGGTCTCCATCAGACAGAGGATATCGGGCTGGTGCTGCTGTATGAACGGCACGAAGAGGTTCTTTTTGACGACGGCGCGGATGCCGTTGACGTTCCAGGAATAGAGTTTCATGGCTCCAAGTATACCAATAAAATACGGCCTGGCTGCGCCATGCTTGGTGCTTATGGTAAAATAACAGCAATTATGCGGACTTCTACGGCAACACGCGCATCGGGCTTTACTATCGTCGAACTGCTAATTGTCATCGTAGTGCTGGGCATCCTGGCCCTTATCGCCTACGGCGCTTTTTTTGAAGCGCCAAAGCGGGCGCGCGATGCCTCTGTGCGGACTGACTTGAAAAGCGCAGTCAGTGCCATCGAGTCCATCCGGGCCGAAAACGGCAGCTACCCGTCCGTCAGGCCGGCCAATCTGCCCGCCAGTCCTGGCAGTACGTATCAGTACTATTACAGCCCGGCCAACGACACGTACTGCATTAACGGCACTAACAGTGACAGCCAGTTCTATTCATCAAATGCCAACCGCAGTGCTCAGCCGGGCCGCTGCCCCTGTACCGTAAATAACGGGCTGCGGGCGGAGTACTTCACCAACATCTCGTTCACCGGTTCGCCGGCCTTTACGGATACTGCCTCGACCATCAACTACTTCTGGTCCGGTGCACCGTATGCCGGCATGCCGAACGATAACTATGGTGTCCGCTGGAGCGGCTGCGTCGTTGCGCCCGAGACCGGAACGTATACTTTCATCGGTAGCGGCGACGATGGCATCCGCCTGACGGTCAATGGCGTCCAACTGTTCGACCGGCCATTCTGGGATCCAGGCAGCCAATCCGCCACCATCAGCCTGACGGCCGGCCAGGTATACGACCTCACCTATCAGATGTTCGATACTGGCGGCAATGCTGGCGCCAATCTGAGCTGGCAGTTGCCCAGCGGTCCGTCGGCGACCATCCCGGTTTCGGCGCTGCGCTATTGATATCGTCTCTTGTCGCTTATGCTAAGATAAAGCTATGATTTTCAAGCGGCGCAGTGTTCCGGGCGGCTTTACCATCGTTGAACTGTTAATTGTTATCGTCATCATCGCCATCCTGGCACTAATCGCCATCAGCAGCTTCGGCCAGGTCCAGCGGCAGACCCGCAATACCGCCCGCATCGACTATGCCAAAGCGATGGAGAAGATGCTGTACAGCGCCAAGGCCCAGAACAGCACGGTGCCGACGTTCTGGTCCGGCCCCGGCGAGGCTACCTGCCTGGGCGAGGGCTTGCCGGATGTCAACTCGGACGGCAACGGTGACTGCTACTACAACGGCACCTCGGCGTACTTCAGCGTCAACCCTGCTGTCATGAACTGGCTGAAGGGCGCAGGATCGATATCGGGCGAATATCCCACGCTGCCCGTCAGCGGCAACAATCCATACCGGGCAGCCATCCTGGCTTACTTCCCTTCGACCGTCGACGGCATCAGCACACAGTTCCAACTGCGCTATTACCTGGAGGGTGCCAACCAGAACTGCGTCCTTAAGGCTGCGGCAGTCGTCTCCAGCGGCGTTTATACACTCACTAACCCTGCCAACAATAGCGGCAGCGATGCGACGACGACGGCATGTGTTATTCCGCTGATCAGGATGGAGCGGCTCTAGGCAGGCCATGCTGACGCCGCTGTTCAGCCTCTGGCGCAGCTGCTACAATAAGGTTTTAGTATGACCACATCCCCAACACTCCGATATAAGCGACTATTCCTTAAACTCTCCGGCGAACAACTGGCTGGCAAATACGAAAGCGGCGTCGATCCCGAAGTCATCGCCTGGATCGCCAAAGAACTGAAGCTGGCGCGCGAGACCGGTGTCGAGATCGTCGTCATGGTTGGCGGCGGCAACTTCGTGCGCGGCGCGCAGGTGGCCGGGCACGGGCTGTCCCGCGTCAATGCCGACTTCATGGGCATGCTCGGTACTGTGATGAACGGCCTGGCTGTCACTGACATTTTCAATGCCTGCGGCGTACCGACCCGCCTGCTCAGCAACGTCAAGATGGATCAGATCGCCGACCAGTTCACGACCCGCCGCGCCAACAGTCATCTGTCCAAGGGGCGTATCGTCGTCATCGGCGGCGGCACCGGCCGGCCGTACCTCACTACCGACACGGCGGCCGTCAACCTGGCCCTCGAACTCGATTGCGATGTCGTCTGCAAAGTCACTAAGGTGGATGGCGTCTACGACCGCGACCCGGCCAAGCACGACGACGCCGTCAAGTACGATCACCTCAGTTTCCAGGAAGCCGTCAGCAATCCCGCCATCGCCGTCATGGACAAGGCTGCCATGGGGCTGGCCATGGAGCATGACAAAGCCATCATCATCTTCGACCTGCACCGGGCAGACAACATCCGCCGCGTCGCCATCGGTGACAGCGTCGGCACGGTCATCAGCTAGACGCGTCGCGGGCGTCCCGCGGCAGTATGGCTTAACTATGCTCTCTTTTTGCTAATATTGACACTTTGTGCTATAATAAGCATTAGCAGTGCCCTTTTATAACTGGACCGTCCGGAGGACAGCGTGACAGTCGCTCGCCCCCTGCATGAACGTCGGCCCTACCCTACGACGCCTCGTCCACAGTCCCGCCTGGTGCGGTGGCTGTGGTGGTTGGCAATCGGCACCGTCGCCGTATTGCTTGTAATTTTCGGCTTGCGCCATATCCCGACTCAGGACCAGCTCCTGACGGGGCGCGGCATCGAGTGGACGGCTGACAGCGGTGGCTTCCCCGTTACCGGCATGACGTACTACGGCAGCTACGACGACCCGTTCGACGTGCAGCTGCCGGTCGGGCTGCCGGGTTTCCCGGAGTGCGATGGAACGCTGCGGTCCCACTCCCAGCTGGGGGTGGTACTGGACATCAGCCGTGACGGCGTGCCTGTCGTGACGCTCACCAGCCCTTGGGTCAGTGAGTTGGACGAATGGCCCATCGTGGTCAGGTCGTGCCGGCCGGGTGCCGCGGCATCCGGCTAGTTGGTACTGCGATCCCGGCGTGCGCTTCACCGCGTACGTCGGGCCCGCTCCGCTATCTCCGCTTCCGCTATCCTCGTTTCCGTAATAATGCGGATTCGCGCGCAAAGTCGCGCTTTTTTAATGCCTCGCGTTTGTCATAGCGCTTCTTGCCCTTGCCCAGGGCGATAATCAGCTTGATAAAGCGGCCCTGGTTGAGCAGCTTAAGCGGCACAATGGTCATGCCTTCTTTCCTGGCGGCCGTCAGCTTATCGATTTCTTTGCGATGGGCCAGCAGTTTGCGCGGCGAGGTGTCGACTGCCCGCTCGTTATGGCCGCCTGGCTCATTGTGTTTGACGCTGAAGCTGGCATTGGTCAGCCAGAGCTCGTCCTGCTTGATGGTGACGAAGGCGCCTTTCAGCTGGATATGGCCGTCGCGTGCCGCCCGTACTTCCGGGCCACTCAGGTGCAGGCCGACAACGAACTCATCCCCCAGCGCGTAATCGTAATGGGCGCGGCGGTTGGTGATGGCCTTGGGCTGTGGTTTGGCCTTGGATGTGTTGGCGGCTTTTTTCATCTGATGAATAGTATAGAACACTTTTTGAAATGACGAAGCCCCGTCCACGCCACGACGCTGTGATGTGGACGGGGCTTGTCCCCTACCTCGGGATCCGGCTGGTCCGGCCGCTCTGCAGGCCGATGAGGCCCTCGTGATGGTCGAGATGCGGAATTCCGCTGACACGACCGGCGAAGCAGGCTTCGACGACTTGCGCCACCCTTGATGGGAAGTTGGCCGTCATGTCGTGGCCTTGCCCCGGCAGGATCCGCCGCAGCGCGTCCGGGTAGGCGCTGCGCCACTCGGACCAGGCGGCCTCGGTGTCCACGAGCGGGTCGCAGATGCCGTGGTCGCAGACGACCAGGCCGCCGAGGACGTGTTCCAGCGGCAGCCGGGTGACGTTCATGCCGTGCAGGTACTGCGCCTGGGCTGCCAGTGACTCGCCGGGCGCTGCCCAGATAGTAGCGGCGCTGATCTTGAGGCGATCGAGTGCAACCCCCGGTTCGCGCGGATAGTCGGCACGCTCAGCCAACCACTTGCCCATACGGTAGGTCAACCGGCTGGTGCCCACGGGCAGTCGCACGTAGCGCAGGGCGCCGAGCAGCCAGTCCGGGATGGTCAGGCTGTGCCGGCTGCCCTGGGCCGAACAGGCCACCAGGTACGGCAGCTCGATGGCATGCCCTGCACTCATGTAGTGCACGGCATACTCGGCGCCGACACTGCCGCCCATTGAGCGGCCGATGATGACGACCTTGCGGTGCTTGGCGGCGCGGGTCATGCCCGTGACCTCGGCATCGATTTCACGGAACAGTGCAGGCAGATCCATGCCGACCTCGCCATACTCAGCCATGACGATGTGGCTGGTCCTGCGCAGTTCATCAGCCAGCGGCAGCGAGGCCACGACGCCCTGGCCGCGCCAGCCGCTGAAGATGACGACGACCTGGTCACTCTCGATGACCTCCGAGCGCAGGCCCAGGACGTACGGACCGCGGTGCGTGGTGCTGCGCGGCAGGTAGCCGCTTGCCAGCCAGCCGCCGGCGGCGACGGACAGTGCACGGGCAGGTGTGATGCGCGGGCGCATGACAGCCTTTCTGTTTGAGGTACGAAGACTATAGGATGTAAGCACAAATGTGTTGTTTTGTCAAGTGGCATACTTAACGTTCACACCTATTGTTTTATCCTTAGTGCCTAAAAATCCAGAAAATGTATGAGTTACAGCTTGCTATTAGTAGCGTTAAACTTTTTCCACTCACGGTAAGATACGAGCGAAAGAAGGATTAACCAAAATATACTTATCAACCAGTCAAGCACCCCTCCGGTACCGAGGAATGGCTTTACTGCGAAATATATCATTAGTGGAGCCGCTGTGAACAGACGCGTTTTCGGTAAAGCGTACAGGAGCAGGCTTGCACAGGTGAGTAGAGCTAGTAGTATTAACGAATCAACGTTCATTATTCAATTATCTCATAAAAATTTGAAATGGGCGGGGCGTTGAAGACTATCGACGCCCCGCCCGAGGCAGGTCAGCTCAGCGCGTGTCTCCACATCGCCGAACCGTCACACGCACCCACATACCAGCGCCACTCCCACGGCCGGGTAGCCCATGTCGGGTCCCAGGGGTTGTTGGCCTGGATGTAGATGCACCCATTCGGGTTTTTCTTCAGGATGAAGGCTGCGGCCTCGCCAATTGCTGCGCCCACTACAGCACCTTGCACACCGCCGATGGAGCCGATTGATGCTCCCCCTGCGGTGGTGGTGATGTCCAGGAAGTCAGGTGAGATGACCGCCACGCAGTGATTTGCAACTGGTCGCTGGTCATACCACCCTGAAGGGCAAGTGCCCTGCTTTGGATCCCATGGCCCTTCCGCGAAGGCCGTGGGCGGAGTGATGATGCCACCGGTCAGGATTGCCCCAACCAATAGCAGTATTGCCAACAGGCGCGATTTAATGCGCATGTCGATCCCTTCCGGGCATGTTCCAACTCCGCTGGAACTGCGGAGAAGCGTTGAGTGACGCTCCTGATTAATGTTATAACGATAAAAGTTTCATTTGTCAAAATGCATAAAGTGTAGATATTGCTTTTATCTACAAAAATGATATAGTTTACTAGATTCTCGTTCAGGCAGAGCGAGTGGCTGCATAATCACGCAGCAACGGTCTAGCGCCAGACCTATCCGGCGAATCTTCAGAGGTGGCACATGGCTCAGCAGCCTGAGGTTCATGATTGTGGCGACGCTCGGCTTTCGGCGGCTATTATCAGAGGGCCACGCATCATGGCACTTGCAGCCAAGGTGGTGGATCTTATGAATCAGCACAGCACCAATCCGAGCGCTACGGTGCCTCTGGTGTGGACCGTCGTAGTGGATGACGAGGAGCGTCACATCAAGATGCGACTTGTTGACATCTGGCTCCCAACGCCCAGTAATATCCACCTCTACGAGTTCAAGGGACTGTACAAGCCCCCTCACACCAGTGAACAGATGACAGTCCGGGGATGGTTTGACTTCTCGGCTCGTCGCGGCCATATCTGTGGACGCTGACGCACTGTTCATGCTCCACACCCCCGCGCCACCACGGCGCGGGGGTTTCCAATTTGCCGCTCCAGCCCCGCCGTAAGCTATAATGAAGATAAGCATGAGACACATATCTGACACCGTCGCCCACGAGCCGCTCCAACATATCGAAAAAGAATTCATCACCTTCCAGCGCCACCACAATGGCGTGGAGTACCATTTTTTGGCCACTAATACCAAGGCCAAGCGTGGCGTATTGCTGCTGCACGGCGTCACCGGTAATAAGCTGGACATGGTGGTGCTCGGCCGTCACCTGGCGCGGCAGGGCTATGCCGTTTACGCGCCGGATCTGCCCGGCCACGGCAGCGCCAAGGGCCTGGTGGCTAAGGATTTTGACCAGCTGGGGCGCTGGCTGGACGGTTGCGTGGCCAGTCTGGCGGCGCAGGGTGTCAGCATCAATCTGGTCATTGGCAATTCCTTCGCGGCCGCCATCTGTTATAACTACGCCCAACAAGGCCTGTTGCCGGATGGTTGCCAGCTGCTGTTGAACTGCCCGACGCCGGACATCAGCCGCGCCTCCCGCCTGTTGCGCTACATGGGACAGGCCTTGCCGGAGGTAGTGGCCTGGCGGCTGTACAATTCGCACCTGGTTATTTCTATCCGTATCAAGTACCTGCACGTCAGCAAGCGGCCGGAGGCCAAACGCTGGCTGCGTGAGTCAGAATTATATAAACGGAGTTTTCTGGACGTGCCGGTCAGCAATGCCATGTCCGCCCTGCTGCACACCCATAATCCCTACGAGGGGCGGCGGCTGACCAAGGCCGTCCAGCAACGCACGGAATACATCATCGGCGACCGCGACAACGTGGTGACGCGTCACACGGCTACGCGGCTGCGCCAGCTGTTGCCGGATGCCACGCCGCATGTCATCCATGGCGCGGGTCACATCCTGCATTTTGATGCTTGGAAAGAGTGCGCGGAGATTGCGGCGGCGCAGTTGGCGAAGGCTGAAAAAGAGTAGCCGCGCCTACTTCTTGGGCTTGTCCTCGCCACCCATCTTGTATTCATAAATCGGTTTGTCCACGCGCAGGCCGTGCGTGTAACGGTAAAACTCGCCGTAAAAGCCGCGCTTGAGCTGCTGCAGGCCATCCTGCCCTTCGTAGCGGCGCGGCGAACTGAGGAAATACGTGCCGGTGATGATGCCAAAGCTGCCGCCGGCCCGCTTGGCGCGCAGGGCCACGTCGTAGTCCTCCATGAGGTAGAGCGATTCATCAATGCCGCCGATGGCCCGGAACAGGTCGCGCTGGACGATGTAGCAGCTGAAGAAGATCGGCCACGGCGTGATGCTCATTGCCAGGGCATAGCCGTTCATCAGCCGGCCGCCGGCGCGCATGCTGAGCGACGATGATAAAATTCGCTGTTTAAAACCGGCAACCGTCAGGTCGCGCCGCCCCATCTCTTTGCGGGCGGCCTCGATGAACAGGCGTGGCAGGCGCACGTCCGCATCGCAGAACATAAAGAAGTAGCCGCGGGCGACAGCCGCGCCACGGTTGCGGGCCAGGCTGGCGCCGGGCTCATCCACGCGCACTACCTGCAGCGGCAGGCCGTCCCCATGGGTGCGGACGGCATCCCCGGTGCCGTCGGTCGAGGCGGAATCGACGACGATGACTTCAAAGCTGCCGTAGGGCAGATCGGTCTGGGCGCGCAGATCGTCGAGCAGGCCGCCGATGGTTGCCGCCTCGTTATGGCACGGGATGATGATGCTGATCAGCGGTTCGTTCATGCTGCCCAGTATAGAGGAAGCTGAAAGCCTGCACCAACCGTCGTGCCTGCATAAAACAGCTTCCTCTCGATAAAACGCCACGGTTATGGTATAATGTGATGAAGTTTAACCTCCGAATTATGAGAATTGCATTTTTTACCGATGATTACCTGCCATATATTCATGGCGTGACGACATCGATCCAGAACCTGCGGGCCGCCTACGAGCGGCTTGGCCATGAGGTCTTCATTATCGCGCCCAAGTGTGCCGATTATGAGGATAATGATGATCATGTCATCCGCACCAACTCCTTCAACTCGTATATCTTTGATAAGCGGCCGGTATCCATCGTCTATCCCGGCATGGCCAAGAAGTTTGATGAGTATGAGTTTGATGTCGTCCACAGCCACACCCAGTTCTGGATGGGCGCGCTGGGCAGCATGGTGGCCAAGCGCCAGGGTATTCCGCATGTCTCGACCATGCACACCCTGTTTACCGAGCTGCTCGATAACTACCCGGCGGCAGTCATCTCCGGCATGATCGCCGTCTCTATCGGCTATCCTATCGCCTTCAAGACCCGGCCAGTGCTGCCGTTTGAGTTCGGTTCTTTGCAGGGTCTGAGTATGGACAGTCGCGACCTGTTCAAAAAGCAGGCCTGGCGGCTGATGAACACCTTCTTTGCCCACACGTCGGCCTGTATCGCCCCGTCCGAGCACCTGTTTTACACTATGGCCGCCCACGGGCTGGAGGCGCCGTGCTACGTGCTGCCGAACGGCATCGACCTCGAACAGTACAAAGCCCGCACTGACGACGAGCATTCCACCAGCACCTTCAAGAAACCGCGCGGCCAGCGCTGGATTACGGCAGTGGGACGGCTGAGCGGCGAGAAGCGCCAGCGCGTCCTGGTTGAGTCCATGGCCGGCATTGCCGACCCCAAGGTGCGCTTAATCCTGGTTGGCGACGGCCCGGAGCGCGAGAACCTCGAGGAACTGGCCGAAGAGCTGGGCGTCGCCGACCGCATCTGGTTCACCGGCAAGCAGTCCCCTGCCTGCGTGGCCTACATTCTCAGCCAAAGCGATGTCTTCACGCTTGCCTCTTACCGCTTTGATAACCAGCCGATGGTCATCCTGGAAGCCATTGCCAGCGGTCTGCCGGTAGTCTACTGTGACGACAACCTTAAGGAAGGCCTGACCGCCGAGAACTCCATCCTGACTGATACGCCGGAGCCGGCCGACTTTGCCGAAGTCTTCCGCACGCTGTTGGCTGACCGTGAGCGGTTGAAGCAGATGTCCAGCGCCTCGCGCAAGCTTTCCAAGGAATTTGATATCAACCGGCTGGCGAAGCGGATGGTTGAGATTTATAAGGACGCGCAGCCGTTGGAGTAGCGCAGTGAGTCCGCAGATTCACTATAGTTTTCGGATCTAACAACTTTCGCGCAGTCTAATTCTCGCGTGAACGTCATGCTATGCTTATGTTATGAAAAACCACAGGATGTTGTTAGTAGGTGCTTTTGCAGTAGCGTTGTTAGCTGTAGTGGCTTTAGTAGGCTTCAACATAAGCAATACAAAGCAGCAGGTTGATACTCCTACGCCCGGCTCAACCGGCACTGTAAACAAAACTTCAAAACATATAGAGACCGCAGATAAAATTGACAATATTGATCCACTGCTAAGTCCGCCTGCTGACTGGAAATCTTACAAAGATCAAACGCTTGGCTTGGCCTTGAGTCATCCTGCCGAGCTATACCCTAAATCAAAAGAGCTTTCCTCTACTGCTAACGGAGGGCCGATTACTCAGCGTAGTGTATTATTTTATGATAAGGATGGTGTAAAAAGTGAAAAGTTTAAAATTATTATCTACGACCTTCCAGTAGAGGGCGTCATCAAAGATTTTGAAGATAAAGATACTGGAGATGACGGTAGAGTGGTGCAGAAACCCTTGGTTATTTGGGTGGATATCAAGTCTAAAGATTTTTTTAAACTTAACGACAAAGAAGGTGTTCGGCTGGTTAGCACTAAGAGGACTTCGTCAAGCTCGCAATATCAAATGATTGTAAGCTATATAATTGGGCACAAAAACAAAACTTATGTTTATCAAACCGACTCCGACTCAACAGAGAATGATGCCTTGGCATTTATGATATTGCGCAGCATTACTTTCGAATAACTAGAGACGGGGTAGTTTATAGCATCGAGAACTACTGATTCACATTATTTGCAGTGCAGTCGGCTGGCCCGTTATCTTCATCGCCCTTCGTGTTGCAGGTAAAGTCATCCAAACCGTATTGCACCGGAGTCCAGTCATCATGATCTTCATTGCCGTGCGTGCCGTTCGAGTAGCTAGGTACTGTGTAAAAATCTTGTAAATATGCATAACCCATTACACTAGGGTAGTAGCCATTTAAGCCCAAGGTATTATAAATGCCTGCATAGCCATGAACCTTGTCGGAAGCGCAGATTAAGGGCTGGCCCGCATACTGACCTTGCTGGCTATCTGGGCTAAGACAAAGATTATGGCCCAATTCATGCATAATTAATTTTGCAATTTGTTGATCAAAATTATCCCAGTTTACATTTTGAGTAAAAAAATCATTTTTTATTAAATCGTAAGCTATAACCGCATCATCATCCCCGGCGTATGCAATTCCACTAGGGTTGTCGTCATCATCATCCTCCAGATAGCTTCCGGATATCATATAGCGCCACTTCCCGTAGCGATTTGATTTGTCAAAATACACTGGAGTTAATTCGTTCTTGTAGCTATACAAGTCAACATCCAAATCATTTTCCGATTCTAAATACAAATCCCTTATGTATGGTAGGTTTTGCCCGCCACCAAAGTCTCCAATTTCTACTCCTGGCGTTGTGATGTTGGTAGTGGTATGAGGACCAATGTCGAAATGCGTATATATATTCTTTGCGTGAAATGCAAGTCCGACGAGCGACAACTGACTTGGTGATGGCTGTGTAGGATAATAATCGTAGCCCTGGCCGTTAGATTCAACTTTGGTCATCCAGTCAATTTCCACAAATATATCCTTCGCATTGGGATGAGGAGTCGCGCATGAGATTGGAGTAGCTGATGTGTTGCAGAAAGTGGCATGTCTATCGGGATATGCGTTAGATTCAACGTAATCTGTCAATCCGTCGCGATCAGTATCTGGCTTATCGTCTAGTGTGCCTTGCATTACTTCTTGACTAAGGCTTAGCTCATCATTATCGCCATCTACCGTGTAAGCTTGCAGTACTTCGGATTGCGGATAACGGTTGCCTATGTCCACTCCTGTTGCTTTGATAATGCTAATGTTTTGAGAAGCGTTGCAGTTACTATAATCTGATTTGCATTGCACAAAGTAAAATGTGCCATTTTGAATATCCGCTCTGCCTGTTGTTACAAATCGTTCGGATGTATTTCCGTCAAGCCCCGATACTTCCGTTGACGAGTAGACTACGGTCGATGCTCCGGTTGTGGCCTCAAAACGACGCACAATATTGTGTCGGTCGCGTGGCCAGCTGGCGGTTAATTCAGCGTTGGAAACAATGTATATTGCGCCATTAGTATCGACGATCGGACTCGAACTTGAATAAGGCTGTTCATACCCAGCGCTCACTAAAGTGCTATTGAGATTGATGTCGAAAACTACAGAGCCTGTTGCGGAAAACTTAATTATTCGGTCGTCAAGGCTACTCGCACTGCTATTGTCCGGACCCCCTAGTGTCACGAGTCCCCCGTCTGGAGTTATGGCCATAGAGCCTAATTTGAAATTGCAATCATCATTCGCTAGATAGCTTAAATCGGGGCCATTCGCAGTTTGCCTTAGCACCGCAATCTCATAGTCGCTAGTACAGTTGTTGTATGGATGGGTATCAGGATAAAGTAGTGCATATATCTGGCCAGTGCTATCACCGGTAATCTGGGCAACACCTTGCCGATTGGCATAAGGCTGGCTGGATACATCATGATTAAGGGGGCTGTTCTCCGAGAAAGAGTAGGTAGTGTTTGTTTTATTAAGATTAAAGTAACGGACACTAATGTGGTCGGTTTGTGGTGCATTATTACTATCGTAGTCAATGGTATTTTGCAATATTGCAACCCCGCCTGATGTTATAACCAGGGGTGAAGTTGACGGGTAGACTGTATTTTCGGCAATTTGGGCATTTGCCCTGACGCTGCCATCTAGCATACTAAGTGCGTATAACCTGGAATCTTGATCAGTGGATGTACATTGTGAGGAAGCTAGTGACATTACATACAGTGTGCCATCGCGACCTATGGTCGGGTGCGCTGCTCGACCTTGAGCAATATAGTCAGGACTCGTGGCAGTGCAGGCCGTGAGGGGTATTGCCCATAGCTCGGCATTATTACGATAAGCAGCTAAGCGATACTCTAGGTGATTACTTATTGTCCGAACTTCCGACACATAGGTCGTCCCATCAGTTCCTGCTACTATGCTGGACTCGTTGCACGATACTGGGCTCCACGTAGTACTTCCATGGTTGCTGCTGACAATATTATTTGTTGGCGTATCTTCAGGAGTTAAAGTCTTAAGATATGTATAGTTATCATAATATGGGCCTAAATTGCATGATGCAGCCGAAATGTTGCCGTCGAGATGCGCATATAACGCTGACGGGACGAACCGCAGAGGTTGACCTCCAATTGAAATTTGAGTAGCTGTTGCTCCCACTGGCTGGCTGAAAACTATTGTACCCAAACCCATTAGCAGCCCTAGGCCAATAAGTTTATTTAAGAGACTGCCATGCCTTTTCATTGTGAAGTTCCTGTTTCTTGTTGTGCCTATAACCTAAGCATAACAAAGAGCTTACGCAGTCGGCAACTAATCCAAAAGTGACACTACATCTCAACGCTATTGGTCTGCAGATAGCTCCCTGACTCCTTGACGGTGCAAGCACCCCACAACCCCGTCCTCGAATTCTTCGCCGCCTCCTGCAGCTGCCTGAACTCTTTCTTTTTCTCGGTATTGAAGTTCGTGACAAATGCATACCCGCCCGTCACCAGCAGCTCATTCAACTCCCGCCCATCCTGCAAAAAGACATAGCGCAGCAGCCGCCCGTATTTATCGCGATTGGGCTGTTTGGTGTCTGCCACCAGTTTGACCGGCTTGCCTTTGACGAGATTGCGGGTGAACTGCGTGGCTTCTGTGCCGTAGCACTGCGCCGGCTTGCTGGGGTGGTGCGTCTCTGGCGTGTCCACGCCCACCAGCCTGATGCTTTCGCGGATGCCGTCCATGCTGACGTAGATGGTGTCGCCGTCCGCGACATCGATGACGGTGTACTGCCCGGGCGGCGCCGGGTCATCTGGCGTGAACGGTCCCTTGCCTTCCAGGCTCTGGGCCAGCGTGAAGACGATGAAGGCCAGCACCAGGCCAAGCGCACTGCGCAGCAAGGTGCGCGTACGGCGTTTCAGTAGCGCGTTCAAACTGGCCATCGGCCGCCCCCTTTCTTTTAGCTGTTAGTAATCGATGCCTTTTTTGGCCAGGTATTTGTCGTCGAAGTGATGCTTGATCTTTTTCATCTCCGTCGCGATGTCGACGTGGTGCAGCATATCCTCCGGAAAGTTGCGGCCCGTCAGGCAGAGGCTGACATCTTCCGGCTTATCCTTGAGCAACGCCTCGAACTCCTCGCGCGTCAGCAGGCCATCGTGCAGGGCATTGTTGATCTCATCGCAGATGACCAGGTCGTATTCCCCGCCCGTCAAGGCGGTGCGTGCTTCGGCCAGGGTCTCTTGGGCTGCCTGCTTGTGGTCGGCGTCCGTCACATCGGCGGCACTAAGGTCGTCCGGCGCTTCATAAAACCCAAGGCCACCCTTATAGAAAAACAAAGAATCATTAAATAAAGGTTGAATCTTGCGGATGAAGGTGTGCTCGCCCACCTCCCAGTTCTTGACGAACTGGATGTAGGCTACCCGCCAGCCCCGCCCCAAGGCGCGGCACATCAGGCCGATGCTGGCGCTGGTCTTGCCTTTGCTGTCGCCGGTGTAGACTACGACGACGCTTTGCTTCTGCTTGTAATCATCAAACATCTGAACCTCCTTGACCCTGCATATCCTTACCGTAGCAGATTTTCCAGGCCGGTGGTGCCGTCATATAGACCACGCTCCAGCAGCCAGGCTTCACCCAGCTTGTCCCAGCCGAAAATGATGCTCAGGCCCACGGCGATGAAGAGTACGGCCAGCCCGCGCCGGAACATGCCTGTGGGATTGGCCGCCCAGCGCAGGCGGGCTATGAGCCGCTGTCCGGCCAGAGCGAGCAGCAACAAGGCCGCAGCCAGGCCGATGGCATAGATCAACACATACAATGCCCCGAGCGTGAATGAGGCCGGCAGTACCACGGCAATCAGCAGGCCATACACCGGACTGCAGCTGGTGAACACTGGCCCGAGCGCCGCCCCGATGATGATGTCGCCCAGCGCGCTTCGACGGCTGCTGCCGGCGCGCAGCGCCCTGTTGGCGCCGAGGTTCATGCCCAGTGCCAGCCGCTCCCATAGCTGCGGGAACAGCTGGAAGACACCCAGTAGCACCACGAGGCCGCCGCTTATCCCCCGCCATACCTCCTGCGGAACCGCCAATAGTTCAGTAGTCCCTTTCAGCAGCAGGGTGAATACCGTGACACTCAGCGCCAGGCTGGCCACGATGCGCAGTGCCTTGGCCGTGTCCGGCTTGGCTGAGACGCCGATGCTGCCGCCGACGATCACGGGCAGCACGGCCAGCATGCAGGGCGCCAGCACCGTCAGAAATCCTGCCAGCAGGCTGATGAAGAGCAGTTCCGGACCCATGTTACTCGTCGCTACCGTTGATACCGAGGCCGGTCAGTGCGGGCTCGAGCCGCGGATCGCTATAGGGCAGGAACAGGCCTAGTTTTTTGCCCTCGCTATCGACGTGTACGACGGTGGTCTGCTGTACGACGCCGTATTCGCGGCGCAATGGCTGGTTGCTGTCGTAGTCTGCCTTGAGGATGGTGACGCCGGCCGGTACGCCGTTCTTCTCGATGTCGGCCTCAAGCTGGCGGCACTGCGGACACCACGGCGCGTGGAAGAATATGACACGTTCATTATCGCCCGCGGCAGCCAGGGCTTCGGCGGAGTAATCAGTGTATGTGCCGGCGGTCGACGCGGCGGGTGCTGCCGTCTCGTCCGGAGTCGTAGTGCCGGTGGCGGGCTTATTTTCTACGGGCTTCGTGACGGCCGGTTCCTGGCGGGTGGTCTCATCGGCCCGTTGTGCCAAGGCAAAATAGCCGCCAGCGGCAGCCAGGATGACCAGGATGCCGGTTATCAGCAATGTGCGGTTGGTGCTGGACATAGTACTCCTCGTATAAAATCAGGTTAGGAATTGGATCAGGCTTTTGCCAAAGCTTGGTTGATGCGCCCCAGGTCGTATCCCAAAATGATCTCACCGTACACATCAAGTACCGGTACGCCCTGCACCGGCCCGCCGAGCTTCTGCATCAGTTCCTGGGCGGCACCTGGTTCGCGCTCGATATCGTGGTAAACATAGGCGACGCCCTTCTTGTCAAAATAGGCCATGGCCTGATGACAGTATCCGCACCACTCGGCGCCGTATACGATTACCTTCTTGTCATCATCAAGTTTGATATCACTCATAAGCAGTCTCCTCTCAGAAGCATATACGTCAGTCTTCTGCATCTATTGTATCTGATTGGCGGCGGCTTGTCAGATGCCAGCCGAAACATTCCAGGCATTGGTAGGTGCCCAGGGTGATCCAGGGGCGCATCAGCTCGGCGTCATCGAGGGCGGCCTGGACGGCCTGTTGGGATTCATAGCGCCGCTTATCTTCACAACGTGAACCTGGCCGCGGCAGCGGACGGGGGATGTGGCGGGATGGTGGCGTGCGGCGGGGCATGTCCTCATGGTACGGTCGCCCCTGGCAAAACGCAAATGGTGTCTGCACGGCATGTCTGGCCGCCACCTTCGACATATAAGTCGAAAGCATCGGTCAGTCCCGAACCGCCGCCGTGAGGCAGGCGGTCCGGGAGAAACGTGAGGCAGCGACCGGCGCGGCCGGCCGGCGGCTACAGGATCGCTTCCAGCGCCGCGGCGATGATGCGCCGCCGTTCATTCGCATTCCTGCTGCTCCGTACCTTGCGTACGGTGTCGAGCAAGCGGATGAGGCTTTCATCGCGTGCACTCGTGTCCTGTCCGAGTGGCTGGGCGCTATGCAGCGCTTCGTCCAGCTCGTCATCCGGCCCGAAGGCGGCGGCCACGATGCCAGTCAGTACCGCGTTGTGCGCGGCACTGAGCACGCCATGGGTCAGTACCGCCAGGCTGATGAGGGCCAGGCGGACGTCGCCATACTCCAGGGCCGATAGCGCCTGGCGACGACTGGCGGCATCTGCCCGGTGGACGTTCAGCCAGCCGCCACCGGTACGCAGCCGGCTTGGCGTCTTCTGGGTCCTGGCGGTGAGGTGGGCCTGGGCGAAGACCTCAACCGGCACAGGGCGCTGATCCGTCATGCTGCTCCTTCGATATGCCGTGACGGGCCACAGTGGCCGGTCGTACTGCATTACAATACATACGGCGCGACATGTCAACGGAATGAAACCGGGCATTTGCGCGCCCCCACATCTGGAATATTCATGAAATCAAGTTGCCTAAACCTACAAAAATTGCTATAGTAATCCGTAAATGCCAGAAAAGTCCGAAAAGCATGGCGCGCACGCACCCATGACCGAAGCGGGTACCCCTACTACGCAATCGGCCATTTTAGTGTTCGGCACTATCGCAGACACCACCTGGCGGTTATTCGTCCCGAGCGTCGGCGGTACCCTGCTGGGCGTCTGGGGTGATAACAGTTTCCATACCAAGCCGTGGTTGACCCTGACCGGCATCGTCCTGGGCTGTGCCCTGGCCGTCCTGCTGGTCCGGCAGCAGCTCACAAGCGTTAAGACTGACAAAGGAACCGATCAACGATGACAATCAATATGCTCACCAATTTCGCTGCCGAGACGCCGCATGTCAGTCTGGCGCCGGACACCTTTTTTCACGTGGGGCCGATTGCCATTACCAATTCCATACTGTTGGGCATCATCGGCTATGCACTGGTCATCTGGCTCTTTGCCTTCATGGCTAAGGCCGCCAGGAACAACAGCCGCAACCGTTTCGCCGTCGCCCTGCTCTGGCTGTTCGAAGGACTGCTGAATACCATCGAGCAGGTCACTAATGACAAGAAGATGGCGCGGCAACTGGCGCCGCTGGCCATCACCCTGTTCTTCTTCATCATCGTCAACTACTGGACCGGCATCCTGCCTTTCGTCGGTCCGGTGACGTATAACGGCCTGCCGCTGTTCCGCGGCCTGGCCGCCGACCTGAATGTCACCTTCGCCCTGGCCATCATCAGCATGGTGACGGTGCAGATCTACGCCATCCGCGCGCACGGAGCCTTCGGCAACCTGGGACGCTATCTGCGCAACCCGTTCCGCGACCCCGCCGGCGCCTTCGAAGGTGTCCTGGAAATCATCGCTGAGTTCTCGCGCCTGGTCGCCCTGAGCATGCGTCTCTTCGGTAACGTCTTTGCCGGCGAGGTGCTGCTGGTGATGGTAGGCTTTTTGACCAGCTACTTCGCCGTCATCGCCCTGCCGTTCTTCATGGTATTCGAGCTGTTCATCGGCGCCATCCAGGCCTACGTCTTCTTCATGTTGACCATCGTCTTCATTTCCCTGGGCACCGCCAGCCACGGCCCGCACGAGACGCACGATACCGAGACGTCGCTCGACAACAATCCATCCCCCACTTCACCCCCGCATACCCACCCTGATAAGCATGCCAAAGCGGCCGCGCTTTCAGATTGATAATGACGGTATGGCAATAATAAGTAGAAAGTAACTAAAGGAGTAGTAACAATGGAAGAATTAGCATTTGGTCTGACCTACGCAATCGCAGCCGGCCTGTGTGGTGTCGGTGCCGGACTTATCGGTGCCGCAGCCGTCGGTGCTGCCGGCCGCAATCCGGAAAAGATCGGCGACATCCGCGGTCTGATGATCCTGGCCATTTCGTTCGTCGACGCCCTGGCTATCATCGCCATCATCGTTGCCATTATCGCCAAGTTCCTCTAGGAGTAGTCAGACGTGCACACGATGACTACCAACCTTATGACTGTCGCCCAGGCAAGTGCCGGCGGCGAGGGCGACCTGTTTGGCGCCCTGGGTATCCAGTGGGAGCTGCTGGTTCTGCAGGGCCTGGCCTTCCTGGTCCTTGTCTTCCTGCTGGGCAAGTTTGTCTACCCGGTGCTGATCGCGTCCATTGACCGCCGCCAGGAGCAGCTCGACGCCGGTGCCAAGGCATCCGAAGCTGCGCAGAAGCAGGCCGAAGAAGCCGAAGCCCGCATCGCCGAGCAGCTCAAGGAGGCCCGTGCCGAAGCCGACGCCATCGTCGCCACCGCCCACAAAGAGGCTGGCGACATGGTGGCTGCCGCCGAGGAGCGCGCCGTCGCCCGGGCCGAGCACATCGTCGAAGAAGCCAAGAACGGCATCGAAAGCGACATCACCAGCGCCCGCGCCGCCCTGCGCCAGGAGGCCAAGCAGCTGGTCGCCGAGGCGACTGCGACCATTATCGGGGAGAAGCTTGATGCCAGCCGCGATAACGCCCTTATCGAGAAGGCGCTAAAAGAAGGAAAAGCGTAAGGCTATGGCGCAACGGTTAAGCCGCCGGCTCGTCGTCCGTGCCTTCGTCGACGGCCTGACCCGCGGCAAGGACAGGAAGGCGCTGGTCCGCTCATTGGCCGCCTATCTTATTGAGACGAAGCAGGCCAAACAGCTTGACAGCTACCTGGCAGATATCAGCCGCGAGCTGACCCGCCACGGCATCGCTACCGCCGAGGTCACCAGCGTCCACAAGCTGAGCGCCGGGGTGGCTGAAAGCCTGAAGCAGATCGTTGCCCGCCACACCGGTGCGCACCGGGTCGCCCTTAATCAGACCATTGACGAAAGCCTGATCGGCGGCGTCCGCCTAAGCTTTGACGGGCTTGAGATCGACGAGTCCGTCCGTACGAAATTAAATAGATTGCAGGCCTAAGAGAGAGTAAGAGAATCATATATGACAGACATCTCAGTGAAAGAACTATCAAGGGATATCCGCGATGCCATCGAGGGCCTGCGCAGTAGCGAGGGCCTGGTCGAGACCGGCATCGTCACCCGCGTCGGTGACGGCGTCGCCTGGATATACGGCCTGAGCGGCTGTGGTGCCGCCGAGGTCATCAACATCGATGCCAATGATGGCAGCAAGGTCGAAGGCTTCGTCCTGAACCTGGGCGAAGACGAGATCGGTGCCGTGCTGCTTGGCGACGACACCAAGGTTGCCGCCGGTGCCAAGGTCCGCCTGAGCGGCCACGTCCTGGAAGTACCGGTGGGCGAAGGCCTGCTGGGCCGCGTCGTCGACCCGCTTGGCCGCCCGCTGGACGGCATGGGCCCCATCAAGGCCAAACACCACAACCCGATTGAACGCGCCGCCCCCGGCGTCATGGACCGCAAGAGCGTCCACGAGCCGATGATGACCGGCATCACCGCCATCGACGCCATCATCCCCATCGGCCGCGGCCAGCGCGAGCTGATCATCGGTGACCGCCAGACCGGCAAGACCGCCATCGCGCTTGACACCATGATCAACCAGGGCCGCCAAAAGACCGGCGTCGTCAACGTCTACGTCGCCATCGGTCAGAAGCTGAGCAAGATCGCCCGCTTAGTCGACCGCCTCAAGGAAGAGGGCGTCATGGAGAATTCCATCGTCGTCGCGACAGGACCTGCTGATGCCGCTTCCCTGCTGTACCTGGCTCCCTACGCCGGCTGTGCCATGGCTGAATACTTCCGTGACAACGGCGGCCACGCCCTGATCATCTACGATGACCTGACCAAGCACGCCACCGCCTACCGCCAGATGTCCCTGCTGCTGCGCCGCCCGCCGGGCCGCGAAGCCTACCCGGGTGACGTCTTCTACCTGCACTCCCGCCTGCTGGAGCGCGCCGCCAAGCTCAACGACGAGCTGGGCGCCGGTTCGTTGACGGCGCTGCCGATCATCGAGACGCAAGCCGGTGACATCTCCGCCTACATCCCGACCAACGTCATCTCCATCACCGACGGCCAGATCTTCCTGGAGACCAACCTGTTCTACCAGGGTATCCGCCCGGCTATCTCAGTCGGCCTCTCGGTCAGCCGTGTCGGTGGTGCCGCTCAGACGAAAGCTGTGAAGAGCGTCGGTTCCGGTATCAAGCTTGACCTGGCCCAGTTCCGCGAACTGGCCGCCTTCATGCAGTTCTCTACCGACCTTGATCCCGAGACCAAGCAGCGCCTCAACCGCGGTCAGCGTCTGACCGAACTGCTCAAGCAGCCGCAGTACCAGCCAATGGGTGTCTGGGAAATGACCGCCACCCTTATGGCGGCCAACGCCGGCGCCTTCGACCACGTTCCGGTCGAAAAGATCCAGGATGCCAAGACCGCCCTGCTGACCGAACTCTGGCACGAGCACAAGGACCTGATGCGCACCCTCAGCAAGGGCGACAAGCCTGACGAGACCATCACCTCGACCGTCCTTGACACTGCAAAGAAAGTAACGAAAGGCTTCAAAGCCTAATGCCGGCAACTCGCGCCATCCGCGACCGTATCGGTTCCGTCAAGAACACCCGCCAGATCACCCGGGCTATGGAACTGGTGGCGGCGAGTAATCTTCGCCGTGCCCAGGAGGCTGCCGGTGCTACCCGTGAGTACGCCGCGACCGCCCGTGAACTGCTGGCCCACCTGAATGCCGCCGGCGATGCCGAACGGCAGCCGCTCTATGCCGAGCGCGCCGTCAAAAGCCGGCTCTACATCGTCGTCTCCAGCGACCAGGGCCTGGCCGGCGCCTACAACAGTAACCTGCTGAAACTATTGACCGTCCGTCTGCGCGCCGACAAGCATGATGGCATCGCAAGCAGCCTGATCACGCTCGGCCGCCAGGCTGGGAACTTTGCCGCGCGCCTCGCGGGCGTTACCGTCGACGGTGCCCACACCGACCTGCCGGACGCACCGGACCAGAACTTCCTGCAGCCGATCATCGGCAGCGCCGTCCGCCAGTTCCTCGATGGTGAATATGATGCCGTCGATATCATCTACACCAACTACGTCTCGACGGTCAGCCAGGAGCCAGTCGCCATCCGCCTGTTGCCTGCCGGCTTCGATGATGTCGAGGTGCCCGCCAGCCTGCAGCAGGCAACGTTTGAGCCATCGGCCGAAGAAGTACTGGAGACTATCACCATCCGTCTGTTGGAAAGCCAGCTGCTGCAAGCCATGCTGAGCGCCAAAGCTTCGGAGTACATGATGCGCATGATGGCCATGCACAACGCCACCGACAACGCCAACGGCCTGATTGACGACCTGACCCTGGAGATGAACAAGGCCCGCCAGGCCTACATTACCCAGGAGCTGGCCGAGATCACCGGTGGCGCAGAGGCGATGAAGTAGTACCGAGATTAGACCGACAACCAAGGAGAATAATGAATGAGTGAAGTAAAAACCAAGCAAGGCGCCATCATCCAGGTCGTGGGTGTGGTCGTCGACGTCGAGTTCGAGCGCGGCCACCTGCCCGCCATCTATGACGCCCTGCACATTGAGCGCAAAGACGGCACTGTCGTACTTGAGGTCGCCCAGCACCTGAGCGAAAACTCGGTCCGTGCCATCGCCCTCTCGAGCACTGACGGCCTGAAGCGCGGCGAGAAGGTTGCCGCCACCGGCGCACCCATCAGCGTACCGGTCGGCGCCGACACCCAGGGCCGTATGTTCAACGTCGTCGGTGAGCCTATCGACGGCAAGCCGGTGCCTAAAGGCATTAAGGTGTCGCCGATCCACAAGGCGCCGCCAGCCCTGACCGAGCAATCCAACAAGGCCGAGGTGCTGGAAACCGGCATCAAGGTCATCGACCTGATTGCGCCCATCACCCGTGGCGGTAAGGTCGGCCTGTTCGGCGGTGCCGGCGTCGGCAAGACCGTCATCATTCAGGAGCTGATTAACAACATTGCCAAATTCCACTCCGGTAACTCCGTCTTTGCTGGTGTCGGTGAGCGTACCCGTGAAGGCAACGACCTCTACTACGAAATGCAGGAGGCCGAGGTGCTCGACAAGACCAGCCTGGTCTTCGGTCAGATGAACGAGCCGCCTGGGGCCCGTCTGCGCGTCGCCCTGACCGGTCTGACCATGGCCGAAGCCTTCCGTGACGAAGGTAAGGACGTGCTGTTGTTCATCGACAACATCTTCCGCTTCACGCAGGCTGGCTCCGAGGTATCTGCCCTGCTCGGCCGTCTGCCGTCCGCCGTGGGTTACCAGCCCAACCTGCAGCAGGAGATGGGCGCGCTGCAGGAGCGTATCACGACGACCAAGAAGGGTTCGATCACCTCGATTCAGGCCGTTTACGTGCCCGCCGATGACCTGACCGACCCGGCGCCGGCGACCACCTTCGCCCACCTCGACTCGACCATCGTCCTGAACCGCGCCCTGACCGAGATCGGTATCTACCCGGCTGTCGACCCGCTCGATTCCAACTCGACCATCCTCGACCCTGAAGTCGTCGGCGAAGAGCACTACCGCGTCGCCCGCGAGGTCCAGCGCGTGCTGCAAAGCTACAAAGACCTGCAGGACATCATTGCCATCATGGGCATGGAAGAGCTGAGCGAAGAGCAGAAGCAGACCGTCAACCGCGCTCGCCGCATCCAGCGTTTCCTGAGTCAGCCGTTCTTTGTGGCTGAGAAATTTACCGGTAACGCCGGCCAGTACGTGCCGCTGAAGGAAACCATTCAAAGCTTTGCTGAGATTCTTGAGGGTAAGCACGATGACAAGCCGGAGAGCGCCTTCTACATGAAGGGCAGCATCAAGGACGTAAAGTAACGGTTTGATATTTCACGTGAAATATTGGATAACACTATGAAACTCGACCTGATCACCCTTTCTGGCAACAAGTTCTCCGAAGAGGTCTACGAAGTGCAGCTGCCGACGGCCAACGGCCCGATCGCGGTCTTTCCTGGCCATCAGCCGCTGATCACCCTGATGCAGACCGGTGTCATCAGCGTGCGCCGTAAGCGCGGTGATAGCGACAGCCAGCTGGAAATCTTTGCTGCCACCGGAGGTGTCGCTGAAATTACGGCCGAACGCGTCAAGCTTCTGATTGACGAAGCCGAGCACTCCGACGACATCACCGAGGCCCAGGCTACCGAGGCCCTCAAGCGGGCCGAAGAGCTCAAAGCCCGGGCGAAAGACAGCCTGGAGCTCGAAAAAGCCCAGCAGCTTATCGACCGGCATGCAGTCCGCATCAAGGTGGCGGGGCTGCGGCGGCGGCACATGCGCTAGTACTGCAGCGTCTTCAAAAAAACAGGATCCAGCCGGGTCCTGTTTTGCACTATTGCATATTTATACTATTTGTGTTATACTATGCACGCATCTTCGTCCGACAGGAGGGTATTGTGATCAGAGTAATCGTCATCGGCGCCGTTGTCGTCGGTGCGATCTTCTGGAACGCCATCGAGAAGGGCGACGGAGGAATCGTCGCCGCGATCATCGTCGGCGCAGTCATGCTGTTCTTCGGGCCGCGTCTGGTGATGAAGGCTCGCGAAGATCGCGACATCACCACGCCATGGGGTGCAGTGCTGACCCCAGGGGATCGCCGGGTACTCCACGCGTCCTACCTGGCGCTCTGCTCTGTGCGCGGGAAGAATGATGAACGTCGCACTGAGATGGTGAACAACCTGCATGATTCGGGTGGACTACCGGGCTTCAAGAAAGGCCAATTCGGCTTCCATGAGCTGTTCGCGCACATAGAGCGACACATGCTCGAACCCTGAGATGCACCAGCGCCGACAGTCCGGCATCCACCACCCGTGGGTGCCGGGCTGTCCGGCGCGCTTTTGCTTTTTGGGCGTCCGTCCTGGCCAGTTGCCCTCTTGAAGCGCAACCAATATACTGGAGTCAAACACTACCTCAAAAGTCAGGAGCGCTATGGAGCCGCAACCCCCGGTCAACAACCCTGATCAGCCACAATCTCCGGGGGTGCCGATGGCGCCGCCCATGGCCCAGCCTCCTGCTCCAGCCGGCACAGTGCCGCCAGCACCCCAGCCAGCCGATCCCGCCGGTCCTCAGCCGGCACCTGGCTACGGCCAGCCACTCCCGTCACCCGCCCAGCCCGCGCCGGTCAAAAAAGGCTTGCCGACCTGGGCGAAGATACTTATCCCGGCGGCGCTTGGTCTGTTCGTGCTGATTGGCGGCGGGATTGCTTTGCTGTTCGCCCTTGTCGGCAACGCCACCAAAGATGCCGAAATTGTCAGCAACCAGGTGGTCAACGCCATCCAGGCCGAGGATGCCGGTACCATTTACGATTTGGCATCAGGCGATTTCAAGCGGGCGACGTCCGAAGCACAGCTTGAAGAAATCGTCTCCTCCATCTCGCCGGCCCTGCAAGGCGAGGAGTCCATCAGCGGCCGGACCATCAAGAACGACAATGGCCGTGAAATGGCCTCCATCGTCTACACCATCGCTACTGGCAGCGGCACGGTGTATGTGCGCGTCGTACTGGAGAAAGACGGCGGGGAGTGGCGCGTCATCAACTTCAGAAGCTCGGAGACGCCGCTTAAGACCGAAGTCAAATAATCAGGCGCGGCGCTGTGGCCATGTGGCGTAGTACGATGAGTATCATTGCTTTTTAAGCATATGTGTGATATAATATAATGATGTACGTTCCTTACCGTCCGCCCCTGCCATAAGGCCAGGGCACAACCGAGAGGCCGGACATGGCACCCTCCAGCATGTTCTGCACGACCTTCAAAACCGGCGAGACCGGCCTGGGCACTGCCATTGGCACCCGGCTCGATGACGACGAACTCCGCGACGCCGCCGAGATGATCTCCAGCGACCGCATGTGGGCGACGCCCGGCGCCACGCTCGAACCGGACTGCATCGACTGGCAACGCACCGGCGGACTGGCTGGTGGCGGACTGAGCGCCGCGCTGATGCACCATGCGCTCTTCGGGGGCGACAGCCTGACGGCCAACCTGAGTCAGGTGGCCGATCTGCCGGGTGTCTGGCTCAGTCTCCACGAGGAGTGCGTGGCCCTGCGGCACTGGCTGGCGTCTATGCGGCGCCTGGCCGATCCCCAGTCGCCGCTGTACGCCCTGCGCGACAGGCTGCACGGCTACCGCGCCGACGGCGGTCAACGGCCAGGGCGGCTGACCACGGCTGATGTCGACTTCATCGTCAACTGGGCCGGTGGCTTCGCGGCGCAGTACTTCCCGTCGGAGATGGGCGGCAAGGCGGCGGCTGATGCAGCAGGCGTCGTCTGCAACGAGACACCGCCACATCGGTTGCTGGACCTGCTGGTCTACAACCGCAGCGGGCTGCGCTGGGCGGGGCACGACGTCATGTTCGTCGGTTTCAACGGCCGGCCGGTGGTCATCGAGGCCTGGATGGCCGATGCCCTGGCCAGCGCGCTGACGACGCATCGCGTTCTGGCTCGCCGGCTGGCGGCCATCGCCCAGCTCTTCAGCCTGTCGGTGGCGACCGGCACGCTGTTGGGCCCGGAGTCGGACATCTGTGCCGTCGCGGTGCGGAGCCACTAGGCTGCCGCCCTGGCCGCCTGCCTGGTCTGCTCAGTAAGGAACGATTCCACGCCCGGCCCGTCAACGAAGACGGCGCCGGGTGTGGGATTGTCACATTGCCGCACTAAGCCGCAGGAGCGGCTGTTTTTATTTGCAGACCGCTACTCCTATTCTTTAAGATAAGACCAGGCGTCCCATCCCCGATCCGAGAGGAAACTGCCATGGAGTACGACCCGGACGTTCACATGTCGCCTACTGTCAGGACGCGCGAAATCGGCCCGGCTGCACCAGAGACTCCCGACGAGAATTTCGCAACTGCCCGCCTCAATCTGGACGAAACGGGATTGGAGCTGGCCCGTCGCACTTTGTTGCAGCCCGCCAGCTGGTGCGGCGGCTTTGGCACGTCGCTTGATTGCCTCGACTGGTGTATCAGTGGCGGCGTGGCCGGCGGTCCGTTGGTAGCGGCGCTGCAGCTGTCGTTCCTGCACGGCGGCACGTTCATCGAGAACCTGGCGGCGGCCGCCCGCAACCCGGGCGACTTCTGGCTCCACCGGGACTGCCTGGCGCTGCAGGGTGGCTGGCTGGAGTGTCTGCGGTTACTCTCGGATGTACGATCGCCGGCGTATGAGCTATACGAGTGGATACATGCCGAGGATCATCCAGCCGAAGGCCTGACGCCGCAGGCCAAAGCCGGTATCGCCGCCTGGGCCGCCCGCCAGACGGCCGAGTACCTGCCGGTGACTGCCAACCTGTCCGACCTCATCGCCCCCGAGGCGAAGCAGTCGGTGCGGGTTGAAGACGCCGCCACCCGCCCCGGCGTAACGGTCGCGGGAGCGCTGGTCTACAACCTGACCAGGCGGCGCCTGGCAGGCACGCGGCAGCTGCGGGATGGCTTGGGCGGTCATCCGGTGGTACTTGATGCGGCCTCGCCTGCCAGGACGGCCGGCTGGGCGTCTTCAATCCCGCTGGAGCAGGTGCTGGTGGCGCATCTGGGCCGGATATTCAGCCTGGCATACGCCGCCCGGCACCTGCTGCTGTCGACGCACCATCTCTTCGTCGTGCGGGACCGCAACGTGCGGTAGGCACCAACTCCGCCCCGGCCTGTCACGCAGGCCGGGCGCGGAGTCTTTTCATATTGCATAAAATATAAAAATGTGCTATAATAGTAAAGTACGCTCTTCCATTCGAGAAAGGCACGCACCGTGTCCGACACCGATTACCCGTCCCGCCGCTACGCCGGCAGCTCCTGCGCTCTTGGTACGGCCGGCATGCAGGTCCGTCCTGCTCATGCCCGGCCTGCCGTCCACACTCCCACCCGGGAGCAGATGGCGGCTGCGCTGCGGCTGGCTGCTTCGCCCGGCGTCTGGGGTGAGACCCCCGATGACGTCGTGCTGGAGTGCTGCGACTGGAAGGTCACCGGCGGTGTCGCCGGCGGCCCGCTCAGCGCGGCGTTGCAGTTGTCTGTCCTGGGCGGCGGCAATCTGCTGGACAACCTCAGCACCGTCATCGCCCAGCCAGACTGCGTGGCCACGCTTCACCGTGACTGCCTGGCTGTCCAGACCTGGCTGCTCGCAGCACAGCGTCTGGCCAGTTCGGGCTCTCCGTTGTACGACTTGTACAACTGGCTGCACCGCGACGAAGCCGTTCGCGGCAACTGGCTGTCCGATACCCACCGGCTGCGGATTGCCTCATGGGCCCGTAGCCTGACGCGGGAACTGCTGGCGGCTGGCCTGGACGACGAAGACCCGGCACAGCGGCCCGCCGGCGTCCCCTTCCTGGACACGGCTACCCGCCGTGACAGCGAGGGCGCCGGCATGCTGGTCTACAACCGGACCGGCCAGCGCTTCCAGGGTGCGGTGTCTGTCAACGGACTCGCTGGCGGCTACCCGGTCGTCATCGACGCCGACGCCCTGCGCCGCAGTGCTGTCATGCTGGTGTCCCAGCCCGACCGGCAGCGGCTGGCCACGGCCGCCGCCCAGCTGTTCAATCTGGCCTACGCCACCGGCTGGCTGCTGCAGCCGCTCAGCGGCGTGGTCTGTGTCTGGAGTGAACCCGTCACCTCGTGAGGAGCGTGCCGCGCCCGTGCCAGCCATTGCTGCTGGCCGGGCGCGGCATCGCCAAGTTTTGCACTGACACAACAGCCGCTGAAGCGGTATTTTTATTGCAAATACATATATTTTATGTCATAATACGCACGCACGTCCCAACTATGAAACGAGGTACCAACGTGTCAACGTCCGACTCCAAGCGAATCAGCTGCACCGTGCTGACCATCGGCGATGCTGCTCTGCCGGAGCCGTCCGAGGCCCACCCGTTCGCCTGGTTGGCCCTGCACGACATCGACGACCAGATGGTCGCCCGTGCGACCTCTCTTCTGGAGCAGCCGGCCAGCTGGGGCGGCAGTGGCGTCTACTCGACCCGCTGCCTCGACCAGTGTGAAACCAGCGGTGTGGCGGGCGGCGCCCTGCTGCCCGCGTTGCAGTTGTCGGTGTTCGAAGGTGGCGATTTCAGGTCCAACCTGGCGAAGCTGCTCGGCCGCCGCAGGCAGCTCAACGTGCACGAGGGCTGCCTGGTGCTCAGTGGCGCCTGGCTGGCTGCCGTCCGGCAGCTGGCTGACCCCGACGCACCGGTCTACGAGCTGTACGAGCGGATCCACGCCGGCTGCGGCGACGGCCCCTGGCTGAAGCCTCCGGCCAAGGACCGGGTGGTTCGCTGGGCCGCCGGCCTGCCCGACGACTTCGTGCCGCCGCTCCGGACGTCGCTGAGCGACTACCTGGGCGACCTGTCCGGGCGGATGCTGCTCGGCGAGCAGGCTGCGCGTCCCTGCTGGGACGGTGCCGGGCTGCTGGTCTACAACCTGACGGGAAGCAGCTTCGACGCGATGAGCGCCATGAAGCAGCTGCTCGGCAGCGCTCCGGCCGTCCTCGACGCCCAAGCGGCGCTCAAGACGGCCACCTGGGTGACCGGGGAGCCGAACGCTGCCCTCATCCTCCGGCACGTCGGCCAGCTCTTCAACCTGGCCTGTGCCGTCGGGACGCTCATAAAGTCCCGGCACAAGCTCGTCGTCGTCCGCCAGGGTGACGACGCGTGAGTACTGCTCCGCCCCGGCCTGCCACTGCGCGCAGGCCGGGTGCGGAGGTTTTTTATTGCAAAAACTTCATGGATATGCTCTTATATAGTACGGACACCGTACCGACGACGAAAGGTGCCTTCGATGCCCGACCCTCGCCCGACCCACCGCTTTCTCTCGCGTGTTACCAGATTGGAACAATGGGGGCCGAGCGTACGTCCCCAGCTGGCCCGCCCGGCCATCTACCCGCTGGACGACGAGCTGCATGCCACCGTCCAGCACTTGGTGACCAGCGGTTTCAGCTGGGGCCAGCGACCGACCGCCGCCATGCTGGAATGCCTGGACTGGAAGACTGTCGGCGGCGTTGCCGGCGGTCCCCTGTCGGCCGCGCTGCAGATATCGGCCGTGCGCGGCGGCTCGTTCCTCGAGCACCTGGAGTACATCGCCAGCCTGCCGCAGTTCTACGCCAGCCTGCACCGAGAGTGCCTGGCGATGTGGCACTGGTGGGTGGCGCTCCAGCAGCTGGTTGATGAGCGTTCGCCGGTGTACGACATGTACGAGTGGCTCTACTTCGACAGGACCGGAGGAAAGACCGATCAGGAGCCGCGTCTGTCGCCAGAGCTGCGCCGCTACATCGCCGACTGGGCGCACCGCCTGACGCCGGAGTACATGCTAAACCTGCAGGAGGTGCTGCGGCGGGCTGCACAACTGCCGCCCGGCACGCTGCACGAGATGCACCTGCCGACCCGCAGCCCTTCCTACGGTGTCGGGCTGCTTGTCTACAGCCGCACCGGCCTGCCCTTCGAGGCGGTGGACAACATCTGGCAGGCGACAGGTGCTTACCCGGTCGTCCTCGACGCCCAGGCGCTCCATCGTACGGCGCAGCTGATCGGTGACAGTCCGGAGCACCGCCTGCTGGCCGAAGCCGTCGGCCAGCTGTTCAGCCTCGCCTACGCCACGACGTTCCTGCTGCGGCAGGACCATCACGTCATGAGTGTGTGGTGTGAACGACTGGCCCACTGAGGCCGCCGCCCCGCGCCCGCCCGAGATCCGGTTGGGCGCGGGGCTTTTGCTTTTTCGCCCATGATGTGTCGTGAGTCGTATGTACTGGCGCGTCATTCGTGATAAAAAAGAACACCTGCCAGCCTGGCGGGTGTTATATGTTGCGTGGGATAGGCGCCGGGGCCCGGTGATCGCGTCGGAGGGGGGGCGCAGATCACCGGGACACCCGGCCTGAATGACGTGCGGACGGACCGCTTTCGTCACCCAGCTTCAGCGGGTGGTGGCCCACTGAAGATTTGTATGCCCGCCATCAGGCGGACGTGGCCCTGGTGGTCAGGGCGACCGGTTGGTGCGCGGCGGGGTCATTTGCCGTTTTCATCAACCCACTGCTTGCGGCAGTTGGAGTTGTGGCCGGTGCCGCCGCAACCACCGCCGCCAAGGACGCCTCCACAGGTTCCGGTGCCACCGCGGTCTTGACGGCTGGTGCCGTCGCAACGCCCGCAGCAGCCGGAGCACTTGGTGCTGGTGATGTACTTCATCGCTTCACCTCTGGGGTGTCGTCGGAGTGTTCCGGTCGTGCCAGTAGTGCGACAACTGGTAATACTATTATAGCATACTGCAGCGTATAAGTCAATAATGTGACGTCATGCACAGCATAAGCAGACAAAGCAAAAACCCGCCAGCGTGGTCGCCTGTCGCCTCTCGAATGAGGGCGACGGGTGGCCACGCTTATTGCGGGTGTCACGGAGTGATGTAGAACGGCTGGGTGGCCGGACCCCTTCGCGCTGGAGGGGTCCGCGCGTCGGGTGGTGGCCCGGCCACCCAGCTTTGGAAGCACGTGCGCGAGCGCGCACTCATCATCCCGGGCACGGGATGACGGTAGGTGCTTCCGTTATGCACGGCAGCGGCTGCGTAGGGCGTGGAGACGCCCGGAGTGCGAGGCGCAGCAGCGGCCGGGGCTTATCTGTAAGGTGCCGCGGAGCGGATCAGAGGTCGGGGGCCCTTCCCCGCTCCGCGGCCATGCCGTCGGCGGGCTGGATTCCCCTCGCGGAAGGGAGGAACGCCGGCGGCCACTAGCAATTGCAAACAAATATAGCGAGTTCTACGATGACTCAACGTCCATAAGTAATAACTTACCCACTCTTTGTACAAATATTACGCAGAAATGTCAATAATATGGCGGACTTCCGTTGTAGATTTCGCACTCATCAGCCGTTCGCGCAGTTCGCTGGCACCGTCGAAGTTGCGTATATATATTTTGAAGAATCGTTTGAGCGGGTCGAATTTGCGCGGCTGGACGCGGCCGGCCGCATCAAAGGCATCCAGGTGCGAGCGCAGCAGGGCCAATAGCTCCTTCCGGTCATGCTGGCCTGGCGCGGTAGAAAAACAGAACGGGTTGGTGAAGATGCCCCGCCCGATCATGACGCCGTCGAGCCCGTACTGTGCCGCCAGGGTTTCGCCATGCTGGCGATCCATGATGTCGCCATTGCCGATGACCGGTGTCTGTGGAGCGATAGCGTCCCGGAGGGCGATGACCTGTGCGAAAGCCTCGTGGTGTGCCGGCACCTTGCTCATCTCGCGCTGGGTACGGGCATGGACGGTCAGGGCGGCGAGGTCCTGGCGCAGCAGATGACCGATCCATTCCTCTATGACCGGTGTGGTGAAGCCGATGCGTGTCTTGACGCTGACTGGCAGGCCGCTTTCTTTGGCGGCAGCGATGAGCTCTGCGGCCAGCGGCGGGTTGTTGATGAGTGCCGAGCAGGCGCCGGTCTTGATGACGTCCTTGACCGGACACCCCATGTTGATATCGATGCCGTCATACCCCATGTCTGCCAAGGCACGCCCCATCTGTGCGAATTGTTCCGGGCGGGTACCCCAAATCTGGGCGACTAACGGCACCTTGGGCACCGGCTGGCCGCCGGCCGCGGCGATCGGGTCTTCGGTAGCCAGCCGGCCGCGGGTCGAATGGATGCCTTTGGGGCTGCAAAAACTGGCCGCGTTGACAAACTCCGTGAAATAGATGTCCGGGGCGGCAGCCTCGCTGACGACGCGACGGAAGACATTGTCGGTCACACCCTCCATCGGGGCAAGCACAAAAAACGGGCGTGGCAGTTCATTCCAAACAGTCTTCATATGATTACGGTATTTAACTTATAATATAACTTTTCATGTGAAAAGCAATGTGGCAGTCCTTCCCTATTCCTCCAGCGTCGAGATCAGCCAGTCTTCAAACTTGATGATATCTGAGAGGTTGCTGTTGTAGAGGCTGACATCCGGCAGCTCCAGCCGTTTGACGTGCTGCCACATGGCGCGGATAAGCAGCCTGGTGCGTTCGACCTCCTTCGGGTCGCAGGTCAGCTCCAAAGTATTGATGGCACCCTCGTTATCCGGGTCGACAAACTCCAGCAGGCCTTTGTCGACCGTGTAGCCGCGGTACGTATGCGAGCCCTCGACCAAAAGCTTATAGGCGTAGAGCTGCTGGCGGTACTTGTGCAGCTTGGTGTCGCTTTTCCAGCGGGCGTAGCTGGCGCCGGTCTTGTAATCGACGACAGTGATCTTCTTGGCCTTCTGGTCGATGCGCAGCAGGTCGACCTTGCCGCCGAGGTGCGCCGGGCCGATAAACACCCCTTCGTGCTTGAAGTTGACCTCTGCCTTGTCGCCCGGCCTGAAGCTGGCTGCCCGGGCTGGCAGATAGGTCGTCAGGGCGTGGCTGCCCCGCTCGCTGAGTTGTTCGAGCACGTGTGGTGTGAGATGGCGTTCTTTGAGGTGGTCGCGGAAGTGTTGGGCCAGCTGCTCCGGCGTCGGCATGGCGCTGCCGCCGTTGAGCTGTTTTTGGAGCCACTCGATGGCTTCGTGGATGGCGGTGCCGTAGATGCTGTCGGCGGTCGGGGCCGATGGGAAGCGCAGCAGCACGCTGAAAAAGAAATCTTCCGGGCCGCCATATTGCAGGTCGGTGAACTTGGTCAGGTGGGTCGGGCTGAGCTGGTAGGCGTCGAGCCGCTCGGCCAGCAGGTCGCGGATAGTGACGGCGCCGTGGTGGTCGAGGTGTTTGGTGCGCCAGTTCAGCTCCAGATGATCGAGGGCGATTGGTTTTTCATCATGTGTGTGAATGGTCCGGACATGCTCGGGCAGGATAAGGCTGGCATGTGACCCGTCCGGCTGCTCAAGCTCGTTCATGTACTTCAGGCGGCGGTTGGTCTTGCCACTGAAAGTCCCGGTGAAGCTGGTGAAATGCAGGCCGAGCTTGGCGCGGGTGATAGCCACGAAGAAGATACGCAGGCGTTCATCCGGTGTGGTGGCCCCTGGCCGGACCGGTGCCATATTGGCCGGCAGCGTCAGGCGGTTGCTGTTGCCGCGGGATGTCTCGCCCCAGACGTCATCGTGCAGGCTAGGCAGGAAGACATGTTCAAACTCCAGGCCCTTGGAGCGGAAGACGGTCATCAGCTGGACGGCATCGGCATGCTGGTTGTACGGGCTGGTGTTGAGCATCTGCTGACCGGCCCGTTCGTACAGGCCGATGAAGTGGATAAGGTCGCGCAGGACCAGCGGCCGGTCGCTGGCTTCCTGGTGTTCGCGCAGCTTGGCGCGCAGCACCGTCAGGTGCGACAGGGTGTGGTAGAACAGCTCGGGCTCCTTGAGGCTGCCTCCCGCCAGGTCGCTGAGGTCAGGGCTGAGCAGATAATCGCGTAGCGGTGACGAGGCGGTCGGGAGACGCTCGTCATTGGTGATGAGTTCGGCGGTGCCGCTGAGGTAATCGAGCATCATTTCCAGCGATAGTTCGTCTGCCTGGGCGGCCAGTGTCAGTAGTAGCAACGCGGGCTGCTGGAAGCGTGCTTGCTCCAATAGCTCCTGGCTCCAGCTGAGGCTGCCGCGGCTATCGCTGACCTTCCAGCTGATCTCCCAGATGTCGCGGACGGGTATCTGCCAAAAGTCATAGCTCAATACTTCGGGCCAAAGACTGTTGGCTATCTGGGTATTGTTGTCACGCAGTGCCAGTACCAGCCGGCTCATACCGACAAGTTGCCGGATGACCGGTGCCTGCAAAATGTTCTCGCGCTTCTCGTACGAGACCGGGATGGTGCGTTCATTCAGGTGTGCCACCAGCGGCTCCAGGTATTTGTGCTTTGGTGCCAGCACGGCGATTTCGGCCGGCCTGGTCCCCTGGCGGATAAGCTGCTCAATCTGTTCGGCAATCCAATCGTACTGGGCGATGTCACTGACGAACTCATCGCGGGAGATAAGCGCCTGGCCGCCAAACTTGGGGTTGCTGGCCACCAGCTCTTTCTCCAGGCCCGGGAAATGGTGGTGCAGCCGGGCGTCGATCTGGGTGGCGACCGCATGCGCCGTCTGCAGGACTTCGCCGTGCGAACGGTAGTTCTCTTTGAGGTTGATGACTTGCACGCCACGATAGGCATTGAAGAAATCGAGCATATTGGAGTAATTGGCGCCCTGAAAGGCATAGATGGCCTGGTCGTCATCACCTACCGCCATGACGTTGGGGCGTCCTTCGTGGACGGGGTTGTCGGTCAGCAGTTCCACCAGGCGGAACTGGGCGGCGTTCGTATCCTGGAACTCATCCAGCAAGAGGTACTGGTAGCGCTCCTGCAGGGTGAGGCGCAGGTCATCGTTGGTTTCGAGAGCATGGATGGCGCGGAGGATCATGTCATCGAAATCGTAATAGCCGGACTTTTCGAGCGCGTCCTGATACTGTTCCATGACGTCGGCCAGCGCATGTAGCCGCCGGTTGGTCAACTCGCCGGTGATGACGAACTGGTTTTCGTTGTTCTTGGCCAGCCAGTCATTCTTCCATTTGGTCAGCGGTGTGGTCTTGCCGATGGCCTCGGCTTCGCGCATGGCCTCGTCCAATGCCTGGCAGGCCAGTGTGGCCAGCGGTGCGAAATGCCGGTTGACCGGCTCGTCCGGCACAAGGGTGTTCAGCCGGGAGGCTAGCTCTGAAAATAGCGGCATGGCCTTGTCCAGTTTGCCGGGCATCCGTGAGAAATCGGCGAACAGCTCGCCGGTCATGGTGCTGCCCATGACGATGAAGGCATGGTTCTCGGCGGCAATGGCGCGCAGGTCGTCGCCTGAGAGCAGCGCCCGTTTGATCTCGCTGATGGTGGATATAAGGTCGGAGAGATGGTATTCGGTCTGCTTGAGCGGATTGAGGTAGCTCATGCCGGCAACTATCGTCTCGACGATCTGATGCTTCCCCAGTTCGTCGACAGGCCGCTCCAGACGGCTCTCGGTGAAATACTCGCTAAAACGCTTGATGAGCCCGCCGCCGAACTCATGGTAGGTGCCGATCTGGACGTCATATGCCGCTTGGCCGATGAAACGCGTCAGACGCTCGCGCATATTGGAAGCGCCGCTCTCGGTAAAGGTCAGGCACAGGATATTTTCTGGCAACGTATCGGTCTTGAGCAGGATGTTCGCCACGCGCATGCCCAGCAGCTGGGTCTTGCCCGTGCCCGGCCCGGCCAGGACCAGCAATGGTCCGTCGATGGCGCGCACCGCTGCCTGCTGTGCCTGGTTGAGCTGTTTGAATGATTGGTCGAAGCTGTTCATCGTTTCCTAGTGTAGCATCGGCTTATGAAATCGGGATGAAACGGAGAGGCAGACTATTTACAAATTTTCACTATCAGACCATACTACTCTCGTCCATGCCAGTCCACCCTAGGACAGCATCTGCAAAAGGAAATGTGCAATGACGCGCAAACCGCATGACACCGTCCGCCTGTACGACAGTGCAAGTGGCTACTCGCTGCGACAGCATGCCTTGATGGAGGCCGCCCGTGTGCTATACGAGCGCTCCGGACAGCTGACCGTCGAAACCGTTTCCGACCTGGCCGACTATAGTCAGGCCAGTGTCAGGACAGATTTTGCCAGTCTGGATGTCCTGCTGGCGGCCGCCTACCTGCGCGATGTCAACGATCTTGAGCGGGCGTTCAGGATGGTGGAGATCTACGCACCCGATGAAGCGCCGCGGGCCTTCTGGTTCGGTCTCAGCCATCCCTCCCGGCGGCGAATGGTCAAGGCGGTCATCAGCTTGGGTGAGCGGGTGGCGCCACCGGGCAACCATCCACTGCTGCTGCGGCTGTGGGTGGTCATGCAGGACGCCATCCAGCGGGGTTGCTTCGGGTCCGTCAACCTGCTGCGGATCAACGCGGCGGACATCGCCCGGACCCACACGATCCAGGCCCTGCACCACCTGGACGCCTGCGGCCCGCTGACTGGTGAGCGTCGTGAACAAGCGGTTGGGCATGTGCTTGAGCTGTTCCGCCTGGCACTGGCGCCACCTGAAGCGTGAGGGCAATGACGCCACCCGGCTGCCCCAGCGCGACGTATCGCTGGCAGCCGGGTGGCGTGTTTCATGCCTGTATAATTGCAAAAAAGTACTGATGAGTGTATAGTATGCACGTCCAGCCCATCGACACCCTGCAACTTCGACACGAAGGACCGCATATGGATTCCTACGCAGCCGCCTACGGGCTGCCCGACGACTTCACCATCCGTCAGATCGCAATCATCCAGGCCGTCCGCCGCATTTATGAACGCGGCGAGATGCCGACGGACGAGGCCGTGGCTGACGAGGCCGATTGCGGCCGCAGGTCGATCCGTGCCAGCTTCCCGGACCTCAGGATGGCCGTGACGCTGGCCTACCAGCTCGATGTCCTGGACATCGAGCGGGCCATCGGGCTCATGCTGGAAGTGGAGCCTGAGCGGGCTCTGCGCGTGCTGGTGCGGACGCTCGGCCGCAACGACCGGCTGGGACTGGTGCGGGCCGTGTTGGCCGCTGGCTACTCGCCCTTGCCCGATGGCGCACCGCCACTGCAACTGCAATTGCAGCGGCTGCTGGAGCGCTGCATCAAGGAGAGCAACCTCGGCAACCCCGAGTGCCTGGAGGTTGACCCGGTCGAGCTCGCCGAGCGCCACCTGAGAATCATCCTGGTGGGCTTTCGCGGGGCACGAGGAGATCGCCTCATCAAGTCCCGCAACGAGGAGGTCCGCAAGTTTCTCGCCAACATCAAGCGCGAGATCACGCAGCCCGCGGCCGCCAGCACCTAGCCGCGCATCCGCCCGGCATCACGCCGTCACGCTTGGCAACTGGAATACGTTGCCGGTCGTGGCGGCGTATTTCAGTTTGGAAACACCTTATATTGACTTTTTTAACGAAATGGTGTATAATAATATAGATAGACACGGCACCCAGCCGCGTCATCGTACTGTCCGGCTACACCCGAGCAAAGGAAACGTCATGACCGGCGAAAAGCCCGCCACGCCCCACGCCCGCAGTGCCCGCACCCGTCGCGACCGATCGCGGGCCGCCATCATCCAGGCGGCCCGCGAGATATTCGCTGTCGAGGGCTTCGAGCTCCGTGTCAGCGAGGTCGCCCGGCGTGCCGGTGTCGCGGACCAGACCGTTTACGGCCACTTCACCTCCAAGGACCTGCTCATCGTCGAGGCCTTCGAGAAGGAGCTCGACCTGTTCGAGGAGGAGGTGGAAGAGACGCTCCAGGGTGACGGGGCGATGGCAGCCCTGCAGGCCTTCCTGCGGCTGCTCTGCAACTCCGTGTACCGCCCGCTCGTCCAAATCGCTTTCCAGCAGGAGCACAACGTCGTGCCCTTCGAGGCCGGCTCGCTCCTGCGTCAGCTGGAGCTGCTGCTCGACACGATCCTGCAGGCCGCAGTGAGAGAGCGGCTCGTCCAGGACCAGCAGGTCGAGACGGGTGAGGTGGCCGAGGTCTTCGCCTACGCGGCCCTGCGCCGCATCGGCCGTGACCGGCCGCGGACCACCGACGAGGCCGATCCCATCGTCAGCCTCATGCTCCACCTGATCACCAGCGCGATGGGCATCGATTCCGCCGTGCTCGACATCAGTGAACGGGAGGACGACCTCGACCTCGACCTCGACGTCGAGGTCGACGCGCACAACGACTAGCCGACAGCACCACCACACCACCCCACCGACCCCGCGATAGGAAATACACCATCGCCAGTCGGCGGCGGTGGTGTATTTCTTTTGTTTACTTTTCATACTTTGGGGAGTAAGGTTATGGGCAGGTCTGACAAAGAGTGCCGCGCCCGTGGCGCCGCCTGTCCCTGGAGGATAAGCGTGTCTACACCAGCGTTGCTGCAAGGCTCCGAATTCGTGGAGATTTTCCATGCCACCAGGCGGCTCTTTGCCGATGGTGGCACCGTCCGGCTGTCGGATGTCGCCAACGAGGTCGGCCTGTCGTACGGCCGGGTGCGTGGGTTGTTCGGAACGGTCGAGGGACTCCTGGCCTCTGCCTACTACGATCAGGTGGTCGGGCTCTGTGAGGAGCTTGGCTGGTGCCTGTGTGACGTCGGCCCTCAGTCCGCACTGACGCTGCTGGTAAAGCGGCTGTGCAGCGAGCGGCACCGCCCGCTGGTGAGGGCCATGGTCCGCTGCGGCGACCTGCAGCTGAAAGGCCAGTCGGAAAGCATGGCGTCCAGACTGTACGCTCTGATCGAAGGGTGCATACTGCAGGGCAGGAACGACGGATCCATAGCGCCTGGCATCGATCCCGACTTGCTGATCCGCTACTTCATGGCGGGCGCCCTCCAGGCGATACTCAGCTGGAGCCCCTCCGACTCCGAGGGGCTGGAGGATTTCCTTCTGGATCAGATGCCCGCGGTCTTCGGGCTGCGGCCGCCGGAGCCGCATGCCGCACCCATGACTGGAGCCTGACCTGTTGCCGCCGGCGACCCGCGCATCTGCGTGCGGGTCGCCGGCGGCGTCTCTAATTGTGCTATACTGCAAAGTAAGCAATAGCATAAAATGAATACTTCAAGCACAGTATGAAACGTCTTCTTCGCACACAGCAAACCCGGGGCTTCACCATCGCCGAAATGGTTATTGTCATCACTATCATCGGCGTATTGCTGACGGTCGGGTTTACCGTCTTCCCGACTGCCCAGCGCGATGCCCGTGATCATCAGCGCGAAACCAACATGAAGTTGCTGGCCGCGCAACTCGACCTGTACTTTACAGAGAACGGCCACTACCCCATCGACCAAAGCATGAAGACCAGCGCCGGCTATACCTGGGTCAAGAACAACCTGCCCGGCTTCCCTATCACCGGGCTGATTGCGCCCAACGCGCCCCCAGGCACCACTAATTCAATCGCTACCTCTGGCCCCGCCACCCGCACGAACTACCGATACTATGCCTACCAGGCGGATGGCAGCGGCTGTTTTTACACCGCCGAGCCGCCGGCTCCAGGCGACCCGGAGCCAGAGGATTGCGTCAGTTTCCAGATAGATTACTACTCCGAAGCCAAGGGCCAGGTGCTCAACGTCAAGAGCCGCCGCAGGTAGCCGTCATCAGAAAACGCAGCAAAGAGCCGCCCTGTGTCCGGACGGTTCTTTTATGCCAGGGTGCTTAGTACGATAAGGCTTTCGATGTGCGGCGTCCGTGGGAAAAAGTTGAAGCCGTGGCTGGTTTCGATGCGATAGCCAGCCTGCAGCAGGGCTACGTCCCGCGCTTGGGTGCTGGGGTTGCAGCTGAGATAGATGATACTTGGCGGGCGCTGATCCAGCAGGCGCGCCGTCACGTCGGCGTGCAGCCCGGCGCGCGGCGGGTCGACGATGACAGTCTGGCCGGCGGTGATATGGTCCAGTGCATCTTCCGAAGCGGCATGGACGATGGTGGCTGCCGTCTTGCTGCTCGCCTGGACATTGCGCTCCATTTCCAACACGCAGGCCCGGTTCAGTTCGACCATCGTCGGGGCGCTGCCGCCGATGGTCAGGCCGATGCTGCCGACGCCGCTGTACATATCGAGCACCGGCGTGTCCGGCAAGATCCACTGCCGCATGGCCAGCAGGGCCTGTTCGTAAACCGGTAGATTGACCTGAAAGAAGCCCTCGGTGGCGTAACGGAAGGTCGTGCCAAGCAGGCTATCTTCGAGATACTCGCTTCCCCAGTGCCCGAGCACTTTGGTGATGACCGAGGCGGGGCTTTTGGGATTGGAAAAGATGACGCTGAAACCGTGGAGGCCCAGGTCCTTTGCGTCCGTTTCGGTGATGGCTGCAAAATCGTCATCCTTGACATAGAGTTGCGCGGTCACGGCATCCTGTTGGTTGCAGCGGATAAGCAGTGTCTTGAGTGCACGGGCCGTGACGCCTTTTGCGCGCAGCAGATCGCGGATCTGGCGGGCAGCCTGGTTGATACTCTCACGGGCCAGGCTGGTGCCTTCTACGGGCAGCTTACCCTTGCTGCCTCGTCTGAAGAACGCCAGGTCGAGCTGCTCGCGGCCAGCATCATCGGTCTGGCCATACCAGGAAAACTCCACCTTGTTGCGATACCCGTACCAGCTGTCGCCATTGGTGAACCGTTCGTCTTCCAGAGTGATACCCTGTTGTGCGAAAGCGTCGCGGATAAGCTGTTGCTTCCAGTGCAGCTCGGCGGACTCGTCAAGTATCTGCCAGGGCGAGGTCGAAAGGTAGCCTTCGCCGTCACGCGGGGCGATGCGCTCCGGGCTGGGCTGCACGACTGTTGCGGCCGCGCCCTCGGCCCAGTCGCGCTTAGAGCGGGCGAGGCGCACCATGACTGTCTCGCCGGGCAAGGCACCCCATACGAATACCTTCTTGCCATCAGGCAACCGGCCAAGGGCTTGTCCGCCGTTGACCAGCTTTTCCAAAATGACCGGGCCGACCGGCTCGGCGGGCAGTTTTGCTCGTTTCATTCCCATGAGTATAGCGGAGTGGCGGCGTGGTGCAAGCGGAATGGCTTCTAGTGATGCGGCAGGGACGGAGTTTGCAAGGCCTGCCCTATCAATGTGGAGCGCGGCGAAGGTAGGGTGCCGGTATCATGCCAGTCGCAGGTAAGTAATTCTGGCGAACGGGAGCTGGCTACCAGCCGGTGCTCCAGCCGTACCGTGAACAGGTCGACGACGAACGGCCGGCTGCCTTCATCGCAGCTGAAACGCCCAATATGCTGCAGTGCATCAACCGGCGCGACGATACCGGTTTCTTCGCGCAGTTCGCGGATGGCGGCTGCCGCCGGGGTCTCGTTGCGCTTGCAGGCACCGCCCGGCAGGCTCCAGAGTTGCTGTCCGAACCAGTTTTGGACAAGCAGGATGTGCGACTCGTGGTCAAGGACGGCCACGCGGACGCGCCGGCGCCTGTCGAACCGCTGGATTGGGATGGTGCGGGCAGCCAGACGGCCCAGGAAACGATGGAGCCGGCGCATGGGTCAGCTCTCTGCCAATCGCGCGATAAGGGCCGGCAGGCTGTCGGCGGTAATAGCGCCCGCATCGGCCAGGGCGGCAGTCTTGGCAGCGGCCGACTCGTCCTGACTGCCCATGATGGCCCCGGCATGACCCAGGCGGGTTTCTGGCGGGGCGCTATGGCCGACCACATAGGCATAGACCGGCTTGCTGACATGACGGGCGATGTAGTCGGCGGCGCGCAGTTCATCCTGGCCGCCGATCTCACCGATCAGCACGATACGGCGCACGGCCGCATCCGCCTCAAAAGCCGCCAGGCAGTCAACGAAGGAGACGCCGCGCATCCGGTCGCCACCAATGCCGACGATGCTGTACTGGCCGATACCGGCCGCACCAAGGCTGGCAGCCGCCTCGTACGTCAGGGTGCCGGAGCGGCTGACGATGGCCGTGTCGCCCGGCCTGCCGACGCTGGCAGGAATGATGCCCAGTTTGATGATGTCAGGAATAAGGATGCCGGGACAGTTGGGGCCCAGGATGGTCACGCCCTGGCGGCGGGCCGCCCGCATGACGGCCAGCATGTCGTGAACAGGAATATGTTCCGTGATGACCACGATGAAGGTAATGCCGGCCTCGATGGCCTCAAGCAGGGCTTCCTTGGCAAACGGCGCCGGTACGAAAACGACACTGATCTGCGGCTGGTGGGCAGCGACTGCCGCCTTAACGGAGTTGTACACCGGAACGCCAGCGGCTTCCTGTCCGCCCTTGCCCGGCGTGACACCGCAGACTACATTGGTGCCGGCAGCCAGCATGCCTTTGGTGTGGAACAGGCCATGCGAGCCGGTAATGCCCTGCACGAGGACCGGCGGCCTGCTGAGAAGCCGCTCAAACATGGAGTGCTCCCTCGATACATTCCTGGAGTGATGTATAGAGCGGTATGCCGGCCTCGGCCAGCAGTGCGCGTCCCGCCTCCTCGTTGGTGCCAGTCAGGCGGATGAAGAGCGGCGGCAGGCCCGCGACTTCCCGGCGGGCGCTCAGGATGGCGCGGGCCACATCGTCGCAGCGCGTGATGCCGCCGAAGATATTGACGATGATGGCCGAGACCTGCGGCAGGCTGCTTATCTGCTGAAATGCGGCCAGCATCTTGTCGCTGCTGGTGCCGCCGCCGATATCAAGGAAATTGGCCGGCCGGGCGCCGGCAGCGGTGATGGCATCAACGGTGGCCATGGCCAGGCCGGCGCCATTGGCCATCGATCCCCAGACCGGGCCGCCCCCTCCATCCACGGGCAGGCTGACAAACTGGCTGCTTTGCGGCGGGCGGGGCCAGTGCTGGCTGTGGCGGTAGCCGGCATCGTCGTCGAGTTCAATCTTGGCGTCGGCGCAGACCAGTTGGTTCTGCTTGGTCAATACAAGCGGATTGATCTCGAGCAGCAGCATATCCTCGCTGACGAACGCATCGTACAACTGGCCAAGCAGGCGCTGCAACTGGTCAGCCGCGCCGGCTGGCAAGTCGAAGTACGCCAGCAGCTCATCGGATAACGCGCTGTCTGGTGCCGCTTCCAGCACGAAACGACGCAGCGGCTCCTCGGCCGTGGCCGCCTGTTCGATATCGACGCCACCCTGCTTGTGTGCCAGGAGCACGATGGTCGCCTCGGCCGTGTCGACCATCAGCGACAGATAATATTCTTTTTTGATATCCAGCAAGGCTTCGGCAAGGAGACCTTCGGTGCCGTAGCCGGATATTTCACGCGTGAAAAGTTCCTGGCCGAGCTGTGCCGCCTCTGCCAAGGTGGTGGCGACCCTGATGCCTCCGGCCTTGCCGCGGCCGCCCACGGGGACCTGCATCTTCAGGACTACCGGCAACGGCAGTTCCAGTGGTGCCACTGGCGATTCCAACAGTTGGCTCACCGGCAAGCTGACCCCTTGCATGGCCAGTAGATTCTTTGCCTGGTACTCCAACAATTTCATACACTTGCCATTGTACCCCACTCTTCAGGTAGAATAAAAAGTATGAAGAAGCTTACTGCAAAGACAGAAATCAGCAAAAAGATATTAGTACCGGTCATCGTGCTGCTGGCGATGGCGTTGGTGGTCATCATTTTCAGTGTCATCGTCAACGAGACCTACGGAGAGCAAGGCGGGCTGGCTGATGCCGGCGATGCCAGTCTGCCATCTTCGCGCACCATCTGCTCCGACGACGAGACGATGCGACTGTGCGCCGTCATCCCCCAAACAGTGTCGCTCTATAAGGATGCTGCTGATCCCACGGTCATCCGCAGCGCAGCCAACATTAAGACGACCGTCACTAACCTGACCGACAGGCCTCAGACTTTCCAGTTCAGCTCTACCTGTACCGGCCCGCAGCCGCGTATGAATGACATCGCCGCCAGCACTATGTGCGGCATGGCGCTGACCGACGATTCCTATGCGCCCAACGAATCGAAAGTTGCCGACATCGCCCTCGATAGGCAGTTCCTGGGAGCCGATGTCCTGAAGCCGAGCGGCAATGTCCTTAGCTTTGAATGGAAAGGGCTGACGGTGTCGCGCCCCGTGAAGGTCACTTCCCGCTAGGCCGCTTCCGGCCTTGGTTCTCGTGCCCCTGTGGCCGCCGTTTGGCCTCCCCCGTTCAAAATGGTATAATCCCTTTGCTGCAGACCCAGCTGATGGGACGTGGCCAAGTGGTAAGGCAACGGGTTTTGGTCCCGTCATACGTAGGTTCGATCCCTACCGTCCCAGCCAAGAAAAATACCAGAACTCATGTTCTGGTATTTTTCTTAGTCTGGGAGCGGTAGGGATCGAACCGGAGGTCGGAACGTCCAGTGGACGTTCCGTTAGCCTTGCTTGGCCGCTGATTTTGCTTGCAAAATCATATGCCGACCCGAGCAGACGAAGGCTGCCCGGCGAGAGGCATAAACGGGTGAGTCGTAGCGCCAGCGAAGACGAACGTAGAGCGAGCAAAATGATACGATCCCTACCCCCCGCCAAGCCAATGCACTACTTCAATGTGATATATAATTAGCATTACCATGCCCCACATCTACCCCCAAACCTACTTCGCCAACACCATCCGCCCCCTCGCCGACGCCCACCTCAACATCACCACCTCCGCCATCCTTTACGGCCTCAGCGTCTACACCGTCTTCCCTGTCCATACCAATGCCGATGGCAAGCTGGTCGCCTTCCGCCTCAAGGAGCACTTTGAGCGCCTGGTCAACTCGGCGCGCATCATCGGCATTGACACCTTCGAGGCCGAATGGGACGAGCCACGGTTTCTGACCGCCGTCAAGGAACTTATCGCCGCCAACGATGTAAAGGACAAAGCCTTCGTCCGCGTCACCATCCACGTCGATGAGATGGTGCCGGGTACCCGCTCGCGCGGTCTGCACACCGTCCTGAGTATGTTCATCTATGAGGCGCTACCCATCGTGCCGCAGGATGGCGCCCGCCTCAAGACCAGTGTCTGGCGCCGCATCCCCGATTACGCCATCCCTTCCCGCGCCAAGGTCAACGGCGCCTACGTCAACTCGGTCCTGGCCAAGCAGGACGCTCTCGACAGCGGCTACGATGACTGCATCTTCCTGGACGCCGCCGGTCATGTCTGCGAACTCAGTGCCGCCAATATCTTCATGGTCAGAAACGGCGTCCTGGTCACGCCGGGTACCACCAGTGACCTGCTGGAAGGTATCAACCGTCGCACCATCCTCGAAATCGCCGAGGCTGAAGGCCTGACCATCCAGGAGCGTGACATCGACCTGACGGAACTGTACATCGCCGATGAGGTCTTTGCCTGCGGCACCTCGGCGTACCTGGCGCCCATCGTGGAAATTGACGCCCGCCGCGTTGGCGACAAGACCGTCGGGCCGGTGACCAGGCGGCTTTCCAAGCGCTACTTTGATGTGCTGCACGGCCGCGATAAAGCTCTCAACCACTACCTGACGGCATTGAATTAAGCCATGGCATACGACGAAGTCCTCGCCGCCCGCATCAGGACCCTGCTCGCCGCCGAACCTGACATTACTGAGAAAAGGATGTTCGGCAGCCAGGCATTCCTGTATCAGGGTCACCTCGTCATCTGCGCCAGCGGTCAGGGCGGTATCATGGTGCGCGTCGACCCGGAGGATACAGTCAAGCTGCTGGCTTCGACCCCGGCCGAAATCATGGTCATGCAAAACCGCCCCCTGAAGGGCTGGCTCCGCGTCAATGCGGACGATGCGCAGGGTGCTGCGTTGGCCGTTTGGGTCCGGCGTGGCCTGGTCTACGCCAAGACGCTTCCGCCAAAGACATAGTCTGAGCACAACCCGATGGTTAAGTAAGTTCCCGTACCGCCTTCTCGTGCGACGCCTTCACTATCTTCTCAAGCACCGCCACATCCACATCCGCGAGCTTATTGATATAAAGACAGCCTTTGCTCGTCGTATGCTTGCCCAACTTTTCAAGCAACGCTTCCTGCCCGTCAAATCCGAACGTGATATACAAAGTAAGATTCTGCTTGCGCGGTGAAAACGCTGACAACGGCCAATCACCTTCCTGCCGGCTCCGCTCGGATTTGTAGTGGTATTGGCCAAAGCCGACGATGGCGCTGCCCCACATCCTGGCTGGCTCGCCGATGATGCGGGTATACATTTCCAGTAGGGTGTGGCCGCCCTGCCGCCGGGTTTCGTTTTCTACTGAATTGATGAAAGCTTCGACGCTGGCGTCATTGACAAGGGTCTTGATGGTACTGCTCATGCCCCTATAGTAACAAAGTGTCGTCTACGACCTGGCCGCCATGTGCCTCATCATCTTGCCGTGCCGTTTGGCGCCCCAGGCTGCCGCCATGCCCAGCTTGAGCGCAACCAAACCGGCCACCACCAATACGCCAAGGATCGCTTTGTTCTTATCGACTACATCAACCATCCTGGCCTTGCCGTCAACCACTTCTATATAGCCGACCGGCGTCGCCATCACCTTCAGGCCCAGGCCCATGCCGGTATCTTTCTCGCTGCCAGCGTCGCCGCCTTTCGGCCGGCCGGCACCGCCGCCCCCTCCGCCCGCCACCTTGACGCTGGCGACGGGGATGATGGTGACGCCATCCGACTCAATCGGGTCGCCAAAGACCGTCTTGACGTTGGCCGTGTCGCGGACCCGTTGCGACACCATGTCGATTATCTGTTGTGCGTCCATATGCTACCCCCTCTCAGTTATCTGATAGTTTTATCGTAGGTCATATGGGGCGGCTGCCGATGTGAGGAATCTTGCACATGTCATCATTTCCGTAAAAAGAAAGGCCGGCACCCCGAACATATCGGGGTGTCGGCGGTCGGCCTCATGTTTCGGGCTGGCACCAGCCTTCACCGGTCCGGCAGGCCACAATGCTGACTGTGATACATAAACATATTATATACATAATGTCAATAAAATTTCTTACACTCTGTGAAATAGGTAACAGCGCAGTCCTTCATTAAATGGTTCAATGATTGTGCAACGTAAAGACCAAGGAGGGATATGCAAAAGATCACAGCATCCGCAATTGAGTCACTGGCAAAACAGCAGGAAACCCCGGTGGTGACGATATACCTGCCGACACACCCCAATTCGTCGCCGGCCGGCATCCAAGAGGACCAGACCCGGTTCAAAAACCTTCTGCGCGAATTTGAGCGCCACTGCAGAGAAGACGGCCAGGCAGGCTTTGGCGAGCAGCTGTGCCAGCGCTTGGCTGGACTGCTTGACACCACCGATATCTGGCAACAGGCCGGCGAAACCATGGCCATCTTTGCCACGCCGGAAAAGATAGAGGTGTACCACCTGCCGATTATCTGCGATGAAAAAGTGGCTGTCGGCGACAGCTTTGACGTCGCGCCGCTCCTTATTTTGAAGGAAATCAACCAGCCCTATTACCTGCTGGCGCTTGCCATGCATGATCCCAAGCTGTTCCGCGGCGACCTGTACGGCCTGGAGCCGGTCGACATCGGCCTGCCTGCCAGTCCCGAAGCCGCGCTCAACATCGATGAGATGTTCAGCAACAGCAATACCATCCGTGGCGTCGCGACTGCTGGCGGCGGCAATGACATGCTAAGCTCGCACGGCCAGGGTGATTCAAACCACGCCGGCCAGGAAGAACGCCTTAAGTACTTCCGCATCATCGACGGCAAACTGATGGATGGCACAAAGATTGACCAAACGCTGCCGATGCTGATCGCTGCTACCGAAAGCGAAGCCAGCGACTTCCGCGCCAACAGCAAGATGAACCAGCTGATGCGGGCCTACCTGCCCGGCAACCACACCAGCGACACCCTGCCCGACCTGCATGCGCTGTCCTGGCGCCTGGTCAAGGAAGAAATCATCGATGCCCGCATGCACGACATGACCGAGCGGCTGCAGGAACTGCGCGGGCTGCGCAAGTCATCCTCAGATATGGCTGACATCAAAGAGGCTGCGGGCACCGGCCGCGTCGACTGCCTGTTGGTCGGCGTCCTTGACGAAACGGCCGATTCCGTCGATGATACATCGCGCCGTGCCCTCATCATCAGAAAGCTTGATGAGAAATATGGCGCCCTGCTGCGCTCCGTCATCGAGCACGGTGGTACGGTCCTGGGCCTCAAGCGGCAGCTGATGCCTGAAGGTGTCCGGGTGGCCGCCATCTACCGCTTTTAGCGGCTACTCGCGGCTCTCGGTGTTGAACATCCACCAGACCCCGAACTTGTCCTTGACTGAAGCGTAGTACCCGCCCCAGAACATCTCCTGCGGTTTGGTCTCAATCTCGCCGCCTTCGGCCAGCGCGGCAAAGAGCCGGTCGACTTCGCCGCGCGTATCCGGCTCGAGGTTGATGTATATATTGTTGCCATGTACGACATTGAAACCCAGGGATTCGGGCGCGTCCGTACCCATCAGCATGTGCCCGCCCAGGATCGGCAACTGGACATTCATGACGAGATTCCTATCCTCTTCACTGAGTTCCGGCTGCCCGTCCGCCGGCGGCACATCGCCCATGCGGCTGATGCCGCCGAGGAATTCTGTACCGAAGACATTCTTATAAAAATTAAACGCTTCTTCGGTGTTGCGCGAAAAATTGAGATACGTGCTCACTCGTGCCATACTGCCCCTCCTATACCCTTTTAACCTTAAAGGTGTGATTTGCGTCACACCATGACACCCACGTCTGGTGTTACTTTTATAGTACTCCTCTGCCGACCCGACTGGTACCCACAGGGCTCACAGACTTATAGAGGAGCTATTTAAATGCAGCAGCACCGCAGCAACATATAAATGAAAACGGAGATTCGCACATGGTGACGAATGTGGACGAAGTGATTATTAACGCCGACATCCAAACAGTCTGGCAGGCTTTGACGACCACCGAGGGGTCGGACGCCTTTTTGAAGGTGTGTACGGTAGAGACGGATTGGCGGCCCGGTTCTGCCATCGTGTATACCGCCACGGTTGAAGATCCGGGTGTCCAGGAGGCGAATAATGAGATGCGCTGGGAAGGCACTATCGCCGCCTTGGAGCCGCACCGCGAATTCAGCTGCACCTATGACCCGCAGAAGACCGGCATGTACAAAGAATCCTACTTTCTCGACCGGCTGGAGGATGGCCGCACGAAGGTCCGGACTGAACGGGAGTGCATCAGCCAGGAAGTGGCCGATGCCTACGCCGAGGCGGGACCGTATACCACGGAGCAGCTCAAACTCTACGCAGAACGGATTGCAGTACGGACCGGAGCCTGATCGGCACTATTGACTTTTTATACTACTTATGCTTCACCGCCCCATCCGCAATGAGAAAGCCTCGCTGCGGGCGGGGCTTTCTCATTTCTGGGCGGTTTTAGACTACAATAGGGGGCATGAGTGCCGACAGTTTCGAACATCTGCAAGAACTGCCCGTCTACGACCGCCGGGAGGATATCCTGGCATCCGTCGATGCTAACCAGGTGACCATCGTCACCGCCGAGACCGGTGCCGGCAAGAGCACCCAGGTGCCGCAGTTCCTGGCGGAACACGGCTACAACAAGATCATCGTTACCCAGCCGCGCATCCTGGCGGCCCGCAATCTGAGTGCCCGGGTGCGTGAGGAATACTCATGGCGCATGGGGCGTGATTGCACGGATCTGGTGGGCTATCGCACCGCCCATGAGCGCGACGACCACCCCGATAACGTCATTATGTACTGCACCGACGGTCTGCAGCTGGTGCGCGAGCTGACCGGCAGCGGGACGAATAACCGGCCGGATCAGCACCAGGTGCTGGTGCTGGACGAGATCCATGAGTGGAACGAGAACATGGAAGTGCTGGTGGCCTGGGCCAAAAAACGCTGCCAGGAGGATCCGCAGTTCAAGGTGGTGCTGATGAGCGCTACTATCGAGACCCAGACTCTTATAGAGTATTTTGATGCTCCGCCGCCCATCAGTGTGGCGGGACGCAGCTTCGCAGTGCATAAGCGTCAGGCTAATGACCTGTTGGCGGAAGTATTCGCCCAGCTGGATGGATCTGTCGGCAATATGCTGGTATTTTTGCCGGGCAAGGCCGAGATAGAGAACGTGGCCGACGCCCTGAAGAGCAAGGCGGCCGCCCGGCGCGTGCCGGTCATTCCGCTGCACAGCCAGCTGGAACCGGCGCAGCAGCAGTTAGCCTTCAAGCATTATCCCAGTGGCAAGATAGTGCTGACGACCAATGTGGCGCAGACCAGCGTTACCATCGATGACATCGATATCGTCATCGATTCCGGCCTGGAGCGCCGCAGCGAGGTGCGCAGCGGCGTGGAGGGCCTGTTCATCGCCCAGATTTCCCAGGCAGACTGTCTGCAGCGTGCCGGACGGGCCGGCCGCACTAAGGAGGGTCAGTATATCCTGGCCCAGCTTGGCGATATGCCTTGTTCCCCGCTGGCGGAGCGGCCGGCATACGGCGTACCCGAAATCATGCGCAAGCACATCGACCGGCTGGTACTACGGCTGGCCAATATCGGCATCGATATCGAGAGCCTCGAATTTTATCATTCGCCCAGCCGCAGCACCATCAAACTGGCCAAGCGGACGCTGGTCAGCCTGGGCGCCCTGACAACGAGTGGCGAAGTTACGGATATCGGACGGGAGATGGAGCAGTTCCCGGTCTCGTCCGGCTATGCCCGGATGTTGGTGGAGGGCGGCCGTTACTCACAGCAGGTGCAGGCGACGCTGGCGGTCATCATTGCTATCCAGGAGGTAGGCGGCATCGTGCGGGGCGGCACCCGCTATACCGGTTGGCGGCGCTTGACGCGCCAGACGCAGTCGGACCTGTTGGCACAGTACGATGTGTACCGGGCGCTGGATACCATCGCTCAGACCGAGCACGAGCAGCTCGGTATCATCACCAAGAACGTCACCAAGGCCGAGGAAGTGCACGAGCGGCTGCACGGTGACCTTGGACTGGGGGCGGTGCAGCCCGGTCCGGTCGGCGACGAGACCGCCACCCAGCTGCTGAAATGCATCGTGGCCGGCCAGCTGCACCAGCTGTGGGCGGTCGAGCCGGGTGGCGAGGCTATCCATATCGGCACCAAGAAACGCCGCGAACTTTCAAACGGCACGGTAGTGCATCACGCCAACCTGATTGCCGGCACGCCCTTTGACCTGCAAGTGACGACGGTCAAAGGGCTGGAGACATTGCATCTGGTCAACGATGTTACTGCGGTCGATCCGGAGTGGCTGCAGGAGCTGGCGCCGGATGTCTTCAAGGTGCAGCCGGGCAAGGTATATTTTGATAGCCGGTATGGCACGCTGGCGGCCCGGCGCAGCGTCAAGTTCAACGGGCGGACCTTCGCAGCTTCCAGTACGCCGCTGCTGGAGCGGTCGCCGCGCAACGAGGAGCTATTCGTAGAACACTATGGTATCTGGCTGCATGAGCAGCTGGAAAAAGACCGCCAGACGCTGCAGATCGTCAACCAGCGCCGTATCCCGACAGTGCCGGTGCGTCAGGTGCAGCAGCGGGTGCGGCAGATCGCCGCCGGTGCCATCTCCCTGCTTGATCTCAACAAGAAGCAGCGCATCGAACTGAGCAAGCTGGCCAAGGTGCAGACCTACCTGCAGGGCGATGACCTGGCACGGCTGACGACCGTGGCGTATGGGCACCACCCCAGGGAACATGGCCGCCGCAAGGGATGGCAGTCGCGGCATAAACGGAAGTTTGAGCGGCGGCGCGGGTACTAATCGCGGTATACTGACTATATGAGTAAGACAGCCGCCCCCAAACTCCGCCGCGTCATATCTACCCCGATGCTGGCGCTCTACGGTGCTGGCAACATCGTCGGGGCTGGCGTTTATGTACTGATTGGCAAGATTGCCGAGCCGGCCGGCTACCTGGCGCCACTGGCGTTTTTAGTGGCGGCGCTGGTGGCCTTCTGCGCGGCGCTCAGCTACGCCGAGCTGGCGTCGCGCTTCCCTGTCAGTGCCGGTATCTCAGTGTATCTTCATGAAGCGTTCCGGCGGCCGCGGCTCTCGACGCTGATCGGTATATTGCTGGTAGTTGCCGGCACGATTTCGACGGCGGCCTTACTGAAGGGCTTTGCAGGATATTTCACCTCGCTGGTGGCGGTGCCGCTTGAGCTGGTCATCGTCGCAGGGGCGCTGGTGCTGCTGGCGATCACGCTGCGCGGCATCAAAGAATCGGTGGGCGTGGCGGCCGCACTGACTGCCATTGAGGTGGGCGGGCTGCTGTTCCTGGCGGGCAGCATCCTGTTGGCACAACCCCAGGCGCTTGGCGTGTTCGGCGGCCAGTTCACGGCTTCGCTCGGCAGTATCGACACGGCGGCGCTGGCTGGCATCGTTGCGGCGTCATTCATTGCCTTCTATGCCTTTTTGGGGTTTGAGGATATGGTCAATGTGGCCGAAGAGGTCAAAGAGCCGGCAAAGGCTTTTCCAAAAGCCATCCTCGGTGCGCTTGGCCTGGTAACGGTGTTGTATCTTGCGGTCACGGTGGCGGCCTTGGGTGTGCTGACGCCGCAGCGGCTTGGCGAAAGCAGCGCACCGCTTGCGGCCGCTTACGAAATGGCCACTGGCGGGGGCGCCGGCATCATCATCGTCATCGGGTTGCTGGCAACGCTCAATGGCATCATCGTCAACCTCGTCATGGGGTCGCGTTTCTTGTACGGCATGGCCAACAAGGGCTGGCTGCCGCCCTGGTTCGCGGCCGTCTCCAGCCGTCACGTGCCGACGCGCGGCCTGGTGCTGGTGGCGGCAGTGGCCTGCGTGGCGGCGCTTTGGTTGCCGATTGACCGCCTGGCGCAGTTGACAAGTCTGTTATTATTGTTTGTGTTCATTGCGGTCAACCTATCGTTGATCGTCATCCGGCGGCGCGACCCGCGCCATGCGCGCCAGCTACGGCTCTCCCCGGCCTTTGTGCCGTGGTTCGGTGCCGTGGCCAGCGTGGCCTTGCTGGCTGGACAGGTCATCGTGACCATTACCTCACTGTAAACGTATGTCTCATTTTACCTCCGCCAAAGCCATCCTGCTTGATGCTGCGGGCAATATCCTGGTATTGCGCCGTAGTTCGACGCATCCCCTCTACGCCTACCATCTGGACCTGCCGGGCGGCCTGGTGGACGAGGGCGAGGACCCGTCCGATGCCGTCGCCCGCGAAGTCTTTGAGGAGACCGGCCTGATCATCGATGCCAGCACGCTCCGCCTTGGCCACGAAGACATCCGTCCGGTCACCAATTGCCATTACCAGACCTATATCGGCCGCCTGCCGGAAAAAGAGCCGGACGTCGCCATCAGTTGGGAGCATGACCAGCACCGCTGGCTGACTCCTCGTGAATTCGTCAATGACGAGCTGCCGGACGGGGTTGATCCACATTATCGGATGGCGGTCGAATTTCTTGCCGCCTACGACCGTGTATAAAGTACTGGCCTAAGTCGGTATCGCCGCTGTAAAATAGACATAATGAATCTTCTTGATTTCGTTATCATCGTGGCCGTCTTCCTGCAGGCGCTGGCCTGGGCCAAAAACGGCTTGATTATGGGCATCTTTTCGCTGGGTGGGTTCTGGCTTGGCATGGTCATCGGCTCATACTTCGGCCCCGACTTTGCCAAACTGCTGACCAAAGATTCCCAGCAGCAGTTCATCTATACGCTGGTCAGCATCTTTGCCCTGGCATTGATCTTGCAGACTGTCGGCCAGTATATCGGTAAGCGCAGCCGGGGTTTTACGACCACCCTGCACTTGGAAAAGACCGACAAGATACTCGGTGCGGCGTTCAGCGGGGCCATGACGCTGGTCATCTTATGGCTGGTGTCTGCCATGGCGGTCAGCCTTCCGCTGACTGAAGTGCGGAAGTATGTCCGTGAATCGGTGATCCTGCAGACCATGAACAAGGTGATGCCACCGGCGCCCGATATCGTCTCCGAGCTGGGCAACCTGCTTGGCCCCAATGGCTTCCCGGAGGTCTTCAGCGGCCTGGCACCGCGTCCGGCCGAACCTGTCAAAGCGCCAAGCAACCAGGAGGTGGTCGACGCCTTCGAGGCCTCCCGCCGCTCCATCGTCATGGTAGAGGGCATGGGCTGCGGCGGCGCTATCATCGGCTCTGGCTTTTTGGCTGCCAAGGACCTGATCATTACCAATGCCCACGTCGTGGCGGGTATCGCCAACCCCTCCGTGGAAGGCGAGGCGGGCCGCGTCAACGTCACGACGCCGGTATACTTCAATCCTGAGCTTGATATCGCCATCCTGCAGGCCAAAGGCTACGATGCCAAGCCGCTCCAGCTGGCCGGCCAGCTTTACCCGCGCGGCGCTACCGGCGCCGTCATCGGCCATCCTGGCGGCGGCCCGCTCGAAGCCGACCCTGCCGGCATTTTGCGCCAGATGACTGCCCGCGGCCGCGATATTTACGGCACCGATGTCGCCGAGCGCCCGGTGTACGAAATCCAGGGCAAAGTCGTCGAAGGTAACTCCGGCGGCCCGCTGGTGGCGCGCGACGGCTCGGTCATGGGCGTCATCTTTGCCCGCTCTACCTTTGAAAGCGGCATCGGTTACGCGGTGACCTCCAAGGAAGTGCTGCCGCTGCTCGAAAAGGTCCGCGCCAATCCTACTCCGGTCAGTACGCAGCAGTGCGCCACGCAGAAGCAGGGGTACGTACCCGCCACGCCCGGTGTGCCGCGCCGCTCATAATGGCCGTGAAACATACGGGTTGCCCCGTTCGTAGAAGCGCCACGGCGTCTCTGTGCCCTGGCTTAATCCGACCCTGACGGTTTGTACTATCGACGCTGGCGGTAAGGGCGGTTGCAATATCAGGCGCATCAGCGGCTGGCGCAGGTCATGGCCGTCCATCGTCCGGTCAATGCCGAGCGCCAGGCAAAGCTTGCCGGGCCCGTTGCTGAGTGCGGCGCCTTTGACGCCCGGGCGTCGTGCAGCCAACAGCGCCACTTTCTCCAGCGGCTCGACCGCCCGGATGAGCACGCCGGCACCAAAGCCGGCCTTTCCTGCCACGATGTTGCAACAGTAATACATACCGTAAATGAGATACACGTAAAGATGGCCCGCCGGACCGAACATGGTCTTGCTGCGCTCGGAGTAGCCTTTAAAGGTGTGGCTGGCTACATCGGTCTGGTCGTAGGCCTCCGCCTCGACGATGCGTACCCGGACGGTACCTTCTGGCAGCTCGCGCTCCAGTACGCAGCCGATCAACCGCGGGGCCACCTGCCATGCGGCACCCTCAAGGACGCTGAAATCCTGCCTGTCATCGTTCATGGTATTAGAAATATCATAGAAGCCATGCCGCCGTCACGCTACAGTTGCAGTACAGGGAGGAGGTACCTATGCCCTACTCACAATTATCAAAACTACCCGATAGCGTCCAAAGCGTACTGCCGCAGCATGCCCAATCCATCTATAAAGAAGCCTTCAACAGCGCATACGACGAATACAAGGATCCGGATGACCGCCGCGGCGATAGCGATCGGGAGGAGACGGCGCACCGCGTCGCCTGGAGCGCCGTCAAGAAAAAGTATCACAAAGGTGATGATGGCAAGTGGCATCCCCATGCCACCGACGACTGACCAGTACTAACGACATAAGGAGCGACGATGGCAAAAGACCAGTTTGCAATGCAGGATCCCACTAAACAATACCCTCAGCTGGACATTCCCGAACAGACCCAGCCTGAGCCCGGCCTCGACAAAGACCTGAAGCCATTGGCTGACCACGGGATCGAAACGTACCGTGGTTGCAACCGCCTCAAGGGCCGTCGCGCCCTGATTACCGGCGGTGATTCCGGCATAGGCCGGGCGGTGGCCATCGCCTACGCCCGTGAAGGCGCCGATGTCGCCATTGTCTACCTGCCAGCCGAGCAGGAGGATGCCGATGTCGTCATTCGTGAAATTGAGGCGACGGGCCAGAAGGCGGTCGCCCTGGCCGGCGATATCAGCGATGAGGATTTTGCCCGCAGCGTCGTGGCGAAGGCTGCCGGGGAACTGGGCGGGCCTATCGATATCCTGGTCAACAATGCCGCCAAGCAGGTGTTTGTCGAAGATCCGGCGCAGCTGAGCTCTGAGCAGTTTGAGCAGACCTTCCGCGTCAACGTCTTTGCGATGTTCTGGATCTCCCAGGCTGCCTTGCAGGATATGCCAGCCGGCGGCGTCATAATCAACACCACGTCAATACAGGCCTACCAGCCGTCTCCGGGCCTGCTGGATTATGCATCGACCAAGGCGGCCATCGTCGCCTTCACCAAGGGCTTGGCCAAGACGGTGGCAGAGCGTGGTATCCGGGTCAATGCAGTCGCCCCCGGACCGATTTGGACGCCGCTGCAACCAAGCTATGGCCAATCCCAGGAGAAGCTGACACAGTTCGGGCAGAACACGCCGTTGGGCCGTGCCGGTCAGCCGGCGGAGCTGGCGCCGACGTACGTCTTTCTTGCCTCGCAGGAGTCGAGCTACATCACCGCGGAAGTCATCGGCGTCACTGGCGGCAACCACACGCCGTAAGCATACTTTCCGCCCATGCGGTATACTTTAAGCTGGATATCCTGCGTGGGACGGGATCGTGACAGCGGTGCACTCCGCATCGCTGCCGTTAGCAATGTATAAAGGAAAGTGACGTCGTTGGTTGACAGCAACCGATGCACTATATAAAATATAGTTACTATGCATAGTATACAAGAGAATTGTGGCGATAGTTTCGCACAGGCCTCGTGCCTGGTCGGCGACAAATGGAGTCTGCAGATCATCCATACGCTTTCGGGTGGCAGCGCCAGCCGTTTCAACGGCCTGCAGGACAAGGTCAGTGGCATCTGCCCCCGGACCCTGTCCGCCCGGCTGGATAAGCTGCAGGACTGCGGCATCATCGATAAGCAGGTCTTCGCCGAAGTGCCGACCCGCGTCGAATACAGCCTGACACCCAAAGGCGAGGCATTATTGCCGGTCATTGAGGCGCTGGAACGTTGGAGCGCCGAGTACGCCGCCGCCTGACGACTTTGCTACGATTCTCCTTGCCACTCACCCTAAAAGGAGACACCACACATGGTAAACATTGCTATTATTCTTGGTTCATCACGCCCTAGCCGCTTCAGCGTCCAGCCGGGCCAATGGATCTACGACCGCGCCCGCGCCCAGTTCGGCGACAAAGCGGACTTCACCCTCGTCGACCTCAAAGAGGTTGACCTGCCCTTCTTTGACGAACCGGTCTCGCCCGCCATGGCACCGTCCGTCAACGAGCATTCGCTTGCCTGGCAGCAGCAGGTCGCCGGCTATGACGGCTTCATCTTCATCGTGGCCGAGTACAACCATTCGTACTCCGCCGTCCTTAAGAATGCCATCGACTTCTCATGGCACGAGTGGGGGTACAAGCCGGCCTCATTTGTCAGCTACGGTTCGGCCGCCGGCGGTGCCCGTGCCGTCGAACACCTGCGCCAGGTGGCTGCGGAAGTCCGCATGTATGACCTGCGCGACCAGCTGCTGTTGCCGCACTATTACGGCAATCTTGACGACAAGGGGCAGTACAAGTTCAGCGAAAGCGACGAGAAATTGGCGGACGCCATCGTGGATGCCAACATCTTCTGGGCCAAGACCATGAAGCCCGCCCGCGAAGCCTTGGCCGCCACGCAGTAAGCACATCAGTGCCTGCTCCTGATACCGCCGGTTCTGCCGGCGGTATTTCGATATGCGGCTTGGTTGACGTGGCAGTTTCCGGCCGCCATAATGAGCGGTATATAAAAGGCAAAACAAGCATGCGCTCCATTCCATCGGTCCGTCGCCGTATCCTCACCCGCCCGCTCAACATTTTTATCGCTGTCGTTATCGTCGGCGCGGTCGCTCTGACCCAGCAGCATATCCGCACCTCTTTTGGTGCGGCCGCGTCGGCCTTCGTCGAAGCGGAAAACGCCGTACTGTCCGGACTGGCGGAAAAACTGGGTGCTGCCGATGTACCTGATGCGTCACAGTCGGGAGCCCTGCGTTTTGGTGCCCTGCCCCCGTCCGGCGGCGGTGATGACGGCGGTGGCGATGATGGCGGCACGCCTGGCGCTCATCCTAATGCCGACCTTTCGGGCGCCACCTCCTGTGCCACGCCGGCCGGACTCGAGCTGCAGGACCAGGACCTCACGGACGAGGATACCCCTTGGCGGCGGACCGGTCCCGAGACCACCTTTTACTTCGAGACTACCGGCGCCATTCCTGAGCACGTCGAATACATCAAGAAGGCCGCTGTCTATTGGAGCCGCAGCGTCTGCATCGACGCGCGGGCCGTGGCAACCTGCCCGGCCAATGCCTACTGCGTGACGGTCAGCTCCGAAAACGCAGGCGGTGGCGACACCGACGGTGAGCACACCGGTACGGAAGAGGGCGAATACCGGGTCGGCAGCCATATCCAGCTCTTTACGGACGTACTGAATCAGGAAGGCGTCAACAGCCGGCTGGTGACCACCGTCCATGAATACGGCCATGCCATCGGTCTTCGCCATCGTGCTACCGAAGGGCTGCTGATGTATCAGGACACTGGCGAGGAAGTCAGCCCCGAACCGGACAAGATCGACTTTGAGAACATTTTGGTGCTCTACGGCAATCAGCAGTACTAGCATTCAAAATAAAAACGCCGCGTCACCCCGCTCCTCCCTTCCGGAAGTGCGGGGTGACGCGGTTTTCGCGCCGCGCCGGGTCAGACCCGTCCGGCCCAGACCTCGCCGAAGTGCAGGGCGGCCAGCTGCTCGGGCTCCAGAATCCGCCGCAGCGGCCCGATCACCAGGCGGCAGGCCTGGACGACCATCGGATCGTTCGGCCCGCTCTGCAGCAGCACGAAGGCCGCCATGCAGTGCACCAGCGGCAGGATCATCTCGCGCCGGTTGGGTTCACTGAAGATCTGGCTGCGCGGGTGCAGCCCCTCGCCCAGACGCCAGAACCAGAAGTCCGATGCCATCAGGACGGTGCGCCGGGCCGCTTCCACTACCGGGGTGTGGTAGAACTCATCCCGCATCACCGTGACCTGGTCGTCGGTCACGGTCAGGAAGGCGGCGATGACGCCTTCGACGATCTCGTGCTGTCGCGACATGCACTTACTCCTCTCCGCCGTCAACGGCGGAAGACAATAGGGCCTCGAAATTATAAAATATTAGTAATAATAAAGCAATATTCCCCATGCCAATAAGAAACCGCCGGTGCATCACTGCCTCCGGCGGCCTCTCCCTGCATGATTAGTGTACCTAGCGGGCGATGCTCAGCAGCGTCCAACGCGCGTGAGCTTCGTCACAACGCAGACGGTACTGAGTATTGCCATCGCTCATGGTGAAGATGCGAACCACCTCCTTCCCCCGGCGCACCAGGCACTGCAGGCCTGACTCGACAAAATTCACAGTGTCGCCATCGTACTCGATGCGCTTGGGATAGCTACGACGGCTATCGCCACGGGCGAAGTACAGGGCGGTCACAGTGACGTCTTCATTAATGATTGATTTTGTCATATCTTATTCTCCTTAAATCATTTAGCTTGTACCTTTGGTACTTGCAACGGATTTTTTTGGAGGGCTTACCATGGAAAGAGCATCGCGACCGTTATCGCGAACACTTGTTTACCTGGAAGCCAGATATGGAAGAAAACAGTGACGCTTTGCTCGCCGCGCCTCCAGATAGGAAGCGTGAACCGGTCCGCCAGTGTGTATGCCTCTTTTGATGTACGTCTGTAAGTGAAAAGTGGCGTGGCATAAGGCATTGCTGCCGTAGCCGCTCCCCAGTACTCACATGACTGCCTTTATTATAACGCTAATGGTGCCAAATGTAAGTGTTGACAAACCCGGCAGTTGACCGTATTTCTATCTGTTAGGCGAATCCAGCCGGGTGCGGTAGAATGTATGAAGATTACCCCTATGACAGCCACTCCTAGTCCATCGCACCCTATTGATGCCGCCGGCGATTCTTTGACGCGCCCGGCCGCCCAGCTGCTGCAGGCCCTGCAGCAGGCCGCCGTGCCGGTCCCCGAGACTGACGATCTTGTCCGTATCCCGGACACCGCCGACAACGCCTACTGGGCGTACGAACAGCTGCGCAACGCCGTCGAATACCAGGAGCAACACCTGCTGATGCGCAGTTCCATCGGCCGCTTCCTTAACCGCCACTTCGAAGAGGATGTCGCCACCAGCAACACCGGCTACGAGCTGGTACGCGAGCTGACCAAGACCAGGTATCTCGCCAACAGCAGCGTCCAGGAAAGCCTGGTGGACGGCCTGAACCGCCGGCTCGTCGCCTACCAGCAGCTTAACGCCCGGGTCGGCCAGCACGGCCGGCAAGGCCGCTACGTCTCGCGCATCATCGATATCGCCTCTGCGGATCTGCAGAACATGCTCTTGCCCAACCCCCAGCAGACCGCCCTGATCAATTTCACCTTTCATTCCCTGTATGGCAACCTGGAGACATCCCAGCCGCTGAGCGAGGCCCGCGCCGCCGCCCTGTACGCCGCCGTACACCGGGCGCTGCTGAAGTCTGACGAGGCGACCATCAGCTTCTACATGTTCAATAACCAGTTCGTGCAGTGGCACCGCGATGACCGCAGCATCGAGGCCGCCGCCGCCCGCCTGCCCGATTTTTTCAAGTTCCTGAACTCCGTGCTCTACGGCGACGATTCCTACCAGATGAACAAGCTGGCCCGCCAGAACATCGCGCCCTACATCATCCTGCACTCCACCCTGCAGGAGCTTAAGGATCCGGTGCCGCTGCTGACCCAGCCGGCCAAGCTGCTACATAAGGCGGAGGAGGTGGCTGCCGTCCAATACAAGCGCGTCAAGAAACGGCTGCGCAGCTCGGTCATCCGGGCCATCATCTTCTTGCTTATCACCAAGATGATCGTCGGCCTGGCGCTGGAGGTGCCGTACGACCTCTACGTCTACGGCGAGCTGCACCCGGTGCCGCTGCTTATCAACCTGCTCTTCCCGCCACTTTATATGCTGTTCCTTGGTTTGACTATTAAGACGCCTGACTACCGCAACACCGACCGCATCGTCCGCGACTTGCGCGCTACATTGTATGGCGGCAAGCTGCATTACCGGCTGCCGCGTGGCAAGCACGAAAAGACATCGACCGGCTTCAATGTGCTATATGGCCTGGTGACGCTGGCGCTACTGGCCGGTATCACCTGGATTCTGTACCGTATCGGCTACAACGCCGCCAGCGCCGTCATCTTCTTTATCTTCCTTTCCACCGTCAGCTTCTTTGGCTACCGCATCTCACAGTCGGTGCGTGAGTTGCGCGTCATTGAACAAGGCACCACTTTGGATGCTTTGGCCAGCGTCATCTTCACGCCGTTCATCCGGTTAGGCCAGTGGCTGAGCAGCCGCTACAGCAAGGTCAATATCTTCATCATTGTGCTTGATTTCATCATTGAGGCTCCGCTCAAGACCCTGCTGCGCCTGTACGAGCAGTGGCTGGCGTTTTTGCGGGAGAAACAGGACGACGTCCTTTAGCCGCTCCCGGCTGTGATGCAAATCATAGACAAAAATTATAATTTGTGCTATAATATATATAATGTACTTGTTGATACCGTGCCGGTAGTGCTGCATGAAGCAGGAAGAAACTCAAGCGTTTGGCGCTTTGTCATAAGCGGTATAAAATAGGCCATAAGGCATACTGTATGAACATAAAAATACCCAGTATCGGTGGGCGGCGTGATGGGTTTACCATCGTTGAGCTGCTGATAGTGATTATAATCATCGGCATCCTAGCGGTCATTGCCGTCAATTCCTTCTCTACTTCGCAAAAGGCCGCCCGCAACCGCCAGAGTACGTCCATGGCGCAAGCCTACTATAGGGCTATGGTAAGTTATGCCACGGTCAACGGCTCCTATCCGCCCTCCGGCGTCAATTACTTCTGTCTGGGCAGCGGCACTAATGATGTCAACGGCGATGGCCGCTATGACTGCAAATGGACGGGCGGCACCGCGCATATCTCCACCGACACGACATTCAATAATGCCATCAGGGCCTATGTTGATATCACGGCTCCTAATGTGCCGCTGGTTGTCCGGAACACGTCCAACGAGGACCAGATGGGCGTCCAGTACTGGGCGCCGACCGGCGGGACATTGGACGGGCAGTACCATCCCTGGTATATGAACTACTTCATCGAGCCGCCCGGCAACTGCAGCTTCGGCAAGGTGGTGACCGATGTCAACTGGCCTCAGTTCTCCGCTACGACGCCGGCCGGCGGCTATACGTACGAGGAAAACGGCATCCGCTACTGCATGATCGCCCTCCCCAACCCCACGCGGCTCTAGCATTGGCACGGATCACCTTTCACTGGTATGATATGTCTAAGGTAGCATAAGCATGAACATACACACTTCCGCCCGCCGGAGCCGGCGTTACGGTTTCACTATCGTCGAACTGCTGATTGTCATTATTGTCATCGCCATTCTGGCGCTGATCGCCATCAGTTCGTTACGCGGCGCACAGGAAAGGGCCAGCGATGCCCAGACGCTGTCATTCACTGAATCGTACCGCAAGGCGTTGACGGCCTATGCCACGGAGCGCGGCATTTATCCGCCTAATATCCCTTCCTGCCTTGGGTCGGGCTATCCTGACCTGGATGGCGATGGTACGCCCGGCCAGTGTATCGCTTGGAACGTCGCACCGAAGGCGCCGCTGCTGAGTGAAAAGCCGTTCGTCATCAATGAACTGGCGCAGTACTTCGGCTCGAACCCGGGTGCCCCGAGCCCCCGGCCCTACTATTTTGGCAACTATGCCGTGGCTGGTGTGGCCATTGATAATATGGGCGCCGCCGGCACGGTGACGCTTAACGGCGTCAACTACGACTGGTTCCTCTGGTACACCCTTAGCAAGCAGGCCACCACCTGTCCCATCGGCCCTGTCGTCAAGTACAGCGAACGCCCCAACCTCACCACCTACGACCACACCCCCAGTGAGGTGCTGGATAATGGCATCCGGTGCTGGGTGCCGTTGACGCCGCCGGATCGGCTGTGAGGACACCGGCCAAATAACAAAAGGGGCGCATATGCCCCTTTTGTGTGTCGTGCCGCTGCGTTGCCTATTGGCAGATAATAGTCAGCTGACAATTCTGGTTCGCGTCCATCACTCCATCCAGGTTGATGTCGTAGAGCGGTTTGGCCTGGCTGAAGTCATCCAGTCCCTTCTCTACTGCGGCCCAGTCGTCGTGATCGTTGCTGTAGGTGCCGCCGGAGTAGCTGACGGCCGAGAGCGGCTCGCTGCTGCCCGTGACGGTGTAGTTCATGATGCCGTAATAGCCGTCATGCTCTTCCAAGTCGACCGGGGTCTGGTCGTCCACCTTGCTGTAGACGCAGCTGCTGTCCTGAGCCTCATAGCGCTGGGCTGATGAGAGGCACAGGCCATGTCCCAGCTCGTGCATCACCGCCTTGCCAAGGTGCAGGTCAAAGTCGTTGCCTGCCAGGTCCTTGAGCGTCTTGTAGCCGATAAGCACATCGTCGTCGCCGGGTAGCGCGGCGCCGGTAACATCGATGCCTGGCAGGGCTTTACTGAAGATCATGTAACGCCAGATGTTGTGGCGCTTGGCGCTGTCAAAGTTGGACGGCGTATCGAAGGTGGTACTGCCCAGCTTGTAGTCGTGGACGGAGAGGCTGCTGCTGTCAAGGTCGATGACATCGCTCACATACTTGAGGGCGTTGCCGCCGCCAAAGTCCGCCACATCGTCGCCAGGATTGACCTGGTCGTTGTTGCCATTGCTCTGGCCGATGTCGAAGTGAGCTTCGATACCCTGTGCCCGGAAGGCCAGGATGACCGGCATCAGCTGGTTGGCAGTCGGCTGGGTGGAGTACTGGTTATTATCCACGACCCAGTCGATCTGTACATACAGGTCCTTTTGCTTGGGGTCCGGCGGTGCGCAGCGGACGATGTTGTTTTGGCCGTCCGTCTTGCAGAAAGCCGCGACCCGGTCAGCAAACCATTCGGATTCTTTGTAGTCGTTGATGCCGTCACTGTCAAAGTCGGCCTGGTAGTCGCTGGTCTCCTGCTGGTCCTCGTGGAACTTGCTCAGCCCGTCGGTGTCGATGTCGACGACCGTGTAGTTGTAGCTGGAAAGCGGCTCAGAGCGAGGATAGCGGTTGCCGATGACGTTGGTCAAGTCGACGACGCTGACGTACGAATCGCTGGCGCTGCTGCAGTGGTTGGCGTACCACTGGAGCTTGCAGGAGACAAAGTAGGCTTTACCGTTCTGGATATCCAACTTGGTGCTGGCGCCGAACTTGTCCTGGCCGTTTGGATCCATGGTGAAGTCGTCCGAAGAGGCATAGACGATAGAGCTGTTGCCGCTGGTGTCGATCTTGCGGACCACCACGTAGCGGTCGGAGTTGCTGTACTGCGTCACGTCGGCGGTGGAGACGACCACGGCCACGCCGTTGTTATCGACCACGGGCTGGCTGGTCTGGCGGACAGTGGCAAAGCCGGCGCCACTCAGGTTGTTGAGGTCCTTGTTGTAGACGACAGTACCGCTGGTGGAGTATTTGACCAGCATGTCGTCGTAGGCACCCCAGGCGCCGGGCTGTGCGCCCAGTACGATCACGCCGTTATCCGGTGCGATGGTGACAGCGTCCGGCACGAAACCGCAGGTGTTGACCGGCACGGTCGACTTGGTGGTCGTGGAAGTGTCTGGCGTCGCCTTGGCCAGTTCGACCGAGCCGGTGCAGTTGGCGTTGGGGTTGTAGGTGTCAGACTGCGGCCCTGGCGTCAGGATGGCGTACACGTACCCTGCAGCATTACCGCTGGCGTGGATGACGAACTGGCTGGTGCTGTGCGCCAGGTTGACGGCCTTGCTGACCTGCTCGACAAGCTCGTCATCGGTGATGGCGGCTGTGCTCTGCTTGTCGATGGAGGCGGTGCGCACCGTGGTGCCATCCAGGAAAGTAACCTGGTTTTCGCCAGGGAAGATGTGCTCATACTGCCGCGGCTGGCCGACGTTGGCCGGATTGCCGGTCTGCAGCGCGAGACTGGATATGGCCTGGCCGTTCAGTGCGCTGACGGCGTACAGCCGGTTGTCTGGCGATGAGCAGCCAGACTGCGCGTAGGCATAGACATAGACGATGCCATCATAACCGATGGTCGGGAATGACAGCTCAGCCAGCTTGCCCTCGGCCGTACTGGCGGACGGACAGGCTTCCGCCTGGAACGGCTGGCTCCAAAGCTGCGTGTTGCCGCGGTAGGCCGCCAGGCGGCGCTGGTAGTTGCCATAGGCTTCTTTGACTTCGTATACATAGACCGTGTCGTCCAGGCCCACACCCATGCCGACGTTGTCGCAGGACGGTGCCCACCAATCGGCGTTGTTGTCGCGCTGGGCGCTGTCGATATGGGCGTGCGCGCCGGAGTATGTCTTGCTGTACGTCCATGGTGACGACGAGCCGCTACAGATGGAGGCATTGTAGCTGCCGTCCTTATGCGCGTAGATGTACTCCGGACGGTAGCTGCCCATGTCGGTATGGACAGCGGCGGCGCCGGCCACCTCCCCGCTTAGTAATGTTTGTAACGAGATTGATGCCAGCAGCATCAATGCGAATAGTCCCCTCTTGAGACCCTTACTCATTGTTGACCCCTTCTTTAGTTTTTGACTGCGGTGGTGCAATGATAATAGTTAACTACTCGTACGACATGAAAATCATCCTCATTTAATGCGATGGGGACGAAGACTTGTCCGACAGATGGTGGACGCCAAGTTAAGAGTGGAGCTTGCGGCTGTGTGTTTACTGAATAAATCTTCTGCACTTAGCTTACGGGAATTTCGAGTGAAGCGGAAGAGTTTACTTTTAGTGCCTGATGTAGTAAATGGCTCATCAATTTATTTGAGCTGCAGATAGTGCACAAGCGTATCGACGGTTGCTTCATCAATCTCGGGCACGAGCAGGCAGGTGAACTGGTAGGATTGGCGGCCGTCGCCGTCGAAGAAGTAGTCGATATACGTATTGATGTTGGCACCCGTCGCTGTCTTTTGGATGCGCTTAAACCGCATGGCCGCCTTGCCATTGAAAGTGAACTCGTCCTTCTCGACAACTTGGTCCGAAGCCTCAAAATCAGCGATTCGGGATGAGTAAGGCTCGTCCGGGTTGTCAACCAAAATGCACGCTGGATTTCCCTTGCCGCTTTCAACGGTAAGCGTTATCACATTGACATCATCAGAAATCCCGCCGGTCTCCTGATCGGCTTTCCAGCCGATAGGATACGCGAGACTTATGGTGCCGCTGCTGTGGGCCTGCTTCCGCAGACCGCTTGGGGCTTCTTCGCTGGCGATGGCCTGCAAGTCATCAACCTTTAGGGTCGGATTGAACTGTATTGGTTGCGGAGACGGTGCGGTGGTCGTGCTATCTTGGGCGGGGCTGCCAGTGGTACTCTTGGGGCTCGACGGTGTGTTCGAAGCGCTTTGTGTCGACGCGCTTTTTTGCCCCTTTGTATCTGGAGAAAATAAAAACACGTATATAAGCGCTCCGCCTACGAGTAGGAGTGCCAGAGCTATGAGGAGCAATGTGGCAATTTTTGTGTTTTTCATAGTGTATTGAGACGACAGTGTGAAACCTAAAACTTCTCCCGAATATGCGCCATACTATACTCCCAACTCGCATCCGTCTTCTTGTGCGGATTGAAGATATTCTGCTGGTCAAAGATATGCTTCACCTCACGGAACAGCCCGGTGACGGCAGCGCCGTACATCTGCTCCAGCCACGGGCCGCGGATCAGGCCGTCGTTGTGCTCGCCGGAGAGTGAACCTTTGTATTTGAGGACCAGTTCGTTGACTTCGCGCATGGCGGGTTCGAGCTTGGCGCGTTCGCTTGGCTCCTCGATCTTCATCAGCGGGATGACGTGGAAGTTGCCATCACCCATGTGGCCGGCGATGGTGGCCAGCAGCTTGTACTTCTTGATGATGACACGCAGCTTGGGCAGGAATTCCGGCAGGTACTTTGGCGCGACGATGAAGTCGTCGATGAACGGCGCGGTGTGCTTGTCCTTGACCTTCTTGCGCAGCAGGTTGAAGCTTTCGCGGCGCATAATCCAGAACTTCTTGCTTTTTTCCTCGGTCTCGTCCTCTTCCATGGCCATGCCGTAGGGCCTCAGGGTCTGCTTCATGGCGTGGATCTTCTTGGCCACATCCTCTTTAGTGTCGCCGTTGAACTCGATCATCAGGATCAGCTTGGGAATGCCGCGCATCAGCATCAGGGCATTGGGCAGCAGGCTCAGGCCCAGCTTAGCCAGCCCGACCCAACCCAACGTGCGCTGGAAGAACGGGAAGAACTTGAAGCTCAGCCAGAGCGTATTGTCGTCGAAACACTCAAAGGTAGCCGGCTTGTGCGTCAGGACGGTGTTGATGACCTCGCCCAGCTTGTCGGTGTTCTTCATGAAGCAGACCAGCAGGCCGGAGTGGGCGCGGCGCGGCACCAGGCGGAACTTGATATCGGTGACGATGCCGAGCGTGCCCTGGGCGCCGACGATCAGCTTGCAGAGGTCGAAGATGCCGGTCTCGCGGTCCCAGACATCCCAGAGGTTGTAGCCCATGGAGTTCTTGGTGACTGCTGGCTTAGCTTCTTTGATCTCGTGGTAATTGGCCTCGATCAGCTCAAAGAGGCGTTTGTAGAGCTGGCCTTCAAAGTCGGTCTGGGCCATCTTTTTGATGAGCTCGGTCTTACTGAGCGGACGGACGGTGTATTCTTTGCCGTCGGCAAAGACGACCTTGAGTTCTTCGATGAAGTCCTCGGTCTTGCCGTACTCCAGGGATTTTTCGCCGCCGGAGTTGTTGTTGACCATACCGCCGACGGTACAGAGCTCGCGGCTGGCCGGGTAAGTCGGCATCAGGACGTTGAGCTTGAGTGTTTCGGCGTCGAAGTCACGGTAAAAGACACCGGGCTGCACATGGCCGGAGGTGGTGGTGATGCCGTGGATCTGGTTGAAGTGCCGGTTCATGTCCATAACGATTGATTCGCCGATGGCCCCGCCCGACATGTCAGTGCCGCCGGAGCGCGGTGTGATGGAAAGCGTTGGGTCCTTGTACTTGTTGCTGGCTACGAAGCTGACCAGCGCCTCCACATCGCCGCTGTCCTTTGGTGCGACGACTACTCTTGGTTTGATTTCGAAGAGACTGGCGTCGTGGCTGAACGCCTCGCGCGTTTCGTCGCTGGTGTCTATCTCGCCTCTAAAGATAGACCCCAGTTGTGTCTGTATATCCATAATACTCTTATGATACGCGTTGTCAGGTGATATACACAAGCACATTAATACTGTCACGGTTTAGCATTTGCCTGCTTTGGGCTATACTCTATAAGCATGAACCTTACGCTGCGTATCGAAACCAAGACCATCGTCCGGGTCTTGCTGACAGTGACCCTGTTCGGCCTGGGCATCTACTTTTTGACCAAGATCGCCAGCGCCCTTACTATCTTTGCCGTGGCGGCCTTTCTGGCCCTGGCCTTGAATCCGCCGGTAACCCGGCTGGCCAATATTTTACCGGGCCATAGCCGCATCCTGGCGACGGCTATCGCCTACGTGGTGGTACTGACGATACTTGGGTCGCTGTTGTATGTGGCTGCCCCGCCCGTCTATCAGCAGACTAACGATTTTGTACGTAACATCCCCAACCACATCACGGAGCTGACGGCCAATAACAGCGCCCTGGCCCGGGTCATCGACCAGTACGACCTGCAGGATGAAGTGGCCCAGTTCGTCAATAAGGCGCGCGAAGAATCCGGATCTATCGCCCAAGGCGTCGGCACGTCGCTGGTCAGCGGCGTCAGCAACTTCATGAGCGGTACGGTCACCATGCTGATGATCCTTGTATTGACCTTCCTGATGCTGATTGAAGGGCCGTCCTGGATCCGCCGTCTTTGGGAGCTGTACAACGACAAGCGCCGCCTGGCCCGCGACCAGCGCCTGGTGCGCCAGATGTACAAAGTGGTATCGAACTATGTGACCGGCCAGTTCCTGGTGGCGACTATCAACGCCGCCGGCGTGCTGGTGGTACTGTTCATTCTGTCGCAGATATTCGATGCCGTCTCGCTTAATATTATCCTGCCGATCACGGGTATCATCTTTGTGGCTGCTTTGATTCCGATGTTCGGGGCTACCATCGGTGCTATCATCGCTACGTTCGCGTTGATTCTCAGTAGTATTCCTGCCGCTTTAATCTTTCTGGGCTACTACATCATCTACCAGCAGATTGAGAACAACGTCATTCAGCCAGTCGTGCAGGCGCGCACGATTCAGTTGACGGCGCTGATGGTCTTTACTGCTGCCATTCTTGGTATCCTTGCCCTCGGCATCATCGGTGCGGTCATGGCCATTCCCATTGCCGGTTGCCTGCGCGTGCTGGCTGTTGACTTTCTTACTCATCGTGACGATTACTTCCACAAAGATCACCGCCATGATGGCAAGAAAGCCGCCCTCGTCGTCAAGTAACTTGCAGTACGGCCATCTCACATTCACCATACGGGGTCACTTTTTTAACGGACTTCCACTGGAAGTCCGTTAAAGCGTTAGGCTGAAATCTGTCTAGAAACAGATTTCACATACCCCGTATAGTGGATGTGAGATGGCCGCCGACGTGCAGTGACTAGGTGACGATGAGTAAGACGCCGGTCAAGCATATGATGGCGGCTGCTATTTTTCGGGCGATGCGGTTGCGCTCAACGGGTAAGAACGCCAGAGCCAGTAATGTCGTGACGATGATGCCAGTCTGGCGTAATGGTGTGACCACCGTGAACGTACCTTCCTTGTAAGCGTAAAGCATGGCAAGGCTGCCGAGACCGTAAAAGATCGCCATGACGGTGAGTCTAGTGAGCATGACGCGTTTGAGCAGCGGTGCGAAGTTATGACGTGAGCTGGGGCGGATGAAGAAGGTGAAGATGGCGGTCACCAGGAAGCTTATGGCGGCCCAGGAGAGCGTATCGGTGTGTCGGCCGACATGCGACCATGCGGTAATGGCTACGCCGAACAGCAAGCCCGAGAGCAGTCCGTAGAGCGTGCCGCTATCGAGTCTCAGTGAGCGCAGGTTCTTGACGAGCAAGAGGACGGCCGCGAATATCAGTGCAGTCCCGATTACCTGTAGCAATGTCAGGCTTTCATTGAACAGTATGATGCCAAGCGCCATGATCCAGACAGCCTGCGTAGCGAACAGGACCGCAAAAGCCGACGCCTCCACCCGCTGCAGCGTCTTGGCATAGGCGATATGCCCGAAGGCGTACAAGACCACGGACAGCAGCGCCGGCGCCCAGACCGCCTCGATACCCGGCAGCTTGAATCCGACGACAAGCGCCACCGCCATCAACAGCACCCCGACCAATCCCTGGAAAATCACTGCATATGCAAACGGATCCGTCTTTTTGTCGCGCAGCAGTACCCGCTGCAACAACACCGACGTCGACAGGCCAAGTACACTGGCCGCCGTCAATAATTGCCACGTTTCCATGCCTCAAGCATAACCCAAGGACGGCAGTAAAGATAGTGGACGAGCGGATTGCCTGCCGCAGCAAACAAGCTTGTTTAGTGCACAGGGTTGCGGGGTATTTCTCAGGTATGCTCTGGGGTATGTGAAATCTGTTTCTAGACAGATTTCAGCCTAACGCTAAAACGGACTTCCAGTGGAAGTCCGTTTTAAAAGTGACCCCAGAGTATACCTGGGAAATACCAAGAGAGCTAATCTCCCTTGCCGCAGGCGATCTTGTCCTTGTTGCGATCAAGGTTAAAGCGATCAGTCCCCGTAGCCGCAATACCATCCTTGAACTTAGTCCGGACATATTCGCAGGTAATCTTGTCACGACTCCCAGGATACTGCAGACACTGCTCCCCCGCCTTACCATAGTCAATCAGACACCCACCAGACGACACCCCACTCTCCTGCGCCTCATTGGCACTACTGCCAGGCACCGGCGTGTGTCCCGTGTGCCCACTGTGGTCAGTGTTGACGCCGGCGGCAGGCGTGCTGCCATCGTCGGGTGTCTGAATGTTGCTCTCAGTGCCGATCGGCTTTGAGGCGGCTGATTGCAGGCTGTTCTGCGGCTGGCTGGCCGGATCGCGGCCGCTGAGCGGAGCGCCGTCGCCGCTTTCAACCTGGCTTTGCAGTTGTTTCTGGTATTCCTCCTGGGCGGCGCTCGGAGCGCCGGTGCCGGTGGCAAAGGTAATGGCCGCAGCAGCGCCGACCAGCAGGATGGCGGCGGCAATCAATGCCAACGCCTTGCCCCGGGCGGAGCGCAGGATGCCACTCCGCTGTTTGCTGATGGCGAGCGACGGGCGCGATGCCGTGCCGGATTTCTTGTGGAGCGTGCGGGCCATGGTGCCTCCCTTTTATGGCTTAGCTAGTTATTTGACCAGTACCCAGGCGGCAGTCGATGGGACGCCGTCGGAGTCGGTGACGGTCAGCATGTACGGCCCAGGGGGCAGCATGTTGCGGTTAGCGGTGACGTTGACGGTAGCCACGCCGCCGGCGACGCTGACAGGCAGGTCGACCAGGCGCATGTTGGCGTCCATCTGGTGTGTCACGGACATCGGGCGGGTCAGCTGTGCCCACTTGACGGTCTTGCCGGAAGCAACGTTGACGTTGAACTTGAACTGCTGGCCGTAGGTGGTCTCAGCCGGGACGCCGGAGATGGTCGGGCGGGCGGTCTTAAAGAGGTAGCTTGGCTGGTAGACCGAGATCCGCATCTCGAAGGTGCCATCGCCAGGGTTGGAGCCCATGGCTACGACGCGGCCGTCAGGCAGCAGCACTGCGGTCGAGTGGTAGTTGCGGCCGATCGGGTCGGCAGCGACTGAGCGCATAGTGTTGGTGGCCGGGTCGTAAATGGCGGCAGAGAGGACGTTGGTGGCGTCGTCGCGGTTCAGGCGGCTGCCGTTGCTGAAGAGAACGGTGCGGTCTGGGAGTGTGGTGCCGTTGACGTACATCTTGCCTTCGCCGGGCAGGTTCGGGCCGGGTACGTAGGCCGGGTTGGCAGCCTTGAGGTCGATAATGTCGGTCAGGTTGATACCCGGGTTCTGGGTGTCGATGTTACCGCCACCCGTGATCAGCACCTTCTGGTCCTGGGCTGGTGGCAGCAGGATGGAGGATGACTGGTCGCGCATGTCTTTGCCGCGCAGGCCCGGCACGTCGGCGATGGCACCGGTGTTCGGGTTGTAGATGGAGGCGCCGGTGCCTGGCAGGCCGTTACCGAAGACGTGGCCACCGCTGTAGAACAGCCGGCCGTCGCCCATCAGGTACATGTGCGGGTAGAGGCCCCAGAATGACCAGCTTTGGGCGACCTGGTCGCCTGGCAGCCAGCGGCCGGTCTCGACATCGAACTTCTCGGTGTTGACGGCGCCGCTGGTGTCTTCCTTCAGACCGCCGGCCATCCAGATGTCACCGTCACCGAGCTGGGTCAGCGTCGGGTACCAGTGGCCTTCGTTGGCGTCGTTGGTGGCGGTAAAGGTGTTGGTGTCGGGGTTGAAGATCCAAGAGTCCTTCAGACCGCCGTAGTCACCGCCGCCAGGCGTGCTGGGGTATGACTTGGTGCCGCCCTGGATGAGGACGCGGCCGTCGCCAAGCGTGACGTGGCCGGCGCAGAACATGTCCTTCGGTACATCAAGGGTAATGAAGGTGCCGGAAATCGGGTCCCAGATGGAAGCCTTGAAGGAGCCGGCGTTGAATGCGTCAAGGTCGTTGCCAGAACCGGCAATCAGCAGCACCTTGCCGTTCTTGAGGACGGTGGCGTGCGAAGAGCGGACCGGGATGTTGTAGTTCATGACGCTCCACTGGCCGTTGGCGGCGTTGCCGGTGGCCGGCGGAGTGGTCGGAGTCGTCGGCGTGGTCGTTGCGGCGACCTTGGTGGTTGAGTAGTCGTCAGTGATAAGGGTGCCGTTACCGTAGATGGTGATACCCCAGGCGATGGCGTCGACGCCCGCCGGAATGGCCGGCGTAGTAGCGGTCATCTGGGTCCAGGCAGTAGCAGCTGGAACGGTCTTCAGGTCGGTCCAGTAGCCCCAGCCGGCGGCAGTGTGGGCAAAGACGGTGACGCTGTTGCTGGCGGTGGTCGATTTATACCAGGCAGACAGGTTGTACTTGTCGCCAGGAGTCACCGCGGGAGAGGCGGCTTCGGTTGGCAGCAATTTGTAGTCGCCTTCGGTGCGGCCGCTCAGGGTGATTGAGTGGGCGCGGGTGCCGCCGTGGGCGCCGCCGACGACTGCGGTCTGCAGGTTGGCGTTACCCCAACCGGCAACAAACCAGTCGGCTGGCGGGTTGCCGCCCAGCTCAAGGCCAGGGTTCTTGGTCAGCTCACCGGTGGTAGGCGTCGGGTTGGTGGGCGTAGGATTGGTAGGAGTCGGGTTGGTAGGTGTGGTGCCGCCGATGGCTTCAAAACCGTAGTCATCAGTCACCAGGGTGCCATTGCCGGAAAGCGAAAGGCCGAAGGCAATCTGGTCGGTGCCTGCCGGTACGACCGGCGTGTTGACACTCACCTGCTTCCAGGTGGTGCTGGCGGTCGGGGCGGCCAGGTCGGTCCAGTAGGCCCAGCCAGCGGCCGAGTGACGGAAGACGGTCAGTGAGTTCCGGGCGGAGGTCGATTTGTACCAGACAGAAAGCTTGTAGGCGGTGCCAGGTGTGGCAGCCGGACCACAGGCGTCGCTCTCGGTCATCATCAGCTTACGGTCACCGTTGACGTAGTTGCTGATGGTGACGGATTGGGCTTTGGTGCCGCTGTGTGCATCGGCGGTGATGGCCCAGTTGACGGTGTGCTGGCCCCAGCCTGCCTGCGTGAAGCAGTTGGGGGTGGTGCCGGTAGTCTGTTCCAGGCCTGGGTTGACCAGGGCGGCAGGAGCGGCCATGGCGACCGGTGCGGGCAAGGTAAAGATACCTGTGCCTGCAGCGGCAATCAGAACGGCGACGCTGACTAGGGCGGCAGATTTGGCGCGCTCAATAAGGCGCTTGCTAGAGGTGACGGAACTGCGGATGTTTTGGAAAGCTTTCATACGATAGAACGACCTACTGGTTAATAGTGATAATGTATACCCTAATTATATACCTTATGCTCTATAATGTCAAGTCAAATATGATGTATTTTCCCCTTTGCTGCCCTTGTGAGTGGTACTGATAGATTGAATTTAACGAAAAATTATGTATAAAGATTGGTGGATTCGCTTCCCCGACAAAATAAGGAGTTGATATCCGTGGCCGAGGCTGAAGCCGCCAGGACGCCCCCTGCCCGGGAGTACCGGATGGTCCAGGCGCGCGCGAGCTATGCCGTGGTGCTGGTGGGTCTGCTGATGATTCTGGCTGGAGCCCTGGGACTTCTGCTGGGGCAGGGCCAGGGACGGCAGCAAGGTGTCAAGGACCAGGTCCAGGTGCTGCGTGCGGTGCACTACGCCCTGATGCAGCAGCGCTGGGTGTATGCCCAGCAGCCAGACCAGGACTCGCAGGTGGCCCAGGATGCCCTTGAGACCTGCATGACCCTGGTCATCGCTTACAACGGATCTACGCAGCATTTGCGGCTCGACATGCCGCGGCTGTCCGTTGCGGTCGATCAGGCGGGTCTGCCGCAGCACCTCTACACTGAGGAGTGTGTCCAGGGCCGGTACGACGATCCGCCACCTCCGCCGCCACTGGGCGGCTGACGGCACTGTCCGGTGCGGCGGGCTTCACGGCCTGCCGCACCGGATACTTTTAATTATGATCATGAAAAACGGCGGCCACGGGCGGGCCGCCGTCCCCACTACACCAACCAATGGCCCAGATGGCCCGTGTCCCAGTCCTTGGTCGTGGTGTATATCACTGCCGCTTGGCGCAACGCGCTGTGCGTGGCAAGGAGTTGTGCTTCGCTGATGGTGCCGGATGAGCTCCGCCCGTTGTTGAGGTTGAGCCTGGCACCTTCACCCGAATCGCCGGGCGGGTACTCCCACTGCAGCCAGGCTGCACCGCAGCGATCGCTGAAGTAGTGCCCCTGGCCGAGCCGCTCATCAGTGAACTCGATCTGCCAGCGGACATCCCACTGGCAGTTTTCCTGGTTCGGTCCGGTATCCATGGCTGTGAGCGTAGTGGTCCAGGTGAATCCGGAGTGGCGCTCGACCTTTGTCACGCTGGCGCAGTCGTCCATGTCCAGCTCTCCGTCAAACGCCTCTCGGACGAGTGCTGCCCTGTGGCTGCTCATGCCGAAGCTTTGTTCCAGGATTGCGAACAGCCCCAGGAGGGCGCAGCTCTGCATGAGGTGCAGGTCGCTGGACGTGGTGTCGGTGGTCATCGGGTGCTCCCTGCTGTTGGTGTGCGGGTATGTAGCAGTAAAGCATATGGAGCGAGTACTGCATAGTAGCATGGCAGAGAGTTGAATTTATATAAGTAATATTATATAGTAATCGCTGTTAGCTTCGTCCGAGAGAAAATGGTGAACCATGGAATATCCGTACTCGTCCATCCGCTTCGACCTGAAGGTCAAGGCGAATGGACGGCGAGCCAACCGACTGCGTCTGGCGCTGAAGGACAAGCTGCCCTCGCCGGACGCGGAGGACACCATGTCCGGCTACACCTTCCAGTACGAAGGCCGCACCTTCCAGTACGAAGGCCACACCTTCTGGGTGGTTGGCGACGGGCTGATTGAGTACAAGCCGAGCAGCGCCTACATCCGCGGCATGTTGCCGCCGGTCTACCTGCAGCTGCACATCGTGGAAGTCCGGTTGAGTGAACATCGTAACGACAACTTCCCGGCGGCCGGCTTCTATATCGACCGGGAGATCGGCCTCGAAGCAGTGGTGTTCCACTACCGCCGCTACGACAACCCGATGCAGGGTGATGAGGTCAGGGAGCTGCTGGAGGCCAGCCTGCGGGGGCACTCGCTCAACCGTCACGAGTCCGTCTCGCTGACTCTGCCGGTGCTGGTGCTGCGTGAGTGGGATCTGCGTCTGGTGGCAACTGGGCCCGGCGCCCTGGAGGACGCGCACCGCGCTTACCGTCGGCTGCGGTCAGGCCAGTGGCAGCCGACCGAGCCGTTCATCGACGTCGTTCCCGACGACGACAAGGCGTCTCAGCTTCTCCACCGGATTGGTCTGGAGGAAGACGACGACCTGCTGCCGGTCGTCACGACCCACGAAGTCTGACGGCCTGGGGCCTGAAGGAGTGAGCTCATGCTCGCGCCTTCAGGCCCTTCTTCATGCCGCTATTTTGAGCCGGTCCAGCTCCATAGTTGGCGCTTGTTGCCGTCCTGCTGGATGTCGCGGACGATGATGCCATGGTCGTCGCGCAGGCTGGCACGCAGCTGGTCGCTGGTGTCCCAGTCTTTGTTCTGTAATGCGGTCTGACGCTCATCAAGTAATGTCTGGCCGGCCTTAGTGATGTCTGGAGTATTTTGTTCAAGCTGTAGACCGAATGCTTTGTCGAGTTGTGCAATGAACGCAGCAAGGCGGTGCTTGGGCAGCTGTGCGGGCGTAGCGGCTTTCAGCTTGCCGGCGATTTCATCGGTATGGCGCAGGGCTTCCGGCGTGTCCAGATCGTTTTGCAATGCTTTGGTAATCGCAGCCCAGGCTTCGTCAATCAAGGCGCTCAGTTTGGCATCATCTCCGCCTTCCGCCTGCCAGCGCAGCACGGCAAACTCCCGCCAATTGCTCAGCCGCGCGGCGGCCGCTGCCAGATTCTGCCAACTGAAGTTGCTCTCGGTGCGGTAGTGGCTTTGCAGGACGAACATCTTGAAATCGAGTGGTGAGTATCCTTCTTTGGCAATGTCCTGCAGGGTGAAGCCGTTGCCCAGGCTTTTGCTGATCTTGGTGCCCTCGGCCAGTAAGTGGGCATTATGCAGCCAGTAGCGCACGAACTGCCTGCCACTGGCCGCTTCGCTCTGTGCTATCTCGTTGGTGTGGTGGACGGGAATATGGTCGATGCCGCCGGTATGGATATCAATGGTCTCGCCAAGGATATCCATGGCCATGGCCGAGCATTCCAGGTGCCAACCCGGGAAGCCGGTGCCCCAGGGACTGTCCCATTCCATGTCGCGCTTGGCGTCCTTAGGGCTGAATTTCCAGACGGCGAAATCGCTGGCGTTGCGTTTTTCGGGATTGGCTGTGACGCGTGCTCCCTCCTGCAGGGCCTTGAGATCCAGCTGGGCGAATTCGGCGTAGCGCGGGAATTCGGCGGTATCGAAATAGACGCCGTCACTGATGATGTAGGTAAAGCCCTTTTCCTCCAAGGTTTTGACGAGGGCGATCTGCTGCGGGATGTAGTCGGTGGCCTTGGTGATGTGTTGCGGCGGCAGTAGCGCCAGTGCCTGCATGCCGGCTAAAAAGTCGTCTGTATACATCTTTGCGACTTCCCAGGCGGTCTTACCTTCCCGGCGGGCACCCTTCTCCAGTTTGTCTTCACCTTGATCGGCGTCGCCTTCATTCTCGCCGGTCAGGTGGCCGACGTCGGTGATGTTCATGACGCGTTCCACTTTATAGCCGCTCAACTCAAGGGTGCGCACCAACATGTCCCAACGGACATACGCCACCCAGTTGCCGACGTGGAGATAGTTATAGACGGTCGGGCCGCAGGTATAAAGCGTTACCCTGCCCGGCTCGAGCGGCGTGAACTCCTGCCGCTGCCTGGCGGGTGAGTTATGAAATGTGACTGATTGCGTGTGTGTATTCATTGTGTCCCCTGTCTATCTGCTACGAGTGTAGCGCTCGAAAGTTAAATGGTGATGAACGAAGTACAAGTTCGTAAAATCAACAACCATCCTGAGCACTTTTAGCAGGGGTACTGGCATTTTTGGAAGCGGTGTTTGAAAGGTTTTGCAATGCCTTGTCGGTGGCATTCACCAATTCTTTAATCACGGTTTCATAATTGTCATATACTCTGAATCCAGCCGAGAATGGATGGCCGCCGCCCCCGAAGTAGCCGGCCACCATCTCGGCGATCTTGGCCTCGGGGTTTGCCCGCAGCTTGCCGGTGATTCGTCCGTCTGGGTACGTCTTGATTGCCACGGCAATTTTGACGTTGTCCACCAGCCGCATTTCGTCCAGCACGAGCACGCTTGGATTGAAGCGGTCGGAATACTCCTCGATCTCTTCCCAGGGAATGTGGATGACGGCCAGCGCTCCGTCCAGGAAATAGTCGATGCGCTGCAGCAGGCGGCCCTTGTAGGCCAGAATCTCAGGGCTTTTGCGCATGAACTCACGCCGCCGTGTTTCCACCTGGCTGGTGTGGGTGCCGTACTCCATTAATTTGGCAACGGAACGGACACTTTCCGGACTAGTGCCCTCAGTGGTCAGACCCAGGCTATCGGCCAGAATGGAGCCAAGCAGATTGTCTGCGGCGTCAGGTGTGATATCCCAGCCGGACTGTTCGGCAAAGTCAAGCAGCAGCTCGCCGGTGGCGACGCGGCTTGGGTCGAGGACATCGATGGTCGGAAACGGCAGGTCGCCTTTGGTAACGTGATGGTCGAAGACGATGACCGGCATGTGGGATAGTTTGGTGCGTACTTCAGGAGATAACGCCTTCTGGAGCAGTGTCGCACTGGCAGTATCAACAATGATCGCCAGGTCGGCCTTGCGCGGAAAATCGGCAGTAACACGATCCCAGCCCTTGAAATAGCGGAGGTACGAGGGAATGTTGACCTTGCAGTACATACTCACCTGCTTGCCGCGGTTGCCGAGCAGTTCTTCTAACGCCAAAGCAGAGCCCAGGGAGTCTCCATCCGGGTTTTCGGCCTGGATGACGACGATATGGCTGGCACGATCCAGCGCTTCGGCCGCAGTGATATACATTCATAACAGTGTACCATAGGGGTATAAATATTGACTAAAGTATGAATAAATGTTACAGTTTTATAGCCCTCTACCCTGAGCGCTACTGACCGAAAGGTGGCATCTGTGGCCGAGCGTCACAGCCATCCCAAGACCTGCGGCTGCCCTACGTGCGAGAGATACTTCTCCATGTTCGGCACCAACAGGGTGAAGTTCGTTCATGGCGAGCCGGTGCCCATTCAAGGGTCTGGCTCAAGTGACGTACGCCTTGGCGGCGACACCTCCGGATTTGCCCGGCAGGAACGTCCCGGACGCCGGGCGAAACGTCACAACAACAAGAGCCACGGCACGGATCGGCGTGGGCGCGGCCAGAGCTAGCTGGCCAAGGGGTGCTCGGCGTACTTTCCGAGCACCCCATTATAACTTTTGCTATTATCAAGAACATGCAAACCACTACGCTTATAAAGCTTTTCACGGAGACTCACGTAGCTCATCTGTATGAGCATTTCGTGGCATATCATTTACATATGTCTTTGAAGACAAAAAGACTGATTGAGTATATAGATTATGAATATTCTGCCGCGACCTATGGTGGATATGTATTGCTTGACATAACAGCCTCACCTGCAAACATGCCACTTATAGTGAATACCGTACAGACGCTGGGCTTGGATTTTAGAGATGATGAAATCAGTTCAGCACTTAGCATCTTGGCTTTGGAAGAAGACTCTAAATTGTCAGGCGAAATTTTACGGATTAAGGAAAAGCTAAATGAAGTTCATGGCAGTGACTGGATACATCTTGATGACATCGGTATACTCCCCGTTGGAACACAGGGACTTCATGAGACAAGACGCCAAAAGTTCTCAACGCTAAATGTCGTATCTGAACCTGTGGCTGCAGCACCAATAAATGTTAACTTCGTATTGCAGCCACTTGATGCGTATGATGTTCAGCGCGATTTTCCTTTATTTCAATTGATGACTAATATTCTGCACGACAATATAGGTCATGAACTAATTTGGTTACATCAGATGTACTTCACTGAAGGTCTTGTATATAAAAAAGCGCAATCGGTTGTTAATCAATCAGTTTATCTTAGCCATCATACCGATGATGGGTCTCGAGAACGGATACTCGCAACTTGCAGTAAGGCTGTAGCTTACTTATTGAATTTAGGCTTTTCACAAAGGTTCGCTCAGTACTTGCGCGATGTTTCATATGATGAACATGGCAATGCCCCTAAGGAGGAAGACATGGTGCGCTCCTTCCATATACTAGTCGGAGGGAGGGGATGGCGTTCGATGGCCGATGCTAATTTAATACAGCCCATGATAAAAAATATGGTTATTGAAGTGCAGGATGACAATGCGACATCCCGGCTCTCACTCCAAGAGCTGTGCAAGTAGTTGTTACATCACTACCGCAAGCGCATTGACGCCACCATTGCACGGTGCAATAATCCTGTGTAGTTATGTAAAAACGGGAGGGTCAGCAACAATGGCGAACACTATCGGCGACGGCACGGCGGCAGGCGCGGTGGAATATCTGGACAGTATCGTATCGAAAGGCAGGGCGACCAATGGCGCCATCCAGCCGCTCAAGATCGCTTTTACCAAAGTGGTGTCGGCCGTAGACGGCCCCCAGTGGGGCGATACCAAGATACAGGATATCGACCCTGGCGACTACATGGCCCGCTTCGGCAATCTGACCCGCGGCACCTACACCGACCAAAGCCTGACGGCCTATCGCTCCCGCGTCTCCCGCGTCGTGGAGTGGTACAAGCTGTTCATGGAGCGCCCGGGCTGGATGCCGGAAATCCAGACGCGTTCGCCGCGTGTTTCCGCCAGCAAGCCGACCACGCCTGAAGCCATTCCTGTCCGCGACGGCGAAGTACACTCCTCTCAGCCCGCTCCGCAGGCGGCTATGGTGCCGTCAATCCCGATGGCGACGCCGGTAATGCCGCAAGGCGCCCTGATCGCTTTCCCCTTCCCCCTGGGTGGCGGAACGCTTGCAACTTTGAACTTGCCGTCCAGTATTACACGGAGCGATGCAGAGCGCCTTTCGGCCTTTGTGCAGACATTAGTAGTTGAGACACAGGATAAGCAGGACTAGTTGGCGATCCGTTGCCGCGTCGGCGTCGTCCAGGCACCGGAAGTGCCACGGAACTTGCGCAGGATCATAATCTCGACGTAGCTCTTGATAAAGACGCCGACAGAGATCCAGCGCAGCATGTAGATATACGGGAAGGCGCTCATGATGTCGAGCCGCCGCGCCAGCGAGGCTGTGTAGAACACCAGCCCAAGCGTCATGATGACATCAGCCAGAAAAGCGGTAGCCATCGTTAGCAGCAGCCCGTGCTTCAGGCCGGCCAGCGGGATGATCAAGCCGTAGCTGAACACCATCGACAGACAATTCAGCAGCTGGTACTGCAAGTAGATGTCCAGCTTGCTGGCGCGGGTACCGATGCGGTGGCGCTTGAAGCCCTGCAGTACGCCGCGGTTCCAGCGGGTAATCTGCCGGATGAAGTCGCGGACGGTGCCAGGGTCCTGCGTGTAGACCACGGCCCCTTCGATAAACTGGATCTTGCCCAGCTTCTGGCGGTGGACCTGCAAGGTGACATCAAAATCCTCGGCCAGGGCGCCGTTGTCAAAGCGGACTTTGTCGAAGATGTCTGCCCGGAAGCACGAGGTAGGCCCGGGAATAATCGGAATGGTACCGATCATATGCTGAAAGCGCCGTACCACCTCCATGCCGAACGTGTACTCGTAGACGCGGTAGGCGGAGATAATCGAGCCGCGCATACTCTTAACGTAGCCGGTCGCTGCGGCGGCTGTCGGGTCAAGCCGGGCACGGAAGTTGGCGAAGTAGTCGCCGGCAAACTGGCAGTCAGCGTCGACGACGTGGATCCACTCGTAACGGCTGGACAGCTTGAAGCGTTTGGCGCCACGGGTCAGAGCCAGGCCTTTGCCACTGTGCGCGACGGTAAGGACATTGCCGCGGCCCAGCAGATCGCGGGCAATTTCGGCAGTGCGGTCGGTCGACGCGTCGTCGACGACGTAGATGTGTTCCAGCGGCATGCCGGCCATGACGGCGGAGTGGATGGTGTTTTCAATCACCAGCTCCTCATTGTGAGCCGACATGATCAGGGCGAGCCACTGGCGGGCGGGTTTCTTGCCGAGGGTGGTCATAGTCTTCTCCTATTGCCTTTCGTAGCTATCCAGGACTTCATCCATGGTGACAGTGCGGATGCCACTGTCTTTTACGGCCTTCATTTGTGCATCCAGCTGCGCCGTAGTGACCGCGTACTGGCTGGGCGAGTTCTCGTCGACCTCGTGGTATACCAACACTGCCCAGGCGTTGAGACGCTTAGCTTCTTCGAGGTATTTCACTATCTGCTCGGTGGTCGTCGTGCGTTCGACGCTGAAAGCCTTGATCTGGTAGATGTTGAAGTTGTTGCGGTGATTATAGTCGTACTGGCCACGCCGGTTGATATCAACCTCGGTGTTGCGGTGTGAACGGTAGTGCTGCTTAATCACCTCAAGGTTGTGCGGCGTGTGTGAGTTGAGGGGCGTGGCAAAGTCGGTGACTTCGCGGCCGGTCAGCCGGGTCAGATCGGCTTTGGATTCGGCTACTTCACGCAGCAGCTTCGGGTCATCGACGGTGCGCAGATCGGCGTGTGAGACGGTGTGCGACTGGATATCATGGCCAGCCTTCTGTAGCGACAGTACCTGTTCTTTGCTGAGGTACTGCTGGTCGTCGAACTCACCTGAGAGGATGTACTGGGTGCTGCGGATGCCATACTTTTCCAGTATCGGTGCGCCGTTGCTGTAGATACTTTCCCAGCCATCATCAAAGGTGACGCTTACCAGGGGTTCGTCCCACAGCCTGGGCTCGGCCTGGGCACTGGCGATGACCGCCAGGTTGTTGACTGGCCGCTGGTCGGACGGCTGGAACGAATGCAGCCAGACGCCGTACGACATGAGCGGAGCCAATGTAAAAAGGAGGGCCGCCATAGACTTTACCATCGAGTTCAGCTGCTTCATGATAGGATGCTGCTGCTTGCTGTGCTCCGGATTGTAGGCAATCAGACGCTCAGTCGATATGGTGGTCGATTTCATGGTGGTCCTCCTTCTTACTTAGGGGGGTGCTAGAAAGTCCTAGCGAGTCTGGTTCTGGCGCTGCTTGCGGGCGTACAGGATACCCCAGGTCAGCATGCCGGCCAGGACGGACAGGGCCAGTGGCTGCAAGATGCTTGCGCCAGTGCTTGGCAGAACGGTGACTGCAGCGGTAGCGGCGCCTGCGCCCATGCCACCGACGATTGGTGCGTTATCGTACATGTCGTACATCTCCACTTACTTATGCTTATACTTTCAGTATACACCAAAATTTGCTTTTTGTCAAGTATATATCATAAATATGCTTATGATTAGGCACACTAAAACACCCCCGCGCGGTGCAACAGGGGTGAATTTAGCTGGTTGTAATGAAATGAGGATGAGGACGAGGTGTAAAATGCAGTAAAAACAGCCTTACTGCAGCCGCTTCCGGCCCTCCAAAGCATGTTTCAGCGTAATATGATCGGCATATTCCAGGTCAACGCCTACCGGCAGGCCGCGGGCCAGACGGCTGACCTCTACCTTTAGTCCCGCCTCCTCTATCTGGCGCTGTACGTACAGTGCTGTCGTCTCGCCTTCGACACTGGCATTGGTGGCCAGAATAACCTCGCGCACGCCATCATCGTAAATCCTGGCCAGCAGCTCGTTCACATGCAGCTGTTCCGGCTCGATACCGTCAATCGGGCTGATGGCGCCGCCCAGTACGTGGTAGGTGCCTTTGAACTGGCGGGTCTTTTCGATAGCGATGACGTCCAGCGGGTCTTCGACGACCGCCACCATCTGCTTGTCGCGGCTCTCGTCGCTGTAGAGCGAAGAAACGGTCTCGTCGGCATCAATCAGCGCGAATGTCTTGGGGCACAGCTTGACGCCGCCATGCAGCGATTGCAAAGCCCGTGCCAGCTGTGAACTGACGCGCGGATCGGCCTTGAACAGGCCATAGGCATACCGTTCGGCAGTACGCGGCCCGACGCCCGAGAGGTGGGCGAACTCATCAATGACGGCTTGCAGGGCTTTTGGCAGCAGGGTGCTCATTAGTACAGGGTGTCCCGCCCAGGGGCTACATGCCCAGGTTGCCTAGACCGCCCATCAAGGGCTTCATTTTCTCGGCAGCCAGCTGCTGGGCACGGTTCATACCTTCGCGGACGGCCAGCTCGACCCACTTTTCCAGCTCTTCGATATCATCCAGGTCGACGCGGTCCGGGTCGATGGTGACCTTTTTGAGCTTCAGTTCGCCCGTTACCTGGACGACGACGGCACCTTCGCCGGCTTCAACTTCGACGACTTCCTTGGCCAGCTCTTTCTGGGCCTTCTTCAGTTTCATTACCATCTTGGCTTGGTCGAACATGGGTAGTAATCCTCCACGGGAAATTATAGGGTTGGTATCAACTGCTACTATTGTAACAGAAGCGATTTACTTGCGATATATGCGGAAACGCAGGGCGTCACCCGGGCGGTCGTCGGCCAGGAAACGCGGCGTGACGTCTGGCAGCTCGCTGCTGACGGCTTTCTGCTGGTTGGCGGCGACGATCAGGATGGGCGTGTCGTCCTTGCCGGCCAGCTCGCTGGGAGCGATGACGCTCAGGTTGGGATAATTCTTCTGAAGCAGCGCATAAAACGGTTTCTGGTCGCTGCCGACGACGATGGTGCCGCTTTGTAATACCGGCTGGCTGTCGAGCTTGTGCTTGATAAGCGTAATGTCGCCGTCGTACGCCAAGCGGACCTGTTCGGCGCGGGCCAGGCCGTGGAAATAACGGGTGTAGTGGAACTGCACCATGACCATCAACAGCAGCGCCAGCGGGAACAGGGCCATGATCCGGGCGTAGGGGTTGCGTGGGAACAGCGAATACCAGTTGCTGATGAAGGCGTGCAGGCCGAAGATGACCAGCAGCTTGATCGGCACGAACAACAGGGCGAACGGCGCATCCGGCACGAAGATGAACAACACAAGTGACACCCCTAGCAGCAGCACGGTGATGGCGTAGCGGATATTGCCGAAATGGCGGAAGGACTTATAGAGCCCATAGAGCGCCAGAAGCAGGCCGGGCAGGCTGAGGGCGGGAATCAGCAGGCGCTCATCGTTGGGCACCAGGCTGAAAAGGCTCTGCAGCAGGAAGTGAAGATGTTCCTGTGTCTGGGCGGCGGAGGCTAGCTGGGTGGCACCGATGAGTTCGAAGGCCTGTTGGGGATGCTTGTATATACCGTATACCAGCGGCGCGATGACAGCGGCGAAGGTCAGGCCGCCCAGCGTCAGCGTCCCCTGCCCGACCTCCTCGAGCAAGCCGCGCGACTGCCGGGAGAGTGCCATGCCGATGCCCATGACGATCAGGATGATGGCAAAGAACGGCGTGTACAGCGACAGCCCCGCCACCAGGCAGAACAGCCAGAACCAGAATTGCTGCCCCTTGCGCTGGCGGTTGACCAGGGCGGCGGTGGCCAGCAAGGCGGCTGTCCATAGGCTATAGACGATATCGGGGTTGCCAGCCCGGCTTTCCATCAGGAACTGGCTGGCGGTGACGGTCAGGATGGTGCCGACGACGGCGGTGTTCTGGCCGAACCACTGGCGCAGCAGTACGAAGACGGCAGCGGCCATCAGCATTGCCAGGATGATCGACGGAAGACGTATGCCGAGTGCCGACGGTCCGAAGACGCCGAGGCTGGCCTTCTGCAGCAGGTAGTATGGTACGTTGACGAACGAGGCGCTGTCAATGGACAGGCTACCCGCGGCGATGGCGCTGCCGATCTCTTCACGGTTGAAGCCGGGTGGGACCGAGCCGAGCTGCCAGCTGGTCATGGCGACGCCGAAACCTATCAACAGGATCATCCCGACGATATAACGGTAGCGATAGAGGACTAATTCTTTGAGCGTGCCGATGCGCATAAACTGTCACCCATTATAGCATCAGGCCGGTGCTTTTCGCCCAAGTCGGCCTAAAAAAGCGCTATTCGTCGTGGCCGGCGTGACTGGTGTCGAGTGACATGAAACGCAGCCGCTCCGGGTGGAAGTACAATTCGATGCGGCCGACCGGGCCGTTACGGTGTTTGGCGATAATCAGGTCGGTGATGTTCTGGCGGTCGGTCTCCGGATTGTAATACTGCTCGCGGTAGATGAACATGACGATATCGGCGTCCTGCTCGATGGAGCCCGATTCACGCAGGTCGGCCAGCTGTGGGATCTGCGGCGTGCGTGTCTCAACGGTACGGCTGAGCTGGCTCAGGGCGATCAGCGGTACGTCAAGTTCGCGGGCCACCAGCTTGAGGCCGCGCGAGATCTCACTCACCTCCTGGACACGGTTGCTCTGGTTGCCGGAACTGCTGCCGCTCATCAGCTGCAGATAGTCGATGATGATCAGGCCCAGGGGTTGGTCGTGGGCGATGCGGCGGGCTTTGGTGCGCATTTCTAGGACGGTCAGGCCCGGGGTGTCATCGATGTATATCGGTGCTTCGGCCAGTTCGCCCATGGCATGCGACAGCTTCTCAAAATCCTCATCAGTCAGGTTGCCGGTGCGGATGGCCCACGAGTCGACGTTGGCAGCGTCGGCCAGCATACGGTTAACCAGCTGTTCCTTGCTCATCTCAAGGCTGAAGAGGATAACCGGCTTCTTCTCTTTGGTGGCGACGTTGTAGGCCAGGTTGGTCACCAGCGTCGTCTTGCCCATGGCCGGCCGGGCCGCCAGGATGATGAGGTCGCTGCGCTGCAGGCCGGCGGTCTTGGCATCAAGGTCGCGCCAGCCGGTGCGGACGCCGCGCAACTGGCCTTTGTTGCGGTGCAGTTCATCGAGGCGCTCAAAACTCTCGTTGAGAATCTCGGCGATGCTGGTGACGTCCTGCTTGACGTTGGTCTCCGAAACAGCGAAGAGTTCGGCCTCGGCCTTGCCCAGCAGTTCCTGGATGTTGCTGTCTTCGTCAAAGCTGTACTCGGCGATCTCGCTGCTGGCCTTGATGAGCCGGCGGCGGGTAGCCTTCTGCGAGACGATTTCGGCGTAACTTTCGGCGTGGGCAGCCGTGGGTACGGAGGTGGTCAGATCGGCCAGGTAGCCCGGTCCGCCAATGTCATCAAGCTCCTCCTTGTTCTTGAGGGCTTCGGTCAAGGTCAGCAGGTCGACCGGCTTGTGCTGCTCGAAGAGGCGGATCATGGCGCCGAAAATGATTTCGTGCCGCTTGTCGTAAAAGTCGCGGGGCCGGACGATACTGCTGATCTCGGCCAGGATATCCTGGTCGATCAGTACGGCACCCAAAAGGCTCACCTCGGCATCAAGGCTTTGGGGTGGCAGTTTGCCGGCGCTGTTTTTTGGCTTCGGCTTGGTGCCGTAGCGGCTGTCGTTGTCTCGTGAATATGCCATGGTGGTCTCGTTATGCGCTGTATTGTACCATCTCGCCGCCGCCCATGACGTCCAGGACCGATTCGGCCTCCGGCGTCGGCGGCAGGGCCTGGGTCAGCGGCTCGGCCGGAGTGACGTTGCTGTCGACACTGACAGTCACCTCGAAGTGGGCGATGTTGGTGATGGCCGCCACGGCTTTGCCGAATGCGAGCTTGTGTCTGGCCTGTTCCAGCTGATTCTTGTGGATGGCATATTTGCAGGTCATGCCCAGCCCTCCGTTGACCTCAGCGATGGCGACGGTCTTAAGGATGCCGACCAGCGCCGGACTGTCGGCCTTGATTGTTTCCAGAATGTTGCCCCAGCGCTGCTGGATAAGTGAAAAATCAAAATTGACTGCCGGGCCGGTCATGGCGGCGGTGACGGCGGTGGCACTGTCCTCGGTCTCCTCCTCTTCCTCGACGGGCAAGGCTTTTTTGCGGCTGGACGAGGATGTACGGGCGACGGGTGGCGGTGGCGGCGCGGCGGGCGTGGCCGGAGTGGAGGCCGGCACTGATGAGGCTGGGGCTGGAGCCGGCGAAGCGGCGCGGGCCGGTGTTGCTGACCGTGGCGCGGGGGCTGCGGCCGGCGCACTGGCACTGGCGGCAACCGGCTGGCCTGCGGGCAATAGCGCCAGCAGCAGGCTGGCGGCCGGGTGGCTGCTACGGGCAACATGTACCAGACCGTCCAACATATGCCGGGCAGCCGGCTGGCTGGCTGCCAGCTGCATGCAGTGGCGGATGAGTTGCAGGGCAAGCGTCGCCGGGCTGATGCCGCGGGCTTCCAGCTGCTTGAGCTGGGCTGCGACGGCAGTGGCATCGCCTCCCAATGCGGCTTCGGCCAGTTCGCTGATAGCGGCACGCGGCGGCAGGCCGAGCAACCTTGCCACGGCCTGTTCATCAATCGTCTGGCCAGGGCTGGCCAGACCGCGCACCTGGTCGAGCAGGCTGACGCTGTCGCGGAAGCTGCCGTCGCCATGCTCGGCAATCAGTGACAGGGCATCGTCGTCCAGGCTGATCTGCTCTTTTTCGGCCAGCGTGCGCAGATGGCCGGTGATAATCTCCGGACTCGGCGCATGAAACGCGAACCGCTGCGTCCGGCTGGTAATGGTGGCGGGCAATTTATGAAGTTCCGTCGTGGCGAGGATAAAGACCACATGCGCCGGTGGCTCTTCGAGTGTCTTGAGCAAGGCGTTGAAGCTCTCGGTGGTTAGCATGTGTACCTCATCGATGATGTACACCTTGTACGGCGCGCTGGTGGGCGCGATGTGGACCTTCTCGCGCAGGTCACGGACGTCTTCGACGCGACGGTTGCTGGCGGCATCGATCTCGATGATGTCGAGGTGCGGTGTGTCGCTATACTCAAGGTTGTTGATGGCATGGGCCAGTATACGGGCAACACTTGTCTTGCCGACACCCCGCGGACCGGTGAACAAATATGCATGACTGACTGCACCACGTTGCACGGCTTGCACAAGCGTTGACGTGATGTGCTCCTGTCCGACCAGTTCATCGAACGAGCGCGACCGGTATTTGCGGTATAAAGCTTGACCCATAATCAACCTTCATTGTACGTCCCGGACAGCAAAAACGGTAGAGTTAGCGGGCGGTTTGGCCTCGTCAAATGTACATCAGGCGGCACTGCGCCACGACAAAAAAACGGCCGCAGGGCCGTTTTCATAGGAGTATTGCTAGAGACCGGCTTCGATGGCAGCCCACTCGGCATCTTCATTATCCTCGGGGATAATGACGCTGACCTGGTCGCCCACCTTGGCTTTGAAGTAGGTGACACTGGCCAGCAGGACGCGGTATTCGCGGCCGCCGACTTCGACGAAGTACGCGCCGTCGTGCTGCATGAGCGTACCGATGACCTGCTTGCGGGCGACCGGGCCGATCTGCTTATAGATGAAGCTGCCGTCGTCGGCAATGCTGAGCTTGAGGATGTCGCCTTCCACCAGCTTGGATTTGCTGGCGTAGTTGGCGGGTACCGGATAGCTTTTGCCGTCCGGACCGATCATCGACTGGCCGTCAAAGACGCCTTCGATCACCTTGCCGGCGACTTCTTCCCTGTTTGAGCTGACTGCCGATTGGTCGTCACCCACCAGGCTGATCAACAGCTCTTTGGCAGCGGCCAGGTTGGTCTCGGCTTCCTGTAAAAGCGCGCGCAATCGCTTTACTTGTTTTTCTGGTAATTCAGACATGGCTCGCAGATTCCTTTTGTCTGTTTTATATGGTAATACTGCCGTGATTGTATCATTGACTATATTATTCGTCAAGATACGCTAGTGTCTACAGGGGTCGCGACTACGCTAGCGGTGGATATCCGGCCTGTCTGGGCGACGTAATTGGTGAGCAGATGGTAAAAGAAGACCAGGTCGCGGCGGTAGATCCACTCGTTGTCGCTATGGGCGCCGTGACCGCTCGGACCGGTGACGATACAGGGGATATGATGCTCAGCGAACCAGCGGGCATCGGTGGCGCCAAGTGATTTTTGGTACCGCGGGGCAACACCGCTGTCCAGTAGCGCCTTGACATAGTCCATGACCATCGGGTGATTGCTGTCGAGGTGGACCGGCGCACCGTATGCCAGGTCGGTCACTTCCAGGCCGTAACTTCGGGTCATGTCAAGCAGGGTCGTCTCATACAGTTCAATCTCATCCTGCTCGAACGCCCGGAAATCAAGCGTCATGCTGGCGCTGGAAGGAATCTGGGAAACGAATTTGCCGGCGTTGAAGTTGGTGATGCTCAGGGTCGGGCCGTACATGGCGTCCGAAGGATAGAGGGCCTTCAGTTCTGCGCCGACTGTCATCAGGCTGTCGATAGGATTGACCGTCTCCCAGGGGCGCGAGCCGTGTGCACCGTTGCCACGGGCGGTCAGTTGCTTGATGCGCAGACCCTTGGCCATCTCCTCAATTGTCCAGTGGTCGCGGTAATCGGGAATCAGGGCCAGGCTGGTCCGCCACCCCTGCTCCAACAACAGGCGGACACCATCAAAGCCGCCGGTTTCCTCGTCGGTCGTGAACATGACGCCGATATCAAGTGCCGCAAGATGCTCGGCGTTGTCCTTGAGATACTCGAGGTATACCGCTGCCGCATATTTCATGTCCCAGACGCCACGGCCGTACAGTTTTTCCTCATCGGTGCGCATTTCGAATTGGCCGCCGCTGGCCGCCACGACATCCACATGCGCTACCAGCAGGAGCTTGGGGCGCATAGTCTGACGTGTGGTCGCTACCAGCCAAGGGTGGTCGCCGGTCAGGTCGGCGGTCACGTACAGGCCGAGCGGCGTCAGCTGCTCGTGGATATAGCTAATAATCCGGCGACAGGCTTCGGGGTCGTAACTATCGCTCGGAATTGACACCAGCTCCGCCAGTGTCCGCTCCAAATTCTGTTGTAGGTGTTTCATAAAAAAGTCTTATTAATGATAGCATGGACACGAAAAACCGCCCTCTCAATGCGTCGCCGTACAGGGCATCACCAGTGGTGATACTCAGTTGGCACGCTGAGCGGACGGTCTTCGTCGTCTATGTACCCGTCGTCCGGCTGGCCGTGGCGCGGGCTTTCTGGTCAGAAATGTGTTGATGATCTAGTCGCGGTAAGGGCGGATTAGCTCAGTTCAACGGTAGCGCCGGCAGCTTCCAGGGCTTTCTTGGCTTCTTCTGCCTCGTCCTTGCTGACCTTTTCCTTGATCGGGCTTGGTGCGTTGTCTACCAGACCCTTGGCTTCACCGAGGCCAAGACCGGTCAGCTCTTTGACGGCCTTGATGACGGCTACCTTCTGAGCACCGGCGTCCTTGAGGGTGACGGTAAATTCGGTCTTTTCGTCTTCAGCGGCACCAGCGTCGCCACCGGCAGCAGGAGCTGCTACGGCTACGGCTGGAGCAGCGGCGCTAACGCCCCAGTGGTCTTCGAGGTGCTTGACGATCTGGCTGATTTCCAAAGCACTCAGCTTGTCGAGTGCGTCGACGATCTTCTGCATGTCTGCGGTCAGTTCTACGGGTTTCTTGTCTTCGTCCATGATGTTCTCCAAATGATCGGCGTTTTCACGCCGGGGTTAAACTTACGGTGATAGCGGTGCCGCCATGAGGCGGACCGGATAGGATGCTGCTAAGCCTCCAGCTGCTCTGCGCGCGCCTTGAGGGCGAACAGAACACTGCGGACATTGCCCGACAGGACACCGACCACACCGGAAAGCGGTGCGGCGATGGTGCTGACCAGCATGCCACGCAGCTGATCCTTGGTGGGCAGATCGGCCAGGGCTTTGACGCTAGCCGTGTCGAGGGCTTCGCCGGTGCCGGTAAAGCCGGCTACCAACTGCAGGGCTGGCTGTTTCTTGGCGAACTGGGCCAGGACCTGAGCGGGGGCGACTTCGTCCTCGCTGCTGATGGCGTAGACCAGCTGGCCCTTGAGAAGCGACGTGTCGGTGTTCTCAAAGCCCGGGGTCTGGCTCATGGCGACGCGTACCAGGCGGTTCTTGACCACCTTGATCGTGACGCCGGCCACGGCAGCGGCGCGGCGAAGCTGCTGCAGTTCGGCAACGGTGACGCCGGCGTACGTGGCGCAGGCGGTCATCTTGCTTTCAGCAAGCAGTTCGGCAAATGCAGCAACCTGGGTCTGTTTCGTGTCTTTTGAAATTGCCACGGTATGCTCCTTTGATAATTGCTACGGTTAAATTCTGACCAGATTGTCAATGAACGATTGCGGTGTTCTGCTTGTAAAAACAAAACGCCTCTGGTTTTCACCAAAGACGGAAGATCGCGATGGCCTGCGAAGGCCGGACGCATCACCTCGGTAGCATATTAAGCTGGCATACGCCCGCTGCTACTGTCTCTGGCAAAATACTGGCGTTCATTGTAGGTGATTAAGACACATCTGTCAAGGTGATGTTGGCGCGGCAATTCACAGACATTGCATGGGGTATGTGAAATCGGTCTATACCGATTTCAGCCTAACGCTTAATGAGACTTCCAGTGGAAGTCTCATTAAAAAGTGCCCCCATGTAATGACTGGGAATTGCCGCGCCAGCCCGTGCCATAGTGGTATCACCTGCAATGAACCGTGCCATCGAAGGTCGTGGGCGGTGCTAGAATGCTTTGAAAATGGAACGCCCGCCCATGCATCCCGAGGGAGTACATGGACGGGCTTGTGCCGCGACTGTCAGCCGCGGCGGCTGGCGCGACGGGCACGGCGACGCCGCCGGTCGCGGCGCTGCTTCCGCAGCCGAAGGGCCGCCTGGACCCGCTCGCTCTCCGTCAGGGAGGACGCCCGTCCGGGCAGTGCCCCGGCGAAGCGCAGCGTGGCGCCGAGACCGCCGCTCAGGGCCGACCCGGCGCTGTTGAGGCGCTCGACGACGACCACGCGGACGGCCCGCTTCTCGGCGGTGTCGTCCGTGGTGGTGACGTCGTTCGCGTCGGCGGTGGCGGTGTCCTTGGCGAGGCCCGTGCGCAGCCGGCTCGTGAGCCGGGCGTCGCGGACGGCGCGCAGCACTCCGAGGACGCGGGCGCCGCCACCCCGCAGGTCGAGGACCTGCACCTTGACGGTGTCGTCCGTCTCCTGGCCAGGAACCGCAGGGGCTGCCCGCCAGATGCCGGTCGCCTGCCGCTGGTCCAGCCGGCGGATGACCGTGCGCTCCAGGATCCAGCCGATGCCCACGCCGGCCACTGCGAAGAGCGTCAGGCGTGCGGCGCGGGCCGTGCCGGAGCGGCCTTCACCGCGGTGGGTGATGGACTCCGGGACGACGAGCGCCGAGGCGGCACCGTCCGGGATGGCCGGACTGGTCTCGCTCAGTGAGGTTGCCATGTTAGCATTGCTCCTAACGTGAGGGAAACTGCTATGACTGGCCTACTCTACAACTTTTCATGTGAAAAAGCAATGCTATATTTGACACAGATTATTGCACTTGCTACAATGCCGCCAGTATGAGTGCCACTTCTACTCACTACTCCGTGAACATGTACGTCAAGCAAGACGTTATTCTCGCACGCCTTTTTACCATTGCATGCGACCACGGGGAGTGAGACTAGACGCCCGATAATCTACAACCAGAAGACCAAACGAGCTCACTCCCCATCAAAGGAACAAGCTCGTTTTTTTAAACCGCCGCGTCACCGACCCCACTTTCGACGCTACGCCGCCACGGCCGCCCGCCGTGAGGCAAACGCAGGCACGCGCGTTTGCCTCACGCTGGGCTACCCACCGGTACCCAGAGTCACGTCGCCCATCTAAACAGCTTTCGCCCACAAGGCAGAGAGTAGTTTTGGGCACCCGTGTTGACAATTTGGGAGAAGCAACAGTGGCAAGCAAGCCGAAGGCGCGCAAGATCCAGGGACCGATGCGGTCCCAGCTCGAGAAGGTCGCCGCCCAGGCGCGGCGCCGACCGCTCGATCTGATGGCCCTCATCGCCAGCGTCGACAAGGCGCAGGGCCAGATCGGTTCCGACCGCAAGCTCCTGTTGGACCTGCTGCCTGATGACGATTCAACCATCGACGCCGCAACTATCGTCGGCCTGATTGGCACGTTCGAGGCCATCGTCAGGTTCGCTGGTGATCCTAATGCCCGCGATGAACTGCTCGACCGTTGCGGCCGTGCAGCTGAAACGCTGGGTGGTTGGGATAGTTTGCTGGCAGTAGTGCCAGCGTCCGCCCAGCTCGCCGTCCGCAGTGTCCGGCCCCGCCCCCGGCAGGCAGGACACGCCCGTCCGCGCGACCGCCGTCATCACCGGCACAGCGCCTGATAGGTACTGCCGCACCACTGCTCAACCTGTAACCAGTCACTTCCGTCACGGAGGGGTTTCAATCATGGAAGACAGCATGCAGATGTACACCGACCGGCTCGAGACCGCGACAGCTGCCGCGGAGCTCATTCTCCGTGGCGAGTTCTTCGAAGCTCGGCAGCGGGTGACCGTCCTGGCTCTCGCCCATGACGTTCACTGGCGCACCATCACCACCTACGTCGTGCGGCGGCTGCGCGAGCTGGCCAGGCGGTCGGCTGAGGATGCAAGCCTCATGAACCCGTGGGGCGAGTTCTGGCTGCGCCTGATGCCGTACTACGGTGTCTGTGCCGCCCCGCCGGAGCCCGGCATCGTCAACAAGATGGGCATGTACGACCAGTTCTATGCCCGCCTGCTGGTCGCGCTGGGTGTCGCCGACCGCGACCTTCAGCACCTCTACCGGTTCAGCTGGGCATCGCGGCGGCAAGCTGCAATCGCCCGCTTTCTGACCGGATGGCCCGAGGGGCAACACCCGCTCGAGGCCATCGCTGCCTTCGAATGTGAGGCCGTGGCCTAGCGGTTACCCCCGCGCGCCGCACCATGGCCGTCCGGCGGTGTCCCAGGGGCGATCCCCCTGGCCCGCCGGACGGCGAACGTCCACATGAATGGCTCCGCTTCTCCCAGTCATTTACCCCTTATCTTCCTGCGTGCTATTTTTTTTAATCTTTAATCATCTGTTCATGAAAGTGTATTAGTATGACCCTTGTCAGCGAGCCATTACCCCTAGCCGGGCCGTTAGAGACGGCGCCACCACTTCCCCTTCCAGACGTCCTGGTCCGGCCTGAACGTCCCGAGCATGCCGAGTCGCAGGAGTTTGGCACGGTCGCTGAGTTCCTTTTGGAATACAAGGCGTACGTCGACCTGTTGGTCGAGAACGGCGTCATCACCCAGCCTGCCGCCGTCGCCATGCAGCGGGTCTTCAGGACGCACGGCGTCGCCCATAGCCTCGGCCTGACCGAGATGCCGTCCGACTACGATACGACGCTGTCATTCGAGCTGCCCGACATCGAGGAATATCATACCGGCTTCGCCCGCTACGAGAATCCGGATTTCCTGTTTATCTACCCGCCGTCGCGCCGGCAGGACTACGCCCCGCTAGTCGCCAGCTACCGGAATGGCGATGAGGTCATCTCTGATGTCTACATCATTCCGCTACAGTACGATCCGCAGCTTGGCGGCGAAGAGCTGGCGGTCGGCCTGTTCGCGTCGGCTGTCAAAGAAGGAGAAGCTGGTCTTGCCTACGACATGATACGCCAATCGCTCGAGGCCGACAGCAAAGGCACCGAACCGCTCGTCAGGCCCTTGCCGGTCATCACGGTCGTTGCCGACCGCGGTACTGATACGACGGCGTCACTCTATGTCCGGTTGCAGGGGGCCCTGCAGTAAGCTCAGTACTCATCATTGCTGACTTCGGCGACACCCGTCTTGTAGGCATTGCCGGAAATCAGGAGCGAGATGACATCTTTGCAGGAAGTAAAGTACTTCTCTTTGCCCCGGAGTTCTGTGCGCGTCAGCCAGTGGTTTTCGCCGCCGCCCCACTCATTGCTGAGTTCGCCTTTTAGGCGGTAGGCTTCAAGAACTACGAACAGCCGGTCGCGTACCAGCGTGCCGTCTTCCGTCTTGATGTCCTGCTGGCGGTAAAATGCCTTGACACGGAACTTGGCCGTCAGTCCCGTCTGCTTCAAAAACTCGCGGGCGGCCGTATCTTCCGGTGCCTCGCCCCACTGCATCGGACCGCTCAAAAAGCCCCAGTAGCCACGGAACGGGCTGCGTGCGCGCTGCTGCACCAGATAGCGCAACGATCCCGAGTCGTCGGATCTGGCCGCAACCATCAATAGTGATAGTTTCGGCTGCTTCAGGGCGGCTTGCTGGGCGGTATCCAGGCTGTTTGCAAATTCCTTGCCGTCACGCGTCAGGCCGTACTCGCCACTTTCAAGCTTCTCGACATAGCCGCGGCTGACCAGCTTACGTAGGTAGAACTTAAAGCTGTCGCTTTCCAGATCGGTGTGGGAGCGGAGGACGCTATAGCGGGCGGTGGCCTGGCGGCGGAGCGTGTCCAGAATAGTGACGTGTACCTTGTGCAGTTCCATGAATAGTCCTTTGCAGTATGGCTTAATGATATTGACGGTATGACAAGGGTAGTATATTACCCTAGAATTTAGCATTGCCCTGCGCGAAGATGGCGTTAGTAACAGTATAACCGCACAGAGGAGTAAGTAAACATGAGTGAGACACTCGCGCCATCAGGACATGCCGACCGCCAGAGAGATGTGCAGAAATTTGTTGATAGCCTAGAGGCCGAGGGCCGCCTGACGCCCGCCGTCAAAGATTCCGCCACCCTGGCAATCGACATCCGCCGCCGTCACGACGTCGTCATCTACCTTGCCGGTGCGTTGACCGGCATGCCCGAGACCGTCAAGCACCGTTACGAACAGCTGCACCGTATCATCGGCAGCTATAGCCTGGAAGGCGCTACGATGTTCGGCTACGCGCCACATCTCTTTGGCACCGATCCGGTGGCCCACCCCGATGTCACGCCCGCCGAAGTCCGCGATATCGACCACATGTTCGCAGCTGTCGTGCCCGATTATCACATCAACTGCCTTGACCCTGTGGCCCACGGCAACGCCATCGAGGAAGCCTGGGCTGAAGCTGCCGGCATCCCATCACTCTACCTGGCGCACCAGGACACCAGGCTTTCGCGCCTGACCCGTGGTATGCGTAATATCGCCGGCACGGTTACCTATGAAGACTTCACTGACGACGCCCTGCCTGCGGTCAGGCAGTTCCTGGACGGCATCCAGGCCGAACGTCTTGGGCGGTCAGACTGATACTTACTGCAGGCCAAGCCGCTGCTGTACCACCTGCCAGACCTGTTGGCGGATGACTTCGATGGGCTCCAGCGTCCCGTCCCGCATACAGTCGATACGGGCAAACTCCTGCGGATACAGCTGACAAAGTTCCTCAAAGTTGCGCTTGGCCAGCTCCAGATGGTTCGCGTCGGCTTCATGCAGGTCACGCTTCATGGTGGTGTAACTTCTGGCGGCCTTCTTGTCGACGTTCTGTTGTGAGATGCTGGCAGGCACCGACAGCACGATATTGAGGTCGGGCCGCGGTATACCCAGGATGTCATACTCTATCTGCTTGAGCTCTTCGTAAAAATCGCTGCGCCGGCGCGCGTCATCCATGCCCGCCGCCTGGTGGGCCAGGTTTGAGGCGACGTAGCGGTCGGCAACGACCACCTGCCCGTCGGCAAGGGCCGTCCTGATGTGTGCCGCTGCCGCAAAACGGTCAAGCGCATAGGCCAGGCTGACCAGCTCGGGCGCCTGGGTGCCCACGGCCCCGAAACTGCCGTTAAGATACTGTTCGACCAGGCGGGCCGACGGCGTGCCGTACTGCGGAAAGCTGACGGGCATGACTGCGTATCCCCCGGCCTGCAGCCGTTCCAGCAACAGCTTCGCCTGGGTCGCTTTGCCGCTGCCATCGCCGCCTTCGATAGCGATGAAACGTCCTTTAATCTTGTGGCGAGCCATGCCTGTCGCTTTCCTCGTGGACGGCAAAGCCGTACTTGTACTGCTTGTTCTTGGGCTTCTTCAATTCTATCGGTTGTTCGCGCTTGTCGCGGTAGGCCCGGGGCAGCATGTCTTCCGGTTCCCAGGCGGCGACCAGCTTCTCGATGTCCGTCTCAGAAGTCGTCTGGTACTTGCCGCTCAGGTTTGAGTACTCTCCCTTGACCTCGCCGGTATGATAAAAGACCACCTGTGCGATCCGCTCGCCCACCGGCAGGACGATGCGGTGGTGTTGATTGAGGTTATAAATCTCCATCGTCCATCGGTTGATATAGCCCGGGTCTCCCCAGCCGGCATCAAAACAGACGGCCAGTCCGTTGCGCCCCCAGGTACTGCGCGACTGCATACTGCTGGTGCCCGGCGCTTTGATGCCGATGAATTCATGGGTGTGTGCCAGGATACGCTCCCCTGGTTCCAGCACGATGATCAGCTGTTTCTTGGGAATATTTTTCAACAGCTTGATACCGGCATCCTCGCACCACTCATGGTGCGGAATGGCCCGCTGGGCAGCGCTGAAATACTTATTCACCTCGGCTTCATTGAACGGGTTATAGATATCGTGGCGGCTGCGCCGGTCGGTGCGGAAGTACCATTCCCCTAGCGTCACATCGATGCTGCTGCCGTTGATGTGCTTGGCGTTGTACGGATGGAAGACGATGTGCCCTTCCTTAATGGCCTCGTGTAGCTCGGTATTGCTGAAGACGGACATAAGCGTATGGTGGCGGTGGTGCGCCGGTACTCCCTCTCTTTATTCATTACCATGATACACGAGATGAGGGCCAAAAAAAATATGCGGTCAGCAATTTGCCAACCGCACACTTTTCATGTGAAATATGCTTACGCTTTACAGCCGCAGTATTCCTAGAGACTCGTCAGATCCACCTTGATGCCGGGGCCCATGGTGGTGGCCGCCGAGACAGCGGTGATGTAGTTGCCCTTCAGGCCGCTTGGCTTGACAGCCTGCAGGCTGGCAAAGAAGGCTTTGGCGTTCTCGGTCAGCTTGTCGCCGCCGAAGGATACCTTACCGACACTGATGTGGACGATCGACTGCTTGTCGACGCGGTACTCAACGCGGCCGGCCTTGGCTTCCTGGACGGCCTTGGCAACGTTGGTGGCGACGGTGCCGCTCTTGGGGTTCGGCATCAGGCCGCGCGGACCCAGGGTGCGGGCGTACTTGCCCAGTTTTGGCATCTGCTGCGGAGTGGCGATGAGGATGTCGAAGTTCAGCTCACCTTTGTCCAGCTGCTGCAGGAAATCGTCCTCACCGACGATATCAGCACCGGCCTCTTTTGCGGCGGCGTGCTGGTCGCTTGGCGCAAAGACGGCCACGCGGATGGTCTTGCCGGTGCCGTTGGGCAGGCTGACGGTGGTGCGGATGTTCTGGTCGGCCTGGCGCGGGTCGACGTTCAGGGCGACGTGCAGCTCGACGGCGGCGTCAAACTTGCTAGGGTTGGTCTTGGCGGCCAGCTCGAGGGCTTCGGCAAGAGAATAGGCCTTGTCTTTCTCAACCAGTTCGGCTACCTTGCGGTAAGATTTGCCACGGCGCTCGAGGCGGCTGCGGGTAACTGGGCGCGGGCCCTTGGTTTCAGCGGCTTCGTGCTCGCCCTGGGCAGTGGTGTCGCCAGCTTCCTTGCGGGCTTCCTTCTCGGCCTTTTCCTCGGCTTCTTTCAGCGACTTGGCGCTGCGTTTGCCGGCCTTGGCGGTGCCTTCTTTTTCGTCGGCAGCGGCTGGCGCGGCGACGTCGACGGCGCTGTCCTGGTTCTCGACGGCGACGACTACGTCGGCTTCCTGGTTCTCGATGTTTTCAACCAGGTCTTCTTTGTTCTTGGCTTCTGCCATGATGATATCTCCTTCGTGGTGCGTGCGGCGGGCGCGTGGCCTGCGCCACCGTGCTTCCGCCTCCCACAAATTAGTTGATGTTAGAGGTAAATTATACCGGAGCTGCTTAGTCAACGACTTCAACGCCCATCGAACGGGCGGTGCCGGCGATGGTCTTGACGGCGGCGTCAAGCGTGTTGGCGTTGAGGTGCTCCATCTTGCTCTCGGCAATCTTTTCCAGCTGGGCGCGGGTGATCTTGCCGATCTTGTCAGCCTGTGGCTTGCCGGAGCCCTTCTTGGCACCGATGGCTTCCATGATGGCTTCGTCAACCGGCTGGCCGAGGCTCTTCCAGGTGAAGGACTTGTCTTCAAAGACCTGGATGTGCACGATGACACTCTTGCCTGCCAATTCCTTGGTAGCGTCGTTGAACGGGTTGATGAATTCCATCATGTTCAGGCCCCACTGACCCAGTACGGAACCCACGGGCGGCGCTGCGGTAGCGCGGCCGGCTGGTACCTTGAACTTGATGTTTCCGATTACTTTTTTTGCCATGTAGAATTTACTCCCTGAGTACGTAACCTGCTAATCATACTACAACTGAGCCGATTTGTCTAGAAAATGAAAAACCCGCCACGGCCGCGCGGCGGCGGGCTTTTCGTGGCGGGTTACGTGGTGTAGAGCGCGATCATCTCGCGCTCGATGTGGCCCTCGGGCAGCTGCTCGCTGAGCAGCGTGAGGAGGTGCTTGACGAGCTCTGCCGCGGCGGCTTCACTGAAGCTCTTGGCGGCCAGCTGCAGCAGGTAGGCGCGCAGGTCCTCGACGCTGTCGAAGCCCTGGAACACATCCTCGGGCGAGCTGGTGCCGTCCTGCTCCGCCAACGCGACCGCCTGGTCCAGCGGAACGGCTTCGGCCTGCAGCATCATCAGGAACTTGGTGGTAGCGAGACCGCTGCCGCCGGAGTCCTCCACCAGATAGAAGTACTGGCGCGGATCATCGTGCCGTGTCTTGACCTGGTATGGCATGGTCGCTCCTTGCTTCTTGGCGGGTGGTCAGACGTACTGCCCGGTGGGCGGCACGTCCGGGTGGTCGGGCGGCAGTGCGTCGTAGACGCTCTGCATCAGGACGCGCAGCATCCGCTGGGCTTCATCTTCATTGCCCAGGCGCCTGCGGGCTTCGGCCAGCAGGTGTTCGCACAGCGCATCGATGCCGTCCAGCTCGACGAACTGGTGGTCGGCCGTGCTCGGCGTGCCGAGCCACCTGTCCAGCAGCGAGCTGACTCCCGCCAGCTGCTTGGGTACGGTGACCAGCTCCTGCGCGACGGCCAGGGCTCCCTCGCCCTCGAGCGTTGAGATGTCGATCATCACAGTGGCCGGATTGGTGCGTGCCAGGTAGAGCATGGCTCCCTTTCTCGCAAACGGGTTCAGCGTTAGATACTATATCATGAAAATAGTAAAAGACAATACAACAACGAAAAGAGCCCGCCGAAGGGCCGGGCCGGAGGTGATCCTCCGACGGGCTCTCTTCGGGCGGGCTGTTGATAGCCTGCCGATGGACTCAGGCGTGAGTGCCGTCGTCCGTGCGCTCCTGCTTGGCGGCCGGGAAGATGCGGCTGGCCGACAGGGCCACCAGCGCACCCAGCAGCGTCAGGCCCACGCTCGGGTAGTACCACCCGGGCAGCGCCGTCAGCTGGCCGATACCGCCGATGACCGACCCGACCGCCACCATCGAGACGCCCGCGATGACGCTCAGGTCACGCGCGAGGTTCGCGATGTACGGGCGGCTCTGCGCGAGCCCGGCCCAGCAGACGTAGCGCGCCGGGTCGAGCCGGCGCAGCACCTGCAGGTAGCGGGTCTTGAGTTCACTGGCCGGCAGCTCGGTGGCCATGAAGTAGATCACGCCACTTCCCATGCCGACGGCCAGCAGGACGGACAACGGCACCTCCTGCTTGAGGGTCGAGACCGCGCCGATCGCCACCAGCAGGAAGCCGAACAGGGTGATGATGGCCGCGAAGGTCCACTCGATGGCGCGGAGCGTCAGCCGGGTGGTGTCGTAGACGGTCAGGGCGGCGTCCTGAAGGGCAGCCTTGTTGATGAGCACGTAACTCTCCGATCGTTGTAGGGCGAAGGGCTATCTATATAATTATAGCACAAGCACAATGAAATGTCAATACGTATGTACATCATATACGAAAAGAGCCCGCCGAGGAGCCGCGGTCAGGATGCTCCTGGCGGACTCTTTTCGGCAGGCTCATGCCCACGGGTAGTTCAGCGGCGCGCGGCCATCCCCAGCCGCCGGCGCAGCCCACGGCGGAAGGACCGCTTGGCTTCACCGTCCGGCATCTCGATCAGCAGGACGATGAGCAACAGCAGCCCGAAGCCGCAGAAGAACGGCAGCGCCGCCCGGTAGTTCATCAGCGTGGGCAGCAGCGGGCTGATCGCGCCGACGATGATGCTGACGACGCTGAGTGCCACCACCAGTCCCCAGATGGTCCAGCGGATGATGGTCATGTCGTCGTGGCGGGCGGGACGCGCGGAAGTGCGGGGGTCCATCATGACTCCTGACTCGTGAACGGCGTGTACGGTATTATTATACAACGAAGTTTATTTTTTGCAATACCGGTAGTTGTATTGTCCTGTGGGGTGAGTAGCGTGCAGTTTCAACTATAGAGATTATGCAGCCCGGCTGCCCGCGAAGCGCTCCTGATAGATGCGCATGACGTCTGCTGCCGGTTCGATATCAACGCCCTGTGGAATGTCGAACAGCCCCACGCGGTGCAGTGCTGCGGCATCCTGCAGTGCGAATGAACCGCCGGCGATGATGACGGCTGCCCGTTGATCTTCGCCCAGGTCTTCGAGCGCCTGCATGATCAGGTCCTGTTCGATGTAGTCGAGCGGCTGTGACTCGTGGCCGCTGCCGCGGTGCAGGCGCAGGACGCGGTCGGCCGCCTGATCCATCAGGGAGTATACTTTTTCGGGCTTGAGAGAGACGCCGTCAAACGCTTCGTCGGGGTTGACGCCGGCAGCTTCGACCGCCGAGTTGAAGAAGGCGCGGACCTGCTGGTGGATGGTGCCGCCCGCCTCTTTGACCTGCAGCGCCCGCAGGTAGTGAGGGTTGGCCGGACGATCACGGCCCAGCATGGCCTGGAAGGTTTTTTCCTGGTAAATGCCCCCGGCCTCACGCATCGTTACGTAGCGGCGGCCCTTGATACGGGCCAGTGGCAACTCCTTTGCCAGCGCATCGTCGTACTCATTCTGTAAGACATGGGTCAGCTCGTGGGCGGCGACGACCAGGGCGCCGGCCGGCGCCACCTGGGACAGGGTACGTTTGAAGCTGTCGGGTACCATGACGACTTTCTTGGCACCGTTGACTGAAAGATTATCTTTCTTGGGATGGACGACCACCTGCCACTTGCCGTCTTCGGCTGGGCCGTCACGTTCGTCGACTTCATCCCAGCTGGCGGTATGTTCGCTCAATAGTCCCCACTCTTCCAGCACGGCCGTTGAGAGCTCGGCTACCTGGTCGGCGGTCCATTCGGTGGTGTCGAGTTGTTCCAGGGTGCGGGCATCGATGACCGGTTCGGGAAGCTCTTGGCTGCCGGTGTCCAGATTCTCCACATGCTCCAGTAGCACTTGGCTGATCGGCGTAGGGCCGTTTTCTGAAACGCTGGCACCGTTGCGGATGTAGTCCAGCCGTCGCATGTATGTGGCTTTTTCAAGCCGTTCTTCTTTCACGGCCTTGTGGACGATGACAACGGTCTGGGCTACCTCGGCAAGGCGGTCGCTCCATGTTTCGGTCTGCTCAGTAGTTTCGCTGCGGTCAAGCTGCCGGGCCAGGTTGTAGGCGCTCGGGTAGAGGTCGGCCAGCATGGCATTGATCCGGCCCATGTGGACATTGATCAGCGTCAGCTTGGCTTCTTTGAGACCAGATTCGGGCAGTTCCTTGGTCTGGCGGTAGAGTGTGCGGTAATAGCTGCGGAAACTCTGCAGGTCGCCAAGTTTGGCAAGGATCTTGTCGGGATCGTAATTGACATTGACGATGCGGCCATCTGTCTTTTCGAGGTCGGCTTCGGGGTCGTCAAGCAGCCGGTCGGCTAGCTCGGCCCGGCGCCAGCGTACTGAACGGTTGGCGATCTGCTTGCGCTCAGTCGGTTTCATGGCCGCTTTGACGGCATCAAGGTCGCTCACGGCAGCGATGATCTGCTCGTCGTCGGCATCGGGACCCAGACCGAGCCGTACCAGATCGTTCTGGCCCTCGGGCGTGCGGAAATATGGCAGGTAAAAAGCTTGTTCGCCAGCAAGGACACTGGCCTTGTAAACCGCCTCCAGGCTGCGGGAGGATTCACAGGTGACGTCGTCGGCCTCACCTTTGACCAAGCCGTGGGCGAAGGCGACGGCTTCGGCGCGCTCCTCGCCATCAAGGACGACTTCGGGCTCACGCAGCAATGTCTCCACGTGGCTACGGGCATAGTCACCGTTGCGTTCGGTATAGGGCCAAAGGGATTCTGGAGCGGTTGTTTTTTTCATTGCAGTACCGTACCATAAATTTAATAAAAAGTCCATGCAAAAAGGCTGCGGCGAGAACTTAAAAACAATTCAACGCACATGGAAACACCCTTGCACACACGCGGCATGCAAGGGTGGTGCGGTCCTGCTCAGGGTCGTGTCCGAGGCAGGATAGCCTCCCTCTCCGCACCCCTTGTCCGCATAGGCGGACGTTGCGATCATGAGTATCTGCTGCTTCGACATCAGAACCTCCATGTACGACATGCGTGATGGGTAACAACAGTCTAATAAAAAAGAGCCTCGGAGTCGAGGCTCTTTACGTTCATGCTGAAACTAGACTTTTTTGACCTGCAACGCGTCCAACTCAACCGGCGTATCCCGCCCGAACATGGATACCAGTACCTTGATCTTACCCTTCTGGGTGTCGATCTCATTGATGGCGCCATCAAAGCCCTTGAACGGACCGTCGACGATGTTGACCACTTCCCCGACCTTGTAGTTGATGTTGTGCTTGGGGTCGCTGACGCCCATGCGCTTCTTGATCTTGGTCATTTCGTCTTCTGAGACGGGGGTGGGCTCGGTGCCGCTGCCGACGAAGCCGGTGACACCGGGGGTGTTGCGGATGATGTACCAGGCGTCTTCGGTCATCTTCATGTCGACCAGGACGTAGCCCTGGAAAATCTTCTTTTCGACGACGCGGCGCTTGCCGTTCTTAATCTCGATCTGCTTTTCCTTGGGAACCATGACGTCAAAGATCTTGTCGCCCATGTCGACGGTGTCCTTGCGCTGGCGGATGCTCTCAGCCACCTTCTCTTCATAGCCGGAATAAGTGTGGACGGCGTACCAGAGACGGGTGGAGTCGTAACGGTTTGAACTCATATGATTTTCTCCTTAAAACTACCGTTAAAGAATGATTTGTTTAAATAACAGGTCGAAGACGTAGTCGATGGCCACGATGAACAGCATCAGTGCGGTCGTGAAGACGATGACCGCCAGGGTCAGGCTCCAGGTGGCGCGGCGGGTCGGCCACTTGGTCTGGCGCAGCTCGCTCCAGGCACCGGCGAAGTAGGCGCCGATGGCCCGCAGCCAGCGTGGTGCGCCCAGGCGGCGCTTGCCGCGGGGCTTCTTGCCGGCGACGATCTTTTCGTTCTTGATCCTGGCTGGCTTCTCTGTCTTGACCACCTTGGCTTCCTTGGCTGCCTTGGCATCCTTGGACGACTTGGTCGTGCTGACTTCCTTTACCTCATTGTTGCTGCCGACTGATACGCGCGAAACGATCTTTACGCCGTCATCTTCTGATTGCTTCTTGGCCACTGCTAATGCCTCTCATTCTGGAAAATAAAAAACCCTAATCTTGTAGGGCTGCTGCTGTCAATACTATACCGTTTATAGCGGTTCGTCAATCTGCTTCTCATTGTTGGCCCAACCGCACGCGGAAGCTGAAGCGCGAGCCGTGGTTGAGCCGGCTGGTGACCTCGATGCGGGTGCCGATCTTGCCCGCCAGCTTGTGGACGACGTACAGGCCCAGACCCGTGCCGCTGGTCTCGCGGGTGCGGTAGTCCTCGGCGCGGTAGAACTTTTGGAAAATCTTGTCGATGTCGGTCTTGCCGATGCCGATGCCGGTATCGCTGACGGCGAATTCGAGCTGGTCGCCCGTCACATGGGCGTGGATGGTCACCGAGCCGGCCTGGGTGTATTTGATGGCGTTGGTGACGAAATTCTGCAGGATTTCTTCCAGGTAGAGGCGGTGTTGCAGGATGGTTGGCAGCTGGGCGTCGACGTCGAGGTGCAGGTCCAGGCCTTTCTTGACGGCCTCGGGCTGGTATTTGTCATACAGCTGGCGCACCAGCTCCTGCACGGGAATCTGGGTCTGCTGGTCGCTGATGCCACGTTCGGCGCGCGACAAAGTGCTGAGGTCGTTCATCATCGAGGCCAGGAACAGCACCTGGTCGTGGGCGATGACGGCGGATTTTTTGAGGATATCCGGTGTGGCGCCGCGGTCTTGCAGGACGATAAGGTTGCTGATGCTGCCCTCGGCGATGGTAATGGGGGTGCGTAGTTCGTGGCTGACGACGCTGATGAATTCATCGCGCTCTTCCTCGAGTGATTTCTCACGGGTGATATCGCGGAAGATGACCAAATAACCTGGTTCGCTGCTTGTGTGATAGGCGGCGCGGATGGGTGTGATCTGCAGGCTGAGGCGGATATTGTCGGTCTCGTTGAAGTGGTGGGTCAGGTCGGTGCGGACGGTCGGTGCTTTGATGTCGTGGAGGATTTCTGCCAGGGACACCGGAGTCTCCTTCTCATCGGTCAGCGTGAAGACGCCTTTGATGTTCTTGCCTATAAAGCTTTGGTTTGTGTCGAGAATGGACAATACGGCAGAGTTCTGCAGCCGGATGATGCCTGCAGGGTCGGTGGCGATGACGCCTTCGCTCATGCTGTTGACGAGGATGCGCAGGCGGTCGCGCTCCAACTCCTGGGCGGTGCGGCTCTTGATGACTGATTCATGGGCGATGGCCGCTCCAGAGATAAGATTTGAGAGGATGTAAGCGGTTGATGAGACGCCGATAAGGCCGATGATGATGCTGGCGTAGTAGGTCAGGTCGGCCTGCATCAGGTAATTTTGGATGGCGATGTCCAAAAAGGCGGTCAGTAGTATCGCCAGATAACTTGCCAGGAAGCCGCCACGCCCGTGGTTGATATAGGCCAGTATCAGCAGGCCGACCCAGAATATCAGTACCAGCGAATCAAAGCCGGTGATGGCAAGTAAGGTACCGGCCAGCAGGATATGGAACACGACGCTGAAGAATGCCTGCACCCGTGCCGATGGCTCCAAAAAGACGCTGCGGAAGATGACGGTGATAATCAGCACGGCGATGACCGCGATGATGAAGATGCCTGAGTAGCGGGCGCTGCGGATGATGCCTGTCGGAATCAGTGCCAGCGCCAGTGATAGTAACAGCGGCAGGACGATTTCCAGCTTGTTGACCAGCTGAATAGTGCTCAGGAAATAAGGGTGTCGCTCAGAAGAAAGCATCAGCGTTATTATGGCACAGTGGTCGGACTGTGACCAGCGGGGCTTCCCATTAGTTTTGCGGGCTGTACTTGGCGAGTGTCTTCTTGCGTTCGGCGTAATCCGGCAGGCAGCGCCTGACAATGCCCCAGAAGGCCGGACTATGGTTCATCTGACGGGTATGGGCCAGCTCGTGGATAAGGACGTAATCAATCAGGTCGTACGGCAGGGACATCAGCCAGATGTTAAGGCTTATAGTGCCGCTGGTGCTGCAGCTGCCCCAGCGGCCGTTGGCGGTAGAGTAACGGAGGCGCTCAAAGCTGAAGCCGTATTCACGGGCGAAGCCGTGGATGCGCTCTGGCAGGTATTGCATGGCCTCAGCCTTGAGGGCTTTTTTAATCGCCTTGTGGATGTGCTCCTGCAGGTCGCTGCGGCTGGTGCCGCGCGGGTAGCGGACACTGATGACGCCCTGGCGAGCGAAGGTTTTGACTGTGCTGATACGCTCATCTGGAATGATTTCCAAAATGTGACGCTCACTGATGCGGCTGCCGTGCTGCCAGGCAGGTGCGCGCTCGGTCTGTTGCTCTAGCAGGTCACGGATCTTCAGGCGGGCGTTGTTAATCAACGAGAGAATATCGCGCTTGAGGGCGCGTTTGGGCGCGGTCACAACCAGCTCACCTGCCGGCGTCGGGCGGACACGGAGATATTTGGCGGTGGCGATGCGTTTGACCTGGATGGTGCCGAATTCGGCATCAGTAATAGACTCTGGGCTGGGCATGGTTCCTTGTGGAAGCGTGAAATTTTAATGCTGTCGAACGAAATCAGCCGATGTTGATGCGGCGGGTCGGCACCGGGCGGCTGACCGGCCTGTGCATGCGGCGGCTCAGGCCGGGTTGTGGCTCGGCGGCGGGCTTGGGTGCTGACGGTTTGGTGGCTGGAGCGGCAGGCTTGGCGGAATCGTGCGGGTCATTGATTTTGAAACTGGTGGCAAGGCCGGGCGCCGGAACGGCGATGATCGGGGTGGCGGATTTTTTGGCAGCGCTGAACTTTGACGGTTCTGCGGCTGGCGCGGCCTTGGCGGGAGGTGGTGCGGCAACCGTCGCAGACTTGGCGACGGCGGCCGCCACCGGCGCGGGCCGGTTGGGCATCAGCTTGCGGACGACGGCATTATGCTGGGCCGGGAAGGTGTGCTTGCCGCTGACCACCACGTAGCGTTCGCCGGTGGGTGCGTTGAACGTCTTGACGGCGTCTATGAAACGGTGCTCGTCTGTCGGCTTTCCCTGCTCCTGGCGGGCGCGCTTGACGCGCTGGCGGGCACTTGGCTCATCGACCTGCACCCAGACCAGCAGCGTCTGGTAGCGGTGGTGGTTGGCCAGGCGCTGCAGCTGCATGCGCTCGATTTTGCTGTTGCCATGGGCGGTGTCGATGATGAACGACTTCCCCGTCTTGGCCAGCTGGGCGGCAAAGTGATTGGCAATCTTGGCATGGGTCGGTACGTCATGGTAGATGAGAGGGGCGGCATCCGGCAAAGCTTCGGCGATCGGCTCGACCGTCACCACGGGCAGGCCATACTGCCGCGCGAACTGCCCGGCAAAGTGACTTTTGCCGGCGCCAGGAATCCCTACCATAATGAACATAGTCGGCGTCGATACGGGAAGCGGTTTCATACTGGTTCCTATTGTACCATCCCGTTGGCCATTGGGGTTGTGTTTTTCACGGGATATGTAAAAAGAATTATTCAACTCCTGTGATAGCATAAGGATGATGAAACAATATCTCGAACTACTCCAGGATATCTCCGAAAACGGCACCTACCGTGAGGACCGCACCGGCACCGGCACAAAGAGTGTCTTTGGACGGCAGATGCGGTTCGACCTGGCTGAGGGGTTTCCGGCTGTGACGACCAAGAAGCTGTTTTTGCGCGGCATCATCCACGAGCTGCTATGGTTCCTGAGCGGCAGTACCAATATCAAGTACCTGGTTGATAACGAGGTGCACATTTGGGATGAGTGGCCGTACCGGGCGTACCTGAAAGCAAGTGGTATGCAGGTGCCAGCCAGCGACAGTGACGAATGGCGCCAGGGCCTGCAAGCCTTTATCGGGCGCATCAAAGAGGACGACGCTTTTGCCGCAAAGTATGGCGAGCTGGGGCCCGTCTACGGCTATCAGTGGCGGCACTGGCCGGATGGCAACGGCGGCGAAATCGATCAAATCCAGCGCGTCGTCGACATGATAAAGCATGACCCCGGCTCGCGCCGCATCATCGTCTCTGCCTGGAACGTGGCGGAGATTGATGAGATGGCCAGGGCCGGCCTGCCGCCCTGTCACTCACTGTTCCAATTTTATGTGAACGGCGACCGGCTGGACTGCCAACTTTACCAGCGCAGCGCTGATTTCTTTTTGGGCGTCCCCTTCAATATTGCCTCCTATGCCCTGCTGAACATGATGATGGCCCAGGTGACCGGCCTGAAGCCGGGCATGTTCGTGCATACCTTCGGTGACGCACATATCTATAAGAATCATGAAGAGCAGGTGGCGGAGCAGCTGTCGCGCCAGCCGCGTGCGCTGCCGACCTTGCATCTGAACCCGGCTGTTACTTCTATCTTTGATTTCACATATGAAGATTTCACGCTTGAGGGCTACGACCCGTGCCCGGCTATAAAGGCACCTATCGCCGTATGAATGAACAAGGCCGCAGCATTGCCATTATCGTCGCCGTTGCCGAGAACGGTGCCATTGGCAGCGAGGGCGGCATGCCGGCTTGGCGTCTGCCTGATGATCTGGCCCGTTTTAAAGTGCTGACCATGGGCGAGGCGATCGTCATGGGGCGCAAGACCTTCGAATCCATCGGCAGCAAACCGCTGCCCGGCCGGCGCAATATTGTCGTGACGCGTCAGCTGGACTTCGCTGCCCCCGGCTGCGATGTCGTCCATTCGCTGCATGAGGCCTTGGCGCTGACGGCTGCCGATTCACGCGTCTGGATTATCGGCGGCGGCCAGCTGTTTGAAGAAGCCATGCCCCAGGTTGACCGCATGGAGGTGACGCTGGTGCACGCCGCACCCAAAGGCGATACCTTCTTTACGTATAACCCTGGCGAATGGCACGAAGTCTTTCACGAGCGGCATGAGGCGGATGAGCGTCACAGTGAGGCCTTTGATTTCATCTCGCTTGTCCGCCCTATTGCCAAACGATAGTGACAATGCTGAAATAAATGTATTATCGGTAATCGAGGCCGATACGAGACCATAGGAGCAGTATGAACGACCCGCCCACCCCGGACTGGCGGCCCCTGGTAATGCTGGCCTGGAGCATCACCGCTGACGCCAAGGACGGCAAGGATGGCAGCGGAGTGATCGCCACGCTCGAGAGCAAGGGCATCCGCGGAGCCGACCTGGCCTTCCGCCGCCGGGCGCTTCGCAACCTGAGCGAACACACCTGGCAGGGCAACCTGGCGCTGCTCTACATGCTGGCGTTCGGGCTGGTGCCCGATGCTCTGCTTGCGCAGCTGTGGCGGGTTATCGGCTGCGATGACGAGGGCCTTGCCGACAAGACCGCCGCAGAGCTGTTCGCCCAGGCCGTCGCAGGCGGCGCCGACCAGGACCGCACCATCGAGCTCAGGTGGTGGGAGGGCGTCCAGCTCATCATCACATTGGACCACTCGCGTCGCCGCCGGATCCTCAACCAGCTGCTCCGCGAGCTGAGTCCGGCGGCGCAGTGAGCTGCTCCGCCCGTCTTAAACGCACCCCGGGCTGCGCCCTGCAGCGTGGCCCGGGGTGCCACTTCTCATATCCACGTCATCTGGTATACTAATACCGTCGCGCATAGGGGTATAGCTCAGTTGGTAGAGCACCGGTCTCCAAAACCGGGTGTCGTAGGTTCGAGTCCTGCTACCCCTGCCAAGAAAATAGGACAAGCCTTCAAGCTTGTCCTATTTTCTTGCCCCTGGACCGCAGTATTCGAACCTGCGACGAGTTCGCGTAGCGAATGTCGTAGGTTCGGCGGAGCGCAGTGCAGACGGGAAAGCACGAAGTATTTTCCCGGCAAGCAAGCGGAGGAGCTTGGGCGTAGTGAAGCGATGTCCTGCGGGGAGGATTAGTGCGGCCCAAACCGAGAGATAAAACTGCCGTAACTGCCAATAAAGTAAGCTCCAAAATTACAAATGGCCGGCTCCGGGAGATCTTCCCAGAACCGGCCAGCATGGCCCGGCAGTCACATCAGGCGTGACCGCCGGGCCGCAGGGTCATGCCCCGTTCCGGCGGGTCTGGACCTGCCGGAACTACGCCACCCGGGTGTCCGTGACAGGCCCGCGCCAGTAGAACGGAGACCCATCGGCACCCATCGCGCCCCGACCGCTCATGACGCGCTCGACGCGTGCGGCTTCGTGCCTGGCGATCGAACTCACGATGTCGCCGTCGGCCTCGGCGCGCGCGACATCGCCGCGCAGGTCGGCCCTGGCTTCTGCGAGCTGCCTCTCGCGGCCGATCGCCGCCAGTTGGTCCCTGAGCTCTTCCGCCGCCGCCTGTCGTTTGGCGGCCAGAATCGTGACGAGCGCGGGGGCCATCTCGGTCGTGATCTCCGCCTCGCGCACCCTGCTTGCCAGCTGAGCCTCGGTCTCGATCAGACCGGCCCTGATGTCGGCTTCCACCTCCTTGGCCCGCACGATCCGGCTGTATGCCGGCGTCTTGCTGGTCACGGCAGCGATCACCGCCATCAGGTCGATGGCCACCAGTAGGGCCTCCAGAGCCCAGGCGAACACATCGACGGCCCACGACTTCTCGCGCAGGTCATCCAGCGCCTCCCAGCGGGCGATCAGCCCCTGGTCGGCCAGCTGGCGCTCCATCGCCGCCGACTTGTCTGCGGCAACGCTGCTCTCGATCCGCGCGAGGGTCGCCCGCGCGGCCTCCATTTCCGGGCCAAGGCGCGCCTGCGAGGCACGCTCTGCTGCCTGCGCAAGGGCAAGCTCACTCTCGGCAGCCCTGAGTTGGCTCTGGGCCACTTCTGCTTCGTCGCCAAAACCTCGGTCGCCCGTGGTCCCCTCGCAGTCGCCAGGATCGTTGATTCCGCCGACCTCGCACCGCAGCGTGATGTTCGCGGCGTTTACCTTCTGCAGCAGCTCCTCCGTCTTGGCGGCTGCCGCGTCGAGCTCCTTCTGGCCGTTAGCCAGGGTCGTCTCGGCCGCAGTCTTGTCGGCCTCGTACTGCGGCCCGACTACGTTTTCCGCGTAGTCCTGCGCAGCCTCCACCTGGTTCCGCACCATCTGTGGCACGATATCCTGGTGGAAGACGGCGATCAGGATGAACTGCGCGCAGACGTAGGCTGCGAGCAGACTGACGCAGCCCCGGATCAACAGCAGGCGTATCCGTTGTTTCGTGTCGGCGCCGACCAGGGACGTCAGCAGGCTGACGTCGAGGACGAGTACCACCACGGCCCAGATGACGCCCACAGGGACGCCGAGCCAGACAGTGAGGGCGATGACCGCCCCTGCAATGGTGAAGGCGGCAAACGCGAAGAGCGCCGGCACCAGTGCTGACAATCCGCGTGCGACGAACTCATTCTTATCACTGGGGGCTTCTTCGAGGAGCTCCAGGTCGGCACCCCCGAGCATCATCAGCAGCTCGCGGATGGAGTACCGAGGCCTCCAAGATCTCCAGGACCTTCTGGGCTTCGTCGTCTCCTCTGCTTGTACTGGCGCTTCCTGCCGGATTTCCGGGTCGTCCGTTGCCTCTGTCTGGTCTCTCTCTTGGACCAGTGGCTCGGTTACTGTCAACGTATTCTCCTGATGTGAGGTTTGAATGCTTGACCTGTGTAGTATTTATACTACAAAATACAGAAAAAGCAAGTATTTACGCCTCTTAAGAATGGCTTTCCGCACGTATCGCATCGATGATGCCGGTAGTTGAAATCTTATCTGCAGATAATCCACATGGGCAACATGTAGCAGGTCAAAGACGCCACCCGCCAGCACGATGCGTGCCTGCGGATGTTGCTGGCGGATCAATTGCAACTGGTCGAAGCTCACATACATGCAGGTGACTATAACAATCTGGCTGGAATATGCGCTTTGTTCCAGATAATCTTTGTAAAATTGTCAGCAAGCCATTGTGATAATGCTAAGCAATATAATGCGAACTATCATTAACAGGCGGAACTACGCAATGAAACGTAGAAAAACTACAAAGAAGCAAGCGGTCCTTAAAAAGAAACAACCTGTCATCAAAAAGAATTGGCTTATCGCAGCCGGCGTCGCTATCTTTGTAGCATTAGGACTCTTGACCCTGCACTTGGCCAACGCAGCTGCTAACAAGACTGGAGCCATCAGGCATTCAAGTGGCCGCTGCCTGGACAACTCATTCTCAAGAGTAGTCAACGGTAACAACTTCCATCTTTGGGACTGCAACGGTTCTGCAGCCCAGAAAGTGACGATGAAGTCCGTGGGCAACTCCAGCTATAACCTGGTCGTACAGGGCCGCTGTGTCGAAGGGTACGTCCCCAACGCAACGGAGAAGGACAACTTGTCTGTCAAACTCCGCACCTGCGACAACAGAACTTCGATGAAGTGGAAGAAAGGGACGAATGGGTCGCTTGTTAACCAGAGGACCAAATTCTGCTTAGTGCCGAAGTTCGGTGGCACGAAGAACGGCACGCTGCTGGTTGTCAGCTACTGTAACAAGTCGAACTCGCAGAAGTGGTCGACGCCGTAAGGCTATAGGTCCTTCGGGATTGTCGCACACCCGCAAGAAGCGGTAGTATAGTGTAATGCAAGACATATATAAGTCAGCCGGCATCATCATAGTCGACCGCAAGCTCCTCTTTACTCGTGCTCATGATATGGCATTCTTCATCAACCCGGGCGGCAAGATCGAAGCAGGCGAAACCGCCAGGCAAGCCCTGGTCCGCGAGCTCAAAGAAGAACTGTCAATTGATGTCGACGAGGCCGACCTTGAACCGTATGGCGAGTATACCGCTGAAGCTGCCAATCATAAGGGAAAGACCGTGCATATGCAGGCCTTCATCGTTAAGAAATGGCGTGGCGACATTACCCCGAGTGCAGAAATAGCTGAAATACGCTGGCTCGACTCAAGCGTGCCTGATGATATCAAAGTGGGCTCGATCTTTGGCGGTAAAGTGCTGCGGAGCCTGCACGAGGCGGGCTTGGTAGACTAATGCCCGTATTCAAGCTCAACAAACTGGTCCGAGACAAAATCGTCGATCACCAATATGATATTGGTGCCATCCCGACCTGCCGTCGTCTCAGTCCGGATGAGCTCCGGCGCGAACTGATACAGAAACTGACCGAAGAGGCCGCAGAGCTTGAACAAGCCTCGTAGCTGATCGTGCCGAGGAGCTGGCCGACCTGCAACAGATCATTGATGACCTGCGTGAATCGTACGGCATCCCCACCGAGGCGGTGGCCGCCGCACAAGCTGACAAGAACCAGAAGAACGGCGCCTACAATCAAGGCCTGTTCATGGAAACGCTTGCAATCGATGAAGACAACAGCTGGACGGCGTATTACCGCAAAGATCCGGTAAAATATCCAGAAATCGGTTGAGGTACTAGGGCTGGTCCGGCAGTGCTGCGACAACGATTCCAAACACTACGAACCCACCTAGTATCAGCAGTAGCAACACGCCCGGGCTCAACCGCAGCGGCCCGATCTTCGTCACCGCACCCTGCCATTGCGTCACTTCCAGACGGTCGTACGGCGGATTGTTCGGCTGATAATCCCAGCTTTCCAGCAGCCGCTTCAGGTATGTCAGCTGAGTCTCGAGGATGCCAAGCGCCTGCTCCATGATGTGCGGTGAATATATCGAATCCTTCGTCACGAAGTACATATCAGTGCCTAAGAATTCAACATCGAACATCGCCGACGAGTCCATTAGCTGCTGCATGAAGTTGGGCGCCAGCAGCGTCAGGGTGTTTATTTGCAGTCCGCGCGGCGCGTAAAGGTCAAAGTAGTCTGCAAAGGCCCCTTCCAGGCCTAGTTTCTGATCGGTTTTGAACGAAGTCGGCATGGTACTGACGGCAGACTTGTCATTCTTGTTGGATTCAAGCACGATCTGCGGGAATACTTTTGGCAGCGACACCCGGACGATACTTCTGCGGGCGAGGTTGAGATTCTCGGCATTGCTCTGCTGCGTCGAGGCGGCCGTATAGGCCAGCAGCATCGTTACCGGAAACCCAAAGAGCTGCCCCTGCACCTCATGCGCGAATACCGGCATGGTCGTGTTGAGGGTTGGCCCGAGCCAAGCCGGCGGTACGTCGCCGGTCTGGGGTACGACGGTCTTTTGGTACGTCATGCCATTGTCCGTGGCGAACTGCAGTATTGATTGGCTGTCGGTCTCGCTTACCTGCACGGTGCCCTCGTAAACGCTTTGGGTGCCCGGCGTAGAAAATAACCTTTGCGGGTCATCAAGGGTAGGGACGACATCCTCGGGCCAGCGCCCGGCCAGCGGTTGTAAGGCGGCTGTATTCATCAGTGATATTGTCCGTATAGAGAATGGCGAGTGTGGCTGTTGTCATCCACCGGTAAAGGAGCAATCATCAGTTGTCGTAGCTGGTTATTACACCCGAGCTGTTGCAAGTGTTTTTTGTTGGAAGCGTGGTGCTAATTATACTGCTGGCCCATGTGGCGTCTCCAGTATCTAAGCACGCGTAGTCATTAATTCCGATGTCTATGGCAGCCCAGTCGTCGTGGTCGCCATTTGCCACACCATTACTTCCATGAGAGTATTTAATGTCGCTGGATATATTCTCATAAACATTGTAATTCATGATACTTGGGTAAATGCTCTCGGTCACTGCTGTCGATTCCACTGATACAGAGATGCAGCTTCCGCTCTGAAAGTTATATTGTAATTCACTACTTAGACACAAATTGTGCCCCCATTCATGCATCAGTGCCTTGCCAACCTGTTTATTGTAAGTCGCTGTATTAATGGTCTGCGGATATTTTGCCCAATATATTTCCTTAGTACCGATAAGTGAATCGTCATCCCCTGCCCATGCGAGTCCCGCCCTGTCATTAAGCAGTCCGTCAGCTATTAAAGTATAACGCCAGGTTCTGTAGCGGTTATCGATATCAAAGTTGCTAGAACTTGATGTCGAACCTAATTTATACTCGTATATGCTTCTCGCATTGTTGTTAGAGGGTGAGGCAGGCTCGGGAAGTATGCTGGTTGTGCCTGCGAATTCAACTGCATTTCCACCTCCATATTCGCCTGCATCAATATGCAAGTTTACTTTATCCTCTTTGTATTTTGATATTAAAGATGACAATGTGGAAGTGTCTGGTTTGGTCGAGTATGGGCTTGAAGGCATCCAGTCAACTTCAATAAACACGTCCTTTTTGGCGGGATCAGGCCAAGTGCATTTATAGACAGCAGTTAAGGTGTCGTAGCCGCAGTAAGTGTCAAACTTACCTGTGTATTTACGCGATTCCCTAAGATCCGACAATCCATCGCCGTCAGAGTCTATACTGTTATCGTAAGTGCCCCATTCAAGTTCTTCAGACGCGATTAGCCCGTCAGCATCTGAATCGGTTAAGTTTTGGGCTGGCTTGAGAGTCGAACGCGCATAGGCGGGCTTAATTGTGCTGTTTTCGATATCTACTATAAACAAGTTGTTGCTGATGGCACATGAAGCTGTTGGACTCGAGACGGTGCATAGTAAGATGTGGGCATGATTGCTATATAAGTTCGACCCAGAAGGCATATTTGCCTGTACATACTGAGTGCCACTGGCTTGGCTTATGGCCGAGGAGGTATAAAGAATCGTAGCGTTTCCGGAAGGGTCAAGCTGTCTATACGTCACCCTTCGGTCATTTGTATTCGCCAGCAATCCCGCTACTGTAGTGACATAGGCATTGCCATCACTATCAACGATGGGATGACTATTTTTTATATCTGGCGGGTTTGTGTCGAAAATACTACTTATTTGGTTAAGATCTTTATCGTATAAGACGGTGCCGGTTGAACTATATTTAATAATTCTATCGTCGTAAGCATAGTTTGCATAAGCGCTACCTTTTCCCCCGACCGTAATCACTCCACCATCGGGCGCGATTGATATGCTTTGCGGCTGGTAGTTGCAATCATCGCTAGGGATTAGACTAATACCACTTGCCGATATGTGACCAATTTCAGTTTCGCCCGCACAGGTAGTGGTCGAGCTCCCGCCGTTGTCGGAGTCGGGATACAACAATACATATCCGGCACCATTGTGGGCAACGGACATACTAACGATACTTTGATTGCTAGCAAAAAATGCATCTTGCTGTGACGTAAGGCTGATTGTATTATTGCTCACTGAATAAAACTTAAGAACTTTTCCGTCGAGAACAGCTACGCCAGATTGTAACGGGAATATATGTTGTATTGCATGGGCGAGTGAGCTGCCGTTGTAGGAGAGCGTGACAGTGTACTTCTCGGCACCTGTATTAGAGTTAACGGCGTAGAGGAGGACGCTTTCGGTGGTGCAATTGCCAGTTGGAAAGCCTATGTAGTACGTAGTATTATTAGGCCCAACGGTCGGATAGGCTAAGTCTCTAGGAGAGCCGCAGGCAATATGAGAGTTGCTCCATCTAAGCTGGCCATTATTGTATGCGGCGATCCGATAGTCATTGTAGCTGCCCTTAAGTGCGACTTCTCGGATAAAAAATTTAGAGTCTGTGCCCTGCGTGAAACCGTATGGACTACATGATGCCCCAAACCAGTCTTCATAGCTCTGGCGTGTAGCTTGCACGCCAGGGTACCCTTCTGGCAAAAAAGTAGATACATACTTCAAGCTATTGTTGGAGGAGTCGCAACTTATTGCACTAACCTCGCCGTTTTCATGAGTGCTAATTGATTGACCGACACCTGTGGTTGGAATAGAAAACTGCGTAGCTGCTTTCACTTCATCGGTTTTCTGAGCGGCAATCATCAGTGACACAAAGATACCCAGAATAATTGGCAATAAACGCAACTTCATAGCAGGCTACTCCTTACTTCTATTGTTAAAATAGTAACGTTTAAAAAAGAGTTCGACTAGTCTAGGTTTTTTGCTGAATATATGTTGGTTTAATCATGCTAAAGTGAATTTATGAATAAAAAAACGATTATACTCTGTCTGACGCTTTTTGTAGGAATAATGGCAGTGACCATCATCTACTATTTAGTGCTAAGCAACTTAAGCAAAGTCACGAAGCCTAGCAGTGCAAATGATAAAAGCAGTAGTAATGCCAGCGACGACTCGCCTTCTCAAATAAAGAGCGAAGATGTGCTTCAGCAGGTTGAAAAAGAGGCAAAATTACCCGAGGGGTGGCGTGTAAAATCAGTCGAACAAATACGTCTACACTTAGCTACGCCGGCTGAATGGACCGTTAATTCTTCGGAAGTGCCCAAGTTGGAAGACAAGCCGGTTACCCACCAGATTATAGCTCGCTCACCGTCTCATCCAAAAGATCACGTCGTATTCCTAAAAAGTATGGGTGGAGATTTAACGCAGCAAGTAGTACTATACGAAAAGGGCAATACTGGGGATGACGGCCTGGTCGAAAGCGGGCCGGCGGCATATAGAATGAAAATCTTAACTAAAGACACATTCACGTATGATGACAAGAAGGCCGTAAGATATACTGTGTCACGTAGGCTTTCTAATTCTGCTACGGTCGAACATTTTACTTCCTATCTCATTCAAGGTAAAACATACACATATGCCCTGGATATCAATACGGATATCTATATGGGTAACGATTTAGATATTTTGAAACATTTGTCTATAGAATAGAACCAGTGAAGCAATAGACAATTTATGATAAATATAGTGGTACGCAAGGCTTTGGCTGAGGATGTCGCAATAGTGTGGAAGTTGGGCGAACACATCCCCGAATTCCAGACCAGTGATCAAGCGCCCACGTTCTGGCCAGCATCCATCCTGCAGTCTTGTATTGGTAAGGACGACGTATATTTTTATGTTGCTGTGAGTGGTCAGCAGATAGTCGGCTTCGTTATCGCCAACTGTAACACAAGCCTTAGCAAGGCGCTGATTGAGAATATATATGTCCATCCTGACCATCGTGGCCAAGGCATTGGAACGCGGCTCGCCAAACAGGTAATTGAGAGTGCCAAGGCAGACGGATACCAGTTCATCTCCGTCCTGACGCCGCCGGATGACGCTGCTGCGATTGCGGCTTACAAGAAAGCCGGCTTTGCAGAGGGCGAAACATTCTTGTGGCTTGATGTAGCCTAGTGCGGTTCAGCTACTATGGTAAATATATCTGGATGCGCCATTCGGCGTGGTTGGGCCACCTTATGGCGCCGCATATACCATCGGATACCGGTTATCCTGGCTCGATTCATAGTCCCACGGCGCCTGCTCGCCCAACCGGAAGACCTTGTCGGTACCGGAGCTGCCGCTGCCCAGGCCGGCCTGGCCGGAGTAAGCGATGCTGTAGCTCTCGCCCGCCGCCACCGGCACCGGTTGCGATAATGTGCCGCTCACCACGCCGGCCCCAAGGCTTGCGGTGGTGGCCGAGACGCCGGTCGAAGTGTTAGTGACCGTGATGACGCCGACGGCCTGGCCTTCACTGGCGCCGCCCGCTTTGGTCAATGTCACCGCCCGTGGAGCGTTGCGGTGCGTCACGGAAACATTCCCCTCGCCCGGCCAGTTCATAAAAGGCCAGCCGTGTGCGATGTTGGCGCCGCCGGCCACGCGGTACCCCACCTGCCACATCTTGCCCAGGCCGTTGTCGTCATCGTACCAACCCACTTCCTGGCCAAAAAGCCAGCTGGCGCCGCCGTCCTTGCTCCACAGCACGGCTTCCCGCGGGTCCAGGCCGTATAAGGCACCCCCGGCTTTAGCATCGAGCGTATTGCGGCCATGCGGCCCCATCTCTTCTACCTTGGCAAAGTTCAGGTTAGGGCTCATGGCGTTGCCGCCGCCGGAGCTGCCGCCGTTGCCGGGGTTGGGGTCGGTGTTCGACAACAAAAAGGCGTAGAGCTTGCCCGCCTCAAGCGCCACCGGGTTGAACTGCACGAACTGTGACTGATGCTCATCATTCAGCCCGAACTCCGTCTTTGAGCGCTCGTAAGCCGCGCAGCCGTTGACTTCCTCCCGGGCGACGACGGTGGTGGTCGGCAGCCCTGTCGCCTCATCAACCTCAACTATGCGGCCGTCGTACATACCGCCGTTGCCCGAACCGTAGCCGGTGCGGCCGCCCACGCAATCGGCACCTTCGCCGTTGATGGCGAAGTACCAGCGGTCAATGGTGGCCGGGCTGTTCAGGACGAAGCGGAAGGCCATGATGTAGTCATTGCTCGAAAGATTATACTGGCCCAAATGCCCTGCAGGCGAAATAGGCACGCCCGACCGGCCCGCCGGCGCCACGCCGCCCAGTCCGAACCGCACCAACTGGCTGTTGGAAGCCTGCAGGTCGTCGATGATGTCGGCTCCAGGCGAGGTCTGGCCCGACTCGGCCTCGACATTGACGGTCATGGTTGCCGCCCGGGAAACCTGTGTATATAAGCCGTACCCAAACGCCGCAAAGATGACAAAACCGGCAGCTATGGAGCCATAGCGCGAGGTCAGGCGGCGGCTGCGTATGTGAGGAAGGTGTCGTGATAGCATATTTTTTTACCCTGCGTCTTCCCTAGTATACATACATATAAATCAGCGGGCTAGTTCGACGTGGTCCTGAATCGAAAAGGCACCCGGTCGGGCCGGCGCACCAGGATGGAATCCCGCTGCGCCATGCCCTTCCGGGTGCGATCAGGCCGTACCTAGAGCAGCCGGACGGTCGGCGAGGCCGATCCGTCGATGTAGCTGTTGGCGTCGATGCGCGACATCTCGAGGAACGACAGGTCGCCCGGTCCCTCCCCGATGTGCCGGTACATGTCGGGCACCATCACGCAGCCTTGCTCATCGAGCCGCAGGGCCGACAGCTGCGGGACGGGCGACTCCTCGCCGTCCCAGCTGTCGATCCAGCCCGGGAACAGCAGCGCGGCCACCAGTACCTGGCTGCCGGCGAGCTGCTTGCCCTCCGCCACCGCGTACTCGAAGGCCGTCAGGGCCGCCATGTCGCGGTACGCCAGCGGGTCGAAGCCGACCCAGTGGACACCGGGGTCATGCCGGTAGACCGGACTGAGACGGAGGCCGCTGGTGGCCAGTCCGTGCCACTCCAGTCCTCGCTTGGGCAGTCCGTCCGGGTCAGTGATGAGCTCCCAGAGTTCGTCGAAGGTCCAGTGCAGCGCCTCGGTTGTGCCGTGGCTTGGCAGGCTGACGTTCAGCATCAGCACTTCACTGCTGGTGGTCGGCATGAAGCCGTCCGGCACCTGCAGCTCGTCCAGACCGGTCAGGCCCCAGCCGCGCTGCTCGTTCAGGAAGGTCACCAGCTCAAGCTGCTTGCGGGGCGGGACGTACCAGGCGGGGGTAACGTATAGAACGCTCACGGGGATTCCTTCCATGGTTGGGTGCAGAGTCCTATATATAGTATAGCATAAAAACTATAATAAAGCAATATAGTCACTCTTGCAGCCGTCGTGTGGCGCCTCTGCTATAATGCAAAGCATGAACAAACCCCTTGTGGTCTACGTCAGCGGTGCGCCTGGCTCCGGCAAGACGACCCTTGCCAAACTGCTTTCAGAGCAACTATATGTCCCCCACGTCTCCAGCGATCTTGTCCATGGCGGCATCGAGCTATCCGGCAACACTGAGGCCCGGCAGAAGACGCTCCATGAGGTCTTTGTGCCGCTGATGATCGCCATGGCGGAAAAAGGGCTCAGCTTCGTCGTCGAACACGTGCTGCAGCGTGGCATCTCTGAGGCGGATATCATTGATAAGCTGCGTCCCCATGCGGTTATCGTCAATATCCATACGCAGACAGCCGACCCCATCGGGCGATATGTGGCGCGCGTCACGGCCAGTGAACTCCCAAGCATCCAAAGGCGACGCGAGCATCTGCTGGCTCTCGCCGAGCCGCATACCCGCAACTTGCCGTTGACCAAAGAGCCATCAGACCTGGGCGTGCCGGTGCTAAGCGTGAACACAGATGACGGTTACGAGCCAAGCTTGGCAGACGTACTCGCATTCATAACGGAACAGTACAGGCCATAATGCTCAGCGCCGTCTTCCAGATACTGCCGCTTATCCTGATCTTTTTGGTCGGCTACGGCCTGAAGCGCGCCAGGTTCCTTTCGTCAGATGACGGCAGCACGCTACTGAAGCTCATTTTCTACGCCGGACTGCCCGCCCTGATCTTTACCTCCATCCTCAAGGTAGAGATGACCGCCGAGGTACTGCTGCTCTGTCTCTTGACGCCTGTCATTGTCGGCATCAGCCTGCTGGCACTCTTCTTTGTGCGGCGCTCAATGCTGCATGCCCTCAGTGGCAAGACGTTCGGCTCTCTTCTGGCCGGCGTCGTCATCATGAATACCGGCTTTTTGGTGCCCTTCGTCGAGCGGGTCTACGGCGCCGAGGGTCTGGCGCGGCTGGTGGTCATCGATGCGGTCAATGTGCTGATTACCTTCAGCCTGGTCTATGCCATCGTCGTCAGCCTGGGAAGCAAGAAGCCGAGCGCGTCCTTCATCGCCAGGAAACTGTTGATTTCGCCGCCGCTCTGGGCAATCGTCCTGGCACTGATTTGTAAGTTTGCCGATATCACGCCGCCGTTCCTGATCGTTGAGGCGCTGTCCAATATTTCCAGGCTCGTCGGGCCGGTCATCCTGATCGCACTTGGTCTGAAATTTACGCTACACATCCATAATACGCGGCTGCTGCCGGTGCCGCTGGTGCTGCGGTTCGTGCTTGGCGGCATCATCGGCTATGCCTTCGTCAAGTTGACGGGCCTGCAGGGGCTGGATGCGCAGATTGCCATGTTCGCCAGCATCGCGCCCATCGGCTTCAACTCGATTACGTTTGCCGAACTCGAAAAACTGGACGTCGAGTTTGCGGCGTCGCAGGTGTCGCTGGCTCTGCTGATGGCGCTGGTGGCGGCGCCGTTCATCGTCCACTTTTTGCCGGGGTTGTAGGCTACGGGTAGACGGTGCAGCTGATGGTGTCGAGCGGCAGGATGCCGCGTGTCTCGTAGTGTGCTATGGCGATTGGCGGATATTTGGTGAATAGTTCGCCCGCTTTGGCCATGCCATCCAGCTCATCTTTGGTGACCCAGCGTATGGAAGGGTGTGCGGGGGTTGGTGTCGCTTCACCGCCGATGATGCGTGCGCTGAATACCGGCCCAGAGACATTATAAAGTGGCGTCACACCTTGATAGACACCCACCAACCCCGTCAGCTCCACATCATACCCCGATTCCTCTTTCGCTTCGCGGATGGCGGCAGCAAACAGCGTCTCATGCGCCTCTACGCGTCCGCCTGGCAGGTTGAAGAGGCCTTCGCGGCCAGGCTTGCTCTCCTCGACGAGCAGAAACTTATTATCTTTGATGATGAGGATGTCGACGACGGCGTGTTCGATGAGGACGGGTTCGTTCATGTACGAAGTATAACAAATTGTAAAATCACAGAATAATGGTACAGTAATGGCGCTGACGAGTGTCAGTTCCCCTATGCCGAGGAGCTCTAAGATGGATACCTTCCGGATCAACGAAATTCTGCGCGACTGCATGGGCAACGTTGACGACAACCAGCAGGCGCTGCCTGGCCCTGTGGTCGTCGATGTCTGGCAGCTTGTGGTGCTGCAGCCAGAGCGCGTGCGCGCCCACGCCGCCGAAATGGTATTATCGATCCGCGAACGCTGGAAGGGCTCGACCGCGATGATGAACGCGCCCGGCAGCTGGTGGGCATGGGCTGGGTCTGCAATGATGGCTACCGGCCCAGGAAGTGATGCCAAGGCGTCTGTTCGGGGGATGGGGTGTGCTGCGGCGCACTCCTTTCTCATTTTTATTATGATAAAGTGAGCCATATGTCTAAAAGAAAAATAGTTATAACTGCAATCATCCCAGGAATACTTATCGGCTTAGCATACGGTGCGCTATTTTTCATCAGTACATCTGGCGGCTACCCGGTGGTGAAGTGGCCGGGAAAAGATGGTCGGACGGTGGACTCAGGTCAAAGCTCTCCGTCTGTGATCGAAGCAAGGGATCGTCTCAAAAATATCACCACCAGCTAGACGTTACCGCAAGGCTGGACAAAAGAACAAATATCAGAAACTCAGCTACAACTTGCGATACCAAGTGAATGGGAGGCTGCCACGATTAGTAATCCTGAGCCAGATTCAAGCTTGGCAGACACTACTTATCAAACTGTAGTGCGTAATCCAGAAAAGCCCAGAGAAATTTACGTTTCTATATTGAACTACAGAAAAACTTTTAAAGAGATGACTGAAGAAGTTGAGAAAAGCCATACCGGCGATGACGGCGCGATAATTAGCAAGCCTACTGGCTATAAGATCAACATTCGCAACAAGGATTCATTTACATTGAATGGCAGGCCGGCGATGCGGTATGAAACTGAAAAGCGATTGCCTTCACAAACAGATATTACGCGCTACACAGTTTACTTAGTGCGGGGTAAAGAATTCGTGTACATGCTTGATGTCAATGCGGATGCCGTCAAAATGGATGACACGGAAATCATAAAATATATCTCTGCGGAATAGAAAACACTCCATCGTGCACGAAGGAGTGTTCACAAACGTTTCTGTGCGCTAAAGTACCAAGTCTTTCAGGCAGACTTCTCGCCTCTTGCCCGCGGCGCACCCGCAGGGTTTTTACAAACGTCAGGACCGCGACCGCAGTACTGCTTTCTTTTGATCCATCAGCTGTCCTTTTCACGATTCACGCGCCCAGGCATATTTTTGCTCGTTTCGGGCCGGATGAACGCTTGCGCTTGGCAAGAGGACGTGACGGGTGTATCCGGCAAACAGTTACCCGCAGGCGGCGACCCACACCCTACCGCCATCCCGTCCAGAGGCTGCCCAAGGTTTCCCCAGGAATCGCTTAGACCGTCAAGCAAATAAAGTATGTCCTATCCGCATCTACCACCCTCTGCAGTACCTTTGAGATTATCTTAAATACTGGGTGGCGTCACACTGTCAGAGCTTATCTCACTCCCCGTGCACCAGGTTTTGATTATTGCCGATGCGCGTACTGCTCTCGCAGCGACCGCGCGGCTTTAGTCCTGCATAGCAACTTATTAAGCTACTAGCGGGTAACTGTTTACCGAATGGTTACAAGAGAAATCGTTTGTTGCTTTCAATGTAGCACAGATTTTCATTTTTGTCAAGAGTTGCCAAATGAAATGTACTAATTTCGAATTGCTAGGTATACTTTCAAGCAGTAATGAACTCTGCAAAAAAGTCAAAAAAGAAAACGTTGCCTAAGTACTGGAAAATCGTTATCGGTCTATTTGCGGTTGGTGTAGGGTTGCTGTTGCTGGGTACGGTTGGCAGTGACTATATTAATTGGGCATACACGGTCGTATTTTCTCCTCCACCTTGCGTGGAAGATCCAGGCGGACCTACGGATACTTGCTGGAGACATGAACCTGGACCGATACAAATTACCCCGCACAGGCTAGTTATGTGGCTGGCTGGTTACGCAAGCATCATTCTAAGTCTAGTACTGGTGGCTGCTCAATTCTTTCACTATCTAGCGGTGAGCATTTTACGATTGATACGGTCTCAATCGCGAAAATGAGGTTACTGCCAGGCGGCCAAAATCACTGACCCGACTGACATGACCACCAGGAAATACGCGCTGTTCAGCCACAAAAAATCCCAACTCCGCCGCGAGTACAAAGTCACCCCGACCGTCGTGGCCGTCACTAACCCCAGCCAGATGAGCAGCCCGGCTGCCAGTCCATCAATGATAGTGGCGACATGCAAGGAATTAAGGACGATGGCCAGCGTATACGCCTGGACGGCCGCAGAGATGGCAACTGCAACGATAGCCCGGCTAGCCTCTTCCTGGGGCATCTTCAAAATGTTGATGCCGGTGTACTTATTCCATTGCTTGGCAAACCCGGCCGGCGAATACCACCAGGCCCCCACTGCCACGTATACCAGCCAGACTGCTGCCACCGCCAGATAATTGATGCCGCTAAATTCCAACATAGCCAACCCTCCGTATGAATGTCTTTATTGTGGCGCTAGAATGGCCGTGCGTCAACGGTCGCGCAGCGCGTCCCAGCCTAGCAGCAAGGCGACCGAGAGGAGCAGCAGCAGGTCGAGGTTGGACGGGCCGAGCACGATGGCGACGTAGAGGCAGAGCGGTATGAATAGTGCCGCCAGCTGAGCAGCGGCCACAAGATACGCGCGGGGTACAACTTGCTTGAGCATCTTCAATGAGAGCTTGCGCGCCCCCGCCGCCAAAAATATCACCAGCGTCAACAGCACGATACAGAGTGTCAGAAAGACGAAGCGATCTACCGGCACCCGATACTCATAATCACCGGCAAGGTCAATGGCGGCAGCTCCGAGCATCCAGGTGACGATGGCGAACTTGCCAAATGCGGCTGATTGCTTGTGGCGGCTCAGGGCAAGTAGCAGCGGAAAGACTAGTAACGAAACATAAAACATCATGCCTGCCCGTCCGATGTATCTGCCGGTGTATAGACAAAATCAAGCATCTTCTGGATCTTTTCGGTTATTTCCACTTTGCCATACGCTTCCAGGAACATCGGCCCATACCCAGGGCCAAGGTTCCGCTGCAGGCTCCAGATGGCATCAGCGATGTCGTCTTCCGGCAGGCTGGAGGTCAACTTGCCAAGGTCGATGTGGCCGCGGTTGCCGGGCGCGGTGCAGAGTACGTTGAGCATGGCCATGTCGCCGTGCGTCACGACGGCGTTGGGCCTGGTCTCGTCCGCAAAGAGGTCGCGCACTGGTATGTCGTGGTAGTCTCGGGTGGCTGCGGCAAACTCCTTTACTAAAGTTTCCACCGGCCACTCGCCCATCCATTCCACCAGGTTCTTGCCGGGTACGGCGCTCATCAACAGGCAATCCCGGCCTTTGAGGGTGGTGAAGCCGATGACTTCGGGTACGGATAGATACGGCTGCAGCCTGATGATGTTATCGTGCTCGGCTTGCAGCGCATCGGACATTTTCAAGTAGTATGTCACATTGGCCGACCGGACGGCATACACTTCGTCCTGGGTGCCATGCGCATGCCGGTCGGCGACGGTAACCTCCCCAAGTTGCGCCCGCAGCCACTCCAAGACTGCTGCGGAGGGGCCGCTCATACCCCGCCCAGCTGAAACTGCTCAATGACTTCATAGGTCAGCATCGGCTCGCGGCCGGTCTTCACCAGCCGGAAATCCTCAATGCGCTGCGTCAGCTCCAACGGATGCGCCGCCACATACTCCTGGTATGGCGCCAACGCCACTGGCTCACCGATGAAACGTGTCAGTGAACTATGGATGATGGTCGGCGGCTGCTTGGCACCTTCCGGCAGCGCCACCCGCTCCATGAACTGGGTACGGACGGACTGGAACTGTCCCCCGTCCTGGCCCGTCAGGATGATGGTATTGGGCATGACGCGCAGCTCGTTAAAATGTACCTCGAACGGCCTGACGCTATCGGTAATAGCGCGGAAGGCGGCAGCGTACTCGTCCTTGAGGCTTTCGTAAAGCTCCTGCTTGTTGATACCGCCGTAGTCAAACAGCGGCGCCACCCAATCCAGCACGGTGATGTGCAGCTGGTCGGCACCCATGAAGTACAGGTTGTCGCCGGTAGCCTGCCGCAGACCTTCGAGCCACGCAAGGATGAGCTGCGTGTTCTCATCAGAAAAAGTGGTCTGGATGACGTAGCCAAGGTGCTCCTGGCCGATCCAGGTGACGGGGGTGGATTGTTCTGGTTGCATGCAAACATTGTACAGGAAAGACGGTGCTACAATTAAGCCATGTCCAATACAGAACGCTTCAGGTTGCTCGCAGCTGCCTACATCATTATCCGTAAAGAAAATAAAGTCCTTCTGCTCAAGAGGGCGAACACGGGCTATCAGGATGGCAACTATGGTTTGCCGGCCGGCCATCTCAATGGCGGCGAGCTGGCAACACATGCCGCTGTCCGTGAGGCAAAAGAAGAGGCCGGCGTCGTAGTCAGACCTGAAGACGTACGGCTCGTATTCACTGACCACCGTCTGGATACCGGCATCAGTCCCGAGCGCATAGAGTTGGTTTTTGAGGCGACGAAGTGGGAGGGTGAACCGTTCAACGCCGAGCCTGAAAAATGTGATGACCTTTCCTGGTATGATCTCGGTGACCTACCTGAAAATATGATTCCATTGGTACGGGCCATCCTTAACAGCATCGCTCGAGGTGAGATATATGCAGAGCATGCCTCAGAGTTAGAATAAGCTTGTGTCTGATCTTGCCATCCTTCCCTTTCCATCTAGACAAGCCTTTTATAATTGGCTCCTGGCCAACCACCGTATCGAACCCGGTGTGCGACTCCGCATCTACAAAGTAGCCTCCGGCCAACCGACCATCACTTGGGCTGAGGCCGTGGAAGTGGCCTTGTGTTTCGGCTGGATCGATAGCATCAAGAACAAGTACGATGAGGTCAGCTACCTCCAAAAATTCGGGCCGCGGCGGCCGCGCAGTATATGGTCGCAGATCAACTGCAATACAGTTGAGCGGCTGATTAAAGAGGGATTGATGCAGCCCAGCGGCCTCGCCCAAGTAGAGGCGGCAAAAGCTGACGGGCGCTGGGATGCCGCCTACGCCTCGCCTAAGGATATGCAGGTGCCCGAAGATTTTATAAAGCTTTTAGCTGAGCACCCCAGGGCGCATGCCTTCTTTGACACGCTCAATAAGACCAACCGGTATGCCATTGCTTTCCGTCTTCAGACGGCTAAGCGGCCCGAGACGCGTCAACGGCGGATGGAGGTGTTCTTGCAGATGCTCCTCGATGGCAAAAAGTTCTACTGATACGTGGTTTTATTATGCCTGCCATTGCAAGCTGGAATAAGCGCAAGCATTATTGACTTAATATTAAAAATATGCTATAATTATAGTAGATGTCACTCATACGGAGTGGCACCGAACACAGGAGTCATCATGGGAAACCAGCGCGTCGGGCTCGAGCCGTTCAACATCATCGCCACCAACCTGGAGGCGGGATGGACGACCTTCGATCCCCGCGGCTACATCGAGTCGGTCACCATCGCCAGCGCCAACCTGGCGTCCCGGCTGGAGGCCGCCCAGGAGTTGACCAGCAAGACCTGGCGCGGCTTCCTGGCCATCCTCTTCACCGTCACGTACGGTCAGGTGGACGATGGGCTGTCTGGTGAGCTGCTCTCCATCCTGCGCGAGAGCGCCGACGGCTTCGTGGCACGCGAGCGCGTCATCGGCCTGCGGGCCGACGCCCTCAGTGAACCCGAGGGCGACGCCGTCCACTTCTGGGGCGCGGTCCTCGAGATCCTCGCCGGCCAGAACCAGCAGGCGCGCAGCATGGCCATCCAGCAGATGCTGCCCCGCCTGGCGAAGTCGATCGACCCCACCGCCTGATGCACTTCTCCCGGACCGCGCGCATACGCCGCGCGCGGTCCGGGACCGACCACCGCCCTGCAGCTGTAATGCTGAAGGGCGCTGGCTGGTAACGGTACATAGGGATCTTGACAAAAACCCACACTAGTTTTAAATGAAGGTATGATACCGGCCCCCTGTGCTGGTACGGACATCGAGGAGTCTGTCATGACAACGCCTGTCGCGGGTCTGCACGAGTTCGAAGTGATGGCGGTCAACGTTGAGACGCAACCGTTCGTGTATCGTCATGAGGGCTGCCCGCAGGCCCGACTGGTAGCGAATGCGGAGCTGTCGCTGCGACTGGCTGCCGTGAGCGGACTGAAGCGGCTGCGGGACTGGCGCGGCATGATCGCACTGTTCTACACGGCCATGTATGGGATGCTGCCGATCGAGCTGCTTGAGGAAGTGCGCGGCCTACTGGTGTATCAGACGCTGGAGGAGGCCGTCGCGCACGCTGCCCGCTGCCGCAGTGAAGCTATCGGTCAGGATGCCCCTGTCGAAGTACTGTGCACCTGGCAGGGCCTGACGGGCATGTTGGACGCCGGGCATGATTCCCGTCGTGCGATGATCGCCCTCATGGTGCGGCAACAAGCACACTATCCATGATGCCGGTGTCACACCCGGACCGTGCCGCCAAGGTACGGTCCGGTTTTTCTTGTAGCAGTGTTCTTGGGTCGATGGCTTGTCTCATTCCCCCATTTTCCTTATGCTAGTAGGGACTATGAGCAGACTCCCGACACCCGGCCAGGATGAAGGCACCTGGGGCACTATCCTCAACGATTACCTTGCTGTCGAGCACAACGCCGACGGCTCATTAAAGCGCGCCGGGCAACCGGGCGGCCTGGCGACGCTTGATGGCACCGGCCAGGTGCCGTCGGCCCAGCTACCATCCGTCATGCACACCTCTGGCAATGAGACGGTGACAGGTGCCAAAGATTTTACCGGCGGCATTACCGTCAACGGTGAACCCATCGTCACTGATGCGATGCTCGATACCGCCCTGACCGAAGTGCCGGCCAATTCCCTGCTGACCGCCAAGGGTGATTTTTTCGTAGCGACAGCTCCGGGCGTCGTCACCCGCCTGGGGGTTGGCTCGGACGGCCAGATACTGCAGGCGGATAGCGCCCAGCCGGCCGGCCTGGCCTGGCGCAGCAGCGCGGAGAATACCCGGGTGAGCGGCCTGGCCGGCGATGGCGCAACCGACGACGGGCCGCGCATCCAAAGCACGCTCGACGCCATTGGCAAGACGGGCAATCATTCGGTGGAGGTTATGGTGGAGGCGCCGCCGAACGGCGTCATTTATATCAACAGTACGGTGCAGGTCCAGAGCAACAACACCATCCTGCGCTTTGGTTCGCCGCTGAGTTTCGGGCCGCTGGGGCGTATCCGTATTCAGGGCGAGGCGGCTGAGACACCGGCCACCGGCAAGCCTTTTCTCACGGCCGACTCGCTGGAAGGCTCGACGACGCTTACGCTGAACAATGTGGCGCCGTTCTCCGTCGGCAGCTACATCCTGCTGCGCGGCGCCCGTGATGCCACCGGCAATCCTACCCGCGAACAGAAGGAATATCACAGCGTCGCCAGTGTCGCCGGCAATACCCTGACCCTGACTGAGCCGCTCGGTGATGACTTTCTGGCCTACAATCCCAATCCTGACGCGCCTGCCGGCACCTCGCATGAGTCGCAGGTCACCCGGGTCATCAGCAGCCTGGTGTCGGCACCGGCGGTGCGCGGCGACCGTACCGTCACGGTGCTCGATACCAGCATCTTTGCTGCCGGCGATATCGTCCAGGTGGCCGATGATACCCATACCACCAAGCCTGATGGCACCATCGAGACCAGTAATTATAAGCACCGTGAGATCGCCGAAATCAAAGAGATAGTTTCCGGCACGGAGCTGCGCCTGTCGCACGCGCTGTACCACACCTATGACATGCCTGCCCTGGCACGTGTCATCAAGCTGCAGCCGGTGCGTAATTCCCGGATTCAGGACGCTTCGGTCACCTGGAGCGCCATGTCGCTGGTGGGCAATGCGTTTGAGATAAAGTATGGCGTCCAATGCGCACTGCTTAACTGTTCCGTATCCGGCGACGGTGCCCATACCAAGTCCTGGAAGAATCAGGCCTTCCGCCTTTCCGACAGCTATATGTGCCAGACCAGCCAGTGTTATGCCGCCAACCCGGCGGTAACCGGTTCTGGTAACGGCTATGGGGCGACACTCTACGGCGCAACCAACTGCATGGTGCGTGATTGCCGTTTCTCTTCGCTGCGCCATTCAGTACTGCTCTTTAACGGTGCAGCCGGCAATACCATCACCGGCTGCGTGTCTGAGGACTGTTGTATATCAGACTATGACTTGCATGGCGCCGAATGCATCGACAATCTCTTTAGCGGCTGCACGGCCATCGGCGGCGACTCAGCTGCGGATGACGGCTCGACCAACAAATCCGCCTGCAAAGCCGGCAATACCAGCCATGCCGACGGTGATTTCAATAATGTCTTTACCGACATGCTGATCGTCAACTACGGCGGTGCTGCCTTTGAGGTGGTGCCGAGTAGTGCCAATAACGGTTTCCGTGACAGCCGCGTCAATGGTGCCCAGACCGGCGTCAAACTGGTAAGTATCTCCAGTAACACCGGCCTGCTTTCGACCGATAACTTCGTGGATAACGTCGATTTCGCCGACATCACCGGTTCGCTTACCAACGTCAACGGCAGTATCGCCGGCACGATGGTGCGCGGCCTGGTCATCGCAAACTGCCGGTTTACCAGGGCTGTGACCGGACTGGTCATACAGAACGCCCAGAAGGTGCATCTGCGCCGCAATGAGTTCTACGACCCTGCCCTGCCGGCTGGCACCTATGCTATCACCGCCAACAATGTCAGCGGCTTCTCCGCCAAGGGCAATGACATTTCCGGCTGTGTACGCGGCGTCAAGCTGACGGCCAGCCCGGCGGCGCGGGTATACGGCAACATCATGCACGATCTGACTGAGACCAATGTCTTTGAGGACGCCGGCGGTAACGACAACGCCCTCTTTGTCCGCAATGAAATCTACGGCTTTACGCCGATTACCTCTGTCAGTGGCACCGGGCCCAGTACCGGCGGCGTGACCGATATCCACCCTGCCTATCAGCCGGATGTCCCGGCCCGGCACGGGTTCGTCGAATGGAACTACGACCCGGCCATGGCGGGCTCGGGCTCGGGTGCGACCGGTAATGTTTCCGGCACATTGTACCTGATGAAGATATCCAGCCAGACCGGTGGGACGGTGTCGAACATCCTGGCAACGGTCGGCACGGCCGGCAGCGGCCTGACGGCGGGCCAGAACTTCGCGGCTCTCTACGATGATGCCGGCAACCTGCTGCAGCGCACCAATGACCAGGCGGCCAACTGGGCGGCTACCGGCCTGATGAGCATGCCACTACAGAGTCCGGTGACGCTGCGGGCGGGCCGGGACTACTTTGTAGGGTTGCTGGCTAATGGCACGACAGTGCCGCTGTTTGTGGCGACCGGTGCTGGCGGCGGCGTGACCACGCCTAACTCCGGCCTGGCGGCAAGCAGGCGCCGCTTTGCCACCAACACCACCACCGGGCTGACGGCCATGCCAGCGAGCATCACACTGACCAACAGCGGTGCGCGCACGTACTGGGTGGCATTGTCCTAGCAAATAAAAATAGCCCTGTTGCAGGACGGTATCTATGTATTATAGCACACTTTTTATAATAAAGCAATAGCAGCATCACGTCCAAGCTGTGCTACTCTGTAAGCATATGCATATAGCCTCGCAAATTGCCAAATTAGGCATAGAAACGTCGTTCGAAGTGGCCGCGGCCGCTTCTGATTGGTCGCATAAGGGCCATAAGGTCTACCCGTTCCATATTGGTGATATCAACCTGCACACGCCGTATAACATCGTCGAGGCGGTCACCAAAGCGATACGTGACGGATACACCGGGTACTGCCCTGGTGCCGGTATCATCCAGCTGCGGATGGCCATGGCCGAGGAGATCGGCCGCAAGTGGGGCGCGCCCTACGAGCCGGAAAACGTCTCTATCCAGCCGGGCGGCAAGCCCGTGGTCGGCAAGTTCCTGGAAGCGGTCATGGAGCCTGGTGACGAGGTGCTCTATCCTAATCCTGGCTACCCGATTTATGAATCGCAGATAGAGTTTCAGGGCGGCATCGCCGTGCCTTACGGCTATATCGAGACCGAGAAGGGCTTTGCGCTCGACCTGGAGAGCATGCGGCGCGCCATCACGCCACGCACCAAGATCCTTGTCTGCAACAATTATCACAACCCCACTGCCGCCCGCTCGAGCCGCGCCGAAATGGAGGCGGTGGCCGAGCTGGCCATCCGGCACAACCTGATGGTGCTGAGCGATGATGCCTACTACGAGATACAGTACGATGAGCCGGCTGATTCCATCGTGACGCTGCCGGGCATGCAGGAGCGGACGGTCATCCTCTATACGTTCTCAAAGCGCTACGCTATGACGGGTTGGCGCATCGGGGCAGCTATCGGCCCCAGGAAAATCATCGATATCATCAATAAGCTTAATTCCAATGCCGAATCCTGTACCTCGCACTTCATCCAGTGGGCAGCCATCGAGGCCCTGACCGGCAGCGAGACCGGCCCCAATGACATTCTGGCCGAGCTGAAGCGGCGGCGTGATGCGGCGGTGGCCGGCCTGAATGCCATCGATGGCATCTCGGTGGCGGCACCCAGCAGTTCGTTCTTCCTCTTCCCTAACGTCACCAAGATTATGGAGCGCAAAGGCATCACCGACGTCAACCTGCTCATGGACCTGGCGCTCAAGCAGGCCGGCGTCTCCTTCTGTACGCACAAGCACTTCGGGCGGCCGCGGCCGGAGGATACCCAGTCGTACATCCGTATCGCCTATTCGGGCATCGATGTCGAGGATATCCACTTTGGCATGGAACGGCTGAAAGAGTATTTTGAATCGTAAGCGTAAGCACGTATAATCAGGTCCATATGGAAGAAGTTCAAGCCCGTCTCGACGCACACAAAAAACTGCTCAAAGAGAAAGCCTCCAAGCTGTTGGGCTATCCGGAAAGCATGCATTTCGACTACAAGCCGTTGTATGCATTCATGGACTACAACATCGATAACCTGGGTGACCCGTTCTCGGATCTGATCTATGGCGTCAACTCCACCGGTTTTGAGCGTGAGGTCATCGAGTATTTCGCCAAGCTGTACCACATCCCGATGGAACGGGCCTGGGGATATGTGACCTCCTGTGGCTCCGAGGGCAACCTGTACGGGCTGTTCTTGGGCCGCGAGCTCTATCCGGATGCCATCCTGTACTACTCGGCCGACACGCATTACTCAGTCGCCAAGGCCGGGCGTCTGCTGAATATGTCCAAGGTGGCCATCGAATCGCAAAGCAACGGCGAGATTAATTATGAAGCGTTGGAGCGGGCCATCCTGCTGCATCCGCTCAATCCGGTGGTTATCTGCGCCAATATCGGCACTACGGTGACAGGTGCGATTGATGACGTCGATAAGATCGTCGAAATTCTGAAGCGCAATAATATCAAGAATTTTTACATCCACTGCGATGCCGCGCTTTCTGGCATGCTGCTGCCGTTCATGGACGACGCCCCGCAGATCAGTTTTGAAAAGCCGATTGGCAGCGTCTCAATCTCAGGACATAAGTTCATCGGCGCGCCGTACCCGTGCGGCATCGTCGTGGCCCGCAAGGAGCATGTGGAGCACATCCAGACGCAGATTGAGTACATCGGCGCGCTCGATGACACTATCGGCGGTTCGCGCAACGGCCAGGCACCGATCTTCCTGTGGTATGAACTGCAGACGCGTGGTGCTAACGACGGCTTCCGTAAGGAAGTGAAGCGCAGCCTGATGTTGGCCGATTACCTGTATTCTGAACTGAAGAAGATGGGCTATCCCTGCGCTAAGAATCCGCACGGCATCACCGTCGTCTTCAAAGAACCGTCGGAGCAGATGATCCGCAAGTGGAGCCTGGCGCGGCAGAATGGCCGGGCGCATGTCATTACGGTGCCGTCAGCCAGCCGCTCTAAGATTGATGCTTTTTTGAAAGATCTCAAGGCTGAGGTGGCCGCTGCCAATGGGCAGTAATTTTTGCTACAAAATGACACACATTCATTGACAAACCTGGCCATAACGGTTAAGCTAACAAGCACAGGTTAGTGAGTAAAAAGAAAAAAGAGTAAAGAGAGAGAAGAAATGAAGAAGTTTGAGGTACCCTCATTCCGCCGTTCTACGGCTGTAGTTATTGCCGCCGCAGGCTTGGTCCTGCTGGGTGGTGTCACTGTCAAGGCCGTGCCGACATCAGACCTGACACAAACTATCAACCCGGGCACGCTGGTTACCAACATCCTGGATGGCAGCCGTGTCAGCGTGCCGTCGCCGACATTTGCCATGAGCGCCAAAAGCCTGTCGCTTGATTGCCAGACAGGCGGCAACGCCTCGACCGGCACGTTCGGTAGCGCTTCGCAGCGGGTATATGTGACCAACGGCGATGCAGCCGACAACGGCTTTACGCTGACGGTCGCAGCGACCAGCGGCGTCACCTCCACCTGGGCGAACGGTGGTGCGACCAGCCGGATCGACTTCAATGACGTGACCGGATCGACCGCAGGATGTGCTGATGGTGCGGATACCGATACTGTAGCAGGACAACTCACTATCGATCCAAGCGTCAGTACGCTGGTGACAGATTGTGCCAGCTGTACGGCTACCGGTGTTACCAAGGGTGCCTCCGCCTCCTTTGCCCAGGGAACCGTCGATAGTATCACCCTGCTGAACGCCGGCCCTACCAGCAACGATGTCTGGCGCGGCTACCTGACTGGTGCCGGACTAAGCCAGACCATTCCTGCAGAAACCGCATCAGACAGCTACACCTTGAACCTAACCCTGACAGCCACTGCTCAGTAATCACCAGGCAGTAGAGAGGAACTCCATGACCGGAACATCACTGACATCACTCGCACTTGCCTTCACTCTGGCGCTCGTCGTATCGGCGCCAGCCGGTGCTGTCGAGTCGGGTGGTGTCGGTGGGAAGCCGGCCAACCCGCGATCGGATAATCCGCGCTCCCAGTCAATCTTTATCCATGAGATCCAGCCAGGCCGTACGGTGCAGGATGCCGTACAGATTATCAATAATACCGATGATGTGAAAAAGGTCGACGTCTATGGCGTCGATTCGCAGGTTTCAAGCGGTGGTGCCTTCGCCTGTGCGCAGAAGGCTGACGTTGCCACCAATGCCGGCGAGTGGATTACCGTGGAACGCACGACCGTCGACGTAGCCCCAAAGAACAAGGCGACGGTGCCGTTCACCATCACGGTGCCGGAAAACGCTGATGTCGGCGAACATAATGCCTGTATCGCCTTTCAGGCTGCAGACCAGGTGCCACAATCCGCCGGCAATGGCATTACTCTGAGCTTCCGCAGCGCCATCCGTGTCGTCGTGACGGTGCCGGGTGACATCAAGAAAGAACTGACCATCAAGGGGCTGGATGTTGAAGAAAAGAATAACGAAGTCATTGTCACCCCTACGCTGAAGAACACCGGTAACGTCTCGCTCGATACCAAGCTTGAAGTCGGCCTGCAGGGTCTCTTCGGATCCCAGACTGACGGCGGCACGTTCCCTGTCCTTAATGGACGCGAAGCGGAGAACGGCTTCAGTTTTGCCCGACCGTTCTGGGGCGGCTGGTATTTGGCGCGCGTCAGCGCCTCCTATGTGTCTGACCCTGCCGTGTCGCTGGGTGAAGAGACCGAGCCGGACAAGGTGCTGCAGACCAGCTCGACCGTTTTCATTGCTCCCGCACCGGCCGCTGCCGGCATCATGATCGCCAGCTTGGCCGTGTTGGCTGGACTTATCACCTTCCTGATACGCCGCCAGCGGGATCGTGCCGAAGAGCGCCAATCCGCCATCAAGTACCGCGTTGAGCGTGGTGACGACATCCAGTCTGTCGCCAGTGAGCATGGCGTCAACTGGAAGACGCTAGTGCGCCTCAACGACCTCAAGCCGCCGTACACGCTCCGTCCTGGCCAGCATATCCGCATTCCAACCAGTGCGTCACGTTCCCAGTCGCGGCGCCGCAAAGGATAGCCGATGCGGATGAGCATGACGCTGCGACGGTTTGTGAGGGCCGGTGTGCTGCTCGTTCTTTCCGTCGTGGTCGGAGCCGTGGGGTCTGTGCCGCCCGTACAAGCTCTGACCCATGGTGACGGCATGCTTGTCTATGGCGAGGGAACGCAGACTGTTCCCCGCTTCCGATTGTGGGATGAAGTGGGAAGTGCCTGGGGAGCCGAAAGCTCAGGCACGACGGCGGCTGCCAGTATGCGCCACGTAGTCAACCGTGCCTCGCCGGTGCGGAATGAGATCATCGCCGGTTATCAGACCACTGGCGGTGTTTTGTATATTCAGCGCTGGAACGGCTTTGCCTGGACGGCCGAATGGAATGTGACCATCGGCAACGGCAACCTGCCCCGGTTCGATATCGCCTACGAACAGAGCTCCGGCGAGGCGGTGGTCTTATACTCGACCAATACGGCCACCAATAATGAGTTGGCGTACAGGGTATGGAATGGCAGTGCCTGGACTGCGGCCACGACGATGTCGTCTGCCAGGACGGCCGGCACGGTAGACGCCGTTAAGATGGCGTCGCGCTCTGGCAGTAATGACCTTGCGGCCGCTTGGGGCGATACGGCCTTCGACCTTTCCGCCAACTACTGGAACGGTGCTACGAACCTCTGGCAGACCGAGCCGACAGCCGCACTCTCCACCAACTTGTCCAAGGTAGGTACGGCTACGACATTGACCAACCGTTCATTTGATCTGACCTTCGAAAGCCTGTCGGGCGAGCTGATGATAGTCTGGGGTAATGATGCTGTGCTGGACCTGGTGTATGCCACGCGGGGAGCTGGTGCTGGGGGTGCCTGGACGGCCGCGGTTACCAATACCGCCTTCGCCGAGGAACCGACCGATGTGGAGTTGGCGGCCGAACCGGGTACGGACTATATCGGCTATGCCGCCTCAACCGATAACGGCGCCGACGCGGACGCCGGCATATGGACCGGCTCAGCCTGGGGCAACCTCAGAAACTATGACCAGACCATCGGCACTGTCGGAGCCGGCACTAATAATAACTCGGCGGAGTGGGTACAGTCCGGTGGGCAGTCACGGCTGGTAATTTCGTACGAGGACTCTAACGCCGTGGGGGTGGACTGGGTATTCTTCAACAAGAACACTGGCGCTTGGACGACGGCCACCACCGATTTCACCACGACGCCCCGCCCCGCCACCGGCGATGACAAGCTCCACCGCATGCAGGGTAATCCCCATGATCGCTCAGAGCTGATGCTGACGATCATCGATAGCGCCGGCGACCTGTTCGTCAAGCGACTTAATTTTGATGGGACGAACCTGACCTGGTCAAATACCGAGGGCGCAGCCGCGCTGGAGACGACGATTTCTTCGACCACCGGCTTCGCCGCCAACTTTGCCTACAATGCCTATATTCCCTCTGGCTCGCTCGGCATGAACATTGTCGATGGCAGCGGTGCCGGTATTGCCAGCCCTGGCATTGTCATGCCCGCCAAGACGCTCAGCCTGGACTGCCAGACGTCGACGGGTTCGCTGGGCACCGCTTCACAGAGGATACGCATCACCAATAACACCGGCACGCCCACTTGGACGGCGTCGGTAGCTGCCACGGCCGGCAGCTCGGCCTTATGGACATCTTCGAGTGACCAGTACGACTTCAACGACGGTGCCGGTTCCCCGGCCGGTTGCGGTGCCGGCTCGGATGGCGACACCAAGGCCGGCCGGCTAAGCGTCAATGCCTCAGCCAGTGTCCTGACGCCACAGACTAACTGCACCACCGATGGCATTACCAAGGGTGCGGCAGCCTCTTTTAATGAAAACGTCACTGATAGTGTCACTCTGCTGACCGCCGACACTACTGCCATGTATGAGTGCTACTGGGACCTTACCGGCGTGGCGCTGGACCAGACCATACCCCCTCAGCAAAGTACCGGCACCTATAATTTCAACTTAACAGTAACGGTGGTAGCAAACTGATGAAAGCAATCATAGCAACACTTTTGGTCGTCGGCGTGGTCACCCTGCCGCAATTGGTGCGGGCGGACTCGTCGGCGACACTGCAGATGCGGATCGTTCCGCGCGAATGTATCGTCGAGTCAGTTGATGATGGCGGCGGAGAGCGCCAGTTCCTCTCTCCGGAGGATTGCGATGATCTGCTGAATCCTGAGCCTGAGACGCCTGGCGGCCAGCAGCCATCTGACGGCGATACGCCGGTGGCTTCCGAAGATACGCCGGAGCCTGCTCCTGCCGTAGCGCAGACCGTGGCCGCGCCTGGCGCTGGTGACCCTGGCCCTCCACCGGCAGCCGGTCCGGTCGTATCCGCAGAAGAGGCATCGGATTTGGTGAACGGCAACGGCGGACCGGGGTCGGCAGCTGCGGCAATCGAACGGACAGTGGCCTCCTGGCTGCGTAGCAGCAGCACGGTCATCCAGCCGGCTGCGCCATATGCCGTCAGTGGCATGCTAGGGGTGGCGGCGTTGGTGGTGGTGGATGCCGTACTCTTTGAGTTTACGCACGTCCGCCGGATTTTCGAGGCTTTGAACCAGTCTTCTTCTGCAGTGCGACGTTCCGTTCGCCGACCTTAAGCAAGGCAAAGTAGGTCAGGCCGATCATCACTATCAGCATGCTGCCGATGAGCCCTATGAACAGCGTTCCAAATCGTCCGGCAGGCTCATTGTCGTAATCGGCATTGCCTTTATATTCCATAATCCATTGCCGGCCGGCTACGCCGAACGTGTCAGTGCGCCGGAGTGTCATTTCGTTGGAGTCATGCCAGTTGGCTGTTTTGAACAGTTCAATCTTCTCGTTAGGGTCAACCATGTCAGTTTCACTGATGCGCAAGGCCAGCTTATGCAACGTATTACCCTCAAAGAGAGCATCAAGCAGTTGATCCGTATGGAAGGTTATGACGACGAAGCTTTTACCGGAGGTGTCGACGGGCAATGTCATGAAAAAACCGGGCTCACCGGAAGCAAGCACCAGCGGCGGACTGGCAACGGGATGGTTGAGTACTCGTGCGGCAGCATAGGTCTGGCGCCGCGCAGGCGTTGAATACAGATCGAAATTAATGGCCGGGGCTACATTGGTGGCCCGCAGGTAACGCGTAATCATGAGGTACTCTGGGCGGTCCCCTCCCGGACTGATGCTATAGTCGGCACCGGATTGTGGCTGCATGCGCATGGCTGCCTCAAACTTCAGCTTGGCGTCATGCGGGACCGTTTCGGCGATAAAGACCATGCTGATGCCCTTGTAACGGCCAAAGATGTTTTGCTCTCGGAAGTATTGTTCCCACTCTTTCTGCGTCACCTCCCGGCTGCCATGCACAAAAGACCGGCCCTGATATAGCAGATCGGCATATTGCTGAAGACTGCGCTTGAACCGCTCGTTCGCATCGTTGGCATCCTGGCTGAAGGCGTCGGCGCTGCGCGTAGAGATGCGCTGTTGGGCAAAAGAAACTGCGACGGTGGTTAGGAGCACGATGAGGAGGCAGAGCCAGAATGTCAGCTGCCGTGCCAGGCGGCGGCAGCCTTCCGTGACCATAACCTTTTTCATACACCACAGTATAGCATGTACGGTGTGGCTATTATATCCTCCGCCCCTATTGAAGGGCGCATGTCACCTGGATGGCAACATGCGCCGTGGCCTTACGCCACCGTTGTCTGGACGGCAGGTTCGGCCGTGGGGGCATGGACGCTATTGGTCCTGCGCAGCTTGTCCCACCCGTAATTTCGGCCCATAAGGATCCGCAGCATGCCGGCGTACAGCAGATAGACACGCAGCGGCTCATAGACCAGCCGGTATACCGGCACGAACAGCAGGTGCCACCAGCTCTCCTTGAGCATGGCGACGGCAGCACAGGCGACGATGAAGTGCGAGCCTGCGACGAAGAGTGCGAACAGCGCGATACTCTCCCAGTTGCCGTTGCTGACGCTGATGAAGAACGACAGCACCATCAACGGCATGAACACTAGCGGCACCAGCAACGACAGCATGGCATAGGGCAGCACCAGCATGCCCAGCCAGCCGTAGCGCGGGTTGAGTACCATCCGCCAGTGCTTGCGGAAGGCCTGCGTGTTGCCGTACGACCAGCGCAGCCGCTGCTTTGACAGCTGCCTGATGGTTGCCGGTGCTTCGGTCCAGGCGATGGCGCGCGGCTCCTGTACCACCCTGTAGCCAAGACGGCGGAAGTTCAGCGTCATATCGCAGTCTTCCGCCAGGGTGTCATGCGAGAAGCCACCGGCGAGCAGTACGGCGTTACGGTTCCAGCACGAACAGCAGCCGGGTGCGATGGCAACTGCACCCAGCTGGGCCTCGGCCATGCGGGTCACGCCGATGCCGGTCACGTAGTCGACGCTTTGCCACATGGTGAGGATGTTGCTCAGCAAGGCACCCGGGATGGTCCGTGCAAGGACCATGGCGAAGGCCCCGGTTGAGAGGGAGTGGTCGCGGCGCAGCCGGACGGCTTCCTGCCAAGCGGACTGCAGGTTGTCGCGGTTGCCAACCTTGACGACGCCGGCGACAACGCCGATGCCTGCTTCATCCATGCGGCGCGCCAGGACGCCGATGGTCTGCCGCTCAAAGATGGTGTCGCCATCCATGGTGACCACTATATCGCTCCTGGCCGCGGCGAATCCGGCATTGAGCGCGACGGCCTTGCCGCTGTTGGGCTGTGTCAGGACGCGTAATCCTGGCTGACGGCGCTCGTAGGCGCGGAGCAGCTCCAGGGTGGCGTCGCTGGAGCCGTCATCTACGACGATGACATCGAGGTTGCGGTGGGTGCTGCCAAAGACGGAATCGAGGGTCTTCTCGATGACGCCTTCTTCGTTCCAGGCCGGTACAACGACGCTGATCAGCCGGTCCGGGTCGGCGGACAGGTACCGATAGCGCTGGTAGCGGTGGTAGTTGACCAGCGCCAGCCCCAGGTAGAGGACGTACAGGCTGGTCATGGTGATGACCGCAAACCAGAACAGGAAATACAGTAGGTGCTCAGGCAGCACCAGGATGCCCTGGAAAAAGCCGAGGACTGAGCGGTCGGCCAGTGTCGGTCCGATATTCTTGACGGGCTGGCGGGCGGCAGGCAGGATGGGTGCCAGGGTTGAAAAGCTGTAGCCCTGGTTTCGCGCCTCGTCAATCAGCCGTTGCAGCATGACGACGGTGCCGGAGCGGTCGCCGCCGCCGTCGTGCAGCAGGGCGACGTGCCCCATGCCGTCGAGCGGGGGCAAGGCGGTGGCGTGCATGTCCTGTCCGGGCGCATACGCCCAGTCGAGCAGGTCGTACGTGAAGTCGATCTGCATATAGCCCAGCTGTTGTCCGTAGAGCACGGCAAGCGGCTTCTGGGCCGGATCGCCCCGGGGGACGCGCCAGATACTGGTGGCATAGTCGCCGGCGGCACGGATGACGTGGTCGGTGACGATCAGCTCCTGGCGGTCCCAGACGGCATCATGCTCGTAGAAGTCGGCATGGGTGAAGGTGTGGCCGCCAATCATGTGCCCTTCACGGATGATGCGGGCGACCAGCTCGGGGTGTTTGACGACATTCTCGCCGATGCTGAAAAAGGTGGCCGGCACGCCGTTGCGCGACAACACGTCCAGGATCGCTGCCGTGTATGTCGGATCAGGGCCGTCATCGAACGTCAGCATCAGCGTCTTCTCGGGGATGGCGCCGGTACGGTCGATGACGTATTCGCTGTCGCCGACCAGCTCATACTCCCATTCTTCGAGCGGCCGGATCGGCTGCCCGCTGAACGGTTCGATGAGGTACGCCTGACTGCCATCACGGCGGACCTGCGCCACCTGGGTCAGTGGTGCGTTGCCGCCTTCCGAGAGTTCGGGGAGTGCGCCCTGCCGAAGGCGCGCGGTGATTTCCTTGGGCAGGCTGCTGCTGGTGTTGCCCAGCTGGTTCTGGATCGGAGCAAGCGCGTCAGGCACGACGACTGCCAGGTAGACCGTGGCCAGTATGGCCAGCGTCAGCCAGGTAATGAGTACCCTGCGCCAACGCCGACCGGTACGGTCAAAGAATACCGGCACGCCGAGACTGAGGACGCCAGGATTTTCCTGGGGTCGCATGCTTCGTTTCCTCCTAGGTGGACGGGTGATGAACGATGGTAAGGTTGCCAGGGCCTGAGGATAGGTCTCCATGGGTCCCTCTGAAAATTGTAGGTGCAAGGTAGCATTTGCTCTTGTGAGGCACTTCGTAGACCCTCTCTTGGAATCGGCGTATGATATAAGAGCCGGCTACGGGCAAAGAAACCGGGCATTAGTCAACCGGAACGAAAGGATCGGTGCCGTGCACAGGTTGCAGCTCTTACTCCTGCTACTGGTGGTGACGCTCGGTTGCTCGAGTGCTACCGCACCAGGTCAGCCAACGCCTGCGGGCGCTGGTAGCCAGTCGTCGTTTGCGTACCCCGTCCACTCTGGCATAAAGGCGACGATTTTCTGGGCTGGTGAACCTGCGACGCCCGCCAATGACCACATCGCCAATTTCGCCAGCGCTTGGGATCCGCTCTGGTCGGAGCACTTCGGCGGCTTTGACGACCCGAACAACCGGCAAAACAATGGTTACTGGCCGGCGGGGTTCCGCCCGCACGAGAATCCGTTCTACGCAGCACTGCCCGTGTTCGAGTTCGATGAAGAGGCACGGGTTCGTCCCGAGGTCAGCCAGATATACTGGTATGACCCGGCGCAGCCGCCGCAATGGTCCGGACCGCCCCGCTCGATCCTCAAGAACCGTTGGATCGAGGTGGAGCTAAGCGGCCGCAAGGTCTATGTGCAGCTCCAGGATGTGGGGCCGTTCGAGCTCTATGACTACCGGTATGTCTTTGGTGATAGGCCGCCGGCTGACAGACGGGCTGGACTGGATCTGGCGCCCGCCGCCGTCAGTTTCCTGACCGGCAGACAGGCAGACCTGTCAAACTGGAGCGCACTGGTCAGCTGGCGCTTTGTAGACAGATCTCAAGTGCCGCCGGGCCCCTGGCTCGACATCGTCACTACCCGGGAGATGCGCAGCTGACACCGGCCGGGCCCATGCCACAGCGTGGTTGGGTCCGGCCGTCCCTATGCCTGAAAGATTGACACTATTCCCTATTTGCTCCAAGATATGAGTAAGCATAAGAACTATAAAGTAAGCACAAAAAATATGAATCCAGCCACATTCAAGACTGGAGCCGACGCCAGAGTCGCCCGATTATTTGTCGCGGTTGCCGCCAGCCTGATTGTCATGGTGACTGCGTATGTAGCAATTACAACATTTGCCGCCGGTCCGGTTGCCAGCGCTGAGGCCGAAAACGGCACCATTAGTGCCGGTGCCGATCAGATGCAGGACGGGAGTGCCTCGCAGAGTTCCGCGCTACTGTTCGGCCGGGTGTCGGCACCGGTGACGAATCCGTCGGCCGAGCCGTTGCCACCGGCGGATGTTGATCACCGCGAGTACATGCACGGCGTTGAGTTCGTCAAGACGGGCGGCCGGCACCTGCTGCTGTACGCCAGCAACCAGTATCCGCCCGTCAGCCCGGCTGGCGAGTGGGAGCATGACATTTTCTATTCCGAAATCAATCCTGCGGACCCCAACGGTTCATTCAGCCCAAAGCCGCTCGTTTCGGCGGTAACCGCCCAGGAACCGGCCAGCGGCGCCGTCAATAGCAACGGCAAGCTGCTGGTGACTTCGGAAGACGCACAGTTCAGTCCCGATCTGGATCAGACCTACGGCATCTGGGATGGCAACCTGGCCCCACTGGTACCCTACGGCGCCAAGCTGATGCCGCCACAGGGTGGCCATTCCGGACATGCCGCAGCCAGTGGAGATAAGTTTTTGGTCAGCTTCAGTGATGGCTGGGTGGACGGCGGCGGCGTCGACAACCTGGGAACCGGCGATGACATCTTCGGCAAGATCGTCAACGACGACGGCACGGCTGGACAGATAATCAATACGGCCGTCGGCACCGATAATCGTGATTGGTGGCCGATCGTGGCCGGTTCTGACACGGGCTGGCTGCAGGTCTGGCAGCGGTACGGTACCGCCGGAACTGGCGGTGGTACGGTCATGGGCGCGCTGATCGACCACTCAGGAGCCATCGTCAAAGAACTGCCGATCTACGACAACAACAAGTACTACTATTACGACGTCCAATACGTGCCTTCTTTGGGTGCCTATCTTGTCGTCGGGTCACAGAATACCGGCAGTAATGAAGGCGTCGCCGTGCTGGTCAGTAAGAGTGGCACTATCATCGCCTCCAAGACCGGCCTGCCCAGTACTGTCCGGGAAAGCCAGACGGTCGTCAGCGACGACGGCAAGACAGCGGTCTATACCGTACCCGGCACCGGCGTAGCCGTCCTCGACCTCACGTCCTCGGCCATTACGCTGCGCAAAGAGGTGCCGATTGACTGGAACTGGGACTACATGGGAACGGACGGTATATTCGTCGGCGGCGGCCGCGTGCTGTTCGCTACGGGCACCCAAGCGGGCATCCGCTTCATCACCGCGCAGCTGTGATAAGCATCATTGATTTGTCAACAGACAATAGCTGGTATACAGTAGAGTTATGTCCGCCACGACGCGTGCCGCAGTTGATAAGTTTTTCCGCCAGTACAGCGTGAAAAAGTACAAGAAGGGACAGGTTCTATTACTTAACAACGAGAACCCGAGCCGTATCTTTTACCTGCTCGAGGGCCGTGTCAAGCAATACGATATTTCGTATCGAGGCGACGAAATTATCGTCAATACTTTCAGGCCCTACACCTTCTTCCCGATGCTGAATGCCATCACGGGCTTTGATAACACCTATTGTTATGAAGCTGATACCGATATCGAGGTCATTGACGCACCGGTCGAAAAGGTGCTCGCACTGCTGCGCGAGGATTCTGACGTCGCTTTTGAGCTATTGACGCGCCTGTACATCGGCATGGATGGCATCCTGCGCCGCATGGTCCATATGATGGGTGGCAGCACTCGCGGACGCATCCTGCATGAGATACTGCTGGAAATCCGTCGCTTTGGCACCCCTGCCGCCGACGGCTCCTACGAGGTGCCTTTGACGGAAGGCGATATCGCCTCGCGCATCGGTCTCTCCCGCGAAACGGTCAGCCGCGAAATATCAAAACTCAAGCGCGAAAAGCTTATCCGTATGGGCACGCATATCATCGTGCCTGATGCTGACGCCCTGGAAGCAAAATTAGGCAAAAGTTTATAAATTATCCGTCCGCTCCTACTGCGGGGCGTGCCGCTGGTACTGCCGGGCGGCAAACAGATGCACCCCCACCGAAGCAAGCCAGAATACCACCGTCGCGGCAACAATCCCCATGACGACCGATGGCTGCCGTGAGAGCAGGCCGGCTATGGCCAACATGGAGCAGAGCGCCAGGTATGCGGCAGCAGCCAGCGACCAGCGGAAGCTCGGTTCCTCATCGTACAGGTAGCCAGTAGCGACGGCGAGGACGCTCAGGCTGAAAACTGCCAGTAGCGTCCAACGGACATCAGACAGAAGGGGCCACCACCCATGCAAGTAGGCTTGTAGGATAATAATCGCGCCGAGCGCCAAGACGCCGGTCACGCTGTCTCTGCTAGTAATAATCATGTTTACCCCTCCCATCTACTCCACCCTACTGCGTGGCAAGCAGTAACCGCGGAGCGGCCGGTGCCGTCAGTGTGCGGTGGATGATATCAGTGACCGTCTCTCGTGTCGGTATGATGCGGACCCGCAAGTGGCGCTTGCCAGGTTCAGGCAACTTGGAAGGCAGCAGGTAACTTTGCCACTCGTTGTCATCCACTTCAAGTTCCAGGTGCGGCAGATCGGCCAGTTGCGCCACGTTCTTGATGTTATATATCCGGTAGTCGCCGGCACTCAGCACGAACGCCGGTTGATGTTTGCGACCCGATGCTACCAGGATGCCGCCGATGTCGCCCAGCTCCAGCCAAGCGTACGCCTGGTCATCCAAGTACAGTATCTTGATATGCCGCTTTGTTTCGATAAGTTTATAATGCCCCACCCGTTCGATGCTGACCATGTATCCCCCTTATTGTTAATTTGCGTTGACTGTCTGTCTTATGTACCAGTAAAGCATCAGGTGCGGGTAAATGCGTCGTGTATGGTCAACCACGGCGAGTGATAAGCATCACAACCACTGGATTTATAGTCTGCTATGATAAAGAAATGGGGTCATAGACCCGATGGCCCTTTACTTTGATGCGGCCTACAAGTCTGAGTAAGAAATTACATACCGCCACGTCTGAGCCACGGCTATACTGACCGCATGAAGATCGGCTATCCTACCATCAACCTTGCGCTTGGCTGCACCAGCTCGCATACGTTCCGGCTGGCAGCCTTTAACGAAGAGCGACTGCTCGCCACTATCCAGCAGAATCTTGCTTGCCTGCGCGCCATGCTCGCATGGAATGTCGCCCATGGACTCTTGTTTTTCCGGCTGAGTTCCGGATTGGTGCCGTTTGCCTCGCACCCGGTCATGAATGTCGATTGGCAAACGGCCTTTGCTCGGGAGCTGGCGGATATCGGTGCATTTATCCGGGCCCATGACATGCGCGTATCCTTGCACCCTGGACAGTTCGTCGTCGGATGTAAAAATAATTACAGCGCCGTTTCCCGCCGGATGTTGTAATACTGCCATGACTGCGGGGCCCGGCCGCGCAGCCGCTACAACTAGACAAGGAGTATACATATGGGCGGAATCGTCTATGCAATCTTTGGTGTCATCGAGGCCATCGTGGCCTTGCGCTTCGTTTTTCTGCTGTTGGGTGCTAACCCGGAGAGCGCCTTCGTCAATCTAATCTACAGCCTGAGTTCGCCGTTGATGGCGCCGTTCGCGGGCATCTTCGGCTCGGCTTCAACCGTACCGACCGGTGCAGTCGTCCAAAGTGTCATCGACTGGGCGGCACTGGTAGCTCTGCTTATCTATGGTCTGATCGCTGGCGTCGTAGCCCGCTTCCTGGCTGGCAGGAGGGTGTAGATGATGGGCGGACCCTATGATTTCAGTTATTCTCTTCGTGTGAGGACGGGCTACCCTTCGGGGCCTCGCGGATAACCATCAACCCGGCCAGGATGCCGACGTGGATGACAAGTGCCAGTGAGGTATTGATAATGATGGTCGCCAGGCTGCCTTCATACCGTATGAGCGTCAGCAGGTAGATGAAGAAGATAATAGCCACGATCCGAATGGCGAAGCCTGCCTTATCTTCCAGTAGTCGTCGCCATGGCGTCCGCATGAAGTAGACGTAAAAGATGAAACAATGCAATGCCAGTAAAGCGCCGATGTACACCATGGCGAGGCCATGGTACTTAAAATAGACCAGTGGAATGAACAGCACTGTCCCCACGAACAGGATGGTCAGTTTGCGGATGAACAGGCGGCGGTCTATGGTGGTCAGGCGTAAAAGCATTACTGTTTAGCGTAGCAACTGGAATGGTGAGGCGCAAGTTTTTGCTATAATAAAAGCAATGGAACACCCCTACCAACTCGTCGCCTGCTTCGACATGCTGCCGCAGCCTGGCGACCGTGTCTACAACGGTGCGCAGGGCTGGTGCCCCCAAGTGGCTCTGAAGCGCCGCTTCTGGTTTGCTGATGGCAATGACCAGGCCGGCCTGCAGGCCATCGACCGCTTCATGCAGGCCGTCCATCCCTTCTCGTTGACGTTCGGTAATCGCGCCCAGCCCAGCTTTATGCCGGTCGAGGTAATCGAACTGAGCGATGCCGAGGCGGTGCGCCACTTCCACCTCTCCTTCATGTCGGCTATGGGCGACGCTATCACCAATAAGTTTCCGGAGCGTGAAAGCCTGGCGTTTTATCCGCACATGACTATCAGCTGGCAGGGCAAGCCGGTGGTAGACCCGGAGAAGTTCATTCATACCACCCACGTGGTAGCTACAATCTGGCTGTTGCAGCAGCAGCCAGAAATGGGCGACGACATCGTGCGGAAGGTATATCAACTCCGTTAGGCATCTGTATCTGGCGCCACGGCGGGCTATTTTCTGTGTGATAGTATAGTATTGACCGCACGTCAATTTCCTAGGAGGATCAATGACCGCCATATATGAGCGGTTGGGTATCGGCATGGCCTCGCCCAAGGAAAAGCCTCTGGGCGTCATCGTTGTCTGTGAGGCGATGGGCAGCTTCCTGTTCGGCCTCTCGGGCATCTACGCGGCGACCGAGGCGTATCTGGGCAACGCCGACACACTGACCGTGCTGTCGGCCTTCGGCTTCATGCTGCTGCTGATGGTCTGCCTGTTCGCGGGCGGCAGCGGGGCGCACCTCAACTGGATGGTCTCAGTGGCGATGACCTATCTGGGAGAGGTTTCCCTGCGCCAGCTGCCGGTGTACATCCTGGCGCAAAGCGTCGGGTTCGCTACGGCAGTTTACACGCTGCAGCTGGCGTACGGACCGTCCGGCAAGGAGGTGCTGGGTGCCAGCGCGCCGCAGTTGGCCGACGGTATCGGTCTTCTCGCCGGCATGTTCTGGGAGGGATTGGGCGGCATGGTGCTGATGCTTGGCATCCTGGCGGCGCTGTACGTGCCCAGGCTGGAGCCCATCGCGCCGCTGGTCATCGGACTGGCTGTCATGGCCGGTATCTGGGTCGCCTCCCGCTGGACCGGCGGCGGCATCAATCCGCCACGCGCGCTGGCACACTTCCTGGCGGGCGGCCAATGGCCGTCGCCTGATGCGGCACTGCTGGTGTACGTGGTGGGGCCGGTCATCGGCGGACTGCTGGGGGTGGTGATCTTCATGCAGGTCGCACGCAAGTCGTGAAGGACGAGGCCGTGGTCGGAGCTGGCAAGGTGCCGCTCCGGCCACGGCCGTTTCAATGTGCTACAATTGGCGTAATGGGTGAGCGGATAATAAACATCACGCGCGTGACTGCGTAGCTTTCATGGAATACGTCGTCGTCTCTTTGCTGCTGAATATGCTCCACGGCCTTTTTTTCCAGCCGCTACAGATTGCTGGCCAGGCAGTTTCGACGCCGTCACAAGCCGAGATGCTGCCGACGCAACTTATACCCGAGGATGATGACGGCGGCACCATCAAACCCTTTTTGACGCTGCCCTTCACTGAGAAAGACATGCCGCGAGACCAGATAAAGATTAATGAAGGCTGGTTCTACAGCGACCAGGAGCAATCTATCCATGGGCTGCCGCTGCACCGTGGTATCGATTTCAATGCCGCCCGCCACACGCCGGTGGTGGCCGCTGCCGACGGCTATGCCATCCGCAGTTACCAGGCATCAGTGCTGGACCGTACCTATGAGGGCAAGCCGGTCGGGTATGCGCTTGGCGAATTCGTGCAGATATGGCACCCGGACAGCGGCGTCTATACGTTGTACGCCCATCTACAGGAAGCGGAGGACGATTTGGCCTACGCTGTCAGTGAGCCGGTCAGCAACACGGCTTGGAACCCGACGGGCATCTATGTGAACACCGACGAGTTCATGCGGATCGCCACGCCGGTGAAGCGCGGCCAGGTCATTGGTACCGTGGGCGACAGCGGTATCACCTGGGGTTACACCGAGCGTTTTGATACCCAGAGCGGACATCTATATCAGCGCGATACGACGCTTGAGCCGTCGTGGGACGAGACACACCTGCATTTCGAGGTGTACACCCGTTCGGCGAACGGGCTGTTCAAGGATCTGCGCTTTGACCCGTACGGTATCTATGGCCAGGTCAAGCCTGACCATAATGACTATACGCAGGCACCGCTGGCTGCCACTTTATGGTTGCTGGATGACAAGCAGTTTCCGCGGTATCCATAAAACGTCCGGTAAGTAAAAACGCAGCCCTGGAGCTGCGTTTTTTTGTGACAAAACTACGTTAACGGCGTCGCCGCTGTTTGTCGATGACATCTTTCACTTCAGCCTGGGCGCGGTCGCGGCCCAACGCGACATCCTGCTTGACCTGTTGGCGCTGTTCCATGCCCTTGCGGTAGGCGTCTCCCAGCAACTGTGCGGCGACATCACGCCCACCAAGACCGAAGGCCAATGCCAGCCCAAGGGCGGCGGCACCCATCAGGGCGGCATAGGTGATGGTAACGATGGTCTCAGCAATGCCGAGCTGGTCCAGGATCATGAAGGTGGCGATACCCATGACGACGAACGGCACGGCGGTAGCGACAATCTTGCCGGTCGGCGTGTCGCCCAGTACCCGCATAGCGATGGTGCTGACGGCAGCAGCAACGGCACCGGCCACCAAAAAGATGAGCAGCGCGGCAAAGACGTTTGGTAGGTAGGCGTAAATCGCGGCGACGAAGTTGGTCAGCGCTGGAATACCCAGTACCGAGACTGCCAATGAGATGACACCCAGCATGACGGCCCAGTACAAGATTTTCGATAGGAATTTCTCCGGTTCAGGCACAGCCCGTTCCAAAACGCTGCCTCCATGCCCGGTGTGCAGCCGCTCGCTGAGTTCCAGCCGCGTCAGCAGTTTGCGCACCGCCGATGCCAGGACGGACGCGATGATAGATCCCAGTATCAGTACCAGCAGTGCGCCCGCCAGGTTCGGCAACCATGCCATGATGGTCTCGAAGAAGCGGTTAAGCCCTCGTGTCAGTGTATCCATGTATACTCCTTTGTTTACTCGTGTCCGTATTATGCGGAGCAGCCCGAACAAGTGTCTGTAAAAATTTTTATAAAACGTTGCAGTACTGCGGATGGCGTATAATACAGGCTGTATGCACACCCAAACAGATAGCCAGACAAAAAGCGGACAGCCCCAGGCTACAGCATCCCTCCCGAAACTGGCCGGCATATTTTTTCTAACCGTCCTGCTGGTGGGCCTGGTCTTATTCAACTTCCCTGCATTGTTCAGCAAACCGAGCCGTCTACTGAAAGTGACGGCCACCGACCATCACCAGCTAAGCGTCGCCCGCGGCGAAACGCCGTTTGCGGCAGCCGATATCGCCGCCATGTACCAGGGTGAAGACGTGGTGATGCTGCTGACGAAGGACGGCGCGGTGTATGCCAAGGGCAGCAACCGGTATGGCCAGCTCGGGCTCGGCTCCATCGGTGCCGCCAAGGATGAGCTGCACCAGGTCAGGCTTCCGCAGGGCACCAAGGTAAAGCAGCTCGATATCAAGCACAACCATGCCATTGTCCTGACCGACAAGGGTGAAGCCTGGACCTGGGGCATGAACATATCCGGCCAGCTTGGCACGGGCGACCGTCAGGATAACGCCACGCCGGTCAAAGTGCTCGACAAGGTACGGGATGTGGCTGCCGGGTACCGCTTCAGTGCCGCCGTGCGCACGGACGGTACGCTCTGGGCCTGGGGTATGAGCTGCGACCCGGCGACACCCGGGCTCGACACTATCATCGAGCAGTTCGCGCGTGATATCAGCGTTGGCGGCTCATATTTCAACGGCAAAGGCCAGGGGCCGGCCATGTACTGCATCGAAGAAAGTAATCTGCCGGTGGCCTCGCTCATACCCAAGCAGGTAGCCACTGACTTGCGCTTCACCAGCGTCTCTGGAGGCTACGGGCATATCGTCATGACTGATGACAAGCAGCAGGCCTGGAGCCTGGGCTGTAATGCCTGGGGTCAGCTTGGCCGCGGGCATTACCGCAACGATGACGGCACGCGCCGCATCACCAAGATTGCCTTTCCGGATGGTGTCAAGGTGGCCGATATTGATGCCGGTTTCCGCCACACCGTCGCCCTCGATACCGAGGGTGCCGTCTGGACCTGGGGCCATGACCTTCATGGTGCCGCCCTCAGCTACAAATCCAATCGAAATGATGTACCGGAAAAGCAGGCCGCCCCCGGCACAGTGACTCGCCTGCAGGCCGGCCATGACGAGACCGGCATCCTGGTGGGCGGATCCCTGTATCTGGCGGGCGATAACGATCAGGGCCAGATATCCCAGGAGGCGGCAAAACGCGGCGAAGCAGCCATCAGTTCGTTCACCAAAGTGTCCAAGCAAACAAATGTTAACGGTTTCAGTATCGGCTATCTCAGGCAGCTATACTGGTAAGGATCACCTATGTTCAGACGCAAATTTATCACCCGTAATATATTCCTGCTGGGATTGGTCTCGTTCTTTACTGATATGTCCAGCGAAATGCTGTACCCGGTCATGCCGCTGTTCTTTGCCAGCGTCGGCCTGAGCGCGGTTGCCATGGGCATGATCGAAGGCGTGGCCGAGGCGGTGGCCGGTATCAGCAAAAGCTTTTTCGGACATCTGGGCGATCGCCTGGGCCGGCCCGAGTGGTTCGTGCGCATCGGCTATGGCCTGTCGGCCGTCAGTAAGCCGCTGCTGGGGTTCGTTACCAGCCCGGCGGCCTTTATCGCCATCCGCAGCGCCGACCGCTTTGGCAAGGGCATCCGGACTGCCCCGCGCGATGCCATTTTGGCCGGTGAATCACAACAGAAGGTCCGTGGCCGCGTCTTCGGTTTCCATCGGTTCATGGACACCTTTGGCGCAGCAGTCGGTCCATTGCTGGCCTTGGTCATCATCGCGGTCTTCAGCTTGTACGATCAGCTCTCCGCAATCTTCATCTTTGCCCTGGTGCCTGGGCTGGCAGCGGTCGCGCTGACGTTCATGGTGCGTTCCCATGTCAAAAAACCGGTCGTGTCGCGGGCAGTGCTGCATGAGGCGATGCGGTCATATCTTGGCATCTTTAAGCCGGCGCTTTATACGCCGACCTATCGCAAATTGCTCGTCGGTTTGGTGCTGGTAGGCATTTTTAATAGCTCGGATGCTTTCCTGCTGCTCCGTGCCAGCGAGTTGGTCGGTAGCCGTCAGGAAATCTTCGGCTTTCCGATTGAGAATGCCATCATTGTCATCGGCCTGTACATCATCTTTAACATCGCCTACGCGCTGCTGAGTCTGGTGGTAGGGTCGCTGGCAGATGCACGCGGCTATCGCAACACGTTCATTGCCGGGCTGGTCGCCTTTGCCATTGCCTACAGTCTGTTGAGCCGTGAACTTTCCATCGGTGGTCTGCTGCTGGCCTTTGTCATCTATGCTTTGTTCGCTGCCGTCAATGACGGCCTGGTCAAAGCCTGGCTGAGCCGTCAATTACCCAAAGAGCGGCTGGGAACCGGCCTGGGCGTCGCCAACACGGTCATCTCGCTCAGTTTTCTGGTGTCCTCGGTCGTCACCGGTATCATTTGGGAGGTATTCAGCTCGAGTGCCGCCCTTTCGGTCATGGCGATTGGCATGATTGTGCCGATTGCCTATATACTGATGGTGATACCGCGGCGCGAGCCGGATGCAGGCCAGGCGACCTGATCCTGCCGGCGCTGCGATCAAAGCATATAACCAATATATAGGGTGGAACGACAGTGAAAAAGGGACCATTGGCAATCTTCGTCATCATCATGCTGGCACTTATCATCGGAGCCTGCTACCTGGGCTTCCAATATTTGAAAGAACAACAGGTGCGGCAGTTCCAGCAACCCGCCGGCACCACGAACCAGGGCATCCGACGGATTGATGTGACCGTCGCCGATAATAAGCTGAAGTCCGATGACGGCACCGACACCGTTACCGCCAGCCTGGGCGACCAGGTGCAGCTCAACGTCACAGGCGCCGGGCAGCAGCGCCAGGCCGAACTACACATTGATGGCTATGACTTACACACCAGTATTGAACGAGGCGGCTATAAAAGCCTGGAATTCGATGCCCATACCGCCGGCAGCTTCACAATCACTCTCCGTGATATCGTCCGCGGGCAGGATACTACTCCGCGTGTCGTCGGACAGCTGGTAGTCGAAGAGTAATGCGGCGGCTGTCGGGGCGCTGGCGTGCATCCATAGGGCGGGGCTTGCTGCTGATAGCGGCCGCCCTGAGTGTTGCTGCCCTGCCACTCCCTGCGTCCGCCCACAAGCCCGGACAGCCATCATTTTTAAAGATCAACGGTAAGTTTGTCGATTATTACCCGGTCGTCAAAGCCAAGCCGCAGCGCCTGGCCCTGCCGCAATCTATGGACGTCGACCATCACCTGCCAGGCCAGCCCGTCAGCTTTACCATAGATACCAGCCTGCTGAAGGTCGCGTATGCCGATGTCGATGACTCCAGCTTCAGCTGGGATTTCGGTGATGGCGGCACGGCCACGGGAGTGGAAGTTGGTCATGTGTATCAGAATCCGGGCAGTTATATCCTTTCCATCCATGCCGATTTTCCCGGCAAACCGCGGCAGCTCATAGAATCGACATCGATGCAGATATTCCCGGATGATGCGTTTGCGCTACCCCGCGTCAACATCAGCGTTAACGGCGAGAAGCACTTTAACGATACCGGTGAAATCACTATGCTTCCCGGCCAAGACTACCGTTTTGAAGCGGCGTTGAATACTGACGGTGTCGTACCCCAGCGGTTTGAATGGGACTTTGGTGATAAGCGGCTGCAACAAGGCCAATCAATCGAACGCAGCTTCCCGCCAAGCGTATATGAAGTGTTCCCGGTTGTCCGTGCTTATTTCTCGCAAGGCGGCGGTAATTTTTTTGTTGATAATGCGGTGTGGCTGAAAAACCCCGATGGTGTGCCGCCGCCCTCCAGTGCCGAAGAATCATCCGGCACCTACGAGCAGTTCAAGCGCCAGCTGGAGCGCGGCATCAGTGCCATCTACGACGAGGGACGGGTCAATCTGCCCCTGGTGGTGCTGGTGCTGTTGTTTGCAGTCATTGCCGGTTCCCTGCACTCTCTGACGCCCGGGCATGGCAAGGCGATACTGGCGGCGCTGTTGGTGGGCCGTGATGGCAAGAAGTATCGCGACTTGTTAATTCTGACTGCCTCTATCACAATCGCGCACACCCTGGTCATCTATGTTATTGGCTTTAGTTTTTTAGTGCTCAGTTCGCAGCAATCGGCCAACAGCCTGATTCCCTATTTTGAGGCTGCCAGTTTCGTTCTGGTGTTGATCCTGGCGCTCTACCTGATTTTTAGCGGTCTCCGGCGCTTGCATGCTGCGTACCGGCACCGCCAGGCCCATAAGCATGGCCATGATCACGGTCATGGCCCTGGACAGCATACCCATGAGCTACCGGCCAACAGCAAGCGCGACACCTGGAGCCTGATCCTGGCCGGCACCGGTGGCGGTATTGTCCCCTGCATCGACGCTCTGTCGCTGATGTTGCTTGCCATCAGTGTCGGCCACGTCGGCTTCGGGCTGGTGTTGGTGCTCTTTTTCAGCCTCGGCCTGGCTGGTACCATCGCCATTCTGGGCCTGTTCCTCATCGCTGGCAAAAAGCGCCTGCTTGCGAACGAAAAGCGCGCCCAGGCAATCGCCATCTATGCCCCGCTCGTCTCCGGCATCCTCATTTTGATCCTGGCACTCTTGACGCTGCGCTAGCCCGGTGGCCGACCGCAGCCATTATGATGCCGGCTGCGGTCGGCCACCGGGCGTCGCGCCATCCAAAGTGCCTATGTCGGGGTATGTGAAATCGGTCTATACCGATTTCAGCCTAACGCTTTAAGAGACTTCCAGTGGAAGTCTCTTAAAAAAGTGCCCCCGTCATAGGTGCTTTGGATGGCAAAAACCACCGACTAATGACAGGTATCACTGCCGGAATCCAGCGTCTGACCATCAACGGTGACGAATTTGTAATCGTAGCTGTTAGCCTTGAGGTCGAGCATCAGGACGCCGTGGGCGCTCGAATCATTAAACTCACGAGTGGCTGCAGTGTCGCCACCACTACCAAGGCTAGTGCCGCCGGTACCGATGACGAAGTTGCGGATGCCTCGCACTTCGTCGACTTCGCCGTTACTCTTAGATTTGGCAAAGCGTTCGTAAATATGGCTATGGCCCGTCAGGACAAGATCGGCACCAGCGGTGTAAAGCTCATCAAAGAACGGCGTCACCGAGTCGTCGTCGGAATGCGTGCCAGCCGAGAAGCGCGGTGTATGCCAGAAGGCCAGTGTACATTGTTTGGAGGCATTTGCCGCCAGGTCGCTCTTCAGCCAGGCCATCTGTTCACTGTCGCTGCTGTGGTTAATTTCTGAATTAAGCGAAATAAGATGCCAGTTGCCTATGTCGAATGAGTAGTATTCCTCGATGTTGTTCCAGTACTGGTAGTAACCTGATGCTCCGTCGGTGTAATATTCATGGTTGCCCGGCGTGGGTTTGGTCTTGTTTTTGAAGCGGCCCCAAGTAGGGTCATATTTTTCAGCGAACTCAGCGGAGGTGCCGCTTTCGTAGGCCAGGTCACCAAGCGCAAGCACTGTATTGATGGAGCTGTCGCCCATGATGATATCGCTCGTGGCCTGCTCGCCATTATTGTCGGCGATGTCACCGGCGGCAGCGATACGGATGGTCGCCTGGTCGCCAGGATCAGGACCACCGCCCGGGTCAGTGCTGTCGCCGACCTTGAACATGATCGCCTGGCTCTCCGAAGCGGTCGGGTCTTCGTATGCCATCGAGCTGTCGCTCAGCACGGCCTCTTCGCTTTCCAGCGAGGCAACCGGTCCGGCTGCCAGACTGACGATGACTGCGTAACCAATAATGGCTACCGCGCATCCCAGTGCGACGCTGACGATGACATTACGTCCGGAAGCGCTGGAAACTGATGCTGCGGTAGCCATGTATAGTAAGCCTTTTTTCGTGTTGCCTGTTACTGAATATCCACTCGTTGTTAGTTCTTAAGATACCACACTTGCCGGCAAAAAGCAGCGCTTATCTTGCAGATGAAGCTAGAAGTCTAAGGCGGTGTCCAGCTCGTCCAGGGCCTTGTCGTCAAGCTCCGCTGCTTCAAGCTTGGTCTCGACGGCTGTCAGGCCTTTGGCGTTCTCGATCTTGGGCTCGGTCATGGTATTCGCTTGCTGGGACTGCGTAGTATTTTCAGTGCTGGCGGTCTGCTGCGCCTGGGTCACGCGCCATACGGCGAAGCCGATGACGCCGACGATGACTACGACGATGATCAGTTCAATCAGGGCGAAGCCTTGGCTGCGGTGCGTCGGTTTGATGGAGGTGCGGGCGCTCATTACTGCTGGGCTCCTTCCTGGGATGTTTCAGTCTCTTGTTCTGGTTTCGATTCAGTAGCATCGTCGCTTGGCAATGAGCTTTTTACGGCTTTTACCAACGCTTTGATGGTGGTGCGGTATTGCTTCAGTGATTCTTTGGCGGCCTTATACTTTTCGCGGATAGCCTGCGCTTGTTCCCGTGGCCGTTCGCCGGCGCAGTCGACTTCGGGCGTGGTCTGGGCATTGCTGATGGCGACCTGGGTGGCAGCCTCCGCTTCGTCGACGGCCTTGGTCAGTGTCTCGTAGTCGGCGATCGTCAGGCCTTCGGTGCTGACGAATTCTTTGACGCGGAGGTATATCTCGGTGAAGCGCTCATAGTGCTTGGTAAGCTTGCCGCTGATTTCGGCTGCGTGCTTGCGGATGGCAGTCTTGCGCTGCTCGCACACCTGCTGACGGTCTTTGTCGAGCGGGCCGCTCTTGACGCCGGTGGCGCGGGTGGTCTCGCCGTCGCCCGGACGAGGCTTGGTGCTGTTGCCGCTGCCCGAATTCACACTGCCCGGGCCTGAGTTGCCGCCGTTCGGCCGGTTGGAGCCGCTATTGCCGCCGTCATCCCGGTCGTCGTCTTCCTGGTGACGCAGTTCATCTTCGTGCTCCTGACCTTCTTCGTGGTGCATGCGCGTGGTGTTGCCGGAGCCGTTGCTGCCGCTGCCTTCTTCGGCGCGCGCGGCGCTGGTTCCCAATAGTAATATGAAGCCGGTTAGCATCAGGATGCCGCCGACCACAAAGGTGCGTACCATTTTGTTCATTGTTATAACCCTTTTTGTTTTTTTAGGATACTATCTTTATAGTACGGCATATGGCCGCGGTTGTAAACTGAAAAATTACAACGGGCTGTTCCCTGTTACGCGCGCTAGCGCTTGACGCGCATCGCCCGCTTAAAGCGTTTCTCTGCCGTCTCGTCGACGAAGCGCACTATCGGCCCGTAGACGATCTTGAAGCTCTTGTTCTCTTCATCAATGCTCTTGAGCGTATCGACGAAAAAGTTCTCTATCACCCACTCCCGTCCCGGAATCGTCTGCCCGACGATGGAGATGCGCCACAGGTTTTTGGCCACTTCCTCGACTTCCTGGATGCGCATCGGCGTCGCCAGCATGGTCGGTCCGCGGTCAAGTGTCTTCATCAGCTCCTCGATGGCCTTGCGGGCCGGGTCGAGTTTGTCGACGAAGACATCGATCATCTCGGTGCGGACGCCGCGTGGCGTGACGATGACGCCCAGGATATGCTGGTTGTGGATATGGGTCACCTCGCCTGAGATCAGCCGTACCTTGGTCGATCGTAGCGTCATACGCTCGACGACGCCCTGTATCTCGGCAAAAGGAATCACCCGGATGTGGTCGCCAACATTGAACCACTGCTCGATGATCATGGTGATGCCGGCCGTGATGTCACGCAGCAGGATACCCAATGACGCACCGGCGGTTACGGCGAAGATGGTACCTGCACCGATGGCTGTGGCCGTGTTCGTCCCGTCACTGGTCTTTGGTGCGACGATGTACCAGGCGCCCAGTACCGCTGTCACTACGATGACAAAACGCATCAATGCGATAAAGACGCTCAGGTATGTCTCTACCCGCCGCAGCTGCACGAAACGTTCTTCGGAGCTGGCGTTGTCCGCTTCGACCGCCACTTGCCGGGCGATCCAGACGACGATCTTTGCGAGCACCTTGCTGACAAGGTAGGCCGTCAGGCCGGCCACCAGGAAGACGACGATGACCTTTATGATCTCATTGTCGCCCAGCCATGTCTGGCCGATCAGGTGGTTGATCTTCTCGCGAGTGCCCGTTACGTTTTCTGGTATATCAAATATGCTGAACACTGATTGCCTTTTTTGTATTACGTACTTCTTGCTTCCATTCTAGTACATCGTCCGTGGCCTGTCATGCGCCAGTTGCGGCCGGTTTCATTAAATCGCTTTAAAATATAGCGCGAGTCATAGTATAATAAGCCCAGCAATACCGGTACTGGCCCCGCCTTTCCACCGGTAGGCTTTTACAAACTGTACAACCATCTGGCAACGGCCGGTCCTTCCGCCCGTCGCCTACTCGCCTCTTTGGCAAGACACTACCTATTTATTACCCTTATATCTTCTAGGAGTCTCTTATGGTTACAAAAGTACAGGAAAGCGTAAAAGTCTTAACCGCCTTCGACGACCGGCGTCTGGCCGCCCGGCCCATCCAGATGGTCTGGAATGAGCGGGCCTACCGCCTTGGTCCGGTCGACTTTCTGCACGCCACTCAAAAAGGCGTGGAGCGCATCTATCATTTCTCTCTCAGCGAGGCTGCCGGCAGCATGTACATGAAGCTGGCCTTCCACTCCCACAGCATGGTCTGGATCCTTGAGGAGATTGAAGAAGATGGCGGCCGCTAGTACCACCCCGCCGCCCGCTGCCCGCCGGACGACCGTGCTCGACCCGGGGTACAATACCGCCGCGCCCCTCACCATGCACATCGACCTTAACTCCTGCTTTGCCACCATCGAGCAGCAGGCTAACCGCCGCACCCGTGGCCGGCCGGTGGCGGTGGCGGCGTACATGAACCGTAATGGTATGATCCTGGCCGCCAGCTACGAGGCCAAGGCCTGCGGTATCGTGCTGGGTACGCGGGTCAGTGAGGCGCTGAAGCTCTGCCCCGGCATTTACATCGTCGAGCCCGACCCGCCCAAATACCGCGAAGCCCACCGCCGCTTCCGCGAGGTGTTGGAGACGTATACCAGCGATGTCACCCCCAAGTCCATCGACGAGTTCGTCGTCAACTTCGAAGGCTCACCTGCCATCCAGCGCGGCAGCACCATGGAGGAGATCGGCTACGCCATCAAACAGGACATCTACGCCCATGTCGGTGAGGCCGTCCGCTGCAATGTCGGCATCGGCCCCAACCGCTTCCTGGCCAAGCTGGCGGCCGGGCTGCATAAGCCGGACGGCCTGGACCGCATCGATGCGGGCAACCTGGAGCAGACCCTGGGCACCGTCAGTCTCATGGATCTGCCCGGCATCAACCGCCGCTTCTCAGCCCGGCTGCGGGTGGCGGGCATTGGCAACCCGGTCGACTTCCTGCATGCACCGCGCTCACTGTTGCGCGGCCAGGTCTTCCACGGCATCGTCGGCCACTACTGGTGGCTGCGGCTGCGCGGCTGGGAAATCGACGACGAACCGACCAAGCGCAGCACCATCGGCCACCAGTATGCCCTGCCCCGTCAGGAACGTGACCCGCTCAGCATCCAGGCGGTCCTGGCCAAGCTCTGCGAAAAGGCCGGCCGGCGTCTGCGCAATAAGGGGCTGGTGGCCCGCGGCATCCATCTGAGCGTCCGTACCATCGAGTATGAATACTGGGGTCAGAGCATGAGCCTCGACATCCAGCTCTACTCCACTGCCGATATCTTCAAGTACGCCCGGCGGCTGCTGAGCATGGCGCCGGACTGCGAGTATACCCTCATCGCCATCGGCGTCCATGATTTCGCCCCGTCCAACCCCGAGCAGCTCTCCTTCTTTGATGGTGAGCGCCACATAAGCCGCGGACGCGACATCGCCGAAGCCATGGACGCCATCAATGACCGTTACGGCGAGTTCATCGTCCGCACGGCCGCCATGATGGGTGCCGAGGGCAGCGCCCGTGACGCCATCGCCTTTGGCAATCTGGAGGATATGGAACCGACAGCATTCATTGAACCACAGGAGGTCATTTATGAATAAGCCCGAACGGATCAGTACTATCTTGGAGCGCCATTATGACGCCATTGAGTGGCGCCGCTCACTGCGGCACCTTCACACCATACGGTAAGGAGATGAAATAAAAGTGAAACCCCGCCAGCAGCGGGGCCCACTTGGTGCGTGGACTCCGCGCTGTGCGGGGTGGTACCGGATTACTCTCCGGCGATGAGCTGCGCGACGCGCTGCCAGGCGGCTGCGTAGGACTTGACGAGGTCGTAGTACCTCCTGTCGGAGGGCTTCAGGTCCGTCATGCAGTTGCTGTCCAGGAAGGCCGCGAGGACCTTGTCGAAGAACGCGATGTCCTCCGCCAGCAGCTCGCCGATGATGTGCCGTTCACTGCGCCCGTCGAGGCTGGCCTTGCTCACGTCGTGGTAGCGATTGCGCAGCCGGCTGCAGACCTCGTCGACGTTCTGCCCGGGCATCTCCAGCCGCTGCCCGGCCAACGCCGGGAAGTCCGGGCGGACCCGCTCGAGCGTGTAGTACAGGTCGTTGAGCAGCAGCGTGACGGTGATGGTGCTGCCGTGGAACTCGAGGTTCACGACCTGGGGCGTCAGGCACGCCTCGGGCGCGGGGTCCAGGGCGACGATGGCGTCGGGGTTGGCGGTCAAAAGAACCACTCCTTGGGGTCGGGTGTCAGCGAAAGTGCGGAAACAGAGTTCGACAACCTATACATTATATCACAAAAAACTAAATAAGTCAATATACAACAACAATAAGGACTTCACTGGTTATGGCAAAACGAACTCAACCGAAATCACCACACACAGCACCAAAAGCGCCCGTAAAGACTGCCCAAACACCTTCCGCGCCCATGTCTCGTCTGCCTGGGCACTGGCAGTGCGGCTGCGTAATCCCTGCAGCGCCAGCCGCGCCCACAGCAGACTGATGACCGACATCGCTCCTATGAACACGAAGCCTGCCCCGCCAACAGCCCACAGCCCCACACAGGCCAGCCAGAACAATATGATATAGACCGCGATATACTGTTTTACTACCAGCCGGCTTTTCACCACCGCCAGTACCGGCAGCTCAGCCTGGGCGTAATCGTTGCGCCGGAACAAGGAAATGGCATAGAAATGTGGCATCTGCCAGGCCGTCATGATGGCAAAGAGCAGCCAGGCGGTCAGGTCGAACTGGTTAGTGGCGGCGGTATACCCCACCACGATCGGCATCGAGCCGGAAATGCTGCCCACCAACGTACCGTGTACGCTCCGCCGCTTGGAAACGCCATACAGCACCACGTAGACAAACCAGCCGATGGCCGCCAGGTACAAGGCCCAATACGTCGTGTACTTATACAGCAGACTGAAGCCGATGACGCCCAGGATGGTCCCGAACACCAACGCCGCCGTCCCGCTGACCTCCCCGCTGACCAGCGCCCGCCCTTTGGTGCGCAGCATCTTGGCGTCAATGCCCTGGTCAAGATAATTATTGAAGACGCAGGCCGAAGCGATGACCAGCGAGATGCCGAACAACATAGCTGCGAAGACACCGAAATCAACCACGCCGGCCGCGCCCAGGAAGAAGCCGCCCACCGCCGACAGCGCATTGCCGTACACGATGCCCGGCTTGGTCAGCAGATAATAATTTTTCACATGAAAACCTTTAGCATTATCTGTCAAGACGGCTAAAAGCCCCTGTCGTTCTGTTTGCGCATGTAATCATCCATCTCATGCGGCATCATGTTGTAATTGAGGTGCCCCATGATCCAGATCGAGCCGATGACCACGATAACCACCACCACGACCGCAAAGAAGAAAGCCATAAGGTTCCAGCGTGGCCGCGCCTCCCGCCCCAGGTGCAAAAAGTAGACAAGCTGCACCAGCAGTTGGCAGACCGCCAATCCGGACAGGATGAAGACCAGGCCCCAGTATGAAAGTGATCGTCCGCCATCGGCTTGGCCGGTTACCAAAAAATATGCGGCCAGGGTCAGGGCCAACGACATAATGAAACCGACGACGTACTTGCCGGCCGAGACTTTAGTCTCGTCCTCGATTGCCGGTGGGCTCTGCAGTGTCTTGCTCATGCTATAAGGCTCCCATTAGGTAGACGAAGGTGAAGATGAAGATCCAGACGATATCCAAAAAATGCCAGAACAGGCCGAACAGTATCAGCCGCTTGCCCGCCATGGGTGTCAGGCCGCGCCGGATGATCATAAAGCCCAGTACGGCGGCCCACAGCAGGCCGGTGGCAATATGCAGTCCGTGCGTCCCCACCAACGTGAAGAAGGCGGAGAGGAAGCCGCTGCGCTGCCAGCTGTTGCCCTCATGTATCAGCTCATTGAATTCGTAGAGCTCCATACTCAGGAATGCGGCGCCAAGCGCCATGGTGACACCCAGCCATAGCAGTACCAGCTGGCGCTTGCGGGCCTGCAACGCCACCAGGATCAAGCCGCTGGTAAAGCTGCTGGTCAGCAGGATAAGTGTCTCAACAAGCACGAACGGCAGACTGAACAGCTCTTTCGCGCCGGGACCGCCAAAGGTGTTGCCTTGCAGTACGGCGTAGGTGGCAAACAAGGTGGCGAACAGCACGCAGTCAGTCATCAGGTATATCCAGAAACCCAGGGAGACCTTGGCGGCATCCTGCCCGTGTCCGTGCTGATGGTTGCCGACGTGCTGTGGGCCGGCGAGTGTGGCGGCGCGGCTCATGACTTCCCTCCTGCCCGGCGGGCTTTTTCGATAGTGGTGACTTCGGCGGCGGTGATAGTGTATTCGGTCTCCGTGTCGAAGCTGCGGATGATGATCAGGCAGACGAGGGCCGCAAACGCGATGATAGCCAGCCACCAGATGTGCCAGATGATGGCAAAGCCGAAGACGAAGGCAGCGCCGCCGATCATCGGTCCGAAGCCGGAATTGCGGGGCAGCTCGATGTCCTCGTAGTGCGTCGGCGGTTTTTTGCCGGCCTCCTTCATTGCCCAGAAGGCGTCGCGGTCAGTGACGGCCGGGATGACGGCAAAGTTATAGCTTGGAGCCGGAGAGCTGGTGGCCCACTCGAGCGTGCGGCCGTCCCACGGGTCGCCAGTGGTATCCAATTGCTGCTTGCGCTTCCAGACGCTGTAGGCGACCTGGAGTACCTGCAGGCCGACGCCCAGCAGGATGACCGCCACGCCGCAGGCAGCGACGATAAACAGGCCTTGCCAGCCTAACGAGGCGTCGTAGTGGTCGAGGCGACGGGTGGCGCCCATCAGACCGAGCGCGTAGATTGGCATGAAGGCCAACAAAAAGCCAATCAACCAGCTCCAAAAGGCTGCCTTGCCGATTTTCTCGTTGAGCGAAAAGCCAAAGACCTTAGGGAACCAATAGGTAATGCCGGCGAAGTAGCCGAACAGCACGCCGCCGATGATCATGTTGTGGAAATGCGCCACCAGAAACAGGCTGTTGTGGACCTGGAAATCGATGGCTGGCACGGACATCAGCACACCGGTCGCCCCACCGATGGTGAAGGTAGTGACAAAGCCCATGAACCACAGCATCGGCGTTGTAAAGCGGATGCGCCCGCGGTACATGGTGAACAGCCAGTTAAAGACCTTCACGCCGGTCGGCACGGCAATGACCGCCGTCATGATGCCAAAGAAGGTGTTGACACTGGCGCCGCCGCCCATCGTGAAGAAGTGGTGCAGCCAGACGATGAATGACAGGAAGGTGATGGCACCGATGGCCCAGACCATCGACATGTAGCCGAAGAGCCGTTTGCGTGAGAACGTTGCCACGATCTCTGAAAAGATACCAAAGGCTGGCAGAATCAGGATATACACTTCCGGATGGCCCCAGGCCCAGATAAGGTTGATGTACATCATCGGATTGCCGCCGAAGTCGGAAGTGAAGAAGTGCGTGCCAATCAGCCGGTCAAGCGACAGCATGGCGAGGGTTGCGGTCAGAATCGGGAATGCGAACAGTACCAGCAGCATGCTGCCCAGTACGCTCCAGGCAAAGATGGGCATCTTGCGCAGCGTCATGCCCGGTGCGCGCATCTTGAGGATGGTCACCAGGAAGTTAATGCCGGAGAGCAGGCTGCCGACGCCGGCGATCTGCAGGCTCCATATCCAATAATCCACCCCGACTCCCGGGCTGTCTGCAATGCCCGAGAGCGGCGGATAGGCCAGCCAGCCGGTGGCAGCGAATTCGCCGATGATCAGCGAGATATTCATCAGTACGAAGCCGGCGGCAAACAGCCAGAAGCTGATGGAATTCAGGAATGGAAAGGCGACATCACGCGCGCCTAGCTGTAATGGCAGTATCAGGTTGATGAGGGCGAACATGATGCCCATGGCCACGAAGAAGATCATGATGGTGCCGTGTGCCGTGGCAATCTGCTGGAAGTGATCGGCCGTCAAAGGACCGCCGCCACCGGCTGCCACAGCCTGTTGGGTGCGCAACAGGACGGTGTCCATGATGCCGCGCAGCAGCATCAGCACGCCGATGACGCCGTACATCAGGCCGATGCGTTTAGGATCGAGCGATGTCAGCCACTCTTTCCAGAGCCAGGTCCAGCGCTTGAAATAAAACAGGGCGGCGACTGCCAGCAGCCCGCCACCGGCCATGGTGACGGCACCGCCAAGCACAATCATGTCATGGGGTAGCGCGTCGAGGGAGAGTCGTCCTAGCATCAGTGGTGTTCCTTTTCCGGGGTTACTTTTGTGTGGCTGTGGTATTCGTCGGCTGACTGGCTGCCGTGATCGTGCTGGCGGCCGCCGGATTGCTTGTGGCTGTGCTTGGCGGGTGCCGTCACCTCATGCCCGCCTGGATGCATATACTTGGCCAGGATGGTGTCGTAAAGGTTGTCGGTGCCAAGTGAATAGTAGCGTGGCGACTCCACTGTGCCTGGTCTGGCCAGCGTGCTGTAGCTGCGGACACTGAGGCGTTCATTATTCTGGCGGACGCCACGTGCCCAGGCGTTCAGCTCGGAGGGACTGATCGCTTCAACCGAAAAATGCATGTCGGCAAAGCCTTCGCCGCTGATATTGGCAGAGGAACCGCGGAACGTCCCCTTCTGGTCGGCAATCAGGTGCAGCTTCGTGTTCATGCCGGCCATGGCATAGACCTGGCCGCCGAGCCGGGGAATCCAGAAAGAGTTCATGGGTGCGTCGGAAGTCACGTCAAACTCGACGGGGCGGCCGACAGGAATCTTAAGATGGTTGACCGACGCGATGTCCTGTTCGGGGTAGATAAAGAGCCACTTGTACTTCATAGCGACCACCTGCACCCTGAAGGCTTCCTTGTTGCTGGCCAACGGTTTGTAGGGGTCGAGATTGTGGCTGCTGGTCCAGATCATGACTGACAGCACGCCGATGATGACCAGTGGGATGCCCCACCAGACGGCCTCCATGCGCTTGTCGCCGTCCAGCTCCGGATGGTAGCGCTCGGCCGACTTTGGGTTGGTTTCGCGGTAGCGCCAGGCAATGGTAAAGGCCAGGACGAACACCGGGATGACGACGATGAGAATCAGCAATGTGGCGTACAGCAGCAGGTCGCGCTGCTGGGCTGCTATCTGACCCGCCGGTTGCAGCACTGCGATTGACTTCCCTTGCATCAGCACCCCGATCACGACGAATATGAGGGGGATGACCACCCAGGGAATGATTTTTGCGATTTTATACATCTGTCACCTTTATCTCTTATGCTCTTAAGATATGCCGATTATGCTCATCATACCACGCATATGCTTGTAACGTCACGGGCTTTTGCTGGGCGGCCAAGTCAGTTATATTAAGGGTTAATATGCACTCAAATCAACACATCATCATCGCCGGTGCAGGCTTTGGCGGCATCCGTACCGCTATGCAGCTGGCCCGCTCCACGCCCTACAAAATTACCGTCATCGCCGACCGGCCGACCTTCCGCTATTACCCGGCCCTGTATGCCACGGCAACCGGCCATTCTTACAATGAGTCGATTATTCCGCTTGATGAGATTTTTGCCGAGTACCCTTCCATCACCGTCGTCTACGACAAACTCAAGTCAGTCAATGTTGCCAAAAAGCGGCTGAAAGCGGAATCCGGCGCCTCGTACGCGTATGACTACCTGGTGCTGGCGCTTGGCGTCGTTACCAATTATTTTGGCATCAAAGGGCTTGATAAGTATTCGTACGGTATCAAGGGGGAATCTGAAGTCGCCGACCTGAAAGAACATATCCACCACCAGATCGTCAACCAAAAACAGCTTGATGAAACCTACGTCGTCATCGGCGGCGGCCCGACCGGCGTCGAGCTGAGCGCGTCGCTGGGCATATACGTCAAGCATATCGCCCAGTGCCATGGCCTGAAGCACAAGAAGCCGAAGGTCATGCTGGTAGAGGCGGCGCCCCGGCTGGTACCGCGCATGAGCGAGAAAGCCTCGCAGCTGGTAGAGGACCGCCTGAAATCACTTGGCGTAAAAGTCATGACCGGTGCCAAGGTGGAGGCAGAGACCGCCCAGACCGTCACCATCAGCGGCGAGAAGGTCAAGAGCGATTCCGTCATCTGGACCTCCGGTGTCACTAACAACCCCTTCTTCAAAGAGAATATCAATGAGTTCACGCTTGCGCCCAACGGCAAGGTCCAGGTGGATGCCTTCATGCAGGCGGCGGCCTCCGTCTATGTCATCGGTGACAATGCTGCCACGCCGTACTCCGGCTTGGCCCAGACCGCGCTCTACGACGGTGATTTCGTCGCCCGTAACCTTAAGCGCCAGCTGAAACAAATACCACCCAAGGCATACAAAGCGCGTAAGCCGCCGGTGGTCATTCCGGTCGGCGATAACTGGTCAATCTTTGAGTACGGCCCGCTGGTCTTTGGCGGTACTCCCGGCTCCGTGCTGCGCCGCGCCGCCGATCTTATCGGCTACACCGACATCCTGCCGTTCTCCAAGGCCTGGCGGCTATGGAGCGCCTCGTCCAGTATCGAGGAGAACTGCGATGTCTGCCGCGCCCCACTTCATCAAAAGTATGCCCGGCGACTGAAAAGTGCTCTGTAAATAAGCAACTAAGTTTACTTAATTAAAATGTGTGATATAATATTTTCCCGTTGTCTACCTTTGAAGGGAGGTGGAATGCATGGACGTCTGCGACAAGTGCGATGGACGCGGCTGGGTGCCGAACGATGACATGGTCATCAGCGACCCCAACAGCTCCGACAGCAGGGAGTGCGACAAGTGCAAGGGCGAAGGCGTCGTGTGCCGTCTCGCCGCAACGGTAACACACCCCCTCTGCCGGCCCAGTACCGGCAGGGGGAGTGTCATCATTTTATCACTTCGCAAAAAACTCTTTTTTAAGGTATTCGGAAAAATCGGCAAACTCTTTTTGGTAAAGCTGCAGTGTGGCGGATTTATACACCCCGTAAACAGTTTCCATAGCCTCTGCCCCTACTATGTGCAGGCTATAAATTGACAGTGGCATGTATTGCACTACTATTTGTTGTCTGTACGCAACCTGCCTGTTTGCATAAAAGTTTTCTAACAGTACTAACAATTTGTTGATTTCCAGCGCCGAAGCGTCTTTTGCCTTTTTGCGGAGGGCTAAATATTTTTGCTTATGATCCACTAACTTTCTTGCTTCTTGTGCATGGTGAAGTGCTAACTGTGACTCAAAAAGCACATAAGGGCCTCCTGTGTTCCTGGCAACATGACCTCCGCAAGAGCTTATAGTGTTAAACCCATGCAATCTTAAAGCTGCTACCGCCTCGGTAATTTCTTTATCGATCGGCATGCCTAGCTTATCCTGTATCGCAAGAACTTGTTTAACTGCTTTTTGCCAAGCCTCTTCTTTTGTAGCTGTTTCCATACTCATTATTATAGCGATACTATAAACTAGAGTAAGAAATAATATAGAGTTGTATTGGAAATCAAGAACTCGTACAATGGAGTAAAAGCATAACCAACATTCGGACCAATACAGGGACTTTCGGGGACGCATGAAAATTTTAATGCTAGGGTGGGAATTGCCGCCGCATAATAGCGGTGGGTTGGGAGTGGCGTGTTATCACATGTCCAAGCAATTGGCCATGGAGGGCGTGTCCATTGATTTTGTCGTGCCGTACACAGCGGAACACGACATTGATTTCATGACCGTGCACAGCGCCGTCAACGCGACACCGCAACAGCTGATGTTGCCGGGCGCTTACGACAGCCATTGCTACACCTGCACCGAAGCTGAGAGCTGTGACCACGGCATCCCCGGCACCCTGCGCGCCCAGCAGATGCGCTATGTCAAGCATGTCGAGAAGATGGTGAAGAAGCAGGAACTCGATGTGATCCACGCCCACGACTGGCTGACCTTTGAGGCTGCTATCCGTGCCAAAGAAATCACCGGCAAGCCGCTGGTGGCCCACGTGCACGCTACCGAATTTGACCGCTCCGGCGAACATCATGGCAACCCGCTGGTGCATGACATCGAATACAACGGCCTGATGATGGCCGACAAGATCATCGCCGTCAGCAAGATTACCCGCGACATCATCGTCCGCGAGTATGGCATTCCCGCCGATAAGGTGGAGGTCGTCCACAACAGCATCAACATCGATGATTACGAGCCGCTTGGCACTGATAATACCTACCGCTACCTCGCCCAGATGAAACAACGTGGCTATACCGTCGTCGTCAGCGTTGGCCGCCTGACGGTCCAAAAAGGCCTGCGCTACCTGCTGGAGGCCGCTCAGCGTGCCGTCGAGCAGGAGCCGAAGCTGCTGTTCCTGCTGGCCGGTTCCGGCGAGCTCCGCGACGAGCTGCTGCTGCGCTCTGCCGAGCTGGGTATCTCCGAGAACATCATCTTCACCGGCTTCGTCCGCGGCAAAGCCTGGCGCGATGTCTATGACATTGGTGATATCTTTGTCATGCCCTCGGTCAGCGAGCCGTTCGGGCTGGTAGCGCTCGAGGCCGCCGGCCACAACAATGCCCTGCTCATATCCAAGCAGTCAGGTGCCGCCGAGGTGCTGCACAACATCCTGAAGTTCGACTTCTGGGATATTGAGACCTTTGCTTCGCAGATAGTGTCCGTCGCCCGCCATGATGCGCTGCAATGCACCCTCAAAGACATGGTCACCCACGAGTTCAACCACATGTCCTGGAAGAAGGCTGCCGGACAGTTCAAAGCAATTTATCACGGTTTAGCCCCCGTCGGAGCTACAGCATGAGCAAACGGGCCATCGTCCTCTATCTGCATGTCCACCAACCGTACCGCGTACGGCCCTACTCGGTGTTTGAGTCCGGTCATGACCACAATTATTTCAACCAGCCGGAAGTACATGGCAACGCCAACAACAAGTTCATCCTGAAGAAGGTCGCCAAGAAATCATACCTGCCGATGAACGCCGTGCTGCTGGAGCTGCTGGAGAAGCATCCGGAGTTCCGCGTGGCCATGTCTATCACCGGCACCGTCATAGAGCAGTTGGAGCAGTGGGCACCGGACGTCCTGGAAAGCTTCAAGCGCCTGGTGGAAACCGGCCGCGTCGAAATCATCGGCGAAACGTATTACCACAGCCTGGCTTTCTTCTACAGCCGCTTCGAATTCGCCAAGCAGGTCCGCATGCACGAAGAAAAGGTCAAACAGGTCTTCGGCGTCAAGCCGCAGGTCTTCCGCAACACCGAGTTCGCTTACAATAACGACCTGGCCTACTGGGCCGACCAGAACGGCTACAAAGGCATCCTGACTGAAGGCTGGGATCCCATTCTTGGCTGGCGCAGCCCCAACTTTGTCTACCGCCCCAGCTACACCAACAACATCCGCCTGCTGATGAAGAACTACCGCATGAGCGATGACATCGCCTTCCGTTTCAGCAACCACGATTGGGCCGACCATCCGCTGACCGCCGACAAATACGTCCACTGGATTAACGCCCTCCCGAAAGACCAGACCAACGTCAACCTCTTTATGGATTACGAAACCTTTGGTGAGCACCAATGGGAAGAGACGGGCATCTTCGACTTTTTGCGCGCCCTGCCTGTCGAGTTCCTCAAGCACCACGGCAACACCTTCATGACCCCCTCCGAGGCCATCGAGGCCTTCGAGCCGGTCGATTACGTCGACATCCCATATACCGTCACCTGGGCCGACACCGAGCGCGACCTGACCGCCTGGCTCGGCAACCCCATGCAGCAGCAGGCCATGCAGCTGCTGTACGACCTGGAGACCGATGTCCTGGCCACCGAGGATCGTGCCCTCATCGAAGACTGGCGCCGCCTGCAGATCTCGGACCACCCCTACTATATGTGTACCAAGTGGTTCCGCGACGGTGATGTCCATGCTTATTTCAGTCCCTATGATTCGCCCTATGATGCCTTCATGTACTACATGAACTGCCTGCGCGACCTAAAACTAAGAGTTATGAAACACAAGGAAGGGATTCACTAATGACCAGACCAGTCGTCCTCAGCAACGGCAGCATGCATGTCGGTATCAACCGGTATGCGATGGTACACGATTTCTTTTACCCGTACGTCGGCCTGGAAAACCATGCTACCGCCGACCGCATGCGCCATCGCATCGGTGTCTGGGTAGACAACCAGTTTACCTGGCTCGATGATAAGTCCTGGCGCTTCACCTACGGCTACGAACCCGAGGCCCTCATCGGCCTGATCACCGCCCATCACGAACGCCTTGGTATCACGCTCAAGTTCCATGACACCGTTGACAGCGAGTACGATGCTTTCCTGCGCAACATCCACATCGTCAATAGCGGCGACCAGCAGCGGTCCGTGCGACTGTTCATGCACCAGGTCTTCCGCATCAGCAACAGCCTCTCCGGCGACACCGCCCAGTATCTGCCGGGCGAAAACGCCATCCTGCACTACAAAGGTCATCGTGCCTTCGTGGTCGGTGCCGTTGATAACAAAGGCGTGGAGTTTGACCAGCATGCCATCGGTATCTTCGGTATCGAGGGCAAAGAGGGCACCTTCCGCGACGCCGAGGACGGCGAACTGTCCGGCAACAATGTCGAGCACGGCCGCGTCGACACCGTCATCCGCTGCGTCGTCGACGTCCCCGCGCATGATTCAGCCATCGTCAACTACTGGGTGGCCTGCGGCAAGACCACACAAGGTGCCATTCTATTGCACCGCCAGCTTAAGAAAGATACCGTCGCGCACCGCCAGGCAGTGACCGAACAATCCTGGCGCTACTGGCTGGGCAAGTCCGGTGATATCCGTGCCTCCATCGACGCCGACTTCAAAGACAGCTTCACCAAAAGTCTGCTGATTACCAAGTCGCACGTCGATAGCCGCGGCGGCGTCATTGCCAGCACCGACACCACCATGCTCAACTACTCGCGCGATTCCTACACCTACTGCTGGCCCCGTGACGGCGCCTATACCATGTGGCCGCTGCTGCGCCTGGGCTACAAGGACGAGCTGCAGCGCTTCTTCGAGTTCTGCCGCCGCGGCCTGACCACCGATGGGTTTTTGATGCACAAATACCAGCCGGACGGCGCCATCGGCAGCAGCTGGCACGCCTATGTCTACGCCGGCAAGGCCGAACCGCCCATCCAGGAAGACGAGACGGCTATCGTCCTATTCCTCTGTGGTGAATACTACCGCCAGACAGGCGACGAGTTCTTCCTCAAGCAATACTATGAAAACTTCATTAAGAAGATGGCCAACTTCCTCTGTGCCTACGTCGATGAGGACACCAAGCTGCCGCACGCCAGCTATGACCTGTGGGAAGAAAAGTTCCTTACTTCCACCTACACCGTGGCCACCGTCTATGGCGGCCTGGTGACGGCAGTCGACCTGGCCGAACTTGTCGGCGACCAACACAGCGCCACCCGCTGGCAGGCCATGGCCGAACAGATCGCTACCGCTGCCCGCAGCACGCTCTACAATAAGGAACGCAAGTTCTTCTACAAAGGCATCCGTGTTCAGGACGACGGCCTCTACTACGACGACGTCATCGATCTCTCCAGCTTCTACGGCGCCTTCATGTTCGGCCTCTTCCCCATCGACAGTCCGGAAGTAAAGGAGAGCTACGAAACCATCTGCCGCGAGTTCGGCGTCTGTGTCGAGGACTGCAAGGTCACGCCGATGCCACGCTACGAACACGACCGCTACGACGCCGTCGACGAAAAGGGTGCCAACCCCTGGTTCATCACCACGCTCTGGATTGCCCAGTACTACTTCGAGACCGGCCGCGTCGAAGACGCCCGCGTCATCCTGGCCTGGGTCCGCGACAGCATGATGGGCTCCGGCGTCCTATCCGAGCAGATCAACCCGTACACCCAGGAGTTCATCTCAGTCGCGCCACTGACCTGGAGCCAGGCTGAATACATCAACGCCCTGCTCGACATGGTCGCTACCAACCTGCCTGACGGCCAGCCGGAGGACGCAAAATCCTAGCGGACACCCTATGAGCATCCTCGACCTGCTCCACCGCAGCTCCAACGGCAAGACCATCAAGACATTTGCCAAGAAGTTCGACCTGGTCTATTTCGGGCATGTCGACCACCGGTATGATGAACACGCCGTGGTGCGCGGCGTGACGGCTTCGACTTCGCATGTCGACCGGCATTTCGCAGTCGGCAACGTCAAAGGGCGGGATATCAGCCTTTTAGAGCGCACAAATTCGCTGCGTTTTCCTGGCAAAGGCGAGAATGACTACCACTGGGTAATCGTCCAGGTGGATCTTGGCCCCGCCACCGAGCTGCCGCATATCTTTTTGGATGCTCACCACCACGACGAGGTTTTCTACTCCAACCTGTACATCAATTTTGCCAACTTCCAGGTGGCCACCAACCTGTTCATCAACCACGATGGCAAGTTCGCCGAGCATTTCATCCCCTACGCGCCGTCAGATAAGTTTGATACAGTCTCCGAAGTCATGAGCACCTCTGTTACCGGCATGCTGGCCCACCACTTCAGCCACTTTGACTACGAGTTTGATGGCTCGACCATCTACATCTATAACAGCCAACCGGTCGTCCACGAGAAGGACCTGGAAGAGATGGCCCGCGTGGGCCTGTGGTTGGCGGATAAGCTTGAAGTGGTGCAGCCGACGGGGGCTGCTGATGATGAGGCGGCGCCGGCGCACCGGATGGCGCATGAGAATGCCTGATATCCTGGTCTCTTAAGCACAAGGGTATTGACAAGTGGTGTACATAGCACATTTATGTACTTTTGTCAAGAGCCTTAGCTTACACACTCCCCTGCTGCCCGTAATAAAAAACACCCGCTCGATGCGGGTGTTTCCATACGGTAGATGCCGAGATCAGTGCTTACGAGCCTTGACTTCGTTGCGGCCCAGGTTCTTCTTGACCTCGGTGAAACGGGTGCGGCGGCGGAGCTTTGGGTTGTACTTCAGAAATGACAGCTTTTCAGTAGTATTCTGGGTGTTCTTGGTTGTGTAATACAAACGCAGACCGGTCTCTTCGCAGACCAGGCCGACTACTTTCCGCTTTTGGTTCTTCTTTGCCATGTCGTTATAACCTGTAAATTACGCTTATGTTTCTCGCGGAGCGAGCTACCTCTTATGAGATGGATTAAATCTACGCTAGTATATCAGATACTGGAGCGTCTTTCAAGCTATCTCAGCAATTCAATAGACAAATATGGAGCCCCAAACGGGATTCGAACCCGTGACCTCATCCTTACCATGGATGCGCTCTACCAACTGAGCTATCGGGGCGTAATTGCCTGTCGCTGCCTTGCTTCAAATAAGACGCTGTGCGTGAACAGAGTTATTGTAGCAGATGCGTGGCAGTTTTGACAGGCTTTTCTGCTGAATTTACTCTGATTTGGCAGTAGTGTCGTCGTCGTGCTCAGGCGGGAGGGCGCTTTTGGTAGGAATCAGGATCCATAGTACGATGTACGGGAGAATACCAGGCACGGCACCCGCCACGGTGGCCACTACGAAGCCAATGCGGAACAGGACCGGATCAAGACCGAAGTACTCGCCCAGGCCACCGCAGACACCGCCTAGTTTTTTGTCAGTTTCAGATCGGTATAAACGTTTCATGCTCTCATTATACGCTACGGTTGATGCGCTGGCGAGACGGCCCGCACCATGGCGATGATGGCACCCTCAAGCATGAGAATGGCCGCGACTGGTAGCAGTATGATGTCGGCATCGGCACAGATTGCCGTAGCATCGCAGATAATGGCGCCGGCTCTTAGTACATAGGGAATCTGCAAATCAGTCAGCGCCGTCGCCGCAAAAAGCCCGCCGATACCGACGAAAAAGGTGCCTAAGACTGCCGCAAAAAGCCGATCGTTCATATCACTCTGATTTTATATGCTTCACCGGCCGCTGGCCCGGCTTAGTCTTGGGTATGTGCCGCTTGGCGTAGCCGAGTGCTGTGTGGAGCTCCTTGATGACGAGCAGAACGCCGCCAATGACGATACCGAGTCCCAGCAGTGACAGCAACAACCAACTGCCATCAAGCGCGAACAATGAGATAAGCAGCCCGGCCATGATAGTTATCATCCCTGCGACGAGGAGGATGATTCCGGTCAGAACTCTGAGTAGCTGCTTCTGTACCATGCCTTCATTATATCATGATGTGCGCCAGCTTAAAGCGGAGCAGGATCAGGTAGCGGCATGTAGCAGTCGACGCCGTTATCTTGTTACGGCGTACACTCGATGTCGCTCAGGCCCTTGGCCGCACCCGGTGCCTGATTGTCACATTTGACCGTGTTGCCACTGGCACTGCCGATATTGAAGCCGTAGCCAGGCACGCCCGATTCGATGATGTTGCCGGTAAAAATATTATCGTGGCCCCACTCCCCTTCGATGCTGTTGGCGTGGACCTGGAAGGCATCGGCCTTGGCGTTCTTGCCCTTATTACCCTCGATGGTCCAGCCGTTGCCCTTCATGTCGATCCAGGAATCGGCGTAGGGGCCGCCCATCTCGGCGCCGTCGAACGTGTTGCCTTTGATGAGCCCGCCGGTGGTGCCCTCCTTGATGTCCATGGACTCACCGCCGGTCTTGTAGATATTGTTATTGATGAGCTTGTTGTTGTCGGACTTGTCCGGCGTGGGAATGGTGACGGTGCCGCCGACCGAGGTGGTGCCCCAGTTGTTGTTGGCAGATCCTACGTAGATGCCTTCGCCGAACTCGATGTTGGTCAAGCCGGTGTTGGTGATCTCATTGCCGTCGATGGTGTTGTCGGAGGAGTTGGAGCGGATATGGATGGCTTCGTTGCCGATGGTGTGGACATACAGGCCTTTAATGGTGGTGAAATCAATGTCATCGGCCATCAGGCCCTTCTCGCGGTTGGTGATGGTAAAGCCTTCCAGGTGCCAGTAGTCGGCGTTACCGAGGTACAATGCATAGCCGCTGTTCAGATCGCCCCCGTCGATGATGGCGCCGCGGCTGCCGCTGAGCTTGATGGGCTTATCGGCGGCGGCGGGCTTGGTGATGGTGAACTTGCCGCCATAGGAGCCGTCGGCCATGACGATGTGTTGGCCGGGCTGGGCGTTATCCAGGGCGGTCTGCAGGCTGGTGGCGTCGCTGACGTTGACGGTCTCAAAATTGCCGTCGTCGGGCGTGGTGGATTGGCCGAGGAACTGCAGGGCTTCGGAGTTGCTGGCGGCGGGGTCGCTGATGACCTTAGCGAATTCGTCCGGGGTGGCGTCTTCGGCTTCGCGGTTGGCGGAGGGGCCGGCGGCGAGGGTGAGGTAGACGAAGATGCCGGCGAGGAGTATGAGCAGGCCGGTGGCAATGCTTAAGATGAGGGTGAGACGAGGGGTTTTGGATTTTTTCATTTTCTGCAACTCTTACTTCAATAATACCATGATTGAGTACATTGAAACCAAAACTACCTAGCCAAGTTACTCCTATGCTACAAATTTGTCAGTCTAAAACTTTCAAGTGCAACTTGTCGAACTCGTCTTTACTAAACGTTCGATTACTCCAGCCAGAGCTATACGGATAAAACAAAAACATTTTTAGCTCCCAATAGCTTACATCAAAAGTGCCATCATTATTTTTAGTAGCAACATAAGAACAATTGGGGTTTGCTAAGTAATATATATCGCCGTTCAGTAACTTTCTTACTGTATTAAGCATCTCCTCGTAAACTCTAAGTTCTTCCTTTGTACGACGCTTATCATTCATGCGGCGGGCATCGACATAATCAACAAAGTCACATCCGGCTGCATCTTCTACCTGCAGGTCATAGCCGAACCAATTGCCGTCTATTTGAATTTCACAAACGTAGTGCTTGCCCTCAAATGCAAATATAGATTCATCACCTGCAACATCAACCGACACGAGCTTGTGGCGATTAGCTTGCACGAGTGTAATAATCGTCTTCCGCATTATGCGGTAGTCAACCGGTTTCACGATAGCTCCGTAAAGGCTTGTGCTAATTTTGCTCGATCTGGTTCGGGCATGGGGTCATTATGGTATGCCTTGGGGACTTCGGGTAGGATGATCGGTTTGGCCCAGCGCTCAGTTTTGTTGCGGCCGTATATATAGATATGAAAAAACGGCGTGGCATCGGGCAGCAGGCCCCAATTGCCATTCGTCTGGATGTTGAACCAAGGGGCAAGGCCAAGTTTCTCTACCACCTGGCAGACCTGCGCGGCCAGATGAAAAGCGTGTCCGGTCAGGAGTGGATCTTGCCAGGCGTTGGCGATGTCGTGCTTGGTCTTGATAACGAGTATCGGGCCTTCACTGTATGGAAGGTGCGGGTTGTGCGGCGTGCACACGATGAAAAGGTCGTTTTCCCAGAGGAGGTAGTTGTTGCCAAGCATAGGTTTAAGTATAGCAGTTGCTATGGCTGATGCAGCGTATCCAGTTCGGTCTCGATGTCACCGAGCTTCTGTTTGATGAGCTTATTCGCGTCGGCCAGGCCGGCATTGTATACCGTTGGGCCAAGATGCTGCATGACGATGTCGATGATGTCTTGGGCGGCGATGACGCCCGGCTGTGCGCCCTCTAAGTCTTCAATATAGGCGATGACTTCATCAGTGCACTGCTTCTTAGTGCTTTCATCGGCCATATCCCATTTGCGCACGATGCTCATAGGTAGCCAAGATGTCTCATTAGTTTTTCTATCGGCGGGGATAAGGGCATGTGTTTCATCTCTTCCAGTGAGAACCAGCCGACGACATCAAAATCATCATCGTTGCCTTCTTTGGGAGTGAGGTCGCCTGATGCGTAGTCTGCAGTGTAAAGTAGTCCGACCATGTGCTTGACCTTGCCTGCCCAGTTTTCGGTGATATCATCATCAAAGTAAACGCGCTTTAGGTTCGTCACTTTGACGCCGGTTTCCTCGTATAGCTCGCGCAGGGCGGCCTCGTCGATGCGTTCATCCTGATCGACAGCGCCGCCAGGAGGCAGGTATGTGCCAGCGTAAGGCCCGACATCATCCGGTTTTTTCACAAGCAGAAACTTATTATCAGCATTTTTCACAAGGACGCCGGTAACGAGTGATATGGAAGGCATGGACGAATTATAGCAGTAAATGCATGCGGAAGCTTATGCGTCAGGTTGGGTCGCGCTCCAGCGTTGGATATCTTTCATCGCAAAGTCTCGCTCAGCATCCTTCTCTACATCATACGCCTTGAGCAGCCATTGTTTCTCGGGATGCCATTCGGTGCCGCCAAACCAAATGGACTGTGGAATGATGGTACGCCAAGCGGTATCGCCCCGGTAGTTTGTGCAGAGGATACTAATCTGTTGCTTGTCTGGGGTGCGCTGCTCAATGCTCATGCTGTTCCCTATTGCGTCTGTACGAGTGATAGGACGTTGCCTGCAGGGTCCTTGAACCAGGCGATATCCGGACCCATGTTTGCGCTAAGACCGCGCAGTACGCCGCTTTCGTCAGTTACGGCGCCGTTGCCAAGGTCGTAGTGTTCAAAAGTGACGCCTTTTTCTTCGAGGGCTGCGATGGACTTGTCGATGTCATCGACGATGAAGTTAAGGACGGTGAACGTAGCAGGCTGATGATCCTCTTTCTCGTAAACAAAGAGTTTTGCGCCGCCAGGCAGAGTGATATCGAGGCCCATCTCTGTGCTGTCGATGGTGACGCCCAGGGTATCGGCGTAGAATGCTTCTGCCGCTTTGATATCATCAACGGAGAAGCCGCTGAATGTGCTGGTTGGTTCGAACATAGTTACCTCCTGGAATCTGCGCTAAGGTTTCTAGTTACTATTATATACCTGCTCGAAGAAGGCTTTCTTGTGCTGCTCGTACTCTTTGTAGGGTTTGCCGTCGCAGGACTCCTTGAGCTGGCGGTAGTGGTCGCGTAGCTTGGCGTTGGCCTTGAGCTTGTGGAAGATGGCCTGTTGTTTTGGTACGTGTGAGATGGTCGGGTCGGAGAGGATGGCGTCCACTTTGAAACCGTCGATGGTGGTGGACCAGGAGGCGGTCTTGTCGTTGAGTTCTTTGAGTTCGCCGAGTACTGGCGCGAGGAGTGCTGCGTACTTGCTGACGTCGTGGGCGTCGCAGAGGATGTCGAGGTCGATGTCGTTCTTGCCGGGGAGGGCTAAGGCGGCGGCTCCCATGAAGAGGACTTCAAGTTCTGGAGCGAGGGCGTGGATTTGGCGGGTTACTTTGTGCGCGGTAGTCACAAGTGCAGGGTTCCAGGGTTGGAGGTGAAAGATCTTTTCAGACATACTACATGATTGTCCTATGCTAGTGTTTGCTCGATCCACGAGGCAAGCTTGTGGTTGACGTCGATGGCGATGAAACGGATCATGGGGAATTCTTCGGAAGTGTTTAGCTCGACATCCTACACGAGGGCCTCTTTCTTCTCGGCAGTCGTGAATGAGGTGATAGTGATGTAATCCATCTCTTCTATCTCGCCTTTCCAGAGGAAGCGGGATGGGGTCTTGATGAATTGGCCGCCGGTGGCAAGTTTCTTTTCTAGTAATGAATTAAGGATGGTGTCGGCTTGGGGTTGGGTTTCGGCGGAGATGTGGACTTCGTAGTATTGGTGCATGGGTTGAGTATAGCAAAAGCACTAAAAGTATGGATAGGATTGTCGTTGATAAAAAATTTCATTCGAATAGTGGAAGTCTTACTAAATGGATCCTACTACCTCTTTTGTACTCTACTTTTTAAGAACCTTACAGTTATCATATCCATTGATCTTATTGGGCCTTTTTGTTTCACTTGCCGAAATATTTAAACATTAAGTAGACAACTTGTACCTACTGGCATTGAAAGTATCGCTAATTTTAGAGTAAGTCCTAACATCGCCATCGTCTATAGCTTTTAACTCAAATAAGCCGACAAATTTATAAGCGCGCTTATTGGTGATGGGGTCGCGCACCTTGGCAAAAGTAACTCGAATATAGTCTAAAAACTCTTTGCGACTTGTGCCCTCCCAATTGACCATGTTGGCCTTTATGTCGTCATTATATTCAGTGATGGTTTTGCCGTCTTCGGACAATATATTATGCCATCCCCGTGCTTGAGCCTTACCTTCAACTTCCAATTGAGGAAACCAAAACTTATACTTGGAATCTAATCCTCGAGGAGTAAAGTATCCCAGTTGGTAGCCTTTCTTGGTAGACTGCATGAGGCTATTTACCGCACTGACGATAGTTGGAAATAGTATATCGTCACTGGAACGTATAATTTGTTTATCTTTAAAATATGTCACTGTGTCTACGTCAGACCATTCAATAAAATCGTTAGCTTCACGTCTTTCTTTAACGAGCATCTTTATCTTGCGCACGCAATCATTTATTTTTAGTTCTATATCTTCAAACGGTAAAGTGGCGTCAATATGCAAAGCCTGATATGGATGCTTACTTGCGGCACTTAGGACTTCGATAAGTTTTAATTCTCGCTGCTCGTCATTGGCTTGGTTGCTCTTGTGGTGGCCTTCGTCGCACTCGACACCAAGATTAATTTGTGGAAAGTAGAGATCTATGAGATGCCAGCCATTCTGGTTCTTTACAAACCACTGTGATGCGGGCTTGATAGAGCTATCGTTAAGCCTATTCCATATGGCATTAACAATATAATTTTCGTAATCTTTACGTTTAGTACGAGATAGCGTTTTTATTAGGTATTCAAATCTAGTGTTTTTCACCGTTGTATTATGACATATCTTTGAAAGTTGTATTAACTAATGAGCTTGAGGCTGATCACTGTTGGTCGTACAAGCGCTTACGGTTGCAAACTGTTCATACATGCATTAAGATGGCTGCTCACCATGGGGATGATACTCGTCAGTTTCGTGTTTGCCGGATTACTCGTATTGTCCGGCAATCTATTTGACGTCCAGGAACATGTCATCCGGGCTAAATTGCTTAACCAGCTTGGCACGCTCGGCTTCGAGGTCCGCTTCTGTTGCACGGAACTCGTACAGTTTTTTAAACCGCTTGAATCTCATTTCGCCATCATTTGCATGGACCGAGATGAGAGCGTAAGTATCAAAGGCACGCTCGATGCATCCCTCGGTGGCGCGGCCCACCGCACCACCAAACCCTTGCAGAGTCCGATAGTCATCCTGGATTACCTTGGCTTCTGGTTTTTCACCATTTAACAGCATTGTATGGACCTCGTCGGTCACTCTTGCATAGTATTGCCGGTAATCCTCTACGAGATTGTTGACTAAGCTGTTCGCCTGGTAGAGGCTCAGCCATGTATTAATCAACTCGGTGTTTCTAAATTCGGCAAATAGCTCACGGTTAATAGGCGTCACGCGTGGAAGGTTAGCCATGGCGGCTCCGTCGGCCAAATGCTGCGTACACGCCTGTAGCAGTCTGACATTGGCGTAAAGCATAGTTAGGAGGTTATTAAGGTCGGCTTCAGCCCTCAGGCATGCCCGTGAGTAAACTGCCAGCTTTTCATTCTCTGTTTTGCGCCGTTCATGCCGGTGTGCAAGCCAGGCGGCTATAAAGATACCCAGCACGGTCACCAAGTTGCTAACTATAGTGCCGATTACGCCGGCCCAAAAATCCTTGTCGTCGGCCGAAATATAAAACCAGAGGATATCCATGGCGCTCCTTTCAATAACCTTGTGTGGCTATTGTAACCTACCGATCGAGTACTGTTTAATAGTCTTATGCATTCTTTGTCAATCACGCTCGGCAGCGTCACTGATATCTTGACTTTTATGAGTGTGGTTGCCGCGACCGTCACCTTAGTTAGCTACAGTATCTGGCAGATTATTCTCTATCGTAAGTTGCTTGCAAATGAGCGTGCAATTCGGGCTAAGGAAAACGAGGTTGATGGTATTGACTCAGACATCACAGCAAGAACGACCGGACATTTAGTCAATGAAGACCAGCGCCTGCGGATGGTGACGACCGCTAGGACGCGTCCTTTACGTGAGCTGGAGCGCTTAAAGCAGGAGCGCCAGTTCTTACTAGATAAACTGCCATTTGCGAAAAAGTAGCCATGGCTACCAGGTAGCTTTACGGCTAACCATCAGGCGATGCAGTGTTTTTTTGTTTAGCTTACTATAGTCAATAGATTCCATGTCTGATGTCTCGTGAGTCGGGCCTATTTTGAAGGTGTGCATCATTTTAGGCTTATTCCTATTGATGATGCGCTTGCCTTGCCTAAAATCAAACTTGATTTCATAACCGGTTAGCTTTTCAAAGGCATCAGTATATGCGTATAGGTAGCGCTCAGTATCTTTTTCATCAAACTGGTCTATATAATATTCGCCAAGTGTCTCGAAAGTCTCAAATGCATGCTGATAGATAGATTTGGAACAGTCTGTTGCGCCACAATGATATCTGTACACGCGACCGATTATCCCTATGTTTGAGATAAGACGCAGATAAGCGATAGAAATCCGGACATCTTTAACCTCTGCTCCATGATGAGTAAAATAATTTGCTTTCTCGTACATTAGCCATAAACTGTACGGCTGTTCCTTCTCTGCAATTTTTGAAGCAGACTTAATTTCGTATTGCTTGCAGGCGTCCCCTGTAGTTAGCCAGTTGCTAGCCTGGTCATCGTCGTTAGCATTGAGTATGGCAAAGTGCAGGTTCATCAGTCGCGTTGCGCCCCGCTGCGCTGATTCGGCATCATTCGCCTTACCAACATATTGGTACAGGAGCGTAGCGTATAGATATCCATTGTTGTCATCAAGCTGTTTTAGTGCCTTTTTATCTTTCAGAAGCAGTGTGCCTATGTCTTCAATCAGCAGGTCGTATAGCTCGTAGCGGTTATTTCGTATTAGAATTCCGGCAATAGACTGCAGGTCGTTTGAATACTCCTCTTGATGATCATCTGACTTCTTAATTAGGTTGACGTATCTTTCTATAATTTGCCGGAATACCTTTATGTCATTAGTGTCGGCTGCGGTTGCCGCCATTCTTACAAGCAAGTCCATACGAACGCTTAGCGGCGATAGCTCGGCAACATCGTATTCCTGCCCTACGACGCCATGCTGAAGACAAGTTTCTTTATTCATCTTTGCTAGTGGGTGAAGATTCCTTCCAGTACCTATACGCCAGAGTTCTTTATACTTGCCTTTAAATTTCATTTCGGTTTTGGTCACTTTGAAGAAAAATCTGCTAACGATGTTGTATGTCTTTGCGTAAAATCGCTCAAGTTTTATGCTTAAAGCAGTACGGTAGCGAAATCTCTTGATAATTCGTGTTGTGGACATGGACTGCAGAGCCAGTACCATATACGTGGTTGACAGCAATATTAAAATATAAACCGATAGCCCAGCAACTATGTACAGCGGGTTTTTATTATGCGGATCGGCACTGTGCAGGAAGACCGTTGGAATGACTAGTCCTATAGTAGTGCCAGCTAAAACGTAAGTAACTAAATACCAATAGTTAATCTTCTTGAATTTGTTATAACGGTCGATCTGGTAAAGAATAAACACCAGACCCACGACTGCTATAAGGATCGATGAATTTATACCTAGCAACGAGCGCAGGAACTCAATCTTATTCTCTGCAGTCTGCGACAGCATTCCTCTTGTGACCATGTCTGTAATATTCATATTGCTTGTCCTCTGAAGTAGTGTTCATTATACGCCTATAAAGCTACTTTATTGCAGGGCAGTACTACGCGTGCTGGGAGAGGGAGTCGAATTGTCTTGCTCGCTCTACGTTCGCCTTCGCTGGCGCTACAGCTCACCCACTCGGCCAAGCATTGCTTACAGAACTGCCACTGGCAGTTCTGCCCCGCTCAGGCTTCGCCTTCGGGCGATCGAATCCCAACTCAAGACCAATTTAAAAAACCGCACGAGGCGGTTTCTTAAATTGGTGCTGGGAGAGGGATTCGAACCCCCGAAGGCTGAGCCAGCTGATTTACAGTCAGCCGTGTTTGACCGCTTCACTATCCCAGCATGTTAAAACTTAATGAATTGTGGCGGGAATGCCCAATTCAGTACTTGGAGCCGAAGACAGGGCTCGAACCTGCGACCCGCTGTTTACAAAACAGCTGCTCTACCAGCTGAGCTACTTCGGCGCGTGTCCTACGGCCATCGTTTCGCTCCGGTGGCCTGAATACAGAGATAATAGTAGCGGATATCGGACAACTAATCAAGCAATTGTTGCGCCACCAGCACACTACATGACCACGCGGCGGGCTGCCGGCTTGGCCTTGGTATGCGAAACACTGGCGCCACTGTTGATCTGCGCCAGTTCGGCGTTGGCGCGCTCGGCCAGCTCGGGCTGGTTGGTGCGGGCATAAGCATCAGCTACAAAGCGTAGCATCTGCGGGCTTGGCTCCAGGGTGACGGCCTGCTCATACGCATCAATCATCTTCTTGTAGTTGCCAAGCTTCTCCTGTACCTTGCCGTAGGCGATGTAGCGGGAGGCGTGGTTATCTTCCATGGCCAGGGCCTGCTCAAAAGCAATGGCAGCCTTGGGGTAGTTCTCGGTTTCGTAGTAGATCAGGCCGACGTTGTGCAGGCTGGAAGCGCTTGGCTCCAGGCTCTGGGCTATCTCAAAACATTCGATGGCGTCGGAGTATTCCTTTTGTTTGGCATAGAGGATGCCAAGGCGGTTGTAAGCGGTGGCGCTGCGCTCATCCACCTTGAGGATGGTCAGCAGGGCGCGTTCGGCCCGCAGGTACTTGCGTTCCTGAATACTCTCTTGAGCCACTTCCCACAGCTTATCAAGCCGGGCGGTCAGGCCAGAGGCCACGTTGTTGGTAGCTGCTTTTGGCTCACGGTTCCAGGCACGCTGGAGCATCACGCCGAACAATCCTAGAAGAAATAACGAGTACATATGCTTATCCCAGTATAGCAAATCTTAGCCACGGGCGGTAATGGCTGCGAGCATTTGGGCACGGACATTCCCGTTCCTGTGGATACGTTCGTAGTACTTGAGGTAATGACGGAGCTGGCGCAGTATGCCCGGGCTGTTCTGGGCAGCCGCCAGGCGGTTCAGCATAACGATGGCGAGGTGCAGGATCCGAAGGGTCCTTTCCCTGTCCTGTCCGTATTGATTGAGGTCGGTGAGGCAATCATAGACCGGGCTGCCGACCAGGCGTTTGGCCGCGGCGGCATTTTCCAGCTGCAGCATGCGATACTGCTCGTCGCCGGCCAGGTGCACCAGTTCGGTGGCGCTGCCTTCGGACAGAAACAGTAACTGCTGGTTGGTGGCGGTATCCAGGCCAGCCTCCCGTTCCAGCCATGCGATGGCCTGCTGCGGACTGAACGGCGTGGCGGACAGGGGCTGGCTGCGTGAGCGTATGGTCTGCAATAGACTATCAGTATGAGCGACCACCAGGATGAAGACTGTGTGGAGCGGCGGCTCCTCAAGCAGCTTCAGCAAGGCGTTCTGGGCGGCATCTGAAGCGCCCTCGAGGTAGAGTTGCCAGACGGCCCGGCCGCTGGCCTGTTTGGAGCGGGTGGCCTGGTAGAGGCCGCGGACCTGCTCGATGCTGATACCGGTCTTGTCTTTCTCTGGCCGTAACACCTGTACCTGACCGCCATGACCACCGATAATCAGGCCGGCCAGAAGGTCGGCCTCGATGCGTGGTGTGTAGCCTTGTACGCCGCTGAGCATCATGGCATGCGGTGGGTCGATGGCGAGCTGGCTGGCGGCTTGTTTGAAGCTCTCGCCGAGCAGTTCAGTGCCGTCGGTCATCACTGAGCCTCCGGCAGCTCGATCGTGCGCAGGGCCGGCTCCAGGGCTGTGAAGTCATCCGGCAGGTGCGCAGTAAATACTTTGCGCAGCCCGCCAGGTATGGTGATCTCCAAAGAGTGGGCATGTAACGCCATCCGCCCTTCCGGTTGGCGCTTCTTGGAGTTGGTGGCGGGATTGTACACCCGGTCATTGACGATAGGTACGCCCAGGTGCGTCAGATGGACGCGCAACTGATGGGTGCGGCCGGTCAGGGGGCGCAGTTCCAACAAGGCACGTTTATCGTCGTGCCAGAGTACCTTGTAAGCCGTTTCGGCAGGCTTGCCGCCCGCGCCCGGACGGAATGTCGCTGGTGCCTTGGGATTACGCTCGATGGGTACGCGGATGATGGCCTCGGGCAGGTCCGGCACCCCATCTACCAGTGCCAGATATGTCTTTTTGACCTTTCGCTGCGAGAACTGCCGCTGCAGGTAGCTGCGGGTGGCATCGTTGCGGGCGCAGATGATGACGCCGCTGGTGTCCCGGTCCAGGCGGTGGACGATGCCGGGGCGGTTACCTTCACTGCCATCAGTCATGCGGGGGCGCATGTATTCAGCGATGGTGTATTCCTCGAGCAAGGCGCCTTTGGCATGTGTCAGCAGTCCGGTCGGCTTGTCCAGTACCACCACGTCGTCATCGGCGTAGATGACGGGGATAAGCGTTTGGCGCAGGTATTCGTCGGGCTTGGGCGGGTTCGGCGTCACCTCATCATCTTCACCAAGCAGCTGCTTGGGTATGGTGACCACTGCCCCGTTGACCGAGACATAGCCGGCCTTGATGAGCTTCTGCCACTGTGAGCGGGAGTATTCAGGCCAGTACTGTGCGAGGTAGGCATCCAGGCGCATGGCTAGCGGCGCAATCCTACGGCTTTTTGGGCGCGGAGCAGGGTTGCCTGTGCGGTAAGGGCAACTTTCGCCTCGTCGGCCTCCAGTTTGCGTAGCACTGCCGCCTCGTCGATTGCCTGCAGGCGCTGCTGAAAGTCCTCGAGCATGGACTGCACCGAAGTAGCGACTGCCTTTTTCAGTTCGCCATACTGCTGCTTGCCAATCCATTGCCGGTTAACCTCTTCTTGTGGCATATTGCTGGTCAGCGAAAGGATCTGCAGTAGATTTGTAACGCCCGGCTGCCTTTCCCAATCAAAGTTGATTTCTGCCAGGCTGTCTGTGGTCGCACCCATTATCTTTTTAGCGGCGATAGCCGGGTCCTCGCTCAGGTAGATGACACCGCGCTGTTCATCATCACTCTTGCCCATCTTCTGGGTCGGTACGATCAGATTACGGATGCGCAGGCCTTGGTCCTTACCAAAGAACTGATGCTGTTCCTTGACGGACTTTGGCACAGTAAACAACTCACCGAAGCGGCTGTTCATGCGCTCGGCGATATCACGGGTGAACTCGAGGTGCTGGGACTGGTCGTCGCCGACGGGGACGTACTCGGCATCGTACAGCAGGATGTCGGCCGCCATCAATACCGGATAGTTGAACAAGCCGACACTGATACGGTCTTCGCTCAGCTTGCTGGATTTGTCCTTGAACTGGGTCATGCGGCTCATCTCGCCAAATCCAGTGAAACAATCAAGAATCCAAGTCAGCTCGCTGTGAGCAGTAACATAACTTTGGCGATACATGTGGATGTCTTCGGCCGCCGCGGGCAAGCCGGCCGCCAGGAACAGCCGTGCATTGTGCAGAGACTGCCCGTACAGCTCGTCGTGATTGATGGGGGTCGTAAAACTGTGCAGATCAGGAATGAACAGGTTGACTGTATAGTCCCCTGCCCGCTCGCGGGCCATGTTGACGATTGGCAGCAAGGCACCGAAGTAATTGCCGATATGGAGGTCATTGTTGGCACGGAGGCCGGTGAGGATGGTGGGTTTTGTCATGATATGTCCTGATTATTTCCGTTGCTTTACCGTACTGGTGCGCTCATATACCAAGATGTAGCGCTGCTGTCCTTCCAATTCATACCGATGCTCCCGGGCCAGCGTCAGCTTTAGCTCCTTGGCTACGGCTGTACCCGCCTGGCGCTCCTCATCACTCGGTGTCTTGTACATGATGATACGGCCGCCGGGAGCCAACAGATGCTCCGACCAGGCCAGCAGAATGGGCAGATAGGCAGTCGCCCGCGAGAGGACGGTATCGTAGTTGTGTTTATGCTGGGAGTCTTTAGCAATCTTCTCGGCCCGGCCAAGGATGGTGCGGGTGTTCTCCAGCCCCAACTCTTCTATGAAGCTTTGGCAGGCCTTGATCTTCTTGCCGACCGAGTCGAGCAGAAACATCGGCTGCGTGGGCCGCATGATGGCCAGTGGAATGCCTGGCAGCCCGCCGCCAGTACCGATATCGATGGCGCTGCCGCTGATATCCTCAAACTTCAAAAGCATCAGGCTGTCCGCAATGTGCTTGGTCCAGATCGCTTCCGGCTGGCGGATGGCACTGATGTTGGTGTGGGCGTTATAGGCCATGAAACTATCGACGAAACGTGCCAGCAAAGCAGACTGTTGGTCGGATATCTGTATATCGTGGGCGTGAAGGGCGCTGAGGGTTGCTTCCATAGTGTTTCCATTGTAACAAACAAACACCCCGGCGAGCGTCCAGGCAATACTGCCGTGCTAGTCGGGGTGCTGTCTGAAGTGTTTGTAGACGGTATCTTAACGCTTCGAGAACTGCTCGCGCTTGCGGGCGCTGCGCAGACCGTACTTCTTGCGTTCTTTTTCGCGGGTATCACGCTTGAGCAGACCGACTTTGCGGAGGCTGCCGTTGATGTCGTCGTTGATGCTGCTGAGCGCCTTGGCGATTGCCAGGCGGGCAGCGTCAACCTGACCGGCGTGGCCGCCACCGGTGATGACCAGTGTTACGGTGTAGTCACTGGTCTTACCCAGGACGGTCAGTGGCTCGTTCAGCTCGCGCAGGATGGGGGCGCTGCCGGCAAAGTATTCCTCTGCAGGCTTGCCGTTGACGATGATCCCACCCTTGCCGCTCATGACGCGGGCGCGGGCGGTGGCACTCTTGCGGCGGCCGATACCGTAGAAATATGAATCAGCTTTTGCCATTACTTTACTACCTCGATTACTTCTGGCTGTTGTGCGTTGTGGTTGTGTGCCTCGCCAGCAAAGACGCGCAGGCGCTGCAGGCGGTCAGCAGCCAGCTTGTTGCGTGGCAGCATGCCCTTGACGGCTGCGTAGATGACCTTGGTGGAGTCTTTCTCGACCTGCTCACCCAGGGTAGTGGCGGTGATACCGCCAGGGAAACCGCTGTGGCGGTAGTAGGTCTTCTGGTCGAGCTTCTTACCGGTGACGACCAGTTTGTCAGCGTTGATGACAACGACGTTGTCGCCACTGTCGACGTGCGGCGTGAAGGTCGGCTGGTATTTGCCGATCAGACGGGTGGCGATGGTGGTAGCGACGCGGCCGAGCGGTGCGGTGCTGGCGTCGATGACGACCCACTTGCGGGTGACATCAGCCGGCTTCAGTACGAAAGTCTTGCTAGTAGTCTTCATTATGCGGTCTCCTTGGCAGGTTCAGCGGCTGCGGCGGCAGGAGCAGCAACAGCGATGAAGCTGACGCTGGCCAGCTGGGCGTTGTCGCCGCGGCGCAAGCGGGTGCGCTCAATGCGGACGTGGCCGCTGACGCGGTCAGCGTAGCGCGGGGCGATCTCGTCGACTAGCTTGTGCGCAGCAGCGACCGTGGTCAGGGCTGCGATGATCTGGCGGCGGTTGTGAAGGTCGCCGCGCTTAGCCTTGGTAATGAGCGGCTCAATGTAAGGAACGAGTTCCTTGGCCTTCTCGATGGTGGTCTCGATAGAGCCGTGCTCTACCAGCTGGGTGGCGAGACCGCGCAACAATGCATTGCGCTGGTCCCGTTCCCGACCGAATTTTCTTCCTTGATATCCGTGACGATGCATGTTCTAAAGCTCCAACTCCGCCATCTTCTCACGAACTTCGTCCAGAGCCTTGCTGCCAAAGCCTTTCAGTTCACGCATCTCAGCGTCGCCCAGAGTGACGAGGTCATTGATGGTACGGATGTCATTATTAATCAGTGCGTTGGTGGTGCGGGCGGTCAGGCCGAGCTCCTCGATGGGGGTCATCAGGTCACCGGCTTCGTCGCCTTCACCGCCGCCAGCTGCAGCGCCAGCCTGGACGCGGGTGCTGCCAGCCAGGGCGGTGTACTGGTTGATGAGGATGGCGGCGGCTTCTTCGAAGGCGTCCTTCGGAGTGATGCTACCGTCGGTGTCGATGGTGATGACCAGTTTGTCGAGGTCGGTGGTCTGGCCGACGCGGGTGTTCTCAACCTTGTAGCGCACGCGCTGGACAGGGCTGAAGAAGGCGTCGACAGCGATCATGTCGCTAGCCGGGCGCTTCTCGCTGGACTCGTCGATGGTGCGGTAACCGCGGCCGCTGTCAATGGTGATGTCCATGACAAGGCTGGCCTTCGGGTCGTCCAGGGTGCAGATGACGGCGTCGCCATTGACGACTTCGACGTCTGCGTTGGTAGTGATGTCGGCGGCAGTGACCGGGCCGGCACCCTTCTTCTCAATGCGCAGGGTCTGGGCTTCTTCGCTGTGCAGGCGGAAACGCAGGTTCTTGAGGTTCATCATGATGTCGACTGCGTCTTCTTTGACGCCAGGGACGGTCGTGAACTCGTGAGTGATACCCTCGATGCGGAAAGCAGTGACGGCGGCACCTTCGATGCTCGAAAGCAGGACGCGACGCAGCGAGTTGCCAAGTGTCATGCCGTAGCCGGTGTGCAGCGGTTCGATTTCAAATGTCGCGCTGTTGACACCGTGCTCTTCGATACGGGCGAGCGATGGGTTGTGAATGGTTTTAGACACGTTTATTTCCTCCTGCTTTCTTAACGTGAATAGTACTCAACGATAAGTTGTTCGTTAATGTCAGGTTCAGCTTCTGCGCGCTGTGGCTCGCCGGTAATCGTAATCTTAAGGTTCTTAACATCAGCTTTCAGCCAGCTCATCGGAGTAGCGCTGCTGGCTTTGGCAACGTCTTCGATGTGGGTGAAGTAGTGGGTCTTGGTGCTGTGCGGACGGACTACGATCTCGTCGCCAGGGTTGAGGCGGATTGATGGGATGTCGACGCGGCGGCCGTTGAGCAGGAAGTGGCCGTGGCTGACCAGTTGGCGGGCGGCGCGGCGGCTGGTAGCGAAACCAGCGCGGTAGACAGCGTTGTCGAGACGGCGCTCAAGCAGCTGCAGCAGGACCTCACCGGACTGGCCGGTCTTGCGGGCGGCTTCGGCCATCAGGTTGGCAAACTGCTTTTCGAGCAGACCATAGGCGCGGCGCACCTTCTGCTTTTCGCGCAGCTGGATAGAATACAGGCTTGGTTTGCCCTGGCGGCCGCGGCCATGCTCACCTGGAATGGTGGTGCGCTTGACCATAGCCTTGTGGGCCTTGGGATGCAGAGCGTAGCCTTCGCGGCGGCTCTGCTTAACAATTGGGGAACGATCACGTGCCATGGACTAAACCCTACGAGCCTTTCGTGGACGACAACCACCGTGTGGCACGCCGGTCACGTCTCTAATACTTTCAACGGTAATATTCTGGCTGCCGACGGCGCGGACAGCGGCGTCACGGCCGAGACCGACGCCTTTCACGAATACGTCGACGGTGGCCAGACCGTGCAGCTGCTTGGCGGCTGCGACGGCTTTTTCGCTTGCGACCTGGGCGGCATATGCCGTACCCTTCTTGCTGCCACGGAACCCGCAGGCGCCGGCGCTCGAAGCGGTCAGGACCGCACCCTTCTTATCGGTGATGGTCACGATGGTGTTATTGAAGCTGGCCTGCACGTGCAACTGGCCGTTGGGCACTGCGCGGCGCTGCTTCTTCCTAGCTGGTGCTTTTGATGAATCTGCCATATCTCTTTACATTATCCCTATGAAATTATCGCTCGACTAAGTCTTGCTTGGTGCCTTCTTCTTAGTGCCACCGACCGTGCTCTTCTTGCCGCGGCGGGTACGGGCATTGGTGCGGGTGCGCTGGCCGCGCGAAGGCAGGCCGGCCTTGTGGCGCAGGCCGCGGTATGCGTTGATGTCCTTCAGGCGCTTGACGTTGCCGGCAACGACGCGCTGGAGGTCGCCCTCAACGATGTAGTTTTCGCCGATTTCTTCACGGATGCTGGTCAGCTCTGCTTCGGTCAGATCCTTGACGCGGGTGGTCGGGTCGATGCCACAGGCCTTGAGGATGTTGCGTGCGAAGACAGGACCGATACCGTAGATGTAGGTCAAACTAATCTGAACTTGTTTTTCTGTCGGAACAGTAACGCCTGCAATACGAGCCATTATCCTTGCCTCTGCTTATTCTTAGGTTTCTTCTTGTTGATGACGTAAAGACGGCCCTTCCGCCGGACCAGAATGTCGTCTGGACTGATCTTCTTGACGCTTGCACGAACTTTCATTTCAGTGGTGGCACACTCCGCACGCGTACGCGCTTACCGTTAATAATATGGGAGGTTAATCCCTGAGGCGGAAGGAGATTCTGCCCTTCGTGAGATCGTAAGGGGTTAACTCTACTTCAACCTTATCGCCTGGAACGAGACGGATGTAATGCTTGCGCATCTTCCCCGCGACGTGAGCGATGATGCTATGGCCGTTCTCAAGCTCGACACGAAATTGAGCACCTGGAAGTGCCTCTAGAATAACGCCCGTAACTTTTATTACCTCTTTTGTAGTAGCCATAGAGTACAAGAATTCATTATACTGATAAAACAATCTGCTGTAAAGCTTTATTTTAAGATACCTATAGCATAGGTGCTGGCAGGTCGTCTTAGCGTTTTGATACGTCCTATTGTATGTGAAATTAGATTATCGTCAAGCAAAAAGTACGATTGTTGAATGACATTTAAATAACAGATGCTACTTATACTTCAATAATACGTTGTTCACAACATCAATAGCAAACTCAGTAGCTTTATGGCCGCCAATTTTGATGCCCGAAGGATGAGCGGCGCTGTTTCTAGTTCCTAGCTTTTCATCAAGAAGTTTTCTTACGTCGCTAGAAATTATGTTTGCTGACCTAGCAAGCTCAATTAGCTTACTTTCTGATAAATCGGAAAAGTCATCGTAATTAACAATTTTTTTAACTTTTCTGTCAGGACTTTTAGTCAAAGCGGTGTTGAATGCGCCTAAGTCATTTGCAAATATATACATCTGCAAATGATTGATAACTACAATCCATACCATAATGATGAAAGCTCTGTAAGCTTCGATGCGATAACAGTTAAGCGCCTCAATTAAAAAGTTTTTCTCATTGTTGTCACTGACTTGACTAACTATATCAGTGAGCTGAGTTGAGATGGATACCTTTACGGGCTCTTGCTTAACTAAGCGATCAATCTCGTCATACTTAGCTTTAGTTAATCGGTATCCACCCGATTTAATCTTAACGTACTTACCTTTAGTACTGGATGCATTCTCAGATAAGTACTGTCTTGTGCGTCGGTACGGTTTCAAATGTAAGTCATGCATTGTGTCATCGATATCTGCTGCCGTCAGAGACGTCTCGTTATCTGCCGTCAGATAATAAGCAATATAGTCAACTTGTTGCGTTCTGCTCCAAGATACAAAGTCGTCGAATTTGTCTACGAATGTAGTAACTTGCATGATTATGACTTCTGTTTGGGTGTGCGGGGCAAGTCGTACTCAACAAATGTTTCCCCAAAAGATGTCAAGTAATACTTACCGCCACTTTTACTAATATCGAAATATGCTTTCTTTGATTTAGCGTCGCGGAATACTTGGATCATAACCTTTGGTGCCCTGATTTGAAGCACTTTATATAGCGTCCACATCTCATCAATTGAAACTTCAGCAACAGATAAAATATCTTTGAGCCAATATGAAAGCACAGCAAAAGTTTCTGGATGGGAATCAGGGCTCTTACTAGCATAGAACTCGCGCAGCCCGGCAATCTGGTCCTTAGGAATAAGGTTTGGCAACATTTTAGGCTGTTCAGAGCTTGATTTTTTAGGAGAGCCATTTGCAGTAACAGTCTTAGTCTTAGCTTTTGGTTTGCTGATTTCCTCGGCTAAAGGTGTATCATGCTCGCGTGTGGACGGTGCCGGTGCATTTTTTTCTATATCGACTACTTTATCTATCTGCTTCTCAACAAATTCTTGACTGCCCTCAAACTCAAATGTACCTCGGGGGGTAACGATTCTGGCTTTATGTAAGTTTCCCTCATTCATGCCACCATTATGCTACTTGCACTACTTGCAGTCAAGCGAAGCAAAAAGCACAAGCAATTTACAGATGGCTTAATTATAACGCTTGGCTTTAGCGCCACTATAGGCAAAGTGACATTAGTTTGTGCGTGAAGTTGGGTCTAGCCGCATTATTAATGGAACGCATTTCATGAACATATAAAAATAGCACCCCATGTAGACGGGATGCTATTTTTGATACTGTGCCGATGTCTCAGTACATCTTCTAGTGTATCTAATAGTCTTGATCGTACGTGACCATCAGTGCGCGGCTATTGATCTGCCGCAACGTCTCCAACGTCACCGACACCGCAATCAACAGACCCGTACCACCAATCGCCAGGTTCTGCGCCGAAATATTAAAGTGCGCAAGCACATACTCGGTCACGAAGGGCAATATGGAGATGATGCCCAGTGCGAAGGCTCCAAAGAGCGTCAGGCGGTTCACCATGCGGCTCAGGTGCTTCTCGGTCTGCAGGCCGGGCCGGACGTCAGCCAGGAAGCCGCCCTGCTTCTGCAGGTTCTCGGCGATCTCCGAGCTGTTGAAGACGATGTTCGTGTAGAAGTACGTGAACAGCACTACCAGCACGAAGTAGATAGCCGGGTAGATCAATGCGCCAAGGTCGCCGGTGGTCACCAGCAGGCCCAGGTTCGGTGTCTGGAACCATTGGATCAGCTGTTCGCCCAGCTGCTTCTGTCCTGGGTCATTGCTGGCGCTCAGGAACTGCCCCACGAAGGTTGGCAGTGCCAGGAAAGCGACGGCGAAGATCACCGGTACCACACCCGCCGTGATCAGCTTGACCGGCAGGATGCTTTGGACGCCGCCGTACGCCCGGTTGCCCTGGACGCGTTTGGCGTAGTTGATAGTGACGATGCGCTGCGCCTCATTGATCTTGACGATGAAGTACAACACTATCAGACCCACCAGTGCCAATCCCAGCATCAGCCATAACGAGAAGGCGTTGATTGGCAGTACGTAGCCGAACAGGTTCAGCTTCTCGGCATCGGAGCTGACATTGGTGATCGAGTTGATGATCAGCTGCACCGTGCTTGGCAGCTGACTGATGATACCGGCAAAGATCAGCAGCGACATACCGTTACCGATACCCTGCTCGGTGATCAGCTCACCCAGCCACATCAGCAGCATGGCACCGGCTGTCAGCGCACCCACCATCAGTACCCACTGCAGTGGTGTGGCATTGGCCGTGATATCGACGGCCGTGTTGGCTGCCAGTTGTTGCTGCCGCAGGATGAAGATGAAGGCGATGGACTGGATGACAGCCAGCGGCAAGGTCAGCAGACGCGTCCACTGGTTGATCCTCCGGCGTCCGCTTTCGCCATCCTTGTGCAGTTCCTCCATGCGCGGAATGGCCTTGGTCAGCAGCTGCATGACGATGGAGGCCGTAATGTACGGACTCAACCCCACCAGCATGATAGACACTGATGCCAACGCACCACCGGACAGCAGGTTCAGGAAGCCCCCGAAGCTCGAACTGTTAAGGATGGTGGTAATGACTTCACGCAGCTGTGTCGGCTCGGCAAGCGGCACCGGCACATGCGACAGGAAGCGGTAGACTACGATGATACCAAGGACGATCAGCAGACGCTTCTGCATATCCCGGGACCGTAGGGACCGCCAAATTGTTTTCCAGTTCATACAAAAACTCCCTCAGTTTTTCTAGAATCGTTTGTATAACGCTCGGCTATATTTTTTATAGCGATACAAACAGTATACGGTAAATGCGGCGCTAGTAAACAGAGGCTGCGCTTAGGCAGCCTCTGTTTCGGTCTTCTGTTTGACTGGAACGACGCTTTTTTCGAAGCTGCCGCCGGCTTTTTCGATGGCAGCGATGGCCGATGCCGATGCACCGGAAACCTTCACGTCCAAAGCCTTCTTCAGTTCACCCTTGGTGATGATCTTGACGGCGTGGTACGGCGTGGCGATGAAGCCCTGTTCAAAGAGCGTGTCATTGGTGACTGTCTTGCCTTCGAACAGCTCCAGTGAGCCAAGGTAGACTACCTGGGCCGGAGTCCGCAGTGAGCGGAAGCCGCGCTTCTTAGGAATGCGCTGTACCAGTGCGCCCTGTCCGCCCATGAAGGTCGCGTTGAGCTTCTTGCCGGTACGTGAACCCTGGCCCTTGGTACCGCGGCCAGCGGTCTTACCACCGCCGGCACTGATGCCGCGGCCGACACGCTTGCGGTCCTTGTTGGCACTCGCAGTAAGTTCGTTGAATTTCATAGTTTAAGCCTCTGCCTTTGCGGCCTTCGCAGCCTTCTTCTTTGGAGCAGCCTGGGCGTTGACCCACTCAGAGCGGGGCTTCAGCTGGCGCAGCGCTTCGATGGTCGCGTAGGCGATGTTAACCTTGTTGTTCGAGCCAAGAGACTTGGACAGCAGGTTGCGGATACCGGTTACGCCGATGATGGCGCGGACGGCACCGCCGGCGATGACACCGGTACCAGGGGCAGCCGGCTTCAGCATGACGCGGGCGCCGCTGAACTTGATCTCGACATCGTGCGGGATGGTCTCGTTTTCCATCGGAATGGTAACCATGGTCTTCTTGGCGGCATCGGTCGCCTTAGAGACGGCCAGCTGGACGTCCTGACCCTTGGCAACGCCGACACCGACGCGGTTCTTGCGGTCACCGACGACTACCAGCGCCTTAAAACGGAACCGGCGGCCGCCCTTGACGACGCGCGCGACGCGGTCGATGGAAACGACATATTCTTCGAATGGTGATTCTTCACGAGGGGCGTTGTCGCGGCGATTGTTATCGCGGCGCGGCGGACGACCGCCCTGACCCTGCCTGTTGTTGTTTGGTGCTTCAGCCATAACTAGAACTCCAGCCCTTCCTTGCGTGCAGCGTCGGCAAGCGCCTTGAGGCGGCCGGCGTATTGCTGACCGTTGCGGTCAAACACGACTTTAGTCACATTAGCTTCTTTCGCCTTCTTGGCGATTTCGGTACCGACGAAGGCGGCCTTCTCGGTCATGGTGCCTTCGCTCTGCTTGAGCGTGGTAGCGCTTGCCAGCGTCGTGCCGGTAGCGTCATTGATGACCTGGGCGCTCACGTGGCGGTTTGAAATGAATACCGACAGGCGTGGGCGCTCTTCGCTCCCGATGACACGGGCGCGGACACGCTGCTTGCGCAGTAGACGGCTCGTAAGTTTAGAGGGTCGGCTCATTACTTTGATCCTGCCTTTCCGGCCTTGCGCCTGATTACTTCACCGACATACTTGATACCCTTGCCCTTGTAAGGCTCCGGCTTCTTCAGTGCGCGGATGTCGGCAGCGGACTGGCCGACCATCTGCTTGTCAATGCCGGTAACGGTGATGACGTTCTTTTCAACCTTAAGGGTGATGCCTTCCGGCGCCTGGTACTTGACCGGGTGCGAGAAGCCAAGGGCCATCTCAAGACTGTTTGGCGTACCGCTGACGCGGAAACCGACACCATTGACCTCAAGTTTCTTCTCGAAGCCTTTGGTGACACCCTGTACCATGTTGGCAATCAGGGCGCGGATCAGGCCGTGCTGGGCACGGGCTTCACGCTCATCGTTCTTGCGGGTAACAACCGCCTGGTTGTCTGCAACCGTGACGGTGACCTCATTCAGCAGCGGCTGCGAGAGCGTGCCATTCGGACCCACAACGGTGATCAGACCGTTGTCGACCGTGATTGTCACACCCGCAGGAACTGCGACGGGTAGTTTTCCGATTCGACTCATATTATTTAGTACGTACCTTTCTTAGTAAATGCTACAGATTACTTCACCACCAAGGCGCTGCTTGCGGGCTTCCTGGCCGGTCATCATGCCCTTGGAGGTGCTGATGATGACGATGCCGCGGCCGTTCTTGATGCGTGGAATGTCAGCGGCGCTGACGTAGACGCGGCGGCCTGGCTTTGAAATACGGGCAATCTCGGTGAATGCGATATTCTCGTCGGGGCCAGCCAGGCTCAAAACGATAGCTTTAGCGACGCCGTCACCTTCAACCTCGACGGTTGAAAGGTACTTGGCGCGGGCCAGTTCACGGCTGATGGTTTCTTTCTGCTTGCTGTACGGAACCGTGACGGTAGTCTTACCGGCCATAGCGGCGTTCCGGATCCGGGTCAGCAGGTCTGCAATTGGGTCTGTTGATAGTAATGCCATAGTAATCTCCTACCAGCTCGCTTTCGTTACGCCAGGGATTTCTCCCTTGCTTGCCTTCTCACGGAACATGATACGGCTCAGGCCGAACTGGCGCATGTAGGCGCGCGGACGGCCGGTGATGGCGCAGCGGTTCTTGCGGCGGGTCGGGCTCGAGTTGCGCGGCAGGGCTGCCAGACCTTCCAGGTCTCCGGCGGCCTTCAGCATAGCGCGCTTCTCAGCGTACCGCTCAATCAGCTTTTCACGCTTCTTGTCGCGGGCAATCATTGATTTCTTCGCCATAACTTAAGCCTCCTTTCCTTTATTGGCAGCGTTATCGGCTTTCTTTTCGAACGGCATGCCCAAAGCGGTCAACAGGGCGCGCGAGTGCTCGGCGCTCTGGTTCTTGATCGTAAAGGTAATCTGCAGGCCGTGCAGCACCTGGGTGTCCTCGAAGCTCAGCTCCGGGAAGATGGACTGCTCGACGATGCCGAGGCTGTAATTGCCGTTGGCATCGAATGCACCTGCCTTGACGCCGTGGAAGTCACGGACGCGAGGCAGCGAGATGTTGACCAGGCGGTCGACAAACTCATACATGCGGTTGCCACGCAGTGTCACGCTGACACCGACGCGGTTCATGCCGGCGCGGATCTTGAAGGTAGCGATAGACTTCTTGGCCATGCGGTCGATCGGCTGCTGGCCGGTGATCTTCTTGAGGGTGGTGACGACGCGCTCGTGGTACGCCTTGTCGTCCTTGTGCTTGCCGATACCGACGCTGACAGTCACCTTCTCGAGCTTGGGAGCCTGGTGGATGTTGCCCAGTTCCAGCTCTTTGATGAGACGTGGCAGAATCTCAGCATTGTACTGAGCCTTCAGGCGGGCGATATCTGCTGGTGCGGTCTTGGAAGAAACAGCCATTATTTAATCTCCTTGTTGCCAGCCTGGCGGGCGACGCGGACCTTCTTGTTGTCCTTTACTACGTAGCCGACACGGCTTGTGGCGCTCTTGCCGTCGGTGACCAGGACGACGTTGCTGATGTGGATCGGCAGCTGGATATCCTTGGTTGAGCCCTTCGGGTTGAGTTGGGTCGGGCGGTAGTGGCGGGTGACCTGCTTGAGGCCTTCCAGCACGACGGTGCCCTTCTTATTATCGATGGCGGTAATCTTGGCGACCTTGCCCTTGTGGGCGCCGTTGGTCACCTTGACGGTGTCGCCGGTGCGGAGGCGGAACATATTAGAGTACCTCCGGAGCGAGGCTGATGATCTTGCTGTAGCCGAGCTCACGCAGTTCACGCGGCACCGGCCCGAAGATACGGGTAGCCTTAGGGTTCTTGTCATCACCGATGACGACAGCGGCATTCTCGTCGAAACGGATGGTGCTGCCATCGCGGCGCTTGATCGGGGCGACCGTGCGCACAACGACTGCCTTGACGACACTCTTGCGCTTGGTGTTACCGGTCGGGTTGGCGGTCTTGACGCTGGCGACGATGATGTCGCCGACGCGGGCGTACCGCTTCTTAGTGCCGCCCAGGACGCGGATGCACAGCAGGGACTTGGCGCCGCTGTTATCTGCTACCTTGAGCATACTTTCTTGCTGGATCATGAGGCAGTCTCCTCTGACGTCTGCGCAACAGGTGCCTCGACGTCATCCTTCAGTACTACCTCGCCATGTGAGCGCTCGATGATGCGGCCCAGTACGAATTTCTTGTTGCGGCTGATCGGGCGGGTCTCGACAATCTCGACACGGTCGCCTTTGGCGGCTTCATTCTTTTCGTCATGGACGGCAAAACGCTTGGTAATGGTGTACTGCTTCCCGTAAATCGGGTGCGTCACGCGGCGTGAGACGCTGACGATGATGGTCTTGTCCTGCACGCTCGAAGCAACGTTACCAATAAATTTCTTAGCCATAATTATTCCTCTTCTCCTTCGGTCTTCGCAGGCTGTTCGACGCTGACAAAAGCGTTGCGAGCCGTGAGAAGACGGGCGATATCGCGGCGGATAGTCCGGATAGCGCGTGGGTTAGCCAGTTCACCGGCCTTGTTGGCGCGGAGCTTGTCGTTGAGTTCGCTGCGCTTTTCAGCCAGCTGGCTTACGATCTCTGCTTCGCTCAACTCGGCGTAGTTCACCTTTGCTTCTTTAGTGTCAGCCATATTAGTTGACCTCCCGTTTGACGAACTTCGTCTTCACTGGCAGCTTGTTGGCAGCCAGGCGCATAGCCTCACGGGCTACCGGCTCGGCGACACCCTGCATCTCAAACATGACGGTGCCGGCCTTGACCTTGGCGACGAAGAACTCAGGGTTACCTTTACCGCTCCCCATCTTGACGTCCTGCGGCTTGCGGGTCACAGGAGTGTGCGGGAAGATGCGGATCCAGATCTTACCACCACGCTTGATGTAGCGGGTCATAGCCTGACGGGCAGACTCGATCTGGCGTGAAGTAATCCGTTCGTTAGTGGTGCTTTGGAGGGCGTAGTCGCCGAAAGCGATGTAGTTGCAAGCGGTAGCGATACCGTCGTTCTTGCCCTTGCGGACCTTCCGGAACTTAGTTTTCCTTGGTAGTAACATAATCGTATTTCCTTATATGCCTTCTAGGAGCGCTCGCCCTTGTAGATCCAGACCTTGACGCCGACGATACCGGCACCCGGCAGCTGGGCGCGGGTGGCGTGGTAGTCGATGTCGGCGCGCAGCGTGTGCAGCGGGACTGAACCGAGGATTACTTTTTCGCGGCGAGCCATTTCAGCAGAGTTCAGACGACCGGCAACCTCGATACGGATACCCTTGGCCCCTGCGTTCATGGTGTTCTGTGCCGACAGTTTGACGGCGCGGCGGAAGTTGATGCGGCGCTCGAGCTGGCGGGCGATGTTCTCGGCCACCAGGCGTGACGCCAGCTCAGGACGCTTGACTTCTTCGATGTTGACGCGGACCGGGCGGCCCATGATCTTCTCGATGCCAGCTTTGAGTTCCTGGGCACCTGCACCACCACGGCCGATGACGACACCGGCTTTAGCAGTGTGGATGGTAACGGTCACCAGGTTCGGTGAACGCTCGATGTCGACTTTCTGGATGGTAGCCCGGGTAGCGAACTTGCCATCGATGTACTTGCGTACCTGCAGGTCCTGTGCAAGGAAGGTCGCGTAGTCGCGGCCGGTAGCGAACCACTTGCTACGCCAGTCTTTGCTGACCTGAAGCCGCATGCTGATAGGATTAACCTTCTGGCCCATACTACTTCTCCTCTTCCTTAACAGCCGGCTTTGCAGCTGCGGGCTTGGCGGCCCTTTTCTTGACTGTGCCAGCGACTTCTACGTAGATGTGGCTGGTGCGCTTCTGGTACGGCTTGGCCATGCCGCGGGCACCGGCGCGGTACCGCTTGAGGCGGGGGCCGGCGACGACGCTCAGCTGCGTGATAATCAGACTCTTGTCGTCAGCACGGAAGTTGTGGGCGGCGTTGGCCTTGGCACTCTGGATAGCCTTACGCACGACCAGGGCGGCACGCTTGGGCGTGTAGTCCAGGATGGTCAGGGCGTCGGCGACGGTGCGGCCGCGGACCAGGGCGGCGACCAGGCTGACCTTGCGGGGAGCCTGAGCGATATCGCGGGTAGCGGCAGAGGCGGTAACGATGTCAGATGCTGCCATATTATTTCGCCTTCTTCGCGTGGCCGCGGAACTTACGGGTCGGAGCAAACTCACCGAGCTTGTGGCCGACCATGTTTTCTGAAACTAGTACTGGGACGTGCAACTTGCCGTTATATACGGCAATGGTGCGACTGACCATGTCCGGGGTAATCGTGCTGGCACGAGCCCAGGTCTTGATGATGGTGCGGTCGCCCTGACCCAAGCTCGCCACTTTCTTTGCGAGCTTGACGTCGACGTATGGTCCCTTTTTGAGAGAACGACTCATAGACTACCTCTTCCTCTTCGCCTCATGGCGGCTTCTTACGATCATCTTGTTGGTGTCCTTGCGGCGGCGGGTGCGGTAGCCAAGCGTCAGCTGACCCCATGGGGTGCGCGGTGCCTTACCGGCACCGTGACGGCCACCGTCACCACCACCGTGCGGGTGGTCAGCAGCATTCATGACGACACCACGGACGGTCGGACGGATACCCATGCGGCGCTTGCGGCCGGCGGAACCGATCTTGACGTTGCCGTGCTGCTCGTTGCCGACGACACCGATGCTGGCGACACATTCGACGCGGAAGCGGCGGACCTCGCCACTCGGCATCTTGACCTGGGCATACTCATCGTCGCGGGCCATCAGCTGGGCTTTGGCACCGGCGGCGCGGACGACCTGGGCGCCACGGCCGGCAGTCAGTTCGATGTTATTGATGAAGGAACCAGTCGGAATCTTGCTCAGCGGCAGGCGGTTGTTCTGCTCGATAGGAGCTTCCGGGCCGACTTCGATGGTGCTGCCCTGTTTCATGCTGTTGCTAGCGATGACGTAGTGGTAGACATCGTTCTGGTCCTTGATACGGGCGATGCGTGCCGAGCGGTTCGGGTCGTACTCGATGTGCTCGACCACGGCCTTGGTACCAGCTGGCAGACGGTAGTTGATCAAGCGGTAGAACTGTTTGACGCCACCACCGCGATGACGGGTGGTGATGCGGCCGGTGTTGTTGCGGCCGGCAGTCGTCTTCTTGATCTTCAGCAGTGACTTGAGCGGCTTACGGGTGGTAATCGCGTCAAAGTCCTGGCTGGTCATACCGCGGCGGCCGGGAGTGGTTGGGTTGTAAGCTTTGAGAGCCATTATGCCGCCTCCTCGAATACCGTGATACTGTCACCGTCCTTCAGGCGGACGTAGGCTTTTTTCATGTCGCTGCGGACAGCTTTGACAAACTTGCCGCGGCCACGGTGCGTACGGACGGCCTTGCCATTCTGGCGGACGACATTGACGGTAGTGACGGTTACGTTATATTGCTGTTCTACGGCGCTGGCGATCTGAGCTTTGTTCAGAGTGTCCGGTACGACGAAGACGTAGGTACCATTCTGGCTCTGGGCATAGCCCTTCTCGGTCACGCGCGGGGTGATGAGGAACTGGCTCATGATTTGCCTCCCAGCCACTCTTGCACGATCGGCAGTGCCGCCTGCGCGATGATGATGCGGTCAGCATTCAGGACGTCGTAGACGTTCAGGTACTTGGCGCTCACCAGCTTGGCGTCTACCAGGTTGTTGGTAGCGCGGATGGCATTCTGATCCTTGGCGTCAACGACGATCAAGGCGCGGCGGCCTTCAGCGACACCGTTGTCTGCCAGCAGGGCTGCAGCTTCCTTCGTCTTGCCGCTGAAGCTGATGGTGTCGAGGACGACGATCTTGTCGGCCTGGGCAGCCAACGTCAGGGCCTGGCGGATTGCGACGCGCTTGGCGCTCTTGTTGATATTGAGTTTGAAGTTTTCGTTGCCGCGGGGTCCAAAGACGATACCACCGCCGCGCCAGATCGGGTTACGGCTGGAGCCGAAACGGGCACGGCCGGTACCCTTCTGACGCCATGGCTTCTTGCCACCGCCCCGGATCTCACCGCGTGTCATGGTGTGAGCCGCGTTGGTGCGAGCCTCGGCCAGGTAGGTGTTGTAGGCGAGCTTCAACAGTTCGTGATTCTTGACTTCGACAGCAAAGACTTCCTCGGGAAGTGCCGTCTGCTTCTTAGTAGTAGCCATTAGTTAGCTCCTCCGATCATGAGGATGCCCTTTTTCGGACCAGGCACAGCGCCCTTCAGGCCGATAAGGTTGTTGGCGGTGTCGATGTATGCGACCTGCAGGTTCTTGACAGTGACCTGCTCTGCGCCCATGCGGCCAGCCATACGCTTGCCCTTGAAGACTTTCTGCGGGTACATCGAACCGATGGAGCCCGGCTTGCGCGAGTAGCCGTTGCCACCGTGCGTCTTCTTGCTGGTGTTAAAGTTGTGGCGTTTTACGTTACCCGCAAAACCCTTACCCTTGCTGGTGCCGGTGACATGTACCAGGTCGCCCTGGGCAAATGCCTCGACGGTCAGTGCCGCACCGACGCTCAGTTCCTCACCGTTCTCGGTGCGGACTTCGCGCAATACTTTTGGTGTGACGCCGGCCGCTTTCACGTGACCAGCTACGGCATTGCTCAGGTTCTTACCCGATCCGTACGCCAACTGCACCGCGCTGTAACCATCGGTTTCGACGGTCTTCACCTGAGTAACGGTGCAGGGGCCGGCCTGTACCAGCGTCACGGGGATGCTGACGCCGTCCTTGCCGAGGATCTGGGTCATACCAATTTTGGTACCGATTAGTGCCTTCATCCTACTGCCTCTCTTATTACATGCAAAAATCTTGGCTCCAGGCAGTATCTCTATGGACTATGGCCGGTTGCCCGGCACTGGCGGCAAAATCAACCGCAGAGACTTACTTGAACACCAAGACGCTTGACACGCGCTTATATACGCTGCTGATTATACAGGAGTAATCGCCTCAGGTCAACACCTGTGAAGAACGCGTCGTATCAGTCATTTACCCAGGCTTGCCAGTTGCCCGTACCGTTGTCATATCCGGCGTAGTTTGAGTTGCCAGCCTGCGAAATAAGCGCGCAAGTATTGGCACTGGTCGGACTTGGCGTGCTGGAGACTCCCTCTCCGGCTATGTACCTCCAGGAATTGCCCGTCGTAGCCTGGGCGGCCAAGGCGAACTTATCAGTAGTGGGATTTACGCAATAGTAGAGATTATTACGGTTTGTCAGATAGGACGCCTTAGTGAAACGGATACCCATATTCGCTGTCAGCACGGTCGGATACGAACCCGTTACTGCCCGCTGCGACTCGACACTTTTGGCGAAATTCACCATATCCGACTTGACGCTGTTGTCTATCGCCTGGTTGCGGACGCTGGCCTGGGCATTGAGTACGATGGCAGCCAGGATGCCGATGACCACGATGACGATGAGCAGCTCGACGATGGTAAAACCGCTACCATGTTCGCTTTTCCGCTGACTGGCAAGGATACCATGCTTAGACATATTGGCTCCAGTTTACCATAAGCTTTTTGCGTGCGATAGGCTGCCATCCGGCCTGCTGCCTGCTATAATCATAAGCAATGAAGAGTTTTTCGCAGATCCGCATCAGCGTGTTATACATGCTTATTTTCTTAGCAACCGCCACGGGATTCGCAGCTGCGACCTACGAGCTGGCCGACAGCGTCGAAGGTCACTATGCCGAGCTATCCATGCAGGTCGATAACATACGTGTCACCAAGCCCGAGCGCGTCGTCACCCTGCCCAAAGTCGCCACCCCTGTCATCGTCAAGAACGTCGCTGACATTACCCGCAACGACGGCAAATGGGTACTGGTCAACAAGACTAAGCGCCTGCCACTCGAATACATTCCTGCCGAACTGGTGCCCGTCACCGTCCCGCACCGTAACGAAAGCGATAAAAGCAGCCTCCGCCTGCACACGCTCGTCAAGTCACCACTCGAAACCTTGTTTGCCGACGCCAAAAAGGCTGGCCATACGCTGATGGTCAGTAGCGCCTACCGCTCCGCCAGCCTGCAACAGACCTATTTTAATGAGTACGTCTCGACACGCGGCCTGGCAATCGCCGAACGCTACAGCGCCCACCCCGGCGCCAGTGAGCACCAGACCGGCCTGGCCGTGGATGTCAGTACCGAGAACGAGCGCTGCTACGCCGGCGAGTGCTATATCGGTGCCGCCGCCAGCAAGTGGATCGCCGATAACGCCCACCGCTACGGCTTCGTCGTTCGCTATCAAAAGGGCAAAGAAGACATTACCGGCTACAACTATGAGCCGTGGCACCTGCGCTACTTCGGCGAGGAACTGGCTACCGCCCTGCATAGCAGCGGGATGGTCTATGAAGAGGTCGTGCCATACCTGCTTGGCGAAAAAGAGCACGAACACGTCCACGAAGATTAGCCCTGCGCGTGCAGTCTACAGTACGATGCCGGCCGGCAAGTAAAACGTCACGATACCGATGACGATAAGTACGACGTACTCAATTTTCCGGTCAATCTGAAAATGGTCATGTGCGGCGAACAGAAGGCCGGCGGCCAATCCAATAGGCAAAGAGTGAATTTCCACGAAACCGATTTCTACCGGAGCCGCCAGACGCAGCCATAGGCTGCCAAGAATGACATACAGGACCAGCTTCAATAGAAAAGCGCCGTCGCTCTGGTTTACCGCGGCCGTGACACTACTGGTATTCCGCGATCGGTTGCGCCGCGGAGAGGATGTTTTTGTTTTCATAATGCTTACGCCAAGTATGACACATCCTCTCCCCAGTCCGCAACCCACAGCCAGTTTTGGATGCGCCTAAGCGGCCAATGCGGCGCCGCCTGCCGGCTCGTCCCACGACCAGACCGGCACCATCTTCACCGATTTGACGCGCCAGCCATCCACAAGACGCTGCAACCGTATATGGTAGGCGCCGCCAAGCAGCCATTTGCCGCCGTCCGTGCGATGATGCACGGCCTGAAAGTACGTCGCAGCGTCCGCCTCGTCGCCGGAAATCTCAATCCGATGGTCTTTGAGCTGGTGCTCCATCGAGACAAACTCAGACAGCGAAATCCCGTGTACCGATTCCCATGCCTTCCGGTCTTTGAGCACCGGCATGTTGGATATTACTTCTTTGATCGCTGCGTGTTCGTGCCCTGTCCCTATCATGTACCCCCCTGCTTCATATACTTTATGATTAACCTTTACCAATATACCGCGACGCCAGCATTGGCAGAGTGAAAGATTTTACAGCGCCTTTCACAAAAAGCATATATTTTACAAAAAAGGCTATATATGATTTAGTCTTGTTCGTGGCAATCACACAAGGAGATCTGGAGAAACTATCCACCACGGAGTTCGTCACCTTCGACATCGGGCACCGGTACACCGAGCCGGCGCCGGAGGTGCACGCGAATTCCCGTCGAGGGTACGTCAGTGAACGGCGCCTGATTCATGCGGCCTGCGAGAGCAGCCGGGATGCCGAGCAGCTGACGCCGCTGTCGATCCGCGCCCTGCTGCAAGACCGCAGCCTGCTGGACGCCATCATTCAGACCATGACCAGCAAGGGGATGTACGCGCGCAACGACATCACGGACCTCATCCGTCAGGAGGTGAGCGCAGCCCGTCAGGATCCTGCCTACCGGCCTCGGCGGAGGTAAGGCGTACCTCCACGTTCCCATCCACACTTCCGTGCTCCGGGCACTGGTCTCATCGACCCAGTGTCCGGAGCACGGCCGACAACCTGCAACAAAAAAGAGGCCGAAGCCTCTTTTTCTTATGCCAAAAGTTTTTACATCCGGATTTCAGCGTCACAACCGGCTGGCAGGCTCAGGCTCTGCAGCGAGTCGATCGTCTTGGGCGTCGCGCCGATGATGTCAATGAGGCGCTTGTGTACGCGCATCTCGTACGCCTCGCCGCCCTTCTTGTAGACGTGCGGGCTCTTTACGACGGTAAAGGTGCTCTTGCGGGTTGGCAGCGGCACTGGGCCGGCAATGGTAGCGCCGGTGCGCAGCGCGGTGTCAATAATCTGCTTCGCAGACTGGTCAATTACCTTGTGGTCGTAGGCCTTGAGTCGGATGCGGATCCGTGGGGCCTGTACTTTGGCGTCAGCCATGGTTGGTACTCCTGTGCTATGCCGTAACCTCTCCCAGGGTCTCACTGGACGAGTTCTCGGCATCATTAGTAATAATAAGGCGCAGTATAGCCTGAAATGCAGTATAATTCAAGCTGCCTTCGTGCATCGCCACAAGAGAGGAATCAACAGTGTTACGTTTTACGGAATCGGACATCGCCGAGCGCACCGCGGCCATCCTGCTGCGTACCAGCGAGTGGGCGGCCGCCTCCGCCGAACGGGATCGCCGTGATCAGCGGCTGCGCAGCGGCACCGTCACTACCCTGCTCGATGAATTCGAAGCGCAGGTGCGGGACGCGTTCCGTGCGGGCCACAGCGAGGCTGTCATCACGCTGCCCTATCTGCTGGAAGACCCGCCGCTGTACGATGACCGCTATGCGGTCGTTTGCCGTGACCGCGGCGTGGCGCTGCATAGCCAGCTGCTCCCTCAGTTCGCGAAGCGCTTTGGTTCAGACGCCCAGCTGTCCATTAGCATGGGATTGCAGCACGATGCCGGCGTCAGACCCATCGAAGTCACCCTCACCATCATCTTCGCTCCGTCTGGCGCCTGAGCAGCACCCCGCCGATGCCACGCGGCACGGCGGGGTGTCTCACATACCTTGCACGCGGCCAAGCCGCTTACAGTTGACTTTTATACTTAAAACTTGTACATTATGCATGCACTCGCGGCTTTTACGCCGTGGGTAACCATACCCGTTCGATCGACAAGGAGACACTCACTTGTCCGCACCGCAACTCCCCGTCAACCGGGGCGTGCAGGTCCGAATCTTTGCCTTCGTAGTTGTACTACTGGGCGCTTTGATCGGACCGTTGGTGACGGTAGGCACCGCCCACGCCGTCACCAACAGCCTGCCGTTGCCCATCGTGGAGGTGACGAATGCAACCAACGTCCCCGATGAACCGGGCGTCTTCTGGCGCTCCGGTCCCAAGTGGGACACGGTTCAGGCCGTTGCTGGCTCGGCCCTCCAAAACGGCAACAAGCTCCAACTGAAGTGCTTCGAGCACGGCGGGCCTGTCCCGCCGCACTTCAGCAATGAGCTGTGGTACAAGGCCGTGGTTGTCGAAGGCAGCGTCCACAAGGCCACCGGCATGGTGAACGACTACTTCCTCGTCACCCCCACGGCCAAGCCGCAGGACCCGATGCCGGGTGTGCCGCCCTGCAGCGTCACGCCGCTCGACGACGTGCCGATCAGCGCCTTCCGAGGCCTCGATCCCGGCACCGGCTTCGGCTTCTTCACCTGGGGCAGCTGCACCGTGCAGGACTTCCGGTACGGCAAGAACGGCGACCTCGTCGTCAGCCGTGGCGCAGCGCCCGGCGAGTTCTTCGTGCTGGGCGGTCCGGCCCTGGCCGGCTGGCACGCAAACGGCGGCGCCACCGGCCCGCTGGGCTGCCCCATCTCGCCGATGCTGAAGAGCCCTGACGGCACGGAGCAGTTCGTCGACTTCAACGGCGGCAAGCTGTGGTGGCGCAAGGCAGACAAGGTCGCCCTCCGCCTCTGAGCGAACCGCGCTCGCCACGAACGGAAGAACGCGCCGGACCGTAGTTCGTCCGGCAGGCCCCGTCTACGCATGCGACCAGTGTGCGTGGCGGGGCCGTCTTCATGTCTATGCTTGCTTTTAGTATGATTCGCTGGTACCGTAGTGTTGCGCCTCCGCAGTGACGGAGGTGGTCCTGTCCGTTCGGCACGATGAGGTGAACCCTTGTCCGACTCGCACAACCCTGACGCCCCGACGGCGCGACGGCGCGGCGCGCTGCAGCTGGTGCTGCTGTTCCTGGCGAGCACCATTCTCAGCTTGGCAGCGGCCGGCACCGCCACCGCCCAGCCCGTCAGTGAACCCGAGGGCGGGCCCGAACTGCCGGTGGTGACGGTCACCAACGCATCGGACGGCGTCTTCTGGCGGCTCGACTCCTACTGGGGCTCGTCCGTCAACCACCCCGGGGCCGGCGTCTACGACGGCGACCGGGTGCGCCTGGAGTGCTACAAGTGGGGCAACGTCGTCCCGCCGCTCAACAACAACGGGCTGTGGTACCAGGCCACGGTCATCTCCGGCCGCGGCACGGGATCGGGCATGGTCAACGACCACTTCCTGATCACGGGCTTCGACCTGCCGGAGATCCTGCTGCCCAACGTCCCGCCGTGCGAGGAGTACCGACTCCCGCAGGGACGGGTGGCGTAGCCGTACCAACCGGCACTGGCCCCGGCGGCGTTTGCTGCCGGGGCCTTCTCTTAATTATGATTTTGTGGTGTAATACTTTATTAGTACTAGCACTCGCCGTCATTACGGCCCCGACTCAGAAATGAGACAGTATGTATCTTCCGCTCGGTTTCACCCCCAACCTCACCTTCTCTACTGCCCTTGCGCGCCTGCGTGAGCTGAGAGGCGTGCCGGACGAGCTGCTGCCCGAAGTCTGGCAGACCGTCGGCAATGAAGTGCGCTTCTGGCAACTGGTCAATATGGCCTACAGCCGGACGCAGGCCACTCCCCCGGTTTCGACAGGCGCCGAACTGCTGCGCATCGCGGCCCGCTTTTACGCGGCGGGCATCCGCGACACTACTGGCACGCTGCGCAAGCATGTCGCGGAGGTACTCCAGGAAATTTCCCTGGTACGACGCGCCCACCAGTTCGCCGCCAGTCTCCCAGCTGGTTCGGACAGCTACCGTGAACGGGCCACCGGACTCATGGAGTTCGTCTTGGCGCAGACGCCGCTGCCGCCATCGACATCACCGGACAGATGGGCGGCATCTATAGTCAGCCTCGATCACGAGATTGCGCGTTGGCGGAACGGCGAAGCGGCAAATCCTGAGTATGTGGCCGAGTGCCTACAGTCGCTTCTGCTCCTCCCCGAGGACATCGGCCTGACGCAGGAAGAGTTCGAGCGATGGCTGAACGAGGACTGCGACGAACAGGAGGGCGAACCCGCAACCAGCACACCCTAGTACCGCCCCGCGCGGTCACGCACACTCCGCTCTCGACGGGTGTCCTGCGTGACTACGTGGGGCATTTGTCGTTTTGCGACATTCGCATCCAGGTATCAGAATACGCACAAAGCAAGAAAAACGCCCCCGGTTGAGGGCGTTTTTCAAATGGCAGACTGTTACTACTTGGTGATAGAAGTAACAACACCGGCACCAACGGTGCGGCCGCCTTCGCGGATAGCAAAGCGCAGACCCTGGTCCATAGCAATCGGAGCCAGCAGCTTGACCTTGAAGGTGATGGTGTCACCAGGCATGACCATTTCCTTGTCAGCCGGGAGCTCAACCTCACCGGTAACGTCGGTGGTGCGGAAGTAGAACTGCGGCTTGTAACCCTTAAAGAACGGGGTGTGGCGGCCGCCTTCTTCCTTGGTCAGGACGTAGACCTCGGCGTCGAACTCGGTGTGAGGAGTAACGGAACCCGGCTTGGCGATAACCTGGCCGCGCTCGATGTCGTCGCGCTCAACACCACGGAGCAGCAGACCGGCGTTGTCACCAGCCTGGCCCTGGTCCAGCTGCTTCTTGAAAGCTTCGATACCGGTAACGACAGTCTTGCGGGTGTCGCGGATACCGATGACTTCAACTTCGTCGTTCAGCTTGACGATACCAGTCTCGATACGGCCGGTAGCAACAGTACCACGACCCTTGATCGAGAAGACGTCTTCGATAGGCATCAGGAATGGCTTGTCGAGGTCACGCTCTGGCTGTGGGATGTAGTCGTCCATAGCCTTGACCAGTTCCATAATGCGGTCGCCCCACTCGCTGTTCGGGTCTTCGAGGGCCTTGAGGGCAGAACCCTTGATGATCGGACAGTCACGGTCGAAGCTCTGCTTGGCAAGCAGGTCGCGGACATCTTCCTCAACCAGCTCGACGAGCTCTTCGTCGGCCATGTCCATCTTGTTCAGGAAGACCAGGATCTTCGGTACGCCAACCTGGCGGGCCAGCAGGACGTGCTCGCGGGTCTGAGGCATCGGGCCGTCAGCAGCGGAGACGACCAGGACGGCGCCATCGATCTGGGCAGCACCGGTAATCATGTTCTTGACGTAGTCAGCGTGACCAGGCATGTCGACGTGAGCGTAGTGGCGTGCTTCGCTTTCGTATTCCTGGTGAGAAGTAGCGATGGTAATACCACGCTGGCGCTCTTCTGGAGCATTGTCAATCTGGTCGTAAGCGATAGACTTGTTGACGTCACTTGGCAGCTTAGCAGCAAGAACGGCAGTAATCGCAGCGGTTAGGGTTGTTTTACCGTGGTCGACGTGGCCCATAGTACCGACGTTGACGTGAGGCTTGGAGCGGTCAAATTGTGATGCTGCCATATAAGGTGTCTCTCCCTTGTATTAAGTTATATACATTAAAAATCGTTTGAAGTGTTGCGACCTCAAGACGTATGAGGCAATTATATACATCTGTTGTGTATCTGTAAAGATGAAAACTCCGCCCCGAGGAGCGAAGCTTCCATCCCACGGGAAGTCACTCCTCCTGGGCGGAGGGGTCGGCCTGCAGTGCGCCGTACACCTCGTTCAGCAGCTCACCCGCCTGTTCGGGCGAGAGAGACGTGGCCGACACGGCAGCACCGCCTGGCGCCGACTCGATGCTCAGCTCCAGCTGGTGGTGCGAGCTGACGAGTCCCTTTGTGCCGAGGACGGCGCGTAGCAACAGACGGTGACCGATGGCGACCGGGTCCTGGGCGCAGACCACCAGTGCCAGCAGCTGCTCGCCGTTCGTGTTGTCGAGCAGAATCGGCTCGGTCAGGTGCTGGCCCTTGCCGGCGAGGATGCCTCGAAGCTTGTCGGTGAAGGCTTCCAGTTCGACCTCCTTGCCAAGGTCGAACCGACGGATCGGCCAAAGTTCGCGCATGATCACTCCTTCGTGACGGGAACTGCGTACGGCCAGCATTACATCACAGATATATACTAGAAGCAAGAAGAAACCTCATGGTGCAGTGAAAAGGGACCGCTGGCTGCGGCCCCTTGTCGCCTACTCGATCCACCCCTTGGTGCGGGCTGCGTCCTCCGGCGAACCGAAGGCACCCTCCCCTTGCCCCAGCTCGATGCTGTGCTCGGCGGGGTTGCAGGTGACGTCGCCTGGATCGCAGATCCACAGGCGGTAGCGCAGGCCGGCCTCCCTCAGCATGCCGAGGAAGAACGGCAGGCCGCTGCTCAGCTCACGCGTACGCCGGTCCAGCTCCGCATCCACCGGGATGATCTTGGCAGTCAGCCAGAACCGACGCCCGCCGATGGTGATGGTGGCGGTCGCCCGGGCCAGCCCGGCCTCAAAGTCGCTCCAGCTGTGCCCCGCGTTCAGGACCCGCCAGCGGGCCCAGGTTGGCCGCATGGCCAGCAGCGACAGGTCGACCGCCAGGGCGATCGGCATAGTCACCCGCTTGTACACGGCCGTCTTGCGCAGCCGGGCCAGCGGGCCGAGCGAAGCGCTGGCAGCCTCTTGAGGCTGACCGTCTTCGGTCCCCAGCCAGCCCCGCGCCTGCACCTCCTGCAGCAGATTGGTGACCACGCCCGGTTCGACCGAGATGGTGATGGCGTACTTGAACTGCATCCGCTGCACGGCCGGGCTGATGCGCCACACCCAGAATTCCGCGCGTGACCATTCAGCGACGCGCGGCACGCCCGGCAGCGTTTCGAGCAGCCGAGTGAACAGCCTGTTCCGGAACGGCAACGCCGCCAGCGGGTTGTCGTGCGGCCAGCTCTTGGCCATCACCCAGAAGGTCTGGCCGCCGATGCGGATGGCACGGTATGCCTCAGCCTCGCCGCGGTCGAACTGTTCCCAGGTCTTGTCCTCGCGCACCAGCCGCCACAGGCCGGCAGATCGCAGCTTGGTCTTGCCGTACAACTGCAGGTCGAGCCATGGACGCACAGCAGGTGATGCCATGGGTCGCTCCCCTCTGTTGATTGTAGTCGGACATATTTAAAGTAACATCATTGGCAGGCTTGTCAAGAATTGAAACGGGAGCCGCGCACAGATGGCACGGCTCCCGGTGACGATGGCTGCGGCTAGGCACCCAGCCCTTCGTCATGCGGCTCCATGAAGAACACCCTTCTCCACGCCTCCCGAGGGGTCAGTTCGGCGGTTTCGCCTTCAGCTTGTTCACTGGCGGCGCGGGCTTGCTGCACCTCCTCCTTCCAGGCGTACAGCTTGGCCCGCCGGACGCCCAGGAGGCGCGCCAGATGAGCGATGTTCACCGTGCCCGAGTCCATCAGGGCGACGACAATCTGCTTCCTGATGAGCTCCAGGTCCTCCATGCGTTCTCCCAGGATCACGGCGCAGTCAGCTGCGGCCTCGATGCCCAGGCGGGTCTTGTCCTGATCGCCGAAGACGAGCCGCGCCAGCTCGGGTGAAATGATCATGATACTCCTTGAGGTCTGACCGGTTGCGATTTGAGATTGTATAACAATAAGTGCATCAAAAAGACCACCCGTACTGAGTGGTCTTTTTGGAGCTAAGTGGCGGACTACGCCGAGCGCTTCGCAATCACCTCAGCCGCAACGTTCGGCGGTACTTCCTCGTACTGAGCAAGCTCCATCGAGCTGGCGGCGCGGCCCTGGGTCATGGAACGCAGGTCGGTAGTGTAGCCGAACATGCTTGCCAGTGGCACCATGGCAGTCACCATCTTGGCGCCCATGCGGTCATCCATGCTTTCGATGCGGCCGCGGCGGCTGTTAAGGTCGCCGATGACGTCGCCCATGAACTCCTCGGGAGTCAGGACTTCTACCTTCATGATCGGCTCAAGCAGGGCCGGGTTGGCCTTCTTGACACCTTCTTTGGTCGCCATCGAGCCAGCCATCTTGAAGGCCATTTCGTTGGAGTCGACGTCGTGGTAGGAACCATCATAGAGGGTGGCCTTGACATCGACGACCGGGAAGCCGGCGATGACACCGCCGTTCAGGGTCTGAATAATGCCTTCCTGTACCGGCTTGCGGTATTCCTGTGGTACGACACCACCCTTGATCTCGTCAAAGAACTCAAAGCCCTTGCCGGTCTCGTTCGGAGCCAGGCGCAGCCAGACATGGCCGTACTGGCCGCGGCCACCGGACTGCTTGACGTACTTGCCTTCGATTTCGACTTCTTTCTTGATGGTCTCACGATAGGCAACCTGTGGCTGACCGACAGTCGCTTCCACCTTGAACTCACGCTTCATGCGGTCGACGATGATCTCCAGGTGGAGCTCGCCCATACCGCTGATGATGGTCTGGGCGGTTTCAGGGTCGGTGTGGACGCGGAAGGTCGGGTCTTCTTCGGCCAGGCGCTGCAGAGCGATACTCATCTTTTCCTGGTCGGCCTTGGTCTTCGGCTCGATAGCGATGGAGACCGGCGGTTCGGGGAATTCGATGCTCTCGAGGATGATCGGGTTGGCCGGGTCGGTCAGGGTCGTACCGGTCGTGGTGTTCTTGAGGCCGACGACGGCGGCGATGTCACCGGCGACGACTTCGTTGACGTCTTCGCGCTTGTCGGCGTGCATACGGACGATGCGGCCGATGCGCTCCTTTTCGCCGGTGCTGGCGTTGAGGATGTACGAACCGGCAGTCAGCTTACCGCTGTAGACACGGACGAAGATCAGACGGCCGACGAAGGGGTCGGTGGCGATCTTGAAGGCCAGAGAGGCCAGCGGCTCGCCGGCATCCGCCTTGCGGCTGATTTCATCACCGGTCTTGGCGTGCGTACCCCAGACCTGACCGATGTCGGTCGGGCTTGGCAGGTATTCAGTCACGAGGTCGAGGACCTTCTCGACGATGACGCCACGGCCATCACCGCCGGTGACGATGTAGAACTCACCGGTCAGGACGCTCTTGCGGATAGCGGCCTTCAGCTCGTCTTCGGTGATGCTGGCTTCGCCGCCGTCGAGGTACTTCTCGAACAGGGCGTCGTCAGCTTCGACCGCGGCTTCGACCAGCAAGGTGCGGGCGTTCTTGGCGCGTTCCAGCATGTCGGCCGGAATCTCGCCTTCTACCAAGGACTTGTCGGAGAACTCCTTATAGGTGTATGCCTTCATGTTGACCAGGTCCACGACACCGTTGATGTCCTTTTCGAACCCGATCGGCAGGTGGATCGGCAGGGCGCGGCGGCTCAGGCGCTGGTGCAGGCTTTCGAGAGACTTGTAGAAGTCGCCGCCGGTCTGGTTGATCTTGTTGATGAAACAGATACGCGGGACACCGTACTTGTTGGCCTGGCGCCAGACAGTCTCGGTCTGGGCCTCGACGCCCATCTTGCCGTCAAAGACGACGACGGCGCCGTCCAGGACGCGCAGAGAGCGCTCGACCTCGACGGTAAAGTCGATGTGGCCCGGGGTGTCGATGATGTTGATCTTGTGGTCTTTCCAGAAACAGGTGACGGCGGCGCTGGTAATGGTGATACCGCGCTCGCGCTCCTGCTCCATCCAGTCGGTGGTCGTCTCACCTTCGTGGACGGCACCGATCTTGTGGCTCAGGCCGGTGCGGTACAGGATACCTTCGGTCGTCGTCGTCTTACCGGCGTCGATGTGGGCGATGATACCGATATTGCGGTACCGGCTGAGTGGAATGTTTTGTGCTGCCATTCAGTAGTAGCTTTCCTTTTGATTACAGTGCTAAAAGTATTACCCGCGGGCAAAGTGGGCAAAGGCGCGGTTGGCCTCGGCCATCTTGTGGGTGTCTTCCTTCTTCTTGAAGGCGGCACCGGCCTGGTTGTAGGCGTCTGCCAGCTCGGCAGCCAGGCGCTGGTTGTACGGCATGCCCTTCTTGGCACGGGCGGCCTGCACCAGCCACATGAAGGCGTAGTGCTGGGCGCGGTGGCCGCTGATTGGGAAGGGGATCTGGTAGTTGGCGCCACCGACGCGGCGGCTCTTGACCTCGACGTTGGGGGTGATGTTCTTCATGGCGGCCTCAAACAGCTCAAGCGGGTTCTCCAGCTTCAGCTTCTTGGCAGCGATTTCCAGGGCTTCGTAGACCTGGCGCTCGGCCAGCTGCTTCTTGCCGTCGAGCATGCTCTTGTTAATGAGGCGCTGAACCTGGGCCGAGTTGTAGATACGGTCGCCGTTCAGCTTGCGCTGCAATGACTTGGTTTTCTTGCGAGGCATTACTTCTTGCCCTCCTTCTTAGCGCCGTACTTGCTGCGGGCGTTCTTGCGGTCTTTGACACCCTGGAGGTCCAGTGCGCCGCGGACGACGTGGTAACGGACACCAGGAAGGTCTGGTACACGGCCGCCACGGATGATGACGACGGCGTGCTCCTGTAGGTTGTGGCCTTCGCCCCCGATGTAGGCCCAGACTTCGTGGCCGTTCATCAGGCGGACGCGGGCGACCTTACGCAGAGCCGAGTTCGGCTTCTTTGGGGTCTTGGTGGTCACGCGGACACAGACACCACGCTTCAGCGGGGCGTTGCGGTCGTAGTATTTGACCTTAAGGGCGTTGTAGATGCGGCCCAGTGCCGGAGACTTGCTCTTCTTGCCGGCAGTCTTGCGGGGCTTGCGCACTAACTGGTTGATAGTAGGCATTCCTAAAATGACTCCATTGGTTAGTGCCAGACAGCCTGATTACACACTAATCAGACGGGTGGCACGCTTATGATTGGACGCCTATGCGCGTATCCGGTCGGGTCAGCACTCCGTTCCAGATAGCCGTAGGCAGAAACTCTAGAGATATTATAGCAATAAAAGTGGAAAGCGTCTAGAGGCGCACGTCCGTACCAGTAACTATTGACTTCTTGCACGTCTAATGATGATATATGCACACAGCCAGCGCACTCGGCACTGGCCCGACATGGGAGCTCCTATGTGGTTTTGGATACGCCTGGCCTTGGTGTTGAGCGCAGGCGCGCTTGTTCTGGCCGGCTGCGGCGGCAGCACCCCCGGTGCGCCCGCACCCAGCGGCGAAGCGACTGCCAGCGCCGAAGCCGCCCCGCCACCCGCGGGCGCACCCGAGAGCACCAGCCCGGACGCGCGGCCCGACGAGACCGAGGTCTACCCCAAGACCGGCTTCGTCGACGGCGTCGTCTGGCAGCCCGGCGGCCAGCCCGTCTGCGACGAGAAGCACGGCAAGCCCGTCGAGATCAACCTGATGGGCAACCTCGATGCCGACGGCGTCATCATCGCCGGCCGGCAGCTGCCGGACGGGCTGCACGTCACCTTCACCGGCCAGCCTGCACCCTTCACGGGGGCCATCGTCAACGACAGCGTCGTCGTCGACCTGCCTGAAGGCCTGGGCAGCGACATCAGGACCATCAAGTTCCTCGGCCGCGACTTCGGCGCCAACGACAAGGTGGTGCTCTGCGGCGGCAGGCCCGTGTAGTACCCGTCCCCGGCCGCGCCGGAGACACCGGCGGTCGTCCACCCGGACGGCCGCCTTTTCAATCGCCTGCACCGCCACAAAGAGAAAGGCACGCCCCACGGACGGGAACGTGCCTGGCATGCTCTCTGCGACCAGCGCTCATGTGCCTACCTCCGGCATCGGGTGGTGCGGGCGTACTACTGCAGAGTACTTACTCTTTTATTATATCACACTTTTCAATATTTGTCCACTGACACAGGACCCTGTGCTTTCAGGAAGTTCCCGACCGCAGTAGAGAGCATCGCTGTTTCGGAGGCAGCGGTCAGACTGGCGATATGTGGCGTCACCACCACCCGCTCGTGTGCCAGCAGCGCCGGATTGACGTGCGGCTCACCTTCCACGGTATCGGCGACGTAGTACAGGTTCTTCGACTGAATGGCAGCCAACAGTGCCGTCTCGTCGACGATGCCGCCGCGGGCTGCGTTGATAAGCAGGGCGCCTTCTTTCATCAGGGCCAGCTTATCGTCATTGATGAGGTGTCTGGTCTCGTCGGTCAGCGGCAGGTGCAGCGAGACAATGTCGGCTTGAGCCAGCAGCTCATCCAGTGCAAGCATGGTCGCGCCGTACTGGGTGACGGTTTCGGCGGTCAGGAACGGGTCGTACACATAAAATTCACTCGCGCCCAGTCCGGCCAGTTTCTGCTTGAGCAGCTTGCCGATATTGCCGAACCCGACGATACCGACGGATTGCTCACTGATGCTGGTTCCACTGAAGTCAAAGCGCCGCCAGCTACTGACCCGTTGCTCATCCAGCAGGTAAAGCCGGCGGCGGACATGCAGGATCATGGCGGTCACATACTCAGCGGCGGCATCAGCGTTGGCTCCAGGCGCGTTATAGACCTTGATGCCGGCAGTTTCGCAATACTTAGTGTCGACGTTATCCAAACCGGTACCCATACGGATCACCGCCTTTAGCTGCGGAAATTTCTGACACACCTCCGGCGTGACGGTCGTGGCGGTACGGATGATGAGCACCTGCGCCCGGGAGGTGAAATCGCCGGCGAAGGTGGGGTGTCCGGCGGTGATGGCATAGCTGTCTGCCGGCAGCAGCTGCCGCAGCTGATCAAGGTTAATGGCACCGGGTTCGGTAACGTAGACTTCTTGCATGATACTCCCCTATTTAGCAACCGTGGCGAACAGCGCTTCCCAGTTGCGGGCGAAGCGTTCGATACCGAAGCGCTCCTGAGCATACTGGCGGGCACTCCTGCTTAGGTGTTTGGCATGCTCTGGATTATCAAGCAGCAGCTGCATTTTTTCAATCAGTTCCTGCGGATCGGTGGCGATATAGCCGTTCTTACCATTCGTGATGACCGTCGCCATCTCAGTGGTCGCCAGTCCGACGATAGGCAGGCCGACCATCATGGCTTCACAGACGGCCAGGCCCAGGCTGGTATAGCGGATGGGATTGAAGAAAAAGCGATAGTGGCTCGCGTAGCGGGCAATCTTGTGCGGCTGCACCTCCCCGCTGCCGCCGATGTCGGTAGCACCCATGCCTACTAGCTCGAGCGGTACTTGCCCGCGCACCGTCTCAAAAACGTCCAGCCCAAGACGACGGCCGCGCTTCCCAAGGTTATTGACGACGACCAGGCCTTTGGCGACTTCGCCCGTATACGTCACGTCTTCCGGCACCATGACGCCGTGTTCGATGACGGTGCTGGGCGTGCGGTTATTGTCCCACATCAGCTGGTTGAAATGGGTGACATGGACCAGCTGCACCTGCGGGTCGTCCACGAAATGTTTCGTATCAGTGGGGTGCTCCTGCGGCGGGTCATGCTCCAGATAGATTTTTGGCAGGTTGCGCTGTGCTTCGCTGAGTATTTCGTACTGATCGTTTAGGTAGTTCTTTCGGTGCTGAAACAGGATGATGTCGAACGTGTGGTTCTTGACCTCGTCAATTGGAATCTCATGGACATTCTCGCCCCACGGGAAGGTGCCGGCCCGGCCGCCATATCCTTCGCCCTCACCTTTCGGCAGGTAGAACTCAACATCGGCCTGTGTCAGGTAATACAGGTAACTGCCGTGGATATGCCAGGTAAAGACTCGTAACTTATTACTCATGATGGGCTCCTTTCAGTAATTCGGTCGCTTTGTTCAATACGGTCGTGGGCGTGGCCCAATCGAGCGTCAGATATGGATGGCGCTGCTGGTCGAGTGCGGCCCAGACAGCCGGGTCGGCCGTCGTGAAGATGGTGACACTGGGCGTATCGGTGGCAACGGCCATATGTGCCACGCCGGTGTCATTGCTGACCAGCAGGCGGCTGTGGCGCAGCAGTGCCGCCAGCGTACCCAGGTCTGTCTTGCCGGCCAGGTCTATGGCATCGGATTTCATGCCGGCGGCCACCTGGCCCGTCAGCCCGCGCTCTTGTTCGGATCCGGTCAGGACGATGGTGAGTCCCGTCTCTGCCAGCCGGTCGGCCACCACGGAGAACTGCTCTGCCGGCCAGCGGGCGTTGCTGAACGCTCCTGGATGGATGCAGGCATATGGCTGGGACTGCGGATTGAATAAGGCCTTGAGCCGCCGCTGATCCTCGTCGCTCATGGGAAATTCCAGCTTCTCGCCTTGGTTCTTGATACCGAGGAACTCCATCAGCGCGAGATGCTGTAGAATTTCGGGCTGGCCTTCGGGATGGGCCATGAACCACTGCCGGTTGGGCCAGTAGCCTTCCGGTATGGCATAGCCGGCTGTGCGTCGGGCACCAAACAGCGCCACCAGGGCATTCGTACTGGAGCCGTTGCCGTGCATCTGTATCGCCAGGTCGTATGTACCGGCCTGCATCCGCTGCAAAAACTCCACCACCCTGGCCGGGTCGGCCTCTTGCTGGGGCAACGGCGGATAGCCTGGAAAGTCTATGTAGCCGTCTATGTAGCTGGTGTAGCGCTGCACAAGTTCACGAGTCATCGGCAAGCCGATGTAGTCGATGTGCGCCCTCGGAAAGGCGGCACGGAGCGCTCTCAACGCTGGTATGGCCACCAACACATCTCCCAGGCGCAGGGCGCGGAAGACGGCGATCTTGTTGATGGGTTCGTGGGTAATATCGGCCATAGATGTTCTGGCGGCAGTATATGACTGGCGGCGTGGTACGGCTATGAGATTTTATACAGTCGCTGGCGGCGCGTTATTGTTCACTATCCTTAGACTAAGGAGACCTTCATGAATATCATCAGCCCTGCCTTTACAGGACTTTCAACGATACCGGAGCAATACACCGGCGCCGGTGCCAACATCAGCCCTCCACTGGCCTTCAGTGACATTCCGGCAGAGGCCAAAAGCCTGGTGCTCGTGGTGGAAGATGCCGATGCCACCCCGGATCCATGGGTGCACTGGCTGGTGTTCAATATTCCGCCCCAGACACGCGAAGTGGCGGCGGGCACGATACCGGCCGGCGGCACTGAGGGTCATGCCAATGGGGGGCACGCCGGGCTATGAGGGTCCGGCACCTATATACTTTGGCGGCCTCCACCACTACCGGTTCCAGCTGTTCGCCCTGGACAGCCTGTTAGACCTGCCCGCCACCGCTGATAAAACAACCGTCAGGCCGGCTATGCAGGGCCATATCCTGGCTGAAGCCGTCCTGACTGGCACTTGCGCAGGTGCGAAGAAAGCCGAGCCCTAAACCAGTAGCTGGTCAATCATCCGGCAGGCGTAGTCTGGCGACACCTGCGCGACAATGGAGTCGTTATGCGGACAACTGCGCTCCGCCTTCGATTCTGGCTGGGCCGTCGGCACGCCACAGACCGGACAATCTATCTGGAAGCTGACCAGCGGCCGGTGCCGGGCGACCCGCGGCGGCCCGGCTGTAATCACGTTGCCTACCCAGTAGATGCCGGCCGTGCGCGCACCGACGGCGTTGGCAAGGTGAAGCGGCCCCGTATCATTACTGAGTACTACGGCCGAAGCCGATAGCAGCGCAGCCAGGCCGCCCATACTCAGCGTATCCGTCAGATTGATGGCACCCGGTGCGGCCGCACAGATACGTTCGGCAAGGTCAGCTTCGGCTGCCACTGCCGTTACCGCCACTCCATAACCCTGCTCCATATAGTGGCGGGCCACTTCGGCAAAGTGTTCTGGCGGCCACTGACGGCGCGGATCAGTAGCACCCGGGTGCAAGACGAGATATCGTGCCTGCAGCCCATGCTTCCTGCTTACCGACCGGGCTTCTGCATAGTCCTCCGGCAGGACGATGACCTCCGGCATTATGTCGGAAGTGGAAGCTCCGACCATAGCCGCCACCTCCAGCTGCCGCATGATTTCGTTCTGGTGAAAGACGTAAGCGATGGTGGCATCGAGCGCCGGTGCGCCCGTGTCGCGCATACCAGCCGTAAAGCCGGCGCCAAGACGGCTGACGAAAGGATTTGAGTTGCCACCGCCGCCGTGCATCTGCAGGGCGATATCAAAATGCTCGGCCTGCATAGCCAGGAAGAATTGCGTCAGCTCCGCCTCATCCGGCTGGTAGTCTTCGGGTTCGCCCAGGCCCTTGTAGCGTGGGGTGACCACTACCCGATCGACCGCCTGCACGCGCCCTGGGACGAATTTCGTGTGCCAAGGTTTGCCTAGTAAAACGATCTCGGCTCCCGGAAAAGTCCGGCGTAAGGCCGCCAGCGCCGGGATGCTGAAAATGAAATCGCCCAAGGCATTGGCACGTAACACGGCAATCTTCTTGACTGTTTCTGGCGTGAAAGATGATGGTGTCGTCATGAGCTTGCCTCCCTTGGCGCATCAATCAGACCGTGTACGGCCTTGACGATGGCCGCCGGCGAAGCGGCCGGCTCGCCGGCGCCAGGAAACGTCTGTAAAAAGCGGTTCTTACTGCGCAGCTCCGGTTCGACCGGAAAGTACAGCACACTATGCGGCACCTGCCACGGCGTATGCTGCGGATTGGTCATAGCGTACAAGACTACCACCGGCGTACCGACGGCAGCGGCAATATGCACCGGTCCGGTATTGTTTGCCACCAGCAGCGGCGCCTCGGCCAACAGTGCTGCCAGCTCGGAGACACTCAGCTGTCCCGCCAGATTGACGACGCCTGTGCCGATGGCTTGTGCCAGCTCGTCCACCTGAGCCTTTTCCGTGGCTGCCCCCGTCATGACGACAGTGAAACCGTCTGCGACCAAGGTGCGCATCGCCTCGGCATAGTGCCCGGGAGGATATCGTCGCTTCGCTTCACTGACTCCGGGATGGAGCACCAGCCATCGGCCGCCTGACGGCACTTCTGCCTGCAGGCGGCGCCGTATCTCCTGGCCTGGCTGCTCAGGCACCGGTAGGTGCATGGCGGTGTCCTCCGTCCTGGCACCGGTTGTCGCCACCAGGGCCAGTTGCCGGTCCACTTCATGCCGGATAGTATCAAGTGGCTCGGGATCGGGCACCCAGCAATCCATCAGTCCGTAAGGATTTTCGCGGCAATACCCCAGCGCATGCGGCATGCCGGCCATGAAGCACAGCATGGCTGCCGGCAGCGGGTTCTGGCTATACGCAGTAAAGATGACCGCGACATCATACCGCCTCTCCCGCAATTGTCCGGCCATGGCTGCTACGGCTGTACCGTCCCACGCGGCCTCGTGCTTTGCCCAGGGCACATCAAACGTAATGATATCGTCGACGACGGGAAGCAGCCGGGCCACTGCTGCACCCGCCGAAGATGTCAACAGTGTCAGCTTGCGCCCAGGCACGGCCTCTTTCAAAGCCCTGAGGGCCGGTTCGGTCATCAGTACGTCGCCCATGTTGTCGGGCCTGATGCAGAGTATGTTGCGATAGTGCTGCCATCCTTCGAACATGTCGCGCGTCCGTCTCAACCGTGGCTAAGAATGTTGCCTGATCTTAGCAATGACATTAGAGGTCGAGCGGCCGTCAAGGAAGTTCAGTATCTCAACCGTACCACCATGGCGCTCAACCACCGGCACCTCTACCAGGTCTTCCCGCTTATAGTCGCCGCCCTTTACATAGATGTCAGGCCGGACTACCTCCAACAGGTCGACAGGGGTGTCCTGGGTAAAGGCCGTGACGATATCGACGGCACCCAGCCCAGCCATCACCCGTGCCCGTTCCACAAGCGTGTTGACCGGGCGCTGAGGCCCCTTCAGGCGGGCGACACTTTCGTCGCTGTTCAGTGCGACCACCAGGATGTCGCCCCGTGCCTTGGCCTGCTGCAGATACTGTACGTGGCCGCCATGAAGTATATCGAAGCAACCATTGGTGAACACTATTTTGCGTCCCTCGGCTTTGAGCCGTTGCACCTTGCGCTTCAGCTCAGTCCATTCGGGCAGATACTTATTATCGTGGGTCATGGCCGAAACAAGCTCATCCTGGCCACAGGTGGCGGTGCCGGACTTGCCAAGGATTACCATGGCTGCCGCCTGGGCCAGATCACTGGCCTGCTCAATGTTCGCCTTGGCGGCAAGTGCCAGGGTCAGCGCGCTGACATACGTGTCGCCAGCGCCGGCAGCCTTATTGTTCTCAACCGGTTTGGAATACGTACGGTATGGCTTGCGGCCGCGACGGAACAGCAGGGCGCCTTCCTTGTCCAGTGTCGCAGCGACATACCGGGCACCGACTGTATTGAGGATGGCATGCCGGTATTCCTCCAGCTGCGCAGCCCTCCGGCCATGGGGAGCCGGGTCAGTGATGGAAAGCAGCGTCGTCAGCTCCTGGTAGTTGGGCTTGGCGGCCGTGGCGCCGACGGTACGGTACTTATCGAGCGATTTGGCATCGACGACCAGGATGTTCTCATCGGCAGCCTGCAACGTCTTGATGCGCCGGATGATGCGGTCAGTCAAAATGCCGTAGCCGTAGTCAGAAATGATGACGGCATCGACCTCGTGGTACTGTTTGGTCAGCTCGCGTATGAACTCCTGCTCGCTTTTGGGGCTGATATCGGTGGTCGTGCCAAAATCAAACCGCACCAGCATGTGGTCGCCTGCCATGACACGCTGCTTGGTGATGGTGCGCCGTCCACTGTCGCCCAAGACCAGACTTGTATCGATGCCATGCTTTATCAGACTGTCGCGCACCAACTCGCCCTCATGGTCGTTGCCGATGACGGTCAGATACGATACCTTGGCGCCCAAATTAGCCAGGTTAACGGCCGTGTTGGCAGCTCCGCCCGGCACGAACTGCATCTGGTCGATGTCGACAATCGGCACCGGCGCCTCGCGGCAGACACGGTGAGCCGCACCCGTCAGGTAGACGTCCAGCATGGCCTCGCCGATGACGAGGACCTTTTTATCGGTGAAGTGCGAGATGATGTCCTGCAAACTGCGTTTCATGGTTCGTCTCCTTGTGCTTGGTAGTAATGATAGTGCGGGCAGCGGCAGTCAGACTGCCAACGGTAGCGAATGGTGCACGGTGAGGGCCAGGCAGCCACTCCGTCTCATTACCGTTATCTATCAGGATAGTGCGGCAGCCAGCCCGGTTGCCTGCCTCCACGTCGTTGAGGATATCGCCGACCATCCATGATGCGGTCAGATCGATACCATGCTCGGCAGCCGCCTGGCGCAGCATGCCGGAGCGTGGCTTGCGGCAATAGCAGCCGTCAACCGCCGAATGCGGACAGTAGTAGATAGCGGTCAGATTAACGCCGTGCGGCTGCAGCCTGTCTCGGATGGCGTCGCTGACCGGTTGCAAATCTTCTGCCGTAAATATACCCCGGGCCACACCGGATTGATTGGAAACGACGATTATTTTATAACCAGCGCGCTGCAGGGCCGCCAGGCTGATGGCAGCATCCGGATACAGCGCAATCAGTTCCGGCCTGACGTTGTACGGTACGTCTTTAATCAAAGTGCCGTCCTTATCAATGAAGACGGCCGGCCGGCGGGTTACGGCCATGAGGTCTCCCGCATCGGCAGCACCATGACCTCCGGGATGACACTTTCGTCTGGCAGACTCAGGGCAAAGCAGACGGTCTCGGCCACATTCTTCGGGTCCTGCAGGACATTCGGATCGGTGTCTGGGAACCGCTCTAGGATAAAGGCAGTGCGCATACCGCCAGCCACCACGGCCGTCACTTTGATGCCGTCACGACGGCCTTCTGCATGCAGGGCGTGGCTGAAGCCGAGCAAACCCCACTTGCTGGCGTGATACGCCGTAGCTTCAGTCCACGTACGCTTGGCAGCCGTAGAAGTGATATTGATGACGTGGCCGCTGCCCTGTGCTTTCATAACAGGATAGACCGCCTTGGAAAGCAGGAACGGACCGCTCAGGTTGACGCCGATCACCCGGTTCCAGTCGTCGACGGTCAGATCAGTCAGCGGCTTGGTGGCATCAGTACCGGCGTTATTGACGAGGATATCAATGCTGCCCTGATCGGCCTTAAGCTGCTCCACGACCCTCGTGGCCCCTTCCGGGCTGGTGACGTTCAGCTCGATGGCAACCGCCTTGCCGCCCGCCTCAGTAATGGAAGCAGCCACCTGCTCAGCCTGTTCCTTCTTGATATCCGCGATGCAGACCGTGGCGCCAGCGTGCGCCAAACGGCGCGAGATAGCTTCGCCAAGCCCCTGGCTGCCGCCAGTGATCAATGCTACCTTGTCTTTCAAAAACTGCTTTTTCATCAGGAATCCTTTCGTTGTCCGGCCGCTATACGGGCATGCACTGTAGTACTAAGTTTGTTGAATTTCCACTGGGGCAGGCGTTCACGCTCCTTTTGGTCGGCCGCTTCTATACTGCGTTCCACCAGATAGCTGAGCGTATGCACCAGGTGCTGATGTATCTCCTGGATGCGCGGCGTGTCATGCGACGGCACAGTCAGTGCGATGTCCACCAGCGGTGCCACCGCGCCGCCCGATCCGCCCAGCATACCGATACAGAACATCTCCTGCTTGCGGGCGGCATGGCAGGCTTCTACGATATTGGGTGAATTGCCGCTGGTGGTCAGGGCAATCAGGACATCGCCTGGCTGACCGAAGGCCTCTACCTGGCGTGAGAAAATCTGGTCAAAAGCCGCATCGTTACCCCAGGCCGTCAGCAGGGTGCCGTCGGTGGTCAGGGCCTGCGCCGGCAAAGCGCGTCGGCCATCGATCTTATAGTGGCCGACCAACTCGGTAGCAAAGTGCTGGGCCTCGGCCGCACTGCCGCCGTTGCCGCACAGCAGCACCCGGTTGCCCTGCAGCAAGGCCCGGCTGATAGCCTGGGCGGCATCCATGATAGGCACGCGCAATGCGTGTTTCGTATCCTTCACGGCCTGGAGCAATCCGGCAAAATTTTGGTCGATGATGGCAAAGCTGTCATCCGTGACATCGATATCGACGCGGCGCGGGCTTTCCAGCACTACACGCTCGTACATAGTGGCGGTCGAGTTTGCTACGCGGGCCCAGGTGTAGTGAGCTTTGACGTGACGCAGAGCATTTTCGCTGAAAAAATCACGCAACTTACGGCTACTCAGGATATCCTTAAGGCGCCCGGCCAGGCTGGCAGCATCTTTTGGCGGCACCAGGAATCCTGTTTCCCCTTCCCGTACCGTATGCTTAATGCCGCCCACGGCCGAGCCGACCACTGGTGTGCCGCAGGCCATCGCTTCCACCGGCGTGATGCCGAACGGTTCGTACCACGGCACCGTCACAAAGACATCAGCCGCACTGTAGTAATAATGCAAGGCATCGCGCCCGCGTCGGCCGGTAAAGGTCACCATGTCTGATACTTCCAGCTTTTCGGCCAGAGCCTGCAGGCGGCCGATTTCCGGCGTAATGCCAGCATCTGGCGCATCCGATTCGCCACCGACGATGACCAGGCGCGCTTTGGTTCGGTGTGTATGCTTAAGCTCGGCCAAGGCTTTGACTACCGTGTCGACACCTTTGCGTTTCACCATGCGGCCAAGCTGCAAAATGACCTTTTCCTTCGGATCGAGGCCGAGTACTGTCCGGGCCAGCAGCTTGTCCATCGGGTAAAGTTCAGACGGGTTGTATCCGTTGGGAATAATCGCTATCTTTGCTGGGTCGGCATTGTAAAGCCTTACCAGGTCTTCGTGGTCCTGCGGACAGAGGGCGACAATCTGGTTGGCCTCAAGCACGGCGCGCTCCTCAATGGCAAAGCCCTCGTCAGAGAACCAGTCCTGCTTGCCCTGGTGCTTGCGGCGCACCTTGCCCAGCGCGTGAAAAGTTACCACAAATGGTATACCGAGGCGCTTTTTCAAATCTGCCGCAACCAGTGCCGACATAAAGAAGTGGGCATGAATTAACTTATAGGGATTGCCTTCGCGCTCGATGAATGCCGCTATGAAGTCCGTGAACTCAGACATGAACGGCAGAATCTGCTCCTTGGGTACATAGGTGACCGGACCGGCTTTGACATGGATGACGCGGACACCGTCACGCCAGTTGACGATTGCCGGCAAGCGCCGATCATCCCACCGCGTAAAGACATCCACTTCATACCCGATTGCCGCCAGATGCTGCGCCAGTTCGGCCACCGCCACGTTCTGCCCGCCGGCGTCCACGCCACCGATGGCCGCAAGCGGCGAGGCATGTTCACTGATGAGGGCAATCTTATGTTTCATGAACACAGCATAATTGAGCGCGGCAATATGTGCTGTCGGAAATCTTATATGAAATATTTTATAGCAAAAAAGACACGCTGTAGTGTGTCTTTTTTATTCGTATCGGTTTTTATCGCGCGGTCAGGACGACAGCATACGCGCTGAGGCCCCCAATCACCCATACGATGAGGACGTACAGTATTATGCCAATCGTCACAACATCAACCACAAGGCGATTCAGCACGGTTGAAAGCCTTTTAATTCGCGACAATCGATGCAAGAGGTAAATTGATAGTACGCCCAACAATATAGCCGTTACAGTAGCTAGATACGGATATGGAGTCGTACTGCCAATGCCAATGCCAGTACTAAATGAATTTATAACATCTTTCATGGCTCTTTATTATACGCCGACACTACAGTAATCAAAGCAGTAGCTTGTTATACATGCTAAATAAAAGTACGGCCCCATGATGGAGCCGTACTTTATATGGCAGTGCTTACTGAGTATTACTCAGCAAACTCCACACTATCCTCAATGATGTCATCCGAAACCGTCAGACCATTGCCCTCGACACCGGTACCAACCGGAATCTTGCGGCCGATGATGACGTTCTCCTTCAGACCGTAGAGGTTGTCGACGCGGCCGGAGGTGGCAGCGTTGATCAGCACACGGGTGGTGTCCTGGAAGGAAGCGGCAGACAGGAAGCTGTCGCTCCAGATGGACACCTTGGTGATACCAAGCAGCAGCTGGGTAAACTGGACAGGCGTTTTGCCTTCTTCCGTGAGGCGCAGGTTCTCTTCGACGACGGCAGCCTTGCTGACGATGTCACCGGTCACGAACGGCGAGTCACCCGGGTCCTCAATCTGGACGCGGCTGAACATCTGGCGGACGATGACCTCAAGGTGCTTGTCGGCGATGTTCTGACCCTGGGCGGCGTAGATGCGCAGGACCTCGTTGATGATGTAGCGCTGGGTAGCTTCTACACCCTTGAGGCGCATCAGGTCGTGCAGGTTCAGTGAACCGGTGGTCAGGCGGTCACCGGCGGCAATCTTGTCGCCGTCACTGACGGTCAGCTGCTTGAAGCCTGGGATTTCGTAGCGTACCGGGGCGTGCTGGGCGGCCGAGACGACGATCATGTCCTTCTCAACCGAGACAGTACCTTCGTGCGGAGCGGTCAGCGGACGGCTCTCGTTCTCGTCACTGGCCAGGACGTCGCCGGCGACCACTTCGGTACCGGTCTTGACGCGGACAGTGCGCTTCTCGAGTGGCAGTTGCGTGCTCTTGCCTTCGGTCGGGGTGACCTGGACGATGTAGTTGTCGCCGTCTTCCCAGACATTAGCCACACCACTGAGTTCGGTCACGAAGGCCTCACCCTTAGGCGCGCGGGCTTCAAAGAGCTCGTCGACACGCGGCAGACCCTGGGTAATGTCGTCACCGGCCACACCGGAAGCGTGGAAGGTACGCAGGGTCAGCTGGGTGCCAGGCTCACCGACCGACTGGGCGGCGATGACGCCGACCGGCTCGGCGTTGCGGACCGGCTTGCCTGTGGCCATGTCGATACCGTAACTCTTGATCGGGATACCACGCAGGTTGCTGCAGGTCAGGACGCTCATAATGCTGACGCTTTGGATCTTCTCGTCGGCCTCGATGGCGTCAGCGATTTCGCGGTCGATCAGCTCACCGGCCTTGATGTGGCCGGGGACATCCTTAGCGGCGTAGCGGCCGAACAGGCGGTTGCCGAACTCGACCATGGTCTCTTCGGTTTCGCTGCGGGCGATCTCGAAGCCACTGTCTTCGGCTGGCTCGTCGATGGTGAAGATGTCCTGAGACACGTCTACCAGACGGCGGGTCAGGTAGCCGGAGTCGGCGGTCTTCAGAGCGGTGTCAATCAGACCCTTACGTGAACCACGGGTGGCCACGAAGGCTTCCAGCGGGGACAGACCCTTCTTGAAGCTCGACTTGATTGGCAGCTCGATTTCCTTACCGGTGGCATCCACCATGATGCCGATCATGGTCGTTGCCAGCTTGACGTTACCGATGTCACCACGGGCACCGGAGTCAACCATGATGGCGACGGAGGTGTCCTCATTCTGGATGTGACCTTCCAGCGCTTCGAGGATCTTCTTGTCGACGGCACGCCAGTTGTTGACGGTCAGGTGGTACCGTTCGTCGTCGGAGATCAGACCTTCGTCGAACTGCTGGGAAATGCTGACCGCGCGGTCCTCACCTTCCTTCATCAGTTCGTCGAGGTTGCCAAGTTCGAAGTAGTCGGTCATACCGGTCGAGATGGCAGCCTGGGTGGCGTGCTTGAAGCCAAGCGCCTTGACGGCGTCGGCGATCTCAGCCGTAACTTCCTGGCCGTAGCGGTTGAAGACGGTACCGAAGACTTTGTTCAGACGCTTCTTGCTCATGACGTCTTCGACGTACGGCATGTCGTCCGGCAGCAGCTCATTGAAGAGAACGCGGCCGATAGTAGTGGTGCGCAGCTTGCCGCGGACCTCGACGATGATCGGGGTCTGCAGTTTGATGACACCGCGGTCCAGGGCGGCAAGTGCCTCGTTGACGCTGGAGTAACGGACAGCTTCGCGGTCGGAAACACCCGGCTTGTTATAGGTCAGATAGTAACAACCAAGCACGATGTCCTGGGCGATGTTCAGCATCGGCGAACCGTCAGCCGGCTTCAGCAGGTTCTTGCTGGCAGCCATCAGCTGGGCGGCTTCGGCCTGGGCTTCATCGCTCAGCGGCAGGTGGACGGCCATCTGGTCACCATCGAAGTCGGCGTTGAAGCCCTTACAGACCAGCGGGTGCAGCTGGATGGCGCGACCCTCGATCAGGCGGGGCTGGAAGGCCTGGATAGACAGACGGTGCAGTGACGGTGCACGGTTCAGCAGGACATACTTGCCCTGGATGGCTTCGTCGAGGGCATCCCAGACGACGCTGTCGCCGGACTCAATCAGGCGGGTGGCCGAGCGGATGTTGTGGGCGTATTCGTTAGCCAGCAGGATGGAAATGACGAATGGCTTGAACAGCTCCAGAGCCATCATCTTCGGCAGGCCACACTCGTGAATCTTCAGCTCCGGACCGGCCACAATGACGGAACGGCCCGAGTAGTCGACACGCTTACCGAGCAGGTTCTGGCGGAACCGACCCTGCTTACCTTTGAGCAGGTCGCTCAGGCTCTTCAGGCGGCGGCGGCCACCGGTAGCACTGACAGCACGGCCGCTGCGGGCGGCGCTGTTGTCAATCAGGGCGTCGACGGCTTCCTGCAGCATGCGCATCTCGTTGCGGCGGATAACTTCCGGCGCGTTGAGGTCAATCAGCTTCTTCAGACGGTTGTTGCGGTTGATGACACGGCGGTACAGGTCGTTCAGGTCGGAGGTAGCAAAACGGCCACCGGTCAGCTGGACCATCGGACGCAGGTCCGGTGGGATGACTGGCAGGACGTTGATACACAGGCTCTCCGGCTTGATGCCGGCACGCTGCATGCCTTCGAGCACCTTCAGCCGCTTCATCAGCTTCTTCTTGCGCTGACCCTTGGCACCCTCGGCTTCTTCGGCCAGCTCGGTAATCAGGCTGTCGAGGTTGATCTCGCGCAGCAGCTCACGCAGGGCTTGGCCGCCCATGCCGACGGTGATGATGTCGCGGTAGTCTTCCGGCAGGGCGCGGTATTCAATCTCGCTGATCAGGCGGGCGCGCTCCAGGCTTTCCAGCTGGTTGCGGCGCGTGGCGTAGGTTTCAGCAACTTCTTCCAGCTCGCGGGTCTGGTCCTTGGCAAGCTGCTTCACATCGGCGCCTTCTTCGTCGGCCGCCTTCTCAAAGCGGATCTTGATAGCGACCTTGGCGGCTTCCAGTTCGGCCTCAGCGTCGCTGAGCAGCTGATCGCGCTTGTCGGTCTCCACGGTCTTGATGATGTAGCTGGCAAAGTAAGCGACGCGCTCAAGATTGCGGACCGTCACGCCAAGCAGCAAGCTCATGGCGCTTGGGGTGCCGCGCATGAACCAGATGTGTGCCACAGGGGCGGCCAGCTGGATGTGGCCCATACGTTCGCGGCGGACGATGCTGCGGGTAACCAGTTCACCGCTCTTGTCGACGGCGGCTTCACGTGAACGGACGCCCTTCAGCTTGACATCGTTGGCGTTGATGTCCTTGGTCGGCCCGAAGATACGCTCACAGAACAGACCGTCGCGCTCTGGCTTCTGGGTACGGTAGTTGATGGTCTCAGGCTTGGTAACCTCGCCATAACTCCAGTTGAGAATGTCTTCGTCGCTTGCGATTGCAAGGCGTACCGCGTCAAAGTCGGCGATACTCGTCGTCGTACCAGTACGTACCATTAGGCAATCTCCTTCTTAATTTCTTCTTCAATTTCTTCAGTATCACGGATAGTCATGCCCTCACCCAGGTCGAGGTCACCGAATTCATCGGCCTCGTCGGCAACGGACACGTCAAGTGGCTTGGCGGCGTCATCAGGGATGACCAGCACGGTGTCGTCACCGGTGCCAAGCGTCGAGTTGGCAAGTACTTCTTCGGCATCGATGTCCTGGCTGCCTTCAATCAGGTCGACGCGCAGGCCCAGACCCTGAAGTTCCTTCACCAGGACGTTGAAGCTCTCCGGAACCTTCGGTCCCATGATGCGTTCGTTCTTGATGATGGCTTCGTATGCCTTGGCGCGGCCGTAGACATCGTCAGACTTGATGGTCAGCATTTCCTGCAGCGTGGTGGCGGCACCATAGGCCTCAAGTGCCCATACCTCCATCTCACCGAAGCGCTGGCCACCATTCTGTGCCTTACCACCGAGCGGCTGCTGGGTGACCATGGTGTACGGCCCGATAGAGCGGGCGTGGATCTTGTCGGCGACCATGTGGTGCAGCTTGATGATGTACATGTTGCCCACGGCAGTACGTTCCTGGAACGGCTCACCGGTGCGGCCGTCAATCAGCTGCATCTTGCCGTCTTCCGGGAAGCCGGCTTTGACGAGCTCTTCGACGATGGTCTCTTTGGTCACACCGTTGAATGGCGGCGTAGCAACCTTGTAGCCCAAGGCGCGGGCAGCCATACCCAGGTGGGTCTCAAACAGCTGGCCCAGGTTCATACGGGAAGGGACACCCAGCGGGTTGAGGATGACGTCGATCGGCGTACCGTCTTCCATGAATGGCATGTCAGCCACTGGCAGGATACGGGCGACCACACCCTTGTTACCGTGGCGGCCGGCCAGCTTGTCACCGACGGAGATCTTGCGCATCTGGGCGACGAAGATCTGGATCTGCATCAGGACACCAGCCTTCAGCTCATGGCCGTTCTCACGCGAGAAGACTTTTACGCCGACGACCTTGCCGTGCTTACCGTTGCTCATGCGCTGAGAGGTGTCGCGGACATCCTTGGCCTTTTCGCCGAAGATGGCGCGCAGCAGACGCTCCTCTGAGCTCAGTTCCTGCTCACCCTTCGGGGTAATCTTACCGACGAGGATGTCACCGGCCTTGACCTCGGCACCGATGCGGACGATACCGTCTTCATCGAGGTGGCGCAGGCTGTCTTCGCTGACGTTCGGGATGTCACGGGTGACGATTTCCGGACCCAGCTTGGTCTCACGGACCTCAACCATGAAGTCGGTGATATGGATGCTGGTCAGCTCATCCTGCTGCACAAGGCGTTCACTCAGGATGATGGAGTCGTCCATGTTATAGCCGCCCCAAGGCATGAAGGCGACCATCAGGTCACGGCCCAGGGCCAGCTCGCCTTCGGCCATGCTCATACCTTCTACCAGTACGTCACCGGCGCGGACCTTCTGGCCACGAGTGACGACGACTTTCTGCGTGATGCTTTCGCCTTCATTACTGCGGCGGAAGTGGACCGGGTGGTAGCTCTTGGTGACCTTGGCGTACTTGACCTGTACTTCTGCGCCTTCAGCCTTGACGACTTCGCCGTCTTCTTCGGCGACAATCAGCTGGCCGGAGTTACGGGCGACGGTGCCTTCCATGCCGGTACCGACGATCGGAGCGGTCGTCTTGACCAGCGGCACGGCCTGCTTCTGCATGTTCGAGCCGGTCAGGGAGCGGTCGATGCGGTTCTTTTCGATGAATGGGATCAGGGCTGCGGTCGAGCCGAGGATCTGGCTGCGGCCGGCATCCATGTAGGTGATGTCGGCGGCATTGTCCTGGCCTGGCAGCAAGCGGTTACGGGCAGAGACGCGGGCGTTGGCGAAGCTGCCGTCAGCCTTGAGCGGGTTACCGGCTTCGGCGATGATCTCGCGGGCTTCCTGCGAGGCGTCCAAGTAGACGACCTCGTCGGTCACCTTACCGTCTACTACCTTACGGTATGGAGTCTCAATAAAGCCGTACTCGTTAACGCGGGCGTGACTGGCCAGGTTCAGCACCAGACCGATGTTGGCGCCTTCCGGCGTCTCAACAGTACAGAGGCGGCCGTAGTGTGTCGGGTGCACGTCACGGACCTCAAAGCCGGCGCGCTCACGGGACAGACCACCAGGACCCATGGAGCTCAGACGGCGCTTGTGGGCCAGCTCAGACAGCGGGTTGGTGTGGTCCATGAACTGGGACAGCTGCGAGCTGGCAAAGAATTCCCGGACAGCGGCGACGACCGGACGGGCATTGATGAGCTGGGCCGGGGTGACGGTCTCGATGTCGCTCATGCTCATGCGGTCCTTGGCGTTGCGCTCCATGCGCAGCATACCGATGCGGAACTGCCGGCCGACCAGCTCGCCGACCATCTTGACGCGGCGGTTGTGCAGGGCGTCAATGTCGTCAGCGTCTTCCTGGGTGTTGTTGAGGCGGATCACCTCGCTGATGATGGCAACGATGTCCTCCAGGCGGACGACACGGTTCTCAACCGTGTTGGCGACGTCCACGCCGAGGCGCTGGTTGACCTTGTAGCGGCCGACGCGGGACAGGTCGAAACGCTTGAAGTCAAAGAACATCCGCTCGATCATACTGCGGGCGTTATCGACGGTGGCCAGGTCACCCGGACGCAGGCGGCGGTAGACTTCGATCATAGCCTCATTGCTCCCCTTGGTCGGGTCCTTGTCGAGGGTGGCGTCGATGTAGGAGGTCTCACCGGTGTCAATGTCTTTAAACAGTTCTTTGATAGCAGAGTTAGAGGCGTAGCCAAGGGCACGCAGGAAGGTGGTAACCGGAATCTTGCGGCGGCGGTCAATCTTGACGTAGAGCGCACCGGCGGAAGCCGTCTCAAACTCCAGCCAGGCACCACGGCCTGGAATCAGCTTGGCGCCGTACAGGTTGCGGCTGCCGTTGTTGTCGGCAGTAAAGAAGACACCGGCCGAGCGGATCAGCTGGTTGACGACAACACGCTCAGCGCCGTTGATGACGAAGGTACCGCGGTCGGTCATCCATGGGTAGTCGCCCAGGTAGATTTCCTGTTCCTTGACCTCGCCGGTCACCTTGTTGGTCAGCTCGACGGTAGCCTTGAGTGGCGCTTCGTAGCTGACGTTATTGTCGCGGGCTTCAGCCTCGCCCATCTTCGGATCTTCGAAGTGGTACTGCTTGAAGCGCAGCTCCAGCTTGGTCTCCGTATAGTCCTTGATCGGGTTGATCTCGGCAAAGATCTCACCCAGACCCTCGCGGACGAACTCTTCCCAGGAACGGACCTGGTGCTCAATTAGGTTTGGCATTGGCAGAAGACTGTCTGCCTCAGTGAAAAAGCGCCGTTCGCCCATGCCGGTCCCTGCGGCAGGTGCGACGGGAGTCTTATCAGACTTAGCCATTAGGCGTTCACCCCTTGTCATTGATTATGATTGGTTGTTGGAATTGGCAACCGAAGATCACTAGATGGCTCTCCCGCCAGGATACATGACAATGGCGCCACCCATCAATCAACCGTTGTATCCCAAGACGCACTCGCCGCCACCTTATACTACTTCTTGCATACTATTGTCTAGAAGAAAATGCAAACTGTCAACAGTATTATTGAGATTTTGCCAGCCCTTACGTCCGACTTCTGCGGAAACATGAAAGTAACTCCTCAACAATGGCATTATCAACATGTACGCATGGCTATTTGTTAAGCATGCAACTATTTGTAAACTGCTATTGTCAGTGTGACTACGAGTGAAAGGAAGCTACAAGTTGAATGGCTCCGAGGAACCAACTCAACGCCCCCGCACCGCTGCGCGACACCTAACTAGAGTGAGCCTGACTGCAGTACTGACGATGCTCTTGGGGATGCTCGGCGCGCCAGCTGCCAATGCGGCAACATGCTATGGCGACTACTGCTCGGGGAAAGATCCCGTTGCATCTGGTTGCTACCGTGACGCGATCACGCTGGAGACCGTGCCCGTCATCACCAGATCAGTGACCGCTGAAATCGAAGGCGTCGGCTTCTCGTACGGAGGCGACCGGGTAGGCCAGCTCTCGCTGCGTTGGTCTGAGAGTTGCGGCACCAACTGGGCAAAGCTCGTACACCACGGCAACTTTTGGAGCCCTTGCCTAAGAGCTTAGCAGGACACGGGTTACTCGCAAATGAACTGCTGGATCGGCGGTGGACCCGGGACGTTCACAACACCAATGATCTACTCGCGCAACCATGCTGTTCGAGCATACATGGAAGCAGGTGACATCACTCTCTACGCCACGACGTACTCACACTGACTCGTCCGGCCTCGCGTGAAGCGAGGCCGGACAAAGGTATATGATTAATACAGCAGCTGCGTTACATTTAATATCATACGCAGCTTAAAAGGAATTATTTATGTCTCAGTTCACATTCGACTTAGCAACACGCCTATTACTAATCGCTAGTGGCACAATTGTCGTCTGGCTACTTCCTAAAGTACTTAAGAAAATCAAGCTGGATACCGAAACGTATGAGCTAACGGTACGCCTGTCCAAGGTGTTACTCATTCTTTATATCGCCGTAGTAATCGCAGTGGCACCCGTCGCAGCAGTTGGGTCATTACTTCTCAACGCACGCTAAGTACTGAATAGCTCAAAAAGCTAAGCCGCTGCAGATTCGCGTATTTTCTCAACGGTCTCGTTACCCACATACAGCCGCCGCGGCACCACCACTCCGTCGCCTACCAGCCATGGCCGCTCCTCGCCAACCATATGGAAGGCCGGGTCGGTCGAAGCCTCAACGACGGCGATGGCCTCGGTATTATCAGGCCGCTCGACGGTCCACAGATAACCATCGGTACGCGGACTACTGGCAGCCTCCAGGGCAAGCAGGCTCAGTGTCTGAGCCCCGAACGCACGCAGTTCATCTGTCGAGAACCGTTCCTGGTTGCGCTCATCATCCAGCCAGTAGGCGACGTTCGGCCCTTCGACCACGTTCGGCGTCAGAGAACCTGGCAAGAAACGCGCCACCCGTGCTACCCGCGGATGCGGTACACTGCCCTGCTGGAACGATGCGACACCCGCCTCCTGGCCGTCCAGCCGTACGGCGTAATAGCCGCAAGCTTCAGTGGCAGCCCGGGCAATCGCCCGCTCCACCGAAGCCGCCGCCTGTGGTTCTCCCCAGTACCGCTCGACCACACCCGGATAGTGCGGCGTCAGTGCGTCGGTATTGCGGTGCACCATGGCCGAGAGCACCTCGCCCAGTTGGTCTGGCCGGTAAAAATCAAACGGAACGAGCTCTACCCCGCCTTCACTTCTCTCAGGACCCGCCATTACGATTTCTTGACTACCTTGTCGGCCAACCCGTACGCCACGGCCTCCTCGGCGTTCATCCAATAATCGCGCTCCATGTCGGCACGGATCTTGTCAATTTTCTGACCGGTGTTGTCGGCCATGATTTCCGAGAGGCGTTCCTTGAGCCGGACCGTTTCCTTCAGCGTGATCTCCATATCGGTGACCACTCCGCGGGAACCGCTGCGGGGCTGGTGAATCATGGTGGTGGCGTGCGGCAGTAAATAACGCTTGCCTTTAGTGCCGGAGCTCAGCAAAAATGCGCCCATGCTAGCCTGCAGGCCGATGCCATACGTCGCCACATTCGGCTTGATAAACTGCATGGTGTCATAAATGGCCAGTCCGTCGTAAATACCGCCGCCAGGACTATTGATGTACAAGGAAATATCTTTGTTAGGGTCTTCGTAGGCCAGGTGCAGCAGTTGGGCTACCACCAGGTTGGAGGTGTGTTCATTGACCTCTTCGCCCAGGAAGACGATGCGCTCCTTGAGCAGCCGGCTATAAATGTCGTATGCCCGCTCGCCGCCGCGCGTACTCTCGATCACTGTGGGGACTAAGTAATTGGATGGCTTGTTCATACATTCCAGCATAACGAAAATTAGCACTCTATGCAAGCGAGTGCTAATTTTCTACTACATTCGAGCGCTACTGGCTGGATTTGAGGACTTTGCCGGATTTCGCCGGCGCGTCGTTCAGCTCAACCAGGCGGTCAAGCGTCTTGTCGGTCAGGGCGCGGTTGGCGATGTCACGGCGGGCTTCAGGCGTGTCCAGCTGCTGGCGCATGTGCGGATACTGCTGGACCAGCTGCTTCAGCTGGGCGTTGAGTTCGCCCTGGCTGACCTCGATGTTCTCGGCGCGGCTCAGCTCAGACAGCAGCAGGCCTATCTGCACACGTTTCTCGGCAGCCGGACGCAGCTCTTTGGCCTCATATTCCTCAGCCGTCGTGCCCTGCTCTTCCAGGAAGGCGTCGTAGGTCAGGCCACGGTACTGCAGGTTCTGGAACATGTCGCGCTTGAGGCTGGTGAGCTGGTCGGCTACCAACACTTCAGGAGCCGGGGCTTCGCTCTTCTTGAGCAGGGCTTCCAGCAGGTCGTTCTTGTAATTCTCTAGGGCAGCCTGGTTGGCGCGGGCTTCCAGCTCGTGGCGGATGTCCTGCTTCAGCTCGTCCAGGTTGCTGAACTCGCCGTGCTGGGCGGCGAACTCATCGTTCAGCTCTGGCAGCTTGATCTCGTTAACTGTTTCCACCTTACCAGTGAACGTTACCTTGGCACCGGCCAGGCTGGCCTGATGGTAGTCCTTAGGGAACGTCAAGGGCAGTTCATACTCCTCACCGGCCTTCTTGCCGGTCAGCCCGGCCTCAAAGCCGGGGATGAACGAATCAGAGCCCAAGGTCAGCGGATACTGCTTGCCAGCGGCACCAGGTACCAGCTCACCCTTTTCATTACGGCCCTCAAAGTCGATAACCACCTCGTCACCGTTCCGAGCCTCGCGCTCGACGGCTTCCTTCTTGGCGCTGCCGCGGCGCAGGTTCTCAACGACTTCGTCAATTTCCTTGTCGGTGATCTTCTTGACCTCTTTCTTTACCTTGAGCCCCTTGTATTCGCCAAGCTTGATGGCAGGCAAAACATCAGCCTCGGCGGTCAGCTCCAGCTTCTCGGCCGGCTCAAAAGCGGTAACATCGACGGCCGGGCGCTCCAGCGGCTGCAGTGCTTCCTTATTAAACGCTTCAATGACGAAGACATTGGCGGCATCTTCAGCCATCTGGGCGTCAACGGCAGCCGGGTCGAGTTGGCGGGCAGCCACGGCGGCTGGTACCTTGCCCTTGCGGAAGCCGGGTACCTTTATAGATTTTGCCAATTTGGCAAGTGTAAGCTGGCGGACGTTGGCCAGGTCGTCGGCATCAAGCGAAATCGCAATCTTGACGCGGGTGGGTGTGAGGTGGTCTACAGTATATTTCATATCTGTGCAATTATAGACTGATTGGGGGATTAGGCCAACCATAAGGAGGTTGCTTTTAAAAACGGCTCGCCGGATACGCGTTACGACGTATCCGGCGAGCCCGCTTACTTCTCAGCTACATATAGCACGCCGCCAGCTAGAGTACGTGCTTACGACTGGTGTCGTCTGTCTTGCGCGAGAGCGTCTCGCCCGCATCCTTCATGCCAGACTTCATCTTACCCTTGGTTTCCTGGGTCTTGCCTTCTGCCTGCATTTTCTTATTATCGGTCATCTTACCGATGGTCTTTTTGGCCTTGCCGGCCATCTTGTCTGTAGTGCCACTCATGATCAGGTACTCCTGCTTAGGTTGACGTGACCAGCATAGCGGTTATAAACGTGGCAGTGTATCGATTATTTAACAGTGCCTTGGCGATTTGATTCATACATAATAATACCCGCACACATCGCCAAATTCAGACTATCCGCCGCCCCCAGCATCGGCAGGGACGCGCCGATATCGTAGTGGGCCCGGGCATATTCACTCAGCCCATATTGCTCAGAGCCAAAGACCAACGCCACCTTCCCTGTCAGATCCACATCGTAGACAGACTCTTTGCCCTCCGGCGTGATGGCCACGATGGTCCAGCCATGCTGCTTCAGCCACTCATACACCGACTCAATCGACTGCTGCATGACGTTGAGGTTGAACATGACGCCCGTACTGGCCCGCACCACATTGGGGTTGAACAGATCGACGCGCGGATCGGCAATGACTATGTCAGTAAAACCGGCACCCTCGGCGGTACGAAAGATAGTGCCGGCATTGCCCGGCTTCTCGACGCCTTCAATTACCAGCAGCGGCCGCTCCCGCAAGGTGGCATCAGTAAGGGTTGGAAACACGAACTGCTTCGCCACCGCCATCAGCCCGTCCGGCCGGTCGCGATACGACAGATCCTCGAACATATGCTTTGGCACTTCAAAGATCTCTACCGGAATCTTCTCCAGCAGCTGCCATTCATTCTTGCCCAGGAAGCACTCGCGCGAGATAAGCACCATGCCAAACTCCACCCGGCCGCTGGCCACGGCCCGCTCAAGCTCACGGAAGCCCTCAATCAGGAATTCGCCCGTCTTTTTGCGGTAATGGCTCCGCCGCAGCGCGTTGATGTGCTTGAGCTTGGGGTTCTGGCGGCTGGAAATAGGATACGGGTTGACCGGCATAGCAACAGTTTCCCTTACGCCTCGAGTACGTCCTGAATCGGGCCGTCCTTGACGCGATGGTCGTGGATGGTGGCGACCAGACGCTCAAAGCTCATCTTGTGCTCCTGGCTTTCGCGGGTGAACTTGACGGTAAAACGGTTTTCGCGCAGCTCGTCGGCACCGATGAAGATCAGAAACGGCACATCCATCTTGACGGCGGCCTTGATCTGCTTATCGAGCTTGCGGCCGGTAATATCGACGGCCACGTTGACGCCTTCGGCACGCAGCCTGTCGGCTAGCACCTGGGCGCCGGCCAGGTGGTCCTCGCCCAGGATAATCATGTAGGCCTCAGTCGCCGGGCGCAGCTCCGGCACCAGCTTGTGGGTGCGCAGGAATTCTTCCATCATAGTGGCGCCCGGAGCCATGCCGACAGTCGGCACCGTCTCGACGCCGAACAGGCTGACCAAGCCGTCGTAGCGGCCGCCGCCGAACATGGCGCGGCGGTTATCGGGGTGGAGGTCAAAGACCTCAAAGACGATGTCGGTGTAATAGTCGAAGCCGCGCATCAGCGTAATGTCAAAGACGGCGGTGTGGACGCCGCGGGCGCGCAGTTGGTCGAACAGGCTCTGCACTTCGCGGACGGCGGCGCTGTCGCGCACCGGTTTTGGCAGCTCCTGCATGGTCTTGGCGCCGACCAGCTCGGCGATCTTCAACAGCCCGGCCTCGGCCTGGTCATCATCAAAGATGTCGGCCGCAGCCTCACGGAACTCGTGCGGTGAGATCTTATCCTTGCGGTCGAACAGCTTGATCATCAGTTCGGTCTGCATGACGTCAAGTTGCAGATACTCGCTCATCATGACGTTGATCAGCTTGCGGCTGTTGAGTTTGATAACGTACATCTTCTCGGTGGCGCCAAAGGCCTTCATGATACCGTCGGCCATACTGACAATCTCTAGGTCAGCCTGCATGCCGGCCACCCCGAACAGGTCGACATTCATCTGCCAGAACTCCCGCTCGCGCCCCTTCTGCGGACGTTCGTAGCGCATAAAGTTGGCAATGGAATACAGCCGGGCCGGATAAGCCATCTCCTGCCGGCGGGCAGCCACCAAGCGGCTGACGCCCGGTGTCATCTCGGGGCGGATGACCACGCGGCGGTCACCGCGGTCGGTAAAGCTGTAGGTCTGCTCGTTGACAATCTCCTGGCCGGTCTTGGCGGCAAAGATGTCATAGCTTTCCAGCAGCGGCGTCATATATTCCTCGTAGCCGTAGCTCTCGGCCACGCGGCACCAGGTGGCAAAGATGTAGTTCTGGAGGCGCTTGTCCTGCGGGTAGTAGTCGCGGGCGCCTTTGTATGGTTGGGTCGATAGATAAGACATAGTGGTTTTTTAGTTACACCTTAGTATAGCATGCCACCAGAGGGGGCGCGCATCGGCAACCCTACTGGTCGACGGTCGGCAGCACTTCAGGCATGACGTCGTAGCCGACGCGGTAGACATGCAGGGTGAGGTCGTTGGAGAACTTCTGCGTCTTCACTTTTTCGTAACGCATGTTGAAGTGCTGGTAGATCTCTTCTTCGTAGCCCTGGTCATAGCTCAGGAGCAGGTAGATGTAGTCGTGACCTTCTTTGAGGGTCTCGACTTCTTCGGGCAAACGTTCCTCGCTGAAGGTTGGGACGGCGCCAATGTTCTGGCGGTCCCAGAGCGGCAAGGTGCGGATCTGCAGCGGGCCGTCGTAGTAGTATTCAAATGGATACACGGTGAACGGGCTGGAAAGCACGATGATGTCATGCACGGACGATGTCTTCTCAATGCTCTGGGCTGCGGCCTTAAAGTCTTCCTTCACCGGCGTATCAGCGCTGGCTAGCTGCTGCGTGAAGGTAGCGCCAACGATCAGGAACCAGAGCGTGATCAGCAGCGTCGAGAACTTGGGCCCATAGCGGCTGATCAGCCAGACCAGCGCGATGGTCAGCGGCGCGATGGCCGACACCATGTAGCGGCTCAAAAAGAATGGCGTCACTACGAAGCTGAGCGCGAACGCCACAATAATCGGTACGAAGGCCATGGTCAGCAGATAGGCTACCACGCGGTCCATGCGCAGGTGGCGCTTGACCGTGAAGAAGGCGATGATCAGAATCAGCGGCCAAAGCGAGACGATGGCCGTGTTGACGGCGTCCGTCTGGAAACCGAACAGGAACTGCGAGTAGACGTTGAAGAAGTTGACCGCCGTCGGACGCTCAATCAGCGGCCGGGTGTTGCTGGCCAGACCGGACATGATGAAGTAGGCCACCCAGGGTGACAGGGCTACGGCCAGCGCCACCATGACGCCGATGAAGCGTTTGAACATGCCGGGCCTGAAGTACTTCTTACGGTTGACCAGGTAGAACATGGCCTGGGCCAGCAGGTTGAACATGAAGAAGTAATGCGAATAAGCGCCGAAGATGGTGGTCAGCAGGTAGCCGAACCACCCCTTGCCGTCCTTGAGTATACGGGCGTAGAAGTACTGGTTGGCCGCCGCAAAGAACACCAGCAAGGTGTACATACGCGCCTCGTTGGCATACCAGTTCATGAACGGCGACAGGCTGAAGAGGATGGTCACTATCAGCGACCACTTGCGTGAAAGCACCAACCTGGCCAACAGATAGACAAACGGAATCGTCGCCAGGAAGAATACCATCGACATAGAGCGTACACTGACGACACTATCGCCGAAGAGGTGCATCCACTGCTGCAGCAGGATGTGGTACAGCGGCATATGGACGTCCTGTGCCACCACGCCAAGCATACCGCTGAGGCTATGCGAGGCCTGCCAGACGCTCTGGCTCTCGTCCAGGCGCAGGCTGTTGTCGATAAGAAAGAGTTGAGAGATCAACACCACACCGGCCATGCAGGCGGCGATGACGGCACCGACCAGGAGCCTGCCCCAATCAAAACCGCGCTTCTTGGGTGCTTCGGCCTGCTCGGCGGCTTTTTCCGCCGGCTTGCTTACCGGCTGGTCCGTCTTCTTGGCGACGACCGGCTTCTTGATATCATCAGCAAGACGGTTCATGACACATGCTCCACAGGTACGGGCTGATGGGCCGCCCGGCGCTTGCTCGGACGTTGCAGCCACTTGGCACCCGGCAGGCTCAGTTTTGGCGCTGCGGCCATGATGAACGGGATGAAACACGCCACGGTCACCAACGCCCAGGCCAGGTTGGCCAGCAGCGACGCCGACATGCCTTCGCGGTTGAAAGCGACGATTGACCCGGCGATAGTCAGCACGATATAGGCGATCTGCGGCACCACCAGGTACAGGAAGTTGCCTTGGATAGCCTGCTTGGAGGTGACGACGAACGAAGTCTTCTGGTTGAGCAGCACCGCGATGAGGGCGCGGATCTGCAGGAAGAACGAGCTGATAGAGAACGAGATAGCCTGGAAGGTATAGGCGTAGTTACTGGTCGATTGCAGCAGATACAGGCTGACAAAGATGTACGGCATGAAGACCAGCGCCAGGGTCATGGTAGAAGTAGTGATGGCGGTCAGGCCGGTGAACAGGAAAATGATGGGCAGCAGCGCGTCAATCAGCACGACCACGCCGGAAAGGTAGTAGCTGGCGGAAATCAGGTACTGCATCTTCTGCTTGAAGTTCAGACCGCGGCGGAACAGCGGGTTGAACTTGAAGATGACCTCAAGGCTGCCGCGCGTCCAGCGGTACTGCTGCTTGTAGTACGACAGGAAGTCTTCGGGTGCCAGGCCTTCGGCCAGTACTTTTGGCACGTAGACACTCTTCCAGCCTTTTTCGTGCATGAACAGCGAGGTCAGGAAATCTTCGGCGATGTTGAACTCACACATGCCGCCGGCATCCGTCAGGGCCTCCCGGGCAAGCACCATGTTGGTGCCGCACATAAAGACCGAGCCCAGGCGGTTTTTACCAGCCATGATCGGGCCGAAGAACAACGACTGCTGGTCCCAGGCCACTTGTGTCACGCCGTTAATGCCCTGGTTGTGGTAGAACTGCGGCGTCTGCACAAAGCCCATCTTGGGGTCGATGAAATAGCCCATGGTCTCACGCAGGAATGATGGGTATGGCACGTGGTCGGCGTCGAAGATGACGACGTAGGGGTTACTGGTCTCACGCAGGGCGTTATTGATGTTCCCTGCCTTGGCACCGCCCGGCGTGGTGCGCGTGATGACGTTGATACCGAGCTCCTCGCCCAGACGGACGACATCCTGCCAGTTATCCTTCTTGGCCACATAGCCGTCGTTAAGGATGTTGACAGTGAAGCTTGGGTAATCCATGGCGAGCGCCGCGCGGGCGGTCTCTTCGATAATTTCAACCGGCTCACCGGCCACGGTGATGAAGACATCGACCGGCCGGGCGAAGTGCGGCGCAAAAACGCTGTCATTCTTCATTTCCCAGACGGTGTAACAGTAGCCGATGATCTGCCAGAGGTGGAAGACTTCACCGGCGATCAGCAGCGAGAACAGAATGGGGTTGCCGTGCTCAAAGAAGAACGTGATGACGATGAAGTACATGATCGACAACAGTATATTGACGAGCAGTAGCGGCTTGCTGGCAGTACCCCGCAGGAATGCGAAGCGCGAATCGGATTTATTCATAGAGTCCCCCAATGTTAGTCAGATCGTCGTTATACAGCGCAATGCCGAGCCAGGCCCAGGTGTCGTCACGATAACCAAGTTCGCGCGCCCAGGACTGGGTGTCAGGATTGTAGAGAGTAAGGAGTTTGCGCTGGTAGATGGCGTCGGCAGCAGCGCGGTCATAGGTCATGAAGTAGCCGATCAGCATGCCGTAATTGGCAGGGACATCAGCCACGGAATCAGCAGCACCGTCGGCGCGGTAGCCCGTCACCAACTCCTGGTGCTTGTGCCAGTAGCCGCCAAGCGGCTTGAAGCTGGCCAGCAGCTCACGGGCGCGGGCGTCCTTGTACCAGGTGCTGTCGAGGGTCAAGTGGTAGGCCAGGGCCAGGTCGCGTTGGGCAATGGCAGCTGCGTCATCCTCAGGAGAAGTCAGAACAGGCGTCGCGCCGGTGGTATCGAGTGTGTATTCGGCCGCCAGCAGCTTGTCCGGCTGGTCTTCGCGAGCCGCAACCAGCAGATCATAGGTGTTCTCCATCACGGCCGCCCAGTCGTGGCTGGGGTCGACCTTGGCAAAGGTGCGGTACATGTACGGCGCAAAGTCAGCAGGACGCAGGGTGCCAGCCTCTTTGTCGGACACCAGGACCGGTTTGCCATCGATCTCAACTACGTGGTCGCGCCAGAGGGCCACCATGACCGGACGGGCATCCCAGAGGTACTTCCCTTCGCGCCACCGCGCCGAACCCATGATCAGGCCATAGGCGACACTGGCGTCGGCACCGGCACTCGTCTCGGTACTCTTGATACCGTAATTGCCGTTGACCAGCTCACCGAAACTGCCGGAGAAGTGGTATTCTTCCGTCTGCAGATTGTCCTTGGTCCATTGCCAGCTGGCATCAAACGTCTTGGGGTCGTCCATCCAGACGGCGCGCTGCATGGTCATGGCCTGGCCGCTGGCAGTCGAGTCGCCGCCCAGATCCTTTTGGATGGTGCGCCCCGTGCCTTCTTCGACCATATTCTTCTTGAATGCGCTCCACAGCTCGAGCGTCAGGCGGTTCGGAGAGTAAATCTGCGGCACACGCTGACCACCGGTCTCAGCCAGGCGGTTGGCATAAGCAGTGCTCGCAAAGAAGGCCGCCGCGACGACCAGGAGTGCACAGAAAATAAATGTTGCGAGCCGTTTCATGCTGTGGTCTCCGAGGAAATGTTGTGATGGATGGCCCGCTGGCGATTACGCGCGAAGCCGGCACGGACCTGTCCGCGCGGCACACGAATCCATAGTTGCAGGGTCGCCTTAATTAACTCAAGGGTAGCTGTGAAAACGCTTAACTTGGCCTTGCCGCTATGGCGCGAGGCAAATTCGACCTCGTGACTGACGACCCGGTAGCCGCGCAGCAGACATTCAACTATGAATTCCAGATCGAAGCTCCATGGAGACGGGTGCAGCTGCATGTCCTGCATGATTTCGCGGCGGAAGACTTTCAGGCCGGATTGCGTATCGTAATCGATGCCGAATAACAGCTTGGTAAAGAAGAAATTGTAAACCTTACTACTGAGCTGGCGCAGCGGGCTGGTGTTGTGAGTCACACGTTGACTTAATACCACATCGGCTTTGTTGTCTGTAATATATTTGACCATTGCGCTTATGGCCTCGGGCGGGTACTGCAGATCGGCGTCGATCATACAGATAAGTTCGCCGCGGGCCTCATCGATGCCCTGCAGGATGGAATACGCCTTGCCGCGGCGGCCGTGCTTAAGGCTGACGCTGACCGGATACGTACCGGCAAGGCTCTTGATGGTCTCTACCGTACCATCGGTTGAATGGTCATCGATGAACAGGACATCATAAGCGATGCCGGCCGGCTGCAGATTGGCGGCGATGCGCTGGAGCAGGAGTGCGACGTTGCCCGCCTCATTCAGAGTCGGCACAACGATAGACAGCGTGACGGCATGTTCACTCAAGATGGCATCCTTTAATAAGAGTTATTGTTTACTGATACGTCTCTAAACGTCTTGATACTAGCACAAATTCGCTTTTTTGTCAAGAGGATTTTTTAACAGCGATTGTAGCTTGAAGTCCCTATTTACAGTTTTACGTTTTTATTATTTCCACTATGATACCTTATCTCATAATGCTTAGACAACCGGAAAAAGGAAGGAATCCGGAGCCTGGCCTGTGTAAAAGAACGGGCCGCTGTAGCGCGTGAAAAACCCGCCGACCAGGTGGCCGGCGGGCTCTCCGCATCATGTGTTGGCACGGCGCCGCCGCTGGGAGGCACCGAGCAGGTGGCGCTGGCGGGCAGGTGCCAGGTGGCCGTTGCCGGTCTCGGTGTTGTACACGCCAGAGAGCTCCCAGTCGTTGTACACCACGACGAAGCCGTAGGTGCCTTCATCGGTCTCGCCGATCGAGCACACGGCAAGCCGCGCCGTAAAGGCGGTCGTGCTGGCGCCGGTCTTGAGCGTAAACACCAGCTCCACGGACTCCGTACCGCCGGCGTTGAGCTGGTCCATGACCTCCGTGAACTGGAGGTTGCTGGGGCCGCCGACGATGTGCAGGATGTCGACCGGGATGTGGATTTTGAACAGCCTGTAGGCAGCCTCGGTCGTCATGGCATCTCCCTGGTATCTTCGTGGAGCTTGATTGGCGCACTATGCACCATCCGCTTTCGCGGTGGACCTCACATGCATGAGGAGTAATCAAAACTATACCATAAGAACACAATATGAAAACCCCGGACGCATGGCCTGCGCCCGGGGTGTACTGCTTACGGCCGTGCCGCACCCTGCCGAATCTCGTCCGGCAGCCACTGGCTGACTGCGGCGGCGGCGCGCTTCAGACGGAGGAGAGTGTGCTCACAGCCGGCCAGCTGTTGTGCCATAAGGTCCTCCAGCACGCGCACATCGCGCCGGGCGGCTTGGATCACCGGCCCCCATCCGCACTGTTCGTCAGCGTAAGCGCGCAGCTTTTCTCCGTCGATAGTCCTGATGACCCTCGACTCGCCGTTCCGCTCCGCCAACTGCATCGCCTCCAGCATGGCCGTCCGCTGCGCGTTAAAATCGCTCAGCAGGCGCATCCGTCCTTGCCAGAAGGCCCATTCGGTCAGTGCGGTCCAAAACTCGTTAAGCTGGGCGAGCTCGTACGGATCGTCAATGCCATCCCTGAGCAGCCCTGACACCAAGGCGGCGGCGTACTCCTCGGCCGATTTAGCGCGGTCAAGCACGGCACCGGTGGCACGGCGCTGGCATTCCTGGGCCTTGAGGAGCCGTTCGCAGTCTTGCTGGTGCTGCGCCTTGTCGCGGTCCAGCTCTGCCCACATCCGCCGTCTGGCCTGCCGCACCACGACCAGCATGGCGATGGCGACGAAGGGCAGAAGGCTGACGACCGTCACCAGTACCGTGGTCACTACCTGGCCCGGCATGTCGTTCCTTTCAGCAGGATGGTTGAAATGGACTGCCTTAATAAAAGCAGAGAGCCCCGCCGACCACAATAGTAGTTTGATGCGCAATCACACATCCGCATGCCACATGAGGGGTATAATTAACAACACAAACCATAACAGTGCCCATGCTCCATGGCGGCACAAGATAGGGAGGGCCTATGCATAGTAACAACATCAGATTAAGCATCCTGGGGGCGGTACTGTCGTTCATGGCGGTAGTTTTTGCCCCTGCCCCGGCTGAAGCAGGGGCAGCACCTTTTATTGTCCGCCCACAGCGTGATGTGATTTCAGGCTGGAGTGTCACGCCGGCTGGCACTGCGGCCTGGGCTGCTCTCGATGATGCCACGGTCAATGGCCAGCCCGTCGGGGCGACCGACTGGATATATGCCAGTGGCGCCGGACGCGTGACCGAAGTCGGGTTTACGAGCGCTCCGATTGACGCGCCCTACTATTGGGGACAGGTGTACTTCTATGCAAATACCGGGGCTTCGACCAGACTGCGCGTGGAGGCGCTGACACAAGGCAGTATCGTCGCTACCTACACCGTAGCTGCGGGACAAGGGTTTGGCTGGCGATCGTTCAGTGTCCCCGCATCGTCGCTCGACTACTTTGGTGCCAACAACCTGACGGTTCGCTTTACCAGCCTCGATGGCGGCGACACCAATGTCCGGGCGGCCTACGCCGAACTGACACAAGGCTATTACAAGATTAAGAATGTTGCTACCAACAATTACATGGATGCTTCCAGTGGCGGCCTGGTACTGATGCGGGCAGCAAGTACCAGCCTGAGTCAGCAGTACAAAGAGCTGCCTGCGCGCATCGGTTCGTCCGGCTTGTCGGCGCGCAGTAACGGCTTATGCGTCGAAATTCCGAATGCCAGTACTGCCAGTGGGACGCTACTTTCCCAAGGAACCTGTCTTTCTGACGTACAACTGTACAATTTCGACCCGATAGGTGCCGGTAAACGTCGTATCTACGTCCGTCACAGCGGCCTCTGTCTGAGTACGCTCGCCTTCGATTCGTTCGTGCGGCAGTATCCTTGCAACAGTTCTTCTATCAATCAACAATGGCTAATGGAGCGTTACCCTCTGTAGGCATCGTCCTGCACCATAGAAAAAAGCCAGCTGTAAAGCCTGGCTTTTTTCTATGGTGCGCGAGAAAGGACTTGAACCTTCACGCCTTTCGGCACATGCTCCTAAGGCATGCGTGTCTACCAATTCCACCACTCGCGCATGAGCATGGACGTGATGTTCCGTGGAGAAAACGTCTTGGTCATATAGTAGCCTACCGAAGGAGAAATGACAATCCAGGCGTTACGACGGGCGGTAAAACACCAGCCGCGCATTGGCGTATTTCGAAGTGTCGGTTATGCGCAGCCCCTCTATGGGCACCGGCTCCTCACTGGCGGGTTGTGAGAGGACCATCAGACCGTCCGGCCTCAGGTGCCGGGTCAGCTGGATGAGTGTGGTGCGTTTCATGTCGTCGTAGGGCGGGTCGCAGAGGATGAGGTCGAACATTTGGTCGGGATAGATGTTGCTCCAGGAGCGGTTGTTGCCTTTTATCAGCTGGACGCGATCTTCCAGGCGGAGTTTGGTGATGTTGCGCTCCAGGTACTTCTGCGCCGTTTTGTCGCGCTCGATGGCAATGGCGCTGGCAGCACCGCGGCTGATAGCTTCAAAACTGAGCGCACCGCTGCCGGCAAAGGGGTCCAGTACTTCCCAGCCGGCAATCGGGCCAAGTTTGTTGAACAGGGCCATGCGCACCCGGTCACCCATCGGGTGGGTAGCAAAGCCGGGCGGCGCATCAAAGCGCAATCCCCTTAGTTCGCCGGATATGACGCGCAATCTCACGGCTTGGAAGTTCCCCGCTCCAGCTGATGCGCCTGATAGGCGGCTTCATACCATGCCAAGGCCACTACTTTGACGATCAGCGGCGCCAGTACTTCCCTGGTCTGACGGGCCAGTTTAGAGGTCCACCCCTTCTTTTGGAATGTGGTGTACATCTTCATGCTGTAAATCTTTGAGGCCGCTTCCTGAAAAATCTCGTCAATACCGAGACGGACGACGCGCTGGCACTCCATCTTGTCGGGGTAACCCTGCTGCAGTTTGAGCGAGGCGATCGAGGTAGCCACACCCCATTCATAGGTAGAGTGCGTCGTCATGACACCACCGGCGCCCCATACATACCAGTTGTTCCGGAAACGCTCGCGCGGATTGTTGCCGGGGTACACCAGTTTCTTGTAGATGGTAGTGCGGGTCTCGATGCCTTCGCCGCGCAGCTGCTCAATTGCTTCCTCAAGCGGTGCGTGATGGGCCGGCGTCAGGCCGTCAACGATGGCGTGGGCCATCCAGGCCGCCTCAAAGGCAGCCCGCTCACGGTTGTGCTCGCTGATGGCTTTGATAAGGTTGGCCCGATGATCGAGGATCATGGTCAGGATGGCCGTATCATCGGGGTTGGCCGGGTTGTAGTAGTGCCACGGTTCGTCACGGGCGGGCGATTTGCGCTTTAGTCCGTCCGGGCCGTTCATCCCCTCAAAATGGACAATGGCCTTAATGCCCGGAAACGGCAATTCAGGCGCCACCTGCGCCAAAGCCCTGCGGGCTACGCGATCAATCTTCTGATGTGCGCCCAGCACCTTGCCGGAGCTGGAGCGCAGGGTCGTTCCGGAATACATACCGCTTGCTTATTTCGTTTTATATCGTAGGACTCGCCTTTACTGCTGCTAAGTATACCATGAGCGAAGTAAAGTCCCGTCAGTTCAGGGTTATCATGCGGCGGGCGCGCTCGACGCGGTCGTGCAGCTCGGGATAGCGGCTGATATCAATTCCCTCCTGTAGCAGCCATAAAGCCGCCTTTTGCACCATCTCGACGAACCGCAGGTCGCCGATGCGGGCCAGGCGCATATCCAGCTGGCCATGCTGGGCCGCACCGTAGACTTCGCCGGGACCGCGCAGCTCCAGGTCGACCTCGGAGAGGTAGAAACCATCGGTCGACTGTTCAAGTTCACGCAGCCGGCGGCTCGGTGCCTTGCTGGTGGCCGGTATCAGGTAGCAGTAGCTCTGGTGCTGGCCGCGCCCTACCCTTCCGCGCAGCTGATGCAGCTGGGCCAGACCGAAGTGGTCGGCGTTCTCGATGATCATGACCGTGGCGTTGGGTACGTCCACGCCCACCTCGATGACCGTCGTCGAGACCAGTACGTCTATGTCGCCGGCCGCAAAGCCCGCCATGACCTCCGCCTTCTCCTCGGCCTTCATCTTGCCGTGCAGCATGGCGACGCGCCGGTGTTTCAGCAGGTTGCCGCTGATCTTTTGAAAGGCCTTGGTGACACTGCTGGTATCGTCGTCGGACTTGGCCTTGGCTGTCTTTGCTTTGCCCTCGGTCGGCTCGATCTGCGGGCAGATGACGTAGACCTGGCGGCCTTCCGCGATGGCGGTATCAGCAAGGCCGTATATTTTCTCGCGGCTGTTGGGCGAGCCTATCTTGGTAACGATGGGCGTCCGGCCGGGCGGCAATTCATTGAGGATGCTGACGTCAAGCTCCCCATAGACGGTCAGGGCCAGGCTGCGCGGAATCGGCGTGGCGCTCATCGAGAGCAGGTGCGGCATGCGCCGGCTCTTATCCACCAGCGTCCGGCGCTGTTCAACGCCGAAGCGGTGCTGCTCGTCGATCACCACGAATCCAAGCGAGTGGAACTTGACATTCGGCTGGATCAGGGCATGTGTGCCGACGGTCACGGCGATGGCGCCGCTCTCAATTCCCTCCAGTAGTGCCGGCCTGGCTTTGGTCTTGACGCTACCCGTCAGCAACGCCACGGTAATGTGGTGCGGTGCCAGTAATCTATCCAGTGTCGTGGCATGCTGGGCCGCCAGCAGCTCGGTCGGCGCCATGAAAGCGGTCTGGTATCCGGCCTGGGCTGCCATATAGGCGGCCATGGCGGCGACGACGGTCTTGCCAGAGCCGACATCGCCCTGCAGCAAACGGTTCATCGGGGTGCCGGCCTCCAGGTTCTGGATGATATCCCAGACGGCCGTGCGCTGGGCATTGGTCAGCTGGAACGGCAATGCGGCCGTGAACTTCTTGGCAGCTGCGACATCAAAAGGAATATGCCAGGCCTCCAGGGCCGCATTCTCCTGCTTGTTCATCGCCGCCGCCAATACGACAGCCAGCAACTCCTCAAAGCCGAAGCGGTGCCGTGCAGCCTCGTAGTCCTGCGTGGTCTGCGGGGCATGGATGGCCTGCAGGGCGGCCGGCCGCGGCATCAGCTTATACTGCTGCAATAGTTCCGGTGGCAATGTCTCCGGCAGCTCATCCACCAGAGGGAGAATCGAATCAAGCGCCTTGCGGATAATGACCGAGGTCAGACCCTTGGTCTCGCGGTAGACCGGCGTGATGTTGGACCCATTGCCCTCAAGGTGTTCAGCCAGCTCCGCTTGCGGGTTGTTCAACACATACCGGCCGCGGCCAAACTCATACTCGCCGGAGAAGTAATATTCTTTCTGTGTGTTAATCTGTGCAGCCCTATACGGCTGGTTGAACCAGACTACACGAAGTTCGCCGCTGGCATCGGCCACTACCGCTTCAGTAATGTGCAGGCCCCGGCGGACATACCGGCCGGTCACAGTGACGGGCCGCGCCACGATGGCTACCTTGCCCGGCTGCACCTGGTTAATAGGTTTTACTTCGCCAAAGTTCTCGTACGTCCGCGGGTAAAAATGCAGCAGATCTCCTACTGTCTCAAGGCCAAGCCGCGCGAACTGCTCCGCGCGCTTTGGGCCGATGCCGGCCAGGAGGGAGAGGGGCATGTCCAGCTTCATTTGGCTAGCGGATCAATGCAAAGCCGTTCTTGCCGCGCTTCAGCAGGGCTGGCCGGGACGGAACCGGACCGTCTTCGGTCAGCTTTTCACCGCTTACACTGATGCCGCCGCCGCTTATGAGCCGCCGGGCCTCGGAGCTGGATGTGGCCAGCTGGGCCGCAAGCAGTGCCTCGCCGACCGTCTCGGCTTCAGTGACAACCGGGATTTCCTTTGCCAGCTCATCATGGTCGGCTGCGTCCAGGTCGGCGAATGCACGCTTGCCAAACAGTACTTCGCTGACGCGCCGGACGCTCTCGGCGCGGGCTTCGCCGTGTACCAGTTTCGTCACTTCGTACGCCAGGGCTTTCTGGGCCTCGCGGGCACCAGGGTTCTGCTGCAGGGAGTGTTCGAGCCGGGTGATGTCGTCGGGACTGAGCAGTGTGTAAATCTTGAGGTAATGGATCACGCCCCGGTCATCGACGTTCAGCCAGAACTGGTAGAACTTGTAGACGCTTGTCTTTTTCTCGTCCAGCCAGATGGCACCGTCTTCAGTCTTGCCGAACTTTTTGCCGGTGGCCGCGTTAATAATCAACGGCCCGGTCCAGACATGCGCCTGCGCACCCTCGAGCTTACGGATGAGATTTGTTCCCGATATGCTGTTGCCCCATTGATCGGAAGCCGCTATCTGCAGCGTCACTCCATGTTTACGGAACAGGTGCAAGAAGTCGTAGCCCTGAATCAGGGAGTAGCTAAACTCGGCGTAACTGATGCCTGCCCCGCCCTCGCCGATGCGGTTCTGCACGAAATCGCGCTGCAGCAACTGTGTCATCGAAAAATGCTTGCCGACATCCCGCAAGAAGTTCAGGTACCCCATATCACGGAACCAATCGTAATTATCAACCAGCGTGAATGGCATGCCATCGAATACGCGGTCGTACTGCGCGGCAATAGCTTTCTTATTGTGCTCAATTTCTTCCAGTGGCCGCAGCGAGCGTTCTTCCGCCTTACCGTCCGGGTCACCAATCATCCCCGTGGCGCCGCCCACCAGCAGCACCGCCTTGTAGCCATGGTTCATAAAATGGCGGGCCATCATGGCCATAGCGAAGTTGCCGACCGTCATTGAATCCGCACTTGGATCGACACCCCAATAGAACGTCCGCGTCTCTTTGTCCAGTTCTGCGGTGTCGGCGAAGGTCGACTGGTTGACAAAACCACGCCAGGCCAGTTCTTCGGATAGGGTCATATCGGTCTGTTTGCTCATGGGCGTTAGTATACCAGAGATACGACCCCGCTTGTAGCCTTATGGTTAGCTTAAAGCACCTTCTATAACAGCGGCCAGCAGAGGCCTCTTTTCGAACCCGCGATGTGCTATAATGCCAAGTGATTCCCAGTTAGTTTTTTAACTGCAAAGTATCAAGGAGTGAGACAAAACAATGAGTTCCCAGAAAAACTCCCCGAAGGGGAAGACGCTGCAGGTATATTCCAACCTGTCAGCCAGACGGCGCCAGCGTTCCGATGCCAAGGCACGCCGTAAAGCAGAATATCTGGCCACCCTGCCGAAGCATCCGATAAAACGGCTGCTCTACCGCTTGCACCCCAAGCGGGCCTGGAAGTTCTGGACCAGCCGCGACGGCGCCATCATGGCGTTGAAGATCGTCGGTATCGGTGCATTGTTGGTCGGCATCATGTTTGCCGGCCTGTTCGCCTACTTCCGCAAAGACCTTGATGCCATCCGACCCGGCGAGCTTTCCAAGCGTGTCCAGACGACCGTCACCCGCTACATCGACCGCAACGGCGAACTGCTCTGGGAAGATAAAGGTGGTGGCGATTATAAGATCGTCGTCGATTTCAATGAAATCAGCAAACCGATGAAGCAGGCCACGGTCGCCCTCGAGGACAAGGACTTCTACAAGCATGGCGGCGTCAGCTTCAGCGGCACCGCCCGCGCCGTGCTTAACAACGCCGTCGGTGGCGGTGGCACCCAGGGTGGCTCCACCCTGACCCAGCAGCTGGTCAAAAAGGTATTCTTCTCAGAGGAAGAGGCCAACCAGCGTTCCGGTCTGAGCGGCCTGAGCCGTAAGGCCAAAGAAGCTATTCTGGCCATCGAGATCGAGCGCATGTATAACAAGGACCAGATTTTGAACCTTTACCTCAACGAGGTGCCGTATGGCGGGCCGCGCAACGGCGTCGAGTCTGCCGCCCAGACCTATTTTGGCAAGCACGCCAAAGAGCTGACATTGGCCGAGGCGGCCATCATGGCCTCCATCCCACAGCAGCCGTCGCTCTACAACCCATACAACGTCGAGGGCAATGAATACTTGCTCAAACGCCAGCAGTTCACGCTCGATAAAATGCTTGAACAGGGCTATGCCAAAAAAGAAGAGATCGAAGCCGCCAAGAAGGAGTTCCCGGATTCCGCCACCCTGCAAAGCAAGCTGCAGCCCGAGAACAAGGAATTCGCCACCGCTTTCGCACCTCATTTCGTACTGGAAGTCAAACGCCAGCTGAAGGCCGAGTTCGGTGATGCGCTCGTCGGCAAGGGCGGCCTGACCGTCAAGACTACTCTCGACAAAAAGGCTCAGGAATTCGCCGAGACTGCCGTGAACACCGGTGCCAAGCTGTTGCCGACCGCCGGCGCCGACAACATCGCCCTCAGTTCCGTCGATGTTGAGACCGGCCAGGTCATCGCCATGGTGGGCAGTGCTGACTTCAACAATGAAGGCATCAACGGCCAGTTCAACTCCGCCACCAGCCCGCTCGAACCGGGTTCCAGCATGAAGCTCTACGATTACGCCGCCCTTTTCAAGGAGCGTGATGGCACCAACTATGGCCCCGGCTCCGTCCTCAGGGACGAGAACATCGACGACTTGTACTGTGCCGGTAATACCAGCGGCAAGTGTCAGTTGCGCAACTTCACTGGCCGCTTCTATGGCAACGTCACCGTCCGCCAGGCCTTTGGCAGCTCGCTCAACATTCCAGCCGTCAAGGCGGTCATCGTCGCCAGCCCCGAGTCAGTCGTTCAGACTGCAAAGGACATGGGCAACATCCATGTCTGTGAGCGCAATGCTACGCCAGGCCTGTCGCTGGCCATCGGTGGTGGCTGTACCTCGCTGCAGGTTGAGCACACCAATGCCTACGCCACCGTCGCCCGAAACGGCAGCTACAAGCCGCTGGCCTACGTTCTGGAAGTCAAAAACGCCCAAGGCCAGACCTTGAAGCAATGGAAGAACGCCGATGGCAAGCAGGCGCTTGATCCTCAGGTCGCCTACATGCTGGCCGACACCCTGGCCGATGCCGACGCCCGCAGCCTCGTCTTTGGAGCCTCGGGACGCTCATACGGCTTCAATATACCCGGCGTCAAGACTGCCACCAAGACCGGCACTACCGACAACGGCCTGGGCAAACCGAAGGACAGCTGGATGATGAGCTTCTCACCCAAGGTTGCTACCGGCGTCTGGTCTGGCAACCACGATGGATCCGCCATCGGCAACAGCGCCAGCGATGTCGTCCGCCGCGTCGTCAACGACTACATGCAGAAGGTACACACCGATGTTTACGAACCACAAGGCCGCTGGAAACCCGGCGACTGGTTCGCCCGGCCAAACGGTATCCAGGACCTGGTCATCAACGGCCGTAAGGACATTTATCCTTCCTGGTTCAAGAAGGCCAACGCCAACAGTGGCTTCAAGATGACGTTCGACAAGATCAGCCGCAAGAAGGCTACCGACTGTACGCCGGCCCGCGCCAAGGTTGAGGAATTCGTCGAGAAGATCAAAGACCCGGTCCGCAACGTCGAGCGCCTGAGCGCCCCGGACGGTTACGACCCCAATGCCGAAGATGACAGGCACAAGTGTAGCGACACCAAGCCCTTCGTCAACGACATCCAGGCCAGCCGCGTCTCGGCCGGCAGATACCAGATAAAGGCCGTTGTGGCCGCCGGCACCAATCCGTTGCAGAACGTCGAGTTCAGCGTCAACGGCCAGGTCATCGGCTCGGCCAGCGCCAGCGCCAGCGGCGACTACGTCCTTGAGTACACTGCTACCAATAATGGCAGCATCGACGTGACAGTCACCGCCATCGACGCCGCCCTCTACGACGGCTCACTCAGCAAGAACATCAACGTTACCGTTTCCTCTGCAGGAGGCGGTAGCGGTCATGGCAACAGCAATAGCAACCGCTCCATGAGCTGGCGTGAGCGGTTCGCCGATGTCTGGGACGAGTAGACAGGACACAAACGAACAGGCACAGAAAAAACGCGCAGTACCTTACGCGCGTTTTTTCTGTGCCGCCTTCTTGAGCGAGGCGAAGGCCATCCGGCCAGCCTCGGTCTGCAGCATCCTGTCAATCCGGACTTCAACCGTCCGGCCAAGCAATGCGGCGCCGCCATCAACGACGACCATCGCCCCTTCCTCCAGATACCCGATGCCTTGTCCGCGGCCTTCGCCTTTCTGCACCAGCTTGACCGTGACAGTCTCGCCCGGCAAATGTTCGGGACGCAGTGCCCCGGCAAGCTCATTGACGTTCAGGACGCAGACTTGCTTCAGGCTGGCAACCTTGTTCAAGTTGTAGTCAGTGGTATACAGACAAGCGTTGCGCCGCCGGGCCAACTGGGTGATGGCATCATCAACCGGCACATTACGCGCTAGTCCGTCATCGGCTATATCGACCCTGCCAGGTAATGCATCTTGCAGCGCCTTGGCGGTGTCCAGGCCATACCGTGCCCGGCTGCGTTTGTAGGAATCGGCCGTATCCGCCAATAGTTGTAATTCTTGCAACACTCGTTCAGGTATGACGATGGTGCCGGGCAGAAAACCGGCTTTTGCTATCTGCATGATGCGCCCGTCTATCAGCGCGCAGGAATCAATGACGACGTCTTTACCGGCGCCGCCACGAGAGGCAGTCCTGTCACCGCTAGCTGTACTGGCAGCCGCGAACCGTCGCGAGAGCCATACCACAAAGGCTGCCTGCACAATCAGGTTCGCAGCCAGCAGCAGTATGATGATATCGTCGCGTTCCATAGGTTATTTCTGCAGATGCGCAATCAGCGTATCGCGTAAGTTCCGCGCCGCAACCACGTTGATGCCCTTGACCGCCGTTGCCGAAGGCGGCGTAATGGCCGTGGTAAACCCAAGTTTCATAGCCTCATTCAACCGACGGTCCATGCCGGTCGTCGAGCGGACTTCGCCCGCTAGGCCGACCTCTCCAAAGACAACGGCGTCGTCCTGCAGCTGACGCTGGGCTGCTGCGCTGGCAATGGCCATACAGATAGCCAGGTCGGCACCTGGGTCTTGCAGCTTGATGCCGCCCACTACATTTATGTACACGTCTTTCTCGGATAGCTTCAGGTTGGTGCGCCGCTCAATCACGGCGATCAAGACGTTCAGGCGGTTCAGGTCGAATCCCGATGCCGTGCGCTTAGGATACCCAAAGCTGGTCGTAGTAACCAGCGCCTGGATCTCCACCAGCAGCGGCCGGTTGCCTTCCATCGTCGCCAGCACCACCGAACCGTCCGTCGTCTGGCGCTCTGCCAGCAGCGCCGCCGAGGGGTTGGCCACCGGCTTCAGTCCGGATTGGTCCATTTCAAAGACGGCCGCCTCAGTGGTCGAGCCATAGCGGTTCTTAAGGGCACGCAGCACCTTGAAACCGGCGTAACGGTCGCCATCAATCGAAAGCACCACATCAACCAGATGCTCCAATACCTTCGGTCCGGCGATGCTGCCTTCCTTGGTGACGTGACCAATCATGATCAGGGTTGTGTTCGATTGCTTGGCCGCCATCGTCAACACATTGGTAGTATTAGTAATCTGGCTGACCGATCCCGGGGCAGAGCTCAGTTCAGCCAGCGCCATGGTCTGGATTGAGTCCAGCACCACCACGTCATACTTGGCCTGACGGATGGTCGCCGCCACGTCGTCCGCTGAATTGGTGCTGATAAAACTGACGTTCTCATGGTTGGCCTTCAGGCGCTGTACACGCCCCGCCACCTGCTCCAGCGACTCTTCGCCGCTGATATAGAGGACAGTTTTATCAGCAGCCACTTGCGCTGCCACCTGAGCCAAAATCGTACTCTTGCCGATGCCAGGCTGTCCCGCCAGCAGGACGACGCTTCCCGGCACGAAACCGCCACCCAGGACGGCATCGATGTCACCGATCCTGGCGGCGATGCGCGGCACTGCCTTGCCACTTGATGCACTGAGCGGCTGCGGCTCCAAAGCCTTGCCGGATGACCGGAAGACGGCAGCATTGCCCTTTTCCTGCGGCATTTGCTCCACCAAGCTGTTCCAGGCTCCACAGTTTTCGCAGCGGCCCGACCATTTAGGATAGGTCGCCGCGCACTGCTGACAGACAAACGATGTTTTGGTTTTTGCCACGGCGCTCCTCCTTAGTCTCTACAGTATTCTCCAGCTACTCGACTTCCGTCAAGTCTCCGGTGGCGTCAAGGCTGCTATCAACCTTCTCCTGCAGTCCCTTGTACTCGATGGCAAGCGATTCGAACTCGGCCTGCTTGGCCTCATACTCGGCACGCAGCCCATCATTGGCCGTCCTCAGCCGGGCCAGCTCATCCTTGCGCGCCGTCAGTGCGGACCGTTCAGCAGCGAATTCCTGTTGGGTCATGGTGCCACTGGCTGCCGCGGCATTAAAATCCTGCACATCCTTGTTGAAACGGGTCACAGCCAGATTCAGCTCGGCAGTATCATCATTGATCCGATTGGCCAAAGACTCAATGTCGCGGACCAGCTGTTCCTGCCGGCTTTTCAGCTCATCAAAGACAGCCCGGTAATCGTCTGACAGCCCCACTACCGTGGCGCGGTCCTCGAAGTATCGCTTATAGTAGTCTTCCAGCTCCGGGCTGATAGTCCGCTGCTCCGTCGCCAGGATGGAGTGCATCTCGTTGAGCAGTTGCCCCGGCTCAATGCGGTTGTACAAGATTATCAGCTCTTTTATGTGCTCGTCGACCGCCGTATCAAGCTGTTTCTGGATCAAGCCGTCAACCCGCTCCCGTTCGGACCCCTGCAGCCGCTCGTACGCCGCATGGAGCATTTCGTGGGCGGCGGTCACCTCCCGCACACCTTGGAGCCGCTCGTCCTTAACATCAAAAATATACGTCCGGTGCGCCACATAGCACCCCAGCACGTTGCTTGAGGCATCATTTGCCACATCCCGGCATTTCTCAGAAAAACTTTGCTTGCCATGCAGCTCAGGCTGCGTCACATAGAAGACGTGCCGCCCGTGGGCGCTCAACGCTGCCCGCTCAGCCAGCTGCCGGATGTCGGCATTTGGCTGGTAGTTGCGCAGCACCATCCAATCCTGAATGTCCTGGCGGAAAAATAGGATGCCAGCCGCCAACGCCAGCAACGTCACCGAAAAGATGACGTTGGCGATCTTGCCCGATTGGCGGACAATCGGCTGGCGTGACCTACTCCTGCTTCGCATTGAAGGCAAGCACACCCTTGCGGGCACTGACGCGAACGACATCACCCCGGTTAATGGCACCGCTCAGGAATTCATCTGCCAGGCGGTCTTCAATATGCTCCTGAATAGCCCGGCGCAGCGGACGGACACCCTGCATGGCCTCGTAGCCCTTGTCAAGCAGAAAGGTATAGGCCGAATTCTGCACCTGCAACTTCAGGTGTTGGTGCTGCAGCCGTTCGTTCAGCTCGCTAATCTGCAGATGTGCGATAGCGAGCGCGTCCTTACGGGTCAACGCCCGGAACACGACAACCTTGTCAAAGCGGTTCAGCAACTCTGGACGCAGCGTCTTGCGCAGTTCTTCCAGCGCATCGCGCTCGTGTTTCTGGTGCAGCTCGTCAAGCTTATCCTCTTCTTTGCGGCCATGGACGTTAAAACCGAAATCAGCTTCGCGCTGCAACTTCTCGGCACCGACGTTGCTGGTCAGGATGATGATGCTGTGGGCGAAATTGACCCGGCGGCCCTTGGCATCGCTGACATAGCCGTCTTCTAAAATCTGCAGCAGCATATTCAGCACGTCCGGATGAGCTTTCTCAATCTCATCGAACAGAATGACGCTATACGGGTTGCGGCGGACCTTTTCTGTCAGCTCGCCGCCGTCATCATAGCCGACATAGCCGGCAGGTGCTCCAAGCAGACGCGAGCTGGTGTGCCGTTCGCTGAATTCACTCATGTCAATCTTGATGAGCGCATCCTTGCGGCCAAAAACCTCACGCGCCAGCACGCGGGCCATCTCCGTCTTGCCGACGCCGCTCGGACCCATGAAGATGAATGAGCCGATCGGCCGGTTGCTGCTGGCAATACCCAGGCGGTTACGGCGGATGGCGCGGGCCACGGCGCTGGTCGCCGCCTCCTGCCCGATCACCGCTTTGCGTAGGTGGTCATCAAGGTTTTTCAGGAACTGGGCTTCCTGACGCAGCAACTGCGTCACCGGAATGCCGGTTGAACGGGCGATGGTGGTAGCGATATCATTAGTGTTCATCACCAGTTTCTGCTTTGACTGATGGGTCTCCTTCAGCTCACGTGCCCGTTGCTCAAGGCGGCTGAGACGCGTCTTGTATAACGCAGCCCGTTCGTAGTCTTCAACCTCCACGGCCTCCTCCATCTTGCCCGAGACCAGTTTGACCTCACGCTGGATGCGCCGCAGGCTGGCATTGGCCTTGCCGCGCTCGGCTTTGACGTGGGCGGCCGTCTCATCAAGCACATCGATAGCCTTGTCCGGCATAAAACGCTCAGAGATGAAGCGGTCAGCCAGCTTGACGGCGTCGGCGGCCACATCATCGCTGATGGCGACGCCATGGTACTTTTCGTAGTGATGCTTTAGCCCGCGGACGATGGCGGTCGCCTCCTTGATATCAGGCTCCGGCACGATGACCGGCTGAAAACGGCGCTCCAAGGCGGCGTCCTTCTCGATATGCTTACGGTACTCGTCAAGCGTGGTCGCACCGATGACGCGCATATTGCCGCGCGCCAGGGCGGGCTTGAGGATATTGGCGGCATCAAGCGCCCCTTCGGCCGCACCGGCACCGACAAGGAGGTGCAGCTCATCGATGAACAGCACCAGGTTACGGTCCCGCGAGGCTTCCTCAACCAACCGCTTCAGACGCTCTTCAAATTCGCCCCGGTACTTGGTACCGGCGATCATACCCGCCAGATCGAGCGAGACGATACGCATCTCCAAGGCATGCTCGGGCGCATCTTCGCTGGCAATCGCCTGGGCCAGGCCCTCGACGACCGCCGTCTTACCGACGCCAGGCTCACCGATCAGCACCGGATTGTTCTTGGTGCGCCGGCCGAGCACGGTGGTGACGCGCTTGATGATGTCCTCGCGGCCAATGACCGGATCAAGCTCACTGTCCTCCGCCTGCGATGTCAGGTCGACGCCGAAACTATCGACGACGCCGCCGCGCTTCACCCCGGTCCGCCGGGCGTTGGCATCAGCCTTCAGCTCTGATTCAAACTCAGACTGCTGGCGCTGCAGGTACCCCTCGAGCTCACTGGTCAATGCATCAATGTCGACGTTCATGTCGCGCAGCAGCACGGTTGCCCGGGCGTTCTTCTGCGTCATGATACTGAATAATATATGTTCGGTGCCGCAATAGTCCTGATTGAACTCCTGGGCCACGTCCCAGCTCATACGGAGCGTCAGTTTAGCGGTCTCGGAGAGGCCGCGTGCCCCCGTGTTGATGACTAAGGCCTTTGGTGTGAGATTCAATGCCAATTGTGCACGCTCCAAGGTCACGCCAACCTTATCAAGCAGCTTTGCGCCCACGGAATTGCCCTGGCTGAGTACGCCAAGCAGTATATGCTCAGTGCCGATGTAGACACTTCCAAGTGAACGGGCAATGGCTTCGGCCTGCTGCAGGCTTGAACGAGCGTTATCGGTCAGGAATTCGCTGAAATCAATAAATTCACCGCGTTGCATCTATGAATTACTATACTCTCTTTCTGCCCCTTCTTATACCCCTTCTTTACGCTAGGTGGCGTGAATAAAGAAGTTCAATAGCATTATAGGGAATTAGCACTCTATGGTCAAGAGTGCTAATTCATAATTACTACATACGGGTCGTGCGGTTAGAACAGAGAAGATAGCCTACTTAGACTGCTCTTCGAGCGCGCTCAACAATGAATCCTCAATGTTCTTGCGCGGCTTCTTCTCCTCGGCGGCAGCGGCAGGACGGGCAGCAGCATCGTCGCTCGCCTCAATATCCAGCTCGTAGCCAGTCAGCTTGCCGGCCAAGCGGACGTTCTGGCCGCCACGGCCGATGGCGATGGAAAGCTGGTCACGGCTGACGACGACGCGGGCGTGCTTCTTTTCCTCGTCAATGGTAATGCTGGCAATCTCGGCCGGGCTTAGCGCGTTACGGATAAAGACTTCCGGTTCTTCGCTGAAGGTGATGATATCGATCTTTTCCTGATCGCCGATCTCGTTCATGACAGCCTGGACACGGATACCGTGACCGCCGACGAACGTACCAACAGGGTCGACACCGGGGACGCTGGAGTAAACGGCCAGCTTGGTGCGCTTGCCCGCTTCACGGGCGATCGCCTTGATATCGACGGCACCATTGCTCATTTCCGGCACTTCCTGGCGGAAGAGGTGCTCGATGAAGGCTTCACTGGCGCGGCTCAGGATCAGCTGCGGCCCGCGAGTACCACGCTCGACGTCCTTGAGCAGGACCTTGATGCGGCTGCCGATGCCATAATATTCTCCAGGAATCTGCTCACTGGACGGCATGATACCGCTTCCCTTACCCAGCTCGATGCGGACGACCCGCTGCTCGACGCGCTGAACGGTGCCAGTCACGACTGAACCGATGCGGTCCTCAAACTCATTCAGTACCACCTCGCGCTCAGCTTCGCGCAGCTTCTGCAGCACCACCTGCTTGGCAGTCTGGGCGGCAACGCGGCCGAATACGGTCGGGTGCTCCACTTCCTCGAAGGTATCGCCTTCCTGGATGTCCGGGTTGACCTTGCGGGCGTCGTTAAGGCTGATTTCGAGCGCCGGGTTCTCAACGGTGTCAACCACCTCGCGGGTAACATAGACGGTGACGGCGCCGGTGTTCTGGTTCATAGTGGCGCGGACTTCCTGCTCACGATCGCCGTTATCGCGGCGCCAGGCGGCAGCAATGGCCTGTTCCAGGATCTCGTGGACCATTTCTTCTGGCAGGTTCTTCTCGTCGGCGATGGTGCGGACGGCCAGTGCCAACTGTTTGACGTCAATTCCTGACATTATGTTTCTCCTTACTTATGTATATTCTGGTGGTGAGATGAAAAAATCCGACCTTCCGGCCGGCTTCTGAGACTACTATACTACGGCCGCCCCGGCGTTGGCAAGGGCGGCCGTGAGCAGTCATCAGATGACGCGCAGCGTCTCCGGCGCGATCATATCATTATCAAGTTGTTGCAGGATCTGCTCTTCAAGGTTTTTCTGACCCATGTAGCGCATAAAGATTTCATTCCAGAGACTCTCGCGGAAGTGGTAGCTGTACCGGTTCTCGTATGGCACCTCGTTGCTGGCACTCAGGCTGACGTCAATCAGGTTGAGCGTGATTGGCGCGCCGTCATACATCATCCCCACATAATCTTTGCCTTTCCAGAACTTCAGTTCCGGATCAAGCTGATAGAGTAGCTCCTCGGCCCGGCGCCAGTGGAGGTCTTCTGGCTGGACGTGCGGCTGGAAGGCCTCGGGGTGGTTTTCGTCCTTCAGTTTACCAAAGTAGCGCTGGATGACCCGCCAGTGGACGTGCTGGCCGGCCATCGAGGCCGCCTTGCCCGGATCGGCAATCAAGGTATTGACGATAACCTCTCCAAAGTTCTTCTCTACCTGCTTGAGCTTGAAGAAGGCGGAATAGAGCCGCACTTCATTAAGGTAATGGAAGATCAGCGGCAGGCTTTTGAGCGTGATACCCTTCATCTCCTGGTGGACCATCGGCACGACGACGATCGTACCCATCTCCTTGGTGTGCGTAATATTGTGCAGCTTCTTCTCAACGAAATGCTCGGCCAGCTCAACGTACTTGTGATGGTGCATGACCACCAGTGATATCGGCCGGGTCTCAAAATCGCTTGGACGGACCGTCTTGAAGAGCTCATTGTATTCGTTAAGCCACTCGGGGCCCTCGGAGAAACGCAAGGCGGTATACAGCTCGTCAATGGGCTCCTGCTTCAGCATCGAGGCCACCGAGCGGTAGCCAAGGTGCGCCATCAGCTTCTTTGGCGGCATCTTACGCAACAGCTCTTTGGCAACGGAGCGTTTCAGTGCCCAGCAATTCCAGTCGGCCTGGACCGTCGCCGACGCCCGGACGATGAGCGGTACCATCTCCTGGACGTTATAGATGTTCTTGCCACCGATCTTGCGGGCCACGCGCTCGTCATCGGCCGTGATGCGGGCAATCAGGGCGCGGTAGAATTCCTTGCCGGTGGTGTCGGCCGGATCAAGACCCAGCTCGCGTTGCGACGACTTGGTCTTCTTGATGATTTCCCCGATGAGTTTGGCGTCGATGCCCTGCTTGCCGCTTGCCCGCTCCAGCTGCTGCAGCGAAAGCGAGAACAGCGGCTCCTCTGCCTGTAATAAGTCGCGTAAAAATGTAGCCATATTGCTCTTATCATACCATAAGCAAGATAAGCGGCCGGCATTTACAGCCCATTGGTTTCGTCGTACAGTATCCATGAAGACCGTTACCAAGACGGTCCTCGACATCACAAGGAGTCATCCCCTTGACTACCGTATCGACGATTCTCGGCCCCTTGTCGCCCGGCGTCCCTGTGACGTACTGCGACAAGAACAACGGGGTGGGCGGCTGCCCCATCGCCGAGCTGCTGGCCGACGGGCGGGTGCGCCTGCGCACTACCGAGTCAGATGAGCTGGCCATCATCATCGGCCAACGGCGTCTGGAAGCCATCCTGACGCGCCGCCGCCTGTTCGGCATCTGGGCCGACCCGGACGGCACGCCGCAGGAGCAGCTGCTGCACGTGCGCAAGTGCACCGACGCACAGTGCGGTGAGGACACGTTCTTCATCGACAGCGACGACTGCGCCCTGCCGCTCCACATCAGCCTCAGCGATCTGGAGGAGCTGCAGAACGTCTACGAAAAGGCCAACCCGGCCATCCCGGTCTAGTCCGGCGTACCTCGGGGGACGGACGCCGGACACATGCGGCACCGCCCGCCTCACCCAACGACCACAGGTGAGGCGGGCGGTGCCCGCCCCTTTTTTTATTTACATTTCACATGAAAAGTTGCATAATACACACGTTCCACACCCGAGACACGAAGGAGCATCATGGCTGTCGCCCACACCCGTTGGGGCCGCCTGACCATCGGCAACCCCTACCAGCTGGCCGACGCGGCCGGCAACCGGTTGCTCATCGCCGCGTTGCACCGAGGGCGGCTGCGACTTAAGACCGATGACCCGGCCGACGGCGAGGTAACCCTGCGGCTTCTGCCGCTGGAGAATCTGGCCACGACCCTGGCTACCCGCGGCGTCAGCCCCGAGCTGCGGCATCCGAACCTCAGGGTTGAGCAGTCGGCTGAGGCCCCGCCGCGCTACTTCCTGACCGGCATGTCCCCCGAGGACGGCGAGCTGCTGGTGACCGCTGAACAGTTGCTGCTCTTCGGTACCCAGAAGGCCGTCGAAGCACCAGATCGAACCGGGTGACCCACACAAAGGCCCGTCTCCGCACTGCGCGGAGACGGGCCTTATTCACTATATGACTACAGACCTAAAATGCCTTGACCGTCAGCGGCATATCATGCAGATGCGTCCCGCGATGCAGAATGCCATCCTTGGCGCCGATCTTCTGCACCACGCTGGTGGAGTTGGCACTGGCAAACACCACCGCCTCCTCCAGGCTGGCACCTTGGATTACCTTGGTGACGAAGCCGCTGGCGAAGGCGTCTCCGGCGCCTGTACGGTCGATCACCGGCACATCCTGATACATACCAGCCAGGACAATTTGCTTGCCATCGGTAGCCACCGAACCACGCGGTCCGTCCGAGACGATGACCGTCGGGCAAATGGCGGTGAGCCGCCGCGCCAGCTCTTCGGCAGTCTTTCCTTCTACCAGCAGTTGTGCCTCTTCTTTGTTAACGCTGAGGATTGAGACATCATGCAGGATCGGTATAAGCGATTTGGGATGCGCCAGTTCACTGCCGGCCGGGTTCATGGCCACCTTGACGCCGGCTTTATGCGCCCGCGTCACGACGTTCTCCAGCAAGCCCATCGTGCCGAGCGATGAAACATACAGCCAGTCGTTGCGGCCAATACGCTCTAAGTCAAGCGGGAAGCCGCTGACCGGCACCATGGTGCCATGGTAATTCAAAATAGTCCGCTCGCCATCCGGCGCCAGCAGCACTGATGAATAACTGGCCCGATAGCCGTCGTCCTGCACCACGGCAGACAGATCGACGTTCTCGGCGTCCAGTGTCTGCATGATGGCCTGGCTGGCTATCTCCGTGCCCAGTACCCACATGTACGACGCATCCAGCCCCTGCCGCGCAAAGGTAGTAGCGGCGTTGGTGGCGTTACCACCGGTCGAAAATATGACATTGCCGAGCTCCAGTTTGCTACCCAGCTGAAGGTGCTGGTAAAAAATGCCCTTCTCGCGGTGGGCGGCAAACACCTGGCCGCTCAGGAAGACATCCTGCGTCGCTTTGCCAATCGTGAGAATACGGCTCATCTAGACTACCGCGCGTCCTGCCGATCCAAAGGCGTTGATCTTTTCTTCTACCACATCCTGGACAGCGCCATAGACGGTGGGCATCAGCTTGACGATGGCGTACTCGTCGGGGTTGTCCGCCAACACCTTCTCTAGCGTCTTGCGGAAGGCAAAGCGCATGTCGGAGTTGATATTCACCTTGCTGACGCCGATCTTGGCCGCCTCTTCATAAAAATGGATGGGCGTACCACTGCCGCCATGCAGGCTGATGTTGCAATCAATGGCCTCGCGGATGCGCTTCAGCAGCTCCAGGTCAAGCTGCTTGGGCACGGGATACTTGCCATGCAGGTTGCCGATGGCGGCGGCAAAAGTGTCGATGCCGGTGGCGTCGATGAAGGCTTTGGCCCCTTCCGGTGTCGAGAAGGTCTTACGAATTTCGCCGTAGTTGATGTCCTCAGTGTGCAGATTAGAAGATCCACCGAAGTAGTGCGGCTCGCTCTCTACCAACGCGCCCGTAAACTTGGCATACTCCACTACTTGGCGGGTGCAATCGATGATCTTCTCGTCGCTCGCCTCGTGGTCTGCCTGTGAAACATCGATGTGGATGAACTCAAAGCCGGCATCGATGCCACGCTTGGCTGCCTCGACACTGGGACTGTGGTCCAGGTTGATGAACATCTCAATGCCGTATTCCTGCTTGTAGTTATCGACCATGTCCCTGATGTTCTCAAGGCCGATCGCCTTGACCTCGCCCTCGCTCACCTCTACCAGCACCGGTGCCTGCAGTTTCTGGGCGGCCCGGGAGACGGCAATCAACGTCTCCTGGTTATCGATATTGAAAGCACCGACGGCAAAGTGCTGCTGGCGGGCGCGCTGCATGAGGTGGCGGGCTTTGATACAGTTTTCACGGATATCCCTGATGCTGAGTGACATGGGGCTGGCGTTCCTTGTTTTCTTTTATTACTTCGTCTTGCGGTTATCGAGCATGTCATGCGCCACCAGGGCGATGTGCGTACCGGTGAGGCCGAACTGCTTCAGCAGCTCCTCCGGCTTACCGGACTCACCAAAACGGTCTTCCATACCGATGCGGCGCACAGGCACCGGGTGATGCAGGCTCAAGGCCTCGCAGACGGCAGAGCCGAAGCCGCCGGCAATCTGGGCTTCTTCGGCGGTGATGACCAGGCCGGTCTTGCTGGCGCTGGCCACGATAGTATCGACGTCGAGCGGTTTGATGGTCGGCACGTGCAGCACCTCGGCCTGGATGCCGTCGGCCTCCAGCGTCTTGGCAGCGAGCAGCGCCTGGTACGTCATGGTACCGGTGGCGCAGATAGTGATATCTTTGCCTTCCCTCAGTATGTACGCTTTGCCAATTTCAAATGGCGTGTGCTCGGTAGTGAATACCGGTGAGTCTTCGCGGGCAAGACGGATATAACTCGGGGAATCATTAAAGGCGACCGCCAAGGTTGCCTTCTGGGCCTCAACACTGTCACCCGGCGCGACGACGACCATCTGCGGCAGCACGCGCATCAGTGCGATATCCTCGAGCATCTGGTGAGTTGCGCCATCGGGGCCGACGCTCAGCCCGGCATGCGATCCGACGATCTTTACCGGCCGTTCGTTCAGGCAGACAGTGGTGCGAATCTGCTCCCAGTTGCGACCAGGGCTGAAGGCCGCGTAACTGCTAGTGAACGGAATTTTGCCCATTGCCGACAGGCCGGCGGCGACGGTCACCAGATTTTGCTCGGCTACACCCACCTCGATGTACCGCTTGGGATGAGCCTCTCTGAACTGGGATATCTGTGTTGATTCAGTCAGATCGGCACAAAGCGCAACGATACGCTCATCCTGATCGCCGGCCTGCTTGAGACCGCGGCCAAAGCCTTTGCGCGTCGACTCCCTGGCGATGCCGTCCTCACCGATATCGGCTGAAAGGTGTAAGTGGGACGCCAGATTATTCATGTTCACTCCGTATCTTTCCGTTCAGGGTGCGTAGCTTCTTGAGAGCCTCTTTGGCCTGCTGGCTGTTCGGCGGTGCGCCATGCCAGTGGTAATCGTACTCCATGAAATCAACGCCGCGGCCAGGGATGGTATGCGCGATGATCATCACCGGCTTCTCGACGATGGCCCGGGCCATGCTGCAGGCATCGACGATGCTCTCCAGGTTGTTGCCATCAATCTCTACCACGTGCCAACCGAACGATTCCCACTTGCCGCGCAGATCTTCCAGCGGCATGACGTCTTCGGTGTTGCCGTCAATCTGAATATTATTGCGGTCGATGATGCCGATCAGGTTGTGCAGCTTGTTCTTGCCGGCGAACATGGCGGCTTCCCAGATGTTGCCTTCATTCAGTTCGCCATCACCTAGGACGACATAGACCCAGCGCGTGTAGACGTTGTCAATCTTAAGCAGGCTGTAGGCCATGCCGGCCGCCTGGCTCAGGCCGCTGCCCAAGGGACCGCTGGTGGTTTCCATGCCTGGCAGGCGCGTACGCTCCGGGTGGCCCTGCAGGCGCGTGCCCAGCTGGCGCAGGGTCATCAGTTCCTCGCGCGGGAAGTAGCCGGCGTGGGCCATGGTGGCGTACCGCACCGGCGCACAGTGGCCGTTGCTAAGCACCAGCAGGTCGCGGCCATCCCAATCAGGATTGTGCGGATCATGCTTTAATATCGAGAAATAAAGAGCGGTAAAAATATCCGCCAGGCCCAGCGGTCCCGCCGAATGACCGCTCCCGGCGTGTTCCAGCATACGGATAATATCCTGCCGGATTTCGTTGGCTTTGTGTTCGAGTTGTGTAATTGTCATAAGCACCTTACTTATGACTGATTATAGCGTAAAAGGAATAAAAAATCACAGGCAATGCCTGTGATTTCTCATGCGCCACCCCGTCTTGCTAGTAAATGAAGGGCAGGCGGCCAAGGACGCCGTTGCCCAACGTAACGAAAATAGGGGCGATGATCATTTGCACTACCGTGTACGCGATGATGATGCCGGTCGCTATCTTGATAGATTCATCGCTGATATAACCCTTGAAAAACTTAATGTCTTTCAACCGGGGCAAAAGCCTGATGGCCATAGCTACAAGAGCCATACAAAACAGGTAAGCAATGGTTAATAACATGATGCTCTTTTATTTCGACTGGAGTCATTTTAGTTGAAAAGTAAACCAGTAGCGTATAGAAGCTGTAGAATGCCAGTACCCACCACACTGGTAATGACTACAATGACCATAGATAAAACTGCGCCAAACATCAGTGCTCGCAGCACCGCAATACCGTGCTCGTTTATATAGCGCGTCATGTGAAATATCCGCACAATCTGCGGAAGTTTTATAAACACATATAAGTACAGACTGAGACCCAGTATGAACTGGATAGCAGGAACGATTACTGATACGATTGTATATTCCATAGTATCTCCATTCTTATATAGTTCTAGTTCTTCAGCGAGGCGGTGTGCTGCCGCCCCGCTGAAGAAGCATGCCTGTCACACGTAATTCGTGGTTGCGCCGGGTGAAGACAAGCCTCCGATGATAAATGCTCTGACCGCCAGCTTTGGCGAGTAAATCATCGGTGAGTAGGCGCTTCCTGCTTGAGTGCGCAGCTGCTCGTTGCCACCTATCCACCTAGCTTTCATCTTGTTCGTAGACTCTTGCACCACAGCAACAGCGGCCATGCTACTGCTCATCCACGTGCGAACTCTTGCCCAGTTCGTCTTGCATCGGGCAGACCAGCGCAATTCAAGCTGGCCATACTGGTCGCCGCCAATGCTGAGTCCACCGACGCCGATGGTGTTGAGATGCAGGCCCACGACTGCCACTGTGACGGCATCTGCTGCACATCCTGTAGCTGCGGGGTCCTTGCCAGTACACCAGTCACCGTAGCAACCGGCCGCTTGTGCCGTTGCCGGTGTAAGCACCAGCATCGCAGCAGTAGCCAAGGCTGCCAATAGTAGCCGGCGCACCTTACCTATAACTCCTCCAGTCGAATCTCGCGGATGGATCACTTCAGAAACAAACAGCTCCTGAATGCTGGCAGTATAGTGTATCTGTTGTAAAAAATCAAGCAATTGGAACCGTTGTCTGCGTAATGCTTCCGAGCTGAGTTGATAGTTTGTGACATGCAGCAGTCTCCTTTGGAGCTGGGGCGCCATTCGAACACGCACAGCGCAGGAACCCGACAGCAAAAAACAATTGCAGCACCAGCGCCGCAATTACAGCTCTAATAAGTTCCAGTCACTACATCAAATATCCGCAGCAAAACACCACTTACGAACAGCGACGCCACTTTCAAGACATAGAATACAAGCAGATACGCCAGCATGACCGCTCGCGCCGTCGCAATGATATGTTTATGTGCGTCCACGTTCACCCTCACCGCCCGAAGCAACCTTGGTAGGAAAATGATAAGCGCAACCAGCAGGCTAATCTCCACCAAAAAAGTTGAAAACGTAACAAATAAACCGCGCAGACCTTCAAGCGTCATGATGGACCTTTCATTTATTATGGTAGTGTTGTTCCTCCGCAGCACATGGCAGCGCACTGCGGAGGAACGGGCCGTCAGACCCAAGTGGTGGATATGGGCGGAGAAGCCGGGCCGCCACTGACATGCGCCCGAACCGATCGTGCCGGCGAGTATATCATCCAGGTGTAGGAATCGCCAGGCGGCGTCCACTCGGCACCCCTGCCCGACACCCTTCTGACTTGCCGGTAGCCGGTATCCTGGGTGGTATACAACATGAACACCTGGTTGGTACGCCAGGTACGCATCCGCGCCCAGTTCGTCTTGCACGTCGGCGACCACCGCAGCTCCAGCTCCCCATATACGTCACCCCCGATGTCGACAGAACCGGAAACGACGCCGGGGCCAGCCGATAGCGACCCGCTGGCATACGTCAGCGGAACCGACGCGACAGTGACGGCATCCCGTGCGCAGCCGGTCGCTGCCGGGTCTTTGCCGGAACACCAGTCGCCGTAGCAACCGGCCGCTTGTGCAGTTGCCGACATCAGCGGCATGACCGCTATCGCAGCCAGCACGGCCAACAATAATCGGCGCATGGCGCCCATCAGTCCTCCCTATTGCACGCCGTACGGGCGTAGCTCGCTTCAGAAGCACGGCGCTTCTGAATGGAGGCATTATCCAAAGCAGCCCAAAACGAATCCACGTTCTGGCCAGTGGTAGTTAATAAAACAGATACGGAGTTATGAAAAACGTGCTAAGAGATTGCCGAGGCCAGGGCATCATAAGCCGCTGCCGGGTCTTCGGCCCGCTGGATCGCTCCGCCGGTATTCAGTACGTCGACGCCGGCTTTTGCAAGTGACGCCGCGTTATCAAGCGAGATGCCGCCGTCCCAGGCTATCTCCACTTCGGGGTTCAACCGTTTGATAGCCGGAATCTTATCCAGCAGCCGCAGGTCGGCCTGCCCGCCGAAATGCCCTAAATCTCCGCTGAAAATTAAAACGTGGTCAACCAGGGGAATCAAGGCATGGGCATCTTCCGGCGTCGTTTCCTGCAACAGCGAGATGCCCACCTTCAGACCGAACTTCTGCCAGTGCTCGATCAGCGCCGGTAAGTTACCGACTGCCTCAGCATGAATGACGACCAGATCCGGCTTCAGGCTGACTACCGTTTCTGCCTGCGTCGCCGGGTCCTCATACATCAGATGTAGGTCGGCCGTCATGTCTTCGGGCCACCAGGATTGGATGGGATTGATCAGACGGTTTGGTGCGAATACACCATCCGCCAGGTCGATATGGACCCGCTTGGCGAACGGCGCGATGCGCTCGATCTGCTGCCGGTAAATATGCGGCTCATTGGTGGTGACGGTGGGGACAATGACACTCATACGTCTATTATACGAGAAACCCGGCGGAGTGGCCGGGTTTTCGTGTCTACAGGATCATGAGTACGGTGGTTAAATCTGGTCCAGCTTCTGAATGCGCCGGACATACCGCGGCGCCCCGGCGAACGGCGTACTCAACCAGGTTTCCAAAATACCTTGCCAGGCCTCCTCGTGACCTTCCAGCAGACGGGCCGGCAGGCTCAGGACATTGCTGTCGTTATCGTTTCGCGTCATACGGGCCTCGTAGGCATCCCAGACCACGGCAGCCCGGATGCCCTGCACGCGGTTGGCCGCCATAGCCATACCTTGCCCGCCACCGCAGATCAGGATAGCCCGCGGGTCCTTGTCTTCCGAGCCAAGCACCTTGGTGGTGGCCAGGAAAGCAAAGTCGGTGAAGTCGTCATCAGGATCGAGCTGCTTATCGCCCACATCCTCAACATCATAATTATGACGCGATAAATACGCGAATATATCTTGCTTGAGATGGAAGCCCTGGTGGTCGGAGCCGAGGTATATTTTCATGCGCGCAGTCCTTTACATCTTGCTGTTATCTGCTTATTTCTTGAGGGTGCGGCCAAGGTCTGCAGTCAGCTCAACCAGACGGTTGCTATAGCCCCACTCGTTGTCGTACCAGGCGACGACCTTCAGCATGTTGCCGCCGATGACCGAGGTCAACGGCAGATCGACAATACAGCTGTGGCTGTTGCCTTTGAAATCGCTGCTGACCAGTTCTTCTTCGGTCACGTCAACAATACCCTGGTAAAACGGTTCTTGTGCAGCTTTTCTGAACGTTTCATTAACTTCTTCGACGGTGACGTCACGCTTCAGCAGTACGACGAAGTCGCTCATACTGACGACCGGCGTCGGCACGCGCACACTCATACCACCGAAGCGGTTCGTCAGAGCTGGCAATGCCTTGGCGGCAGCGATGCTGGCACCGGTGGTAGTTGGGACGATGTTCTCTGCAGCCGCCCGCGCCTCGCGTAAGTCCTTGGCCGGTGCGTCCTGCAGGCGCTGGCTGGCGGTGTAGCTGTGCACGGTGGTCATCATGGCCTTCTCAATGCCGAAGTGTGACTCCAGGATAGCCATGACCGGAGTGATGCAGTTGGTGGTACAGCTGGCGTTACTCACCACATCCGTAGCGGTCTGCAACTGACCTTCGTTGACACCAAGCACGACGGTATCGGCACCTTCGCCCTTGGCGGGGGCGCTGATGACGACTTTTTTAGCGCCGGCCGGGTCGATATGCGCCCGGGCCTTAGCCGGGTCAACGAAGAAACCGGTGCTCTCAATGACGACATCCACGCCGAACGCTGCCCAAGGCAATGCGGCCGGGTCTTTCTCTGCCAGCACCTTGATGTGCTTGCCCTTCACGATGATGCCGCTTTCGTCATACCCTACTTCGTGCTCGTAGGCGCCGTAGGAACTGTCGTGCTTCAAAAGGTGCGCCAGCGTCTTGGTGTCGGTCAGGTCGTTGATGGCGACCACTTCGACATCGCTGCGTTCAAATGCGATCTTAAAAGCATTGCGGCCGATACGGCCGAACCCGTTGATGGCAATCTTCGTCTTCATACTCCACTCCTTGTATAAGTCTTTTAAGCGCAAGCGCTATTTAGTGTCCATTGTACACTTTACCACCATAGCCTGTATAGGTACTTGACTTTTTTGTTAAAATGTGCTTACATGCAAACGTCAGCATTCCCGACACGATGAAAAGAGCATAATGGACGAGTACAGGCCCAGCACCATAGAACTGGGCTCTCAGGCCATCGCCGCTATCTGGTACGAGATCCTGCCAGCTGATGCGCCGCCAATCCTCGCGCCGCTGCGTTGCAAGGGGCCAGACGAAGGCTTCCTGCTGACGGCGGACGACGTGGTGTTCACCAGCGGAACGGTCGTCCTGAACATCCAGCTGCCACCGGATCTGGATGACATGCTGTGCAGCCGCCAGCTGTACCCCCGTATCAATCTGGTCCGGCCGGTTGCGGTCTGTGCGGTCGACGACCCGTCACACTACACGCACTACTTCGTGGTGGATCTTCACATCATCACCAACGATGATTCCAATCTGCCCGAGGTCTCGGCTGGACTGCAGCCTCGTCCACTGCTCATCTCCAAGCTCAACCCAGGCCGGCTGAGCGACCTCAGCCTGTTCTCGACATGAGCATCGTGCCAGCCCCGCCAGACAACACGCGCTGGCGGGGCGCTGACGAACCGTCAATGGCTTATCGCCCTTCTGATGAGTCCCGCCGTTACGGCAAGGACGAAACGGTTTGAATTTATTTACTTTTTATTTTACTGTAATACTGTCGAAGTAGACTCACCCCTGTGACCCGAGAGGACACGCATGCAACGGCACACTGCCCAGACCATCAGCTTCGGCGGCAACTGCGAGCAGACGCTGTGGTACATGATCGACCTGCACGTCGCGCTGGGCTACGGCCCGGAGTACGACAGCACGGTCGACGAGCGGAGTTCTGGCATCTTCGTTGATGGCCAGCTCTACACCGACTTCGTCCTCGTCCGCGAAGTGCCCCTGCCGCGCGCCGAGAAGGAACGTCTGCGCCGGCCCATCGAGGACGCCCGGCTGGACATCAGCCTGCCGGTCGCCATCTGCAGCTTCGTTGGCGACGACACGCCGTTCAGCTACGTCGTGGTCGATCTGTATGCCAGAAAGGTATCGGGCAATGCCACCGGTGGAAACATCGTATCGCTTCGCCCAGAGTTCGACGACATTTCCGGCGTGCCACAACTGCAGTTCGGACTCGTCATCAGGCCAGTCATCGCTCAGGACGTCAGTGAAGACGACCTGGCACAGCTCGAACGCTTCACCGCCCCCGCCGAACAGGACTGACGACAACACGAAAGCGAGACCGACATGGAATGCCGCTACCCCGACAGCCTCTATCTGCCCTTCGACACCGTCAACCACCTGTGGCGGCTCTGGAGGCTCGACAGGCGCTACACCATTCCCGCCGGCGGCGCCTCGGATGACGCCGCCGCGCAAGATGTCACGCTCACCATCATGGTGGACGAGCGCGAGTACCCCATCGACATCCAGCAGCCCTACGCGCTGCCGGCCAGGGATATACCGCCTGGCAACTACCCCGTGGCCGCCGGTTCCTACCGCGACGATGACGGCACCGAAGTGTACTTCGTCGTCGAGCTGGAGGCCCAGAACCTCATGGGCGCCGAGCCCGACCGGGCCCTCACCGTCCGCCAGGTGCTCTACACCGGCGTCGACCCCAGCCTGCTGGACGACCCGCGGATCTTCGACATGACAGACCACTGAGTCCGTCCCCACCGAGGCCAGCTCCGCCCGCAGACACGCGGCGGAGCTGGCCTCTTCACTTAAATACAACGGCCTTTCGCCTTCTTTTTCTTGACTTGCCCCATGCGCTCTGGTGTCATATGTTAGTCAGTCCTACAGCGAGCGTTCCGGGAGGAACAATGACCGTACAGCAAACTGTCCGTCTGGCCTTCGGCCTGGAGGTCCAGCAGACGCTGCGCGCGGCACTGCAGCTGCGCACCTGGGTGTTCACGCCCAGGCGGCCCGCTGGTGCCGTGATGCCGACGTCCAGCTTCCCCGTCGAGGTGGACGGCAGCATCCGGACGGCCCGCCTGGTGCGCATCCTCGATTTCACCCAGGCCTTCCAGCTGATGCTGCTGACGCACCAGACCGAGGCCCGTGTGATCTGCGAGCCGATCGCAGTCTGCACCTACACCAGCGACACCGGCGAGGAGTGCTACTTCGCAGTCATGCTGCACGCCCGGCCCGCCACCCAGCTGGCCGCCGCCGGCGGCGCACTGCTGCCCAGTGAAGTCATCGTCACCGGTGACGACGCCTCGGCGTTCGAGCACGACACGTACCGGCCGCGGACCGCCTGAGCCAGGCCGGCCCTGACACAAACTGCCCCGTCGGATTCTTCCGGCGGGGCAGTATTTCATTAGTGTGTACAGTTCTATTACGGCGAGGTATCAAGCAGCCCATGCTCCGCCACATACGCAAGCGCTTCAACATGGGTTTTGTTCGTCAGCTTTTCCCGTACAGCATCAAAGCGGAGCCATTCTGCCTTATCATGCTCCGAGCTTAGCTGTACCGGCGGCTTCACATCTTCGACCGTGACGGTAAACAGCAGACGTACGATAATGACGCCCTCATGACTGTCATCGACGAATGCATACAACAGGCGCAGCTGCGATGGATCAACCAGCAGCCCGGTCTCTTCCAAAATTTCACGTGCTAACCCCTGGTTGATCTGCTCCCCGACATCGATGATACCGCCTGGCACATCAGGCTTATGGGCCGACCGTGGGTGAGTGCTGCTGCGTCTCAGGACGACTATATTATCATCCTGGTCACGCACCAGTGCTTTGCACGAAACGACATGGCGGCGTCCGCCAGTAAGGATAAGACTCTCTGCCTCGCCGTCCTTCTTGGCCCGCTCCACTCCCTAGACTTCCAGTCCAGTTTTAGCCCGCTCAATAGACTCGCGGATAATCGCCTTGGCAGCCTCGGCATCGCCCCAGCCTTCAACGACGGTCGAGCCTGGCTTCTTGAGGTCCTTGTAGTGGGCAAAGTGGTGCTCGACCTTCTGCTTCCAGCGCTCACCAAGGTCGTCCAAGGTCTCGATCTTGTTGCCATCATCGCGGTTGTCGGCTGGCACGACGACTACCTTGTGGTCAGCTTCGCCGTCGTCGATGAAGTTCAGTACGCCGACGATGCGAGCCTCCAGCCAGACGCCGGTCGGCAGCGGTTCCGGGCAGACAATCAGCGTGTCCAACTCGTCTCCGTCTTCGTCCAGGGTGCCAGGGATGAAGCCGTAGTTACACGGCTTGGCGAATATTGCCGGCTCAACGCGGTCCAGCATGAAGGCGGCACGTTTACGGTCCCATTCAACCTTCAGGATGGAACCTTCAGGAATCTCAACGACGGTGTTGACGGTGCCGTCCTGGTAATCGCCAGGGGTCAGTACTTTATTAAAATCGGCCATAGTAAAACTCCTCTTTTGCTTAACAGATATTTCGTACTCCATAAATTGTAGCGTCTCTCTCTGTTACCGTCCAGTCGGTGGCAGCCACTGATGCCGCTGTAAGAAAATCTACTAGACGCATCGCGCCGTAGCCTATACGCTAGGGCTATGTTAGTTATCGGACACCGGGGCGCCCGGGGCCTCAAGCCCGAGAATACCATTGCCAGCCTGCGCACCGGGCTTGATTTGGGTGTCGACATCATTGAGTTCGACGTGCGCCTTACCAAGGACAAGATTCCCATCCTCAGCCATGACCCGCTCATGCTCCGCATCCATCACGATCCCCGCTTCATCAGCATGCTAACGCTCAGCGAGCTGCAGAAGCGCACCGGTGGAGGCCCCTCACCCATCGTCACGCTGGAGGCCGCCCTCAAGGAGTGTGTCGGCAAGGTCATGATCAATATCGAGATTAAGACGGCGGCGGCTGTGCCACACGCCCTGCCCCTGATAGAAAAGTACGTTAAGAAGAAGGGCGACTGGGAGCAGTTCATCTTTTCGTCGTTCTCCACCCGCGTACTGACGCGCGTCCGTAAGGCTGCGCCGTACGCGCAGTTGGCCCTGCTACACCGTCTCAACCCGCTCCTGTTCCTGCAGCACTACAACAAGCTCAACCTGGTGGCTGTCGGCTTTCATCGGCTACACATCAACAGCTTCGTGCTGGCGCTGACGAAGAAACTGAAGCTCTTCACCTATGTCTACACCGTCAACCGTCCCGAAGCGGCCATCAGACTCGCAGAACGCGGCGTCGATGCCGTCGTCACTGACCGCCCTGATCTCATTTTGGACGTACTGGCTGAGTAGCCACTTCTCAAGGTGTATCCTGGGGTATGTGAAATCTGTTTCTAGACAGATTTCAGCCTAACGCTTTAAAAGACTTCCAGTGGAAGTCTTTTAAAAAAGTGACCGCAGGATACACCTTGAGAAGTGGCGCTACGCCCGGGGCGCCTCCAAAAATTCACGTATTTTCAGAGCGGCAGTCGCACCCTCGCCGACAGCGCTGGCAATCTGCATAGTGGCACCACTGCGCACATCGCCGCTCGCAAAGATGCCGGGGACAGAAGTGTGCAGATTGTCGTCAGTCTTGATGAGGCCGATTTCGTCCAGCTCCACGCCAGAGCCTTTCAAAAAGCCGGTATTAGGATCCAGGCCAATGAAGATGAAGACGCCATCGGTCTCATACGTCACGGCAGTGTCGCCAGACTTGGCGCGGACGGCCGTCACCTTGTTGTCTTCGGCAACGATCTCATCGATGGTCACACCCAGGTGCACGGTGATCTTGCCTTCGTCCACCATGTGCTGCAGCTCTTTTTGCAGCACCTCGCTGGCGCGGATCTTGGAGCGCACCAGCAGGTCGAGGTGCGAGGTGAAGCGGGTCAAAAAGATAGCTTCCTGTACCGCCGAGTTGCCCCCGCCGATGACCACCAGCCGCCGGTCCCGGTAAAACGCCCCGTCGCAGGTGGCGCAGTAGTGGACGCCGCGGCCATAGTACTCCAGCTCGCCCGGCACGCCGATCTTGCGGTAGTCGCTACCGGTAGCAATCAGCACTGCCCGGGCCTTCAGTTCGCCGTCAGTCGTATCCAGCACCTTGTAGTCGCCGCGGTCCTGGATGCTGCTGACCTCGCCCAGCTCGATCTTGGCACCAAAGCGCAGCGCCTGCTTCTCGAGCTGCTCAGCCAGCTCCAGCCCGCCGATACCATCAGCAAAGCCAGGATAGTTATCGACGCGGTCGGTGATAGCCGCCAAGCCGCCGATAGCACCCTTTTCATACAGGACGGTTTCGATGTCTTCACGGGTAGTGTAGATGGCCGCCGCCAAAGCACTCGGGCCGGCACCGATCATGATGACATCGTGGATAGTGTCGTCGTTCATACAAGCAATAGTCCGATCAATCAGGTTAGAGTTTAGGCTACGATACCCGCCAGGCGCGATGGGTTGTAGCCGACAGAGACTGCTTTTTCGCCGCTCTCATCCTCAACGATGATGACCGGCATGGTGGCGGCGCCGCTGATACGCATGACTTCGGGCAGTACATCCGGCTTTTCGTCAGTATTGATCTCGGTGTAGGCCACCTGCTTGAGCGTCAGCCATTTTTTGACCATGTTGCATGAAGCGCATGCGTTTTTGCTGTATACCGTCACCGTTTTCATGTTGCTACCACCTCTAGTGTTATTTTAGTACCTACCACTATACATAGCGTAGTCTCGCCACGCAATACGCTATATGTAGTAAATTATTCGATACCGACAATTTCTACTACAAAGACCAGCGGTGAGTTCGGCGGGATGCCGTTGGTGCCGCTGGCGCCATACGCCTTGTCGGCCGGAATGGTCAGTTTGCGGACGCCGCCGACCTTCATGCCCGGGATGCCTTCGGTCCAGCCGGCGATCACGCCGTTCAGGCTGAAGCTGATGGGCGTCACCGTGCCATTCTTGTTGGAGCTGTCAAAGATAGTGCCGTCAGCCAGCCAGCCGGTGTAGTTAGCCTTGACGGTCGCCCCGGCAGGCACTTCGGGGCCTTCGCCCACTTTCAGGTCCTCGGTCTTCAGCTCAGTCACGGCAGCCGCATCAAACGTGTCGACGGTGTAGCCGGGCAGCACCTGGTTCTGTGACTGCTGTTCCTTTATCGCCTTGTCCAGCGCGGCCTGCTGATCTTCCTGGTTGCGCGCCACCCGGTCGTTATCCATGATGATGACAAAGTAGAACCCGACCGACCCGACGGCCATGACGATCGCGATCACCCAGATGAAAATACGTTGGCTTTTAGACGTTGCCATAAGAAAAAACCCTGCCTTTCGTTAATCTATCAACAGTGTACCATAGAAGACTGAGAGCCAGCCTAAGCCGCGATCTCGTACGCCTTGAGCTGTTTCTTCGCCTTTTCGGACGTGCCCATCTGCAGCTCCAGCAGCTGGCCGTATATACCGCCGGTGCCCGCCAGTTCGGCCGGCGTACCAATCTCATCGACCGTACCTTTTTTGATGGTGACAATCTTATCGACATGCGCGATCGTCGACAGCCGGTGTGCGATAATCAACGTCGTGCGCCGCTTCATCAGCCGCTCCAGCGCCTCCTGCACCTGGGCCTCGGCGCGGCTGTCCAGGCTGCTGGTGGCTTCATCCAGAATCAGGATGGGTGCATCTTTGAGAATCGCCCGGGCGATTGCCAACCGCTGCTTCTGCCCGCCGCTCAGCTTGAGGCCGCGCTCGCCGATCTCGGCTTCGTAGCCGCCCTTCAGCTTGTTGATAAAATCGTGGGCGTTCGCCGCCTTGGCCGCCGCGACCACCTGCTCGTCCGTGGCATGCGGCAAGGCATAGGCGATGTTTTCGCGGATGGTGCCGCTGAATAAGGCCGGATCCTGGAACACGACGGCGATCTTGTCTCGCAGACTCCGCTGCCGTACCGATGCGATATCGGTGCCGTCGATAGCGATAGTGCCATCCGTCGGCGAGTAAAGACGCAGCAGCAGGTTGGTGAGCGTGGTCTTGCCCTCGCCGCTCTCGCCCACCAGCGCCACCTTGGTGCCCGGCTCGACGGTAAAGCTGACATCGCGCAGCACCGGCTCGTCCGTCTTATACGCGAACGAGACGCCGCGATACTCTATCTGCCCGCGCGCGATGTCGAGCGCCGGCGCGTTCGAGGCATCGTCGATCGCAGGCTTCAGTGACATTACCTTGAAGTAATCCTTGCAGCCGGCCATCGCCCGCTGCGTCTGGTCAACGATGAAGCTCATGGAAAAGATCGGAATACGCACCATGCTGACCAGCTGGATGATGAAGATCATTTCACCGACTGTGAACTCGCGCCCCAGCGTCTTGATAAAGACATACCCGAATATCACAAAGAAAATGGCATTCAGCACCAGCCGCCGCAGTATGTCGTAGTTATGCCACTGCCGCGACTGCCTGTACGTCACCTCGACGGTCTGCTGATAATGCCGCTCAAAATGTTGGAGTTCCAGCCGCTCCTGCACAAAGCTTTTCACCACCTTGATCTGCGCGATAACTTCGGCGAAACGCCCGCTGGCCACATCTGTCTCATGGTTCTTCTTGTCCTGATAGCGCTGCCAGGAGCGGCTGGTCAGCGTAGTCAGCCACAGGAACACCGGATAGACGATGAACACCAGCAGGGCGATTTCCCAACTGTACGCCAATAGCACCACCAGCACGATGACAATAGTCATGATCATGCTGAAGAAGTTATTGGCGAACATGTTCATAAACTGCGTCACCTCAAAGATGGTGCGGTTGAGCCGGTTGATGATAGTGCCGGTCAGCTCCTGGTCATAGTAGCTCTGCGGCAGGCGCAGCAGGTGATGATAATATCGTTCGCTCAGTTGCTTCTTCATCTTGGCCGCCATCACGTCACCAAGGTAGCCGCCCCAGTTGGTAAAGAGCGTATTGGCCACGTCCGCCAAGAGCAGCGCTACCGCCAGCCAGATGATGTACGTATAGTCGGCCGGTTTACCCTCGATGACCGCCACTACGGCATCTGTCGCCAGCTTGATGATATAGGGCGCTGCCAGCGCCGACAGCGACATCAGCAGGGCGAAAATGGTGATGCCGGTGTAGTACGGCCACAAGTTGCGGGCGTACAGTAGGGTTCGTATCAATGCATGCATAGCTATGTATTGTATAGCGCGGTGCGCGCCCTGTCTATTGCAACATTTTGATTTTTATGATTTGATAAAGTTACACTCCAACGCCTTGGAGTGACCGGACCGGAACACAGAGTGGAGTTTTTAATGATCGACGTAGCCTACCTCGCATCAACGCTCCCGCCCGACTACGACGGGATCTACAGCAACGGACAGCTCCTGGTCTTCATCCTCGCCTGGATCGGCGTGGCGCTGTGGGGCATCCTCTCGGGCGGCGACACCTTCGCCTTCGTCGGCTGGGGCATGATCGCCTGCCTGCTCATCGCCATCCTGATCTACCTCTTCACGGTGGCTCCCTTCATCATGCTGGTCCTGGTGCTGATAGGCCTGGTGGCGGCGGCTGTGAGCTTCCTGCCCAACAGCAAGCCACCCGAGCGGCCCAAGCCGTAGGGCGCACATCCTGCGGCATACAGCCCACCCGCTTGTCAGCACTCTGGTTCCGGGCCAACAACAGAACAGGGCGTGTGCGCGCCCTGTTCTCGGAACTTCCCAGTACCCTATACCCTTGCTATACCAGCTCCGCCCGGAGCTTTTCTTTTGCCGTTTCGGCGATGCGCGCCACGACATCGTTGGCGGCCTCAGCCTTGATAGTGGCCTGCGGGTCAGCCAGAGCGATGCGCAAAGTGATAGTCTTGAGTTTGTCTTCCGGCTTCTGGTAGATGGACTGCGGCTCGACACTGCTGCCAAATGCGGTTGCTGCCAGTACGGCCTGCACGGTCGTCAGTACATCCGCGTACGGCGTTCCGGCCGGCACACGCAAGCTTACGTCACGCGTGGTGCCCTGGTAGCGCCCCAGTGGCGTATATGACGAATCGGTCGAACGGGCGGCATCCAGCAGTGCCAGATCAATCTCGAAGCCGGCGATGACCTGCGGCAGCTTCATGGCGCTCCGCACCCGGCCGTTTACTTCACCGATAAGCCCCAGCGGCACGTCGCCGGCATACACCATGGCCGCACGCTTCGGTTCGTAGACCGAATCACGCAGCTTCAACCAAGACGGTACGGCCGCGCTGACCAGTGGCTCGTAGCGCAGACTGACACTGAGGCTGGCGGCAAGCATATCCAGGTATTGTTTCGCCTGGTAGTACGGCGCGCCATCATAGCGTCCGGCAAGCTTGTCCTCGACACTGAGCACCAACGCCAGCATCGGCCGTTCAACCGGCAGGGCCGGTAACGTCCGGCCATCGCTCTCGGTTTCCAGCCGGCTGTGCGTCTTGTTCATCTCAAACAGCGCAAAAGCACCGTAGCCCAGTTTGTGATTGGCGTGGACGCGGCTCAGCAGACTCGGCAGCAGACTGGTGCGCAGGCAAGCCAGTTCCGGCGACAGTGAGTTGACCAGGCGGTATGCCTGCTCGGTAGTCTCGCCGGCTTTTTCGAGCAGCTGGCCAGGAATGAAGTTGTACGTCAGGACCTCGTTGGCACCGCCACGCACCAGGCTGCGGCGGACGCGTGACCGGGTCTGCTCAAAGACACTGGGCATCACCGCCGCAAAAGGTCGCAGCGGCAACTCAGGCGTGATGTCATCAAAGCCGTTGATGCGGCCGATTTCTTCGGCTATATCCTCGATTATATGAATATCCGCCCGCCAGTACGGCACTGTGACCAACAGCTGGTCGGCAGTCTGCAACTGGCGCTGCTCAACAGCGAATTCGACGCGGCGCAATGTTTCGGCGATAGCCTCCAGCGAGTATGGCGCACCCAGGATGGCGCTGATCTGCTGCGCTTCCACAGCGACGGTCGACGGCTCGAACGGCACGGCCAAAGTATCAACGATGTCGCTGACGGGCGCCGCACCGGTCAGGTCGGAAAGCAGCGCGACCGCAGACGCCAGTACCGGCGCGGTCTGCACGGCCGATTGTCCTTTGGTAAAGCGTGTGATGGCTTCACTGAAAATGCCGTGGCGCATCTGCGTAGTACGCAGGCGGAACAGGTCGAAGGTGGCAGACTCCAGCAAGACGCGCTTGGTGCTGCTGTCGATTTCGGTGCTGGCGCCGCCCATGGCACCCGCCAGTGCAATCGGTACGGAACCGGCGCAGATGACGATGTCGTCGTCAGCCAGCGTGATGGTGCGTCCGTCCAAAAGCTCAAGTGTCTCGCCTTGGCGGCTCTCCCGCACGATGATTTCCGCTTTGTGCTCCGGATGGACGGCCAGCACCTTATCCAGGTCGAAGGCGTGCAGTGGCTGCCCCGTCAGGTACATCAGGTAGTTGGTCACATCAACCACGGCACTGATCGGGCGGATGCCGACGCGGGCCAGCCAGGTCTGCATGGCGAAGGGAGAGGCTTTGGCAGCATCGACGCCGTCCAGCGCGATCACCTGGTAGCGGGCAGAGACGTTCGGATCGGCCACCGTCGCCGTCACTGCCACCGGCGTGATGCCGTCGGGCAGCGGAATCTGCGGCGTCGTGGCCAGCAGCCATTCCGGCGTCGTGAAAGCCTTGCCCTGGATGGCGGCGATCTCACGGGCAAAGCCGATCAGGCCAAAGCAATCCGGCCGGTGCGTCAGGGATTTGTTTTCAATATCAATCAGGTAGTCATCGAGTGCGTACGCATGGGCAAAGCCCGTACCGGGCGTCGCCTCTATCTCAACTTCGACGATGCCGTCATGCTCCTCACCAACGCCAAGTTCACGGGCGCTGGCCAGCATGCCGTTGCTCACCACGCCGCGGAGCGGCCGGGCTTCCAGGATGATCGGGCCGGCATCGCTGAATGTGCTGGGCACGGTAGCACCAGGGGGCAGCCAGACGGCAGTGATGCCTGCACGCACGTTCGGTGCGCCGCAGACCACTTCGACCAGACCATCCGCCAAACGGGTGACACCTGGCGTTACGCCGCCGTCATCAATGTGCACCACATGCAGCTTATCGGCGCTGGGATGTGGCTGTTCGCGCACTACCTTGACGATGACCGCACCCTTATATTTGTCGGCCAACGACACGACTTCCTCAACCTCGACCAAGCGTGCGCCAATCAGCGTCACCAGCTCATCGACCGGCACGTCGACAGCCACGAATTGCTTCAACCAGTTTAATGAAATAATCATGCGAATTTCCTCAAAAAATTAAGCTTGGCGGATTCGAAATGACGGACATCCTCGATGCCATGCGCCAACATCACCAGACGGTCCAAACCGCCGCCCCACGCGAAGCCGCGGTACTTGGCCGGGTCGATGCCGGCTTCTTTCAGGACATTGGGATGGATCATGCCGCAACCAAGCATCTCAAGCCATTCACCAGGCTTGCCCCCAAGAGCCGCTGGTTTCTCAATGGCAAATTCCAAACCGGGCTCGACGAATGGGAAATACGCCGGTTGCGTCTTGATCTTCAGTGTCTGCCCGTAATACGTCTCAAAGAAACTGCGCAGCACGGCCAGCATCTGCGCCAGGCTGGCGTCGCGGGCAACGTACACGCCTTCCACCTGGTAGAACGTGTGCTCATGCGTGGCATCGACGTCTTCGTTGCGGAAGACGCGGCCGTAGCTGATGGAGGCGATGGCCGTGCCCTGCTCCAGTCCGGCACGTCCCGCACGCAGGATGCGGTTCTGCATGGTGCTGGTGTGGGCTGGCGGAATCAGTCCTTCTTCGGTCCGGAAAGTGTCGTAGCCGTCGCGGGCGGGGTGGCCCTCCGGGAAGTTCAGCGCGGTGAACATATTGTAGTCATTATCAAGCTGGCGCGACTCGACGGCCGCAAAGCCCATGCGCGTGAAAATATCGATGACCCGCTCCAGCTCGCTCATCAGCGGGTGGGCACTGCCCTGCGTGGTCGGCAGCAGCTGCGGGCGTGGCGGACGCCCGACTGAAACATCGAATGGCGCGGTCACGTCAATCGGTGTAATGGCTGCCGCTTCGGCCTCGGCCTGTCGCTTGGCCACGATGGCCGCCAGCTCCTGCTTCAGCGTGTTGAGGGCCTTGCCGTACGCCGGCTTATGCTTATCGTCGACCTGCTTGATGCCGGCCGCCAGTTTTCCAAGTTCCGGCGCGCGCAGCACGGCCGCCGGATCGTCACTCGTTTTGGCAGCAGCCTTGAGGGCGCTGCCGACTTTCTTGATCTCTTCCATGAATTACTCTTCCTAAAAATTACCCGCGGTTGACGAACATGAACACACCCAGCACCACCAGGGCCAGGATGACGATCACGATCCAGACGGCCGTCAGCGGGCTGGCATCTTTGGTGTCTTTCAGATAACTGCTATCGTCGAGCGTGTCAGGTTGCCCGCCGCCCATCTGCTGGGTACGCTTTGCGCGCTCCTGCAATTCGGCCGCCAGTTTTTCCTGCAGCTTGGTGCGTTCTTCGGTCTGTTTTACAAATAATGCCATGCGCCTGATTATACAGTATTTTCAGCTTGCATTTTTTGCATTATGATATATTCACAACTAATTCATTAAGAGGGGAATAAGTTCGCTTATGGCCAAAACCACCAAGAGTCCTAAAAAGACCGCAAAGGCTGCGAAGACCACCGCCGCCAAGACGTCTGACAAAGCCAGCAATTCTGTGTCGGCAGTCGAAGCAACCGCACCTGAAAAAGTGACGAGAAGCGAAGTAAAATCTGAGACCGTCGAGTCCGCGACCAAGACCACGGCAACCACCGCCCGCCGCCGTCGCAGCAACAGCCTGAGCTTTATGGAGCGCGTCCGCATCGGCCTGCGTGATGCCAGCCCCAGCCGTATCCTGGCTGAGTTCGTCGGTACCTACATCCTGACCAGCATCGTCGTCGCCATCCTGGGCGGCAAGTTCTCGCCCATCAGCTACTTCGTGCCGCAGAACGTGCTCGAGCAGCAGCTCAACGTCGGCCAGGGCCAGAGCCTGACCGCAGCCGTCGACCAGCTGCTACAGCAGAGCGGGGTGATTCCATTCGTCGCCACGGCCGTCTTTGCCGCCCTGGCCTACGTCATCATCACGCTGATCATCGGCCGCATCTCCGGCGCCCACATCAACCCGGCCATCACCATCGCCCGCATGACGCAGCGTGTCACCCGCCTCGGCGAAGGTACGCTCTACATCGTCGCCCAGGTGTTGGGTGCCATGCTGGCCCTGGCTATCGTTTCCACCGTCGGCGGTATCGACCCGGACAACCTGGTCCTGCACCGCGCCGACTGGAACCTGTTCTACGGTGAACTGCTTGGCTCACTGGTCTTCGGCTTCGGTGTCGCCAGCGCAGCGCTGTACACCCGCGCCATGGGCAAGCAGGCCCTGGTCATCGGTGGTTCCTACCTGCTTGGGGCCATCATCGCCACCATGGGCGGCGCCCGCGGCTTCCTGAACCCGGCCCTGGCCGTCGGCACCAACGCCACCGCCACCGGCGACAACAGCCAGTGGTGGATGCTCGTCGCCTCCTACGTCGTCGCTCCTGTCCTGGGTGCGACCATCGGCTACGCGCTGTACCGGCTGATCAGCCGGGAGCATCGGCGCAGTGCTGAAGCCTAGGCTTTAACGGTTTGCATAAAACACCCCGCAGTAACGCGGGGTGTTTTAGTTTGGTATCATCGTAGTATGAACATACAAGTTGGCAATGCCGCAAGCGACACTTCCCACAACGACTGGTTCGTCGGCCATTTCATGGAGAAAGAACTGGGACTGCAACACAGCACGGATGTTGAAATAAAATGGGGCAAACACCCTATCGGCGACGGACGTGCAGAGTGGGGTGCAAGCGATTTTAGCACTACCATCAGTATCCTGATTTCTGGCAAGTTTGAGATTGAGTTCCGCGACAGGACCGTCGTGCTTGCGCAGCCGGGAGATTATGTCATGTGGCCCAAAGGTTGTGAGCATAAGGCACGCGCCCTAGAAGAGTCAGTCGTACTGACCGTACGCTGGCCATCCCAGGTTCCAAAAGCCTAGAGCCTTTATGGCTCGTCATTGACAGGCCGATCAATCACCACCGGCTCCACCCCCGGCTTCGTCCCGGCTATCTTGATAATATCCTTATCCACCTTCTTCAGTTCCTTGTGCGCATTGTTGAAGTGGTTCACCGTCGTGCCCAGGCTGTTGCCCAGCTTCTGCATCAGCCCGTCATACGTCTCCAAATGCCGCCCCAGCTGCCCCACGCGCACCTGGATGTCTTTGGCCTGTTCCTCGATCTGCAGGCTGCGCAGGCCCTGCAGGACCGTCTGCAGGTACGCCATAAAGCTGGTAGGGCTGACGATGATGACGTGCCGGTCGCGGAAGGCATACTCAATCAGGTCGCGCGAACCGGCGCCGATGACGCCTACCTTGTTGATGAGCAGGTCGTAATACACTGCCTCGCTCGGGATGAACATGAAGGCAAAATCCATAGTGCCTTCCGCGGGGCGGATGTACTTGGACGTCTCATCGATGCGCAGTTTCAGGTCGGCGCGGATCTGCCGTGCCAACAACTCGCGCTTCGTCTTGTCTTTCTCGTCTACCAGGCGGTTGTAATTCTCCAAAGAAAACTTGGAGTCCACCGGCAGCATCTTTTTCTTTTCCAGGTGAATACAGGCGTCGACGATCTCCCCGTCTTTGAACTTGTGCTGCAGGGTGAAGCGCTCTGGCGGCAGCACGTTCTCCAGTACAGATTGCAGGAAATACTCACCTAGCACACCGCGCTGCTTGGGATTCTGCAGCACGTTCTGCAGCGTCTTCAGTTCATCGGCCACATCCACGACGCGCCGATTGGTCTCATCGAGCTTGCTCAGCCGCGTCGAAATGTCAGCGATGATACGCGCGCTCTGCTGAAACTGCCGCTGCATGGTCTGCGAGACGAACTGCTGGTTCTGATCCATCTTCAGGCTCAGTTTGTCAGTCAGTGAGTCTTTCAGCAGCAAGACGTCCTTGCTGAGCGTGTCGATATCCTGCTTGATGAGCGTTGCGGATTGCTGGTTCTCTAAATTTTTCAGCCGCCCCATCAGCACCGCGATAGTGATGATAAAGCCAAGGATTACCACGGCGATAGCCGCAAATAGCAATAGTTCCATAGCCCACCATTATACAGCTTTAGCTTAGATTTGCTTAACTGGCAATAAACCAGCGCAGGCCGAACATGACGAGCAACAACAGAATAAACGCAATGACAAAATTGCGCACCCGCAGCACCCAGTAAAAGACCACGTAGCTGATAGCTACCAGCAGGCTGACCAGCGCAAAGAACAGGTACGGCGATTGCTCGGACATGGTTCCAAACAGCTGCGGCAACGACCAGAACAACAGTACCGGCGGCAGTGCCACCAAAGCCGGCCGGAAGACGCGTTCACGGGCGAACCAGCCGATAGCGATCAGCGCGCCCAGGATAAGCGAAATGTTATAGCCCAGGTTCAAAGGGTGGGCACAGGCGGTGGCGTTGCTGTCGCGGCACAGCACCGGTTCGATCAAAAAAGTCGCCGTCGCCCAGGCAATCAGCATCATCAGCGCAGTACCGAACAGGCCGGTCAGCAGGACGGTCAGGATTTCTTGGCGGCGAGGGGTAAAGTAGGCGTGTTCCATTTTTACTACTATAAACTATAGTAATGAAATTACAAGATTATTATGTGTTGACTTGATTTTGTACAGCCTCATGTCATAATTCAATGAAGATCACCGGGTGGAGTATGGAGATGTATGTCACAGCGTTCCGAAATTGCCGAAAGGGAGAAAGTCGCCCTTTTCAACTTAGAAGAACTCCGCAGAAAATACGACGAGCTGACTGCCAGCTTCGATCAGCTGCGCAATAAGGTATTAGCGTTTATCGCTGGTGAAATCGCACTGATAGCTTTTTTATTCAGCAACGGCATCACGATTCCGGGCACGGTCTTTGGCGTCTTCTTCTTCCTGTTTGGCAGCGGTAGTATCACGGCATCGTTCATATTGCTCGGCATCAGCCTGCGCGGCGCGACGTGGCACTCCCCGGGGTCTACCACCCCCAGCCAGACCACCAGCAGCCTCGGCGCCCTGAACAAGGCTTACAAAAACTACTCCGCCGCCATCAACAACAATATGACCATCTACTCCAAGAGGAGCAGGATGTTTGACAACGCATTAACTTTGCTGCTGATAGGTGTTATAATATTGCTAGTAATTAAGTACGGACAAGGAGAGATTCAATGGCCAAACATCGTCAAAACATAGTCCTGCCGTCTACTCCCTCGGGCGACGGCCCTGAATACACGGTTATTCACAAGGGCGCTTAGGACGAGCGCTTTGATCTGGTTGACTTCGTCACTGTAGTCTTCGATTTTGCTTGTACGCCCGGCGTCCCATACGCCTGCCGGAACCGGTGCCCGTACCACAGCACGCCCGCCAGCGCCGCGCAGAGCGCCCCGCCGATGACATCCAGCGGCGTGTGCACGTGTGCCAGCACGCGGCCCAAGGCGACCAGCACCGCCATGGTGAGCAGTGCGATGCCCAGCCTCCTGCGCTGCGTGGCGGCATACGTCACGATAACCGTCGTAAAGACCAGCAAGGAGTGGTCACTCGGGAAACCCGGATTCGGCAGATAGCTGGCGCCCGGCTTGATGCCCATGGTCTCAAACGGGCGCTCGCCCTGGTAAAACTGGGCGATAATCTTAGCAAATAACAGTGCGGTCAACGCCACTACGACGCCGCGGGCAATGGCCTGCCAGCGTTTTTTTGCAGGCAGCCGCAAGACAGCCCAGGCAGCCAGCAGCAATATCGGCGCAACCAGATAGTCGGCGAGGAGGATGATCAGAAATTCCATCGTTGCTATTATACCGCACCCGGCAGGTTATGCTCTGACCGTCTTTGCTTTGTGTTTTGCATTGGTTTTGCTGAAGCGGACCGAGGCGATGATTGACGCAACGATGATGGCCACACCCGCCAGCCCCGTAAAGACCTCCGGCACATGGATAGAGGTGTGCACCAGCAATACCAGCGCCAGCAGGCCGATGGCATAATGCGCCCCCTGCTCTAAAAACACATATTTGGAGAGTGTCTTGTGGCGTACGAGATAGACGGTCATAGAGCGCACCCAGACAGCGCCGGCACCCAGGCCCGCAGCAATCAGGATGACATTGTTGGTGATGGCAAAGGCACCGATGACACCATCGAGGCTGAACGAGGCATCCAGCACCTCAAGGTACATAAAGCCCGCAAAACCGGCCCAGCCCACCATTTTTCCAGCGCTATGCGCCATCTTGCGCGACTCCAGGAACACGATAAGCCCGTGGATGACCAAATGCGTGGCAATACCGATCGCGCCCGCCAGCGCCAGCTCACCAAACCGTTCCCGGGCCAACAGGAAATTAGCCCCCACTACCAGCACCGCCACGATAAGCGTATGCGTCAGCCAGTGGCGCGGCAGCCGCCGGATAGTAGCTTCAAACGGCCTCAGCCAGGGCTTGCCGTCGTTCTCGTGCGTGAAGTAGTAAAAGAATACCATCAGCAGGAAAGCGCTGCCGAACGCCGCGATGGCCGGCATCGACTCCTCGAGCTGGTGCGCATACGCCTCGGAGTCATTAAGCGCCATATCAAGCACATCCCCCACCGCCAGCTGCCCGGTAATAGCCACCAGCACCAACGGAAAGACAATACGCATGCCAAAGACGGCAATGGCGATGCCGATGGTCATGAATATCTGCTGCCAGACATGCGACAGCCGATCCAGCATCTTGGCGTTGATGACGGCATTTTCAAAGCTGAAAGTGATTTCCAGGACGATCAGCAACGCTGCCGTCAGGGCGGCTGCCGGACCCATGTAGTACCAGACGGCGCCCGCTACTGCCAGGGTTGAGAACGCGGAGAACCAGAAGATTTTGATTTGTTCTTTTGTCATATCCATACTACTGTATCATGAAAGTTTGCCGAGCTGGTTGACGCTCGAAATTACCATGTCACTTTTGGATGCGTATTGTAAAACCACTCCGTGATGTCGTGGTGCTCCTGCTTATTGCCGTCAGGATGCAAGGTATCAAGCGCCCTATACAGGGCGTCCAGAATGAGCAACGCTCGCTTCGTGCCGGTCTCTATACTGGACCAGCATTCGCCAAGTGCCGCATGCAACACATCGTCAGGTACATCATCAAAACTATTCAAGGTAAATTGGTTATTGCTAAGCTTTTGCTTGAAACTTGCAGCCAATTCTTCAGCCGCCTGGTCATACGGCTGCTTATAGAAATGTTTCACCAGAGCGATTTCGCGGCAAAACACCTCATACTCCTCAACCCAATGCGCTTTCTCGTTTTCTCTGAACTTATTTTGGAGATGGTATTCATAATGCAGCAGCTCATGATACAGCACCACTCCCCGCCACTTAGCCGTGATATCGTCGACGATAGGCAAAAATATCGTGCGCGGACCTTCTGAATACCGGATTTTATTTTGCAGTTCCTTGAAGTACGGATGCAGCCGTGCATCAGTCCTGGCTATCGGCACTATGGCGACATCTTTTTCTGACGTCTTATACCATGTCAGTCCCCATGTCTGTTTTTTACGATCAAAAAATGGCTCTCCATGACCGCCGCCGTCCGTACAATACGCAAGCTTTGACATCAGTTCCGCATGCATCGCACCTTCACAGTTCACGGCCAGCTTATACAGGCAGTCGACCCACGCCTGAGCCTCCTGCTGCCGACGCCAAGCACGCCACTTTTTGTTGTAGCGTATGTCGTAGCGAGGATTGTGGCGGGCGGCTGCAGATTGTTTCATAGGAGATAAGTATACCAAATAGAAAGAGGCAGACCGACACAGATCTACCTCTCTTGTACTAGGTGATGGTCACCTTGATGTGGCGGCCGCCGTGGATGCCGAAGTCGGAGTCATCCTCGACGTAGTAGGACTTGCCGCTTGGGCCCTTGCACTGGGCCTTGACGAAGGCGGCGTAGTCGCCAGAGCCGCCCGGGAAGTGCACCAGGATAGTGCGGGACTTCCCACCCCACCGGCTAGGGGCAGCGTCGGGCCAGATATTGAGCTTGGCGCTGGTGATGATCGCGCCCTTTTCACCACCGCCGTAGTACCCGCCGGTCTCGCAGACCGAGTCGGAGACGGTGACGGTCACGGAGACCACCTTGTAGCCGGCGGACGCCGGCGCGACTTCGGCGGAGGCCGGGGTGATGCCGATTGCCGTCAGTCCCGCCATCAGGGCGGTGAGCAGGACGGCACGTAGCAGGTTGAGCATGACAAAACTTCAGGTGATGGTAGGTGCGAAGCGTGATCAGTCGATCTGTGTCGGTCTCGAACAGTATGTTGGCACACTTTTGTATTTTTGTCAATAGTGTTTGCTAACACTACATCATCCCGAAGAATCGCAGTGAAGAGAGATACACCAACCCCAACACCCAACCACCCACCACGTCCAAGACGTAGTGCGCCCCCAGATACACGCGCGAGAAACCTACCATTAGCGTCACTACGATGGCGACCAGCCATAGCACCAGGTGCCAATGCACATCAACGAACGGAATCAAAGCCATGGCACTGACGCCATACGCCGCAATAGCACCAAAGGAGTGTCCACTTGGGAAACTGTAGGTCTTGGTCCACATGGCCTTGGCATACGGTGTGTCCGGCCGGCGGCGGCGAAAATATGCCTTCAGGATGAAGCTGAAGCCGATGGCGATGATGGTCAGCACGTATACCCACGCCAGCCGCCACTCCTGTGCCAGGTACGAAAAGTAGATGCCCGCCATCATAATCAGGCCGACGATGACCGCTCCTCCAAGCTGCGTGATTGCCACCATGAGCGGATACATGTAGCGTGGCAGGCTGGCGATATTGCTTGTCAGCCGCCAGTCCAACGATCGAATTCTCTGAAACATTTCCTCCATTATACCGTATAACTGAAAATCCGCGCCGATGAGACGCGGATTTTCAGCCAATTCTTTGAAATTTCACTGAGATTTAATAACAGTGTCCTAACATAAAGCAGGTATCAGGAGGTGTTGCCACCCATTTCCTGATACCTGCCCCTGGATTGTCGCTTTGTAGCTTGTAGAAACTACAGGTTGCTAATCGTGTTAGCGAACTCGTTCTTAATGGCCTCAAGCTCGTTGCCGTAAGCGTCGCGAGCAGAGTTGAAGCTGTTCATGAACTGGTCCTTGACGACGTTAGCGTTGTGGCCCATCGGGCTCAGGCTGGCGGCGAACTCGTTCTTGGCAGCGTCAAGCTCGTTGAAGTAAGCAGCCTTGAGGTTGTTGTAGCGGTCGATGAACTGGTCCTTGCTCTCAGCGATGTTGGCAGCCTGCTGCACCTGTGCCAGGAAGTCGGCGCGGGCTTCGGCCATACGCTCAAAGTAGGCGTTAGAGCTGGCGGTGAAGGCAGCTGCGAACTCTGAGGTCTCTTCGTCGGCGCCAAGGCCGGCTTCGGCGGTGTCGACGTACCCGCGAACATCGTTGACGAACTCAGTCGAGGCGGCGTTGAAGCGGGTGTTAAGGCGGTTGACGGCGTCAATAGCTTCCTGCTGGTTACCGTAACCAAAGTTCTGGCTTGTGTCTGGGGCGGCGAAGACGACACCGGTCGCACCGGCGACACCGACGACGGCCAGGGCAAAGATACCCTTCTTGATCATGCTAGAGTCGAATTTGCTGGACTTAGTCATAAGCGTTACTCCTTCTTTGTAGCGCTGCTGGCATGCAGGCAGATTAATGGCATTAGCATTGTTTGCGATATTGTTTGCAAATCAGTAAAACAACGTATGTAATTATATCCTAACGCGCTTGCTACGACCAGTCCTAAACAGCTCAAACATGGCCTGGAGCGTTCCGAACACTAGTAGGAGGTATGCATACACCGCAGTATTTTCGGCAACAGTGGCCATATCGAGCACCTGGAAGACCACGATTGCCACGATCAGGAAGATAGCCACTGCGAATGTAGTGCGTGAAGCAGCCCCGCGCAGGATGGCCACGATGGCGTACACCAGCACGAACCATTGCCCCAGTTCCACACTGTAGGCCGCACCAAAAGCGATAGCGGCCAGCGCTGGATACTGCGCCCAATCGAGCAGTCGTTTATAGAGGCTGCGAGTGCCGTCAGCCTTCTGGGAAGATTTCTCTTCTGCCTGTTCGGCTGCCTGTGCGCGGCTGACGGCCGAGACCTTCCCCTTTTTGGCGGCGGGCCTTGGCGGCGGATTGTAAATCTTGGCGACGGTCTCAGGCTCGGCCTGCGGCAGCGGCGGCGTCAGTTGGCGGGCAGCCGGGATGTGGACGGGCGTCTCCGGCACGGCCGGTTCGGTCATGATGAAATCGAGTTCGTTGAGCAGCTGCTCCGTGGGATCGAGACTGGCCTTAGGGGCGCGCGCTACTCGCGGCGCAGGTGGAGCGGCCGGCTTTGCAGTACCGGCGCGCAACGGACGGCGCGGTGTCAACTTCATGGCCGCCGGTCGGCTGCGCGGCATGACAGGTTCGGTACTTACCGGCCGTTGTGTGGCCGGGCGGCCGAGCCGTACCGGTTCAGTGGAGCGTGGCGTCACCGTGCGGACCGGGTTGGCTCCTGGGGATCCAGGATGACGCTTGGTGGCAGCAGTGGACGGACGTGCCGGACGTGCTGCAGCGGCTGGCCGCACGGGTGACTGGATGGCTGGCTTCGGCTTGGCCGCGGTAGAAGCTTTGGCGGCAGGTGCCACGATGATATCAGGCTTAGCAACCGGCTTGGCCAGCGGCTTCATCTTCGCCTTTTGCGACGCAAACCGCGACGCCACCCGGCGTGGCGCGATACCGTCAATAGAGCGTAGTGGTTTGCTTTGCATCGGTGTGACTTTGGCAGTCCGCGGCAGGCGCGGTAGTTGGTGTGTTTATATTTCTGCTGAGTTAATGCTATTGCTAGTGGCATTATATCACAGCGGTGGACCAGTGGAACTGGCGTTGTTGGCGGTACCGTTCCATATCCAGTTGGCACTGTTGCCGTCAGCAAAGTTGTAGGTACCACTGCCGGCGACACACATGGCAGCATCGGCCCAGATCGTCCGTCCGGAGATGGCAGTTGGCAGCTTGTACTGGATGTGGATGCGACCGGTATTGGCAGGCGCCACAAAACTGAAATTGACCCTTTGCCAACTATCGGTCAAGCCGACCGTTACCATGCCATGAGCTTCCGAAAGATAGTTACCGGCACCGTTATCAACCCGGCCGGACACCTCCAGGTTAGTGCCTGGCGTGCCGGACACGGAAATTGAGCAGGAGTATTGGGTGCCAGCCGTCGCCACTAACCCAGTGGCCCAAAATGCCCCTTGGGCATTGGTCGCACTGTTCGTGTCGGTGCGTACGGAGTAGGTTCCTGAGACCGCCCTGGTATTATCCAATGTCCGCGTGCCGCTGAAGTACCCCGATATATTGCTGGTGTTAACTTCAGCGCTAGGATTGATGATCATATTAGTGATCGCTGCCACGCCACCCACGCCATGTCCTGGGCAACCACCCGTCACGGGAGTCTTGTTGGTGCTAGTCACCTTGAAGCTGGACGCGCCATTAGTGCCGGTGAGGCAATACGTATTGGTAGCCGCATCGTAAGCATACTGGTAGCCGGTATTCGGACTGGCTGGCAAGCCATTACCATTCGTCGGATAGGTGCCCGTCTCCACATTCACCTGTTCTAACTGTTTGGCCGAGGCCTTGAGGTCGGACTGGACCGTTGCCGCCCGCGCCTGCTCCTGCGCCCGCGTGAATGCGCCAATCGCAATCACTGCCAGGATGCCGATGACGACGATGACGATCAACAGTTCAACGATGGTGAAGCCCGAGGAGCGTGCGGTCAATGAACGTGCCATTACAGTGGCGGCCCCGTAGAAGTCGCGCCATGCGCCGCTCCATTCCAGATCCAGTTGGCACTGGAGCCATCGGCGTAGTTATAGAGCGTATTACCTTCGGTGAACATGATGTTGTCGATATACATGGTCGCGCCCGAGGGAGCCGTGCCAGCCTCCCAGCCAACATCGATGTAGTATGAGCTGGCACCAGCCGGCACGGTATACACCTGCGACACCCGCGTCCAGGTGTTGACGGGTACGGTCTTGCTGATTGAGCTGTACGACACACCCGTCCCACGCGGCACGAACAGTATCGTGGCATTCGAGGAATACACCCAGGCCGAGAACATGAAGACCTGGCCGGGGGTCGCCGGAGTTGAGTTGGCGCGGTGGAAACAATAGTTGGTCGTCTTGGTCAGCAGCGTCGAGTAGGTACCGCCCTGTGCCTGCGCCGTCGAGCGGGCCGAGGTGCAGCCGCCACCGCTGTTCAGAGCATAACCAGTCGTCTCGCTGGTAGGATTGGTGATCAGGTTGGTGATGGGTGCCACACCACCCACGCCATGCCCCGGGCAACCGCCTGATACCGGCGTCAAGGCGCCCGTCGTTACTTTGAAGGACTGGCTGCCATTGGTGCCTGTCAGACAGAAGGTATCAGCGGTGGCGTCATACGCATACTGGTAGGCGGTATTGGGGCTGGCTGGCAGTCCACTGCCTGTGGTCGGGTAGGTGCCGGTCTCGGCCTTCGCCTGCTCCAGCTGCTTGGCCGAAGATTTGAGGTCGGATTGGACGCTGGCTGCCCGGGCCTGGTCCTGTGACCGGCTGAAGGCGCCAATGGCCAGCACTGCTAAGATGCCGATGATGACAATGACAATTAAAAGCTCAACTATCGTAAACCCGTTTTGTGCCGTCCGACGCTTCATATCCATACGCCCCATCGCTTAATTCATAGCCGGATTAGGCAATTTCGTGACACACCACCGCCCGCCATCCGCTTCTTCGTAGGTGTACCCTTGGGTGGAAGACGAGGTGGAGAAAGCCGGCCAGCCGACATCATATACTACCTGGCCGACGGTGCACTTGGCCGGTGCCTTGACGAAGTAGTTCATGAACCATTCATGCGGCTGCCCATTGAGCGTTCCGCCAAGCATCTCAAAATATTGGATGCCGGACAACGTTCGCCCCTGCCAGTCGGTCGTCGTCAGGTCTGAAGGGCCGGCCGTGATATCTATGTAGCGGCGGAGTGCATTATGGAAGTTCGGCGAATAGCTATGTTCCGCCGTCGTGCCCTGCCAGATGCAGTCGCCCAGGCCATCGTTGTTCACGTCATTCTTGTATGCTCCCATGCATGGCCACCAGTCGAGATCCGGTGGATAGGCATTGTAGTCTGTAGCGTACGTAATCAACGCCTTGTAATACGCCCCAGCGGTCGATAAGTTCTGCTGGTTCTTGGCCCGCAGCTGGGCACCTGTGTAAGAGCTGACGGCGATGACCGCCAGTATGCCAATCACTACGATGACAACCAATAGCTCAACAATCGTGAACCCTTTCGGTGCAAGCTTTCCAAACTTAGAAGAACGATGACGTATTAGCATAATCTTTATCTCAGTATAAACAGCGGGCATTGCTGATGCAATCCCGACAATACCCAAGGGGACTACAACGTGGCCGGATTCGGCAGCTTTACCAGGCACGTCCGCCCGCCATCAGCCTCCTGCCAAGTGTACCCTGCCGCCGGGCGGGTACTGCTGAAAGCCGGCCAGCCTGTCGTGGTTAACAGATGACCGTACTTGCATGTTTCCGGTGCTTTGATGATATACCCTAAGTACCAATAGTGCGGCTGGCCATCGATGACGCCGTCGGTAATATTCCAGAACGTCACGCCCGAGAGCCGCTTCCCGTTGATATCGACTGTGATGATGTCGGATGGCCCAGCAGTAATATCGACATAACGACGGATGGCGGCATCGAAGGAGGCTGACTTTTGGTGTTCTGGCGTCGTACCCGTCCAGGAGCAATCATAATTGCCGTCATTATTGATATCGGTAGTGCCGGTGCCAAGACAAGGCCAGGTGGTATATCCTGGCGGATAATTACCATTTTCCGTAGCGTAGGCCACGAGCGCCTTGCCATACGCCTGGGCAAGTGAGGTATTCTGCTGGACCTTGGCACGTAACTGTGCGCTGGTGATGGAAGTAATGGCTATGACCGCGAGAATGCCGATGACGACGATGACGATCAACAGTTCAACGATGGTAAAGCCCCGACCCGTGTTCATTACGCTTAAGTATACGGTGCCGCCAGCCGTGATGCATCCAAGGAAAATCCCCCGGCAGTCTCCTGCCGGGGGCACGCGGATTACCGCGCAGTCACACCCGCCGGGCGCCGACGCGCATGCGCCAGGGGTGCGGCGGCTGGTGGTCCAGGCGGACCGGCGGCTTGCCGTAGAAGTGCCATCGGGGAGGCACCACCACGACGATGCCGCTGTGCTGGATGCGGCGCCGGGATGGCGTCCGCAGCTTGTAGGTCAACACGCTGCCCTTCTGCTTGTGATGCGCCCGGATGGCGCACGGCGGGGTTATTATAACACCGCCAAGCTACCTTAGCAGTGATTTGAAAACCCGGCAGGCGGACCTGCCGGGGTGGTGCGTCCGGGTTGTGAATGCCTACTCCGGCTCCGGTGTGCGAAGCTCGCCGCCATGTGTCTTGATCATCTCTTCGACCAGGTAGTCGATGACCATGTCGAGCACCTGCGCCTGGCCGCCCAGGAACAGGTGTGGCCGTCTGGCGGGCCTTGAAGGCCGCAGCAGCACGTCGTCGACGGACAGTCGAAACCTCCGGCGCTTCGGGGTATGGATTCTCACAATGAGCTCCTTCGTCGTAGCAGGTTCAGTTGACGCTATATATTATTATATCATCATTATTAGTAACCTGCAAAAGTCCGGGCACCGTCTGCAGCCACTCATAGCGCCGCCAATCCCCTTCCTTGAGCAGCATGATGTACTCGACGCCCAGCTCATTCAGGCGCTGCGCCGGCGGCTTGGCGCCATACACCACCCCGCCTTGCGCCGGCAAGAATTCAGCATTGATATACGACTCCACCGGCCCGCCCGCATCAAACGGTACGCCGCGCAGCTCGGGGTTGTTGCTGGTGATCATATCGTGCGGGAAGAAGGCCGATGCCGGGTTGCCGGTGGTACGCTGCGTAAAGCTCATAGGCATGTACATGTGCCATGGCAGCACCACCACGGTGCTATCCCTAGCCGCACCATGAGCCGCCAGCGCGTCCTTGGCCTGTTGCCACCCGGCGGGATATTGCACACTGCCCAGCTGCCGGGCGGCACCAGCCAGCTGCATCGGCGTCCAGACAAACGGCAACAGTAGCATCGCACCAATGGCATAACTTTTCACGCGTGAAAACTTTGCGGCAGGGCGGCACCGGCCTTTCAAATACCGCAGTACCGCATCGCCACCAAGCGCGGCGCAATACGCATACGTCACCGCCAGCACCATCAGCCATTTCTGCGGCTCACGGTAGCCAGCATAAAATGGCACGTTATCTGCCAGCCAATAGGCCAGCGGCCGCGAACCTTCCCAGGCCACGCCCATGGCCAGCCACCAGGCAATCACGCCCAGGGCCAGCAGCGCCACGCCCAGGCGGTCGCGCCGCTGCCAGATACGCCGCGCACCAAGCAAGACCAGCCCCACTACCAATAGCGCCGTCACACCCCACAACACACCCGTCGCCTGCGGCATGACATACCGGTTATGCGCATCCGCCCAAAAACCCGAGAGCAGCGCAGCAGAGAGCGGCACGCTATCCAGCACCGTCCCCACGCTGGCAAAGGCCTTCATCTGCGAACTGTCAAAACTGGCGACGCTCTGCGCCAGCCGCCCCTGGCCATTCAGCGAGGGCACTAACCAAAAGGCATTGATCAACAAGAGACCGACCGCCACCCCAGACAGCCACGCCAGCTTACGCCCCAGCTGCGCGCGGCCGCTGGCCACCAGCAGCACAAGCATAATAAGCGGCAGGAATCCAGCCGTATGAATAGAGGTCAGGCAGATTGCCAGCAGCCAGCCCGCTGCCGCCAGCGCCCGCCGCCACTCCAACCGCTGCAACAACCGCCAGACTGCCCGGATGGCCCATGGCAGCAGCGCATAGCCCAGCATCACCAGCCACTGCCCGGCCGCGTAGCGCGAGTAGATGAACGGATTGATCATAAACAAAAAGCCTGCCAGATAGCACAGCTGCTCCGTCCAAGCCACCGGCGCCCCGCCCTTCTGCGGCTCCAGCGCCAACCGCGCCAACTTGTGCGCACCAATGCCCGCCAGCATGAAGATGCCCAGCAATATCAGCTTCTGCACCAGCCAACCAGGCACCACCGCCTGCAACTGCGCAATCAGCCAGTAAAACGGCAACACATTGCTTGGCCCCTCAGGCAGCGGGCGCAGCGGCCCCCAGGTCATATCGAGGGTCATGGTGTAGCCGGGGAGGAGGATGAGGCCAAGAATGAGAAGTGAGACGATGAAATAAACTCCAGCTAAGCGGAAGGCTGCGGATTTTAATCGGACGAAGCGTGTAGACATAGCTTTCTTAAGCACTCAGCATCGTGATTTATCGACGCATATCAAGCGGTCTTCCCCGATGCACAGCATGCTTTGGCAATCGGGCTGTATTACGATCATCGGCCCTTTTTAGCTTGTCGGCATGCTGCTCCTGCTCGACGATAGCTCCTTGATCGTAGCTCAGAGCATACAATAACTTTTGCAAAAACGTGTCGGGTGCAGCATATTGTCTGGACGCCAAAGCTGAAGTCCAAGAAAACGCTGTGGCAATTTCATTAATGAATGCACTTTTAGTCATCGAACCGTTCTCCTTCCGCTTGCTACTATTTTCTTAAACACTTCATCGGCGACTGGAGCGATGATAATAACCCCACCGATGCCGTTAACTTGCTCCGTCTTAACTAATGCCCATACTATAAAGCCTGCAACCATTGCCTTTAGCACGCAGCCACAGAAAAAATATGCTTTTCGAATTTGCTTTCCTGGATGATTCCAGGGCCAGCGACCGGCGCGCCCATACTCATCACTAAGGATAATGCCTTGATAGAGTATATTGGCAACCATTCCAACAATAACACCTTCAGTGATAGTCATGGTAGATGCATTGTGAGGCACCCCTGTACTGCCGTCAATTTAAGTTAATGGGTATTTAATATTTCATCAACCTGATGCTACATACCTTTCAGTACTATTGCATTTTTACTATTTTGTTGTATTATAGCTTATGCTCTTCAGCCAGCACACATGAAACAGGAGCCCCGCCGCCAGGCGAGGCTTGTTCTTTTCATCACCCGGACAGGAGGCTGAGACACCGTGTCTCAACCCAGACGGTCAGTCGCGGCGTTCGTCGCCGTACTGATCGCCAGCGTCGCAATGGTGCTCGTCGCACCGGTCGCGTCCGCCCAGCCACCCGGCTGGCCCTCGCAGCTCACCATCGACTTTGCCCAGGGCGTCACCATGCCCAGCGGCAAGGTGCTTGTTGGCGGCACGCGGAATGGTCAGCCCGTCATGCAGGTCATCAACGCGGATGGCTCACTCGGCACCACCTACGACGACCCCGTCTACTACTCGATGTTCGAGGGCGGCGTTACCGTCGGGGCCGACGACACCATCTACACTGTGGCCGATGACGTCGGCGAGGGCGCTCGCGTCGTCGCCTTGCGCGGCGGCACGACCCTCTGGTCACACACCGTCACGTTCGGCTGCTCCGGCAGTACGAACATCTCCCCCAAGAACATTGCCGCCGACGCCACTGGACGTGTCTATGTGGTCGGCGACATCAGTACACGGGGTCAGTGCGACAGCCGCATACAGCTGCTTGTGGCCGACCAGTCGGGCATCCTCGGCAATGCCTCGCTTGCAGGGAACCCATCCCTGACTGCACTGTCCGTGACCGAGGCAGGCGTGACGGTGGCCGGCAACGACGCCGTCCAGCGTTTCGACACGCTCGCCCGCGAATCGGCTCCCGCAACGTCCGTCAGTGCCCTGGCGGGTGAGGAGCTCGACGCCGTCACCGTCGGCGCAACCGGCAACGCGTTCTACGCCTACCGCAAGCAGGTGGACGGGGTTGACCCCGGCTGCTTCCTGACGGAGGTGCGCAGCCGCGTCCTGGGCGTGACCGCTGCCGGGCAGACCTGGAACCACGATTTCCCGTCCTGTACGGGAGCATCGCTCATCCAGGCGACGCCCAACGGCGGCGTAGCGACGGTCTACCGCCCCGACCCACAGGCAACGGGCGACGGACCGGCCTTCGCCATGGCGCTGCAAGCCAGCGGCGCCAACAAGTGGAGCGCTCCGTACCAGTTCTACATGGGCGGCGACCCCGCCGTGACGGGCATCGAGCGCTTCATCAACCTGCGCGTCGACAACAACGGCAGCATCGTCATCGACCGCGAGTACCACTGGAACTTCGACAACAAGACCGGCCGAGGCCGGATGTTGGAGTTTGTCAGTGGCGCCAGCGGCACGCGAGACGCCATCTGGTTCAGCCACTCCGCCCTCGCGGGCGAAGACGGCAACGACGCCAGTGTCGTGGTCGGGCTCGCGCCCGGCAAGGTGGTCCTGCACGAGGGCTCCGGCAACACGCTCTACAAGGCGGACCGGGCCGGACTTGGGCTGGACTACCCGCGAGACGCGGGGGTCGGCATCCAGCCGGCTGCTCCGGAGGCGTTGGAGTATGTGGCGTTGGGGGATTCGTTCTCTTCTGGAGAGGGGAATCCGCCGTTTGAACCCGGCACTGAGCTGGGAGAAGACGCTCACCCTGACGGCGACGGCTGCCACCGTAGTTCTGTCGCGTACCCGCACCTCCTCGACCAAGACCCGACATTGCCGTTGGTTCTTGGGCAAGGAAAGTTCAAGGCGTGTGGCGGCGCTGTCACGGATGACATTGCAGATACCCGGCCCGAGCGTAGTCCGCACTACGGACTGGAGCTGCAGCACAAAACGCTTTCTGCAAGCACTGATGTTATGACTGTGAGTGCAGGCGGCAACGATGCCGGACTCACTGAGTTCATCAAAAAGTGCGTGCTACCTGGTGTTGATGCCGGATGCGATGTAAACTCCCAAGAGTTCAGGGCGTCCGATGCATTCATCAACGGAGAGCTTAAGTCTCGGCTCAGGACGGTGTACACCACGCTGCTCACCCAAGCGAGTAACGCGAAGCTGTATGTCGTTGGCTATCCGCATGTAGTCGCGGTCACCACCGAACCGAATGCACCTCTGTACTGCTCGTACCTTTCCGCCAATGAAAGGTCTGCAGCGAGAAGTTTCATTCAAGATCTCAACACGGCCGCTCAAACTACTGTGACGGCGCTCGAAAGTGACAATCCAGCTATTGTCGGTAGGATAGAATTTATCAACCCTACTGGCACGGGTTCCCCATTTATCGGGCACGAGATTTGTGACGGTGACGCGTTCTTCCATGGGCTAGTGCTGTCCCCGGACGGGTCGATACTCAATCCAGACGACGAGTACTCGTTTCATCCGAACATCAACGGACAGAAAGCATACTACGAATTGATCAGGAGTAGAATGAACTAGGAAACCACACTCTGGCTGAGAGCATGGGGGTGGCGCGACAACGAAGTCGTGCCGCCCCTATTTCTAATTAGGTAAACATTCGTTATGGCCGCGGAATAGATGTGTATGCCCTTACGGCACCATCATCAGTGGCCTGCCGCTCCGTGCAATAAAACGCACTGGTCAGCATGCTCGGGCCATAGCCAGAATCTCCCGGCAAATAATAAGTGAGTTTCTTAAACGAAGTCGCAGTGACAGGCAGGCCGCCACATCGAAGCATGTGCAACGGGTAATGGCTGAAGGGCCAGATTGCAGGAGTGAATAAAGATACGATGTATAAGAAAACAGAAACAATTGCCACGTTTTTCCAGTTAACCCGTGCGCCCACCTTGGCAGCGAAGCTGGCTATCAGCTGCAAGAAAGTTCCAATACGTACATCGTACCACTTCAAGTCTTGCGACTTTGTGTGGTTTGTTTCGGGTAGTCGTCTTTTATTGACTCCGTTTTTTGTTACATTCTTACGTGTAGTTGATAGCTTGGCCATGCCGATAGCATAACACGACTTTATAGATTAAGGGATTAACCCATATAGCAATTCAGGGTACTAATATTCAGACGGCCTTAATCCGTGGCTCCGTGCCCCTTGCTCTGTACAACAGTTTTGCTGGATAGATTATTGTGAGGCATATGCGTAGCTTACAAGCCTCACATCTCTCGCATCTTAGTATCAAAGGGAGGATCCGGACACTCCGGATTAGGGTGAAGCATATCTCCTTCAGAACACTGCCAGTAGTCCGTTTCTGTAGAAAAACCATACACATACTCATCGGCCTCCAGGGTGAGTAAGGTTTCAGCGCCCAACACTTCATTGAGTATAGTGCTTTTTGCGCCGGTGGCAGAATAAAATGATAGCTCCAACTTATAGCTTCTATCCAGGTTATGAAGCCGTATTTTATCATTAACTTTACCTCTGAAAAAATCCAAATCCATAGTAGGGTTTCCCCTTCCATCGTAGTGAATCCAGTAATCAGCTCTCAGCTCTTTCATTAGCGTGTCCATTGGCAAGACAGGGTTGCCCTTGCCGATGTAGAAATTGCGTGCAGCAATTGTGCAACGAATGGGACTGCTCATTTTATGCTTAATCTTTTGACAACCCTTATCAACAATACCTTGAGTATATACACGCCCTCTCATGCTATACCGTGTTACCGCTTCCATGGTATCGGCTACGGTCTTGCCTTTATGGTTTTCCTTTATTTGTGGCCCATACTTGTTATCGAGCCACACAATAGCTAGATACCCGCTTACCACAAGCACAACCACGACCACAAGAGCTGTCAGTCGCCTGCGGTGCTTGACAAAAAAGCCAGGGAGTTGCTTACGAGCTTGTTTTTTCATATGTTTAATATACCATCCGCATTGCTACATATGTGGCACGTACTTCTCACACTAAAAACTAGCAGGGTTATAGTTTGCCGCACGTGCATCTTCCTCTGTGCAGTAATACTCGCTGGTGAGAAAATCTGGACTATATTGACTGTTGCCAGGAAGGTAGTACTCATTCGTATACCGGCTCGCGATAATTGGCTGCTTGCCGCACCGCATAAGCTGCAGAGGATACTGAGCCTTCATGCGTGTATATGGTATGAGCAACGCCAGAATATAAACGCCAACCGTAAAACTAATTATCGTAAGTGTTAGGTTTCAGCCAAAATGCCCTCTTTTTGTATAGCCCGGCTTTAAATGTGAATCTTTCATGCATCGCGCTCCTTAAAATGCACTTTTCCGGAACCCTTGGCTTATCCCCTCCTCTTCCGTGCAATAATACCTGTTATCGAAGAATCTAATGCCATGCCCCAGCGTACTCGGTATGCTGTAAGTTTGCGTAATCGTGCTAGCAACGACGGGACGTCCGCCACATCTCACAAAATGTAATGGGTATTGTGCCTGAATGTTAGTCCACGGATTTATTAAAGCCAATATATACAATACAATCGCTATCGCAAGTATCGTTAGCGTAAGATTCCTTCCAAAATTTTCCCGCTTCACGTACTTTGGCTTTTCTAATATTTTTGTCATGGCTGTAACGTATCACTATCATACGATTAATATTGATGAGACGGATACCCTGCGCTTTTAGCACTTTGTTCATCACAGAAGTACGGCCCATTGAACGGAGTAACTTTATACACCGGACTTCCAGGCGGATAATACACCCGTCCAGCTATAGTGCTCGTTGCCACAGGCATGCCGCCACATATTACTATATACACAGGAAATTGGGTGTATGGCCCGATAAATGGAACAAACAGCGACACCACATACACAATCGCACAAAACGTCCCCACATCCTTCCAATTAACGCTTTTGAAGTCCCTGCTCACCTTGCGCGTAATCAGCCGCGCCAGCAGCCCAGCCCGCACATGATACCACTTCAGTTCTTTACCCTTACGCCGAGGTTTCCGTTTGCTCATGCGCGTAGCATACCACAGGCCTACACACTCAAGCACCATCAATAATCCGCCCCACCTCAAAACATTGAATTTTAATGAAATAATTGTATTATATACAAGTTACACCCACGCCATACCCATGGCCCAACAAACGGGAGTACCAATGTCAGACCCCGACACCCCCGCCACCGACGCCCCAGCCGGCACGGTACCGGCCGAGGACGCCAGAGAACTCTGGCCCGATGCCCTCTCCGCCGCCGGCGCCGCCCTGCTGGTGGCCGGTGACAGTGCCGCCCGCGCAGCTGCGGGCTACCTGTTGCTGCGCCAGCTGTACGACCGCCGCACCCGGAGCATTGAGCGCCGGCTACACTGGCTGGACAAGCTGATCCGCCTGCTCAACCGGGCTGAGCAGCGCCGGTCGACCGCGGTCTCCGGCGCCGAGGAGAGTGCCCGTGCCGCGACCGTATCCATCGCCGACATGATCGGTACGGCCGAAGAGCAAGGCGCCAACGTCACGGCAGTGCGGGGACAGATGGACGTCATCACCCGCCTGCAGGGCTACGGTGACCAGCCCGAACAGTGGACGCTGGTGCGCTCCGGCCTGCTTGCCGTCCTGCGGCAACTGCAGGCCCAGTGGCAACCGCTACTGGCCGATTCCAAGGATGAAGCCGACCGGCTGCTGCGCCTGAGCGGCCACCTGTACACCCTGCGTGACGCGCTGCGCCGCCAGGCGCGGGGCGACCGGGAAGGAGCATGATGAGCACCGACGATCCGGAGGCCGCCGACATCACAGAGGACACCACCCCACCCACCCCGGACGACGCCCTCCTCGCCCTGGCTGCCGCCGCCGCTCAGGCCGCGGCGGCCTACGAGCGGGCCCTGGGCCGCGTCCGCCGACGCAACCGCGTGCTGCACTGGCACCTGGCCGCGGCCAATCGGGTGCGCAAGCTGCTCTCGGCCGACCTGCAGCGCTGGCAAGAGAACACGCTGCGCCACATCGACGCCGGCGGCGCCGCAGAGAAAGAGGTCACACGCCTCCTGACTGCTGCCACGGCGGCCGGCGCCAACGTCGGGCTGATCGACGTCCAGGTAGACAGCCTGGACAAGCACCACCAGAACATCCGCCTGTTCAGCCTCTGGGCGCTCGTACGGGGCAACCTGTACGAACTACTCGCGCGGCAGACGCACTTCTGGACGCCCGTCCAACAGCAGGGCAGCCACACCGAGACGGCACTGCGCCTGCTGATGGTCAGCCACCAGGAGATCGCCGATCTCTGCCGCCAGCGCGTCCAGGACGGACGCGCCGCGTGACACCCGCCCGCCCCTCCCGCACACGCGGCGAGGGGCGGGCGTTCAACTTTGCAGGCGTTTCACTTTTTTACACTTTTATGTCATAGTACCGTAGTCATATCTGACACACTCTCATGAACAAGGGAGTCATCATGACCGCACCCAACGGCACCGCCATGGAGCCCGTCACCGGGTCCGTCCTGGAGCAGGCCGCCGCCACCGCCCGCCGTGCCGCCACCGCCACCATCATCCAGCTGGCCCGCATCCACCGCCGCAACCGGCGGATGGAGCTGCACTGGCTGCTGCTGCGCCGGCTCACCGCCACGCTGCAGAGCGCCGAAGACCGCCAGATCCAGTGGGTGGAGATGGAGAGCGGCAGCGTCTCCCGCCAGTTGGGTGAGCTGCACGAGCTGCTGGCCCAGGCCGCCGAAGCCGGCACCGACGTGACCGACCTGCAGCAGCGCCTGCAAGAAGTGGTCAAGCTGCGCGAGGATGCGCCGGTGATCGACCTGTGGAGCCTCGCGCGCCACGGCCTCATCCAGGCACTCACCCGGCTGCAGGAGCACTGGCACCCCCGGGTGTCCGACGGCCGCAGCATCGCCGCCATCCTGCGGCACACCTGCGCAGAGCTGCAGGCCATCTCCCAGGAGTGCCGTCAGCGGGCCGTCCCGGCAGGCAGTGACGCTGGCACATCAGCGGAGTGACACACGCCCACCCCACCGGCTCTGGTGGGGTGGGCGTTTTCATGGTATGGTAGGCACGTCCTCTCTCGCCATGTTCACCCACGGCATACCGCCCCGTCCACTCTACCGACGAACAGGAGCACCACCATGGTATCCATTAAGGATCTCATCGATGACAACACAAACGCCCTGGCAAAGACCGAGTCTGCCAGCGAGGCACTGGGCGCCGCCCACGGTGCCTGCGACACCTTGAACTCCTCGCTGCACGGCGTACTAGGCATATTACAGTCTGCCCTGGCCGCCCTGGATGAAGCCGACAACGACGTCGGCCCCATCGCCGGCAGCGTCGGCACCGCCCGCGACGACATGAAAGCCGCCGCCGGCATCCTGCAAGGCATGAGCAGCAGCAAGAACCACGACCGCGCCCTGCTGCCGGTCACCGCCGGCTCCATAGCCGGCGCACTGGAGAGTGCCCTGCCAGCCGAACGGATCACCCAGCGCATGAGCATGAGCCGCAGGCGGATCAAGCAGGCTATTCAGAGTCTGCTGGTCACCATCGAGACTGTGGAAGATGAAGCCCGGGACATTGAGAAGCTCCGTGCTCGCACGGGGGTGCTGAGTGAGGGGATTCGGGTGTCGAGGGCGGGGTTTTGAGGGAGTACCCCGCCGGCAAACGTCGGCGGGGTTTAATTACGCTATTTCCTTTTGATTTTCAGTCCAGTTCTAGGAGACTTCCTAGCATATGACGATACGGTGGCTTTTCTTGATCCTATAAAGGCACCCCCTAGGTACACCAGCATACTCACAAGCACCGTACCGCTAACTATTGCACCAAAATAGAAGTAACGCTGAGGAGCATATTCTGCTGTCAACTTCAGGTTATACGTGCCATCAGAGTTTTTGCTGCATGCAGTACTACTTGTTGAACATACGGCATTAGGGTTAATATACCAACCATTTATGTAGTCTTGGGCAACGTAATGATTCTGCTCAGGTACTGAATTAGTCTTCGCCCACGGCACCCAGCTGTTGAGATACCCGTTAGCCTTACTATCATCAAGTTGAAGCTTCCATAAGGGGTTATATTTATCACTAATAGTCAAATAAAATGGAGTGGAAGCTTGACTAATTACAATTGTCTTCTTTGAGGGGTTTACAATTTTATAGTCAATCGACTTAGGCTTTTCCAGCTTTTGTTCAGAAGCGTTAACCACAAAATACTGATTGGGCGCTGTGGGTATTTCTTTTAAAGAGAACTCAGCATATCTATTAATAATATTTACCGCACCAGAGTCTCCACCTTGAGCATAAACCGTAATACTCATATTTGTGGCCCCTACCGGTGCCTGAATCTGCTCGCCAAACTGCTGCCAGCTATCGTTTTTTACTGGCAAATAGCCCTGCAACGAACTGGAGTTCGGATCATCAAATTGCACCGTATAACTCGCCTGTTTGGCATTTGGACTTTGATACTTAAAGTTTAAAAGATAGTATTTGTTTTCATTAACGGCAATATTTGTATTGCTTGTACAAGCAGCATGCCTTCGTGCGGATAATTCAAGCGCACTACCAGCACCGTACTTAACTAATTTCATTCCAATTTGAGGCTTATCGTCAAAGCTATTGCAATCTGAAACCTTTTGTTGCCACAAGCCTGAATTAAACGATCCGTTCTTAATTAAGTTTGACGCATTATAACCGCTGCCCTCATAAGTAATTACATTCATTTGGTTTGCGGGTAAATCAATTTTTTCATATTTCAATTCGGTACTTTGTGGAATGGGCCGAGACATTGCCACTGGACGCATTTGAATATTATCAAAATTGGATATGACATTATACTGCAGTCTGTAATCGGCACTCCGAACCAACCGTATAGTAAATGAGGTGGCGCCTTTAGGAGAAGCGATGACGCTTGAATGAGTTCTCCATCTGCCGCCAGAAATAAATTCTTTCCTGACAACAGTACGTTTTTCATCATTGAAACTAACCTCGTAACTCGCTCTTTGTCCCTTTTGAGTTAAATGATCTAGCTGCAGCAAATAGTAATCGCTTACATTTTTTACGGATTCAGATGTCGTACAGGCGGAATGCCTGGAGGCGCTTAGCTCTAGTGAAAATTTTCCATCCTTTTTGATTAAAGAAGATTTAGCCATGTTAATAATTGGTTTATTGTCATAACCATTACAGTCTTCGACATGCTTTTGCCATAACTTTTCCTCAAAAGTTGCGTTCGCTATTAAGTTGTCGCCCACAACTTCAAACACCTTCACGGGCTCATTTAATACGCCCAAATAACTAATGTCTGACTTTGTGTTTAATTTATGGATTGAATCACTTTTTTGAATGTAGTACTCTTTTTCTCCACTCACTTTTTGTGTATAAATGGCCTTCTCATCTTCATTCGATGTACTCATGAGACGCTTCCCATTCAACAAAATTTTATTGCGCAACTTACTATAAAAAGTCAGCTCATTATTTTTTATTTCATATCTTATATCATAGCTATTGGTATTCGCGTACAACACCGGCCGATCCATCGATGCCACTGTCTTACTAACACCTTCATTCTTTATGTTTTCAGGTGCTAAGTTTTCGAATACATTCACTACATTTTGCTTAGGCGGACTAGAAGATGTTTCAGGGGCATTGGAAACAAAGTTAAACTCTTGCTTCAAAGTGCTAGTTACAAAAGAATGGACGGGCTCGGTCGATGCTGAGGGCGATGTATCAATTGCGTGCAAGACTGTTGACGCATGAACTCTGGGGTTGTAATCGGTATTTTCATATACTACTAGCGAGTCAGTATTTAAATTTAACTTCTTAAGATAATTAAGTGTATCCAAGCGATTAATATAGTACTGCCTGTCGTCTCCGTAACTCTTAAAAAAGTCATCTTCGTTAGCTACGTCACGCGTAGGCACAACAACGTATTTAATATTTGCACTATTAAGCATGTCCCCCGAGGATTGATGTGCAAAAATATTTAATGATCTGTCCCTTAATGTAGCCGATGACGTAAGATTCTTTGTAGTAAGCCCATTCAGCCAAAATCCCTCAGTAATATTTGTTGCGCCAATACTGGGGTGTCTATCTGATTGCTCACCCCATCGTGAATTCGATGGCACCCACAAAATACGAAAAGATTCTTTTTGCTCTGCTATATATTTATTGAAAACTACATAGTCCCGTGGCATCTCTCTTGGTATATAAAGTGTCCTAAACTCACCCGTAACCAGCGGCTTAGCATTTATGAGGAATAAGCCTAAAATTAAGCATGACGTAACTGCATAGAAGTATTTATAAAAGTTTATATGCACAGCCACTGCCTTGCTGTTCGTAACTACAAGATTTCTTAATTGAGTAACTGTAAAAGCAATTAGTACAGAGTAGCCCATCGCCACAAAAAGATAAAATTTAGACGCCTCCCTAAATGCAGCGAATCCCGGTATATGATCAAATAGCCACGGATATACATTGTCAAATGGCTCATTTACCTGCTTGACCAAAAAAAGTCCAATTAAGCTAATTGTCGACCAGTACATAATTTCTTTGTGTATTTTCCCCCTTGCAATCAAAAAGCCCGAAAAAGCAACCAGTGGCACACCCCACGCAACGATTTCTACAGCTTGAACTACAAATGTAGCAGGGCGTTCACCAGTCCAAAAAGGATGTGATAAAGCAAGAGCATTTTCAATATTACTAAAGCTAACAAACAATCCCTGGCTCAAAGAGTTAGAAAATGTAACGCCACTTCTTGCGCCAACCACATAAGGCAGAAGCCAAAATAGATGCAACAATAGCACAATCACCACAAAGTATGAAAGTGGAAGCAGCCGTTTCTTTACGTAGTCAATTTTGTCATGCGCTGAAAGTGCCTGAAAGATAAATAAGCCAAATGCCAACCCACCAGCCAATAAAGTGATTCGAAGTTCATAGCATGCCATAATTGAGAACATTAGAGCAGCTAGCAATAAATACGTTTTGTTTTTGTAGTTAATAATGTATTGCCTAAAGAGCAGCATGGCCAGCGGAGTAAGCGCACCCACAGTAGCTATGGTTAAAGGACCAGCGTAGTTAAAAAGAAGGGCCGTATTAAACGAAAAAGCTATCGCGCCTACAAAGGAAGGCCACTCTTTAAAGTACTGTTTCAAAAATAGGTACGATCCTAAAATACCAGCAAAAGTTACGGGAATAAAGAAAAATAGCTTTTCATTTAATATAAAGTTGCTACCAACGAGAGATAAGAGCCCCTCCATAAATCTAATAAAATAAAAACTTGGAGTCGCGCTTGTGGTACCAAAGCCGCTAGAAACCCAAATGGGAGAGAAGTTTGAAAAGTTTTTGTACTGTTCTTGGCCAATATACCACCAATCCCCAGATGTGAATATCTCATATACAAATAGCCATGGAAAATGGGTGCAAATGGCTATTGCAGTCAGCCCGAAAAGGGCATATTTATCTTTTCGTGTAAGTTTACTTACCCACTGCCCTATCATGCATCTTTCCAATAAGCTCCATTGCTTTTTGACTATCGGCAATTTGAGCCGGCAGATTCCTTTTTATTAACTCTTTGAATTCGTCTTTGCGCAGTATGACCTGATCTATTTTAGACTTTAGTGTCTGTTCGTCAACATCCTTGATATCTATTACGAGTTCCTCTAGGCCCAGTCCTCTCATAATGCCTCGTGTCTTATGCTCATACTCAATTCCTACTACAGGTACGTGCGAAATCAAAGCAAATATATTTGAATGCATTCTAGTGCCTACGAAAATATCCATTTTTGAACATAGCCCAATCACTTCATAAGGATGGAGATCTGCTTTTACGACAGTAAATTCTTTTTTATATTTAACCTTTTTCCATACTTTCATCGCAGTAAGCCTATCGTCATCGCCGAAATTATCGGCTATTACTTGAGGTACATAGGTAATATGCGCGTTGTATTTTGAAATTAAGTAATCAATCGCTGTCGACATTGAATTGAGATACTTTTCAAAATCGGCAGGATCTTTGAACCATTGTCTCACAGTTAAGCCAACATTTAAACGATTATGATTAAGCTTTACTATGTCATGCGGCACCTTTGCAGTATCACCTAGCAGTAAAGCAGGATCCGCAGTAAGTTCCACTTTAGTTTTCAGTTCGTAAGCCCGAATCAACTTTAGACTTACATCCTCTCTAGGTTCGACTAGGTCAACTTTATCCAACGCCCTCTTTAGCAGAGTATTTTGCAGTTTACTATGAACGGGGCCAATCGACTGTGAATAGAGGTACACCTCTTTGCCCAAATATTTAGCGGTTAGAAAATTCAAAGATGTAATGTACAGCAATAAGGTCTCTCGCATCCCAGAGCCAGAAGTTCTCAAATACCCGCCTCCACACGCAATAACTAAGCTTGCCGCCTCAATCTCGCGTACGTATTGCTTTAATTCTGTCGACAGCAAGAAATACGGCTTACTTTTCAAGTACTTATTGCACAGCAAATATATATTTAAACCAATAACCCCTTTGCAGAGTACGGCAAACCGTGCCAAGATGTTCCTGTCCCTTACTGACGAGAGTAGTATCCACAGTAATGTACTTGATACAGGGACTCCGTATTTGCCAATATCATTTTGAACATCAGTGGTTTGTACTGCAACATCTACCTTGACACCAAACACGCGATAAATTTCACGTATCAATGATATGACTATCGCTGCATCGCCCTTGTTCTTGTAACTATATACATTAGTAACTAATATATTCATTTCTTAACTACCTCCATTAGCATGTTTAAAATTTTTTCGTATACAATCTTTGGATTTGACTGCGATGACGGTTTGTATCTTACCATTTCATCCTTGGAGAGTTGGCAGTATTCTCTGATATTGGCTGCCATGGCATTGCTGTCGTTACACAAAGTCCCACCCTCATAGCTTGATAAAATATCGATAGCGCCCGGAATGGGATAGGCAAATGTTTTAAGCCCAAAAGCCTGAGGCTCAAGCAATACGTAAGGGTAGCCCTCCCATCTGCTAGTACAAACGTGGATCTGACAAGCTTCATACACTCCAGCTATATATTTAGGCTCTACGCTTCCCAAGTATTTAACGTTGGCATGTCTTGTTGACGCATCGTTTATCAGTGTCCTAAGCTCGCCATCACCACAGATTACCCACCTTATTTTCTTCCTGAGAGTGGCATCCGAGTTGACAAGATCTATTACGTCAACTAGTCTGTCTATCCCCTTCTGCTCCGTGAACCTTCCAACATATAAAATATTAATCTTATCATCTAGTAATTCGGCCCTATTTTTGTGAATGTACTTAACAGCATCATGTTTAAAGCTATTTGTGTCAAACGGATTGAAAATTTTATAAACTTTTTTCTTAGGGAAAAGCTGCTTGTAAAGATTTTCCTCGTATTCGTTAAGCGCATGAATGCTATCAACATTACTGGCAAAAAATTTATATAAGCTGTTTGTATAAAGGTAGTTGTGTAACTTTGCATACTTTGAAGTTGCGCCTGGGTAGACCAATGGAGTATGTCCGCCCATTACCACAGGGGGAACATTTTTATATTTTACAAAAAACTTGAGTATGAAAGTTTCTAAAAGTTCATTTTTACTATAAACAATATCGTAATCTTGAAGATACTGGCGCAGCTCTGTAATATTTTTTGCTTTGTAGTACTTACCTTTGCCCAGTCGTCTACGAACATCCTCGAGATTATCCTTGTAACTGTGCTTCCTATCCATGCGTTTTAAAGAAAAAATACTCCAGGCGTCCGTGATTCTGTCAGTAAAGTTATCATCTAAACTAATAACGTCTGCATGAACGTTTTTAGACTCACAAAGCTTTGAAACAACTTCTATGTAGTACTTTTCAAGACCTCCTCCGTGCTCCAAAGATGTGCATTTAAAATAGGCAATTCGCATATTTGTCCTAACGAGCAAGTAGGGGCTCCAGATTACGGCTCAACAATGCCTCCCATGAATAATCCTGAAGAAGTTTGAGGCGGGCTTCGTTCGTGAGGTTCATTATCTCTAGCTCATCTATAATTTTTAGCATCTCGCTACGACTAGAGTAAGTTTTGCCAGCACTACTGAATATTTTATCTACAGTAACAACATTGGATGCTATATACGGCATACCCATATTTATATATTCTTTGATTTTAAGACTATCCCCCAACGCAACATGTCCGCCTTCAATACTAGCGTAAGGAGCAATCCCTATAAGATACTCTTGGCTGGTTCGTACAAATTCAATGATATCTCGGGGAGGCCGTGAGCCCATTTGATGCACTTTTCCGTACAAATTGTATCTATCGACCATTTTAGCAATTTTGTCCGCCTCCTCACCATTACCAAAAATGTAAAGGGGTGCGATTATGCTCTGTGCAACATATATCTCTTTAATAAAATTCGCCATTCCATGCTGAGGAGACAAAGAGCCTACGTAAACTAGTGCGTGTTTTCTATTTCTATGCTTTTTATTCAGCAAAGTCGCTTCCAAAACTATTCCATTAGGTATAATAACCGCTTTGCGCTCTAGCAAATTATGCTTAGACACTCTTTTGTCTTTTTGCAGTTTTGTAGGCTGAATTACGTAGTCATTACCCTTGCAAGCCGAGTCTTCTAGCTTCTTGTAAATTTTGTTAAGTACTTGGTTTGAAAATCTTTTCTCAGAGTAATCGACACCCCAAAATATAGGCTTAATCTTCAAAAGTTTCGCCAGTATGCTGAACTGGGCATTTATTGCGCCAAAACCAATCCGGCAGTTAATATTTTTGCGCTTAAGTTGTATTAGTATGTAAAGATTTAGTAAAACTTCTTTAGCAGACTTAACGCCGAAGTTACTAGGACTACTGTATGTCTTTACATCTGCCTTCTTGCCATTCTTATATATCAAAAGTTCACTTTGGACTTTACCAGATTCAGGCAGAGGGTGGCGTAAGTAGTAGACGTTCATACCAGCATTACATAAATGATCTAGCACATAATCAGTCGTGCCCTTGTTATCGGCATAATGCGATATTAAAAGAATTGATTGATTTGTCATTATTTAGTCCACGCCTTAATATAGCCAATCGCCCCTGCTCCAAACTCCGCCGTCTTCATAAGCAGCATAGCCACCCCTATATGCGGCCGCCCAAACAAAACCTTAGGCTTAGAAAAAAACAGCTTATACCGATTAATCGGCCCCGCTTCTGCAGTCATCATAGAATCAACCGGATTGGCTTTGAGATATGCCGCCGCGAACTGCGCATAATAATACTTCTTCTTCAAAGTCTTCCAAAGACTAATACGTCCTTCGTTATGTCGGATAAAAGCATCAATCGCTATGATTTTGCCGTGTTTCTCTGCCCGTTTAGACAAATCCCAATCCTCGCCACTCACCAACGCCTCGTCGTAGCCTTTTAACTTATGGAAAAGTTCTGTCGTAAAGCAGCGTGCACCTTCAATCCACGGCACCCCCACATAAAACGACCGCTCCAACCGCTTACACTGCGCCCAAAACCCCTCGCCAAACGATTCCTCATGAATAACCACACCGCCTATTGAAGCATCCTTCTTATACTCAGCCACACACTGCTCCACCACCTCCGGCGCCAGCTCCATATCAGAATCAATGAACATGATCAGTTCGCCAGTCGCCTTGGTGGCTGCATAGTTACGCTGCGCAGTCCGCTCCGGCCCTTTATTAAACACGTGCTTGGTGTACTGCTTGGCCATCTCTTTCGTATCGTCGGTGGAACTATTATCAACCACGATCAGCTCAATATGCTTATACGTCTGGTTCTTAATAGTATCCAAACAAGCGCCAAGTGTTGCGCTGCTGTTTTTAGTAGGTACGACGACAGTCATTAACTTCATAATTCAACCACTTCCTTAAAATCCTCATAACTCTTCCTGAAGGTTATCTCCCTACTCCACCGCCACCCATTCACCCGCACCGTATGATATTTCTCCGCATCCCCCAGCACATACACGATTCTTTCTGCCAGGTGCGTCGGATCATTCACCTCCGTCAAGTACCCGGTCTCACCGTGACGGATACTGTCGCGCAGGCCATCGGCATTGTACGCCACCGCCGGCGTCCCCTGACTATTCGCCTCCGTCACCACCAGGCACCACCCCTCCTTGATGGACGTCACCAGCACCAGGTGCGACTTCTGCATCACCTCCACCTTCTCCTCGTACGGCACACGGCCCAGGTATTCGATGTCGTCGGCGTACTGGCTGTGCTTGATGTACTCCAGCACCGTTTCGCCGTACGGACCCTCGGCGTTGCCGACCAGTTTCATCTTGAGGTCGGGGATCTTCTCTTTGGCGATCTCGAAGGCTTTGACTTGGTCCCAGGTCTGCTTCATGGCGCGCATGGCCCCAAGGCTCAGCACTGTGGGGTGCGAGTATTTGGTGGCTTGCTCGATGCGCTCCAGCGGCTCCATCTCGATGCCTTCGCTGATGATGCTGATGTTCTCCGCCTTGAAACCATGCTTCAGCAAATCTTGTTTAGTGCTTTCAGAAATAGTAATAACTTTTGCCTTAGCCTTGCTCAGCATGCGGGTTGCCACAGGTTCCAATAAACGGTAGCCGATGATGTTGAGCGGAAACTTCGTTTCATGGTGCCAGATCTCATTAGCCAGCTGGTGGTAGAACAGGTAGAAGTTTGACTTACCACGAAAGAGCGATGCAAAGTACGGTGCCGTATTCACAACCTCTACCACCACATCGTACTTGCCACGCAGGTTCTTGAAGTAGTAGGCCAGGGCCTGGAAGGAATGCAGATAACGGTTACTGCCCACGCGGATGTAGCGGACACCGTCAACAGTCTCGTCTTTGGCAGCACCCTCGTAGCTGGCGGTCAGGATGGTGACCTCGTGGCCGTCCGCCACTAGACGCTTGGAAAGTTCGCACAATACAACCTCCGCCCCGCCGGACCCGGGGTGGCCGGAATCTTTCCAGTTGAGCCAGAGGATACTGCTCATGACAGCGGCTCCTGCCCCATTTCTTCCACGGTCGGTTTGGCACCAGGACGGCCGCGCCGCAGCACATACAACGGCCGGTTCGATACTTCGGCATGAATAGCAGCGATGTACATCGCAATCAGCCCCAGACACATCAGGATAATACCGATGAGGAAAACGGTGAAAATAGCCAGCATCATGACGTTGCTGATCTGCAGCCCCATAGCATCATTGAAGACGTAGTTTTCGAAAATGACGAACAGCCCTAGTGCGCCAGCCGCGAGCGTCAGCACCACGCCCAGATACCCCGCCAGCTTGAGCGGGAACAAGCTATGCGACGTAATACTATGGAATGCCAACCGGAACAGCTTCTGCAGGTTATAACTCGCCACCCCATGCTGCCGCTCATCCGCCTTGAAGTAGATATAATCGCGGTTGAAGCCGAGCCAGTCGATCAGTCCGCGGGTGATGCGTGAGCGCTCGGTAAACTTCTTAAACTCGTCGATGACCTGGCGGTCCAGCAGCCGAAAATCCGTGGAGTGCGGCACGATGTCCACCTCGGAGATGCGGTTCATGATGCGATAGAACAGCTTGGAGCCCCAGCTCTTGATGACGCCCTCGTGGTTGTGCTGCTTGCGCACGCCAATCACCACGTCCGCCCCGCTACTCCACTTGGCGATGAACTGCGGGATGATCTCTGGCGGGTGCTGCAGATCCACATCCAAGATGATGACGGCGTCGCCGCTCGCCTCGTGCAGACCAGCGGTCACCGCCACTTCTTTGCCGAAGTTGCGTGAGAGCTGCAAGAACTTGACCCGCGTGTGCGGCTGGTTCTTGAGCCTGGCAATTTCTCCCGCAGTGCCATCGCGGCTGCCATCGTCCACAAAGACGATTTCACATAAAAACGGCAGCTCTGCAAAGACTGCCGCGGTACGCTCATAAAAAAGGGAGATGTTCTTCTCCTCGTTGTATGCCGGAGTCACTACTGAGATGACGGGAAAGACGTCTGGGGTGACGGGCCGGGCTTTTGGATGCTCCTTAGGGGTGTCTGAGAAGCTTGGCGGTAGGGTGCCATTGTTTGCCACAATCACATATTTTAACAGAAATTGGATTTTTGGTCTACAGTAGGGCGAATGTTGTAAATATGGTAATGCTGTATAGCGGAAAAGATGAGCTTAATTACTGAAAACACGGCCAGAGCTTTGCGTACGATACAGTGCCGTCAAAAATAGCAAATCGAATATCGCACAAACATTATCACAAACATCTTTAGCAATAGTCTGTCGTAGAACCGTCTCAAGCAAAGAGATAACAGGCTCGTTGCCGAATGCTACTAATGTTGTTTTGCAGCTCCAGCCTTTAGATTGGCCAACCATTTTTCCAGCAGAGACCTCTCGCCCCTACGATAAGCAACAAGGGTAACTATATAAATTAGAACAAGTGCGATTGTATACTCTGGTACGCTTGCATAGTAAGCAATAGCAAGGACAGCCAAAATAGCAAAAGTGACATTATCCCACCATCGGAATGGAAAAGCTGTTCGTAGAATGTTCCTCATAATAAAACCTCTTAGCACTTACTATGATACAGGCGGCGGCAACAATAGCAAAACATCACAACTGTTACCACCGCATCGGTGGGACCTCGGGACACCATCTTCGGCCCGAGGTCCCACCCTCTCACCCTGTTCTGCCCGTCAACATTCGTAAATGGTGGGCCACACGGGAGCGACGGCGTAGATGTACGGGGGAATCGGAATTCCCCAGCGGGTGATCATCAGGCAGTTTCCCTGATCGGCCGCCTCTTCAGCCCACGTATGAGCCATGCCGAAGCCAATGGCAGCACCGGTCACCCCAGCCACCTTGTTGCCGACACCAATGGCAACCCCGTTGGCCACCATCTTAGTCTGCGTCTTGGTGAACCGCGCTTCGATCTTGTCTGGGTACACCTTGAAAGACGGGATGATTGACGGCGCTTCTGCAATCGCCGCAGATGCAGTCAGCGTCACCGCGCCGCCCAGCATCACACCAACCAACGCCAGACAGGTTAGCAGACGCCGCAATGATGTTAGCACGTCACTCCCCTTCAGGAAGATCCCCAATTGGTCGCTTGGGGAAGGCGTAGGGCTGCCTTAACGACAGCTTTATTAACTATTTTGAAAAAATGTATACAACTTGTCAACTTTCTACCAAAAGAGTTCATATACCATTAGTGAACATATTAAATTAGGCCTTGGAGCAACGACAGCCACCGCAGCTCCAAGGCCATGTGTCCTCACCCTCACCCCGCCGGCACCCAGTCACTCCTCCCCAGCAGCGCCGTCACACTCCGCTTCATCGCCTCCACCGTCTCCAGGTCGAGCCGGTGGATTTCTTGCGGCGTGTGAGCGTAGTAGATCTTGCCGACAACGTTGGTCAGTGGCGTCTGAGCACCCTGGCCCACGTCGGTGGCGCGGATGCCGTCCGCGGCGTTGTCGCTCTCACTCAGGGCGGCGATCCAGACGCCGTCGCCGATGGCCGAACGGACGAAGAACTCCCGGTAGTCCTCACCCGCATCTGCGCCGAAGGCCAGGATGCCGCGGTTGAGGTCGATGCCGCCGCCCGCCAGCAGGTAGACGTACGCCGAGACGCTGACGTCCTGGTCGGGAGGCGTGGAGATGGCACCCCAGCCTTCGTAGCCGTCCGGCAGCGGCGTGTGGTCCGGGCCCAGCGAGAAGCGCCCCATAGGGCCCCACTTGCCGGACATCACGTCGGCCAGTATGGCCCGGGACCCGGCGTCGAACACCGGGGCGTACAGGTCGTTGCGGGCCTGGGAGGTGGCGTAGTCTGGCCCCACCTCCGCTTCACTGGTGCCGGCACCGCAGCCGGCCAGCAGTAGTGCCAGCACGGCGATGAGGCCGAGTGCCGTCAATCTGCCGCTGCGGTGCGCCTGCAACCTTCGTACCATCTTGCTGCCTGCCTTTCCAAAAGAATCGCGGACAGTGGAACGGCGCAGCCCCTCCTCCCCAGGTACGGAGAGGAAGGACTGCGCCGGTGGCGCGGCGGAAGTGTCAGTTCCGCCAACCGGGTCCGAGGATCCGGTTCATGTTGACCTCGAGCACCGTGATGGCGTCGAGGTCGAGCTCCCGCAGCTCCGACAGCGTGTCCGTGGGATCGGACCCACTGTCGGGGCCGAGCGGCGGCGTCAAGCCGGTTGCCCGCTTCACGTCGGTGACGCGGTTGACGGCGGTGCCGTCCGACCGGTTGTCGACGTGGAGCTGGACGTACCAGGGGTCGCCGTCCTTCTCGGGGGTGATGCGGACGCCTGGCTGGGTGTCGTCGGGGTCGAGCCAGAGCTCGTTGAATCCCTTCGACAGGTCGGGCGTACCGTCCGAACGCCAGAACAGCGCAACACTGGCCTGGGTCTTGTTGTCCGGACGGGTGGAGAGCTGTCCCCAGCCCGTGTAGCCGTCCGGCCTGGGCTGCCCGGCGACCGCGCCAGAAGCGACGGTCTCGCCGAGCCTGCCCGCCACCAGCGCTTCGGTGATGCGCTGGCTGGCCGGCTCGTACAGCTGCCGGAAGCTGGCGTCACGCTCGGTGGACCAGGGGTAGTCGCTGCTGATGGTGTTGGCCACCGGCACGACCCTCGGACCGCCGCAGCCGCTGAGGGCTGCCGTCACTACCAGTCCGAGCACAAGCAGCACGGCCGGCAGAACGCTTCGAAGCTGTTTCATACCTTTCCTTCGCAGAGATGAGGCCCCATGGGCCCGCTCAGTGGTGCCGAGCTGTGTGTGCGGACGATCCGCAGTGATGGGATGCGAGCAGGTGCGACGAAATCCTTTCGTAGGGGGATGACCGGCGGTGCGCCTGGTCATACTTATATTGTATAACATTATTTTGATTTAGCAAACTATTTCTGACGCGGCCGTATATCACATATGGCATAGGCGTTTTGTGACGTATAGCAGCTGCCATTTTCAAAACGGTCGTGTTAAAATAAAAGCATAGTGTAGGGTTATCAAAAGGAACAACGGATACAGATGGCGCGACTGCCCAACCCGGGCCAGGATGAGGGTACCTGGGGCGAGATTCTCAACGATTTCCTTAGCCAAAGCCTGGCGGCCGACGGCTCCATTAAGAGTGATGCCATTGATGGCGGGCAGATAAAGGCCTCTGCCGTCACGACCGCACACATCGCCAGCAACGCCGTCAGTACTACCAAGCTGGCCAGCGGCGCTGTGACGACCCTGAAGATTACCGATGGCGCGGTCACCACTGCCAAGATCGCCGATGGCGCGGTCAGCGAGACGCAGCTGGATGCTGCAGTGCAGACCAAGCTGAATACCGTGGGCGGCGGCGTTGCGGATGGTGCAGTCACCACCGCCAAGCTGGCGGATGACGCGGTGACTACGGCCAAATTAGGCGATGGCGTCGTGGGCACCAGTAAACTTGCCGACGATGCAGTTACCACGGCCAAGGTTGCCGATGGAGCCATTACCGAAGCACAGTTGGACGCAGCCGTTCAGACTAAACTGAATACTGTTGGCAGTGGCGTAGCCGATGACAGCATCACTACTGCAAAACTGGCTGATGGTGCCGTCACCACTATCAAGATTGCTAACAATGCCGTTACATCGGCCGAACTCGCCAACAGTGCAGTCGGCGAAGTACAGCTGGCGAACGATGCCGTCACCGCCCTGAAGGTGCAGGATGGAGCAATTACCGCCGCCAAGCTCTCCGTCGGCGTGCAGGCCAGCCTCGATAAAGCCGACTCCGCACTGCAAACCATCGCGGATGGCAGCATCAGCGAAGCCAAACTGGACGCCGCCGCCCAGGCCAAGCTCAACAGCAGCGGCACGGTGGCCGACGGCAGCATCACCACCGCCAAACTGGCAGACGATGCTGTTACTTCTGAAAAAATTGCCAACAACGCCGTCACCGGCGCCCAGCTGGCCAACGACACCGTCGACACCCTGCAGCTGACCAACGCCGCCGTCACCGGTGCCAAGCTGGCGCTCTACGCCGTCACCAACGACAACATCGCCAACGACACCATCGCCGAAGCCAAACTCGACCCGGCCGTCCAGGCCAAATTGAACGCCGCCAGCGCCGTTACCTCCGTCAACACCCAGACCGGCGACGTGGTACTGGCCGCCGCGGATGTGGGCCTGGGCAACGTCAACAACACCAGCGACGCCGACAAGCCCATTTCTACCGACACGCAGACCGCCCTTGACGGCAAGGCCGATACGGCCCACAACCACGACGTGGACGAGATCAACGCCACCGGCACCGCCGACGCCACCACTTTCCTGCGCGGCGACGGCACCTGGGCGGCACCACCTTCCGGCGATGGCAGTGCGGTTGATTCCGTCAACAGCCAGACCGGCGTGGTAGTGCTGGATGCCGATGATGTCGGCGCCCAACCGGCCGACCTCGACCTGACGGCTATCGCCGGCCTTTCGCCCAGCAACGACGACATCCTCCAGCGCAAAGCCGGTGCCTGGACCAACGTGACGCCGGCCGGCTTCAAAGGCGACCTGGCACTCGATAAGGCCGATGTCGGCCTGAACTGGGTCGACAATACCGCCGACCTCGACAAGCCGGTCTCCACCGCTACCCAGACCGCCCTGGACGGCAAGGCCAACACCAGCCACATCCACGACCTGAATGACATCACCATCAGCGGCACGGCCAATGCCACCACCTTCCTGCGCGGCGACGGTACCTGGGCGGCACCGCCAACCGGCTCGGGCGCCGTTGACTCCGTCAATGGTCAGACCGGCGTCGTAGTCCTGACCAAGGCCGATGTGGGCCTCGGCAACGTCGATAACACCAGTGACGCCAGCAAGCCCGTTTCTAGCGCCACCCAAGCCGCGCTTGATGCCAAGGCCGACAGCGCCCGCACCATCACCGCCGGCACCGGCCTCAGCGGCGGCGGCGACCTGACCGTCAACCGCACACTCTCCGTACAGTACGGCACCAGCAGCACCACGGCCGCCCGCGGCGACGACAGCCGCATCACCGGCGCCATCCAGGCATCGAGCGTCGACGCCAAGGGTGACTTACTGGTGGGAACCGCCGACAACACCATCGCCCGCCTCGCCGCCGGCAGCAACGGCCAGGTACTCACCGCCAATTCCTCCACCGCCTCCGGCCTGGAGTGGGCCAACAACCCCTTCAACATCACCATCCTCGATTATGTAGAGGACGTGCCTGCCGGCCTGCCCGACGGCACCATCATTCTGCGCCGCGAGCCGACCGTGCATTACCGCACCACGTACACCGGCTTTGATAGCGATCCATGGCCGGCCGGCTGGACGACCGTCGGCAGCGCCGGCGGACACGTCGACTTGGAGAGCAACGATGGCCACATCGTCACCGGCGCGACTTCTTATGGCTATAAAGGCGCCTCACGCCCTGGCGTCCAGGACGGCGAAGCCCTGCTTGAGATGGAAGTCATCACCCTTTCTGAGAATTACCCGGCCTTTGGTTTCCGCGCCACCAACATCGACAACATGTACAGCATCTACCTTGACCCGGCGGGCGACTCCTTCAGTATCGTCCGCATCGCCGCCGCCAGCGACACCACACTAAGTACCACGCCGTTCTATTACTCTGCCGGCACCTACTACTGGGTCCGCGTCCGCTGGATCGGCAACCAGATCTGGGCCCGTATCTGGGAAGACACCGATGACGAACCGGGCGCCTGGATGGTCTCTACCACCGACAACACCTACTCCGCCGCCGGCAATGTCATTCCGTGGCTGCTGGGTGGCAGCTCCAGCACCTCGCGCGAGACGTATATTGACGAGCTGACGGTCTGGGATTTGGGGTAAACGATAGTGAACGATAATGAGCGATAAGCTTTACCTCTGGGAAGGCGGCGTCGAAAAACCGCTGAAGTTCGAAGGCATGACCTTTGGCGGCTTCATGCTGCCGCTCAAGCTGGAAAAAGCCTTCGACAGCTCGAATGTCGGCAGCACCGAGGCCGCCGTGCTCTACGACTGGGGCACGCCCGTGGGCGGCGATGAATTCAACGGCGGCAGCCTGGGCAGCGACTGGACGGCGTACAGCGGCTTTGGCTACCAGGGCCAAGGCACTTTCGATCCTGATAATGTCTTTCTCACCGGTAACACCCTCGACATACTTGGCGACCCGAATGGCAACAGCGGCGGCATCATCTCTACCTCCTCCCGCCAGTACGGCCGCTGGGAGGCGCGGCTACGTGTACTGATGGGCACGCCCAACTACCACCCCGTGCTCATGCTGTGGCCGGCCAGCGGCGACTGGCCCGACGACGGCCAGATCGAATGGCTGGAGACCAACGGCGACGGCGGCCCGCAGAACGTGCGTTTCCGACTGCATTACGGTCCGACGGATTTTATCCAGCAAAGCTCGCAGAGCGTCGATATCGGCCAGTACCACAATTATGCCGTTGAATGGACGCCCACCGAGATCCGCGGCTACATCGACGGCGCCCAATCATTCATCGCCACCGACACCAGCCGTTTCCCGCCCGGCCCGATGCGCATGGCCATCCGGCTGGACTGGTATGGCAACACTGATGGCGCCGCCTGGATCAAGGTGGATTGGATAAGGGTGTATAACTAAAAAGCACCCTACTTATTGTCTGCGAACAAGGCGAGATACGCTTGGTATGCAAACAGACGATTTCGCTGCGTTCCGGTTATTTCACTGAGAATGCCGATTCTTACCAACTCACGCACAAGTGCGTTAGCCGCCTGAGGCGTAACATTTAATAGTTGAGCAGCTTGATTGACAGAGATTATGGGATCTTTATAGAGACGCTCCACCAGATCACTCGCACGCTTTGCGCGTCTGCCCAGGCCCAATACTTTCACGTTGTCCTCCGCCCTAAGCTGCATGACGGCTTGTAGAGTTGCGACGGCCCCTTTGGCAGTTTCACTGACACCGACGAAAAAGAACTTAAGCCACTGCTCCAGATCGCTATGAGTCCTGACGATATTGAGCGCTTCGTAATACTCTTGACGGTGCGCTTCGAAAAACTGCGATAAGTACAACACAGGCTTATCCAACATCCCCTGCTGCATAAGGTAGAGGATGATAAGAAGACGCCCCAATCTGCCATTACCGTCTAGGTAAGGATGGATGGTTTCGAACTGGTAGTGAGCTATACCCGCCTTCATTAACAAGGGCATGTTTAAGTTGTCTTTATTCAAGAACTTTTCCAAATCGCTCAATAACTCTGGTACATGGTAGTGATGGGGCGGCACAAATCTCGCGTCCTTTAGTGTCGCTCCTCCTATCCAGTTTTGAGATTGGCGAGTCGTACCAGGCTGCTTGCCAGCGCCACGCACTCCGCTCAATAAGATTTTGTGGGTCTCTCCAAGCAAACGCATGATCAATGGCATTTCATCCAATTGAACAATTGCGTAGCCCATGGCCTTGATATAGTTCTGTACTTCTCGCCAATCATCACGACGCTCTGGCGCGATATCCTCTTCACGCATGACCGCTTCGCCGATATTGGTTTTGGTTCCTTCGATTTTGTTTGAAGCAGTCGCCTCTTTTGTTTCATGCATACGGATAAAGAAGTCAATGTCCGGGACGAACCGGGCATATGCATTAAGCTCACCCAGGCTGTGAGTCGCCTCTTCTAGCAACCGCGCCAATGTCGGGTCGCGTGGCTGGTACTTCGTAGGAATGAAAGACGGCAAGAAATACTGGTATTCGTAGCCAGTATCTGCATTTGCTCGCCTGAGGACGCCGGATTGGTAGGTTTTCACAATTCTAGTTTTTCATAAAAAATGTCTTATGTAAAGTTAATACGATAAAATTACATAAGAGTCAACGTTATGTAAAGTTCTAGTTAAAACTTTACATAATGTTGTGCGTCTGAAACTTTACACTCACTACGCACGAGGCAACGCCCGGCTGGCCGTCCACAGCAACAGCCCGCCCAGCAGCGTCGCGCTGCCGATTGCCAAACTTTGGATAATCGCTTCGATGCTCTGGTGGTGCACCAGCAATGCCACCGCCATCACCAGCGCTCCCAACACCACCGGCACCGCCACCACGAAGTGCCGCAGCGCAATGTGATACTGCGTCAGCAACTGACTTAATGAAATGGCAAGAATCGCCGCAGCCAGCAGCGGCAGGTAATGGGCATACTCGTCATAGCGCGGCCCCATCAGCAGGTGGATGATGAACGACGGGAACAAGGCGAAGACCAACAGGGCCGAACCGCCCAGGCCCAGCGTCAGCGCAAAAGAACGGAGCAGAAGCGAGACGTTTTTGGCGGGGAGTTGCTCGAGTTTTACGGAGGAGAGCAATACCAGCCCGATTGAGCCCGTCAGGAAGTAGATGATGCGTGCGATAGTGGAAATGCCGCCGTACAAACCGGCTTCCGTGGGCGAAAGGAAGTATTTTACCGCGATAGAATCAATTGTCACCATACCAGTGGTGATGAGCGATGTAATCAGCACAAAGATGGCATATTTGATGTGCGGCCGCACCAACGAAATGTCCACGCCGCGCCCCTTGCCCTTCATAAACCTATAGCCGAGGTTGCGGGCACGGTGTGCAGTGTATACCGCCGTCACGATCTGCGCGATCAGCAGCCCGACGACCGCCCCCAACGCTTGGAAGCCGATGAACACCAGCGCCGCCGAAAAGACCAGTTTCGCCACCGAGCCGAGCGCCTGCGTCTGCGACGCACTCTTGAAATCCTTTTTAGCGCGCAGATACGCCCCGGTGAACGTCGGCGGAATCGATGCGAGGAATATCAACCCGATCACCACAAACGGCAACCCCGACTCAAACTTCAAAGCCGCCTGCAGCACCGGTGCCAGCGCCGCCACCGCCGCCGCAAAGACCACGCCCATCCAGAGCGATAGTTTCTGCAGCTCGCTCAGCACCGCGTTGGTGGCGTCCTTATGTTTTTCGTTGACGACGATGTTCGTCGCCACCAGGCTGAAGACCTGCAGCAATATGGCCGCCTGCGTCACCACCGAGACCAGCACCTGCAGCTCGCCGAACGCCTCAGTGCTCAGCAGGCGGGCCAGCACCGGGTAGTACAGGTAATTCAAAGCCGCCACGACCATGGAGCCCACAAAAAAGACAGCATTCTGCCGGAGGAACGGGCTCTGGTACGCCTGCACTAACTTTTGACGCATATCCCCACTACAGTACCACAGTTAGCGTCACTCGCCCGATACGGCTAGATGACCGTGCCAAAAATTTGCCCAGCACTATAGGTCACGGCCGAAGCAAGCAGAATGATAAGCAGCTGCCGCATGGCCGCGCGCGACACGCTGTTGCCGCTGGAAATACCGATGTACGCCCCGACCGCCAGGCCTCCCAAAGCCGTCAGGACGATAGACAGGATAATGGCGAACGGCCCGCCGCCGAAGAACCACGGCGCCAGCGCTATCAGCGCCCCGACCGCGAACAGCAAAAACGAGGATATAGCCGCCACCCACGGCGACCCCAGCTGCTCGGGGTTCAGCCCGATGACATGCTGCGATAAGCGGTTGAACAGGTGGTGTTCATTCGTGGCCAGCTCGCGGGTGGCCCGTCCGGCCGTGTCAGTGCTGTAGCCGTTCTTTTCAAGACTGTCGCGCAGCTGCTCTACCAACAGTTCTTTATCGTCCTTGATCATCTGCTTGAGGTCACCCAGGACGCCCTGGAACAGCTCTACTTGCGATTTGACGGAGATCCATTCGCCCGCCGCCATCGAGATCGAACCGGCCACCAGCCCGGCCACGCCGGCCAGCAGTACGGTCTGCTGGCTGCTGCCGGCACCGGCTACGGCCAGCACGATACACAAGGTGCTGACCAGGCCGTCATTGACACCCAGCACGGCCGCCCGCGCCCCGCCCTGCTGCACCTGGGCGGCGCGGCGGGCCAGCAGCTCACTGTCATGTCGTTTGTGTTCTTCATTCATCAGTCGAATTGTACCACGGCACCGGGACGGTATTTATGAATTATGTCACAAGTGGCGCGGCGGCAGGCTGTGCGCCTAATCATTGACAAAATGAGTATTATTTGCTATAATAAGAAATTAGTTCCATAGCATGGATTTTGACACTGCCATACCCGCGCCCGTACCTTTGCATCCCCGTTTCATCGTCATCCAGCCCGTCACCACGCCCCGCCGCCCTACCACACTAGCAGGAGCACCAGATGGAAGAGATTGCCCTGAGCAAGATCTGGCTCGACATCCACCACGTGCCCTCCACGGGCGAGCCGGTGGCGCTGCGCCAGTACCCCATCGACAGCTGGCACGCCCACGCCCAAGTCATGCAGATGCTGACGGCCGGCCAGGCCACGTCCCGCATCCTCACGGTCACCCAGCAGCAGGTCATCATCATGTTCGACCTGCTGCTGGTCCGGGTTGATGTTCCGGACTACCACAGCACGCCCGGCACATCCCAGTACCGCTACACCTACAAGCGCATCGACGGCAGCGCCATCACCACTGGTGGCTTCGCCGCGCTGCTGGCGCTGGTGCGGTCGTTCAGCACGCTGGTGCCGGCACTGAACGATCCACCCGAAGGCCGCACTGCCAAAACGCCCGACCTGGCGCCGCTGGTGGTGTCGGTCGCGCCGTCATCCACGGTGTCGCCAGTGCCGGAGCTGGAGTTAGCGTCCGTGCCCGAGCCGGCCGAGGCGTCCGTTCCAGCCCTGGTCGCACCCACCGACCTGGCACCAGGCTCCACACCAGCCAGGCACTCCAGCCGCACCCGGCCTGCCTGGCCTACCTACGTCCGCTCGTGCCGGAGGTGGTGACGGTTGACGGGGCTTTTCCAGTTTTTCACCATGGAAAGCCCCGTCACCTTCAGGCTGCATGCCGATGAAATGAAAAAGTAATTGAAACTTTGCCGCACCTATCTTATAATCGGGCGGTATAGTGGCGAGTGGCCAAGTGGTAAGGCGCCTGTTTCTGGCACAGGAGATCGAAGGTTCGACCCCTTCCTCGCCAGCCATGAAAAAAGACCGAAGTATCGGTCTTTTTTCTTTATGGCTGGCGAGGAAGGGGTCGAACCGTAGGCGGAACTGCCAGCGGCAGTTCCGTAAGCAATGCTTGGCCGAGTGGGTGAGCAGTAGCGAAGCGGATGCGAACGTAGAACGAGCATTTTATGATCGGCCCCTTCCTCGCCCACTCAAGCAATAGCTACTTCAACCTCTACTGCTCGTAAGCCCCAATATCGACAGCCCCTCCTACCGGCCGGGTCTTGCCGTCATAATCCTCGTTCGCAATGGTATCACTCGAACCTGTATCAATGGCGGCAGATCCAGCCTGCACCCTGAAATCACTCCCAGCATTTACAAACTGGGGATCCGCCACAATCTGATTCTCCCCCGCCGTCTGCGCCGTCCCCGTCGAAAACAAATTATGACTCATCACAAACGGCACCGCCCCGCTCTCAAAATTAACCCCGCCACTCGCGCTGTTTGCCACGATATTATTCCGGAATATATTATTGTTGCCAGTGAACTTATCCGCCGTCGTCGAGAAATTCAGCCCATACGCATTATCGTAGAGCGTATTATTATAAACCCGGATATCATGGAATGTCCCTGTCGACTCCACCCAAAAGCCGACCCCGGCCAATTTGCTGCCGACGATGATGTTATTGTATATATCAATGCCATAGCACAGCCTGGACTGGGAGTAGTTCTCAATCGCCAGCGCAATGCCTGATTTGCCGTCGCCCACGGTAGTGGTTGACCTGTTGTTATACACCTTCACGTTGTAAGCACTATCGATGTAGATATTCGGCCCGTTGTTATCGTACGCCTCGTTATGATGGATACTGCCATTGCGCGCATCATATTTGACGTCGATACCCTCTTCCTTGTTGTCGTACACCCGGTTGTTTTTGATTTCAAAGCCATCAATATCGCTCAGGCTGATCGGTTCATGCTCCGCACTCGACCCGGCACCATGCAGCAGGTTGGTCTGATGGACGTCGCAGTTGTCGATTGTCACATCCGAGCCGTCAATCAGCACGATGCCGCCGTGCTGGATGGCAGAGATATCGCAGTTGCGGAAGACGATGTGGTTGACGGTGACGCCCCAGGCGGCCGTCGACGGCGAGTTGGCGACATCAATGCCATCAAACACCAGGTAGGACTGGTTGCTGAGACTGATCAAGCCGTCGCTGCTGCCAGAGACGACCCCGCCCTGGCCATCCAGAACGACCTTCTCGCCGGCGCGCGCCGCAAAGGTGATCGGCTTGCCGGCGCTGCCGCTCTTGTTGACTACCAGCTGCTCATTGTAGGTGCCGCCGCCAATCTCTACCACGTCACCCGGCTGCGCCGCAGCAACGCCCTCCTGCAGCGTGGCGTACTGCCCGCTGCCATCGGCCGCCACGGCAATGACCTTGCCGCCCGGAGCAGGCGCCGGCCCGGGCGCCGTACTGCCGCCAAAAAGAATAGCGGCACTGCCGGAGGCGGTACTGTCGTGTATGGTTGCATACGTACCGTCCGCACTGTCTTCGGCTTCCCTGCTGACCACCATGGTTGCCGCCCAGCCCGTCACCAGTGTAATGAGGCCGACCGCCACCAGCACGCCAGTAGCGACAGCCATGTGCGCAGACGATAGTTTTAATAGTTTTGACCGCTGCGCCGGAAGAACGTGTTTGATTTGCATGGGTATTCCTGTTTGTCAAAGTATATAAGGTATTGAACCGGCGCACAATCTCTGACCGCCCTGCAACAGAAAAAGACGGTAGTTACCTACCGTCTTTTCCTTACTATGACAATCGCCTAATTTGCGACGACGCCAGGGCCGTCAATGTGCTGGGCCAGCGTGTTGTTACAGTCCCAGATCTGCAGCCAGTTACCGTTGTAGTAGCCGGAGCCAGGCAGGTCAAGACACTTGCCTGAAGATGGGTTGTAGTATTCAATCACGTAGCTGGTGCGAATCTTGCGCCACTGCTGTGCGTGACCGTAGTTACACTGCCACAGCTGTACCTTGGTACCGTTGCCGACAGGGCCGTGCAGCTGGTCAACATCCAGACAGCGGCCGCTTTGAGGATTACGCAGTGAGAAGTTGCCAGAGCTGGTGTAGACAGTGTCGTACCACATTTGGGCGGCGCCGCCGTTACACTGCCAGGCCTGGATCTTAGTACCGTTGCCAACTGGGCCGCTGATCTGGTTCACATCCACACAGTAGTTGCTGTTACGGAACTTCATCGAACCGGTTGCTGCCGATGCCGGCTTGCCGGTAAAGGCTACGCCGGTGACGGCTAGGACAAACGCCGTGACGCCAATCAAACCAGCCTTGATGATTTTCCTGCTTTCCATTGCTAATGTTCTCATTCACATACCCCCGCTTGTTGATAGTACGCCTAAGTATAGCCAGCCTTCGCACGACGGCATAATGGCAAATAGCTTAAAAACCAGCCGATTTGACGGCTGGCGGTGGAAAAGTCACCCATGGGCTACGCTATGCCAATAGAGTGAACAAAACCACTTGACAGTAGTTGTATATAAAGCTACAAAACGTTGTGATTATTTGCAATCGTGTCAAACGCAGTGCCAAAAAATACCGCAATAAAGCAAAACCGGTGCGGCCCGGACCACATTGAAGTGGCCGGGCCGCACCGTTGTGATGGCCGCCGGAGCGGCCATCTAGCGCAGCAGTCGCTTGCCGAACAGCTGTAGGTAGCCGTCGGCCAGCGCCTGCAGGGCGGCCTCGTCGTGACGCTGGGCGTCGGCGACGGTGTAGATGCCCCGCAGCCCCGGGTTGACCGGCGTGCCACCGGGAAGCGCCGTGTTGACGACGTACCCGGAGGCCGGATCCGCCGAATCGGCCAGGGTGATGAGGAACTGCGTCCCCGTGGTGTCGTCACCGTTGACCACCGTGACCTGCCGGCCGCCCTGCGGGTGCAGGGTGACCGATGCCACCGTGTCCGGGTCGGGCCTGCCGTCCCGGTAGTACACCAGCGCCGAGGCCCAGCCGGCCGGCTGGCCGTTGGCCTGGCGGTTGGTCAGGACGGCCCAGCCCTCGTCGAGGCCGTTGATGGCGTTGCCGGCGCTGTCGGTCGGCATGGCCGCCGACGGCACGCCGCGCAGCAGGGCGTCGACGGTGTCCAGGCGGACACGCTCCACCACCGGGGCGAGCGTGTTGATGCGCGTCTGGTCACCGTAGTGCGCCTTCAGCGCCTCGAGCTGGGCGGCATCGAGCCTGGGCGTGAAGCCCAGCCCCACGGCCGCTGCCACCGGCGTCACGCCGGAAGGCGGCTGGGACGCCGGGCCGGAGCCGCAGCTGACCACCAGCCCCAGAGTAACTGCCACCAAGAGTAGTGCTCTGGACAGATTCACGCGGACTCCTTACGTCGGGCGTGCTTGGATGGTACGGCGGGGTGCCGTATTGGTCGCGGGGGCAACCAAATATATATTATGCTATAACATGTTAGAAATGCAATACCATCATACGTTTTAGGCCGGCATTATTTTTGTCGTTGCTTTACTTCAAGATGACGCGCCTCGCTCCTGCTATATACTGAGCGTATGGCTCTCATCATATCTGCCGATGATATTAAACAGACTATGCCCGAGTATGATCCTGGCCAATCTCATCTAGTGCATGCCAAGTCTGCAAAGCTAGCGGATGCATTGTATGCAAAAGCTATGAATGAAGCAAAATTTCACGACGTAGTACTGCTTTCTAGCGGCGCAGCTTCTGGGAAAACGGAGTTTATGTCTGAATACTTGGCGCAACAACCATATATAGTTTTAGACGGCACCTTACCTACGTTCAAGGGCGCAAGCATCAAAATTGCGAAAGCGATAAAGCGTAAAAAACACGTAGTCATAGTCGCCGTCTGGCCTGCAGATCTAAAGGTCGCATTTGCAGCGTTCCTTCAGCGTGAGCGTAAGTATCCAGATGAGCACTTTTACAAAACTCACTCTTTATCGCGTCGAGCACTACTGGAGATTGCTGAATCCAACCTTCCAGTTGATATCAAGCTTTATGAGAATCACTTTGAAGGTGATGGTCTTGCATTCTACGAATATGAGTTTGAATCAAAAGCACAACTCATTGAGAAACTAAAAGACAGTCAGTATACTGAACAAGATATAATCGACATTATCACCCAGTCATGAACAAGAAAGCACTTCCCCGACCGAAATCAAGCAACGCTCAAGTCAAAGCGTATGTTTCTGCTGCCCAAAAAGGGCTGAAGGCTCAGCATGTCGTCCATTCTGGTGGCAGATGGGCAGTGCGTCGTGCGGGGGCCACAAAAGCTTCGCGCACATTCGATACACAGAAAGAAGCGGCACAGTATGCCCAGCAAGTAGCAAAAAACAATAAGACTGAATTATTCATACACGGCCGTAACGGGCTTATTCGCGAACGCAATTCATTTGGCGCCGACTCCCATCCACCAAAGGGTTAGCAGACGCAGAACATGTGCATCAACTAAGAATCCAGCAACTTCAGCAATCTCGTCACTGTCCCCCAACTCCGAATCGTCATACTCTTATACAACGGACTTGCAATGATGGCCGAAAGCCGGCTCTTCGTCCGCTCCACCGCCAGCCGCCGCGAATATATCACGCCGTCGCCCGGCCAGACTGCGTCCACGCCCTCACGCGGCTTAAAGACGGCAAAGGCATCGGCCGCCGGGATGCCCATTAAAAATATTGCGTCCGAATAATACTTCTCCAGCTCGGTGCCAAAGCCCGCCGGCGCGCCGTCCACCACCGCCTGCAGCTGCTCGCGCGACAGCACCAGCACTTTTACCAGCTCGGTATCCAGTGCGAAGGACGCCGGCAACACCTGCTCTATTTCGGCCGCCAGCACCGATGGGTCCTTATCGGCAGTAAACAGCACATTGCCAGTCGCCAGGTACGTGTGCACCTCGCCATAGCCCAGTTCCTCAAAGCAGGTTTTCAGCTCCGGCATCGCCAGCTTATTCTTGCCGCCCACGTTGATGCCGCGCAGTAACGCCAGATACTGCCGCGTCATGTCAGCACCCCGTCCGCCTTATAGCTATCTGTCAGCATGCGCGCCACCAGCTCGTTGCCATCGGACGTGCCAAAATGCATACTTGTCAGGCTGCGCAGTTCGCGCACCCGTGGCCCATAGGTCTGGATGGCGTGGGTCAGCTCGGCAGCGCCAAAATTGGCCGGATCGATGATCATGCCGATGCCCAGCCGACTGATGGTCTGATGATTGAAATAGATCTCCGGATCGTCGCCGTCCTGCAGCGGAATCACCAGCCAGGTCTTGCCGGTGTTCAGCAGCTGCCAGCCGGTGCCCCAACCAGCCCGGCCTACCACCGCCGAGATGCGCGGGTCACTGATAGCCTTGGGTGTCACCCGGACCATGCCGTCGGCCTGCGTGGCCCAGGGATTGGTGTAGACTGCCAGGCCGGCGTCGGTCGCGGCCCGCAGCGTCGCAGCCAGCGTTTCGGCCGTACCGCTGTCGGTGCCGCTCAGCATGGCGTAGATGCCTTCGGCCTCCACCCCTTCATATTCCTGGAGCGGCGCGATGCTTTTAAGCGGCGGCGTATAGGTGACCTCGCCCGCCAGTGTCTGTGGCGGCTGGGCGGTGAGCTCGTCAAACTTGGCAGTCATCGGCCGGTCGGCAGTTTTGGTGACGGCCAGGCCGGCCAGAGAGTGTACCAGCGGCAGGAAGCGGTAATGATACTCATTGTCGGTGCCGCGCAGCCGGTCTTCGACGCGCTGAAGCATCGCTTCATCCACGCCAGCAGCCGAGAGGCCGGCTTCACGCGCCGCCCGCAGCAGCTCCGAGGTTAGCACCGGGAACGCAAAGTCACGCCGGTGTGCATCGATGGCGATGCGCCCACCGATATCAAGCGTACCGATGATATGCCGCGGGTCGAGACTACGCGCCTGCCCTGTCAGATCGGTGACAGTGAAGCGGTGGCGTGCCGTACGGCCGTAGCGGGCGTTCAAGGCAGCCTGAATCATTGCATATTCATCGTGCAAGACGTGCACATGCCGTACGAAATCACCCTGGCTCTTCAGGACGGTCCGCAGGATACCGCCCGCCCCTTCATCCAGCACGATACGCTCCGTGCCGGTCAGGCCGAGCAGCTCGTCCGCCAACACGCCGCGCTGCCGCTCATCGGTGATGGGTATGACAATAGTCAGCGGCCGCATGTCCTGCAGCTTACACTTCTTATTGATAGCCAGCCCGATGCGCGCCCCACGGATGATAGGCTCGTTACCACCCGCCGGGTTGATAACGAGGATGTTGCTCGCGTCCTGTTGCATTACCGCAAGTATAGCACGGCGGGTTGGCATTGATTTATTTTGCATTTTATGCTATAATTAAATAGTACCCCTCTATCGAGCGTCAGGAGAGACCCATGGTAGATCTTGTGGGCATACTGAATGCCTGGGCCATCGTGTTCATCGTGTTCGGCGCGGCTGCATTCGCCCACGCCGCCCGCACCGACGGCGAACGGGCGGGCACGTGGTACGTGATGGGCTGGGTGTTCATCGTGGCGGCTCTCGCGCTGTTCGCGGTCACCATCACCCTCGCACCTCCACCAAGGATATGACGGGCCCTCCCCGGATCAGCCTGCACGCGCGGGCCGGTCCGGGGACTATTCATTCCATGCGGAACTTCACAGCAAGGTGGCTGCCATTCCGTTATAATGCAGACTTGCAACAAGGAGATTCCTATGGCCGAAGTATCAAAACTGTTATCCTGGACATTCGTCAGCGAATGCCCCATCCCCGAAGACGTCAACGAGCTGCTGGTGCCCGGCGAGACCGCCATCGCCGCCTACAAGACCTTCCGCGACAGCGCCGTCTTCACCAACAAGCGCTTGATCGTGCGCGATGCCCAAGGGCTCACTGGCAAGAAGGTCGAGGTCTTCTCATTGCCCTACCACTCCATTCATATGTGGTCGAGCGAGAACGGCGGCCGTTTTGACTTTGATGCCGAGGTCTCCATTTGGACACACCCGGGGCACATCAAGATCAAGCTGCGCAAAGGCATTGATGTGCGGCGCTTCGACAAGATAATCGCTACCGCCCTGCTCAACAAATAAGCGTGTTCGCACTGCCGCGTCCATCACGCTATTGCAGGTCGGTGATAACGGCCCGGTGATCCGACCCCAGGTTCGGCGCGATGCGCACACCCGCCAGGCTCAAACTCTGTGAGTGGTAGACATGATCGATGCGGAGGCACAGGGGTGCTCCGTAGCCGTACCAGCTGCAGGGCGGCCACTGCTTGGCAGTAACGCTGTACAGGCTATCGGTCGTGACGGTGTTGAAATCCTGCAGGATCGGCGAGAAGACGGTGGTGTTGAAATCTCCGCCTATGACCAAGGGCAGCTTGTCCGCTTCGAGCAGGAAGGCCATCTGGCGGGCGGCCTCGTTGCGCTCGCGGTACATATCCTCCGAGAACGGTCCTACCAAGTGCACGGCATAGAAGGCAATACGGCCCTTGCCCGGCACCTCCGTTACGATACGCACCAGTGATGAATTCTGACTCAGCGGAATGGTACGCTGTTCGACGATGGGATGGCGCGAAATCAGGGCCGCCGAGGTACCCCGTACGGTATTTTGGTAGTCCGAGACATAGCTATGCCTGTAGCCCATGGCGGAAGCGAGCCGCCGCACTTCGTTGGGCGCGATTTCCTGCAGGGCGATGACATCCGGCCGTTCGGTCTTGAAGTACGCCGCCATCTCATCAATTTTTGTATTGGTGTATAGCTTGTTGAACGTAATGAAGCGCACCATCGTATTGCCGGGCAGGACGGCCGGCTGCGCCACAGGCTGCAGCATCGAGGCATAGCCCAGGCTTAAACAGAGTGTCACCAGCACCAGGATGGGCATGATGATCTGCGGCCAGTAGAACTCGGCGCGGTTCGACCAGAAGATGCCGGCCGTCGACAGCAGACCCACCAGGCCAAGCGCTATGAATATCTGCGGCGTAAAGCTGACCAGCAGCTCGAACGGCCAGATGCGCACGAACATTGCCAACGTCACTACCACGGTCACGACCCAGACAAGCCCAAGCAGATACTGCAATGATTTTGATTTCATATCATATGATTATGCCACAAAGCGTTGTGACCCGGCAGTATGAAGTGCTATGATTGTAGTAATTTAAGCGTAAGCAAAAATAACATGCCACGGATGCACCTCCCCGCTCTCATCAGAACACGCCGGCCGCAGCACAAGGGCGGCTTTACGATTGTCGAGCTGCTGATCGTCATCGTGGTCATCGGCATCCTGGCGGTCATCGCTACGACCGCATTCACCAGTGCGCAGGCGCGGTCGCGCGACAGCCGGCGGCTGGCCGATATCAACGCCATCCTTAAGGCTATCAAGGCGCACAAGGCTGACCTGGGGTACTACCCCGTAGCTACACCATCTGGCGGTGGGCGGTGGGATGCCTCTTCAGATTTTAATAACGGCCACGTCTTCCTTGCCAACCTCAAAAGCTCAGGCTTCATGCCACAAATACCAGTTGACCCGGTCAACACCTCGCTCGACATTGACAACAACACCGGTATGCACTACAACTATTTCACCTATGAGGACGATTGGTACCTGGCCTCCATCGGCTGCACCTCCGGCCGCGGACGCCTGACCGTGTTGATGATCGTCGACCTGGAAACAAGCAGCCGCCCCGCTCCGCAAAGCCCCGGCTTCTCCTGTGCCGGCCGCAACTTTAACAACGAAGCCGACTGGGTTTGGGGCGATTACGAATTTTAGGCGGCACCCGCCTGCCGTTCCAGGCGGTGGTTCACCTCCGACCCCAGCAGGAATATGAACGACGTCAGGTTCAGCCAGGTCATCAGTACGATGATACCGGCAAAGACGCCGTAGCTTTCGGTGAACGAACCGAAATTCTGCACGTAAAAGAAGAACAGCGCAGTACCGATGAGCCAGATGACCGTCGCAGCCGTCGCGCCCCAGCTGACCCACTGCCAGCGCGGCTCCTTACGATCCGGGCCATAGCGGTAGAACGTGGCAAGAGCAAGGGTGATCAGCACCAGCACAAAGACCCAGCGCAGTATCGGCAGGGCGATAGCCCAGGCCTCGGGCATGCCGATGGACATCAGGAAGTCGGGTGTCACCGTCAGGATGGGAATCAGGATGAAGCCGGCCAGCAGCGCCCCCAGCGTCAGTGCCAGGCTGATGAGCTTGAGCTTGATAAAGCCGCGTGATTCGTCAACTTCATTCGTCTCGTTAGTAGCTTTGATGAGATTTTGCGTGGCGCTGGAAGCACTGTAGAGCGAGATAAGAATGGCCACGATGGCCAGCGCGATATTACTGGCCTGCTGCCCAGTCTCATTCTTGAGCTGAGTGTTGATGAGACTGGCGATATCCTGTGGTACGTACTGGTCGATACTGCCGATGAAAGCATTGACCTGACCGGGTTCGATGAAGATAGCCAGCAGCGCGACTGCCGCCGCCAGCAGCGGAAAGAACGATAAGGTCGAGAAGTAAGCCACGCCGGCTGCCAGCATCGGCAAATTCTTGTTGCCAAGTGCCGCCTTGGTCTCCTTCAAAGCATCCTTCCAGTCGGCCAGAGAAAGCTTGCGCGGGCTGTCGGCCGATGCCCGGCCCAGCTGTACTATCGCCTCGTCCTGCGCCTGCCGTACAGCCTGCTTAGGCTGGAAGGCCAGCAAGGCAAGCCCAGCGCCGATAGCCGCTGAGGCCATCAGGATGGGGTTGGTCTTCTTCTTGGTCGGTATCATTAATCATCCTTATATAAGGTTACGGAAGTATCTGTGGCAAGTATATGGAATACTGCGCGGCTGGACTGTTAATTTTCTTACTGTGAGCATTCTTACAGCATATTTTGGTTATCGCGTCCATAGTAGGAAGTACCTATAAGAGATAAGGAGATACGATATGCAACGAACCACAGCCAAAGTATTCGGTTTTCTGGTGCTCGGCCTTGGTCTGATCGGCCTGGTAGCCGGTGAAGGCCATCTGCTCGGCATCATGAACATGGACGCGGTACTCGACCTCACGCGTCTAGCCCTGGCAGCCCTGCTGCTGTATGCCGTCTATGCCGCCGGCGATAACCGCCTGGTGCGCACCGGTCTGATCGTGCTGAGCGTGCTCTATCTCGGCATTGGCCTGTTCGGCCTGGCGGATCCGACAATCGGCGGACTGCTCCCTAACGGTCTGACGTCGTTCGACATTCTCTTCCATCTGGCCTCCGGTGCCTTTGCGCTGTACGCGGCAGCGATGACGCGCGACAATGTCCTGCTGCACCGTTAGGGTGTAGTCCTGCACGAAAACCGACGGCTTACATAGCCGTCGGTTTTATTTAGTTGAAATTGAGAAGGCCCCGGCAGCGTCGTTGCTGCCGGGGCCACGGACGTCTCACGGTCTCCGCCCTTTCCTTCTCCAGGTTGGGGCGGACCGTGTCAGTCCGGGTGCGGTCTCCGTCTGGGTGACGGACCGCGGGCGCCCCCTACTCCACCCTGACCCACTTGGCCAGGCTGTGCGTGCCGTTGTCGCCGTTGACGAACAGCATATACCACCCCGAGGGCATGAGGGTGGCCTCACCAGGGAGCTTGACCTTCAGGTTGTCACCCTCCTGGGTGATCCCGACGGCCACCGACCGCTGGTTGGTGTCGGTGACGTGGGTCACCGCGGCCGGGAGGATCATGCGCGCCTTGGTGATGGTGCGCGCCGGATCCGGGGCACCGGGCGCCGCGCCCTGGGGCACGGCACTGTCGGTACCGATGGTGAAGCTGTACTCCCCGCCGCGTTTCACGGTGTCGGGGCCGCCGGTGATCGTGGGTCGCACGACCGGCTGCCCGTTCTGCGGCAGGAGGTACGGGGGCGTGAAGATCTCGATGGTGTTCTCGAATGCCCCCGGCTTGCGGTTCTCCGCGTCCTTGAAGAGCGGATCGCTCCCCGTGGTCATGACCTGCCCCGTGGGGAGCAGGACCGCGGACGCGTGGTAGTTCCGACCGATGGTCGGGTCAGCGACAGGCCTCAGGGTGGCGTCCTTGCCACCCAGGATGTAGGCCTTCTTGATGTCGCTCTTGCTCTTCCCGCGGTACTCGCGGGAGCCGCCGGTGATGAGGGTGTCATCATTCGGCAGCGTGACCAGGTTGGGGTACCGGGTCGGGTCGGGCAGGCTGGGCCCGGGGGTGAAGTGGGGATTCTCCTCGTCGAGGTCGACGAAGTCGATGCGCCCCGTGGAGAGCGGCGACTCGCCGACTCCCCCGCCACCCACGACCATCAGCCGCTGGTTGTTGACCGGCCCCGCCCAGCCGCTGGCACTGGTCTCCAGCATGTCGACGTCCCGGATGCCCGGAACGACCTTGGTGGTGTTGGTCTTCAGGTTCCAGAAGAAGGGGTCGCGCCCCTGCTCCGCCGGGCCGTAGCCCGTGCTGGAACCGCTGAAGAACATCCGGTCGCGGACCTTGGTCTGGAAGAGGGATGCGTAGGTCTTGAAGTGCTGGCGCAGGTCGCGCCGCTCCACCCACCGCCTCTTGACCGGGTCGTAGACCTCGGTGTGACCCTGGACGATCTCGCCCGAGCCATCGAGGCCCGAAACGGCGACCACCGAGCCGTCGGGCATGGACGTCAGCGTCGGGTACCACCGGGGGTACCGCATGTTGCCGACCCGCTCGTACTGCTCGGTCCAGGGGTTGAACTCGAACGAGTCGGAGAGACCCGTGTAGTTCTGCTTGTCGAGCGTCATCTTGGCCGAGAGGCCGTAGACGTTGCGCTCCTCGGGCGTACCGCGGAGCTCCTCGGCGATCATGTGGTCGGGCTCGAGGTAGACGCCCGCCTCGCCGCGCTCGACGGCACTGGCGAAGACCGTGACCTCGCTGGCCGTGATCTTGGCCTGCGAGCGCGTCACCATGATCTTCTCTGCCGGAGGCAGAGTGACCGGGAAGTCGGTGACGTAGCGCTTGCCGCTCTTCTCCCCGAAGAAGTGGGTCCCCTTGGGGATCTCCTGCGGGATGTTGGGGTTCTCGTTGCGGATGGTGATGGCACCGCCCGCGTGGGTCACCTTGTCGGCGAGCACCTCGTACTTGCCCGTGCCGCCAGCCACCAGCAGGTTGCCGTTGGCCAGGAAGGCGTGCCCCGCACAGAACACATCTGCCGGGGTGGGAACGGTCTTGGCCGTCCCCGTGACCGGGTCGTAGACCAGGGTGTTGAAGGTGCCGGCCTCGAACCGGTCCTCATCATTGCCGGAGCCGGCAATCAGCAGCACCTTCCCCGTCGGCAGCATCGCCGAGTGAATGGCGTTGACCTGCTGGTCTTTTGGCAGGACGACCTTGTCCCACCGCCCGTGCACCTGCTGGTACTCGGGCGAACTGATCAGCCGTTCATGGAGTGCTTTCTGGAGATGGATGTTGCCCTGGTAGCCGGAAACGGAAACCAGGACCAGGAGCAACAGGATCGCCATGCTCCAGCGGAAGACGCGGGCGCGCCTCCGCTTGCGGTGACGGACTTCTGCGGGGGACATGTCTCTTCCTTACTACGCAGACTGACGGGTGGACGACGGGACGACCAGATGCACGGTGTCCTCCGGATTGACGACGCCGTTTCGAGGCTCCACCGGCTCCTGGCTCCGGTTCCTCATGCAGAACCAGATCAGGGGTGGGGCGAACGAGATGGATGCCGCCATGATCGGCCAGGACAGCGCGCTGGCCGTCTCGAAGCCACGCAAGTAGCAGGCGACCGCGAGGCCACCGTAGATCGCGCCCCAGATCAGGTTGATCCTGAACGTGAAGAGCGAGTCGCCACTTGACTGGCCACCCTTGGGGGTGACGACGAACTTCGCCGGACGGCGGAAGATCGTCTTGAGGAGCGCGTTAGCGTAAATGGGACTCGCCAGGACGCTCATGAGCATCCCACCGATTCCCCACGACCCCTCCTCCTCGTAGGGGCTGACGTTGTGCTTGCGCGACCGCGTGTAGGTCACGATCTGGCTGCAGGCCGCCCAGCCGTAGAACACGAGCCAGGCCAGCGGGTCGACGATAACACTGCTCGCCCCGCTGATGACGTAGATCGTCATGTTGATGGCGCCCACGATCCAGATGATGCTCATGGCCGGGTAGAAGCTCATGAGCATGAAGTAGTGCACCAGCCGCCACGGCTTGCGGATGAGCCCCCAGAGCGACGCCCAGAAGGGGCCGATCAGGAGCTCGAACACGCCGCGGGACCAGCGGTTCTGCTGGCTGAAGTACGCGCCCCAGGTGTCGGGGCCGTCTCCGTGCGCCAGGACGTCCGGCGTGTAGTAGATGTTGCCACGCTTGCCCGTCAACGGGTCGGGCGTGGACAACAGCGCGAACGTCGTGGCGGCGTCCTCGGTGATCGAGGCTTGGATGCCCCCGATCCTCTCGAGGATGGCCCAGCGGATAGCGTAGCTCGTCCCCACCATCATGGCGGCGCCGTGGGCGTTGGCCGCAGGCTGCATGAGGCTGTGGAAGACGAACTGCTGGCTCTCCGAGAGCGCCGCGATGTAGTTGTGCGTGGCGTTGTAGTAGGTCTGGGGACCCACCACGCAGACCACGCCGCTGTCGCGGAAGTAGCCGAGCATGCGCTCGCCGAACGACATCACCGGAGCGTGGTCGGGATCGACGCCCATCAGGACGTCGTACTTCTCGGCCACGGTCTCGTTGACCCAGTGGAAGCAGGCGTTGATGTTGCCGAACTTCGTCTTGGCCTCGAACGGTCCCTTCTTCTGGTTGTACTTCTCGATTCCCTTGCGGGAGAAGTAGATGATCCGGTTGCCGGGGAGTTCGCGGTTCAGCCGTGCGATCAGCTCCTGCACGGCGTAGGGCGCGGTCGGGTCGTTCTGCTCGTCGAGCACGTAGATGTCGAAGACACCCCGCACAACGCCGTTCTTGTCGACCTTGGTGCGGTGGCGGACGCACTTGGCGGCCCGGAGCGTGCGCTCCAGGATACCGATGTCCTCACTGCTCGGGACGAACGTGATGAACAGCGCGGCCCGCAGCCCTGCCTCCGGACGGAGCAACAGGGGCACGCGGGCCAGGATGGTGCTCACCGTCATACTGACGATGTTGATGAGCCTGATGCACTCGATGATCACCGCCAGCGAGAAGCTGGCATCGTGCCACCCGTTGAGGACGGTGTCCTCGTCGATCAGGCCGGTCGTGTCGTGCTCCATGAAGAAGAGCCACCAGACAAAGACCGCATCCATGCCGGCGTTGATCAACCCGATGAGGATCGTCAACAGCCAGGAACGCTTCCGTCCATCCAACCGTCGGAATTTCACCCGGTTGTCGATGGTTTCAACTGCGTCCCCTGTGATGCGACCCTTGGGGCAGTCCTCAAAACTGCCGTCCCATGGGGTGTTCATCGAACCCTTTCCTGACACTGCGAGTCGGATCCGGGCAAGCCCGGACTTGCTAGCACTTGATCAGCCTCTTCTTTGAGGCAGACCACGTAACCTTATAACCTAAAATTCATCCATTTGCAAGCAAAAGCATAACAGTACGACTTAGCGGGCGGCCCATAGGCGACGCGCCACCACGAACGCCAGGATTGCAAGACCTATCATGGCACCATATATATACACGTCCAGCCCAAGACGCACGAAGCCGCCGAACACTCCCGTGACCGGCGAGAGTCCCTGCGCAAGCGCCGCCGTCATCAGCGACAGCCAGGTAAGCGGCACGGCGACGACCGCCACCGTACTTACCTGGCGTGCTCTGCCTGGCAGAAGTAGTTTAAACAACACGGGCACAGCCGCGACCTCCAGCGCCGCCAACAGCAAGCTGACCGCGATCGCTCCTTCGCGGCCGAACAGGCCATAACTCTCAATCGCAGCCGAGTACCGCTCAAACGATCCAAGCTGCGCCAGTGCCATGGCAGCAAAGAGCCCGCCCAGCATCAGCTGTGCTATATCAGTCACCGTGAGTGCGGACGGTCGCGCCGTGTTAGTCCGAGAACGTGAGGTAGGCATATGCGCTAGTATACCGTATATCGCCATGTCATTACATTATGGTCTAATATTTTTCTATAACAATATTGCCTTTTTAACAAATTAGTGTTAATGTGCGAATATGAACAATATACATTCCCCGTCCACGGACGTTTTTAATGATGAACCGCAGGTCGAGGCCGCTGCCAACCGTCTTGCTACCCCACGCCCTCACGGACGCCTCGTACGGGTTGGCGCTGCCGTTCTTTGCTGCTTTATCGCAGCCGGCTGCATGCGCGACGGCGGCACGACTGACGCCGCCCCTCAGGACAACCGCCCCAACGCCCCACAGACCGCCCCCTATTACCTGGACACCGACAGCGACTACTACCGCAACTTAGGCAAAGCCCTCGGCTACACCGACGACCCCTTCACCCGTGCCAACATCGAGCGCCTCCAACAGACCCCGGTCGCCGAATGGCTGGCCGGCACCGACGAACAGACCTACGCCCAGCTCGACCGCATCCTGCCCGCCAGCGCCGAGGCTGGCGCCGTACCGCTATTGGTCGCCTACAAGATTCCAAACCGTGACCACCTGGGCGGCGAGTCGAAAGGTGGCAACGGCAGTGCCGATGAGTACCTGGCCTGGGTAGATACTGTCAGCGACAAGATCGGTGACGCCCCTGCCGTGTTGGTATACGAACCTGACGCTATCGCTGCTGCGGTCCAGATGATCAATGACGGTGATAACGAGGGTAAGGATGAGCGTGTCAAAATGATCAATACCGCCCTCACCACATTTAAAGATAATAACGCCAATCTAGCCATCTATGTCGATGTCGGGCACAGTGACTGGCTCAACACCGATGAGGAGTTGGCACAGCTTACCGGCCTGTTGGATGAGATCGACCCGGACGGCGATCTTATCACTGGCCTGGCCTTCAACGTCTCCAACCAGATGTCCACCGAAGCAAATACCGCCTACGCTGAACAAATCAAAGAACGGATGGGCCGCGACTTCTACGCCATCATCGACGTCAGCATGAACGGTGCCCCTGGTACGGACCAGATCAAAGAGTGGTGCAACCCGAAAGGTGAAAAACTCGGCACTGCCGATGATGCCATCTTTGACGCCCAGGCAGCCGTCGAGCAGGCCTTCATCAAGACGCCCGGCCAGTCTGACGGCCGCTGCGGCACCAGCGAAGAAGCTGCCGGTGTCTTTGACGGCGCCCTGCTGCAGCGCCAGGCTTCAAAGCCGGAGTAGCTACTTGCTTTGCTCCGCCCGCCACGCCGCAATCGCGGCGTGGTTGCCGTTTAAGAGTACCTCGGGTACCTGCAGGCCGCGGAATTCAGCCGGACGGGTATATTGCGGGAATTCAAGGTTGTCGCCGTCACTGAAGCTCTCAATCACCGCCGAGGTCTCACCGCCCAGCACGCCCGGCAGCAGCCGCACCACGCTGTCAATGATCATCATGGCCGGCAGCTCGCCGCCCGTCAGCACAAAATCACCGATGCTGATTTGACGGTCGACCAGTGTGGTCACGCGTTCGTCGTAGCCTTCATACCGTGCACAGACGAAGATAAGGCCCCGCCCATCATCAGCTATCACCTGGGCGGCCGGCTGGCGCCAGCGTTCTCCGCGCGGCGTCGGCAGCACCACCAGTGCTTCAGGATCAACCGCCTTGGCAGCCTCAATAGCAGCAAACAATGGTTCCGGCATCAACAGCATGCCATCCCCTCCGCCGTACGGCGTATCGTCTACCTGACGGCGCGGGCCAAGGCCATAATCACGCAGATTATGATGCTGGAACGCGACGATGCCGCGATCTTGAGCCTTCCACATCATGCTTTTGTTCAGGACGCCGTCGAACATGTCGGGGAACAAAGAGATGGTCTGGATGATGCGTGGTGTCTGTTTGTGGGTCATTACTATTATTATAGCACATTTTTGTTAGTTTTACTAGCTATCGCTAAAAACAGCACAACCCCGGGAAGACCGGGGTTGTGCCGCCACATAAAGCTCTCAACTTATTTTTGGGAAGTTGCTCGCAAGAGCCTTTTTATTTTAGTGTTCAGGGTTATTATCTTGGCCGCTGAACTTGTTTATGATTATATATCCAAGTCGTCCAAATCTGCAAGCTCTTTTCGGGTTTTTGCAGCCAATTTGCTTGGTTCTTCCACAGCTGCCCCCGGTTCGGCTTCGGCGGCGTCGGATTCATAGGCAGTACGACCCTGGCGTTCGCCATCACCGGCTTCTCCGCCCTCGCCCAGGTTGTCGGTGTCGACGATCTTCAGGTTGTAGCGGGCATCATTCTTCGTGCCAAGGGCGCGCAGCAGGGTGCGCAGGCTTTGGGCGGTTGTGCCGCGGCGGCCGATGACACGCCCCAGGTCTTCGGGGTGGACGGTCAGCACAAGCAGGACCCCCTTCTCATCAATGCTACGTTCTACGATAACGTCATCGGGGCGGCTTACGAGCGATTTAACGATGTATTCTATGAATTGCTGGTCGATACTGGTCATAGCAGCATTTCCCTCCCTTTCGCTGATGTGATACTGGTACCTCACATTATATATGAAAGGACGTATTTTTCAGATATAGAAAACACCCGGCCAAAACTGGCCAGGCGCTTCATACAAGGTAAGGCTGACTATGCTTCCGCTGGAGCTTCTTCGGCTTCGGCTTCGGCCTCCGGAGCTGGCTGGTGCTTGCGCAGCTTGTCGGGGTTGCGGACGGCAGAGGTGCGGGCCGATGCCTGCTTGACCCATGACGGCAGTTCGATCTTTTCGTTGGCCAACAGGCGGGCGACACGCTCGGTCGGCTGGGCACCGTTCTTCAGGTAGAAGTTGATCTTCTCAGCGTCCAGGGTGGTCGCCTTGGTGTGCGGGTTGTAGCTGCCCACGTACGCGACGACGCGGCCGCTCGAAGGGTGGCGCTTAGATTCTTGGACCGCCAGGCGGTAGACAGGGAGAGCCTTGCGGCCCAGGCGTTGCAAACGAATTGCGAGCATATTGAATTACTATTTCCTCTTTACAAAATATTTAAGTCGTTAGAAAACTCTTTAGCTACGATATTAACTACTTTTTGCCGTCTTGTCAATCTGTTTATAGTATACCAGCGCGGCTTCGGCGGCCTTTTGCTGGGCAAACTGCTTGGAGGGGCCTTCGCCGCGGCCGAGCAGCTTGTCGCCGACGAAGACACCGAGCGTAAAGACCTTGTCGTGGTCCGGGCCTTCCTCGTGCAACACCCGGTACTGCGGGGTGAAGCCGTCGATACTCTGGGCCACTTCCTGCAAATGCGATTTACTGTCGCGCCAGCTGCCTGTCTCCAAAATACCGCCCAGCGTCGAAAGGATATGGTCGGTAATAAAGGTCTTCGCAGCGTCATAGCCACGCTCCAGGTACAGCGCTCCGGTCACCGCCTCAAATGCATTCGCCAGAATCTGCTGCTTGGCGCGCTCACTGCCCTGCTTCTCGCCCCGGCTCAGACGCATCAGCGGCATGAAGCCGATCCGGCTGGCGGCGGCACTGATGCTTTCGGTGCGCACCAGGGCGGCCCGCCAGTTGGTAAGAATACCTTCCGGCTCGCTGTAGTTGGCATACAGGGCTTCGGTGACCACCAGCTCCAGCACGGCGTCACCTAAGAATTCCAGCCGCTCATTGTGCTGGGTAGTGCTTTTCTTATGTTCATTGACATAGCTGCGGTGCGTGAATGCCGTCACCAGCAGATCAATGTTGTCAAAACGCCCACCCAGCTTCTCCTCTGCGAACTGCTGGTACGGCGTGACGTCCATTCCTGACATACGTTCCTTTCGTTACACCCTAGCCCGCTACAGGTTGCCCTGACGGATCTTCTTCATGGCAAGCAGGATGAGCTTGCCGATATCTTCATATTCAATCTTATCAAGTGCTTCGGGCACCCCGAACCAACCGATACCGTTCATCCACTCTTCTTTTTTGAGCTTATCAGTATCGCCCTTGGCCTGTACCAGGTAGACATGCATGGTCATCAGGACCAGGCTGTTCTGGCGGCGATACCGGAAGTTGATTTTGCCCAGCCAATCAAGGATGCGCATCTCCTTAAGACCGGTTTCTTCCTGAATTTCGCGCTCGGCGGTCTCCCGCGTGACCTCGCCGTCCTCCACGTGACCTTTGGCGATGGTCCAGCGGTCTTTGGCGTCCTGCGTCAGAAGGATCTGGACCTGCCCGTCACGACGTCGGAAAACGATGCCACCGGCGGTCGTCTCGCGGACAACCTCCTGGATGAGGGGCTTGCGGCGGCTAAAGTACTTTTTAAACTTCTCAAACCGGTCGAGGTTAGGCTTCATGCTAGTCGTCCGCCTTCTCGTCCGTACCCTCTTCCGGTGTGTCCGGCTTGGTGGTTGCAGTGGCAGCAGCGGCCGGCTTGTCGTCGGCGCCGACCAGGTTGCGGTAGGCGGTACCCAGGACGCCGTTGACGAACTTCGATGAGTTATCAGAGCCGAAGGCCTTGGCCAGCTCGACAGCTTCATTGATGACTACCTTTGGCGGTACCGCGTAAGCCTCGTCGGTGTCCAGCAGCTCGTACAGCGCCATGCGCAGGATGCATTTGTCGATCCGGGCAATCTGCTCTATCGGCCATTCAGGTGCGATCGGCTGCAGTACGGCGTCCAGCCGCGCGGTATCATCAAACACACCGTAGACCAGTTTGCGGACGAATGATTTGTCGTCCAGCGTCTTGTCGTAACGGCTGACGTTGCGGTCCAGTACTTCCTCGACGTCGAGCTCGCTCTGCGGGAATTCAGACCGGAAGTCCAGTTCGTAAAGACTCTGCAGGGCGAGAATGCGGCCGAGATGACGGTTTGATGCCAACTTTTTCTCCTTAGGGTATTAGTGTTTATTATCGGTTGCCTGGATAGTATCCAGTATAAACGCTAATGGGGGTGATTCAGGCTTTTTCTTCAGTCTGAACCTGAAGTTTTTTGGCGGCACCGGTCTCGCGGCGGGTGGTGTAGGCCTTGACCGGACTCTTGGCGTTGACGGCGCGGGCCAGTTTGACGACAAGGTGACTCCGACGCGTGCCGGTCTTGCGCATGCTGCTCTGTTTTTTGGGCTTACCCATTGCTCTTACTCCTGTGATTGTGTGCGTGTTATGACGCACTGATGTCTATTGCCGACTATTATAGCTGAAAGGAGTAAAAAACTCAATGCTCCTCTTTGGTAGCCGGACCGGCGGTGAAAATCATGGCCAAAAGCAGCCCGCGAATGGTATTCTTACTATAAGGATAATTACGCACACAGACATGGCACGTTTACCTCAACCAGGCAGCGACGAAGGAACTTGGGGGCAGATCCTCAATGATTTTCTTTCAGTGTCGCTGCAGACTGACGGCTCGCTAAAGCAGGATGTCGTCGACGGCGGTGCGCTACAGGACGGCACCATTACTGCCGCCAAGCTGACCGCAGGTACCGGCACCGGCGGGCAATTGCTGATGCGGGATACCGGCGTGCCAGGCGGACTGTCGTGGGCCACCCCGACCGCTCCACCGCTTGAGGATGGCTCGGTGACGGCCGACATTATTTACGCCGGCGTCGGCCAGGATGGCAACATGCTTACCCTGGACACCGGTTCGCCCAGCGGCCTCTCATGGGCCGAAGTCGAAGTGCCGCCGGATGCGTCTTCCAGCACCAAAGGCCTGGTCAGACTGACTGGCGACCTGGGCGGTACCGCCGACTCACCTACCGTGCCGGGCCTGGCTGGCAAGGCCAGCACCACCGTCACCGACGCACTGGATGCCCGCATTGACACTTTGGAGTCATACGGCCTGGCTGCCCTGACTGATGCCGCCACCATCGCCACTGACGCCAGCCTGGGCCGGCATTTCCGCGTCACCGTCAGCGGCGATCGTACGCTGGGTGCTCCGACTAATGCCGCCGATGGCATGCGTGTCATGTGGGAGATCACCGCCGCCAGCGCCGACCGTTCCATTACCCTGGCCACCGGCACTGCCGGCAGTTTTGAGCTGACCGTCGGCATCGCCTCTCCCGTCACTATCACCAGCGGCAAGACCCTGTTCCTGGGTGCCGTTTATAACGCAGCGCGCAACCGCTGGTCGGTCATCGCCTCCCGGGCATTGGCATAATGGCGGCCTATAGTGATAATTTCAACCGGCCGGATTCCACCAGCCTGGGCAACTGGTCTGAGATCGTCGACGATTGGAGCATCGTCGGCAACCAGCTGGCACCCGGACTCAGTACGACCGGCGTGGTCTTGTACGGCTCTCAGCTCGACACACCAGACCATTATGTCGAGGTGACCGTCACCAATGCCTCCACGTCATCAATGGGAGTCGTGGCCCGCTCCGATATCTCCGGCAACGATTTTTATCTCTTCCGCAATAACGGCTTCACCTGGACGTTGTTCCGCAACGTCGGCGGCTCGTTCAATCCTATCGGTGCCGAATACACCGCAGCCGCAGTCAGCGGCGATATGGTCCGGCTCGAATGCACCGGCTCAACCATCCGAGGCTATGTCAACGGCATCGTACGCGTCACTGTGACCGATACGTTAATCACCACCGGCCGGTACGCCGGTGTGCGCAGCACTGCCAGCTCTACTACGCGTTATGATAATTTCACTGCCGCCGATACGGGTGTGACCGGTAGCGCCGACCCAGGCGCCTTCTTTGAAATCATGTTCTAAAAATGTGGCTTTATGCTTAAGAATATCCCTTGTATAAAAACATTGTATAAGTAACAAGTCCAGAGTCTATGCGTGACAAGCTAAACAGGGCTATACTTCTAGCATGCCAACCACCATTGAGCAATTATATAGCGACACTAACAACTCAGTTTTCCAGCTGACTACGGTTGTCATGGGCAGCGAGATCGGGTCGGGTTCTGCATTCCTAACCGACAAAGGCTTGCTAACCGCAGACCACTGCGTCGAACTTCCCCACAACGCCCAGCTTTTCGTACGACGAGGCACAGAAACATTATGGATTCTAACCGCTGCTGAAGTACAAGCTAGAATTACGCATCAAAGCAATAAAGATGAACATGACTACGCCCTAATATCGCTAAGTGGCGCTCCAGACATCATGGATGGTCCGCTCCTCAAACTAGAGCCTGTTGCACTGCCTCATATTGGGCGGCAAGTTGCATTCTTGGGTTACCCGTTCGGTACAAACACGCTGCAATTTTCCGTAGGGTATGTCTCTTCTGTTGAAACTCAATCTGGCGTTGGAATAATTAGGATTGATGGCAGCGTAAACTCTGGCAATAGTGGAGGCCCGCTACTCGACATAGCTAGCGGCAAACTTTTAGGCATAGTAACACGGACGGAAACTGGATTAATCAAGCAGCAATTTGATCAACTACTGGAAGCATTTCAGCAAGATATACAGCTCCTCCAAAGGGTTCAACAAGGGCCAAGCAGGATGTTTATTTCAGGAATTGATCCAAATCAGGCACTGTTAGCAACGGTTACGTCAATGAATATTCTCGCGCAAAACATCAAACGCTCTAGCAATGTTGGTATTGGGTATGCCTTCTCAACCAACCATCTGGCTGAGCTATTGCGCCTCGAGGCCGACACATCCTAAAGCGCACATCGGCCCAAAGCACAACTAAAATTAGGCAAAGGAGAAGAAACATGAACATAGCAGATATCCGCGCCCGCCAGATTCTCGACAGCCGCGGCAACCCCACCGTCGAAGCCGACGTCATCCTTGAGGACGGCACCCTTGGACGCGCCGCCGTCCCGTCCGGCGCCAGCACCGGCAGCCATGAGGCAATCGAGCTGCGCGACAATGATGAGTGGTTCGGCGGCAAGAGCGTCCTCAACGCCGTCGCCGGCGTCAACGGCGAGATCCGCGATGCACTGATCGGCCACGATGTTACCAACCAGGCCGGCATTGACCACCTGATGATCGAACTTGACGGCACCGAGAACAAGGGCCGCCTGGGTGCCAATGCCATCCTGGCCGTCTCGCTGGCCGTTGCCCGCGCCGCCGCACAGGCCCGCAAGCAGCCACTCTACCGCTACGTCTCCGAGCTGGCCGGCAACGACACGCTTACCTTGCCCCTGCCGATGATGAACATCATCAACGGCGGCAAGCACGCCGCCGGCAGCACCGACATTCAGGAGTTCATGATCATGCCCGTGGGCGCCGAGACCTTCAGTGACTGCCTGCGCATGGGCGCTGAAATCTTCCAAGCACTTGGCAAGGTACTCAAGGCCAACGGCTACGGCACCACCGTCGGTGACGAAGGCGGCTACGCTCCGGCCGTCCGCAGCGGCAACGCCGAAGCGCTTGAACTCATCAAAGAGGCGGTCGAAAAAGCTGGCTACAGCCTTGGCAAAGATGTCGTCCTGGCGCTCGACGTCGCCAGTACTGAGTTGATCGAAGACGGCAAGTACCAGCTCAAGACCGAGGGCAAAGCCCTGGACAGCCAGGAAATGGTCGCCTTCTACCGCGATCTGACCAGCCGCTTCCCCATCCGCTCCATCGAAGACGGCTTGGGCGAGGACGACTGGGACGGCTGGAAGGCGCTTACCCATGAGCTGGGCGGCCAGGCACAGCTGGTCGGCGATGACCTGCTGGTCACCAACACTAAATTCTTGCAGCGCGGCATCGATGAAAAAGCCGCCAACGCCATTCTCATCAAGGTCAACCAGATCGGCAGCCTGACTGAGACCATCGAGGCCGTCAAGATGGCCCACGACGCCGGCTGGAAGGCCGTCATGAGCCACCGCTCCGGCGAGACCGAAGACGTTACCATCGCCCATTTGGCCGTCGGTCTCAACACCGGCCAGATCAAGACCGGCAGCCTGAGCCGCACCGACCGCGTCGCCAAGTACAATGAGCTGCTGCGCATTGAAGAAGAGCTGGGTAACAAAGCAGTATTTGCCGGGCGTTCAGCGATCAGCAGGTACACGAAGAAGTACGACCCTCCGGTCAACCCGACCGACGGAGAGGTGGCCTAGATGGCCTACCTTGTCCTCGTCCGCCACGGCCAGTCAGAGTGGAACGCCCTGGGTCTATGGACCGGCCAGGAAGACGTGCCGCTGACTGAGCAGGGCAAGCTGGAGGCGCGGGCTGCCGCCGAGCACCTGCGTGAGATCGAGCTGCACAAGGCCCATACTTCCAGCCTCAGCCGCACCCAGCAGACCCTGCACGAAATCAAGGAAGCCCTGGCTCATACCGAACTGGACACCACCAGCCACGACGCCCTCAACGAGCGCCACTACGGCGAGTTCCAGGCCAAGAACAAATGGGAAATCCGCGACACGATCGGTGAGGAGGAGTTTACCAAGCTGCGCCGCAACTGGGACCACCCGGTGCCAGGCGGCGAAACCCTCAAGGATGTCCATGACCGCGTCCTTCCCTACTATGAGCAGCACATCCTGGAGGATTTGAAGGTCGGCAAGAACGTCATCGTCTCCGCCCATGGCAACACGCTCCGGGCCTTGATGAAGCACCTTGATCAGGTGGCCGACGATGAGGTGCATCGGTTGGAGATCGGTACCGGTGAAGTGCACGTCTACGAGATCAATGAGGACGGCAGCGTCATCAGTAAGGAGATCAAGGCGCCCGGCGGGCACGCCTGAGACTTTTAGCAGCCACCGATAGTACCAGAGTACGAATAAAAAGACACGCTATATATAGCGTGTCTTTCATGTTTCCCTACGCTACCTGTGGCACACCATAGGTAGCGTAGGCACTAGCGGTCAGTTAGCGACAAAGTTGACCAGCCGCCCCGGCACATACACCGTCTTGCGGATGGTCTTGCCCGCCAGGAAACCTGCCACATTCTCATTAGCGCGAGCCAGTGCCGCCACATCCGCCTCTGCGGCGTCCTTGGCCACCTGTACGTCACCACGCAGCTTGCCGTTGACCTGGACGACGATGGTCACGGTATCGCTGGCCAACAGGGACTCATCGTATGCCGGCCAGTGGCTCAGGTGAATGGAGCCTTCGCCATGCAGTTGCTCCCATAATTCTTCACTCAGGTGCGGCGCAAACGGCGCCAGCAGCTGAGCCAGTACACGCAGGCTTTCCTGCCACTCGGTGTAGAACTGGGACATTGGCACGCTCGAGCGCAGTTTGTACAGGCCGTTGACGTATTCCATCAAAGCAGCGATGGCTGTGTTGAAACCCAGTTCGTGCAGGTCGCGGGTCACCCGCTTGATAGTGTGGTGCCGCAGCCGGACCAGCTCGTTGACCTCATCCGGGTACTTGGGTGCAGCCTCGGCGGGCGTGATGGCGTGCAGCTCCTGGAACAGTGTCCAGATGCGCTGCAGGAAGCGGTAGCAACCAGCCAGACCCTCGGGACTCCATGGCACCGACTGGTCGAAGGGCGCCAGGAACAGCACGATCAGGCGCAGGGCGTCGGCACCGTAGCCCTGGTCGATAATTTCCTCGGGCTTGATGTCATTACCCTTGCTCTTGGAAAACTTCGTGCCATCGGCGGCCAGCAGCATGCCCTGGTTGCGCAGGGCGGCGAACGGTTCATCAAAGCTAATCAAGCCCTCGTCAGCCATGACCTTGGTCCACATCCGGGCGTACAGCAGGTGCATGACGGCGTGTTCGGCACCGCCGACGTACATGTCGACCGGCGCCCAGCGCTCGGCCAACTCGCGGCTGAAGGCGGCTTCACTGTTCTTTGGGTCGGCAAAACGCAGGAAGTACCAGCTGGAACAGGCGAAGCCGTCCATGGTGTCGGTCTCGCGCTCGGCGTGGCCGCCACACTGCGGACAGTCGACCTTGACCCATTCAGTCACCCTGGCCAGCGGCGAGCGGCCGTCGCCTGAGGGCTCAAAGTCCTTCAGTTCAGGCAGGACGACTGGCAGCTGGTCTTCCGGGACGGGCACGGTGCCACATTTCTTGCAGTGGATCATCGGAATAGGTGCACCCCAGTAGCGCTGACGGCTGATGAGCCAATCACGCAGACGGTAGTTGATGCGTTCCTCGGCGGTTTTATGGTCGGCCAGATCCTCGATGATGGCATCTCGGGCTTCGGCTGTGCTCATACCGCTGTATTCACCGGAGTTGAACAGCGTGCCTTCGCCGTGGTAGCAGTCGGCCTGGTAGGCTTCGCCGCGATCGTAAGCTTCGGCAGCGGCTTTGGCGCGGTTCAGGGCTTCGAGCCAGTGCTCGACGCCGCCGCCGGTCTTTTCGATCTCGGCAACAAGTGGCGCCCAGTCTTTCCATTCCGGAGTAAACTTCTCGTGTGACTCGGGGGTGGCAACCGCCTGCTGCGTACTGTCGATGATGGCCAGGAAGTTATAGCCGAAAGAGCGGCGGTGCGACTTCTTGATGTCGTTGTAGTAATGCGAATAGATGGGATTGCCCAGCTGGATCATGGTCTTAGCCGTGTAGCCGGTTTCTTCGGCCAGCTCGCGGACGGCGGCTGCTTCGAAGCTTTCGTCCTTTTTGCGGCCACCGCCCACCAGCCAGGTCTGTACATCATCCTGGCGGCGGATCGAGAGGTAGCGGCGGGTGCGGACGTCATAGCCCAGCACTACCACGCCGGACACCTCCTTCTCGTTGTCGGCCGGTGTGCCAAAGTCCTGGGCAACGACGGGCACGATTGGCAGTTCGAACTTGGTGGCAAAGGCAAAGTCGCGCTCGTCGTGCGCGGGCACGGCCATGATGGCGCCGGTGCCATAGCCCATCAGGACATAATCGGCGATCCAGACCGGCATCTTTTCCTTGGTCAGCGGATTGACGACATGCGCGCCGGTAAAGACACCGGTCTTTTCGCGGTTCTGCTCCATGCGGTCGATGTCGGTCTTGCCTTGGCTGGCACGGATGTACTCTTCGACCTCTTTCTTGTGGCGGGCGCCGGTGATCGTATCAACCAGCGGATGCTCCGGAGCCAGCACCATGAACGTGGCACCGAACAGCGTGTCGGGCCGCGTCGTAAAGACGGTCAGGTGTTCGTCATGACCGGTCACCTTGAAGCTGATTTCAGCGCCGCGGCTGCGGCCGATCCAGTTGTGCTGCATGGCCTTGATGCCTTCCGGCCAGTCCATGTCAGCCAAGGCGGCATCCAGGCGGTCGGCGTAATCGGTGATTTTGAAGAACCACTGCTTCAGCAGCTTTTTCTCGACCGGCGTGTCCTCGTGGCGCCAGCAGAAGCCACCGCCGACCACCTGCTCATTAGCCAGGACCGTCTTACACTTGGGGCACCAGAACTGGGCGCTTTCCTTTTGGTATGCCAGGCCGCGCTTGTGCAGCAGCAGGAAGAACCACTGTGTCCAGCGGTAGTAGTCGGGGTCGGTAGAGCCGAACTCGCGGTCCCAGTCGATAGAGAAGCCCATGCGTTTCATCTGGCGGCGGAAGTTATCGGTGTTCTGTTTGGTGGACACCTGCGGCGTGATGCCGGTCTTGATGGCGAAGTTCTCCGCCGGCAGGCCGAAGCTGTCCCAGCCGATAGGATGCAGCACCTCGTGGCCGGTCATGCGCTTGAAGCGCGCGACGGTGTCGGTGATGCTGAAGTTACGGACATGGCCAAGATGCAGTCCGATGCCGCTGGGATACGGGAAGAAGCTGAGTGCGTAGTATGGCGGTTTATCGCTCGTGTCGTGGGCCCGGTAGGTCTTATCCTTGTCCCATTGCGCCTGCCATTTGGCCTCTATATCGGCTGGATTGTATCGTTTCATGACCCCAAGTATATAGAGTCGCCGTCCCGATGAAAAGGGTGTGACTACTGTCGCGGACGGGCGCTGCGCAGCAGGCTTTCGGTCGGGCTGGTGGCGCCGGGCAGCAGCGTGTCGCTGTCGTCTTCTTCGGGAGTCGGCAGGTACTGTTCGTAGGTCTTGACCAGGGTCTGCCACTTGGTGACGTCCTTGGCAGGCGCGTCAATCTTTACGGCCGAGCGGAAATCAGTGTCAGTATTCAGCTCGAAGCCGCCGTCGCTGTCCTTGCCAGTGAACTTGATGCGCGAGAAATTGTGGTCCCATTTGCCGATCCAGGCTTCCAGGGTAGTGCCGCCGGAGGTGGTCAGGCTATCGTCAGTGAAGGACCGGGCCAGCTCGCCGTCGCTGCAGCCGTCGAGCTTCTTGAAGAGGTTGGTCTCACGAAACTTCTTGACGAAACTTTCTGACTTGGCCTTATCGATGCTCAGTTGGTAGCCAACGCTTTCGGTGCCCTTGATCGTGTCGGAGCCAAGCGTCTTATTGACCACGATGAACTGGTTGAGGGCGTAGGTGGCGGCCAGGTCGTTCTGCAAGGCGCCGCTTTTGTCGAACTCTTCCCAGACCTTATCAGTACAGGCCAGACCACCCTCGCCTTCGCCTGAGCCGCCGGAAGTGGCTTCCTTGAAGTCGGCTTCGCTCAGCTGGACCCACTTCTTGTCGAGCAGGCGCAGCAGTGGCTCAAGGTCGGTCATGGCGCCGGGCTGGTCGCCCACGGCCTGGTTGGCCAGTTCGCGGATGTTGTTGACCTTGAAGAAGTAATCACCGTTAGGCATGGAGACCAGCTCGGTATCGACGTTGAACGGTACGACACCGAAGGTCATGGTGGCATCAAGCTTACCCTTGAAGCTGTCCTTGGTGCGTTCAGCGGTGAAGTTGGCCTTCAGGACACTCTTTTCCTCGGAAGCCAACGAGTTGACCAGGTCGGCACGGAGGTCGCCGGCCAGCTTGACGTGGTCGGCACGGATGGCGTTGACCAGGGCATCACTGACAGCCTTCTCCGGCTTGGTATAGAACGAGTACCACACCCCGAAACCGACTGCAGCCAGCACCAGCAGACCGGCAGCACCGATCAGCAGTAATTTCATCTTGTTCATGCCACCCTTGACCGGCGCGGCTGGAGCGGGAGCGGCCTGGGCGTACCATTCCGGCTGAGCAGGAGCCTGCTGCTGATACTGGGCTTCCGGAGCAGGCTGGTAGGACTGGCCGGGAGCAGGCTGCTGGACTACCGGCTGGTAGGGCTGGGCGGCCGGCTGCACTGGCGGCAATGCCTGTTGCTGCACTGCTTGCGGCTGCTCCGACGGGACGCCGTACGGCTGGACGGGCTGGCTTTGGCCATACGGCTGCTCCGGTTGTGGTTGCTGTTGTGGGTTTTGAGGTTCTTGGGGTGGCATAATGTAATAAAGGTTATGTTTGCTTAGATGTATCGTATCATGCAGCCGGCAGACTGCCTACCCGCCTTGGCTGCATCCGCGGCGGCACAGGCAGTAACGCTACTTGCTGCTTTTGAACTTATCGAAGTACTGGGCCTTGGCCTGTTGCCAATCGGGTGATTGCCGCACCAGCTTGGACTCATCATCGATGCTGTGCAGCAATAACTTGATGGCTTCTTCGGCGAAGACGCCGTTCTGCGAACCTTTCACCAGGACGGCAGCGCCAGGCTGCAGCACACCACGGACAAAGGAGCCTGCATCATAGGCGCTCATGAAGCTGCGCACCTGACAGCCGCGTGATTTGGCGGCTGGCGCCAGATATTTTTCGGCTTCGCTGCCGATGGTCACCACCCATTCAAGCAGGCTGTTGTCGCAGAGCTTGCCGATGCGTTCATGCTCCTGCTGGCTGACCTCGCCCAGCTCGTTCATGCTGCCCAGGATAGCGATGCGCTGGCGGTCCTGAAGACTGTACAGCGTCTGCAGTGCGGCTGCGGTCGCCAGCGGGCTGGCGTTGTAGGAGTCATCGATTATCATGCTGTCATGGATACCTCTTAGTACTTGCATGCGGCCGGGGACGCCGATGATATCCTCGAGCGCCTGCCGGATTTCCTGCGGGTTCAGCCCGAACTTGATGGCGACGGCACCGGCTGCGATCAGCGGTTTGACGCTGTGCTCGCCGATGACCTTCAGGTCGACCTGCTGCTCGCCGTACTCCGGCGAGACGAACTTGCCACTGGTTGAGCCGTCGGCCTTGGTCTGCTCGGGCAAGAAATGATATTCGGCCACGCCACCGATGCCGTAGGTACTAATTAACGGATTTTTAACAAATGTAGAGTACGATTCTTCTATGTCGTCGCGGTTGACCAGCAGCTGGCCGCTGTAATCACTGACAGCCAGCTCTTCCCGTGCGACGGCTTCGATGGTCTTGAAGAATTCCATATGTTCCGGCGAGACAGCCGTGACCACCGACAGATCCGGGCGCAGATAGGTGCCAAAATGTGGAATATCGCCCGGCTTGTCAGTGCCCAGCTCGACGACAATCACATCGTACGGGAACGGCGTGCTGGCCTTGGCTTTTTCCCGCGCCTGGCGCAGGGTCTGGAACCAAGCCACCGGCGAGTACAGACTCTCTGGCAGCGGCAGGTCAAGAATGGTCAGCGGTACGCTCAGCTCGGTATTAAAATTGCCCCGATGCACCAGGACACGGTACCGGGTTTCAAGCACGTGGACGGTGGCCATCTTGGTACTGGTCTTGCCGACGCTGCCGGCAACGGCAATCAGCTTGACCCTTGGGTGGTTGGTGAAGAAAGTGCGGACCGCCGCTTCGAGCTGACCCTGGATATATTTCTTGAATTTGTCCTTCATATTGGGGTTCATTATATAGCATGGCGCCAGATGTTGTAATAAGCGTGAGCATTCTGGTATTCAGTTGACCTTTTCCGGTTCCGCTGCAATAATATACGTAAACATAACAATTAAAAAATGAAAAACTTAGAAATAAAAAAACATCTCCATTTGCATATTGCCTTAAATGCCGGACTGCTGCTTGCCGGGGTTGTCTTTGCTGCCAATCTTGCCTCGCAGGACCCCCGGGTTGCCACTCCCGCCGCCGATACGCCCGCTCAGGCCGCGCAAGCCGCTGACGCCGCGCCAGACAAGAGTGACGCCCAGCCAGGCACCAGGCAGGCCCCGCCCGCCAGCCAAAGCACATCACCACAATCCGCCGCACCGACACCGGCCGAAAGCCGCGATGTTTCGGCTGACACCAAGAAGTCTGATGTCATCGTCGGCAGCAACGGCAAGAGCTACCCCATCCGCGAATACAAGACGTTAGCGACGCCAAATGACCCCATGACCAACCAATGGTGGGTGGCCACCAATGGCATGAGTGATGTCTGGGATATCCCGGCCGGCGCCCGCGCCACGAAGATCGCCGTCATCGATACCGGTTTCGCGCTGCAGCACGAGGAGCTGGTGGACAGCTGGGCATATAACGAAGGTGAGCGGGGCACTACCGCCAGCCAGGCGCCAAGCGCACCGAACTGCACCAGCCGCAGCCTGCCGCTCGACAAATCATGCAACGGGCTGGATGATGACGGCAACGGCTTCGTCGACGACAGCCTTGGCTGGGACTTCATCAACGAAGACGCCACCCCGCTCGCCGGCACCACCAACGTCAATGGCGACGGTACCGCCCATGGCACTTCCACCGCCGGCATCATTGCCGCCAAGTACAATAACGCCAAAGGTACCACCGGTGTCAACCGCTACAGCTCCATCCTGCCGCTCCAGGCGCTCAATGACGACGGACTGGGTGATTCGTATACCGTCGGCCAGTCGGTCTACTACGCCGCTGATGCCGGCGCGGATGTCATCAGCATCAGCCTGGGCTCCGACAACCCCGACGATTATCTGCGTGAAGCCGTGCAGTACGCACTCGGCAAAGGCGCTATCGTCGTCGCTGCATCCGGTAATGATGGTTGCGACTGCATCGTCTATCCGGCCAACTATCCAGAGGTACTTGCCGTCGGTGCAAACGGCCCGGACGGCACCGCCTCCACCTTTAGCAGCTTCGGGGCCAACCTTGATGTTCTTGCTCCCGGTGAGTCGATGGCAGCTCCCTACTGGACCAAGATCAATGACACGACGGCATACGCCAGCAATCTGGCCGGCACTTCATACGCCACACCGTTCGTCAGTGCCCTGCTGGGCCTGGCGCGCAGCTACCAGCCTACTGCGACGTGGGACGAGATCACCGGAGCCATGCTGGAACGCGCCAACAAGCATAACCTGACCGTAGCCAATCCGCGTTCAAACTCGCTGGGTTTCGGTTCGGCGCATGCCAGGAACATGCTGCAGCGCCTGACGGTACCGCGCACCGACCAGCAGCGCTTTGCCTTCGACCAGAACTTCGTCGGCAGCAAGCGTGCCTACGATTGCAAACCAGGCACGTTGCCCGCTACGCCCGTCTACGAGATCAAGCAAGGCTTCGAACGACGCTTCACCATCAGCAAGCATCAGTTATCTACCATTGCCCTGCAAGGCGGCTTCCGTCAAGTAGCGCTCTATAGTTGCGTCGGACTGCCAACCGACACTGTCGATGACGTCCGCTCGGTCAATCTTTCGCGGGAAATTCTTAACGGCGGCGGTTGGCGCTAGCCCTCCAGTCGACTATACTCATTACCATGAGCACTAAGCAGCGACCCGTCGTCCGGCTGCGGCAGTCACTTACCTCCCCAACGGCCGCACTGGCCTTCATCGCCACGTCAATCATTCTGCTGGGTCTTGGCGGCCTGGGCTACCATCTGATATCCAAGGCGGCGGGGATGGCCGCCCAACACGAAGCCGAACTTGCTTCACTGACACCAGGCGCGAACCTGCTGGAAGGCCTTTTGGATGCCTCTGGCAGCAAAGCCGTCGGGTTTGGCGCCAATGACGCACCGCTTCCGGCCGGCGACTTCAAGGGTCCGGCAGAGCTGTTTACAAAACCAGTCCTTTTCGTCGGCGATTTCAATACTGGCGACACCTCGCAGTACGCCGACGATATTCAGGACTGCCCCGACCAGGGCAACGTCGTCTCGGTTGACCGCACCATCGTGCGCTCGGCGGACAGCATCGCTTCGGGCCACTTCCACGTCTCCGGAGAAGCCGATTGCTACAGCGAGCCGGCCCGCCGTGCGGAAGCGGTCAATCACATTGAAGGAGCGGTGCACGAGGGCGACGAACGCTGGTACCAATGGTCGACACTGATTGGCGAAAGCCTTACCATTCCGTATGAGACCAGCCGCCCCTACCCTTGGTTCATCTTTATGCAGTGGCACCACAAAGGGCTGGACGGCTCACCGCCGCTTGATATCGATATCTACCCCGATGGCGTCATCCACCTTGCTGGCGACGGCGTTGACCGCTCGCACCATGCGGTCCTTGATACCGTCAAGCCAGGCGTATGGCGCGATTACGTGCTACACGTCAAGTTTTCCAAAGATGAGAGCATCGGCTTTGTCGAAGCCTGGGTCGATGGCGTCAAAACCATCGAGAAGTACAACCGTCCCACCATGATCGATGAGGAGAATTATTTCAAGCTCGGTGCCTACACCGACCCGACGATTCCTGGCGAGCATGATGTCTGGCACGATGGGCTGATTATTCGCGGACCCTGAAAAGCCCACCGTCACGTATCCCTCGTCATAATAAAAAGATCCGCTCGGAAGACGGATCTTTTTACGTAGTAGTCATCATGGTGGAGATACGCGGACTCGAACCGCGGACCTCTTGCATGCCATGCAAGCGCTCTAGCCAACTGAGCTATATCCCCATACTGCTGCGACTTGGGACATCATAGCACAAGCGGGGCGGTACCTCAAGGGGTGGGATGGTGCGGGACGCTTTTTTGCTTTCCTTTCCAAAAAGCCTCCTTGTGGTCAGCTGGGGAGGTACGCTTCGCTAGCAAATTGGTGGTGGGCGCGTTTACATTTTGGAAAAGAAAGCAAAAAAGCGTCAGCAACGTACAGCCCTTGGAGGGGGGAGCGGCTTGTGGAGATGTCCCGCGCACGGGTCTCGACATTGCATCCCCCGTCACCTTACATAGCACAGCCGGAATTTTTGTTATGAATTTCCAAAATGTAAACGCACCTACCACAAGCTTGCTAGCGAAGCGTACCTCCCCCATCGACTATGCGGAGGCTATTTGGAAAGTCATAACAAAAATTCCGGCGTAGTGCGTCAAGTATTACTGGGCACCTTCAATATCGAGACTACCACCAGAATCATCACCATCAAGGCCGGGAACGGCTTCCTCCAGGGGCACCGCATCTGCCGGCGCCTCAATATCAATCTCCTTATTGTAGTTCATGTAGTCAATAACCAGCCTTAAATCTCCCCCATCCTGCTGCGCCTCAATACGCATCGGCAACCGTGAGCCCGTATCGACGAACAAGGTAAATGCATCCAATGAGCTCAACAAGGTGCTGCTAATAAGCTGTTTATTGAATAGCTGATTGTATTCTTGCAACTTGACGCGCTGAAGGTTGACATCATAGCGGTACGTCTCATAGCCTTGAAAACTCATGGTCCGGCTGGTAACCATGCGGTACACATTATTAGCCCGGTTGAAGTCGTTGAGCTGGCGTTGCTTGGCGTCATCGATGTTGCCATACAGCAACAAACCATTGACACTGTTGAGATTGGCCAGCTGCATCGGGTTGAGCATGATCAGCGTCGAGAGCGGCAGATCGCTGGATGCTTCATCGGTAATCAGCCATTTGTCCTTCACCTGTTCCAGCAGTGTCAGATTGTCCTTGTCGATACCTTTGTTGGTGCCGCTGATATTCTCGTCACTGAAATCAGTCAGCTTGATGTACTGCGCCTTGTTGCCGTCCAGCACGAACTCGCCCTTGCGGACAGAGATGACGTCGTCGGCCACCTGGTTCACCTCCATGGTTCCCTTGGCAACCGGATGTTCCACATTGGTCGCATTGACGTCGACGACATAGGTGGCAGCGATCCGTGAGTTGCCGATCTTGCGGTCGAGCGTGAAGGTCTGGCGGTACGTCTTGACGTCCATGGTGTTGTTGATGGCAGCCGAAAAGACGGCCTGCGGCGCGCTGGCAGGTCCATACCACAAGAAGAAACCGACGAGCAGTAGGGCCGAGAGGGCGCCGCCTCCAAAGACTACTACTTTCTTATTTTTGAATATTCCGAGCGGTGACGGTTTGCGGGCGGGCGCGGCCGGCCGGGCACGCGGACGCAGCACACGCTGGGGCGGCGGAAGCGTCATCGAAGGCGCTGGCAAGACGGTGCCTTGCTGGGCCGCTTGAACGGCCCTGGATGCCTGGGCAACGCGTGCGTAGTTGGCGGGTGCCCCAAAGACAGGTGGCGCCCCCGGCAGTGTCGGCATGGCTGGCACAGCGGTCGTCTTCGGCTTTGTGCCAGTGCCGGGCGCCACAGACGGAACCCCGATCGGCGGGAGCGGCGAAGCGCCAGACTCGGCCAATGGCGGCGCGGGCTGACCGAAGACCGGAGGAGCAAGTGGCACTACCTTGCGTCGGGGTTTGACGGGATTCTTAACAGGGTTGGGTACGGGGACAGGAATGATGGCAGGCGTGGGCGGCGGCGATGACGGCAGTGACGGCGAAGCTGGCGGCTGGGCAGCCGCCGATGGCCAGGGGGTGGCTGGCGGGACAGATTGGGGCGCAAGCGGCGGCGTCGGCTCTGGAGCTGGCGGACCGTCTTGCGTGAATCGTGGCGGCATTCTTACCTTTTTGCTTTCAATTGCGAGCTAGGTGAAAATCTGGCAGCTCGTGCGCGCCCACCCGGCTCTTCAGTATGTTTTTGCTAATTGTTTATTTTTTAAGCGCCAGACATTGAAGAGCCTATGAACCGGCATCTTATGCGGTTCTGAGCGCACGAGCTAACATGCTTATGATTACACAGCAGAGCTGGAAATGCAAGCAACCGACCGGATATATGTGCCTGGCGTAGATACGGTGCGCACCTAGTCCAGCATCGCCAAAAGCGCCGCCTCATCAATGACCAGCGTACCAAACTTTTCTGCCTTCTGAAGTTTGCTGGCACCGACTTTGCCGCCTGCCACAAGATAGGTCGTACCCTTGCCTACGGAACTCTGAAAAGTACCACCCAGGCTGCGGATTTTCTCGGCGGCCTCATCCCGGCCCATCGATCCCAGCGAGCCAGTGATTACAAAGCTTTTACCCGTCAAGGGCCCGTCCTTTGGAATATCGACCGAAGCCGGCTGGACGCCGTACGTCTCAAATTTTTGGAGCAGCGCCAGGTTTTCGGCATCGGCGAACCATGCGACGATACTTTCGGCCACGACTGCGCCGATACCCTCCACCGCCAGCAGCTCATCGACCGTAGCCGACCGCAACCGCCCCAGCGAGCCAAAATTCTGCGCCATATCAATCGCGGTCTGTATACCGACGTGGCGGATGCCCAGCGCAAAGACAAACCGCTGCAACGGCGGCTGCTTGCGTGCCTGGATAGCCGACACAAGATTGGTGGCGCTGACTTCCGCGAAACGGTCAAGTTGCAGCACCTGCGGCACCGTCAGGGCAAACAGGTCGGCCGCATCCTCGACCAGGCCGGATTCAAGCAGGGCCACGACATTCTTCTCGCCCAAACCCTCAATGTCCATGGCACCACGGCTGGCAAAATGCTGGATGTGCGTCATGACGCGCGCCGGACAGCGTGTGTTCGGACAGCGCCATACCACTTCACCCTCCGGCCGGACCAGCTGCGTGCCGCACTCCGGGCACTGCGCGGGCATCTTAAAGACCTGTTCCTCACCGATGCGCAGCGATACGAGCGGCTCAACGATTTCTGGAATGATATCACCCGCCTTCTGTACGATGACCGTATCACCGATCCGGATATCCTTGCGTGCCACCTCCGATTCATTATGAAGCGTCGCCATCTGTACCGTACTCCCTGCGATGACCACTGGCTCAAGCATGGCGACCGGCGTTACCGCGCCCGTGCGGCCGACGTTGACGAAGATATCCTTGATGCGGCTCGTGGCCTGCTCTGCCGGGTATTTGTAGGCGATGGCACCGCGCGGCGCCTTGCCGACGATACCGAGCCGGTCAAACAGCCGCCGGTCATTAAGCTTCACCACCAGGCCGTCAGTGTTGTACGGCAGGTCCAGACGGCGCGTCTGCCAATGCCCGGCAAACTCCAGAATCTCATCAATCGTGGCAAGTACCCTGGCGTGCTTTCCGGCCGCCAGGCCCAGCTCCCGGATAGACTCGTATGCCATGCTGTTCGTCGGCACTTCTGTCGGATCATCACGCAGCAGGTCGTAGGCTTTAAAGTGCAGTCTGCGCCGGGCCACTACTTGAGGGTCAAGCTGGCGGATAGTGCCGGCAGCCAGGTTGCGCGGATTGGCATATGTCTTGGCACCCGCCGCTTTCAGCTCGGCATTCAAGCGCGTGAAATCCTCTTTATACATGACGATCTCGCCCCGGATTTCGGTGCGCCCCTTAGTAAATGGCCCATCGCCCCGCAGCCGCAGTGGCACCGAATCGATAGTACGGATATTACTGGTGACATCCTCCCCTGTGAAGCCGTCGCCCCGCGTAGCCGCCACTTGCAGCTCGCCATCCAGGTAAGTCAAGGAGCACGCCAGCCCGTCCATCTTGATGTCAACGAAATATTCCAATGTTTCACCCGGCAACAGCTTTCTGACGCGGGCATCCCAGGCTTCGACCTCTTCGCGGTTGAAGACATCATTAAGGCTGATCATCCGGGTACGGTGCTGGACTTTGGTGAAGCCGGCCAGGGGCGCACCGGCGACCCGTTGTGTCGGGCTATCGGGCGTCACCAGCTCGGGATATTGCTCTTCCAGACTGCTTAGCTCGTGCTTCAGGCTGTCGGCAGCCGCCTCGCTCATGATGCTCTCATCGAGCACATGGTAGTGATAACGATACTGGTTGATCAGCTCACGCAGCTTCAGGACGCGCTCTGCCGCCTCGTCTTTGGTAAGGGAATGTGTCATGTATCACGTGTCTCCAATAATGATCGATAGAGAAGATAGGCGTAGACGCTGACAAAGGCGATCAGCAGTGCCGACACCAAAAAGTTCAGCGTCGGCAGGAACAGCGGCGTCGACCAACAACTGCCGCCATCCACATCGGCACAGATGATGTTATCGAGCAGCAGGGCTGGCACTATCGTCACCAGCCACCAGAACAGCGCCAGCACGGGCAATATCAGCACTTTGCGCATGACACTGAAACGACGCCCGGCTATGATGACCCTGGCATCTTGCAAAGCCCGCCACGGATACATGCCCGGCAACGCCACGATCTGCAGTGCCACGAAAGTGCTGACCAGAAAATACACGCTGAGCAGAATCAGCAGCGCCGCCAACACCACAAACATCGACGCCATGGCCATCGTGCCGTCTTCCCAGCCGCCCTGCATCACGGCCGCCAACGCGGTAACGCCCATCAGGCCGGGCAGCGTCTGCATGGCCCCAAGCAGAAAGACCAGTGCAGTAGGTACCAGCGACGTTCCAGAGAGATACAAGGTCTCGCGCAGAGTCGTGCGCTTATCAGCGATAGCATGCCGTGCCAGCCAGATATAGCCCAGCCAGAACAACAGGCCGATGATACCGACCATGACCTGCGTCGCCACCGTCTGGTCGTTGACGCTGGTCACGGCGGTACCGGCCAGCAGGAACAGCTCCTGGAGGCCACCGAAAAAATCGATGATCAACGAGTCTGCCAATTGTTTGAACGACTCGAAGTTCTTGACCGTCGTCAGGCCTATCAGCACCCAGTTGATAACGATGTATATCAACAGCAACGCACCGACGATCTGACGCATCCTCCACAGCAGCCGCACCGTGCGGCCAGCAAGCCGCCACCAACTTGGTATCGGCTTGTAGTGCGGTACCTCGGTATGCCGTGTCAGGCGAAAACTGCGGTGCGGACTCAGCTGACGGTGCGCCTTGAACCGCGCACCAGCCTTTGCCGCAACCTTGGATAGCGCCTGCCTGGCGCTTTTGGCAGGCCGGACCGTCGACTTCTTGTTTGCCATCAGTGTAGGAGCTTTCCGGCTACAATCCCATGTTACGCAGCCGTGCGATCCGGTCCTCGATAGGCGGATGCGTGCTGAACAGATTTTTGAAACTGCCAGATTTGAGCGGGTTGGCAAAGAACAGATGTGCCGTCGAGGAGTTTTGCCGCTGCGTGACGGCGCCGCTGGCAGCAATTTTTTCCAGCGCCCTGGCCAGACCTTCCGGATAGCGCGTCGTCAAAGCACCGGTGCTGTCAGCCAGGTATTCCCGCCGCCGCGAGACGGCCAGCTGCACCATGGCCGCAGCCAACGGCGCCAGGATTAACACGGCCACACCTATGACGATGGTAATGATGTTCGGACCCGATTCCTCATCGTTGTCACCCCCTCCGAACCACAGCATGTTAGTAATGAGATCGGCCAGCAGGCCGATGGCGCTGACCAGCCCGAAGACGATCATCATCACCCGGATGTCATAGTTCTGGACATGCCCCATCTCGTGAGCAAAAACCGCCTCCAGCTCGGTATCATCCATCGCTTCCAACAGGCCGGTCGTCGCACAGACGGCGGCGTGCTTGGGATCCCGGCCGGTCGCAAAGGCGTTGAGCGCCGGGTCGTCCATGATATACACCTCCGGCATCGGCATACCGGAGGCAATCGCCAGGTTCTCCACCGTCCGGTACAGGCGTGGGTTGTCTTTCTTTTCAATCCTCCGGGCGCCGTTGACAGCCAAAGCGATTTTGGCAGCGGCAAAATACTGTATCAGGGCATAGATGATGGCGATACCGACGGCGATGTAGGTATAGAACAACCCGCCGCCCTTCAGGAACAGCCCTGCCACCCAACCGAGCGCGGCGATGATCAGCAGGAATAGGAACATGATTAACCATGTCCGGCGTTTATTGGCTGCGATTGCGCTATACACTGTCTGTCCTCTCCCTCGGGATTATCTACTGGTTAGAATTTGACTGCGACCGGCTTCTCAATCGAAGCCATGTCTTCCACTTCAAAGAACTCGCGCTCCTTAAAGCCAAGCATGCCCGCAAAGACGTTGTTCGGGAACACCTTGATCTTGATGTTCAGATCACGGGCGGCACCGTTATAGAAGCGGCGTGCGGCCTGGATCTTGTCCTCGGTGTCGACCAGCTCATCCTGGAGCTGCAAAAAGTTTTGGTTGGCCTTAAGGTCAGGGTATGCCTCTGCGACGGCAAACAGGCTCTTCAGGGCGCCTTCGAGCGCGCCTTCGGCCTTAGCCGTTTCCGCAACACCGTTGCTGCTCAGCATGGCGCTACGGGCCTCGGTGACATTCTCAAAGACCGACTTCTCATGCGCGGCGTAGCCCCTGACTGATTCAACCAGGTTCGGAATAAGGTCTGCCCGGCGCTTCAGCTGGACGGTAATATCACTCCAAGCCTCGTCAGTCCTGATTTTGGCGGTGACCAGGCTGTTATAGATGACCCACAGTACGATACCGATAATGACCAGAATTCCGACAATAATAAGTGCGACTTCCATTTTTCAGATCTCCTATCTGTTTATACTCATTATTATACCATCAGATGAAAGTTTGCTGAGGGCGTAATGCGGCGCCTCTCCATTGCACAAAAAAGAGCGCCGGCTACAGCGCTCTTTTTAGATCCGTGCCGATTACTCGACGATGACCGTGCCCTTGTACAGTGTCGGCTCTACCTTGTCACCGTAGGTGAAGGTGCCGGCTTTTTCGAAGGTGTAGGTGTAGGAGTCGCCTTGACCCAGTGTCTCGCGGCTGTCAAAAGCTGCGACGGAGGTGTTGTTCGGCTCGAGGCTGACAATCTGGTGCGGCGTCGAGTCTTTATTGACCCAGGTGACGCTGTCCCCAGCCTTCACCTTGACGACCGCCGGGGTGAAGCCGCTGCCAGTCACGACGACCGAGGCAGGGATGGCTTCGTTGGCCACGTTGTTCTGCGCCTGGCGGACGATGGCGACGATAGCGATGACCGCTATCACCACCGCCACCAGGATGGCGACCGGCAGAAGCCACTTGGGAGTCGCTTTCTTTGCCTGTGGGTTTACTGGTTGTTCAACTTCCATGTATGTCTTCCTTTTTCCCTATTAATCCGTTGCTTTTCGCTGTTACTGCTTAAGGCTGACGTTCTGTGACTTCACGCCGTCATCCACCTTGAGCCACAGGAAGCTGACACGGTAGTTACGAAGGGTGTACTTGACGGAGTAGACACCGCGGGGCAGGCCGGCAACATTGTAGTTACCCTGGCTGTCGAGGCTGAAGATACGCTTGGTACCGTTGATCCAGACGACCACGCGGCCACCGGTTACTTTCAGATTGATGCTACCCTTTATGCCGCCAGGGCCGGTCAGGCCGAGTGAGTCGTCACCAGGGCCGGTTGATGGCAGGCCGGTGACGGCGTTGACTGCCAGAGTGGTCACGGTGACGCGGCTGGATTCTGGGCTGCGGTTACCAGCCGTGTCCTTGGCGACGACGTAGTAGGTGTAGGCGGTCGATGGGTTCAGGCCGCTGTCGCCGAAGCTGGTGGTGTTGACGGTAGCGACTTTCTCGCCGGCGCCGGTCTTGTTACCGGTCACGCGGTAGACTTCGTAGCCGTTGACACCGGTGTTGTCAGTGCTGGCGCGCCAGCTGAGGTTGATCTGCTTGGAGCTGGCTGCAGTGCCCTTGAGGTCTGCCGGAGTGGAAGGAGCCTGCGTGTCTGGAGCGGCCGGAGCCGGAGTAGTGACTGAGACTGCAGTCGAGAGCGGAGAAGCGTTACCTGCGCCATCGACAGCCATGACTTGGTAGCTGTAAGTGGTGCTTGGCTGGACAGTGTTGTCAGCGTAGCTGGTGTTCGAGCCGACTGAGGCAACTTCGATACCGTCGCGGACTACCTTGTAGCCAGTCACGCCGACGTTGTCGTTGCTGGCGCCCCAGCTCAGGTTGACCTTGTTGCTGCCAGCGGCAGCTGCAGTGACGTTACCAGGAGTGGTCGGGTTCTGGATGTCGCCGGGGTCGTTGCCGCCGTCGTCATCGCCTGGGTCGTTACCACCGTCATCATCGCCGGGGTCGTTACCACCATTGTCGTTGCCTGGATCGTTGCCGCCGTCATCGTCACCGGGGTCATTGCCGCCGTTGTCGTTGCCGGGGTCGTTACCACCATCGTCGTCGCCTGGGTCGGTACCTGGGTCGTTGCCGCCGTCGTCGTCATCGCCGCCACCCGTGTCATTGCCGTCGTTCTGAACGGTGACCTGGTAGGAGGAATCAGCGGTATTGCCGGCTGCGTCATAGGCTTTTGCCGAGATAACGACACTGCCGTTGGCAACCGTGGTGCTGTCCCAGCTGGCACTGTATGGCTCTTCGGTGTCGGACGAGATCATCTCGTCATCGACGTAGAACTCAACCTTCGCGATGCTCGAGCCGCCAGGGTTGTCACCTGCGGTCGCTGCGATATTGACCGTGCCGGTCACTGTCGCGTTAGCCGTCGGGCTGGTCAGGTTGATGGCCGGGCCTGCGTTGTCGGAGGTGCTGGCACAGTTCTCGCCCAGGTTGCTCGGTACACAGGTGTCATCCTGCACAAACATGACCTTGTCGAGGGCGACGCCGCTTTCCTTGCCGATGAACTTCAGGTTTACAGAGCCGGCAGGCAGCTGCAGGCGGATCTTGTTGGCGTCCGCACCGTCCTTGTATTCGACCCATTCCCAGCTGTTAGCTGCTACGCCGCCGTCACCGACGGTGTAACATTCACCATTGACTTCCAGGTTGTAGGAGTCGTTGGTGGTATCCGGCGCCTTGATGCGGCTCCAGACCGTGTATTCACCTTCCGAAGGAATGTCGACTGTGGTCGTTGCCGATCCCAGCGTTTCCGAAGGTGCAGGACAAGCTGCGGCGTTCGCCTGCTTGGTCGGGAAGCTCGCTACCAGCGCGCTGGCCAGCATAAATGCCGCCGCGAGCAGTCCGGACTTTTTTATGTTTGATATTCGTGCTGTCGCTTGTGATTTCATTGAATTTTCTCACACATAGTAACGCTTATGTTTCTATTACACCTAAATATGCTGTACCGGCCCTCAAAAGTCAATCATTTTTAGCCCCTCGCTTATGTTTACCCCGCCCCTCACGCTGGCGCTGCCTTATAAGCTTTAGCTTCTTATTGGCGTGCGTCCTGAATTACCTTATTATAGTAACCATATGCAACAGTTTCGTCTATTCAAACTGCTCCTAAAGCCGTCTTTGTTCAGCGCGGTGTGGGCACTCCTTATATCAGGTCTTATCCTTGGCATCGGCAACTGGCTCTACGCCTTCCGGTCAAATTTTGCCAGCGAATATCTGTTTGGCACCCACGGGTTGGTGACGGGCCTACAGCAGTCCCATGGCGATCTAATACCCCTGATGCTTGAACTTTTTGACAAGCCCTTCAGCTACAACATCATCGTGCTGCTGGTGGCTATCATCTGCGGTGCCCTGGTCTACCTTTCGCTGGAAAGCGTCACCCGCAGCGTCGACAGCGTCCATGAGACCTGGGAAGAGATACATTATGCTAGTGGCCAGAGCCGCAAGCTCGTCGAAGTCGAGCTGGGCACCCGCTGGCTCATCCGCAGCCTGGCCCTCGGTGGCTGGATTGGCTACTGGATTACCTGGATGAGCATTATCATCCCCTTCAGCCTGATCGCCACCCGCGGCGTCTACAACGACAGCCTCGATACTGAAGGCTGGCTCTATGGCCTGCTCGGCCTGCTGGTCTGTGCACTGAGCATTCATCTGCACGTCATCTTCATCCGGCTTACTCTGTTGCGGCCGCGGGTGTTCGGGGGGAGGCGGGAGATTGAGATGGAGAGTTATGATGCGCATTGATGATTGCTCACAGAACGTCCACTGGACGTTCTGCCCTATCGGGTTCGAGTCCCTCCCCTCCCAGTCTCCAAAATAAAACATCCCCCTGCGGGAGATATTTTATTTTGGTGGGCGAGGAGGGACTCGAACCCTCAAGACCTTTCGGCCAGCGGATTTTAAGTCCGCCGCGTATACCAGTTCCGCCACTCGCCCACGAGTAGTGAAGGGCACTGCCCCGGCACTCACATATTGTAGAACGAAACGGAACAATAACAAAGTATGGCATTACACGCCTACCTCTGTATTAATTGACTATTTTAACTATTTGTGTTATAATGGAATGATGGACCCGGCTTCAGAAGCGGGTCTGACACCTTTCGGACAAGAACAAGGAGACAGATGATATTCCTGCGTGTATGGCGGGCCATCGTGGTTGCGGCCGTACTGACCGTCACGATGGTCCTGACTGCCTGCGGTGGCGCTGCCGCGCCCGGGGCCCCTGTCGTCGACAGGAACGAACTGGACAGGCAGTGCAGTGAACAGTCCCTCGACTACGAGGTGGCCGGCGCTCCCGGCAGGGGCGACGCCGAGGCGCTCACCGCCATGATCGGCACCGCTCCGGTCTTCATCCCCGAGGGCCAGGACGACACCAAGTACTTCGTGTACGTCATCAGCCCCGTCGAGGCGGACAACCGCTTCAGCGAGGGTGACGAGATCACGCTGCTCTGCGGCGAGGAGCACGTCTACGAGAGCGAGGAGCGGTCAGAAATCGACTCGCTGGCGCTCGAGCACCTCTTCACCACCGCCAAGTGGCGCGATCTGCAGCTCAACGAGACCATCGCGCGCCTGCCGGTGGAGCTGCAGGACCCGTACATGGCCCGCCTGGTGGACCTGGCGTACACCAACGCGAGCCGCGGCCTGCGTCCGGCGATGATGCCCGGCGTGACCGGCATCGTTTACCCGGAGGCAACCACCTTCGCGGCCTTCATGGAACGGCACACCCCGCAGTTCCTGGAGGACCAGGCGGAACCCAGCCAGCCCAAGACGGTGGTGGCACCACTGGTCATCAAGAGGGCGCCCAAGGCCGTCACGACCACGACGCCACCGGCCCGGCGCACCACCGCCGAGCAGGGTCAGCCCAGGCGGCCTGCGGCGGCCACGACCACCCAGCGCCGCTGCAAGTCCAATGAGGACCCCCGGCGCAACCGCTGCCGGCGCTGACCCTCACCCGTCCGAAAGGAACCCCGCGGCCCTCACCCGGCCGCGGGGTCTCCCCAAGTTATTACAACTAGTATTTAAAAAGCCGCGTTGCAACGCGGACTTTTTAGTTTTGATAACACATGGAGGCACCGACGGGATTCGAACCCGTGTACGCGGTTTTGCAGACCGCTGCGTAACCACTCCGCCACAGCGCCATGTTGAGCACATTATACAGTACGGGCACGCCGGCGGTAAACCGCCGCGCCCGCCGGCCTACTGCACTATGATGACCAGCTGTGCCGACTGCGCCGGATTGCCCTCTTTGCTCTGATAGCCGACCGCATCGAACGACGGGTTCTTGATGCGGAAGCTATAGACGCCATCCCCGTTGATCACCGGCAGGGCGTTCACCTCATGCCAGCGGCCGGCCGCCACGGTACCGATGGAAGCGAACGGCGTGATATCCGGCAAAGGCGCGTTAAGCCAGTTTACTCCGTACTCGGCCCAGTTGTTGTTGGGCATGCGGTAAATATCACCACCGCGGTTAGAGGCATCGATATTGAAAAGTCGGAGTTTGGCACTGACGATCTCCTTGCCCTGCAGCCCACTGATAGTAAACTTGAGCAGCTGGTGCTCGGCCGGGTTGCCATCGGCCGCGAGCCCCGGCTCGGAGCCGAAGTTGCTGGTGGGTGCCGCCGCTTTGATCGTAGCGTCGGCGACGGCATCAAAGGTCAGGACGGAGGGGGCCAAGGCCTCTGCGCCGGTCTTGACGGCAGCGACGATCGAGCTGTCCGAGGCATTGCCGGCAAAATCGTAGGCCACCACGGAATACGTGTAATTATTGTTGGCAGACAGATCGCCATCGATGAAACTGGTGCCGCTTGCGGTGCCCACGAGCCGGTCGCCGCGGTAAATGCGGTACCCGGCCACGCCGCCGGCGTCACTGACCGCCGGCCAATCCAGCTGCACCTGAGACGAGGACAGGCCGACGGCCCATAGATCGGCTGGTGCATCCGGTACGGCGATATCTTTATCGAACTCCACATGCAGCACGGGGGACTGTGTAGACGATCCATCAAAGGCCTTGGCCAGACGGCCGCCGTTGCCCGCAATCAGAATCGACAGCGCATTACCATCGTGCCAGCCCGGGCGGTCAACGATCTCTTGGATGATCGGCGCGATATCCGGCGTCTGCTGGGCCGCCCCCGACTGGCCGTCGGCAGTCCACGGTGCCGGCGCCCAGGCCACTGACGCCGCCGTCCGCGCACGGATGGACATATTACGGTATGCGGCGGCAAACGGCTGTGCGTCATCCGCCTGCTGGCCGTACAGCATCAGCCGTGCCTCATCCGCCGAGATGCCATCGGCGGTAAACTGGATGTACGCCCGCTTGATGACCGCGCCCCGCGGCACATTGACATTACTGAAACGCAGGCCCGCCATGCGCACCGATGGATTGATTAAGCCGAGCGTACCGCCCTCGGTGACCACTGAGCCGCCGCTGCCCTCGACGGCATCGTCCCTGGGCGTGGCCACGCGCCTGTCAACCACGGTCTGCCGGTCTTCGGTATTGTCAACCGTCAAAGACAGCGGTATGGAGGCCGTGGACTTGCCGGTCTGGTCGCGGACGATCGCCACCAGCGAATGCTGTCCGTCGGCCACCTCGCGACTATCCCAGGTACTGGTATACGGCGGCAGGCTGACTTCACCACCGACCTGCTTGCCATCGATCTGGAAGGTGACGCCGGCGATGCCCTTGTCATCATTGGCCTCAGCCCGTAACTGGACCTTGGCACCCGCCACGCGGGCATTGGCAGCCGGCGAGGTCAGCGAGACGGTCGGCGCCTGATCGGTCTGCAGATAGTTGCAAGTGTCTGAGCCGCTATCGAGGTATGACTTGCCCTCGACGGCCAGGAAGTCCCACTGGTACCCGTCACGCGTCAGCTTAAAACGCACCACGCCCTCGGTATTGCCCTGGCGTGCCTCAGTATTAGGCAGCTCGGCGCCGAGGGTGTTCAGCGAAGCCCCGCCAGTACCGATGGTAAACTGGCGCATGCCGCGGGCATCGGCCTCTCCGTCCGGATCCTGCTTGCCGAACCGCTCGTAAATGTGCTCGTGCCCCACTAGCGCCAGATCGGCGCCGGCGGCGTAGAGGACATCCCAGAACGGCCGCATAGCCTTATTGCCGCCATGCGCGGTACCGGAGTTGAAATACGGCTGGTGGAAGACGGCGGCGATGCATTTGTTCTGGTTGGCAGCCAGATCCTGCTGCAACCAGCGCAGTTGCGCGGAGTTCTGGCTGACGTCACGTTCGCTATCCAGCGAGACGATATGCCAGTTGCCCAGATCATAGCTGTAGTAGCGCTGCGGTGACTTTGCCGGAAAGACGCAGTCGGAGGGGTTGGGACAGAAGTAGCGCATATATCCGGCGGCATCCGCCACGCCATAGTCGTGATTGCCGGGGACGGGCATAGTGCGGTTCCGCAAGCGGCCCCACGTAGGATGATATATATTGGCATATTCGATATCAGTGCCGGTCCAATAGACATTGTCGCCGGCTGCGAAGACAACGGCGCGCGGATCTTCGGCCAGCACCCTGTCGACGACCTTGGCGGTGGCTTCGGCAGCCTCGACGGACATGGCGATATCACCGGCACCTACCAGCGTGTACGTACCATCGGCCGCATCGACCCGCCCGCTGTCGCGCGTAGCCACAAAGGCCGCCAGGACCGCGATGACCATCAGCCCCGTCAACATCACGAACGGCAGTCGCGACGACTGGTGGATGCGCTGCCACATGCGTGCCAGGCCATGCTTGGAAACGGCCTGGATCAGTGTCTGTTTTACCATTGCGTTGTTGGTCTATCCTTGGTTGTGGAATTTATTGCTACCCTTCAGTGTACAATAGGCTGATTAAATTTTGATGAGAAACACCCCGGTTCGCTGTGCGAATCCGGGGTGCTTGCTCACAAGGGCACGGGCTAGGCCTGGTCGTCTTCCTCCTCGTCCTCATCCATGCGGCTCAGCGGCCGGTCATTGTCGCTCATACCGTCGCTGCGATCGTTGGCCATAGGTGACCGGTCGTCCTGCATGCCGGACTGGCCTTGCTGCATACCGCCGTTCATGTCCTGCATCTGTCCGTCGCTCTGCATACTACGGCCGCCCATGGTCTGGTCATCGCCGCGCATGCCGCCCGTAGCCTGGTTGTCTGCTTTCATCTTATTCATATGTCCTCCTCGCTCTTTAGATTCAGACCGTCCTGGCACCCATGCCAGACTCCTCCACTCAAGCTTACGCGCCCCGCCGACGGCCGGCTATGAGCAATCTCACAGTAACAGGGGCGGCGCATTGGGCGGCGCGGGCTGACGCCGCTGTAAGTTATCTTATAGACGTGGCGGGGCGGCCATCCTTAAATAAAGGCACCATGCCCCACATGCCCACTCGCCCCTTGCTTATTATCGCCAATCCGAAAGCCGGCGGCGGCCGCTTGGCGCCCACCGACCTGGAGCACATCGTGCGGCGACATGCCATGCCGTACGAACTGAGGCTGGCCTCATCGCCGGCCGAAGCCGCCGCTATTGCCGAGGCCGCCACACCCGAGCAATACGATGCGGTAGCCGTCTATGGCGGCGACGGCACTGTCATTGCCGTCATCAAAGTCACGCTCAACCAGCAGCTGCCCGTGTTGATTCTACCTGGCGGCACTGCCAACGTCATGGCCCGTCATTTGCGCATCCCGGCCGACATAGACGCCTGCCTGCGCAGTTACGCGTCACGCAACTATGCCATATACCCCTTCCCGCTCGCGCGGCTTTCGCCTTCGTCAGAGCCGCTTGTACTGCACCTGCATCTCGGCATGTCTTCACGCGCGGTCACCGATGCCAGCAAACATCACAAACACCTGACCGGTAGACTGGCCTATATGGCAAGCTTACTGGCGAGTGCCCCTACAAGCAGCAAACACCACTACGAGCTTGAGGTGGATGGCCGGACGATATCGGCGCACGGCTATTCCTGCACCATCGTCAACGCCGGCAATCTTGATGTGCTGGGCCTGGCGGTTTCGCCACGGTATCGGCCCGGCCTGGTCCATGCGGTCATCGCCCACAGCAAGAACCCACTCACCTTTCTGCAGTGGTATGCCTGGCGGCTGCTTTCAGGCAGGAATCTCAAGAAGGCGGTTACCATCCTGCCGGCCAAATCAGTGACCGTGCTGCGTTCACCCAAGGCGAGCAACGTGGATGACGAGGCCCGCACGCTGCAACTGCCGCTGCACATCGAGGCCCATGCCTTCACCGCCCGGCTTGTGGTTCCTATCGGCAGTGCCGCCGGCCTGCAGCGCATCAGAAGCCAGGCCCGGCTTGCCGTGCATCGCTACGGCGATCATATCCGACGGCTCCTGGTCGGTGCGCCTTTCGACCGTTTCAGCCGCATCGATCGTCATCTCTACCTGGGCGGACAGTACAGCCGCAAAGCCATCGGCGCCTTTGCCAGCAGCGGCATCACCGGCATCATCAGCATGCGCGAGCGGGTGCCCCGGCCGCTTAAGAAGGCCAGCGCCATCCAGCTGCTGCACCTGCCGACGCCCGACCATGCCGCCCCGACACTGCAGACATTGCTCAAAGGCATCGCTTTTATCCGACAACATGCCGAGCAGGGCGGCGCCGTCTATGTACATTGCCGTCTGGGCGAGGGCCGCGGCCCGTCGATGGCGGCAGCCTACCTCATCAGCCAGGGGCTGACGGCAGATGATGCGCTCCATCATCTGCAGCGCTTCCGTCCATTCGCCCGCCCTAACGCCGCCCAGCGCCGGCGGCTGGAAGAACTGGCCGTTTATCTCATCGATCATCCTGCCGCATCCGGCGCGGAACCACGCAGTACCGACTGACGCCCGGCTTGACACAGTCCGCCTCCACCCTATAATTATGCTTGAGCTAACAAAAGGCCAGTTCGTGCCACAAAAAAGAAACAGTACCCCCGCAAAACCAGCACCCAAGCGCCCCCGCACTCCTGCGGCCGGTTCCAGCGGCCAGGCAAACGCCCGCCCGCGCACCCGCTGGCAGTTCTGGTTCGTACTGGCAGCCGGACTTATCATCGGCGCCGGCAGCCTCTACTGGCTTGGCCCGGAGCCGGTTGCCAGCGGCTGCCGCGGCAAGACCCTGGCGTTCAACTCTGCCGGCTCCTGCGTCTCCAACCTGCAGGATTGGCCGCTCCGCATGGGCCTCGAATACCGCCAGGGCCGAGGCAGCTACAATCAGGAGACCGTGGCCGCCGTCAAGCGCTTCCAGCTGCATCACGGGCTGCCTGCGGACGGTATCGTCAGCGAGGACACCTGGTCCAGGATCTGCAGCCTGCTGCGCCCTGCGCGCACCACCGATTCCGCCTGGGCCGCCTACTACGGCTGCATCAGGCAAGGTGACGGCTACATGTAAAAAGCAAAACAATAAGAAGGAACCCGACATGGCACAAGCAACACCATCCAAGAAGATAACCAGCCTGGTGCGATCAGACCAGTGGAAAGTGCTGTCCGCCGTGGGCGTCTCAGCCGTCGTCGGCGTCGCCGGCCTGCTGCTGATGGCCCAGAGCTATGCCACGACACCCGGCTGCCGCAACGCCGTCATCAAGTACGGCGACGATTCAGTCTGTACCAAAGTGCTCCAGCACTGGCTCGTCCAGCTCACCGGCCCGATTGAGAACATGCCGCCCTACACCACCAAGTTCGACGCCAGCACCGACACCCGCGTCCGCAGCTTCCAGGCCAGCCTTGGCATGGAAAAGGACGGTGTCGCCGATGCCGACATCTGGATTGCCATCTGCAGCAAGATGCCGTATGGCGCCGACAAAGCCATCGCCGACACGGAGCGCAAAGTCGGCTGCAGCGGGTCACGCACCGTTTACGGCACCACCTACTACGTCCGTTAATCGCCTTTTGTTCTGTACTGCATGACGCAGTAAGTGACTTCAGTCACTGTCGGCGCGCTCAGCCGGCGATATGCTATGGCCAGCAATGAACGAAAGGATTCTCATGGCCAAAACCAAGACTGACACTATCAAGCGGGAAGTATATCTGCAGCTATCAATCATAGCCGCCATCACGCTGCTGGTACTCGGCGGGCTGGCCTTCTGGGGCCACCGCTTCATCGGTGATATGGTGCAGACAGAACTGGCCGCCCAGAAGGTATACTTCCCCGAGAAGGGCAGCCCGGCGTTCGACCCGGCCGAATACGGCGACATACAGCACTATGCCGGCCAGCTCGTCGATACGCCCGCCGAGGCCAGGGCCTACGCCAACGGCTTCATCGGCCGGCACCTGCAGAAAGTAGCCGACGGCAAAGTATACGCCGAAGTCAGCGCCGCCGCCATGAAAAACCCCGACGACAAAAAGCTGCAACAGCAGAAACAAACACTGTTCCAGGGCGAGACGCTGCGCGGCCTGCTACTGACCAGCGGCTATGGTATCGGCACAGCCGGAGAGATAGCCGGCATCGCCGCTTATGCCGCCTTCGCGCTGAGCGGCGGCCTGCTGCTTATCGCCGCCACGCTGAGAAGCAGGTCCTAGGAACAATATGCCAGCTACCCGCGCCGTTCCCCTCAGGCTTGATGCCGCACTGCCCTACCTGCTGATCGCCGCCGCTATTATCGGCCTGTTGTCCTCGTTCGCCCTGACCTACGATAAGATCCAGCTGCTCCAGGACCCGTCCTACCGCCCCTCCTGCAACATCAATCCCATCCTCAGCTGCGTCTCTGTCATGAAGACCGAGCAGGCCAGCTTCCTCGGGGTGCCCAATACCATCTTCGGCCTCATCGCTTTCAGCATGCTTCTGGCCTTTGGCGCGCTATTGGCGGGCGGCGCCCAAGTCAATCGTCTTATCTGGCTGGGGGCGCAGGTGGCGGCAACGATCGGCGTCTTCTTCATGCACCACCTGTTCTTTCAAGGAGTATTTGTCATCAATGCCATCTGCCCCTGGTGCTTCCTGGTCTGGATGATCACCATTCCCACCTTCCTGCATATCACCCTCCGTAATCTCCGGCATGGGGTCATCCGTCTGCCCGCCCGGCTGTCCGGCCTCTCCATCTTTGTGCAGAAGCATCATGTCGACATACTGGTGCTGTGGTACTGTGTCATCCTGGGGTTGATACTGCAGCACTTCTGGTACTTCTGGACCAGCCTCATCTGACCAGATATTCCCCATATTCTGCCGTCGTGCTAGGCTAGATGCATAGACACTGCCATGGACGATATCCAACGCACCATCCACGAGTATTTCTCCGCCTACCCGCCCAAACGGCACACCAAAGGCCAGGTACTGTTATTTCCAGGCGATCCGGTGGAGGCCATCTTTTACCTGCATAGCGGCACCGTCAAGCAATACAGTATCTCGAAAAAGGGCGATGAGGTCACCCTGAATATCTTTAAACCCGGCGCATTCTTTCCAATGGCCAATGTCGTCAACGAGGTGCCGGCCCGGTTCATGGTCGAAGTCGACTCCGACGCCGAAATCAGCCACGTACCCGCTGCCGACGCCGTCCGCTTCATCAGACAGCACCCTGATGTGTTATACGACCTGCTCTGCCGCGTCTACCGCGGCACCGAAGGCCTGCTTGGCAAGCTCGAGCACCTGATGCTCAGCGGCGCCGACGACCGCTTCCTGTACGAACTCCTGGTAGCTGCGCAGCGATTCGGCCGTCCCGGCCCCGATGGCAGCACCGTCATCGATATCAACGAGCGCTCCATCGGCGAGCGCGCCGGCCTCTCGCGTGAGACCGTCAACCGGCAGATAAAACGCTTCAAAGCCGACGGCCTGCTCCACGTCAGACGGGGTGTCATCACCATCCCAAGCCTTGAGGCCGTCGAGCAAGCCCTGAGCAAAAATGATTAAGTAACCATAAAGTGACCAGGGTCACTGTCGTACTGCCGTTTCTAAGCTATGGTAATAGCGAGGGAGGCAAGTATGATCACCACGACCACAGCCAACAGCGTATCGGCCCGCCGGGCCCATACCGCCAGGATTACCAGGGAGCTCGCCAAGGCCGGCGCGACCCGCTTTGGGCTCTATAAGTTCGCCGGACGCTATCTGCCGGCCATCCTGGCCGAGGACGAGCAGATTGAGGCGGCAGTCTACGGCCGCTACCGCGAAGGAGCCGGGCTTATCAGTCTGTCAGAGGGTTGGCTGGTCGCCACCGACCGCCGGGTGATATTCTTAGACCACAAGCCCTTCTATACCAGCATGGACGAGATGGGTTATGATGCCGTCACCGGCGTCAAGCGGACGACCGCCGGCTGGTTTTCGGCCATCACCCTGCACTCCAAACTTGGTGATTACCGCATCCGCTACGCCAACCGGCAGTGCGTCAACAACTTCATGCAGGTCATAGAGACCAAACGATTAGAAAAAAGTAAGGACGGATTCTTTATGCAGCCACAGCACACCCCCAGCCACCACACCATGCCAGCACCTATCGTCAGCAACGAAGCCATCGAGTTCCTTCGGTCACATGAGACCGCCGTCCTGTCCACCGTCGGCAAGAACGGCGAGCCGCACGGTGCGGTCATCTACTATCTGGTAGGGCAGGACCACCGCCTTTACATGCTCACCAAGGCCGGCACCCAGAAAGTCCACAATATCTTTGCACACCACGGCGTCGCCCTGACCGTCTTCGACAAAGACAAGCTGCAGACCGTGCAGCTTCAGGGCAAAGCCGAGATCGAGGGCGACCAGGAAACCAAGAACTGGGTATTCACCCATATCGTCAAACCCAGGCAGCACAGTAGCGGCCCCAGTATGCCGCCGGTCACCTCTTTGCAGGACGGCGCCTTCATAGTAGTGCGCATCACTCCCACCTCGGCCCGCTACATCGACTTCGGCAGCAAAGGATAAGCAGACATGGCCAGGGCGTCCGCAGCGAGTACGCCCTAGCCGTTTTGCCGGTATTCGAGTATATCGCCGGGCTGGCACTCCAGCGCTTTACAGATCGCCTCCAGCGTCGAGAGCCGCACTGCCTTGGCTTTGCCGTTCTTCAGGATTGACAGGTTGGCCATGGTGATGCCGACCTTTTCGGTCAGTTCCGTCACGCTCATCTTACGCTTAGCCAGCATGACATCGATGTTGATAATGATTGCCATATGCCGCCTATACCGTCAGGTCATTCTCAGATTTGATAGCGACAGCACTGCGCAGCAGTCCCTGCAGCACGGCCGCAAAGGTAGCGATTACGAACGAAGCGAAGATGATGATGCAACCGATAGCCATGACGCCCGGCGCATCATCTAGCTGAGCGGCGTAGTAGATATATGGCAGGCCGATAAGGAACAGCGTCGCGATGACGACGGCGCAGTACTTGATGGCACCAAGACAGCCGACAGCCGCACGCGTGAATGCCGTATTCGTATCAATATGACCGAGCAGCTTCATGGTTTGCCAGAGTGCGATGAAGAACGGTATGGCCGGTACGTACAGGCCCAGTAAGATGGGTTTATAGAAACCTGTCCGGTCAGTCATCAGCCCCGCCGGCAGCACGAACACCAGCAGTCCCAGTATGATCAATCCCAGCAGTACGACGACGCCCCGCAGGATGAGTGTTGAACCTTTTTTCATGAATGATCCTTGTTTACCTTGCCAGTACTGTATCATGGTATTTATTGTAAATCAATAAATTTATATTGTTTTTATGATTTTTGAGCAATCAAGCGTCCGTTTGTCTTGTACTATGAAACTATGAGCGTAGACAAACCGAAGCCCGCCAAGAAGCCCAAGCCCATCCACACCGCCGAACAGTTCGGCCTGGACATCACCGCCGGCGACGACGACATGTTCCGCTGGTTCCTCCTCTGCTATCTGCTGGGCAAGCCGATTCAATCGACAGTCGCCGCCAACACCTGGCGCCTGTTCATCGGCCGCCGGCTGGACACGCCATGGGCCATCGCCCAGACATCCAACCGCAGTCTTATCCAGCTTTTGAACGAGGGGAAATACACCCGCTATTCCCACGTCACCGCCCGCAGTCTGCAGACCTGCATGGAGCAGCTCATCAGTCTGCACGAGGGTTCGCTGGTGCTGATGTTCGACAGTAGCGAGACCGAGGATGAGTTTTCCAAACGGCTACAAAAGCTCTATGGCGTCGGGCCTAAGACGGCCGAGATATTCATGCGCGAGACAGAGGAGTTGTTTGCCCGCCGGGTTGAGTAGTTCAGCCCAGATACTGCGCCGTCAAAGATTGCTTGTTGCGCCGCAACTCCGCCGGCGCCCCTTCAAAGACAACCCGCCCGCCCCGGTTGCCACCCTCCGGCCCCATATCGATGATCCAGTCGGCCTGGCGGATGACATCAAGGTTGTGCTCGATAACGACCACCGTATTACCGCTGTCCACCAGCCGGTCAAGAATTGCCAACAGATGCTTGATGTCAGACATGTGCAAGCCCGTCGTCGGCTCATCCAGAATATAGATGCTGCCCTGCTTGTGCAGCTCGCTGGCCAGTTTCAGCCGCTGGCACTCGCCGCCGGAGAGCGTACTGAGCGGCTGGCCGAGCGTCAGATAGCCCAGGCCCACGTCGCACATGGCCTGAAGTTTCTTCGTCACCTCCTTGTCACCGAAGAAGCCCAGCGCTTCGGCGATGGTCATATCCAGCACCTCGATGACATTCCTGCCCTTCAGCCGATATGCCAGTACCGACTCCTTATACCGCTTTCCCTCGCATATCTCACACAGCAGTTTCGCCTCATCAAGGAAGGCCAGGTCCGTGGCCACATAGCCGGATCCCTGGCAGTTCTCACAGGCCCCTTTGGAATTGAAGCTGAATAACGATGCATCAACGCCGTTCGCGGCCGCAAACGCCTTGCGGATAGCATCCATGATGCCGATGTAGGTCGCGGAATTGGAGCGGCTGTTGGCCGCCACGCCCTGCTGGTCTATCGTGATGGCTTCAGGGTATCGTGCCACCATGGCGGTATTGATAAGCGAGCTCTTGCCCGAACCGGCCACGCCGGTCACCGCCGTCAGTACACCGGCCGGTACCGTCACGCTGACATCCCGCAGATTGTTGACTGTGACATGCTCGATAGGCAGTTCGCCCGTCGCAGCGCGCACTTCCGTTTTCATCGGCAGGGCCAAGGCAAGCGACCGGCCCGTCAGCGTATCCGCCTGCAACAACTCATCATAGGTCCCTTCAAAGGTAATAGTGCCGCCACCGGCACCGGCGGCCGGCCCGACATCTATCACATGGTCGGCCACCTTGATGACATCCGGATCATGCTCGACCACGATAACCGTATTGCCCTTGTCCCGCAGCTGGCACAGCAGGTCGTTCAGGCGGTGTACATCACGCGGGTGCAGGCCCACACTCGGTTCGTCAAAGATATACATGACATCACTCAGCGTGCCGTTAAGGTACTTCACCAGCTTGACGCGCTGCGATTCACCACCGGAAAGCGTGTCCGTCTGGCGGTCGAGGCTCAGGTACACCAGGCCGATATCAATCAGGTGCTGCAACCGTTCGCGCAGCATGGCGACGATAGCCTTAGCCTCCGGCTGTGTCATCGCCGTAATGGCCGCCAGTAATTCATCGATCTGCATTGCATTCAGATCGGCCAGGTTGTAGCCGTTGATTTTGCTGGCAAGCGCCGCCTGGCTGAGCCGTGAACCTTTGCAGGCGGTACATGGTCCGTTGGCAATGAATGGCGCCAGTGTCTTCTGCGACCGCTCCGACATCGTCTTGATGTCCCGCTTGATATATTTGCGCGTGAACATGTCTTCCAGGCCTTCAAAGCTCATGTTGATGCCGCCCACATCCACTTTGCGCGGCGCGGCGTGCAGCAACTCGTGCATCTCGGCGTCACTGAAATCGCGCAGTTTCTTGTCGTTGTCGTACAGGCCCGATTTCACCACCAGCTTCCAGCCCCAGCTGCCCACCTTGTAGTCGGGAAGCTGAATGGCACCCTCGTTCAAGGATTTTTCATAATCAAGCAAGGTCTGCAGATTGACACCCATCTTCTGCCCCAACCCGTCGCACTCCTGACACATGCCGGCCGGATTATTGAACGAGAACATATAGCCGTGCCCCAGGTTCGGCTGCCCCAGCTTGGCAAAGAGCAGACGCAGGATCGGCGCGATGTCAGTGGCCGTGCCAACCGTCGAGCTGGAACCGCCGCCCAGCCGTTTCTGGTCGACGATGACGGCCATGTTGAGGTTCTCGATCGCATCGACATCCGGCTGCTGCACCTTGGGCAAGAAGGTACGCACAAATGCGCTGAACGTCTCATTCAGCAGGCGCTGGGCTTCTGCTGCCACCGTATCAAAGACGATGGAGGACTTGCCCGATCCGGATACACCGGTAAAAATCGTTATTTTTCCCTTAGGGATACGCAGGTTGACGTCCTTGAGATTATTCTCGCGGGCGCCGCGGATAGAGATGTAGTGTTGCATAGTCTTAATGATAGCATCGGTGACCGCTGGCGCTGCCATGTTGCATAATTATTCAAAATGTTATATTAAACTATAGTACACACAGCCCGACAGAGAGGACGTGTACCAATGAGGCGCTACCCTTCGGAGTACCCCCTGCCCGCCATCACGGTGGCGGAACGGGTCATCCCCATCGAGATCCCGCTCGCCCTGAGAAACGACGGCCACGGCCGTTGGAGCCTGACCCGGGGCTTCCTGGTCAGGCCATCAGTCGTCGAGACCATCCGGGCGCGCTTCGCCCCGGACATCAGCAACGACGAGCTGCTGCGCTTCATCGACCTGGTCTTCTCCAGGGTGCTGCCACAGCTGCACTTCGAGCTCACCTCCGACGGCTACCTGCTGGCACTCGGTGAAGATCCCGACGACAGCGACCGGCCGCACGTCATCATCGGGGAACAGCCGCCCGGTACCCACGGCTACACCAGCCCTGCACGCCAGGCGTCGCTGAAGGCAGCCCTGGCCAGCGTCCGTGCGCTCATCGACTGGCGACTGGCCTGCTACGGAGAGACACCCGACAGCGACCACCCCTGGCCCGTCGGCGAGCACGGCGGTGCCGACCTGATCTACGGTGAACTCTACCGCATGATCCGCGACATCGGCCAATTCAGCTACGTCCGGGTCCGCGACGTCATCGACTTCATCCACCTGGCCATCCCTGAGCTCATCACCATCTGGAGCGGCCTCGGACTGGAGATCGTCCCGGTCTACCACATCGGAACCGGCGACCAGGAGCCATTCATCAGCCTGCGCCTCGTGCCGGTGCGGCAACCCTCAGCACCCGCCTGACCCCGAAGGTCGAGACCTGCTCTCCCTTCCGGGGAGGGCGGGTTTCGACCTTTTATGCGCTATGTTCCCAGCAATTGTTGCGCCGCTACTGGCACCCGTGCTTCACTTTTAATGAAACCTTCATCGTCGCGCACGATGCTATATATCTCAATCTTCGTAATGTCCAGGGCATACATCCGCTGCGCAGGCTTCGGGGTCAGGTAATAGGCCAGCTCAATCGGCTCGCTGCCCCGCCGTGCCCGCGTGGCATTATGTACCCTCAGCGCCTCTTCCAGTTCGGTGCCGCTGCACTCGCGGGCATTACCGGCAGTGACATAGACACCGCCCTGCCCCTTGGTGAAGGAATCAAACAATACGGCAAAAGCCGTGCCAGTGCGCAAAAAATTGCGGCAATGCCGGGACTCGCTATACGATCCGACGTACAGCGTAGTCAGCCGCTCGTCGTAGATAAGCATCAGCGGCGAGTTATGGGGCGTGCCGTCTTCGTTGACCGTGGCGTAGGCGGCATGACGGACTGTCCCCAGCAAATTTCTAGCCAGCCGAAGCTGTTCTTCATCAGCATGAATGAAGGATTGGCCCGCCATGTGTTAGTTAGTCAGCACCGTAGTATCGGCGATTCTGATTTCAGCGACCTGTGACATCGCCTCCCCGTTGTTCTGCGTCACATTCAGCCGAAAATGCTTGTAACGGCGGGTGTTGCTGAAGGTATAATTCTTAGTCTCGTAGCGGCCGCTGAACGTTTCATTCGTCCGGGTATCCAACGTCGTCCAGCTCACGCGGTCGTTCGAAGCCTGTAACGTCCAGCTGCGCGGATCGCGTCCCGGGGAGTCATTGGCGGACGTCAGGCTATAGCTGACCGGCGCCGTCACCTCGGCTGAAGAAAAAGTCGTGCTCATGGTCGTCGAGAATGCCAGCCATTTGGTATTGACGTTATTATCGAACGCCTTGGGACCATCCTCACTGGGCGGATTCTCGTTATTGAATACAGGGGCGGTGCTGCCGCTCGGGCACTGTCCGGCCGAGATGGCAGCCGGTGTCTGGTCGGCAAAGAACGAGATATCACCAGAGGAAGCACTGAGACAGAACGATTTGGTAGACGACGTGTTGTCAACGGTATAGGCATAGGTGATGTTGCTGTCACTGGCGATATTCACATTGGAAAGCGCCGCCGGATAGGCCGATTCTCCACTTTCAAAATACGCCACTTTCACCTTCTTGATGGCACTCTTCAGATCGGCAGTAAGTTGCGACTCCTTGGCCCGCCGCTGGGCGCCCGTATACGAACTGATAGCGATGACCGCCAGGATACCGATGACCACGATGACGATTAACAGTTCGACGATGGTGAAGGCTGCCACTTTGTTTGTCTTGTGGTGAGTACGCGCCATAATTACCTTCATCTTACCATTAGCGGAACGCCGGTGCAAAACGGCACCGTTAAAGTGCCGGGCGTGCAGATGGATGAGTCGCTCCCCCCATCTCTTTGCTATGTCGCTCTGCGCGCTTAACCACCGACTTTGAATGATGCCGCAGCTGCACCCTCACCAGCGCCATGAAATCTGCCGCCGGCAGCCACCCTGCGCGCACGAATGTGGCCATAGTATCCATGGCATTGGCCGCCACAATCCAATCCACCACGGTCGTCGATAACCGCGCCGTCAGCCAGCTGATGGCCGCTTTTCTTTGTTCGGTCGTCAGTGCGACCTGCCCGTATATCTGGGCGATGTGCCACTGGATGGATGGTTGCGTGCTTGCCGCCAGATCTTCGTGTATCCTATCGACGTACGGCTCAAGCCAGCCCGGCTGCACCCGGCAAATTTTCTCCAGAGCATCGGCCGCCCGCATACGCATCCAGGCATCGCTGGCAAACAGGCACTGGTACAGCTCTTCCAAGCGGGAAGCATCATGCAGGACCACCGCGACGACCTCGTCAACTCTGCCCAGCGAGTTCGACCTGCCGCCTTCGGCCAGTATCACCTCGAATGGTGCGGGTGTAATATTCATACTCTCAGCATACCAGACGCAGGAACAGCTTGGAGCCAGCAAAAGAAGAGCCCGCCCCGGAAGGAGCGGACTCAACTTCCGGAACGGGCGGGGGCGAGAGGTCAGGACGGGTCGGCTCACGCGACCCGTACGGTCGCCCCCTTGAGCATGCCTGTGCAGACGACAAGCTCCCGCTGTTCACCCCCTGGGCCTGTGCCGGTGACATCGAACTTCACCAGATCATCATTGCCGCAGCCGCGCAACCCCACGAAGAAGGTGTCGCGGTCGGTGACCGTGATGTTGGTGTAGCCGAAGGCCTCGGCCGCCCGGACCGCCCCGTCTTCACTGACGAGGCGGGCGAGGACCTGGAACACCAGCATGATTGCGGCCAGCCCGATGAGCGGGAACGGCCAGCCGTTGCCGTACCAGGGGCCACGGGACGAGCGGCGGCGGGGACGGGGCATTGGGAACTCCTTGTGCTTTCGCAGAAATCAGAGGGGCCTTACCCTTATATTATATCAAATATTATTCTATTTGTCAACCTAGGCTTCGTCCTCGTAACTAGCGCCAGCTCCACTGCAGAATATGCAGCCCGTAAAGCAGCACCGCATTGATAACCAGCCCCAGCACCAGCCACGGATGCCAATACAGCACCAGCAGTACCGTAGAGGCGACGGCCCCGACGGTTGCGGCCAGCTTCCACATGCCACCCAGGCCAGGCACGCTCAGTACGCCCAGTCCAGCCAGTACAAAGCTCGTCACAACAATCAGCGTCAGAGCGAGCCCCAGCGGGCCGGCGAGACCGCCCGCCAGCTGCGCGAACCACCCTTTCGTATAATCAAACGGATAGTTAGGGTCGTCAGGCTTGGGCGTGAGATACGAGGCATGGATCAGCCCGTGAGCGATGAGAAAGATACCGATGAACGTGTGCATGGCGTACTCCTTTCGGATGACAATGGCTGCACTCTTATTGTGCAGCCATAGCGCGCTCGTGTCAGTGATCCGTCTCACTAAAGTGGCAGGTTACTGCTCGTACGCTCCCATGTCGATTGCCCCGCCCTGTGGCCGGGTAACGCCACCGGCATCCTTGGGCGGCGCGTCCGTCATAGTGCCGGCACCGATGGCCGGACTGCCTGGCTGGAGGCGGAAATCGTGGTTCTGAGCATCGACGAAGAGCGGGTCGGCATCCGTCACGCCCTCCTGGCCGCCCTCTCCGGTGCCGCCGCCCATGTTGTTTGAGACGACGTTGCCGTCGCCGCGAATGTCGTAGCGGGCGCCGCGGGTGTCAAAGACGATGTTGTTGCGGGTGACGCCACCCGGTGCCTGCAGGATACCGCGGCCGGTGTTGTAGATGACATTATTGACGAAGACCCAGCCGCTGGCCTCGGTTTCGTCATACGGGTGCAAGCCGAAGTCTTCGACGTTATAAATTATATTGTTCGATACCACTGTGTCGGTCACATGGGCATCGATGTACATGCCATGGACCAGCTGCTCCGTACTGCCGGGCGCACCAATATCATGGATGATGTTGCCATCAATCAATACGCCCGATAGTTGCGGCTGGCCTGATTGGATACCCGCCCCACCCTTCCAGCCCGTACCATCAGTCTTGAAGCGGCAGATGGTGTGGATGTGGTTGCCGACGATCTCGATGTTGTTGGCGGCGGCATAGACACCGTGGCGCGTGCCCATCTCGCCGGTCACTTCAAAATCCTGGAAGCGTATGTATTCGTGATTGATCTCGACGGCCGACTGGCTGCTGGTGCTATTGTTGCCATTGATTTTGGCGCCATGCCGGGTGGCCGAACGGATGGTAATGATGCCTTCGGCCGTGCCGCCCTTGGTAGTAATGAAGTTGCCGTCATAGGTGCCGGGACCGACCAGGATGGTGTCACCGGGGTTGGCGGCCGAAAGTGCGGCGGCGATGGTCTTCTTAGGTGTCGATTCGGTTGTGCCGTCATTGCCGTCTTCGCCATTGGTGGCCACATACAGCGTCGGGCCGGATGGGGCGCTCAGGGTGCCGAACTGGAGGATGGCGGTGCCGGAGGCGTCCAAAACGCCTTCCACTTTATTGGCGCCGCCAGTAATGACTGCCGTCTCGGGCTCAGAAGAAGCAACGATGGTCGCTGCCATCGAGATGACGAGCCGGAGCAGGCCGATGCTTGCCACGACTGCAACGGCCGCCGCGACGGGCCACGTATACCGAGAATGATGCCGATGCTGTGCCATGAGGGGTGTCTTGGTTTTAATGCTGGTGCTTATAGTGTAGCAGATTGTTGCGACAGACAGACGCACAGTAGGAAATGATACTATACAACTATGTCCAAGATTCTTCCCGCCGCACGCCTCGGCAACCCGGTACTCAGGAAAGTAGCGCGCCGCCTGACGCCAACGGAAATCCGATCCCACACCATTCAAACTCTTATCAGGGATATGCGTTACACGCTCGTCAAGGAACGCTATGGCGTGGGCATCGCTGCGCCGCAAGTAGGAAGGAGCGTCGCTCTTAGCGTCATCGGCATCAAACCGACGCCGACACGCCCGGACCGTGAGCCGTTTGATGCAGTCATTATCAACCCAGAAATTATAGAGACCTATGGACGGCGCAAGCAGTCATGGGAAGGTTGCATCAGCTGCGGCACTGGCGATGACACGCTCTACGGCCTGGTGCCTCGGTATACAAAATTGAAGCTGCGCTGGCTTGACGAGCATGCCGTACCGCACGAGGAGGTGGTGGATGGATTCGTCGCCCATGTAGTCCAGCATGAGACGGACCACCTGAACGGCGTCCTCTTTGTCGATCTCGTCAAAGACACTACGTCATACATGATGGCCGATGAATATCGGAAACGAATCGCACGCACATAATTTCTGCCAGATACTGTCGTACACTAATAGCGTGTAAACAAGGAGTCGCCCATGTGCCGCAACATCAAAACCCTCTTCAACTTCGACCCGCCCGCCACGGACGAGGAGATACGGGATGCGTCCATCCAGTTCGTCCGCAAGCTGTCGGGCTACCATCATCCGTCGGCAGCGAATGAAACAGCGTTCAATAAAGCTGTTGAGGAGGTGTCGGTCGTTGCCCGCACTCTGCTCGAAAGCCTGGTGGCACAGGCCACGCCCCATAACCGTGAGGAAGAAGCGGCCAAGGCCCGGGCCAGGGCTGCCAAGCGCTTCGGCCCGGCAGCCTGACCACGCGCCTTATTCTTCGATAAACCCACCCGACTGATGCGCCCACAGCTTGGCATACGTGCCGCCGCGCGCAATCAGCTGCTGGTGCGTGCCATCCTCGATGATCCGCCCACCGTCCATGACAATGATGCGGTCCATGTGTTTGAGGGTGGAGAGACGGTGCGCGATGGCGATGACCGTCTTGTCCTGCCAGAGGTTTTCAAGAGCTTTTTGGACGAGAAGTTCGCTTTCGCTGTCCAGGGCGCTGGTCGCTTCGTCCAGTACCAATATCGGTGCGTCGTTGAGCATGGCCCGGGCGATGGCGATGCGCTGGCGCTGCCCGCCAGAGAGCTTGACGCCACGCTCACCCACCAGCGTGTCGTACTGCTGCGGCAGCTTGACGATGAATTCGTCGGCTTCGGCCTTGCGGGCGGCGGCCACCACCTTCTCATGCGGCGTGTCCTCGTCTGCGGCATAGGCGATGTTCTCGGCGATTGAGCGGTGGAACAGGGCAGTATCCTGCGGCACGAACGAGATGTGGTCGGCCAGGGCGCGGCTGGCTACCGGCGTGCCGTCAAAAGTAAAGGTTCCGAGCGGCACTTCGTAGTAGTCGAGCAGCAGCTTGGTTAGCGTACTCTTGCCACTGCCAGAGCGGCCGACGACGCCGATTTTCTCGCCCTTTCTGATGGTCAGTGAGACGTCGCTCAGGACGGCCGTGTCGGACTTATCAGGATAGGCGAAGGTCAAGTCATTGATGGCCAGTTCATGTTTGAACATTGGGGTGACCGGCGCTTTGGCCTCGCCCGCGTCGTTGATGACGCTTTCTGTACCGAACAGATACCGGTGCGCCTCGTCTATCTTGGCGAATTGCCGGCCGAAGCTGGCGATGTTCCAGACCACCTCCCAGATCGTCGTGGTAAAGACGACTGCGGCCGAGATGATGGTAGTGAACTGCCCGAGGCTGATCTGCCCACCAAGGAACATCCACAGGTTGAACAGGATGATCGCCGGCCACATCAGGTCGCGCACGAACACCGACATACTGCCCCAGAAGAAAACAGACCATAAGAAGCCCTTTTGGGCGACGGCGAGCGTCGTGCCCTGCTGACGCTCGACCGTTTTGGTTTCCTTGCCCTCCTTGTTGAAGGATTTGACGCTGACGAAGTTGGCAATGGAATCGATGATGTGGCCGTTCTTGGTGGCTTCGCGGTCGGTCTCAATCTTGTGGTAGAACATCTCCTTGCCAAGCAGCGGCCGGCCGGCCAGACACATGGCAATAAGCGTGGTAACCACGATCAGCCCGGTCTGCCAGTTGACGCTGGTAGCAATCAGCACCATGGCCACGATGTTGATGACGGACGAGATGTAGTTGAACAACACGTTGTCCAGAAGCGTGCGGTACTCCTGCGAGATAGTGGTCAGGTTGGACGATATCTTACCCGTGAACTTATCGATGAAGTACGGATACGGCCGGTTGATGATACGCGCAAACAGGAATGATTCGTACTTGAAGGAGATAGGCAGCACCCAGGCCCGGAAGACCAGCTCACTGCCGCGCCAAAAGAGGTTGTGGCCGGTACTAAGCGCGACAAGCACCCAGGCTAGCAGCCAGGCCCGCCCCTGCTCGATGGGTTGCGCAGCCAAAACGTCAGTCAGGATGCCGATGACGACCGGCACGACTGCCAGCAAGGCGTTAGCAATCACAAACAGGATCGCGTTGATGAAGATGTTGAAGCGCCATGGCCGGATGAACGTCAAGAATGCTTTGAGGGCTGGCGACGCATACCAGGGCGCGGTAGAATGTTTACTCATGAGAGAACCTTATGTTGCAGAAATTGATGGAAGATACATTGACGCTGGAAGTTATGATGACCAGCGTGCCCGCGCCAAGAAGCGGCTGGTCAGACGAGAGACACACCAAAAGGGCGTGAGGATCGGTCGGTGATGCGTGTTGGGATTACTAACATTGTGGTGCGCCCTTTCGTTGTGTTAATGATAATTTGGCATTATTGCATAGATAATCGCAAATTGCAACGCTTATATACGCTGATTCTAAAAGTTACTGGCGCAGCAGGCTTAATTTACTTAAGACTAAACGGCGGATACTCATCCGTCGCCAGCAAAAACGCATACGCCGTCACCCGCCAATCCCAGCGCATCACGCCGACCACGAAGTCGAACAGAGACTTGGGATAGTGCCCCGTGAACAGTATGGCGAACCAGGCAATGATGACCGCCAGGAAGGCGGCGATGCTTAGCACAAGCAGCACGAAGTAATGCGGTATCGCCAAAAACCACTTCACCAGCGGCAGCCAGCGGTTGAGGTCGCGCTCGGCATCCGGGTAGCGCAGGTCCATATGGACGGACTGTTCGTCGGTGGTGGATGGGTATGTATCCGTCAACAGAAGCAGATAGGCGCTGACCCTCGTCGTGAAGCGGTTGAGCTCCAGCGCGAAATCGAACCACCAGCGGGGATACCGCTGCCGGAAAATGATCATCAATGCCGTGGCTGCAGCCAGTCCCACGGTAATACCGCCCGTATTTGCAGCGACGCGCTGGCCGGCTTCGTTGACATGGCTGTCGCCGTACGCGCCAATCAGTACCATAAGCACAATGGCGATTGGAATAACCGTAATGATGCGGAAGAAGCTGGTGAGACGATCGAGCCTCTTGGGGTAATCGATAGTGAGGGTTGCGGGATAGACTTCTTTGGCCATGTGGGTGCGTCTGCTTTCTTTTACCGTGCCGGGTGCTGGCGGCAAAGTAATTATGTGCTATTACCTGCAACTACCATATCAGAAAAAGCAGAGGCCGCGTGTGATGTGGCTCACACAACGCACTTTGGCATTTATCTTGCGGGTCGCTGCAGCCGATGAGGGGCTCGAGGGCGGCGAGGGCTTTGTTCATGCCTGCTTTCCGTCTGCGTCAAACTCTACCGTCCACTCAATGCCATACTTATCCCTGAACATCGCAAACTGTGTGCCCCACGGACTTTCATCCAGTGGCATCTCGACGGTGCCGCCGGCCGAGAGTCCGGTGAATATCCTTTCGGCTTCTTCGCGGCTCTCCGCGCTGACTGCTATCTTTGACCTGTTTTCGTTCTCGTTGACACGCCCCAGGACCTCGGGGACATCATTGGCGATGAGGGTGTTGCCGCCGACCGGCAGGACGATGCGCATGATCTTATCGGCGTCGCTCTCAGGCACGGGAAACTCGGGGTTCTGCAGGTCTTTGAAGCGTACGAGACTGGTAAACTCGCCGCCAAAGACAGATTTGTAAAAGGTGAAGGCTTCTTTGGCGTTGCCGTTGAAGTTGATGTATGGGTTGATGGTGGGCATTGGGCTTACTCCTTTATGTGCAGCTATTGCTTTAGCAGTTGTCTACTGTTCTGCTGACGGGATTGCCAGCCAGTTACTGATTATCTTTTGCAGCGGGGCCGAATGGGCATTAATGTCGTCCATGGTATTGAAGGTGATCATCCCCCTGATGTCAGAACTCCATGCAATGAGTCCGCTCTCATCCTGCATAATCGGAGCGCCCTTCTTGTCTTCCTTGCGGGTCGCGCCCATGTGCAACACGAGCTTCACCACTCCCTGCTTGTTCATGAGATTGAAGGTGATTCTATCCTCGCCGTCCAAAACATAGCTTGGCGCGTTCCATTTGATGTGTTCTACAAGCGTCGGCTCGGTCTTGAGTATGAGGTCTCTTAGCGCTTCGACTTGTTGGCGTTTCCCGGCATCCAGGTCGCTTAGGAACTCTTCGACGGTCGTATATTTCTGCACAAGATTACCCCTCGACTACTGCCTCAAACCCGCCGTAGGCCATCTTCGTCATGTCGTTTGGCATGACGAAATCGGTTTGCTCCGCATAGGCTTCGTCCATCTCTGCCATGACTTTCTTGTTCACCTCGTCACGGTGCTCCTTGGAATTGAAGACGATGAAGGAAAACCAGACATTATCATCGGCCGATGCGCCGGCCATCTCCGTGAAGGCGCGTGATTTTACGCCGCCCATCTCTTGTTGCTTGAGATCATCGCCCCGGCACTCGAAGTACTGCAGTGCGCCGTGCTTCATCCAGGAATCGCGGCCTTGTTTGGCCATTGCTTCGTATTCGGCTTCTTTGCCTTTGGGGACCACCAGGACGAATCCATCAACGTACTTTGCCATATGCATATTCCTCATTTTACTGTTGCTGCGTATGTATGATTTTAGCACCTGGTGACAAATGTCTGGCTTGCATTATTCTGCTGCATCAAAAAATATGGCTGACAACTTAGCCTACTCTGTGTTACTATATAGTGGTAGTAAGTATTACATACTAGTAAAGGATGCAGATTGAATAATATTACAGAAATGCTCAAAGGCGTACTCGAAGGCTCAGTACTGGAAGTGATAAGCCGAAAGCCTACATATGGATACGAAATCACCCAGCAACTAAGGAGGCTTGGATTCGAAGATGTCGTTGAAGGAACGGTTTATACCATTCTTGTCCGACTAGAAAAAAATGAACTTGTGAGTATCGAGAAGAAGCCATCAGAAGTGGGACCTCCGCGAAAGTTTTATAGTCTCACCAATGCCGGACAGGAAGAATTAACAACATATTGGGAACGATGGGACTTTGTGTCATCAAAGATCAATGAATTAAGGAGCCAAGGCAATGAGTAATACCATCAAAAAAATCATCGGGGACTTGAACGAGAAAAAAGAATACCGGGAAACAGAAAAACGCGCCAAAGCATTACCTGCGGAGTACGCCAAGGCTTATGCTGACATTAAGCATTATCTCTGGAACGCTTCTGGCATGCTGTCAGTCACACCATTGATATCGCTGGTTGACATGCTAGAGGAAGCGGCCGCCAGCGGAAGGCGCGTAATTGATATCACCGGCTCTGATGTAGCAGGTTTCGCCGATGAGTTCGTTCGTGGAGAAAGCTCGTACAAAGAACAGCAGCGGAAAAAGCTAAACGAGAAGTTTAATACAAAATAAAATAATTGTTAGAGTCTTCTGGCGATTAATATCTGAAGAGGCCAGGAGCTAGAGGCTCTTTGACTCAGACCAAGAAAAACGCCCGGACAAGCCGGGCATTTTTCTTGGTGCAGCAGGTAGAAAAATGTTTTCACGAAATCAGAGACGAACTGGAGCGTTGGCGGCAGATATTAGCCGTGCCGTATCAAGAGTATCTAGTATCGCAGAGCCTAAGTAGTGGCAGCCAGGAATTACACTAGGGACGGGAGGGTGTTATTATTGCAGCAATGAATAGTGCAAATCCTATTGGTATAATTCGTAGTTCTAGCAAAGCGCTTACGGTGACGAGCAAGAATTTTGCCGACCTGCGCAGCCAGATAACTGACATTTATAACCAACGCGCCAATCTACTAAAAGAACTACGCGCCGCCAAGTCTAAGCTTGGCTTGCTTTCATTTGTTCATTATAGCAGCTACCCGCTCATATTCGGCTTCTTTTATAAGGGCATTGCCGCAAAACGCGCCGCCCAGCAGGAAGTAGTGCGGCGGCTTGAGAAACGGCTTTCCGAAACATTCGTAACCATAAAGTTTGCCGACGCATCGCAGCTAGAAAAAAGCTGGCTCAACTGTCTGGATACTTACGATGAACTAGCTCAAAGCCAAAAGATATGGGATTTGACCTACGCCGAGAATATCGACCGCGTGAAAGTCCGTACTACTGCTGACACAGCCGTAAAGCGAACCGCAGTCACCTACGCACCAAAAGACATCGAGATTATCAAAAGCGATGTGCGGCCGATATTTATCCCGAACGCTAACGGCCCCGATGTATTTATATACCCGACCTTCCTAATATTATTCAAAGACAATCAACGCTTCGGTATTTTCGACCTCAAAGAAGTAAAAGGCAGCCTGTCCTTCACTTCCTACCACGAAGAAGAAAAAGTACCGAGCGACGGCGAGGTAATCGGCCAAACCTGGAAGAAAGCTAATAAAGACGGCTCCCGTGACAAGCGTTTCCAAGGCAATAATTACCAAATACCCGTACTCAAATATGGCAGCATGACGCTCGAAACGAGCGACGGCCTACAAGAAAGTTACATGTTCAGTAGCGCCGAGGCGTTCACTGGCTTTGCGGAAGCGCTTGGCTTCCATCTCAAGCATTTGAAATAGTATCAATAACTTCCTGCGAGCTGCTGACCGTGCCGTAAGTTTTCTGTACTAGCGTAAGGGTTCGTTTCTGCGTGTCAGGGTCACTAGAAGTGGTAGCAACCAAATCTGCTGGCACCACGATTTTGTAGCCTAAATCAAACCCGTTTCTTATAGCTGTTTCAACACAAATTTGAGTAGACACGCCTGTAATGATAAGTGTTTTTATGCCAGCCGTTTCCAAGTCTCGTTTTAGGCGGTCATTAGAAAAAATGTTGTAGGTATATTTTTGATACACCTTGTCGGCTGGCGGGTCAAAGCCATAGAAATGCCAGCCTTCCCCATTAATATCGCAAGTGACCATCTTGCCATCCAGGTCATATTGTTCTTTTTGAAGGTCATTGAGCTTAGTTCTGTCATAAACCTGTTGCGTATAGTATGTTTCAATTCCGTTACCTGCGCAGGGTTCTGCAAGACGCTTTATGCCAGCTACAACGTTATCCATGCCTGACACGCTCTTGCCCATGCGCGCCATCAAGCCAGTGGGTGCGCAAAAATCATTCTGCATATCTACCACAATCAACGCAGTATGCGCAGGATTGAGTTTATCTTTGAGTGTCATTTTACTCATGTTTTTCATGCTTGAAGCGCCATACGCCGCCTGAATTCTTATTACCATGTTGCTTGATTGCATCCAGTAGTAGACTAGGCTCAACGAGCCGCCATTTAGGTTGCTTCCAACTGGCATCCACCAGTCGCACTTTGCCATCTATAACCCTATCAAATACAGTCACATGGCCAGAATTGGGCTGGTACTCGCCGCGCATAACACCATGATTGAAACATAGCAACGCATCCTCATCGGCCGCTTCGATTTCCTGCAATTCTTTCAGGAGGCTTGCTTCATCGGTAAACTCTGCCGCCAGCTTGAGACTGAACGTTAGCGGAATGCCTAGCTTTGCAAAGATTTTATTAGGCTCATATTCTTGCCGAAATATCTGCGTACCGTAACCCGCAGTAGATGGCGGCGTGTCCAATGTGCGGACATCGTAAAAAAGTTCTTTTTCTTCTGGCGGCACCGTCAAGCCTAAATGATGCCCTAGCTCCTCCGCAGGGATGAGCGGGATGCCGTTGCGGTACATTATCATTTGAATACTGGTAGGCACGCAGCAGTAGCTTTGCTGCGTAAATGGTATGTAACGACTATCGTTAGGTGCTGCGCTATAAGAGGTTGTCATGTGTTCTATCATAGCAAACTACAAGCGGGCGGGGTACGTCCCCATTCTGACAGCGCTTTACAAGCGATATATAGCAAATAATAAGACGGTGCCGCAACAACCTCGCATCTACCGCTAAAAATTTTATCGCTCAAAAAATTATTTAGAACATATTTATACAGCCATTAATATACACAACGGAAAAACAGTGCTTGTAACACTTACGCATAGTAATAAATAGTTACACTCAAATAGGGATAAATAGCGAGTTTTTGCGGGTTTACACGCCTGCGCCAAAAAATTGATAAAATCAGTTCATGGACAAAACTGCAAATCAGATTGATGCTTCTGTTTACGCTTTGGTGTTGCGAAAGCTCAAGCACATACTGGTCAATGGCTATTACGGCATGGATGAAGTCCGCTATCAGTATGAATGGGATGACAGCCAGAAAGGCACTGCGAGTAGGAACCTGCGCCAGGTTGCATAAGAGGATGCGGCGCTACGCTATTTTCTAAGCATCGGCGTTATTGATGGCAGGCGCATTGAAAACGAATTTAGGCGGCAGCAACTACACGGCAATGAGGTAGATAAGCAGCTAGGCGTGTGGGGTAAAGCATGGGATGAGGCCGACCCCGCGTATCGTGAGTTTGACTGGGTAGTGCTTATATACGGCATTGACGCGAATAAGTTTATGGAACAGTGTCATAAGTTCGACCTAGAGGATGCGGGCATTGGCTTGGCGGATATGAACAACGGTACGGTAACAAAATTGCCAAAGCTAGTGCTAGATGCGGGCGGCGGGTTCACAGTTCATCTTGGTGGCCTTATTGCCTACAAGGGGCGCGAGATAGGCTTACAGCGCCAGGAAAGCAAAATAGCAGCTTATATAATTGAAAACGCAGTAAACGGACAATACATAACCTTGGAAAATATTGCGGACAATTGCCTATCCGAAGCATACTTGGAAAAAGCGGGCATGAGCGGTGACGAGGCGCTGGTCAATAAATACCTTTGGCGCTGTCTGTACGATATCCGCACGGCTTTCAGAGCGGCCGCCAGCAACAAAGACTATTTCCCGCTCAAGCGCGGCATCGGCTACACTTTTGCACCTTAGTCCCCCTGCAACTCCCTAATCAATAAGGGAGTAAGGCCACCTACTATGGGAACGTGGCTGATACTATTGCTCAAAAACGAAAGACTGACGCTCGCGATTTGGCGCTGCTTATCTACGACATGTTTATAGAGCAAGAACACGAAACTGATAAAATAGAAAACGGACAAAACGATGCAAATCAGACTGACGACGACTAATGTATTGGTAATAGCGGGGGCTTCTGTTGGCTATGATTTGCAAGCCTTGTCCCAGAAGTCCCTGCTATTGCCCGTAAAGGGCTGTCATGCCTAAACAAATACTTGCAATTGCAAACTGCCGCGTATCATCAAATGAGCAACTGTTGAATAACAGCCTAAACCGTCAGCGCGACGCAATTATAGCGGCCGCGCAGGAACTTGGCGTAACAATCCCTGATGATGGCTGGTGGTCGGGCAGCGTATCAAGTAAGCGCGGTGGCAACATAAACCGAACCGACCTCAAAGAAATGCTTGAGCGCTGCAAGCGAGATACCCGCATAAAATACGTCATCATTGATGAAGTAGACCGCTTCATGCGCTCCATGCTTGAGCTGGCGCACTTTATTGTTGAGTTCAAAAAGCTTGGTGTGCGCGTCGTATTTGCATCACAGCCAAACCTGAAATCCGATAATGCAACCGAGACATTGCTACTCATGCTCGAAGCCTACAAAGCCGAGGGTAGTAACGAAGAACGCCAGCATAAATCTATTGCTGGCAACACTGTGGCATTGTTGCAGGGGCGCTATCCGTTTCATCCCAAAATTGGCTATAAGCGCGGCTATGAGAAAGGTATACATGAGTGGCATCCTGAATATGCTCCCGTATTGCAGGCAATATTGATAAAGGTTGCCGAGCATTTGCTTACATCGAGCCAGGCTTTGGTTGAGTTCAATAAAAGTGTTATCCACGCGGGCCGTTCACCGTACAAAATGGACAAATTCCGCAAGATACTTATTGACCCCTACTATGCGGGCATAGTTGAGATACACAAACAAATTGACGTGCGCAACGAAAACGGCCTGCATAAGCCGCTCATAACTATGGAGCAGCACTTGGAGCTTTTGCGGATAATGAACAATAAACCCAAAAATCAGGCTGGCCCGCGTAAGAATGGCAATCCCGAATTCCCAATGAATAACATCACGCATTGCGCAGCCTGCGTTGCATCACGCGGTCATAAAGCGGGCCGCTACGTCGGCTTCCCACATAACAACGGCAAGAACAAAGACCGCATTTATTACAAGTACCGCTGTCGAACATGCGGCCGTTATTTACACCGCCATGAACTACATCAGCAGATTGAGCGGCAGTTCAGCCGACCGCTTACGAATGAAGGTGTTACTAACCTGATAGATGCGCTAGAAACTGTATGGAAGCAAAAGGAAGGCCAAGCAGCTCAAGAAGCTGTCCGCATAAGGCAGAAAATTGCGGCTATCAACGAGGCTATTAGTAGCCAGGCGCTTGCCGCCATAGACCCTAGTAATGCCACTATCAAGCAGGAGATTTTGAGCAGCGTAGCCACGCGGAAGCAAGAGGTAGCGGACTTAGAAGACAGCTTGGAGGTATTGCAGCGCAAATCTGAAACGGACAAAGAGCGCTTTATGCGCTTCGCCTGCGGCTTCATAGACAACATGGGCGGCCGCTTCCTAGCAATATCCCAGGAGAACAGATTGCGGTGTAAACAGGTCGTATTTCCAGCGGGTTTTTATTTGGATGAGAAAAATAAAGTTTACACCCCCGAAATCAGTCCGCTTTACAGATTGGCGACTATGAAAAAAGACGCCGAAGCGTCTTCAAATTCCTTTTTGGTGCGGGTTAGGAGACTCTAACTCCTGGCCTCTTCCATGGCAAGGAAGCGCTCTAACAACTGAGCTAAACCCGCGTAACAGAAGTAAGTATACATAGGCGGGGCGGTTTTTTCAACACTTTTGAGGGGTTATTTCGTGAAAAGTAAAAGTTTTCACGGGGCGGGACGGCGGGAACAAGGCACTCGTTAAGCATGGGAGGGGCTAGTTGGGCGGATTCAAGGAGAGTATGCAATAGGTTCCCTGCCCGCCATACATCGAGTTGCGCGGCATAGTGGTGTCGTACACATACACCGCCACGTTATCGTTGGCAATGGTGCCGGGCGCCGGCGCTGGATCAGGCTGGATGATGCCGCTCATACCGCAATCGACGTTGAGACCTTCCAGCCAGTACATCAGCATGGCCGGCCGGGGTTGGCCGTCGACGGTGCGGTATGGCGCGTGCGCCCGGTAGTGATACACCGGACCGATGCCGTTCCAGGTGCCGATGTTGACCGGCTGGTAGGTGATGTCGTTGACCTTGCCGGCCACGGCGGCGATGCTGTTCACGAATGCCAGGCTGTCAGCTTCGTTGGTGGGAGTGGCGCTATTTTCGCCCCAGCACTTGCCCGTGGGGAAGTTCCTGCCCAGGCAAAAGCTGGCACCGGTGGTGTCTGGGTAGTTGCCCGTAGCTGACATGTATGAATAGATCAGCCGCACCGCTGCCTTGGCGGTGGAGATGCGATTGGCATTTTGCGCCCTGGCTGGGGTGTCCCTGAAGGTTGAGAACGCAATCATTGCCAGGATGCCGATGACCACTATGACGATCAGCAGCTCGACGATGGTGAAGCCTTTGGCGCTACGCGGCCGCCTCATCAGTTCTCCCGCACCTCTACCCGATCAATCACCATCTGCCCAGGCGCCGTCACCGGCTGCTGCTGCCCCGCCGCGCCGCCGACGGCGAGGTCGAAGATGATGTGGTGCTGGTCTGTGTTGTCGGGGCCGAACGGCCACGGCTTGCCGCCCGCCATGGCAGGCACCACCGGCTGGCCGCACTGCTTATCATCAAAGAAGAAGGTGATCTTGTGCGGTTCGATCTTGGCCGTGTACTTATGGAAGGCCTGGCTCAGGTCGGCGTCGCCACCGCACAACTCATCGGGCGAGGACCAGACCTGGCCGCTGTCCCAGGAGTGAGTGGTGGCATGGAACAGTGTCGGCCAGGTAGTGTAGGCTTCGACGATGTCGATTTCGCCGGAGACACCCGTGACGCCCGGCTTGGGATTGACGAGCCAGAACGCCGGCCAGTATCCTACTTCTTTCGGCATCTTTATCCAGGCGCTGACGGTGCCGTACATAAAGGTGAACTTGCCTTTGGTCTGGAGGCCGGTGCCGTAATCGGCGGCGGCGGGGAGCACGAGATTGCCGCTGCCATCGAGCTTCTCGTCGTCACCGCAGCGGATGAGGCCCCAGGCAGCAACGGGACCCTCGGAGCAGGTGCTGTAATCGCCCCATTTGGATTGGTCGGGCAGGCTGCCGGCAGGGCCATTGAAGTCGTCTTCAAAGATGATTGCGGCAGTATTGTCGACGCCAGTGTCGCCTGGTGCGGGTGGCGGTGGCGTATCGGTGCCGCCGTCCGCGGGTGGCGGTGGCGAGCCGCCGACGATGCCGAACTGCAGCGCACCGCCTTCCGATGCGGTCGCATCATCAACCGTGTCGGCCGCGCCTTCCGGCGTCGCCTGCTCTATCTCTACCGAGGCCACGTGCATGGTGACGGCCAGTGTCAGCAGTATGGTGCCAAGGGCGATGGTCACCGCCGCGGCAGTCGCAATAGCCGGCAAGGCCGACCGGAGCGAGCGCTGCGCAAAAGTTAGAGGTGACGACACGTATGTTTCTCTTGGTTAGTATCTATTGCTCTTAGCATACGGGCTGGATGCTGCAGGCACAAGCCGAAAGGCCACGCCCTACCGCAGCTCATTACAATCGGTCACGTTCGAGCGCGTGTACGATGTCTGGTAGAACCGCTGCCAGTAAGAGTTCATGGCCGCGTTCTCGTTACAGTGGTAAGCATCAGCGTTGCTGTTTTCACGCTCCTTAAAGCCGAAGGCGCGGTACATCACCTGGTTCTGCGGGCCGGATTCGATGGCGCGCCAGGCACTCAGCACGTACAGCGTGCCGTTGCTGGCATACATGTAGCAGCCATAGCCTGGCTCTCGCGGCTCGATGCTTTGCGGCAGGCTGGGAATGAACGGGCCGACGACGCCGGGCACCCACTGTTCGGTGTGGACGCCGTCGTTAGTGCAGTTGATATCGGTCAGCACATTGGTGAGGCCGCCGGTGGAGGGGTAGACGCCATACTCGCGGCATGATACGCTTTGATGGCTTTTTCGACGGCCTTGATATCGGTCTGGCGACGCGAATCACGCGCGGCCTGCTGGCTGCGGATGAAGCTGGCGAGGGCCAGGCCGGCCAGGATGCCGATGATGATTATGACGATGATGAGCTCTACGAGGGAGAAGCCGCGGAGGAAGGGGCGGCGGATGAGTTTTCTATTACGGGAGGAGGATTTTGTTTTCATGGGATGTTGCTAATGATAGTTTAGCATGGGGTGGCTCCTCCCAGTATGTGCGCCTACTGCGCCAATACCCTGTCCTCCTGAATCAGAACCACGCCCTCGGCTTTTGCCTTCTTGATCAATTCGTCAGTGAATCCAGACTTAGAGACCAGGCAGTAGTACTCTTTCCTTTCAGCAGTCCCCCACTTCACTTGAACAGACTTTTCCTTTAGCCCATCCAGTATGCGTGAATGCATCTTTTGATTAGTCCATTTGACCTCAGTAAAGAGTATTGCCTGTTCGGAGTCATTCACGCCAACGACATCTATCTCACAATTTTTATTCCACCAGCGGTCAAGCTTATCAAAATGCGGCAGAAGCTCGTCCTGCATAGCATGTTCGATAAATTGCTTTGCAGCATCCTCATACGCTTTCGCTACCAGTTGCTGCAATATCTCGCCATGTCTGCTGAAGAGAGCGTCGATGCTGCCGCCCTTGATCAGGCTGGAATGAGGGTATATGAAACTAAAGTAAAAGCGCAGAAAACTATCGCTGAGCGAATAGGTGCTTGTCTTGCTAGTTTCGGGCACTTTCTCAGTAACCGGTATTTCTTTTTTAATAAGACGTAACTCCAGGAGTGTGCCGAGGTAGCCCGGCAGGGCGGTGGAGCCAATGCCTGTCTCGCTAACAATTTCGCTGAAACGGGTACGTCCGAGTCCAATGGCCTTTAATATTGACAGGTAAGGCCGAGGATTCGTAAATTCTTCTGAGAGTAGCAGCTCTGGCTCAACCGAAAGATATGAGCCTTCCGGCAATACAAAACGCCGCAGATTGCCCTCAAGAGTCTTGTTGCCCCTGAAAACTCGTTCATACGCCGGTATGCCACCCGTTATTGCATATAGTGAAAACGTATTAACGAAAGCATTGTGAGCACCGTGGAATAACTTGGCTCCTGCATAATTGAACGGCTCAAGCATCCACTGGCCCGTTCGGCGACCGTATAGGGGCGCGCTATGCAGCAAGGCGTGCTTATACATCATCGAGATACTCGAACCCATGAGAACCATGAGAACTTTTTTGTCCTTAAGGAACTCGTCCCAGCCTATTTGGAAGTATGAAGACATTGCGCCGTCAGATTCAGCCAGATACGGAAATTCATCAAATACCAGGACAAATGGTTTTTTTCTGCCATCGAGTTTTTGGCCGATATACCGAAACAGGTCGCGCCATGACTCAAAAGTTGCATTTCGCATTACCTCATCATTAAAACCGTCAGCAAATGTATTTTTGGCAGTTTTCAGCTGATCCTGAGGTGTGCCCTTTTCTGCAACGAAGTAAATACTGTCTTTTGAACTAATAAAGTGCTTTGCCAGTTCGGTCTTACCGACGCGCCTCTTGCCATAGAGAATCAATAGCTGCCCTTCGCTATGGGCAGCGCGATAACCAGTTTCCAGCCATGCCAGTTCTTTTTCGCGACCTACGAATTGCTCTTTCATAAGCTATAGTATAGTTTTTTATTTATAATACTGTCAAATATCATAGTTATAACTATGTTTATAATATAATAGCTGGTATGTGGGTGGCTCCTCCCAGTATGTCCGCGCGCTATGCGCGTGGACCGTTCGGCAATCGGAGATTGCCTCACGAGCGAACTGCCAGTTCGAGTATGGGAGGGGTAAGCCAAAGAAAATACCCCATCCAAGGATGGGGTATTTTCTTTGGTGGCTCCTCCCAGACTCGAACTGGGGACACAAGGCTCTTCAGGCCTCTGCTCTACCAACTGAGCTAAAGAGCCAGGCTGGTTCTGGTAAAACGTACTCATCATACGCTATTGTGCCTCTGTTTTCAACTGCCCGGACAGTATGGTGCCGGCCGGGCAGTCAAAGTGCTCTGCTTACCCGCTTGCTTATTTGTGGCGCAGGGCGTCAATCAGCTCGATTGGGAACAGGAAGGTCGTCTTCTGGCTCGGCTCGGTGCTGATGCGCTCCAGCGTATTCAAGGTGCGCAGATTGATAGCACCAGGCGTGGTGGCCAGAATTTTGGCGGCGTCAGCCAAGGTCTGGGCAGCAATCTTTTCGCCGTCGGCACCGATGATGTTGGCCCGCTTCTCGCGCTCGGCCTCGGCCTGCTTGGCCATGGCGCGCTTCATGTCCTGGGGCAGCTCAATGTTCTGCACCTTCACCGCCTCGACATCGATGCCCCACTGGTCGGTCTGACGGTCGACGATCTCTTTGATCTGCGTACTGATTTCGTCCCGCTTGCTCAACAGATCATCCATATCCACGTTACCGGCCACGTCGCGCAGCGCCGCCTGGGCGAACTGGCTGGTGGCATACATGTAGTTGGTAGTTTCCAGCACTGCCTTTGCGGAATCGATGACGCGCAGGTAGACGACGGCATCGACACCGACGGTGACGTTATCGCGCGTGATGACTTCCTGCTTGGCAACATCAATCGGCGTCGAGCGGATATCAACCTTGATGATCTGCTGAAAGATAGGAATAATGATGCGCAATCCTGGCTCACGGATACCTGTGAAGCGTCCAAGCGTCAGCACGACTGCCCGCTCGTATTGATTGATGATCTTGATGCCGCTCAGTACGAACAGCACTACGATGCCGATGATGAACCAGATGAAAACGTCCACGGGTAACTCCTGTTTATACTTAGAGTATACGCCTTCCGATACGGCGCCGCCAGATGTCCGTGCTGTCGTGCCGTCAGATTATAGTGTCGTTGGATCCGGCAGTCGTATCCGGCAGAACATATTGCCGTCACCGCTTCTTTCACTGACGCCGCCTCGTGCCGGGTCGGGAGTGGACGAAAAGTTGGGCCAGTTATCGCCGACAGCAGGTATCATGACATCGCCCAGCCCGCATGATTCAAATCCTTCAATGATGTAATTGATTCCCCAAGGCACGGAAATCCCGTTGACCGTGTACCCGGCAAAGTTGTCGATGAACGCGCCTTTGCGGCAACACCCGTTGTAGTTCAAGGGATTATCGCCCGGTTTTGGCAAAGTCCCGCCAGTCATGTACGGGCGGATTGCGTTATTGAAATTGGCATCTTCGGCAACTCCCCAGCCACACCAGCTGAACGAATAACTTTCGCCCAAGCAGGCTGTGCCGGTACCGATCGGATAACTACCGTTGTCGATGGCGTAGCCTATAAGTGCCTTGCGATAGTCTTTGACCGTCGTGATCATTTGGGCATTACGGGCACGGCGCTGCGCCGTAGAGATTGAATTGATAGCAATCAGCGCCAATATGCCGATGACGACAATGACGATAAGCAGCTCAACGATGGTAAAACCCCTTGCGAGGCGGGCCATGATTATTTCCTATTATGCTTGCCGCCCCACACAAGCGCAAGCGTTACAGCTGCGACTCATAAGCATTCGGGCAGTGAGTTAGGTATCATTTTCCAGACAGTACGGTTGGCTGTGCCGTCGCCATTGTAGTAAAACAACTCGTCCTGCTGGCAGTTAGTTGCAGCGTGCTCACCTTCGTTCTCGTCAAACAGGTACGGGTTTCCATTGATGTCACCGTCGCGCAGCTGCACCAGGCTCGTGCCGGCAGCGGTGCCGACGTCATTCAGTGCCTGGTAATAATCCAGCCAGCAGTTGTGGGACTTTGGCAGGTTCTTGGGCTCGATATTCGACTGGTTCTGGCCCCAGGGCGCCACGTTGGAACAACCGCCTTCGGACCAGCCCCTGCCAGTAATACCGACCAGTGTCTTGCCGGTACTGGCGCGCGCAGCCAATATAGCCTTATACAGTACCGTCAGATCGGAATTTCGCCGCGCCACGAGCGCTCTTTGCTGGGCATCCCTTACGATTGCCGTCACAATCAAGGCCAGAACGCCAAGCACGATCATGACGATGAGCAGTTCAACGATGGAAAAGCCGAGCTGGCGATAGCGTCGCATAATGCTAATACTTTATCATACGGCCGCTAGCCGAAACGACCCCGGACAAACAAAAAAGAGCCGATTGGCTCAAGTGGTTGGGCCCGCGGCCCGCAGTGTTCTTCACGCTGCGGGCCGCGGACAGTCGGGGAGCGCCGCCCCTGGTTGGCGCTATTGGAGATGGTGCTCGGTAGTAGCCACGGTCTTGCCGTAGCCTTGCAACATCACGCGGGCGAATCCGCCCTTGGCTGCCGGGAAGTCCCAATAGACCCGTACCGGCGGTACCGTGTTAACGGCCAATCGGCCGCAGCCGCTGCCAGTGGGGCCCTGGCGGCTGGTGATATAGGTGCCATCCTTGTCGTAAATCTCGATCTTCATCGACGGCGAGCAGACCTGGTTGAGGACCGGGACAAATGTCCCGAAAGTGCCCCATACCGAGTAGATGTAGGTGCCGTTCCCGTCGACCGTGCTGCAGAACTGTCCGTTCGGCGCCTTGATGTCGGTCCCCGGGATGGTGATCTTGTTGCCGTACGTGGCGCAGACCGTCGAGCTGGCATGGGCCAGCGGTGGGTCCAGTGCTGCCTGGCCAAGGTTCAGGCCCAAGATCAGCACTAGTACGACAACGATTCCTGACGCAACCTTTTTCACGTGCATTCCCTTCTAGAGGGGTCTACGGGCAAAGCGCTATCACCGCGCTCCAGAAGCGAAATCGTCTTCCGTCCCGTTGCCTACGTTTATACTATACCGCCGCGTCACTAACAAACCGTTCCTAATGCAAAAAAGACCCGGCGGGCCTCTTCGTTGTCTAGTTGTACGGTCTGTGGCCCGCAGCGCACGATGCACTGCGGGCCACAGACTGGCGGGGAGCGGAGACCCAGAGCGTCAGCTCACGGCATGACGGGTCGTGACCACGGTCTTGCCGCCGCTGAGCAGCGACACCTGGATGGTACTGCCGGCCTGCGGCAGGCGGGTCATCATTGGCAGGCTGTTCAGACTTGCCGCAGCGGTCAGGCCGCAGCCATACCCGGCAGCGCCGAGCCGGCGCATCAGAAGAGCACCGTGCCTGTCGTAGATGTCGACCTTCAGCGACGGCGCACAGACATCCGAGATCACCGGGATCTTCGTCTGGAAAGTACCCGCGATGGAGTGCACCGCGGTATCTCGGCCGTGGAGCGTGCTGCAGAACTTGCCGTTCTGCACGCTGATACTGCCATGCCCGGCAACCACCCGTTCGCCGAAGCCCTCACAAGCCGTCATCGCGACTTGGGGCACCGGCGGACTGGCGTTCGCCAAGTTTGCGCCGGAGAAGCTGAGCAGCAGAAGTGCCGCCAGCAGCACCGACAGGACGCCTTGCCTTCTCACTGGAGTAGGCTCTCTTTCTGGATGGGGAGCGGAGCGAGTCAGGGCGCAACTCGAGTGCGCCGCAGCATCGTGATCCTGCTGTCTCGCCTCCACTGTTTTATAGTATTGCGGCGTTAATTTCAATAGTATTTATGGCTAAATAGCATTTACATCTGTTTTTTTATTGTTACGCCAGCAACGTTTGCACTGATTATTGCTTGACCGGGATGTTGAAGATAGTGCCATCACCCCCGACCGTACTTGGCATCTGCCCGTTCCACTTATCAATTGCTTTGTTCTGGGCTTCCACTTTTTTCAGCTCAATGAGCTCCGGCGTGATGGTCTGCTGCTGGAGACGTTGCGCTTCGGCAGAACCCTGCGCCTTCTCAATTTCCTGCTGCGCCTCTACCTTGACGCGCTCGAGGTTCTGGCGGGCTTTCTCGGCCTCCTGGCGGGCGACCTGCGTAGCTTCGAGCGCCTGGTTGAACTGCTGACTGAACTTGAAGTCGACGACGTTGAGGTCGATGACCCGGATATCATACTGCGCCAGGCGCGCCTTGATGACCTCAAACGCCTTAGCCTTTACCTCGGACCGCTTCGTAATCAGCTCCTGCGCCGAGTAGTTGGCACTGGCCGCCTTGAAGCTTTCCTGTACCGCCGGAATGATAATTCGGTCTTTGTATTCGGGCCCAATTTCTTTATACACCCGGATGGCCGTGTTGCTGTCGAGTGCATAGTTGACGGCCAGCATGGCGGTAACGTCCTGTAGGTCGCTGGTTGCGGCCCGGCTTACCTGTTGCTCTTTCTGGACGCGGATATCCATTTTGTGGATGCTCTCAATCGGCCACGGCAGCTTCAGGGTGATGCCGCTTGCCGCCGTACGGTTGACCTCGCCAAACCGGGTAATGATGCCGACCTGTCCGGCATCGACGGTGCGGACGCAGAAGACCATTAGGAAAACGATGACCGCCGCAGCTATAATCAGGTACTTCTGGCGCTGCGTGAGCGTTGGCAATGATGGTGATGAGACTTTTGACACGGGACGTCCTTTGCTTTAGCTAGTTTGTGCACTACACAACAGTATACCGCCTATCGGTAGCGGGAGCACAAGCATGTGCGTAATAATATTAATTAAAATTTAATAAGCCTATCTGCTCCTATCGGGGCTGTCATCGGTATGCGTAGTGGCATGCTTCTCATAATAGGCAATCCCCTCCTCCCGCGTAGAAAACGCCCCGTTAATCTGCGCCGCCTCAAGCCACGCCAACACCTCGCCCATATGGCTTCCTGGTGGCACGCCAAGCCGAAGTAGGTCCCGCCCCAGCACCAGCCGCTGCAGTGGCGCCGCAGATACCGCGAGGACTTCGGCACGATGCTGAAAATATGTGATGAGCGACGTATCAAGCTCTGGCAAGGTCCGCCCACAGAAATCCGCCTCGGTCACCCAGATAAGCTCCTGGATGGTTGCCGGCTGCAGCCGCTTTGACAGACGACGGATGGCCGCGTCCTTGGCCCGCCGAGCCTCCGGCAGGAACATATGATCAAAGATGATGCGCTCCACCTTGCGGCGAATGTCAGTGGCAACGTGCAAAGATTTCATAAACCGCCGCGCCAGTTCCACGCCCGCCTTAGCATGCTCCGGCGAGCGGATACGGCCGGTCTGCGGATCCCGCACCGTCGTCACTGCCTTGCCCATGTCATGACAGAGCGCGCCAAGCAGGACGGTCAGGGCCTGATCGCGCCCCAGCTCCTCACGTCGGATTATGGCCGCCGCGACATCTACCGCGAGTAGCGTGTGGTTCCAGACGCTGCCCTCAGGGTGCCACTCCGGCTCCTGCGGAGTATCAGTGAGTGCGGCCAGTTCCGGATGCAGCTTCTGAATAATGCCCAAATCCAAGCCCGCCTGCAGTCCGATACTGGGACGCTCGCTTTTTAGCAACAATTTGAGCCATTCCTCGCCGATCCGCTCGCTTGATAGATCGTGCAGATCCAAATCCCGTATCAACCCTGCAGTCCGCTCTTCAACATCAAAACCGAACCGGCCGGCAAACTGCATGCCGCGTAATGCCCGTAGTGGGTCATCGCCGAACATCACCGGGTCGACGGCCCGTAGCCGGCGCAGACGGATGTCCGCCACGCCGCCATGCTCATCAAACAGTTCACCAGTCAATGGATCGAGCGCCATGGCATTGATAGTGAAATCGCGGCGACGGGCAGCGTCCTTGTGGCTGAGTTGCGGGTCGGCCTCGACGATGAAGCCCCGGTGCCCGCGCCCCGCCTTACTGTCTTTGCGCGGCAAGGCAATATCCAGCGGCCCCAGCTTGAAGACACCAAAACTGACCCCGACCGTGTTGACGCGGCCGATGGATTGCAGCAGGGTCAATAACGCATCCGTCTCCAACCCATACACTTCCAGGTCGATGTCCTTGGCCTCGACTGTCAGGCCTAACTCGGCCTGCAGCACCAAGTCACGCGGATACCCTCCCACCACTAGCACACGGCCGCCGGCCGCCCTGACCGCCTCGGCGATGCGCACCGTCAAACTGACCTCTTTGGGGCTCAGAGAGGTGGCATCGGGGTTGGCTTGGATAGTATAGAAAGTAGGGTACATCTTGACAAAAACGGTAAAGTATGCTATGTAAAGCATAGCAGCATGCCCGGGAGCAGGCAAGGCCACCTCCTCCCCGCTTATGCTTGGCGAATACCAGACTATTTGCTATTATCATCTGGCAATGTTGCATTAAGGGCGCTTAGCTCAGTTGGCTAGAGCGCTTCGTTTACACCGAAGATGTCGGGGGTTCGAATCCCTCAGCGCCCACCACGAATGACAATCATTACCACCTTGAACAGAGGTGGCATTGCGCAGAAAGCACATCTCCGGGTGTGTTTTTTGCTTTCAGGTGGCTCAAGTAAGTGATGGCCAGTTCAAGGTCACCTCTGTTGCGGGTTTGAATTCCTCAAGCCTCTAGCCGCATCGGTACATACTGTTTGTGTACTAATGTAATCTGGAGGATGTACCGATGCCCCGATGACCCACGCCGAATATTGTCAAAGGCACAATATACTACGGACCTTGTGGTTAGAGCGGACAGTGACATGACCGACGAGATGCTTCGCGAGCACCGACGACGGATGGCAGACTACGAACCAGGTTTGCCGGCAAGGGCTGGCAAGGCTTATCACTGTTTCTTGCTGATACTTGCAGCACGAAGCAAGCCGTCAATCAACGTTGCCGTAGCGGATGGAGTGCCTGTTCTCGGAGTGATGCACCCATCGCCACAATATAGACGATTGGCGAGTGCGATAATTGCCTTAGTAAGATGGCAAAGGGCGCATCACTAAAAATGGCTAGTTAATGCGCCCAGCCAACTTCTAAAGGCGTTCTGAACCAAAATCATCGAGCCTAGTTGACATGTTCTCTATGCAATGTTTTAGCTAGTGATGCGACAGCCCCAAGTCCTTCTGCCATTTCAGCAGCGCTTGAGAAGCTGTTGTCGAGAACTTACCATACGTCTCGTTAAACTTCTTGAGTTCATCGCGCTTGGTCCGCTCCGAGCTAATCCGATTTATCGCGGCAGCCTGGTGGTTGAGCTGAATTGCATATAAAAAGTATTGCCGTTCGAAGTCGCTGTCGGGCGCCGTCTGGAGCGCATCCACCATCTCGTTCATGTTCATCGTCTCTATATTCTTCACGATCTGGCTCGAGCTTTGCTTCTCGGGTAGTCGCCGGTTCTCGGCCGCCAAACGGTTGTTATCGGCAGCAAGTGGCTGGACCTTCAGCCACCAGACAGCCGCGCCACCCAGCACCACGCCAGGCAAGAAGAACAATAGGGTAGCTTTAAGAAGTCCCCGCATACGCCCCCTCAATCCCCCTGAGGGCAACTTGTGCCCCCAGGGTATTATTGATGCGATGTAGGATTTTCGCGAATATACTCATCGCAAGTCCTCGCTATTGCCCGTAACCCCAGTCGGCAAGCCACTGTTGCATCTGGGCAATTTCAGCCTCCTGGGCCGCAATTATCTCGGCGGCCAGCTGCTTCACCTCGTCGTGTTTGGCGTTCGTTGCAGCGGGACGGGACATGGCGACAGCACCCTGGTGATGCTCAATCATCATCTGCAGGAATGTCTTGTCGAAGTCGTCGCCCGTCTTATCCTTGAAAGCCGCATCCATGTCAGTCATGCCCATAGTGCTGTGATCCATCATGAACTCGTCCATCACTGCCGGATAGCCCCATGCCTTTTGCCAGGCAGTCATCGTCTCAATTTCCTTCGACTGGCTTTCGATGATTGAGCCGGCCATGGTCTGGAGCTCGGTATGCTTAGCTTTCGATAAGGCCATGTTCGCCATGTCGACGGCACCCTTGTGGTGCTCGATCATGTCGCCGACATATTTTTTGTCAAACTCATCACCCTGCAGACTACTGTACTCGGCAGTCAGTTTTGCGAGATTGTCGGCTACAGTGTCCTGCGCAGGCTGCGCTGCGCCTCCATGATCCATGCCCGCCATGCTGTCGGTGCTGGCGGTCTGGTCGCGGTTGGCAGTAGTCGCGTACCAGCCCGCCGCCACAACGGCCAACAGACCGGCAAGTACAATTATTGCTTTACCAACGGTCAGTTTCTTCATATGCCTCTCCTGTTTATGCTAATTGAAAATGAAGCGTAGAGGAGCGGTCAACTGATGTAGCAGGCGACGAGCCGGTAGGCCGGCACTACTTGCAGCACACGGACTGCCGATGTATGGACTTTGTCAACCAAAGCCGAGAAGCCAAGGCTCAGACCAATGGCAGCCAGTAGCGGCGTCAGCACCTTCTGAAGCTTCTTAAGGATGCGTCCGATGCGTTGCCGCCGGGTTGGCTTTGCTAACATGCAGGCTGTGGCGCAGCTAGGATTAGGGTGATCGCCGCCCATGCTGCCGTGCGCCATAGCCGAGCGGGCTGGCGAGTGATGGCCTAGGGATGTGCCGAGCGTGGCGATGGAGGTGAGGCTGGTATTGGTGATAAAGACGGCAAGGATTAATAAAAACGCGAGCACCACCTGGCCAAAGCCAGCACGTTGCCCGCGAGTAATATTTACTTGTGTATTTGCCATGTTCTCTGACTAGTATATCGCATCGAGTGCGAGGAAGCTAAGTCCTCGGCGTGCCCCTGACCAGGATAATCAGTGAGCGTGGCCGTCGGAGGACTCTTCCTCAACTGCCGGTTGGGCGTGCTGTTCTTCGGTCGCATCCTGGTTGCTACCAGTGGGCTCGTCGGCCGTCTGCTCGGTCTCTCCGTCGTGCCCATGAGGTTGTTGGCTGTATGACTGGGCATAGCTACCAAGCACACCGCCAAGAACTATGACAAATGCCAGCGCGGCAGCGGCCAGCTTGAGCGTTTGCCTACGATGCAGATCGATGCCATTTTTCAACACGTAGCCCAGCAGGGAGAGCAGTACGCCAATGGGAATCAACTTGCTGGCATACTCCGGGACTTCATCGAAATGTTGCACGCCGCCGCTGATCATGCCGACGCCCAGGGCCAGCAGTATTGAGAAGACGATCAGTTTGGCAATTTCAGCATGCGTCGCCTGCCGCTTCATGATCGTGATCTCGTTGATGGTGGATGAGGCTACGAATATGACGGCCCCTAATAGGCCGATAATCGCGAAGCGCACCGGATTGAGAGGCAGGTGGACAATCGCACCGGAGAGAAAGCCGGTTCCGATGAACAGGCCCATGTAGACGGCGTAACTTGGTATGACGTGTTTTAATCTGTGTTTCGACATTGCGGGTGGAGCCTTGCTTACTGTAATACAAAGTTCATGGTATAGAAGCGGTCAGATATGTGCAATAGTTGCGCAGGCCTGAGCTTAACTCACCTCAGGCCTCGCCGCAGCCGCATCTTTCTCCACTTCCTCTCCATGACGTACAGTCGCACTCCCCGCTTACGCAGCAGTCGCGAGACGCTGCTGACGCTCGTGCCATACCGCTCCGCCAGCTCCAGCTTGGTGGTGCCGCCACGGAAGGCGGTGATCAGCCCCTCGACTCCTGCGGGGCCCAGGCGCTCCTCCAGCGAGGCTGGCTGACGTGAGGTCGGCACTGTGACCTGCGTAGGAACGGGCATGGCGTCCGCGTCCGGCCACCCCTCCGTCATCGCGAGCAACCGCCGCGTCTCCCACGACGGGTGCGCGAACGCCCGCCGAAGGTCCACCAAGAAAATGACCTGTCCTCCGGGACGGGTCTTTTTCTTGTAAGCATTTTCATAAATATACGCCACGTCAGTTTGCTACACTGGTAAGTATGCAAGCAATCACCCGCCTCTATACTTCATTCCAGCCCAAGCACTACGAGCTTGACCTGACATTGCTCCGCAAGGAGCGTCGCTTCGTCGGTACGGTCATTATTACCGGCACTGCCCAGCACCGTGATCATCTGAGCCTGCATGCCAAGGAACTGGTCATCAGCAGCGTCAAGGTCAATGACGCCGATGCCACCTTCACGCATGAGCAGGACGATGAACTGCGCATCGTCAGCGACGCCATCAAACCGCACGAGGAGTACCGCATCCAGGTGGAATTCAGCGGCCACATCACCAACCCGATGCACGGCCTCTACCCCTGCTACTTCGAGCATGAGGGCAAAAAGAAGGAACTGCTGGCCACCCAGTTTGAAAGCCACCACGCCCGCGAGGTCTTCCCCTGCGTCGACGAACCCGAGGCCAAGGCCACTTTCGACCTGACTCTGACCACCGAGCAGGACATCACCGTGCTGAGCAACACGCCTGTCAAAGAACAGAACAAGACGAACGACCACCTTGTGACCACCTTTGAGACCACGCCGAAGATGAGCACCTACCTGCTCGCTTTCGTCGTCGGTGAGTTGCAGTACCGCGAGGCCGTCACTAAGTCCGGCGTTGTCGTCCGGGCCTACGCTACGCATGCTCAGCCTGCGGACGGCCTCGACTTCCCTGTAGCCTTTGCCGCCCAGGTCATCGATTTCTTCAATGACTACTTCGGCGTCGACTACCCACTGGTCAAAGCCGACATGGTAGCCGTGCCCGACTTCTCGGCCGGCGCCATGGAGAACTGGGGTCTTATAACTTACCGCGAGAGCACACTACTGGTTGATCCTCAGAACAGCAGCGTCAGCCAGAAGCAGTACGTTGCGACCGTCGTGGCCCATGAGCTGTCCCACCAATGGTTTGGCAACCTGGTGACCATGCAGTGGTGGAACGACCTCTGGCTGAACGAGAGCTTTGCCGCCATGATGGAGTGCGTTGCCATCGATGCCATCCACCCGGATTGGGACTGCTGGCTCGATTTCGCCTCACATGACACCGTCGTCTCGCTGCGCCGCGACTGTCTGCCCGGCGTCCAGCCAGTCAGCCTGCCGGTGCACCATCCCGACCAGATCAGCACCCTGTTTGACCCGGCTATTGTCTATGCCAAAGGTGCCAACGTCCTGAAGATGTTGCGGGCTTACATCGGTGAGGACGCCTTCCGCAAGGGACTGCAAGCCTACTTCAACAAGCATGCCTTCGGCAACACCGTCGCCGATGACCTATGGGACGCTTTCAGCCATGCATCCGGCCATGACATCGGCGCCTTCATGCACGCTTGGATCTACAAGCCCGGCTACCCGATGGTCACCGTCAAGCAGGATGGCAGCAACGCCTCTTTGCACCAGCGCCGCCTACTGATGAGCGACAAGGATTACGAATCGCTCTGGCCGGTGCCGCTCTTCCCCAACCACGAGATGTCAGTACCCCTGCTGGAGCAGCGCAAGGCCGAAGCCCAGCTTGAGTCCGACAAGCCGCTGATGCTCAACCTGGGCGGCAACGGCTTCTTCGTCACGCATTACGAGGACGAGGAGCATCAGGCTTACATCCGCCGCCAGTTGGAAAGCGGCATCTTCGCACCGATCGACCGGCTGCGTATCCTGCACGAGACCCTGCTGCTGGCACGCGGCGGCGAATTGCCGCTGGTTGAGGCCGTCAAACTTATCTCGGCCTACAAGCACGAGGACAAGGATGCCATCTGGGACATGATCGCCCTGGTCATCAGCGATGCCCGTCACTTCAGCGAGCACAACAAGGAGATGGAAGACGGTCTCAAGCGGCTGGTGCTTGAGCTGGTACGCGAGCAGTTCGAACGCCTCGGCACCGCACCACGTGACAGCGACACCGAGGAAGAGCGCAAGTTGCGTGCCTCCATCTACAGCTTGGCCGTCTGGGCCGAGTACCAGCCGGCCGTCGACGCCGCCCTGGCTGACTTTGACCGCTTTGAAAAACCACAGGAACTGCCGGTCGACCTGCGCGGCATCGTCTATTCAGCCGGGGCCCGCTGGCGTGGCATCGATGGGTACCACAAGCTGCTCGCCCTCTACAAGGCATCGACTTCGGCCGAGGAGCGCCAGAGCCTGGCCAGCTCGATGTCGGCCACCCGCGACACCGAAATCATCAAGAAGCTGCTTGGCCACGTCACTGACCCCAAGATCGTCCGCACCCAGGATGTCGCCTTCTGGCTGATCTACCTCATCCGCAAGAAGCACGGCCGTGAGTTGACCTGGGAGTGGCTGACCAACAGCTGGGACTGGATTGAGGAGCACTTCAAGTCCGACAAGTCATACGACGACTATCCGCGCTACGCCTCCGGTGCCCTGCTGGGCCAGGAATGGCTTAAGCGCTACAGTGACTTCTTCACACCGCTGCTCGATGACGTCGCCCTGCACCGCGCCATCACCATCGGCATCGAAGATATCCGCGCCCGCACCGAGTGGTTCGAGCGCGACGAGCCTAGCCTGCGTGAATATCTGACACAAATTCCGTGACCTGCATCGGTAGGCCGCCGACTTCGAGCGCCGCCAAGCGGTAATCGCCAGTGTACCCATGACTATGCCGCCAGACTTCGGCGGCATAGTTCATTTGGCGCTGTTTGGCAGGCGTGACATAATCCAGGCCGCGACCACTGGCAGTACTGCGCCGATACTTCACCTCGACGAATGACACCGCACTATCCTTCTGCGCAATAATATCAATTTCACAGCCTCGCGTGCGCCAATTCCGTTCAATCACCGCATATCCCTGGCGAACCAGCCACTCAGCCGCCAGCGTCTCGGCGGCCTGGCCTGCCGTAGGCGCGATGCCGGTATGTGCCTTGACCGGCTTGGCCGTCCAGCCCACCATGCCGCTCATCGGTGCGAAGCTCTGGCGGTGCAGTGCGCTGACGCCATGCGCCCGCAAGGCTGCCGTGTGCGCCGCCGTGCCATAGCCGACGTGTTTTTCAAACCCATAGGCCGGGAATATGCCCGCCAGTGCCGCCATATAGTCGTCGCGTGCCACCTTGGCGATGACTGACGCCGCCATGACCGACGGAATCAGCGTGTCGGCCTTGGGCAGTGTCGAAGCCAGCGGATGATCGAGCAGCTTGATAGTCCCATCGATGATAATCTCGTCAAACGGCACACTCAGCCCCTCGACCGCCCGTTCGGCTGCCAACTTCAGCGACGCCGACATGCCGATGGCATCAATCGTCCGTGCCGATACCCAGCCGATCCCAATGAACGCCGCCTCCTGGCGAATTAGCGGCACCAGCGCCTCGCGCCGCCGCTTTGTCAGCAGTTTGCTGTCGTTCAGGCCGGCCAGCCGGTCCGGCTCTATGCCGGCAGCAGCCACCACCACCGGCCCGGCCCAGGCGCCACGCCCCACTTCATCCAGTCCGATAATCATGCGCCCAGTGTACCACTCCGTAAGCCGCGCCGGCATAGGGCAACAAAAAATCTCCGCCGGAGCGGAGATTCTTGATAGCAGAGATGTCTACTTGGCTTCTTCAGCAGTCTCGGTAGCCGGAGCGGCTACTTCGACATCGTTGACGGCCTTGCGGTCAAAGTCGACGCCGGTCAGGCGGGCCGACTTACCGCTGCGCTGGCGCAGGTAGGTCAGGTAGTTACGGCGGACCTTGGTACGCTTGGTAACTTCAACCTTGGTGATCAGCGGGCTGTGCAGCAGGAACGTCTTCTCGACGCCGACACCGCTGGCGATACGACGCACGGTGATGGTGTTGGTCAGGCTGTCGCGGCGGCTGGTGCACAGAACGACACCCTCGAACATCTGGACACGCTCTTTGTTGCCTTCCTGGATCTTCTGGTAGACGCGAACAGTGTCGCCGCTACGGACGTCGACGACCTTCTGCTTCTTGTGCTCTGCTTCTACTTTTTGGATAAGTGAGAACATAAATTACTTCTTTTTACCTTCAAATTAGTCTTCAATCCACACAATACTACCATAAAACTTCGGTTATTCCAATAGATAAAGCCTGTTAATCTCGTACATACGCCAAGAGTGCCTCGATCCCGCCGCGTCAGCTGGCTTCTTTTTGCCCACAATATCTAAGAAGTGCAGCCGCATGCCCGCCATCACGGATCTTTCCCATCCCCGTGCGGACGAACTTGCGGACCGTACCCTCCGAGACGCCGATAGCCCTGCCCACCTCGTCCGGCTCCATTTGTATGCCAGAGAGCAGGCCGAAGCTCAGGACGATGGCCCTACGCTCGCGCTCATCAAGATCGCCGAGTGCCACCACTAGATCGTCATGTAGTGCTGCTCCGTCGGGCCGGGGAATATCCGGCGGAGCAGGCGCGGCATCCAACGATGCGCCGAAGGGCGCCCCGTTCTCATCTCCCATGGGGGCATCAAGACTGACCGTCGACCTATCATAACTCAGTAGCTCGGCGATGCGCTGCGACGTCATGCCGATCTCATCCGCCAGTTCGTCATTGGTGACCGTCCGACCCAACCGCGACTCCAAGCGATCCCGGCTAGCGTACATATGCTGCATCTCTTTGACGACATACTTTGGCAGATACACCGCACGCCCCTTGCGCTTGATGGCGCTGCCGATCGACTCTCTGATCCAGTTGACCGCATAGGTTGAGAACTTGTAGCCCTGGGTGTAATCAAACTTCTCGACGGCACGGATGAGACCAAAGACGCCTTCCTGCATCTTCTCGTCATAATCGAGCGGTATGTCAGGGTATTTACTCACGAACTTCTTCACCAGCCGCAGGTTGGATTCAATCATGCGGCGCTTAGCAGCCTCACCTTGCCGCTGCAGCATCCTCAGATCACGCCGCAGCACAAGGTCAGTGTCGCCGGCGGCCTTCAGCGCAGCCAGTCGCTCAGCGGCGAGCACACCCACCTCGATAGCCTTGGCCAGCTCCACCTCCTCTGCCGCACTCAGCAGGGCAGCCCGGCCGATGGCGGCCTCAAGGCCGACTCCACGGTCTACATAGTCGATGGTCTCCTCCCCGGCTTCCCCTACAGCTGTGCCGGCGGTACGCCTAGGGGTCTTTTTCCTGGAGACGGCAGCCTTTGGAGCGGTTATCTTTTTTGCGCTTGGCGCCGACACTTGGGCCGCTCCCGCCCGTGCGCTAAAGACTATTTCCGGCTCGGTTCCGTCTAGCTCGACCGTTTCAAAGAATAATGCCCGGCGTGCACCATAGCGAACACGCTTACTATTAGTCGTATCGAACTCCAGCACCGGAACTTCCGGCGCCGCCAGCTCCAGCATGGCCCGCAGTCCTTGAAGAGCCCGTCGCCGCGCGCTATGCACGGCGTCCCTGGTTGTTTCGGGCGGCATGAAGCCGAAAGCATCTATCTCTGCCGATGCCAGGGACTGGCCGCGTCCAACGGTCATCAAAACGTTGAAGATGAAGCGTTGTTTTTCCGTAAGCCTGATGACTTGACCGTTGACAGCAAGCGCCTCACCGTCGGCAATACCGATACGGAGTGCCCCGGCCTGCTCCGCTTCGGACAGGTCGACGGCACTGTTCAGCAGGTCGGTATCAATGATGCGACCACTCAGTTCGGCAAAGACCTCTACCGCTTCCGACCGCGCCTCCGCCACCGCACACTGCCCCATGGCGATAACCTTGCCAATGTGCGCCTCGGCACCTTCCGGCCCCTCCTGCTCGGCAACCCTGACCAGACGCAGCCGCTCGCGGGGAGCAGGTGCGTCGGTCGACAGTTGTTCCGGTAAAAAATGATATGCTTCAGACATAAGTGAACTCCTTGCCAAACACCCCGCCCCACGCGCATAATAACCATAAGGTTTACAACGATCATGAGCGCCCAACCTCAACAGACCAACGGAGTTACCGTCACCACTCACGGCGTCGTCTTTTGGCTGTGGGCACCGTTTGCCACAAGCGTCACTATCATGGGCGACTTCAACGATTGGTCAGAAACCGCGACTCCTTTGGTCCACCACGCCCATGGCTACTGGCGGGTTACTGTGAAAGAGGCTAGCGTCGGCCAGCAATACAAGTACTGTATTGTAGCAGCTGATGGCCGACTTCTCAAGAAGAACGACCCGCGGGCCTTGCAATTGACCGCCAGCGGCGACAACGCCATCATCGTCGATCCGGATTTTGATTGGCAGGACGACAGCTTCACCCTCGGCCCGGCCTATGACCAAGTCATCTACGAACTCCACATCGGCACCTTCAACCGGCCCGACGCCTCAACCAGCGGCACTTTCGACACCGCCATCGAGAAACTCGGCCACCTGGCAGCCTTAGGTATTACCGCCATCGAGCTCATGCCCTGCAGCGAGAACTGGATGGACCGTTGGTGGGGCTACACACCGGACTATCTCTATGCCGTCGAATCGGCCTACGGCGGCCGCCACGCCCTGATGCGCTTTGTCCGTGAGGCTCACAAGCGCGGCATCGGCGTCCTGCTCGACGTCGTCTACAACCACCTCAGCCCCGACCCGGGCCTCGACCTCTGGCAGTTCGACGGCTGGAGCGAAAACGGCCGCGGCGGCATCTACTTCTATAATGACTGGCGCGCCGTCACGCCGTGGGGCGATACCCGCCTGGATTACGGCCGCCCCGAAGTCCGCCAGTACATCACCGAGAACGTCCGCATGTGGCTGCGCGATTGCCACGTGGATGGCCTGCGCGTCGACTCGACCCACTACATCCGCAATGTGCTTGGCCGCGACAATGACCCGGAGACTGATATTCCTGACGGCTGGCAGCTACTGCGCGACATCACCACTACCGCGCGTGAAGCCAGTCCCGACGCCCTGCTCATTGCCGAAGATTCCGCCAGCAACCGGCTGGTCACCGAACCCGTCTCCGCCGGCGGCCTCGGCTTCAACGCCCAATGGGAGACACCGCTTCCCTACCTGCTGCGAGAGGTCCTCGGCCCGGGTGACGACAGCCAGCGCGATATCAGCCGCCTCAGCGACTTTCTGCAGGCCTGCGACCCTGCCAATCCGGCCAGCCGCGCCCCGTTCAGCCGCATCATCTACAGCGAGTCGCACGATGCCGACGCCAACGGCCGCGCCCGCCTCAACGAAGAAATCTCCCCTGGCGACAGCGACAACCTGGAGGCCCGCCGCCGCTCCGGCCTGGCCGCCGCCCTCATCCTGACCGCGCCGGGCATCCCCATGCTGTTCCAAGGTCAGGAATTCATGGAAGAGGGCAGCTTCAGCAACTGGCGAGCCCTCGATTGGGACAAGGCCGCCAAACACAGCGGCATCATCCTGCTCTACCGCGACCTGATCGCCGCCCGCCGCAATCTGCGTGGCCACACGCCAGGTTTGCAAGGCGGCCTGGCCGAGGTGCTGCTGTGCGACGAGGAGACCAACCTGCTGGCTTACCGCCGGTACGCCGCCGGCGACGCACCCGGCAGGAGTACCGTCGTCGTCTTCAATTTCTCGTCCGCCGTTCGCTCCGGGGTAACCCTGCCGCTGCCGGCCGACGGCGAGTGGCATGTCCGGCTTAACAGCGACTGGCAAGGCTACAGTGCTGATTTTGCCGGCACCGAGAGTAACAGCATCACTGCCGCCGGCGGCCAGGCGTCCATCACTATCGGCCCCTACTCACTTTTGATATATTCTCAAGATACCTAACCGCCAGTATTCAGCCGACCCCAAGGAGGACCATATGACCGGTCTCAACCACGCCATCACCGGAATCGCCATCGCCGTCAGCGTGAAGCACCCGCTGCTTGCGCCATTGCTCGCCCTGGCTTCGCATTTTTTGCTCGATATGGTGCCACACTTCGGCCATCCCGCCATGAAACCCGGCAGCCGGTTCTTCCGTAACGTCATCGTCGCCGACGGGCTGGGCATGATAATCGTCACCGTCACCGCCATGTGGCTTTTTCCGCAGCTCGACCTGCTCATCGGCGCCTGCGCCTTCCTGGCCTTCGCTCCGGATATCGTCTGGTATTACAAGTATTTCCGCGCCGACCATCCAGTCACCCGCGCCCTGCACGGCTTCATGAACTTCGCGATGCGCATCCAGTGGTACGAAAAACCGCCCGGCGCTATCGTCGAGGCGGTGCATTTCGTTGTTATCGTCTGGGTTATTTCGTTGTATCGGTAGCAGCTGCACCGGCGGCCCCACGGCATCCGCGGCGCCTATAGTACGCGGTTGACTTCGTCCAGCGTCGTCTCACCCGCCAGCGCCCGCAGCACGCCTTGCTGCACCAGTGTCAGCATGCCCTGTTTCCTGGCGACGGCCTCGATTTTTTCCGAACCCTCCCCGGCGGCGTCGCCGCGCAGGAACTTTTGAATCTCCTCATTGACGATCATCTGCTCCATCAGCACGATACGCCCGCTGAAGCCAAAAGGGTTCTCTGGCGTCGGCACCGGGCGGTAGAGCGTCAGGTTGTCAAAGTCGACCGGCGGCACATCGGGCGGCAACACCTGCAGCACGGTGCGTATCCATTTCTGGGTGGCTTCGTCGGGGGTGTACGCCTCTTTGGTGTTGTCGTCCAGCCGGCGCACCAGCCGCTGGCCGATAATCAGGCGGATGGCCGTGGAAAATATCGGGTTGACGCCGATCATGTCTATCATGCGGCTCAATGCCGTCGCCGCCGAGTTGGCGTGGAAGGTCGTCAAGACCAGGTGGCCGGTAATCGAAGCCTGGACCGCCGTCTTGGCGGTGTCGACATCACGGATCTCACCGACCATGACCACGTCGGGGTCGAGGCGCAGCACGGCCCGCAACTTCTCCGCGAAGCTGTCGCCGGTCTGGGTATTGACGGGAATCTGGCTGATGCCCGGGATGCTGAACTCGACCGGATCTTCCAGGGTAAGAATTTTTCGTGACGACTCGTTTAATGAATTGATAATACTGTAGAGCGTCGTCGACTTACCCGAACCGGTCGGCCCCACCACCATTACCATGCCGTGCGGATGGCTGATAATCTCACCGAATTCATTAAGTTCCTGTTTCGTCAGGCCGAGTACATCAAGATTTAATAAAGATTCGTCAAAATTGAAGAGACGGATGACGGCGTCCTGGCCATGGACCGTCGGCACCGTTTCGATACGCATGTTAAGGATTTCCTCTGCGCCCTCCGGGTTAATAACCTTCTGGGTCAGGTGTCCGGTCTGCGCGTCAGTGGCGGCAAACGAGATGTTGGCGCGTGAGGCAATGGCAGCCAGTACCACGCGGTATTTGTCGTGGCTAAAGTTGGCCACCGGGTGCAGGGCACCGTCAACACGGAAGCGGACGCGTACATGTTCGCGCTGCGGCTCGATATGGATGTCGCTGGCGTTCAGGTGGTACGACTGGTTGATGAGGTAATCCAACAGGTCATCCGAGTTGACCGATTCCAGCGTCTTGGATACTTCGGCGATAGTAGCACTGTCGCCGTCCTTGGCAATCTTGACGTCATCGTAGTGGACTTCCTGCGGCGGGTCGTAGCGCAGCATGAAATCGCGGAAGCTGCTGTTGCTGATGAGGTAGAAATCGATGTTCAGCTCGGGGTTGCGCTCGCGGATCGCCTTGACCGCCGGCTGCGGCGTATTGATAGTGATGCCAAACGTCAGGTTCTGGTTTTCGGCCGGCGCCAGCAGTGGCACCAGGACGTTCTTGCGCATCTCGTCATTATCGGTATAGCCGTCAACCAGTGGCAGGTTATTGACGATGGCCCTGGTGTCCAGGTAGCGCAACCCAAGCAGATGGGCTCGCCGCTCGGTATTCTCTTCTTCTTGCTGACGGACGCGCACGTCGGCTTTGGTGTCTCGGCTCATTGGCTCTTATTGTACTATGACTAACCATAAGCAGCAAAGCACAGCGGCGTCAGTACCTACGCTATATATAGCGCACTACAGGTAGCGCACTAGAGACCACTTATTGCACTACAGGTAGCGTTTTTGACATAGTTTGCGCTGACATCGCGGCAGTGTACACTAAAACCACCATGGAAATCGTCGTCATTGCCCACAATATCCGTTCCACCCATAATGTCGGGGCGATCTTTCGCAGCTGCGACGGATTCGGCGTGAAACACCTCTATCTCAGCGGCTACACACCGTACCCGGCACTGCTTGATGGTACTGATGCCCGCTTGCCGCACGAGCGCGACAAGCTGACCCGGCAGATCCATAAGAGCGCGCTTGGCGCCGAGGCAACCGTACCATTCAGCCACCATCAGTCCGCCACAGCATTAATGCGACAGCTGCGGCAGGAGGAATTCCAGCTTGTGGCACTTGAGCAGGCTAGCGGTAGCATCAACCTGCCCGATTACGCACCGCCCACCCGGCTGGCGTTGCTCCTGGGCGAAGAAGTTGATGGCGTAGCATCGGATCTGCTGGCATTGTGCGATGATATCGTCGAGATACCGATGCGCGGCCGCAAGGAGTCTTTCAATGTATCGGTGGCTGCGGGCATCGCCTTGTATGCACTGTCTGTTACACGCTGATTTTCAGCATTGGCAAAGAATTATATTGCGGCGCTTGGCGATTGTGTCGTAATATGTTTAGGCAGGGTCACCCATCCAACAACCGCTTTCGGGGAGCGACATGCCATTCACAAGAGCGACCGCAGTCAGTCTGCTGACCGGGCTCATGCTCGTGCTCAGCAACCTGCTGCTTGCCTCGCCGGCTTCGGCCATGGCGAGCGTCAAGAGCGTCCACACCCCCAAGCTCGAGGGCGACAGCGTCGTTGCCTGGGCCGACTTCGAGCGCGACTGCTCGGACACGGCTGGCTGCTGGAACTACCTCAAGATCGAGCGCAAGGAGTCGTGGCCCCGTCAGTGGAGCCACGCGGCTGGCGGCTGGGCCAACCAGGACGGTTGGAACTCCGTCAGCGCCGTGCTGCTGAAGCCCGGCGAGTGCGACCACTTCCGGGCCACCGCCCAGAGCTACAACGACCTCATCGTCAAGAACGAGAGCTCGAGCGGCGGCTCCAGCACGTCGAGTACCGTCGTCCAGAAGACGCCGTCCGAACCCTGGTCGTCGGCGGAGGCCTACCTCTGCCGACCGGCCCTGGCCTGACCACCCGGGTGACCCTGCGAATCCACTCCCGTGCCGGATGTACCGGTGCGGGGGTGGATGGCCAACCTATAGCATTAATCAAGAATCATCATGGACCTTTTCAAATTCAATTTCAACCTAGGCAGTGGCGCAGAATCAATCTTTTTCGGTGCCCTGTGTTACATCGGCTTCCTGTATCTGCTTGCCATCTTCGTCAACCGCATGCCTGCCATCGTCCGCCGCCTGCCCTTCCACAAAATTGACGACCAGACGCTGTCGGTCGCACGGGGAATCCTGCTGGGCTACTTTTTCCTCATGCTTGCCGCGGCACCTCTGTACGGTATTTTTGCGCTGTTCTTTATCGTTACCGGCATTATCGGTTACTTGCGCTAAGTTTCCCCTGACGTAAAGATTCTTACTGCGACCCACCACCCCGCTCCCCATACTGGACTCCATAAACAAGGAGTCCGCATGGAAAACGACGAAGCCCGCAAAAAGCTATTCGATCTAATCAAAGACATCAGGGTCTGCATGCTCACCACCATGACCGAAGACGGCCGCCACGTCAGCCGGCCGATGGGCGTGCAGCACGTCGAGGGCGATAACGACCTCTGGTTCTTTACCTATGCGAACTCCGCCAAGGCCCGGCAGATCGCCAGCCACCCGATGGTCAACCTCGGCTTTAGCAATGACAGCAAGAATGATTGGGTTTCCATCTCTGGCACCGCCGAGCTGGTGCGTGACCGCAGCAAAATGGAAGAACTATGGAATCCGTTCCTCAAAGCCTGGTTCCCGGACGACCTGGAGACGCCGGAGATTGCCCTGCTGCGCGTGCGGGCCGATACGGCAGAATACTGGGACTCGCCCAATGGCGGCGCCATCGCGCTGTTTGGCAGCATCAAGGCCGCCGTCACGGGTAAGCCGCCCAAGACGGGCGACAACGAGACCGTCCAGCTATAAGTGACACCGCCGCGCCCGGCGGGTATGATAAGAGCAATAACCATAGGAGGCGACCATGCTTTTTTCACCCAAAATCGTTAAGGCCCATTGTGACATCCCCTGCGGCATCTACGAAACCGACACCATGCGGCACGCTGCCGACACTTGCCACCGCATGATTGAGAAGATCGAGGCGCTGGGCGAGCTCGATACCATCGAGAAGCACAACACCTTCGTGCGCAGCGTCATGACCAAGGAAAAGCACGCCCAGAAGGTCAAGAACGAACTCTACATCCTGTGGAGCGACTACTTCAAGCCGGAGCATCTTGAGAAGTTTCCGGAACTGCACGACACCCTGTGGAAGACCGTCAAGCAGGCCAGCGAGGTCAAGCACACCGTCAGCGCCGAGGAGGCAGCCACGCTGCAACGGATGGTCGGCGAGGTCATTGAGCTGTTCAACGCCAGTAAGCAGTAGTGCTTAAGCTGCGGAAAGTCGCCGGCAATAGCATGGCGCCGACGCTACAGGCCGGTACCTTATTGCTTGTGCGCACCAAACGGAGATATGCCGTAGGTGATATCGTGGTGTTCACGCTCAACGGCACCGAGATGGTCAAGCGCATCACCGGCGCGAAGGACGGGCGGTTCACCGTGCGCGGCGACAATCAGCACGATAGTTTCGACAGCCGGGCGTTCGGTGGCATCCCCGCCGGCTCTATCAAAGGCTGCGTCATGCTACGGCTATCGCGGGCAATCAATGCCGGGCCGCTCAGGCCGACGCTTTGAACCTGGCTTCCTGGGCAGTGCGATCCCGGCCATACAATGCCAGCAGCTTGGTCTGCAGCTCGGCATCATCCGGCACCTGTACCGCCTCAGCGAACAATCCGCTCTGCTTCAGGTCGTCTTGCCGCGGCAGGGTGTAGTCGTAGACGTACTGGGCGACTTCATTCTCAAACTGCAGCGGCTGGCCTAGTGCCGTACTCAGGTCCCAGGCATGGATCAGCAGATCGGCTGCGATCTGCTCCAGATAATCGCGTACCGTCACCGTGCCATATGACAAGTGTGCCGTGCCCTCCAGGTCGGCCGCCTCCACCGCCACCGTTGCCCGATCGGCCGTCAGCTGCCAGTTATCCTGCAGGCGGCCGGCGATCAGGTCGCCGTCATACTGCGTGCCGACCTCCTCCATGGTCTTGCCATTGACGATGTCCGCCACCCAGGCCAGCTCGTACAGCAGATGGCCCGCCAGGTCGCGGACGGTCCATTCGGTGTCTGGCGTCGGCTTCTCGAACTCATCGGGCGACACCTGCTGCACCGCCGCAGTGGCGCCGGCCAGACATTTCATAAAAAGATCTTTCGTCTCCAGTGTTGCCATGCTGCTTCTGCCTTTCTTCTATATCTCTATGCTTGTGCGCTTCCCTCTTTATAATACCGCGAGAGCAACCGGTACGAGCGTGAGAACATGGCCAACACCGTCACCGTCAGACCGATGATCGCCGCCATGATGAACAACAGGGCCATGCCGCGCTCCGGTCCGACACCAAACCAGCTGCCGATTGCCGCCGCGCCCTCTCCATTCTCGGACATATACGGAATGGCCCAGAACTGCGCGATCGGCCCGATCAAGAAGGACGTAATAGGTGACGCCGCCGATTCGATGCTCTGCGCAAAACCAAAGACCCGCCCCTGCTTCTTGAACGGCACCACCTTTTGGATGATGGTCTGCTCTGAGGCTTCGATGAAGGGCATCAGGGCCATGAAGATCAGCATCGAGACGCCAAGCAGGATGACCGACGACTTGAGCGGGAACAGGATACTGATGGTCCACATGATGATATTGGCTATGAACAACGCCTTGAGCGGGCTCTTGCCCAGACCTTTTTTGGCCACCAGGATGCCACCGGCGATATAGCCCAGACTGACCACACCCCACAAGATGCCCCATATTTCCACCGACACCAGCTCCAGGCCGTACGGATCCATCAGGGCCATAAAGACACCGCTCAGCAGGTTATTAAAAGTGGTGAAGAAGATAAGGCCCATCAGACCGGAGACCAGGGCGATGGCCTTGATGGCGCCGCGGATATCAACCTGGGGCATAGCGTTCATCTCGTGCGTCGGCTGCTTCTCGTCAACCTTGATGGCTGCCAGTCGCAGGGTAGCCAGCAGCGTCAGCACCAGGCTGATAATCATTACCCAATCCATGCCCAGCTGCCCCACTGCCAGCCCGCTGAAGACCGACGTCAGGGTAAAGGAGACGCCGTTGACGGTAGCGACCATGCCGTTGGCGCGGTCGTGTTCTTTCTCTGGCGTCAACAGGGTGACGCTGGTGGAAAGCGCGATGGCGCGCAGGTTGCCGGCTACCGCACCAAATAGGATCAGTATCACCAGCAGCCAGAAGTAGATGTTGCCGATGTTCAGCAGTTGGCCGTTGGGAGTTGTGAAATAAACAACAGTTGCCAAAGCAAAGCTGATCAGCGTCGTCCAGCTTGAGGCAAGCATGGCCGTCTTTTTCTTGTGACGGTCCACATACGTGCCAAAGTACATGCCCAGCAGCGCTGAGAACAGCATGAAAGAGCCGCCGATGATGGCGGTCGCCAGCACCGACTTCGTCTCCAGATAGGCCCAGAAGGTCAGGGCAAACCAGAGGAAGTTGTTGGTGGCGGAGGCGAGGAGGGTGTTGTATAGGAGTGATTTAAATGTATTCATATATAATTAACTTTAAGATTCAAGGTTCTTGAGCAATGAGTACTACTATAAAGGCACACGAGCTATATTGGTATGCCAGACGCTACAGATTAGATCTGGCACTGGCCGAAATCGGAAGCGTTAGCTTCAAATTATTAAACAATAACGATGACGCCCTAAAAAAACTTGGCCCCGGCAGAATTAATGAATGGCAAATTGCATTTTTAGCAAAAGCATTGATACTTAGCTCAAATGATTATCGCTCCAAACCGTTTGGAGACCTAGGGTTATTTACGTTAGCAAATAAATACAATAATTTGTTTGATGCATTACTGGAAAAGGGACAGGAGGAGGGCGCTGCTTTCAGTTTTCTTTACCGTATGGCGCATCAACAGCTTCCATTTCAAGTTGGCCACAACACGCTGATGGCAAGAGCTGCCATCCTATTTCACGACATTCCGAAGACTTTAAAGGACGCACCCATCAATATCGATAGAGATATCGAGGAATATTATGGCATGAATGCAGAAGAGCTAATTGTAACCGGCTTTTGCATTTTATGCTTTTCAGGCAATGGCTACTTTCAAGGCATTAACTTATCGGAGCCAAAGTTTGACAACCTTCGTACTTTCTTGAACCAAGACAAGCTAGACCGTGTGGTTAGTTCATTAACTGCCGATTATTCAACCTTGCGCAATGAGATAAAGCTTCATGAAGGCACCGATGGCCTAGAGCAGTACGCTTTTAATCCACTGCGCCAATATCCAATAGTACGCACCGACAGAGGAAGCCTCGTGGTGCCCGTTACAAGATTCTTGCTAGAACGAGTAACTACGGGCATATTTTATAATCTAATGGACAAGTACAAGTCAAGATCTGGTAACGCCTTTTTAACACTATTTGGTAAGGATATCTTTGAAAAATACATAGGACTATTGCTAAACCAGCAACCCATTCTTGGAGAAGTCATAGAAGAATTTGTCTATGGCTCGATGAATGACAAGACGTCTGATTGGATAATTATAGAAGGCGAAGTTGCAACTCTTATTGAGTGCAAGACATCAGGTCTAAGCTTAGAAGCTAAGTCCTGGGGCGATTTAGAGTTGATTGCAAAAGACATAGAGCGCCACATAGCTCAAGCCATAAAACAAATGCACAACCTCGAAATGAATATTCGTCAAAAAAAACGTGGGCTTGAGAGGCTACATCACATCAAGCATTTCAAATATGTCGTGCTAACTTTTGACAGAGCATACTTGGCAAACTCAGCAAAAACAAAAGAGATAATCGACCTACACCTTTCAAAGCATGGCATCAAGACTCAATACGAGGTAATAGCCGTTAAAGAAATGGAGGAGATTGCGCCATTGCTCACCAGGCACAAGTTTTCTGACCTAATCGATGCTAAGCAAAAACACTCGGAATACTGCAATTTTGATTTCGATGTATTTCTCAGTACACATCTTGGTGATAAAGGATTACGCAGAGATCAGGGCCCCCTGCTCAGCCAACGATTTAACAACTTAACCAATCGCGTTAGCTCTTACATAACTTCAAAAGCTAGCTAAAATGCAGTGGCTACTTGACCGCAACGCATTCTGCGCCAAGCAGTGCTGCTACCTTCCCTTTCAGCACCTCATCATCCGCCACCACCTTAAACGGCATCCGCACCGCCGAACTCTTGTCCGCACCCAGCACCAAAATGACCTCATGGCTGCCCGGAAATTCGTTGAAGGTCTGCTTCAGCTGCACCAGCGCCTTGTGGTCCTGCGGGTTCTTGACGTGCACGTATAGCTTGGGCGGTTTTACCTGCACCGGCGGCCGGTAATCGTCGTCCTCAATCGGCTTGTAGATGACTTTCGGTCCGGTGGGGCCGGCGGCCGTGGCGGATTTCTTGGCGCCGATAGCCGCAACCTTGGAGGCTGCTTTTGGCGTCTTCATTTTCTTGCCGGTGGCACGGTAGTTATTAAGTTCTTCGTCGGTGATCAGAATGATATCATCGGCGATGATCTTGGCCTCGTTGACAGGGTTGCCGTCGCGGTCGGTGGCGTTGACCTTGCCCTGGACCTTGACCACGGCATCCTGCACCAATATCTCACCCACCTTTTCAAAGAGGTTCGGGAAGACGATGATTTCGCCCTCGCCTGTCTTGTCCTCGAGCCCGACGAACGCCATCTTGGTATTGCTCTTGGTAATGATGGTGCGAGTGGTGGTGATGACACCGCCGACGGTGACATTGCGGTTATTGATTTCCGGTTTGATCTGGTGCAGGCCGACGGTCTGCTCGGAGAAATAATCGTCGTACGGGTCGAGCGGGTGGCTGGAGAGGTATAGACCCAGTAGTTCCCGCTCCCACATCAGGCGCTCCTTTTCGGAGTGCCGGGTGGGTGCGGGCTCCAGCTTGACCTGTGGCGCTGGCGCCAATTCTTCGCGCAGGTCGCCAAACAGGTCCGTCTGGCCGCTTTTGGCCTCTTTTTGCAGCTTGCTGGCGTAGGCCAGGAGGGTGTCCAGGTTGAATAATAGGTCGGAGCGATCGCCCAGCTTATCAAAGCCGCCGGCCTTCACCAGGGCCTCCCAGGCTTTGCGGTTGACCTTGGTGGTAGCGACGCGTTTGGCAAAATCTTCCACCGACTTGAAGTTGCCGCCTTCTTCGCGCGCGGCCAGGATCGTTTCGACGGCACCGGTACCGACACCCTTGACCGCTGCCATGCCAAAACGGATCTGATTCTGGTCCTTCACGACACTGAAGTCGACGAAACTTTCGTTCACATCCGGCGGGAAGACCTTGATGCCCATCTTCAGACACTCGCCGATCTCAATTGCCAGGCGCTCGATGTCATCGGCATCGCTGGTCATCAGAGCGGCCATAAAGGCGTCCGGGAAATGTGCCTTGAGGTAAGCGGTCCAGTACGCCACTAAGCCGTAACAGGCAGCGTGGCTCTTATTGAAACAGTAATTAGCGAACTCTTCCAGCTGGTCCCAGAACTTCTCCATCAGCTTGGGGTCAGCGCCGCTGTTCTTGACACCGCCTTCGATGAATTCCGGCTTTACCTTGCGCATCAGGTCGATCTTCTTCTTGCCGACGGCCTTACGCAGGGTGTCGGCCTGTCCACCGGTGAACCCGGAGACATCCTTGGAAATCTGCATGAACTGCTCCTGGTAGACCAGGATGCCGTAGGTAGAGCCCAAGGCGCCTTCCATCTTAGGGTGCAGGTACGTGATTTCTTCCTCGCCATGCTTGCGGCGGATGAAGGAGTCGATGAACTGCATCGGTCCCGGGCGGTACAGGGCCACCATGGCGATGATGTCATCAAACTTGGTCGGCTTCAGCTCGCGCAGATAGCGCTTCATGCCAGCCGATTCCAGCTGGAAGACACCGGTGGTATCGCCGGCTTGGAACAGTTTGTAGGTCTTCTCGTCGTCAAGCGGGATGGTCTGCAGGTCAATGTCGGTCTTGTAGACCTTCTTGATGATGCGCTGGGCATTATTGATGATGCTCAGGTTGGAGAGGCCCAGAAAGTCCATCTTGAGCAGCCCGAGTTCCTCAACCGGGCCCATCGGATATTGTGTAGAGACCACGCCCTTCTGCGCCATTTCCAGCGGGGCGAACTTGACGATCTCGTCCGGTGCGATCACTACGCCGGCCGCGTGGATACCGTGCGATCGGATAGTGTTCTCCAGACGGATGGCCAGGTCAATCACCTGCTTGGCCGTCGGGTTGCTCTCGTACTCCTTCTTGAGGTCGGGATCGTCAACGATGCTCTTCTTGAGCGGCGCCATACGGCCCTGTACCGGGGCTGGCACCAGCTTGGACAGGCGGTCGGCATCGCTGTACGGCACTTGTAATACGCGGGCGACATCGCGGATGGCGGCCTTGGCAGCCATGCGGCCGAAGGTGACGATGTTGGCCACGCGGTCTTTGCCGTACTTCTCGGTACAGTAGGCAATCACCTCGTCGCGGCGGGTATCCTGGATATCGATGTCAACGTCCGGCATGGATATACGGTCCGGGTTTAAGAAGCGCTCAAACAGCAGGTCGTACTTCAGCGGGTCAAGCTCGGTGATGTTCAGGGCGTAGGCGATAATGGAGCCGGCGGCAGATCCACGCCCCGGCCCAAAAATGATGCCCTGGTTCTTACCCCAGCAGATGAAGTCCCAGATAATCAGGAAGTAGCCGTTGAAGCCCATCTTCTCGATGACACTCAGCTCGTAGGCGGTGCGCTCCGCCACATCTTCGGGTATGACTTTCTGGGCAGCCTCGACCGTCATTTCATCGGCCTCGGCCTTAGGCACGCCGGCATAGCGCCAGGCCAGGCCGCGATAGACCAGCAGGTCGAGGTAGGTCTTTTCGTTGTGGCCTTCCGGCGTCGGGAAGGTAGGAATCAGAATCTTGCCCAGCTCGATTTCGATATTGCAGCGGTCGGCAATCTCCTTGGTGTTGCTGATGCACTCCGGATGGTCCTTGCCCCAACGGCCGATCAGCTCCTGCGGGTCGGTAACATGCAGCTCAAACTCCTTCAGGCTCATGCGCTTGGTGTCGCTCATGAACGAGCCGGTTTGGACGCACAGCAGAATCTCGTGGGGGTCCTGGTCTTCGTGCTTAAGGTAGTGGGCGTCACAGGTAACGACCGTCTTAATGCCCAGCTCCTCAGAAATCTTAAACAGGCCCTTGTTGACCTTGATCTGCCGGTCCCAGGGGCTCGGAGCGTCCGGGTGACCGTGGTCCTGAAGCTCAAGGTAATAGCGGTCACCAAAGATACTTTGATACCACTTGGCAATGTCCCGGGCTTTTTCGTAATTATCCTGGTCGAGGTTTTCGCTGACCTCACCACCCATGCAGGCCGAAAGCGCGATAAGGCCTTCGTTGTATTGTTCAAGCAGGTTGTGGTCGATGCGCGGCTTGTAATAATACCCCTCGAGGTTGGCGATGGTCGAGAGGCGCATCAGGTTTTGGTAGCCCTTGTGGTTCATGGCCAGCAGTATCAGGTGATACCGCGCCTTGTCCAGCTGCGCGTCGCGGTCCTGGTAGGTGCGCGCCGCTACATACGTCTCCATACCGATGATGGGCTTGATGCCGGCATCTTTGGCCAGCTTGTAGAATTCAATGGCGCCGCTCATCGTGCCATGGTCGGTGACGGCCACCGCCTCCATGCCCAGCTCCTTGACATGGTCGACCAACTCATTAACCTTGGTCAGTCCGTCGAGCAGAGAGTGGTGCGTGTGGTTGTGCAGGTGCACGTAATCGCTCGGCTTTAAACTGGCTGCTGACACACTGTTCCCCTTAGATGCGCTAAATGTAAGTATTTTCCTATTGGCTCCATTATACATAAAAAGTCACGCTTACCCGCGGCGGGCCGTCCCACTCGACAGGGGTGGCCGATGTAATAAGCACAAAAAAGACCGCCTCGGTTGAGACGGCCCTTATGCATAATGCGTACTGCTTAGCGCTCGGTAGGACGGCGTGGCACCGGCGGCTTCTCGCCCGGCTTGGCAATGCTCGGCTTGATAGTCGGCGTGTGCTTGGCAGGCTTGTCGTCCTCGTAGGCGTCCTGGACGCCCTTGGCGGCGTTCTGGGTGCGGGCCTTGAGGTCTTCAACCTTATCAGCGGCCTGCTGCTTCAGGTCGGCCGCCTTGTGCTTGGCAGCCTCGCGGGCCTCTTCGGCCTTGACGCGGGCTTCTTCGGCCTTGAGATTTGCCTTTGCCTTCATTTCATCGGCCTTGCGGCGGATGTCCTCACGGGTCTGCTCGCCGCTCTTGGGGGCGGCCAGGATGCCGGCGATAGCACCGGCGGCAGCGCCGATCAAGGCGCCAAGTACGAATTTTCCACTCTTGCTCATATGATGCTCCTTTCTTACTTTGTATAGATTAGCGGCGCTTCTTCAGAAGGCCGAGCACGGCGTTGACCATGGCAGCGGGTGCCGCCACCTTGCTGAAGTTGGCCGTTATGTTCTGAACGTTATCGGCGGCCGTCTTGGCTACCGTCGTCACTGATTGAATCTGCTTTGTAACCCGGATAAGCAACACTACCAGAATGATTCCAAGAACGAGGAATACTGCCAGTGCTACCGATAGGATGATAACTAAAACGGTGGTTGCATCCATTGTCGCTGTGGTTTCCTTACGGTTAATGACGTATTAATTGTAACATGCAGCCGGGTGCGGGCTATGAGATATCTTACGTGGCAGTAAACACCGGAATGTGCCGATTGCCGGCTAGCCGAGGCGTTCGCGGATCAGTTTCTGCGCCACCACCGGATTAGCCTTGCCGCCGGAGCGCTTCATGATCTGCCCGACGAAGAAGCCCATGGCTTTCTGGTTGCCTGCTTTGAAATCAGCGATTGACTGCTCGGCGATCGGATCAGCCAGCACCTCATCCACCAGGGCGGCAATAGCCGACTCGTCATTGTCCTGCAAGAATCCGAGCCGCTCGGCCTCGGCCTTCGGGTCTTCCAGCGTCTTCCAGGTCTGGCGCAGCAGCTCTTTGGCGTTGCTTCCATTGATGGCGGAGTCGCTGACCAATCTGGCCAGTCCGATCAGGGCTTCAGGCTTGGGCAGGTACGGCGCGGCCGCCGTCGGCGCCTCGGCCTCCTTCTCAAGCTCGGGCGGCAGCACGTTGATGAGCAGGTCGACGATCTGCTTCAGCTCGGCGTCACCGGCACTGGCTTCGACCTTCAGGACGCGGTCCAGTAGTAACGGGTACAGGAACAGGGCCGACGTGCTCTTGGCGGGCACGCTGCGGGCCTGCAGGCGGCTGCGGACGGTTGGCGGCAAGGTGTCGACAATCTCTTTCCTGACGGCTTCAATCTCAGTGTCCTCCAGGCGGATAGGCGGCAGGTCGGCATCCGGGAAGTAGCGGTAATCGTGGGCATTCTCCTTGCTGCGCTGTGTGAAGGTGCGCTGCTTGGCGTCATCCCAGCCGCGGGTCTCCTGCACCACCGCTTCGCCCTTCTCCAGTACGGCTACCTGGCGCTTGAACTCGTACTCAACCACTTTCTCGACGGCCCTGAACGAGTTGAGATTCTTAATTTCAGCGCGGGTGCCCAGCTCCTTGCTACCCTTCCTCGCAATGGAGATATTGACGTCAAAGCGCATATTGCCGTGGAACAGATCGCCGTGGGTCACGCCCGCATAGACCATGCGCAGGTAGAGCTCCTGGGCGTAGGCCTTAGCCTCCTCGCTGGAGTGCATGTCGGGCTCGGAAACGATCTCAATCAGCGGCGTACCAGCCCGGTTCAGATCGACCAGGCTATAATCGGCGCCGGTCGGATGCACCAACTTGCCGGCATCGGATTCCAGATGGGCATGGTGGATCCGCACCGTCAGCGGCTGGCCGCTCGCCATCGGGACCTCCACACTGCCGGCACCGATGATAGGCGATTCCAGCTGCGTGATCTGGTACCCCAGCGGCAAGTCGGGATAAAAGTAGTGTTTGCGCTCAAAGGCACTGAAGCGGTTGACCGTCGCATCCAGGGCGATGCCCGCCCGGATAGCCAGCTGCACCGCTTGGCCGTTCAGTACCGGCAATACGCCCGGCAGCCCAAAGTCTATCGGGCTGACCGTTGTGTTGGGTGCGGCGTCGCGGGCATCATTATCGGAGCCGCTGAACAGCTTGGTAGCCGTCGCCAGCTGGACGTGACATTCGATGCCGATAGTCGGTTCATATTCATTCATACCTATAGTGCTCCCAGGTCTTTAAGGCCGCGTTTCAGCTGCGCCAGGGCGCGCAGGGCCTGTTGCTCGTTGACATGCACATCGGTCTCGTGGGCGATGCGGTTGCGCAGCTTGTGCGCCTCCCAGATGCCATTGTTGTCGCTGAAGCGGGTGCGATAATTCTTCAGGCGCTCGCCCATGGTCTTGCCACGGAAACCCAGTTCCTGCATGGCGGCATCGAGCAGCTTGTCGGCGTTGACCACGGCCAGCTGCCGCCCTGATGAGCCGTCACGCAGCTGCCCTTCGATCTGCCGCCACTTGGCATCGTATTTGGCCGTATCGAGCCGGCGTTTGACACCGCCGCCCAGCACCTTGACCACAACGGCGCCCACCGCCAGCAGCACGAAGATGATACCGAAGAAGTACAGAAGGACATCTTGCATCATGCCGCCTCCATACTGGCAGCCAGCCGCAATACCGACGGCTCATCGCCGTAGGCGCCGATGATCTGCAGGCCGACAGGCAGTCCCTCATCGGTACCGCACGGCACGCTGATGGCCGGTAATCCAGCCAGGCTTGGCGCCACCGTCATGACATCCACCAGATAGACCGCCAGCGGATCGGCTTTTTCACCGAACTTGTAGGCCGGGCCGGTCGCTACCGGACTGACCAGGACGTCATACTGCTCGTACGCCGCTTCCAACTCTTTGATGATCTTGGTCCGGACCGTCTGTGCCCGGCGGTAGTAAGCATCATAATACCCGCTGGACAACACATAGTTGCCGATCATGATGCGGCGCACATTCTCGTCATTGAAACCGCTGGAGCGCGTCTGCTCATAGGTCTGCTGCAGGTTGGTCGCATCCGGGGAACGGTAGCCGAAGCGGATACCATCATAGCGCGCCAGATTGGAACTGATCTCTGCAGGCACTACGATGTAATACACTGCCAGCGCCAGCTCGACCGATGGCAGGCTGACCTCTTCTACCGTATGCCCCGCCGCCCGGAATGCCTCCAGCTGCGCCTCGATCTGACGGCGCAAGCCCGGCTCGAGCTGATCGCCCATACACTCTTTGATGACGCCGATGCGCTTAGGCGTGTCGGTCTGCAGACAAGCGTCGGCATACTTCTCAGTACTACCGGCCGATGGCAGGGTAGTCGCATCGCGCGCGTCCTGCCCGGCAATGATATCCAGCACCAGCGCGGCATCCTCGACCGTCCTGGTCAGCGGCCCGACGGTGTCGGTGCTACTGGCCATCGCCACCACGCCATAGCGGCTGACCCGGCCGTACGTCGGCTTCAGTCCGACCACGCCACAGTAGCTGGCGGGCAGGCGGATGGAGCCGCCGGTGTCAGTGCCCAAGGCGAATGGCACGATATCCAAAGCCACGGCCGCCGCCGAGCCGCCGGAGCTTCCGCCCGGCACCCGCTGCTTGTCGACCGGGTTCAAGGTAGGACCAAAGTGCGAGTTCTCAGTCGACCCACCATGCGCGAAGGCATCAAGGTTGGCCTTGCCGATACAGATAGCCCCAGCTGCCTCCAGCCGCTCGATAGCCGTCGCCTGATACGGCGCTTCAAAATCCTTGAGCATGGCGCTGGCTGCTGTCGTCTTACCACCGAACGACAGGAAATTATCCTTGGCGATGAACGGCACGCCGGCCAGCGGCCCCACCGTTTCTCCAGCAGCGATCCGCGCATCGATCTCTTTGGCACGCTGCCGCGCCCGCTCTGCCGTCAGGCTGATAAGCGCATTGTACTCAGCGCTCGCCTCGGCACGTGCCAGCGCCTCATCGACATAGGCAGCCGCGCTTTTATTACCACGAGTAACGTCCTCGGCAATGGGCGTGATGAAGGAAGCCATTATTCAATGACCCTCGGCACTTTGATCTGCTTATCCTGCGCCGCCGGCACGTTCGCCAGCAGGCCGGCCTGATCGACACCATAGTCAATCAGCTTGTCCTCCCGCGTTACGTTGGCCAGGCCGGTCACCTGGTAGGTCGGCTCGAGGCCGGTAGTATCGACGGCCTTAAGGCGGTCGAAATAGCCCAGAATCTCCGCGAACTGCTCACGATACGTCTCGCATTCGGTATCGGTCAGTGTCAGGCCGGACAGACGGGCAACTTTCTTTACATCTTCAATCGTAATATCAGCCATATCGTCATTTAGTATACCTGATGCAAAAGGTGATTTACAGCGGCGCTACAGATTACGGGCCGTTAGAGCCCCATGGCCTGGGTCAGCGCCTCGTACGCAGGCTTGGGCTGGAAGTTGCCATCGAACAACAGCGGGTTCATCCCGGGCCGCCAGGTGTGCCCGTCGTACAGACCCCAGGTCGTCACGGCGGTGCAGTTGCCGGCCTCCTTGCAGGCCCGGCCGTATTCGGCGTAACGCCCTGCCTGGTCGGCGACATCGACGATATCAAGCTCGGTAAGCTCCGCCTTCACGCCCAGCGTGCCCAACCGCTGCATATTGGCCTTGATAGCGTTGCCGCTTCCCGGATAACCACCTTGGGCATGCATCTGCAGGCCGACGCCATGGATTGGTACGCCGCGCTCCTTGAGACTTTTCACCATGTTGTAGACCGCATCAACCTTGGCCTGCGAACCGCCGCTCTCACCGCTTTCGGCACTGTAGTCGTTGTAATACAGCTGGGCAGATGGGTCGGCCTCGTGCGCCCAGGTATACGCCTGCGCCAGATAGTCATTGCCTAGTTTCTGCAGCCAGACGGTATCACGCAGGGTGCCGTCATCGTTGAATACCTCATTGGCAACGTCCCACTGGGCAATCTTGCCCTTGTACCGCCCCATCACCTGCTGGATGTGCGTCTTGAGCGCAGTGGCCGCCTGCTCCGAACTGAGGCCGTTGACCCAGCCAGGAACGTCACGGTGCCAGATAAGCGTGTGGCCGCGCACGCGCATGCCTTTTGATTGCGCATAATTGACGATGGCGTCGGCGCCACCCCAGTTAAACTGACCTTGGTTAGGCTGGAGTTGCCCGAACTTCATGGCATTCTCGGCGGTCAGCGACGTAAACTTATACTGCTCCAATGTCGAGGTAAACTGCGGATTGCTCAGTTGGTCCGGCTCGACGGCCGCCCCCAAAAACAGTTTGCCGGGCTGCTGCGGTTCCACCGGCACGCCGCCAGGGTCGGTCGGCTCGCCGTCATCATCACCGCCACCCGGATCCGTCGGCACGCCGGCCGCCGACCCGAACAGCAAGGCCTGGCCGGCTGACGCCTGCGGGTCATCAATCACACTGGTCTGGTCGCGGACTGCCACTTCGGCCTCGGTCATTGGCACCTGGGTGGCCGCATGCGTCACGATCAACAGCGTCAGCGTGATAATGGCCAGCGCCGCCGCGGCTGCCGCTCCGATATTAGGAATTGATAAGGTCTTAGAGGTAAGGGGATGTGATTTTATCATGGCAAATCAGTGCCGTAGCACCGTCCTATCGTTTTCCTTTTATATTTCTCACGTATCTATTTGCTCAAGCGCTAGCGCTTTAACTCAATAAGTGTAGTAGTTAGTCGGCGAAGATTCAATAGTAAAAGTGACCACGTCCGGCGCGGCCACTGTTATAGTATTAACTTTTGATGAAATTCAACGCTGCGGCGCACGCTACATACGCTTTTTAATATCGTCAATCACATCCCGCAGTTCCGCCGCCTTCTCAAACTCCAGGTTGGCCGCCGCCAGCTCCATCTGTGCCGTCAGCTCGCGCACCACATTGCCGTACTCATCCTTAGGAATCTTGCGGACATCAATCTTATTCTTATCTTCATCCTTGGCCGGAATAATCGCCCGCAGCCCCTCGCCCACCTCTTTGGCCACACTGCGCGGCGTAATGCCATGCTCGCGGTTGTAGGCTTCCTGGATACCACGGCGGCGGTCGGTTTCACTGATGGCCTGGCGCATACTGTCAGTCATATTGTCGGCATACATGATGACCTGACCGCGCTCATGCCGCGCCGCCCGGCCGATGATCTGAATCAGGCTGGAAGCACTGCGCAGGAAGCCTTCCTTATCGGCATCGATGATGGCCACCAGACTGACCTCCGGTAAATCCAGGCCCTCACGCAACAGGTTGATACCAACCAGCACATCATAGATACCCAGCCGTAGATCACGGAGGATATCACTACGCTCCAGCGTATCGATGTCGGAATGGACATAGGCCGTCTTGATGCCGATATCGATCATATAGCTCGAAAGATCCTCGGCCATCCGCTTGGTTAGCGTCGTCACCAGTACGCGCTCCTGTTTATCGATGCGCTCGCGGATTTCTGCCAGCAGGTCGTCAATCTGTCCCTCGGTCCCCCGGATGTCGATCGGCGGGTCCAACAGCCCGGTCGGCCGGATGATCTGCTCGACCGGCTCCGGCGTATGGCTCAGCTCGTACGGCCCGGGTGTCGCCGATACATAGATGACGCTGTTCATGTGCCGTTCAAATTCAGTGAAGGTCAGCGGACGGTTATCGAGCGCGCTCGGCAGACGGAAGCCATGCTCCACCAGAATCTCTTTGCGGGCCCGGTCGCCGTTGTACATGCCGCGCACCTGCGGTAGCGTCTGGTGGCTTTCATCAATCATCATGATAAAGTCATCCGGAAAATAATCGAGCAGGGTCACTGGCTGTTCGCCCGGCTCACGGCTCGTCAGGTAGCGCGAGTAATTCTCGATACCTTTGACGAAGCCGGTCTCTTCCATCATCTCCAGGTCGAACTTGGTCCGCTGCGCCAGGCGCTGGGCTTCCAACAGCTTGCCCTGCTGCCGGAACTCAGCCAGGCGCTGATCCAGCTCGGTCTGGATATGGCCGATGGCGACCTTCAGCTTGTCGCCCGGCGTCACATAGTGGCTGCTCGGGAAGACGGCGATCTTGTTGGGCTGGGCGGTAATCTCGCCCGTCAACGGGTTGATTTCGGTGATACGCTCCACCTCGTCGCCAAAGAACTCAACCCGGTAGGCCGTCTCGGCTCCAGCCGGAAAGATGTCCACCACGTCACCGCGCACCCGGAAGGTCCCGCGATGGAAATCCATATCATTGCGCTGATACTGGATATCCGTCAGGTGGCGCACCAACTTGTCCTGCTTGCGCAATTCACCCTTCTCAATATGCACGGCCATCCCACCGTAGTCCTCTACCGAACCGATGCCGTAGATACAGCTGACGCTGGCCACGATGATGACATCGCGGCGGGTCAGCAACGAGGAAGTGGCGGCGTGGCGCAGGCGGTCGATCTCCTCGTTGATACGCGAATCTTTCTCGATGAAGGTATCACTGCTGGCGATGTATGCTTCCGGCTGATAGTAATCGAAGTAGCTGACAAAGTAGTGGACTTCGCTGTCGGGAAAGAACGCCCGGAATTCCGAAAAAAGCTGCGCGGCCAGCGTCTTGTTGTGTGCCAAAATGAGCGTCGGCACTTGGCGCTCAGCGATGATATTGGCCATGGTAAAGGTCTTACCGCTGCCGGTCACGCCCAGTAGCGTCTGTTCTTTCTCGCCAGCTTCAAGACCGGCCACTAATTTGGCTATGGCGCCTGGTTGATCGCCGGTCGGCTGGTACTTGGATTGCAGTGAAAATGGCATCTATACCATTTTAGCACTTTGGACGCCAGAATGCTGAAACCGGCTGAGTACCGGCTGAAAAGGAGAGCGCCTACCCTTGTATTTTCACATGAAAAATTGTATAAAAATATAAGTCTCCGCTGTCCGCGGAGCCTTGATCCACATCGACGAAAGGATACGGCCGCCATGCTCCGCAGCACCACGTCGTACCACGAAGCCCTGAACAAGCTGGCCGCACAAGGCAAGACCATCGTCTACCTGCAGTACTTCGGCCAGCTCTGCCCGCACCTGGCCGCGCATCACCACCAGGCCCTGTACGGCACGCAGTTCCCCACCAGGATCGCGCTGCCCGCACTGGTCCGGGATGACATCGTCCATCTGGCCCGGATCGAACCGCGCCAGGGCGAACGTCCCGCCATGGTCAGCTACGCGGGGACGGCGGCGGTCGACCACGACTTCCATGCCGACTCCGACGAAGCACCGCCCTCCTTCCTGCGTGAAGCCGGTGAGTACCCCGCCAGGACCTGGCCGGCCCAGCTCTACACCGACACCTGGGCCGGTGCCGTCACCGCCCTGCTCGTCAAGCCGGTGGGCAACGGTGCCAGTCAGACCACCGTGGCGTCCATCACCTTCGCCCTCGATAAGCCGTGGGCCGGCCTGGCAACGCTGCATGATGGCGTCGTCGCGTCATCGGACTTCGACGCGGCCACGATGCACTGGGCGACCGGTGCGGCCGGGGCGGCCGAGCTGACGCATGGGCTGGAGCACACGCAGCTCGAGTTCTGCGCCCGCTGCGGCACCGGGCTCACCCCCGACTACTGCCCCAGCTGCTACCGGGCCTTCCCTCACGAAGCCAGCCGTACCGCCGGCAGCCTCGAGCTGCCGCGCAAGGCGCGGCGGGCACTGCAGGCGATGGGCTTCCAGTACGACGGCATGCGCACCTGAGCAGCCGGCACCGATGTGGAACTCCCTCCGTACCTGCGGGTGCGGAGGGTTTCTACTTCTTGCTACAGTCTACTGATTATTTTATACTCTTGAAACGCCGCTCTGCGGCACCCCACCACACCTACCTAAGGAGTTTCCATGGAGTCGGCACGCACTGTGTATGTCTCTGCCATGACCGAGTTGCTGCAGACCGGCACCCTCACAAACCTGGACAGCACGGCGCTGCAACGCCTACTGCCCCATCTGGAGGAACGCCGGCTGCACGGCATGATCGACCGGGCGCGCAGCGACAGAGCAGCACTCGTCGTTGCCGCCCCGCCACTGCTGCGTCCCGCGCACGTCAACATCCTGGAGTACCACCCGCCCATCGACGGCAGGCCTGCCGCCATCATCCGGCGGCCGATGCTGCCAGCCACCACGACGACCGATGGCGCGGGCAACCCGATCCGGTACGTGCACGGCGCCCTGCAATACGCCCAGGCCAACTGGGCACTCCGGCTAGCCGGGCAGGACTGGCCGGATCACCTCCAGCTGGTCATCGTTCCGCCCGGTACGGCCGACGGGCCCGGCGGCACGCCTCTCGAAGCCGGCGTCACCTTGATCCGGCCGTGGGACACTCTGCCGGCCGACGGCAATCAGCCGGTGCTGCACACCTGGTCGCTCGCGCTTGGCCAGCTGAGCACTGAGCCGGCGGTCATTGCCGAAATGCCGGCACCCGGCGTGCCAGTGCGCCGCATCCACATCTGCGGCGTCTGCGGTACCGGTCTGGGTCCGGCCGCCGAATGCCCGGCTTGCCCGGCGACGTTCCCGCCGTCAACCGCGCGCGGACACGCCGGCCTGCAGCTGCCGCGCACGCTCTACCGCAGGCTGGCCGCGGCCGGCATTACCGTGGGAAGGCCCTAGGGGCGGCCGGCTGGCCCGGGGCACCATCCAGCAACGCCCTCCCGTGCACTACGCACGGGAGGGCGTCTTCCTTTCCACAAGGCTTCAGCTACCCGTTGCGCTGGGCGGCGGGACGTTCGTTGACGTCCTTTATCTCAGTGCGGAAATCAGCGTATTTCTTATTGAGTGCCTCTACGACGCGCGTCACGATGCGCTCCGGGTCGGTGTCGTAGATGATTTCGCTTTTGTGCGGCGTATGGATGCGCTCGGTCAGCAGCGGGATAAAATCCGCCAGCCCGCCACTGCCCAACAGCACGGCACAGACCTTATTGCTCTCGATTGCCGTCGAGAACTCATGCAGGCTTCCCATGCGGCCGCCAACGGTAATGACCGCATCACTGGAACGCACCAGGTGCACATCACGGCCGACATATTCCATGCCGGTGTAATTGATATAGTCGAATTCCTCGGTCGGCAACCGGTACGAATGGACATGCTCGCGCAATGTTGCGGCCGGCGAAAAGCCGATAGACAAGCCGCCTTCAGACTTCGCCCCTTCGGCAGCATGACGCGGCAGCCCGATGGTCGCCCCGGTAATCAACGTCTGCTTAGCACGGGCAATCGCCGCACCGACGGCAAAGGCCAGATGACTAGAGGCTTCGACAGTATTTCCGGAGGCAGCGCCGGATACGCAGATTTGGTAATGGCTCATGAATGGGACCTGTTTGTTTTTTGTATGTACTTGTACGCCATTATAAGGTGTAGTAAGCACAAATACAATCTACCGCCGCTCCAGTACCCAACGCCGCACCCACTCGTACATCAGAATACCCGAAGCGACGCCCACGTTCACCGAGCGAGTCGAGCCGAACTGCTCGATAGCCACCACCGACCGGCAGACCGCCTGCAACTCCGGCGACAGCCCGGGCCCCTCCTGCCCGAACACCAACACCGTCCGCTCCGGCAGCTCCGCCACTGCCAGATCGGTGCTGCCTTCGATATTATCCACCCCGGTTATTACCATTTGATTCACTTTGGCCCACTCGGCAAATTCCCGGGCACTTTCATGGTGATATAACTGCAGGTACTTATCCGTCACCATGGCACCCCGCCGGTTCCACTTGCGCTTGCCGATGATGTGCACACCGCCGGCATTGAAGGCATTTGCATTGCGGACGATCGTTCCGATGTTGAAATCATGCTGATAGTTCTCAATCGCCACGTGGTACACGAAAGCCCGCCGCGCCAGGTCAGCTTTGATAGCTTCGTTCTTCCAGCCGCGGTATGCATCGACGACGTTGCGGGTATCGCCGTCGGCTATCAGTTGTGGGTCAAGATGGTCTTCCATAATCGCTTGTATTATACGGCAAAAATAAAACACCGGCTGTCACAGCCGGCACTTTATCTGGTACGCGAGAGAAGACTCGAACTTCCACGTCCTTACGGACACTAACACCTGAAGCTAGCGCGTCTACCAATTCCGCCACTCGCGCACATTGGTTTGTACAAACAGTATAGTAGCGCAAACGGCGGAATTTAACAATACTAGCTGTACGGCAGGTAGTCGTGCAGATGTTCGATGGAATAGCTGGTACGCAGACTGCCCACCACACCCTTCAGGTCAGTACCGAATTTGACTCCCGGATTCAGTATGCCGTATGGGTCAAACAGCTTCTTGACCTGCTTGAACACCGCCAGCATATCGTCACCATGCTGAGCCTGCAAAAACGGCGCGCGCAGCCGGCCGTCATTGTGCTCGGCGCTGATGATGCCACCCAGCTTGATGACCAGGGCATTATACTCGGTCATCAGCTTCATCAGGCGCTGGCGATCGCTGAGCTGCGAAAGATCCATCAACGGCTGGACATGCAGGTTGGCGTCACCGGCGTGGCCCCAGACGGCCATCTCCAGATGATATTTCTCAAGCAGGGCGTACAGACCGTTCAGCAACAACTTGAACTTCTCCGGCGGCACGGCAGCATCCTCGATGAACGGCAAAGCGGCACGGCCACCCTGGTTGGCGCTCATGACAAAAGCGGCGGCGCGGCGGATAGCCCAGAAATCTTCCTGCTCTTCCGCATCGGTCGAGATGGTCACCTTATTGGTGATGCCCTGCAGCAGCTTCTGCAGTTTCTTGATCTTTGCCTGCTGCTTACGGGCGCTGTCATCATCGAATTCAGCCAGTAGCAGAATGCCAGGGTACGGTTCGGAAACAAGGTCTTCGAGCAGCGTGGGATGTGTTTCGCCCACGGTCTTCAGCAAATGCTTGTCGACCATTTCGAGCGTGCTCGGCCCCAGCGGCGTCACAGCTTCGATGGCCGCCGTGGCAATGTCGATGTCTTCACATTCGATGGCCACCAGCGTCGTCGACGGCACGGCAGCCGAAACGCTGACGATGGCCTCACTAACGATACCCAGCGTCCCCTGCGACCCCACCAACAGCGGCGTCAGGTCGAACGAACCGTCAGCCCGTTTGATGTCGAAGAGCGAGTAGCCCGAGGCACGCTTGGAGATGCCGGCAAAATCACGGTCGTGGTCATCGATCAGTGCGGCGTTATCGGTCAGGATGGAATCAAGCTGGCGGTAAATCTCGCCCTCAAAGGTATCAAGCCCCTGCTTCTGACTCAGTTCACGCTTGTTCAGGCGCTTGGTCTGAATGACATCGCCGTTGCTAAGGATCACCTCGAGGTTGCGCACATACTCACGCATCGAGCCGTACTTCAGCGTCTTCTCGCCCGCTGAATTATTGGCGATGGCACCCCCGACCGAAGAGTAGTTATATGAGGCAGGATACGGCGGCAGGAACAGGTTGTGCGTCTCCAGGACATCCTGCAGCGTCCGGAAATTCATGCCCGGCTGCAGGCGCACCAGCTTCTGCTTGGTGTCCATTTCGAGCAGACGGTTCATGTGGGCGGGAAAGACCATGACCAGGCCGGAACCGATGGCAGCGCCAGACAGGTCGGTGCCGCGGCCACGGGCGGTAATCGGCAGTTTGTGGCCTTTTTCGGCCAGCTGCCAGCTGAAGCGGGCGATCTTGCGGATATCAGCGGCATTCTTGGGGTACACGACAAATAACGGCGCAACCGAAAGAACGCTGGCATCAGTCGAGAAATAGCGCCGCGCGGCCGCAGAAGTCAGGATTTCGCCTGCGATGTGCTCCTGTAAATATGAGGTGATCTTATTCATGAAAATACAGTTTCTCTTTCAAGCATTGTTGTCTATATACTACCACACATTGCCACTTATGCTCGGCCCGACAACTGTAAAATAGTTTATAGCCGCGCCGGCCGGCACCGCCGATAATACTACGTGACTAAACAAGGAGCTAACTCATGAGAGATATCGCTGCGTCCGCCCAGCCGACCGAGGACAACTTTACGCCCCAGCAGGCACAGCACAATGACGATGACGAACGCACCGGCCCGCCCTTCGATTCGCCCGACAAAGAGGCCGACATGCCGTTTGAGCAGCACCCGCTGACCGACTACTCCGACACCGATGAGACCGAACGCTACAACACCGGCATCATCGGCGATACCGAGCTGGATGATCCCGATGATAATGCCGTCATCGGCTACGATCCCAGCAAGGATAAACGCGTAGCGTAACCACTCAAAAAAGGAAAACCGCCCTCCGAGGAGAGCGGTGCGGACTGGCTGATTGCCGGTCCTTTTCCGTGAGGGACGGGAGAGGGTCAGGCGCGAGCCCAACCCGGCACGACCGTCATCTGGTTGTGCGTGCCCCGGCGGATGGTCATCTCGATCATCTGCTCAGGCTGCAGCGGGCTGTTGCCGATGTGCGTCAGGAAGACCTGGACGCTGTCACCGATGGCAGCTTCACTGCGGACGGCGAAGCCGTACTCCGTGCCCGTGGTGCGGGAGACCAGGCAGAAGTTGGTGCTCCCGGCCTGGGCGCGGCGCAGGTAGCCGATGTCGTACAGGCTGTCGGTGTCGAAGCCGTCGATCCTCAGCTCCCGCGTCCGGGCCACGGCCTTCTCCACGTAGGGAGTCAGCAGGTCGAGGACATCGTTGGCGCCGAAGAGCGTGAACGGAGTGCTCATGCAAGGTCCCTTCAAACGGAGGTCGTGGACCCACTCGGGTGAGCGATGACCATACTTATATACTATCATATTTTAGCAAGAAAGTCAATAAGCATAAGCTTATTTATATCCTGTTTGCAAAGCTTTTGAAACAAAAAAACCACCTGCCAAAAGGTGGTACAGCGGCCACCCGGTATAGAACCGGGTGGCCGCTTTGAGGCGGCACGGTCAGCGCCAGCCGGGGACGGCGATGATCTGTCCACGTTCACCGCGGAGCAGTGTCATCCGCCGGCGGTTGGCCTCGTCCATCACCGAACCCTGCATGATGCCGAGCACCACGTGGGCGCGGTCTGCGCGGATCGTGTCCGGCACCATCATGAACCCGTACTGGGTCCCGGTGGTGAGCGAGGTGAGGCTGATGGCCTTCCCGTCGCGCTGGACGCCGAGCAAGAAGCCGGCGTCGTAGCCGCTGTCGGTGTGGAAACCGGTCATGGTCAGCTCCCGCGTCCGCTGCAGCCCGAGGCCGATGGCAGCATCGGCGATGGCCTCGAGGGGGCTGGCGGCAAGAGCTCCAGAAACGGTCACAATCATCTCCTGTCGGATCGGGTCATCGGGCGACGACCATACTATAATTGTAGCACAAATTGCCACAAAAGTCAATAGGCTTATGCTTACTCTTACCTCTGTTTAGTGAGTAATCAAAATGGCAATGCTCCATAACGAAAATCGGGCCCGAAGGCCCCCGGATCAGATGCGATCCGGGAGACCTTCGGGCCCGTAGCGGCCTAGCTGGCCGGCTGGTAGCCCAGCAGCTGCAGCACCAGGCGGTAGATGTTGCACCGCCAGGCGGCGCGGCCCTCCTTCTGGTCGGTGATGTCCGGCAGAGGAAACTCGTCACCGAGCGTGCCGATCATCAGGCCGAGGGCCCAGAAGTGCTCGACGATGTTGCGGTGGTGCGTCAGCGGGCCATCCATCCGCTCGCCGTCCAGCGTCAGGCTGTCCGTCGCCAGGTACCAGAAGTGCCGGAGCAGCTCGTGGATGGCGTGGTCGACGAGCCGGTACAGCTTGTCGGTGCCCTGCGGCCTCACATCGGGCTGCAGGGCCAGGCGGTTGCACAGCTCGGCGGTGTCGGGCAGCGAGTCGAGCTGGCGCCGGACGTCCTGCGCCGTGATGCCGGTGGCCGCGAAGCCGATGATGGACAGGTTGGTCCACCAGGCCTCGGTGATGAAGTCGGGGTTGTCGGCCTCAGCGATGCCCAGCAGCTGCGCCACGAAGCCGTACTTCACGCGGAAGTCGGCAGCCGCGGCCACGAAGTGCAGGTGGTCCGTCAGCGGCTCGGCGACTGCCGTGTCCAGCATCGCCTGATAGGCGGCCAGCGCCGCCTCGATCTCGGCGGTGGCGGTCGCCGGGTTGACGGCCGGGGGCAGCAGGAAGGTGTGGGTGTCCGTGGGCTGCGTCATATGACGCTCCTTACGCTCGTTCCGGTCGGATGACGGTTAAATATTACAATTTTACTAATGTTTTGTCAAGGAATGTTCGCCACCCCGCCCAAAGCAAAAACCGGCCAAAAGACCGGCTCTTACCATGGTGCGCGAAAGAGGACTTGAACCTCCACGACCTAAAGCGGTCACTAGCCCCTCAAGCTAGCGCGTCTACCAATTCCGCCATTCGCGCATATTTCCAGGATGTACCCTAGTGGTTACTAGTACAGACAGTATAGTAGCCTAGCAGTGAGAAAATGTCTAGCGGGTATTGTCGAGCCAGCCGGCTTCGGCCGACCAGTAGACGACGTTGCTCAGGCGCTCGGTAATATCACCGACTTCGCGGTCAGTGACGGACTTCGTCTTGGCTAATGATACATACGCGACGTTCGGACGATACAGGGCGATTGCCGGCGTGTCGGCCAGCCAGGTGTTGGCAAAGGCCTTGTACTTGATAGCACGCAGAGCCTGGTCTCCCCGGATACGGCCGGAGTTGAGTGCTTCGTCAGCCAGCGGTGAACGGTATTCGGCCAGGTTCAGGCGGCCCGGTTCGGCCTGGGAAGAGTGCCAGTAGGCAAAGGTGTCGCTGTCGCGGCCCAGGGACAGTTCGTAAACCAGTACGTCGTAGGAGTGCGGAGAGATGACATTGGCCTGGAAGCCCTCGCGGGTCTCGAGGTTCGACTTGACCTCTACGCCCAGGCGGGACCAGGCCGCGTGCAATGAATCGAGTACCTGGTTATAGTCGCCGCTGTTGATGCCGACCAGGTTGATATGCAACGGCTGCCCGTCTTTCTTGCGGACATTACCCGAGAGCTTCCAGCCGGCTTCATCGAGCAGCGCGGCGGCCTTAGCCGGGTCGTAACCAGCCTGGCGGGCATTCGGATCGTAGCCCAGCTGGCCGGGCAGCAGCGGCCCTTCGATCAGCTCGACGCCTTGCAGCTTGCTGACAAGATTCGGGCGGTCCAGAGCCATCAGCAGTGCTTTGCGCACCTTGGCATCGTCGAGTGGCGGCGCGCTTTGCTTGAAGAAGGCGTAGACGGCGCTGAAGGGCTTCAGGTTGCTGATGCGCAGCGATTTGTCATCTTTGAAGACATCCAGCTGGTTGTGCGGAATGTCGGTCGCAGCCATGATTTCCCGGTCACGCAGGGCGTTGGTCAGCTGATCGCTATCCTCATATAGGCGCATAATGAAGCGCTCAACCTTGGGCTTGCCGCCCAGGTAGGTATCGCTGGCAGTCAGGGTGATATCCTGCTGGGAATTCTGGCTGCGGCCGGCAGAGAGGCTACGGAAATCGAAGGGACCGCTGCCCACCAGGGGGCGTTCATTGAAGCTGGCGTTACGGAGACGGTCGGCAGAGACCGAGGCCAGCAGGTGCTGCGGCAGGATGCCGACGGTCAGGGAGCCCAGGAACGGCGCGTACTCGCTTGGCAGTTTGATGGTCAGCGTGTCGTCGTCGACGGCTTCGATGATCACCTCGCGCCAGGCACTGGCATAGGGCGAGCGCACGGCCGGGTTCTGGATGGTCTGGACAGTAAAGACGACGTCGCGGCTGGTCAGGGCGACGCCATCGCTCCACTTGAGGTTTGGTTTCAGATCGACGGTGTAGACCTTGCCGGTATCATCAAGCGACCACGACCGGGCGAGCTGCCCTACATATTCACCTTCCTCATCAACGCTTAGCAGGCTGGCGAACAGCAGGCGCGAGACCGAGCGTTCGGCGGCGCTGGTAACCAGAATCGGATTGAGCGTGGCGACTTCACCGACCATACCCTCCACATAGCTGCCGCCTTCACGCTGGCCGACATGGCTGTATAGCGGCCGGCTGAGATTGACCTGGATGGCACCGATGATAATCAAAGCAGCGGCACAGATGACCCAGAATATGGCCGTCCGGCGGACTTCCTTGAGATTCTCGATGCGCCTGATGATGAAGTTGTTGGCATGCAATGCGGTGGCCCGCTCCAGCCGCTTGAGACGGCCGACCTCATGGCCCGGTGCCGGGCCATCGGTCTGCTCAAAGTCTTTATCGCTTTTGCTGCCTTGGGCCACGTGCACCTACCCGCGGACTAGCGAGATAATGATGGAAGCGGTAAAGACGACCGCTGCTACGATGGTCGCTTCAAACAGGCTCTTATCAGTACCGCGACGGGAGGTGTAGAGCTCACCGGAGCTACCAAAACCGGCTCCGAGCGAGGCGCCGCGCTGCTGCAGCAGGATCATGATGATCATCAGGATACCGGACACGATGGCAATTATTTGTAACATGGATTCTCCTCTATCGTTTATTCAATTCTAGCACACCCGACAAGGCATAGTTGACCACGGCGATGATCATACCGGCCAGTACCGCCGCACCGAACGTCACGTCGAGGCTCGGTGTCAGTGCGGCCGCGATAAAGACCATCACGCCGTTGACAATGATCATGAACAGCCCGAGCGAAAGCAGGATGGCAGGCAGCGAGAAGATGACGATTATCGGTTTGAGCAGCGTATTGACCACCGACAGCATCAGGCCGCCGAAGAATATCAGCTCCAGCCCGCCGGTAAAGGTAATGCCGTTGTCAGCCAGCAGGCGGATGGCGATCCAAAGCCCGAGCGTATTGAAAAGCAGCCGCAGGCAAAACACGGCGAATTGACGTTTGATGCTTACTTGTGAACTCATAGTCCTTCCCGTCAGTATACCGTATTTCGTTTATGCTGACACCGCAATATCAATCGGTAGCGCACCGCTCAGGTTACGGTGGCCGTCTTCGGTCACTAAGATATCGTTTTCGATGCGCACGCCGAACTCGCGTTCCGGCACATAGATGCCTGGCTCGACTGTCAGGACCATGCCGGGCTGGAAGGTCTCGAAGCCGCCGAGCGAATCATGCGCATCGATCCCCAGGCCATGCCCGATGGCGTGCGGCATGCGCCGTCGCATTGCCCGCCGCCCCTTGCGCGATATCAGGCCCAGGGCGCGCAGCTTCTCGAGCAGGATACGGTCACTGCCCTGCACATACTCACTGAGCGGCCGGCCCGGCTGGATCAGTGCCATCGCCTCGTCGTGATAGGCCACGGCGGCGGCATGGATGTCGCGCTGCCAGGCAGCCGATTTTTTGCCGGTCGGGAATGTCCGTGCCACATCGGCCACATAGCCATGCACGCGTGCGCCGACATCGGTCACGATCCAGTCACCCGACTTGATGCGGCCCATATTGTCGGGGTGGTGCATGATGCAGCTGTTTTTGCCGGCGGCAACGATCGGTTTCCAGGCGACGCCTTCGGCACCGTGCCGCAAAAACTCATAGGACATAATTGCCTCGTACTCGTATTCATATCTGAAATCGTGCCGGCGGGCGATAGCCGCTTCCAGCCCGGCATTGGTGATATCGATGGCCGCCTGTAATGCTTCGATCTCGGGGGCCTGCTTGATAGCCCTGAGTTTGGAAAGCATGCGCCGGCAATCCTGCGGTGTGGCACCGTGCGCCTTGAGATGGCGCACCAGCAACCGCGGCGACGGGTTGAGGGCGATGTGCATGAAGCGCGCCAGGCGCGTCTGCGGAAACAGGGTGAAGAATGTTTTCTTGGCCGCTACCGCCGACTTGAGCCAGCGCAGGTACTGGGCCTGGGTCATGACACGGTCGACCCCGCTGCGGACAATGGCCTCCTCGGCAGTCAGCAGGCCGTTGAACGCCTCGTGCACCTCATTCATCTGCGGACGCACCAGCATGGACTGGCCCTTCGCCTTGTCGATGACCAGCCGCCAGTCAGGCTCGATGATGCCGGTAAGGTACTGGAAATTCGGTTCCTGCCGGAACCCGAAATTGATATCAGCTGCCTCCTGCATGTGCTGATGGGCACCAAGAATCACCACGGCGTTATCAGGCAGCTGCTCGGACAACGCACGGCGGTTGCCGCTATAAAAACCGGCATTGAACGGATTTGGAATCATTGCCTCCTAGCATACCACCCCGCAGCGGCCCAAACGGTAGTTTTATAGCGGATGTGTAAGGTATACAACAGCCTTGCCCACGGCAGCGACGCGGTAAGTATTGACTATGATATGTTTTCATGTGAAAATATGGCGCAATGAACCGCCCCAACTTTGAAGACTTCCGCTTTGACCACCCGCTTGATACGGCCGCTTTGCAGTATTCACGCGAGTCTCGCGAGCGGCACGTGGTCCGCACCGGTTTCTCATCCGACGATTCCGAGCAGACACTGCAGGTCTATGTCACCTTGCCCGCCAAGCAACGGAGCGCGACACCGCTTATCCGGCTGCCAGCCTGGAGCGACGACCTGGGCCGCCCCGAGAACGGGATCATCGACCCGATACTGGCCAACGCGACCGGCCGTCCCGTCATTTCGCCCAATGCCCCGGGGGTCGACTTCCATGAATGGCGCGCACCTGGCACCGAAGAAAGTCACCGCCTCACCCCCGACCAGCTCGAAGAACTGGACGGCGGCTCGTTCCAGCGCGTCGGCCGCGCCGTCCTGACTGCCGCCGCCGAGGCTGCCCGCCGCACCGAGCTGGGCGAGCGGTCGCTTATGTATGCTTCTTCCATGGCGGTCGCCTTTGGCGGCGCGGTCATCCGGGCGGCACTACAGCGGGGGCATACCATCGAGGGGCTGGTTCTGGCTGAAGGCGTCAACCTGGTGGAGCGGCCGGCGCCGGAGCTGGCCTGGCAGTTCGTGTCGCAGAACAGGTTCGCGCCTGGCTACCTGGCCATGAATCCTCAGGCCGTCCAGGACGCCACCGAGGGGCAGCGGCGCTTCCTGCAGCGTGTCATTAACGGCCGGCAGGCGAACTACGCCTACGTCCGGGCGCTAACCCGGGGCCGGTTCCTGGACGATGCCGGCGATCTATCCGGCCTGTCTGCCGGTGAGATGGGGACGGCGGTCTACATGACGCGCGGCAGCGAAAGCAAACTGAGCCCCCAGGCCGGCAATGACGCGGCGATGGAGGCCTTTGTAAGAGCCGGCGTGGCGGCCGGAAGCGATGTCTTCGCCGGCCATGATCATCCATATACCCTGACCCTTCAATCAATACTCGACGCCACTAAAAAAGTCGCCTAGCTGCCCGGCGACTTTTTAGTTTCAGCCTACTGCCAGGTCTTAGTGTAGCGGAGCGACGACAGGATCAGGCTGTAGGCCACCAGCGGCCCCACCGTAAACGCGACATCGGCCAGGATACTGCGGCTCGGCTCACCGGCCAGGTATTCAGTACTGACGAGCAGCGAGCCATAGGTGTAGAGGATATCCGCCGAGACGATACCGACGATGGCGATCAGGAAACTGGTGAAGAGCCGTTTGCGTTTATCGGCAGTCTTGGCATGCAGCGTATAAGCGATCAGGAAATACAGCACCGGTACGACGGCGTAGGCCAGTACCTTGTTGAAGATCTGCATGCGGATGAACTGGTCGTCAAAATTGACGGCGGATTGCAACAGCGAGGCTGCCAGGTCGAAGAGATAGAAGCCCGCCTGGAGCGCATATTGCAGCACAAAGACCGATACGATCGATGCTGCCAACCCCTGTGCAATCGTTACTTCACCTGTCTTGTGTTTTAAAACGTTCATTTTCATTTCAGACCTTGCTTAGCATTATCACTTCAAGTATACACGTCACTGGCGCCACAAAAAAAGAGACGGCGCGGATCACGGGCTGATGCCATGATCCGCGCCGGGCGGGCGCCGCCGCCGTCAGGAGATGAGGCCGCGGCGGAGGGCTGCGGCCAGCGCTTTCTCGGTCGGCACTGTGTGCGGGAGACCCCGCCTCTCCTCATCGGGAATGATCCGTGTCAGCTTGCGCCGGACGGACGCGATGCGGCTCTTGGCAGTGCCGAACGAGACACCACACCGCCGGGCCATCTTCTCGGCAGTGTCGCCAAGCGCCAGGCAGTGCAGCGTCAGCAGGTCATGTTCATCGAACCGGCTGAGGAGCTCGGGCGCGGGCGGCTCGGGCTCCGGCGTCGGCAGGAACAGGTGGGCGCCTGCCCGGATGACCTGCTCGACGAACAGCGCTTCGGGCGGGCCACTGACATAGATGACACCCCACATGCGATCGCGGGCCTGCCCGACCATCAGCCCCGGGTGAACGTCTTCCGGCTTCTCCACATCGGCGAAGTCGAACAGCACGCAGGTCACACCCTCTGCCGGTGTAGGGCCCGTACCCGTCAGGAATGGCGCCCACCGTGTGTGGACGATATTCGGATACTGCGGCTGTTCATCCTCGGTGCTGAAGAACAAGCTCATCAGCAGCCCCAGACGCCACTCGGCATCAGTGACGATCAGTGCCGTATCGTGTTCGGCCATGTGCATCCCCTCGGTAAGATGGCAGACGAATCCCACACAGGTGTGGCGGGGTTTTCGTACTATACCATTTTTATGCCACTTGGCAAAACATCAGTATTCGTCAGGATCATACTCGTAGGAGTGTTCCATAAAGCCAAAATGCTCGCCCTGGGCCAAAGCGGTTATTTCTGGCACAGATTGGAAGACGCGCGGCTTGGCCATCATCTCATCATTGGGCAGCCAGGCATTGTTGTGCCCTTCGGCACTTTCAATCAGTGACCCCTGCGGCTGCGTGCCGTAGACGATACAGAAGTATTTATCCTCGAGCAGTTCACCGCTGCCGCGCACCGTATCAATCTTGTGATACAGGCCTTTCATTTCCAGTGCCGCCGTCAGGCCGGTCTCTTCCATCAGCTCGCGGGCCGCGGCCTCGACAATCGGCTCTCCCCAGCGGATCTTGCCCGTCGGCCGGCCCCAGAAGCCGAAGTAGGGATGTTTCAGCCGCTCCTGGGCCAGGAACCGGCCCTGCGCGTCCTGGACAATCAGCGCCACCGATAATTTGGGCTGCTTCTCTATCACCTTCTCGTCGGTATCCATGCGGTTGGCATATTCCTTGCCGTTCCGGCTCAAGGCATAGCGCCCTTCGGTCAGCTTGGTCAGGTAGCCGGCGGCGATCAGCTGCTTAAGGTGAAAGTTGGCGGCATCGCTCTCGAGTCCGGCCGATTTCTGCAACTCGGCAAACCCGGCATCCGGCACCAACAGCAGATGGCGCAGGATGCTCATTTGGGATTGGTGGGCGTCGGCTTCGTAGCTCATGATGGCTCCTTGTGTCTCGTTATGTTCGGTGTACTTCATCGCGGACTTAGCCTAAGGCAAATGACCGGCACAATCTAGTGAAGCCGGCTTCGGCTACTCCGGGCGGCGCTCGTCCGGCTGCGCTTCGGCCACGCCTTCGTCCGGTTTGCCATGCAGCCACTGGTAAATCGTCCGTCCCCGCGCATCGCCCATCACCGCCACCAGCTGCGACTCGCTGGCCTGCTCCACGCCGCGGCCACTGCCGAAGGACTGGATGAGCTTGCGGCGCGTGGCCGGACCGACGCCAGGGATGTCGTCCAGCTTGCTCTTGACCTGGCCTTTGCGCTTCAGCGTGGTGTGATAACTGACGGCAAAGCGGTGGCTTTCATCACGGATACGCTGCAGCAACTTGATAGTATGCGAGCTTTTGGGCAGGCGGATAACGTAGAAATCTTCTGATTCGTACATATACGGGATATCGGCCGTCACAAAGGTCTCGCGCCACTGCTCAAGCGCCGCCATACTGACCGTCACGCCGGAGCGGGTCTTGTGCACGACTATCTCTTCCTCGCGCTTGGCCAGTCCGACCGCCGGAATCTTGACGCCGCGCTCCTCCAGGGCATCGAGCGCTGCGCCCAGCTGACCCTTGCCGCCATCGATCAGCAGCAGGTCGGGCCGCGGCCAGTTGTCGTGCTTAGGGGCGAAACGGCGGCAGATCACCTCGTTCATATGGGCGAAGTCGTTATTGCCGGGGATGCGCATCTTGAATTTGCGGTATTCGGATTTATCAGCCAGGCCGTTCGTGGCCACTACCATACTGGCTACATTGTTGGTGCCGCTCATATGGCTGATGTCATAGCCCTCGATACGGCGCGGCACTTCCGCCAAGCCAAGCAGCAGCTTCAGCTCGGTCAGGGCGTGGTCACGGCTGATATCGATGAATTCCCGGTCACGGAAGACAATTTGCCGGGTCAGTTCCTTCAGGTCACGCAGCTGATTGCGCAACACCGCAGCCTGCTCGAAATCGTGGGCGGCGGCTGCCTTTTTCATATCAATCTCGATATCTCTGATGATGGCCTTGCGTTCACCGCGCAGATAGCGCATCAGCCGGCGCAGGTCATGCTTGTAATCGGCGCTGCTGACTTTCTGCTCCTCAACACCCGGGCAGAGACCCAGATGGTACTGCAGGCAGACGCGGGCCGGCATGTTCTCATGCGTGGAATACGGGAAGACCTTGCGCAGATGCCGCAGCGCCTTCTTGATCGTACTGGCGTTGTAGTACGGCCCGAAATATTCGGCACCGTCATCCATCGGGCTGCGCGTAAAACAGACATAGGGATACGGGTTGAGCATATCGATGCGGATGAAGGTCTGGCTCTTATCATCCCGCAGCAGGATGTTGTACCGCGGCTTATAGCGCTTGATCATCTCGCTTTCCAGGAACAGGGCGTCAAGCTCGGTCTCGGTGGTAGTCCATTCTACATCTGCAATTTCGGCTACCAGGGCATCAGTCTTGGCGTCGCTGACCCGGGCGTCCTGAAAATATTGCCGTACGCGGTTACGCAAAACCGCTGCCTTCCCGACATAGATGATCTCACCGCTTTTTGAACGATGGAAATAGACGCCTGGCTCAGCCGGCAACTGTTTCAGTTTCTCCTGGACCTTTTCGGGAATTTGCATATGTTTTTATTATAGTATATTCCTACCGTCAGTTTGCAATCCTGGCGGCGCTGTTATATAAAAACAGTGTCGTTTACCTGTCCCCTGCCGCCCAAAGGGGCGGCACGAAGAAGGAGCGCATCATGCCAGGAATGACCGTCCTGATCGAGGAGAAGACCGCCGATGGCGGCGAGCTGGACATGCTGTTCACCAATCCCAGGCGGCACGTCCCGGGCAAGGTCCTGCAGACCGTCCTGCCGGGCCTCGTAAGCCAGGCGCTGACAGAAACGGCCGGGCGGCAGATCTCCCTCGCGGATGAAGGTCTGACCATCGGCATCCAGCATGGCCATGACGTCCCGGACGGCGATGCCCAGATCGGCTTCATCCTCGAAGCCAACGCCAAGGAGTGCGACCAGCTGCGCATTACCGACGAGGCTCAGCTGACACTCACGCTGGCCGGACTGCTGACCGACTGGCTGCACCAGCACCGGGCCGTCTCCGAGATGGGCCTGACCGTCATGCTGGTGCGCGTGCTGCTGGCAGATGCCTTCAGCCTGATCGTGGACCTGGAGCGCCGCGTCATCACCCACTCCAAGGATCAACTGCTGGACGGCCAGGCCGTCGGCAGAAACGGCCCCACCCCTACCTGACCCTCCGACGAGGCGCTCCGGTAGGGGTGTCTCATTTAAGTATTTACATTTTTAAACAAAAGCTGTATAATATATAAGTCATGCCCATGCTGTCATCGCGATGATGCACAGCCCGTCCATGGAGCACCAATGTTCACCTGCAACACTTCCGTGATGGTTCCTGGGACCACCTATTCCGAGGCGCTCGAGCAGTTCGGCGCCCGTCTCTCCCTCGTCGTCGGCGCGGTGGCTACCCGTGTCGTCAAGGAGCGGGGTGTCCTGGCCGTCATCGGTACTGTCGGCGGCCAGGAACTCACCGTCGAGGCAACGCCACTGCACCAGCCTAACACGCTGGCGCACCCCCAGCTCACCGACCCGAAGGTCCACGTCACCGTCACCGTCGAAGCCGACACGCGTCAGCTCGACCCCTGGGTGTTGCTGGACGAGGTGACCACCGCGGTCGAGCAGCTCCTGGCCGACAGCGAAGAAGCTGCCGCCATCCAGGTGGACAACGTCACGCCCATCGTGACCGTGGTCAACAGCGACGTTTCCATCAGCGACGGCGGGACGAAGAAGTACTTCCTGTCTTCTGAACGCCGCCACTCCGCTGCCGTGCACGACATCACCACCCCCGCAAGGGAGCGCGCCGCCTGAACACACAGGGCGCCCCCTCGGGGGTGTCCTGCTTTCAGGGGGCAATGCCAACCTATTGCGAAATTACAACAAGGGAGTATAATTTGTTCGTCATCGTTGTTGCCGCTCTTTAGGAGCTGCCTACATGAAGGGGGTGTCAGTTTGTTCAACTGCACTGTTTCTTACCGAATGGCCTATCGCAACCCCACGCTTACCGAGTGCCGCCGAACGGCCGCCAGGGCGCTGTACGAACTGCCGTCACAGCGGCTGCGCTGGCTCGTGTCGGACGCCTTGCAGATGGGCACCGCCGACGACCTGCCCGTACTGGGCTACCCGGTTACCGCCATCTGCTGTGGCATCGTCCGAAAGCCTGCCCGTTTCCGTGAGGACGAGGTGTGCCGGCCGGTAGTCATGCTTGACGTCTCTGTCCAGAGAGCATTACTGGACAGACTGCCGGTGTTTGACGAGGCCAGGGTCAGCCTGGGCCTGCTCTGCAAGTACCTGAACCTGCTCCACCCGCTCGGACTTGGCAGTTGGCAGCTGCGTGGCGACATCGCGGTTTCCCTCAGCATGAAAGGAAATTCGTCCGTGATCGCCGACCCCTCCACCCGGATCATCATCACCAGCGGCGGTGATTTTCCGGTTGATGAACAGAGAGTCCCCGATGACACCTACGCCCTCGCCTGGGGGCAGCCTTCCGCGTGAAGGAACGCCCCCTTGGCCGGGGGCGTTTTCCTTTTCAGACTCCTAGTGCACTGCTTGTATAAAACCGATAATCTGCCTGCTCACCTGCCCCGCGTGGTCGCGGTTGAACACCAGCGACATATGATCACTGCCGGCGATGACCGTCCGGCCGCTATCCGTCGACAGGTTCAGCTGGTCGCGCTGCAGCATCTCCCACTCCGGATTGATCGCCTTTTCGGCCGAGATGACCCGTAGCGGCAAACTTCCCAGTCCGTCCAGCTTGGCGGTCTGGGCGTAAATGCGCATCAGCTGCTCATTCTCATCGCGCATACTGACAAAATGGCTGCCGCGCGACCAGAACATAGCCATGTCGCGGCGCTGGGCCGCCGGCAGGCCGTCAAAGTCCATCTGACCACCGAGTCCGATGTACGTCCGCAGTATGCCCAACTGCGCCGCATACGACAGCATGGTATATTCCGAGCTGGTCTGCTGGATACGCTGTGCTACGCCGTCCACCCGCGCCAACTGGTCGGGGTGGGAGGCGTCAAGCAGTACTATCGCTTTTACCTCTGCCGGATAGCGCGCCTGGTATGTCCGGGCATATAGCCCGCCGATGGAATGCCCCACTAGCACATACGGGCCGCCTATCGCCGCTTTCTGCAGGACGGCATGCAGGTCGGCCGCCACCTGTTCGGCGTCGAGGCCACGGCTCTCTCCCGTGCTATAGCCCCGGCCGGACCGGTCGTAGGCACAGACGCGGAATTCCTTGGCAATCGCCGCCTGCACCCAGCCCCATGATGCGGCCATGCCGCCGGAAGCTGCCTCCAGGATTACCGTCGGCGCCCCTTTTGCCCGCGCGGAGCCCTCGCAGTCAAGATGGATTGATTTGTCCTGCAGGGCAATCATGCTGCCCGGTGGCTTGGCACTGGCGCGCTCGACATACTCGGCAACGGCCGCAAACAGCGCCCCTGCACTCAGCACGATAACGATGAAGACCGCTAGGCGCAGCCACCAGCGGCGCCTCGGTTGTTCGGTGCTGTGCGGCACCGATTTCTTCATTGTCTTTTTCATAACGAATATAGTATAGCAAACTTGGCATTAGCATTATGTAGTATCGATCCGCAACCGATAGCCCCGAGATACCAAAGTACCGCGCTTGTGTGTGAAATTTCGTACTGTAACGGCCCTGCCCGTCATTTAGACTATACATCGTTACTGTTTGTCGCTAAACATGACAGAAGGTTCGACCGCGCCGCCCTCTTTTTTATTGACTATTAAACAATATGTTATATAGTTTATTCAGCCCCGAGTACTGACCGGGCAGCGTACGAGGTTCTAAGGAGGACCTGTGTCCAACAACCAGCTGAGCATCCGGCGCATCGACCCTGGTGTGTCCGGTGCCATGGAGCTCGACAGCCTGCGGCTGCAGTACGGCAGCCAGCTGGGCGCCGACCTGCCGGCCATGCTGAACACGGCGCTGGCCGCCATCGGCCTGGGCTGCTACGACGGCATGCTGCCGCACGGTCTCCCGGCGGAACTGTTCAGGAAGCAGCGGCAGGAGGGCCACGATTTCGAGGTGTACCTGCGGCTCGACATCCCCATCCTGGATGATGAACAGATCCGGCTGGTGATCGACAAGCTGCGCCCCGAGCTGGCACGGCAGGTACTGACGCACATCGTCACCCAGGGTGCCGGCATGGACCTGGCCCGCGTCGACCCGCAAGCGGCGCCGCTGAGCCTGAGCTCCTTCTGGCTGATCTTCGTCTTCCCCGCGGCAGCCGTGAAGCACGGCAACCACAGCACCACCATCACCGTCGACGTACCCAGCCGCACCGTCACCCATTGCTTCGGCGATGGCGACAACCTCACCGGTACGGTCATCGACCTCGCCCCCGAAAGGAGCTGACGCCTGCACGAAGCAAGCGCCTCCGGACGGGGGCGCTTTGCATAGTGGTTACATGTGGCGATACTGCCGGGAATCACTGCTTGATCATTGCAAGAAAATCGCCAGGGCTGCCGGGAAACTCCTTGCCTTCGGCTTGGGCCTGCCGGGCCCTTTCTTCTGCTTTGTCGAGCATCTCGTCATCACCTTTTTCTCCCCGGACTTTTTGGATCGACTCGATCAGCCCGCCCCAGTTTTTTTCTTGCATGGTATCCCAGACTTCCTTGAACTTGCCTGCGTCACTCATCTTGTCGGCTATGCCACCTAAATCAAATCCCATCGGGTCTGCCTCCTCTCTGTTGTTGCCAGCATATGGTAAGTAATCGTAAGGGGCCGGACAATGAAGTATCTCACAGCTAGCTTGGCCATGAAGACCAGATACTGACTTTCTCGCGCTTCTTCAGGTTCTGCTGGTGACGGCGCTGCCGCTGCATATACCCGGGCGCCACCAGTGCCAGTACGTCCCTGGCCAATTGGATGGCATCGACGGCTGGCGTATCCAATGGCGCCTTGGCTTCCGGGGGTGTGAATGGCCGCTCTCCGCTGCGTGGTCCCATGACTGCATCTCCTTGATTATCTTCGCCTTAGGATAACGCCGGCCCATCAGAGGTGCTATAAACTTTTTAACATGAAAAGAGGCGTCACCCCACCGGACCGTATCCGATGGGGTGACGCCCGTAGCCTCAGGCCGGCACCAGCCGGCGTGCCGTCGTCGTCACCAGGCACTGCTCGCGCAGTGACGCCGGGTAGAGCCGGCTCAGCTCGTCCAGCAGGTACTGCTGGTCCGGACCCAGCCGGCGCGACAGGTAGCGGAAGGCGACGACACCCTCGAAGCCACCCAGATCGGCGGTCTCCAGCCACTGGCCGATGTCCTGGACCAGCTGGTCGAGACCAGCCAGGCCCAGCGCTTCATCCGACCGCAACAGCACGCGCCGCAGTTCCATAGAGCGCTGCGCCCAAGCCTCCCACTCTTCATCGGAGGTGCACTGGTGCTGCCGGAGGCAACGCGGCATGAGTGCCGTCATCAGCCGCCAGGCCAAGGCGATGTCGTCCGGGCCGGTCAGCCCCAGATCGGCGAAGGCCTGGCGCACCCGGCCGATGTTGCACAGCGGCCCGGCCATGAAGCTGCCGTAGGCCTCGAAGAACCGCGTCACGGGGCCGGACATCTCGTCCAGCCCCAGCTCCGACAGACGCGTGCGCACCGCCGGAACACACAGCAACGCGGCAAGCATCGGACCGCGGGCGGCCGCATTGCCTGCCACTGAGTTGACGTAAAACATAACCCCTCCGTGAAACCTCGCGAACGGATACAGTGGAACGGGGCCGCCCCGCCGAGCACGCAGCTCGGTCGGGACGGCCCCGGGCAGTGCCGGTCAGGCGACGCCGGTGATCGGGCGGTTGAGCGCACCGGGCAGCAGCTGGGCGGACAGCACCGGGGGCATGATCCAGCAGATCGCCCCCAGCAGCGTCAGCATGTCCCGGCCGGCCGGCTGTTCGCCGCCGTCGGACACCGTGCTGAAGCGATGCAGCAGGTGGCGCACATGCGCCGCCGTGATGGGCGACACCGACCGGCCGTTGAGGGCCTGTCGCTCCTGCACTTCCAGGCCGCGACCGCCGTCGCGCTGGTAGCACCAGATGTCGTCCAGCCCCATGCGCTCGCCCAGGGCGATGGCCGCCTCCATCCACGCCTTGCGGGTGAAGTCGGGCAGCTGCGGGGCACCCGGCAGGTGCGCCGCGGCCACCATCGGCCAGATGGTGAACGACCGCCAGATGGCCTGGACCGTCGTCGCGTGCGAGCCGTGACAGGCCGCCACGCGCTGGATGGCGCGGGCGAGTTCACCACGGTAGTCCTTCTCCGGGTAGAGAAAGGCACCCCGCAGCGCGCGGTAGAGCCAGGTGATCGCGTCGTGGGCGTCCTCGGTGCCGGCGACGTCCATGAACGCCGCCACGCCGGGCTCGGTGACGAACGAGGTGACGACCAGCGTCCGGATCACCTGGTCGTCGAGCAGCCGGGCGAAGTCCCCGGGCTGCTCGACGGTGTCCGGAACCCGGCCGTCAGTGCCCTCGTCCTTGATGATGCTGTCCGAAACGGACATTGATACTCCTCTGTTCGGTGACGCCGGAGACCGGCATCACTATTCGGTGTACCTCTTCATTATAGCATAAAATAGAAATAAAAGCAATAGCGGGCGCGCTTAGGCTACAGCTGATTTGCCCGCCGCTTCCCGGCAGGCATCAGTATGGTACAACCGGGCTGGATCAGCCTTGCAATCGGCACAGATAAGCACCAGGTCATTGCAGCTGGACAAAGCACAGTTCTCGTAATTACTGGTCTTGCCCTTGCAATGGCTGCACTCCCCGATGACCGCGGCGTGGTCGCTGAAATCGACAGTCATACGGTCGTCAAAAACGCGCAGACTGCCTTCCCACAGGCCATCGTCACCATACTTCTCGCCATAGGTGACGATGCCGCCGTCAAGCTGATACACCTCTTCGAAGCCGCGGTTCTTCATCAGGCTGCTGAGGATTTCGCAGCGGATACCACCGGTACAATAGGTGACGACCGGCTTTTTCTTCAGCTCGTCGTACTTGCCGCTTTCCAGTTCTCTGATAAAGTCGCGCGAGGTGTGCGTATCCGGCACGACGGCACCGCGGAACTTGCCGATGGCGGCTTCATGGGCATTGCGCCCGTCAAAGAAAACGACGTCGTCGCCACGTTCCCCTACCAGCGTATGCACCTGCTCCGGCTTAAGATGGATGCCGCCGCCGACGACACCGCGCTCATCCACCCGCAGTTCGTCCGCCGCGTCAAAGGCGACGATCTCCGGCCGCACCTTGACGCTGAGCCGCGGAAAATCATCCGCGCCGCCATCACTCCATTTGAAGTGGATATTCTTGAACGGCGCATACTCGCGCGTTTCCTTGACATAAGCCTTGACGTCTTCGACCCGGCCGCCGACCGTACCGTTGAGGCCGTGCGGCGAAATCAGGATGCGCCCCTTCAGGCCGAGCCGTGCGCAAAGACCGCGCTGCCACAGGCGGATAGCTTCCGGGTCGTGCAGCGGCGTAAAGATGTAATAGAGGATGATCTTACTGGTCGGATGAGACATAAAACAGGGTTAATTATACTATCTTTACACAGTGCCGGCAACCGTCAGCGCCTATGCCGCTTATGTTTTTCGTGCTACAATCTGAGGCATATGCGGCACCGTACACATGGCTTTACCATCGTCGAACTGATGATCACCCTTATTGTCATCGGCATCCTGGCCGCCATCTCGTATACCGCTTATAGCGGTAGCCAGGAACGGGCGGCCGCCACGGCCATCGCCGATGCCATCAAGAAGACCGAGCGCTCCTTTGCCAACATGGCCTCAGAGAATAACCGTGCCAACTGGTGGCTTGACACCGAATTCACCGGCACCGCCAACCCGTCGCTCTTCACCATCACACAGCTGCGCCCTTTCATGAACGACTGGCCCCGCCCCACCCAAGCCGGCTCCAACATCATCTGGCAGTACGACAACGACAACGATATTTTCGCCAATACCTGCTCGCCGACCAACTCAAACGGTGTCAACATCTACGTCAACAACGTTACTAACACCAAGATTCCACCGATCGTTGACGCCACCATCGACGACGGCAACGTCAACTGCGGCCGCGTGCGCTTTGACACTACCGTCAACCGGATCGTCTATACGCTTGACTTCAACCAGACCGTCGACAACTAGACAGCCACCGCCACAGTTGCGACGTACACTATACATGATGTAATATAGTGTTTTGATATTGCAAACAGAAAGGTACCACGTGGGCACGAACCGCCGCACCCTCCAGCTCTACTGGCAGTCTATCCGCCGGCATAAGACCAGTTTCTTCCTGGCCCTGATCGCCGTGCCCGCCGCCTCGCTGCTGCTGGATACGCTACTGCCGTATTACTTCAGCCAGGCCATCGGCGCGCTGTCTGCCGGCCGGCAGGCCGACGTCAACCATTTCCTGTGGATCGCGGGTGGCATCGGCATCGGCGGCTTCCTCCTGAATTTCATCGGCTTCAAAGCGCTGGTGCATCATGAGGCTGACGTGCGGGTCGACCTGTCGAACAACATCTTCCATCGCCTCATCAACAAAGATGCCGCCTTCTTTGCCAATGAGAAGGTCGGCTCGCTGACCAGTAACTTCATCGGCTTCATCCGCAGCCACGTCGGCCTGCAGGACCTGCTGATCATCAGGACGCTCGGCTTCACCATCTCGGTCGTGACCGGCCTGACATTGGTAGCCACCCAGTCGCTGATGCTGGCCGGCATCATCCTGCTGCTGATTGCCGCCCTGCTGGTGCAGGTGCGTATCAGCCTTAATATCCGCCGGCCGCTGCGTCAGGCCCGCAAGAAGATGCAATCGGAGATTCATGGCAAGGTGGCCGATGCTATCAGCAACAGCCTGGCCGTCAAGACCTTCGCCCGTGAGGATGCCGAGGAGAAAGAGCTGCACGCCGCCAATCTGGCCTACCGTTCGGTCTACGTCAAAGATTTCAACCTGCTGTCGACGGAAGGCTCGCTGCGGCTGCTGCTGATGGTGACCGCCCAGATCATCGCCATCAGTTACTGTGCCAACCTGTATTTCCAGGGGCAGATGAATATCGAAACGGTCATCTTTACCCTGACTTACCTGCAGCGCATCGCCAGCCAGATCTTCACGCTCGGCGAAATCCTCAACGGTTACGACCAGCACCTGTTGGAGGCCGCCCCGATGACCGAGCATCTCCAAAAGCCCGATGTCGTCACCGACCGCCCCGGCGCCCGTACCTTAGGCTCATTTGAGCCGGTCATTGAGTTTGCAGATGTCGCCTACCGCTACGAAGCCGACACCGAAGACGTGCTGCGCGCCACCAACCTGACAATCCCAGCCGGCCAGAAAGTCGGCCTGGTCGGACATTCCGGCGCTGGCAAATCGACGATCACCCGCCTGCTGCTGCGTTTTGCCGATGTCACCGACGGGGCCATCCGCCTGGGCGGCCGCGACCTGCGTGACATTACCCAGGTCTCACTGCGGGAGCATATCGCCTACGTGCCCCAGGAGCCACTTTTGTTCCACCGCAGCCTGCGCGACAACATCGCCTACGGCAAGCCCGGCGCCAGCACCAAACAGATCCGCGAGGCCGCACGCAAGGCCAATGCCCTGGAGTTCATTGAACAGCTCCCACAAGGTTTTGCCACCATCGTCGGCGAACGCGGCGTCAAGCTGAGCGGCGGCCAGCGGCAGCGCATCGCCATCGCCCGGGCCATCCTCAAAGACGCGCCGGTACTGGTACTCGACGAGGCCACCTCCGCCCTGGATAGCGAGAGCGAACGCCTCATCCAGGACGCCCTGCATGAACTGATGCGTGGCCGCACTACCATCGTCATCGCCCACCGCTTATCAACCATTGCCGGGCTGGACCGGATCCTGGTGCTGGAAAACGGCAGCATCATCGAAGACGGCAGTCATGAACAGCTACTAAAACAGCGTGGCACGTACGCCACGCTGTGGGCCCATCAGTCGGGCGGGTTTATCGAAGACTAAGTTATTTGGTCTCGGTCTTGGCTTCTTCGGCGGTGTCGCTGCCGTTCTCGGCTTCCACGCTTTCAGCGTCAGCATCCTCCTCGCCGCCGGCGGCATCATTGGCAGCAGCCACGGCGCTTGGCTCGTAGGCGCTGGCGATGGTCAGACCCATATCGGCTTCATGGTCGGCAAACTCCACGCCACGCGGCAGCGTAATGTCGCCCAGGGTCAGCTGGTCGCCCGCGGCCACCAGCTTCTCGCCGTTGACGTATAGGGCTTCCGGCAGCTCGGTCGCCTTGGCTTTGACCTCGACGGCCTCCACGGCGCGCAGCACGATCAAACCGGCACGCTCGGCCGGAGAGGCATCATTACCTTCATCGAACTGCAGTTCGATCGGTACGCTGGCCGTCACCTTCTCACCGGCACGGACAGCTTGGAAGGCGACGTGGCGGAAAGTGTGGCGCACGGGGTGGCGGTCGACCTGCTTGATCATCGCCAGGTGCTTCTTGCCGTCGACATCAATCTCCAGCGGTTGGGACCGGCCGACGATGCGGAGTGCTTTCAGCAGATCAAAGTCATTGACCTGCACATGACTGGTCTTGCCGTGGTCATAGACGACTCCCGGCACGGTTCCCTGTTGTAATAGATGTTTTGCGCTGGCGGCCGCCGGGTCGCGGTGCTCTACGCTTAATACGACGTTTTCATGGCTCATATCGAGTAACCCTCCTCGGTATTAGGTAATAAAACGGAATGACTGGCAATTACCAGTATAGCATGCCGGCGACAACGGTGGCCGGCGGCCTTGACACTTGCATTTTTTGGGTGTATGGTATAATCAATAGTTGGGCAGACGCCCGTTTTAGGTTCCGGAGCTAAGGAGAAGTCGTGTCCCCACGACACAGTGCCTTGCGAAGCTGGGTCAACCCTGAGTCGATCGCGCTACTGGCTGTAGTCGGTCTGATGATCTATCAGACCCTCCTCCTCCAGCAGCTCGTCAACCAAGGCAGTGAACCCGCCGGAACTACCGTGGCAGTATCAGGTCCAAGCAGCCTGACCGGCTTTGTCCGGTTGTTTCAGCAGCCGAATCCTGAGACCGCCATTGCCACCCTCGACGGCGAGACGGAGGTCACGCTCATCTGCAAGACCGTCCGCGTCGCCAGTGGAGAGGTGTGGTACCGCCTTCGGGTCACGGATGATCCAAGGCAACGGGGGTACATGCCCGAGGACAGTATTCTCAACCCGATGAAAGTCGGCCCCTGTCCGAATGGGGTATCACCGTAAGACTGGTGGGGCCGTGCCGTGACGGTGCGGCCCCACCAGGCCATCCATATTTACCTCCGCACGAGTCAGAGGAGTCAGATGATCCGCACCATCCTGCTTGTCATCATCACGATCCTGCTGTCGTTCATCGCATTGCTGCAGGGCATCGAGCACTACACGCCGGACAAGCCGGCCAACACCGGCCAGAGCTTCATCGTCACACCCGACGGCGGCACGGCGGATGCGGTCATGCTCTACCCGGGACCGACCACCGGGCCGGAGTACGACAGCGTCGACTCGAACACGCCGGTGGACATGATCTGCTGGACCGACACGACCGCCGGCCGGCTGTTCAAGATCCGGACCACCGAAGCGGCACCCCGCGTCGGCTACGTCGGAGCACGCTTCGTCCTCAACCAGCGGGTCGTCGACAGGTGCCTCGGCTGAGCGGACAATGATGGGAGGGTCGCCTCGCGCGGCCTTCCCATCGCCCCTACCACTTATATTACTCATAGCACTTACCCTTGCTGTTTAATCAGCAACAGAGTAGAATGACCCTATATGTTACCAGGTGTAGAACTTACTGAACTTATCCGTGCCGTTGGCATCTTTGGCCTGATGGCTATCGTATTCGCCGAATCCGGCATCCTGCTCGGCTTCTTTTTGCCGGGCGACACCCTCTTATTTACTGCCGGCTTCCTGGCCCATCAGGGCGTGCTGGGCGTCAGCGTCGAGATGCTGGCCGGGCTGCTGTTCCTTTCGGCCGTCGTCGGCGACAGCGTCGGCTACGCCTTTGGCAAGCGCGTCGGACCGCGTATCTTCCGCAAGGAAGACTCGCTGTTCTTTCACCGCGAATATATCGAGCGCGCCGAGAAGTTTTATGAAAAATACGGTGCCATCACCATTGTCCTGGCGCGGTTCGTGCCGGTCGTGCGTACGTTCGCGCCTGTCGTCGCCGGCGTCGGCCGCATGAATTACTCCCGCTTCCTGGCGTTCAACGTCATCGGCGGCTTGCTGTGGGCTGTCGGCCTGGTGTACCTCGGCTACTACGCCGGTGAGTTCTTTGAGAGCCGCGGCATCGAGATTGATCACTTCATCCTGCCGATCATCGGCCTGGCCATGCTGATTACGGTAGCGTCACCGCTGACGCATCTGCTTAGCAATAAGAAGAGCCGCGCCCAGCTGACCTCAAAACTGAAGCGCCGTCGCTAGACAGTAGTAGCTCCCAGACACTTGTCACTACATTAAAAAATACGGCCAGGCCGCATATATATTTCATATGTTCTCGTGTCGGGCGCCCCTGAGGACGCCCGACACGATGGGAGGCTCAACTCGAGCCGGTCGGGTCGGGTCTTCGTCTGTCCGAAGCGTGTCGGATTCTGCGAAGAGCGGCCGAAGCCCGTGGGTTCCCTGTGTGGCTACACAATGGCTGGCCGTCCGGCTGCCGGGTGGTGTAGTTCACCGTTATTCGGTTGTGGGGTGTTGCAGTGTGCAGATGGCCCCGTAGGGCTATTGATGTCGCACGTGCACTCCTCTCGTACTCGCATATGCCAGTCGTAAGACTGAAACAAAGGCGAGTGGCCGGGTTGAACTAGGGTTGGATGAAGCCTGCGGTGTACACCACGGCTCCCCTTTCGTTCTTCCTCACCCATGCGGGCAGACAGCACTCAGTGCTGCATGAATAATATAGCATACTTGCATAAATATGTCAACACTTTTTTATTTTTATTGATGTCTGCTGCCACGACGTGCTTATAGCAGCGGTTTCAGGTATGTGCCGGTGTACGAAGCGGACACCTTGGTGATTTCCTCAGGCGTGCCGGTAGCGACGACAGTGCCGCCACCTTCACCACCTTCTGGGCCCATGTCGATGATGTGGTCGGCTGACTTTACCACATCCAGGTTGTGCTCGATGATGACCATGCTGTTACCGGTATCAACCAGTGCCTGCAGGACGTGCAGCAGCTTTTTGACATCCGCCGAGTGCAGGCCGGTGGTCGGCTCGTCAAGGATATACAGCGTCTTGCCGGTAGCCCGGCGGCTCAGTTCGGTAGCCAGCTTGATGCGCTGCGCTTCGCCACCGCTGAAGGTGTTGGCCGGCTGGCCAAGCTTGATGTATCCCAAGCCCACCTCTACCAGGGTCTCTAATTTGCGGGCGATCGCAGGCAGGTTCTCAAAGAACTTTGCGGCATCTTCGACGGTCATATCCAGGACGTCGGCAATGGTCTTCTGCTTGTAATGAATCTCCAGCGCTTCACGGTTATAGCGCTTGCCATGACAGACCTCGCAGGTTACGTAGACGTCCGGCAAGAAGTGCATCTCGATCTTGATGACGCCATCACCCTGGCAGTTCTCGCAGCGGCCGCCCTTGACGTTAAAGCTGAAACGGCCGGCCTTGTAGCCGCGGATGTTGGCTTCGGGCATGCTGGCAAACAGGTCGCGGATGGGCGTGAACAGGCCGGTGTAGGTAGCCGGGTTGGAGCGCGGCGTGCGGCCGATTGGCGACTGGTCGATGACGATGACTTTGTCGAGCTGCTCGATGCCCTGGATGCTATCGTGCTTGCCGGCCACTTCCTGGGCGCGGTGCAGGCGGGCGGCCAGCTCTTTGGCCAGAATGTCGTTAACCAGGGTTGATTTACCGGAGCCGCTGACGCCGCTGACGACAGTCAGTTTGCCCAGTGGGAATGAGACGGAGACGTTCTTGAGGTTATGCTCGCGGGCGCCGATGATCTCGATGGTCTTGCCATTGCCCGGGCGGCGCTTCTTTGGCACGGCAATGCCTTCTTTGCCGCTCAGGTATTTGCCGGTGATACTGTCCTTGTGCCGGGCCACCTCCTGTGGCGTTCCGGCCGCGATGACGTTGCCACCGTGCACGCCGGCGCCCGGACCGATGTCCAGCAAGTAGTCGGCCTGGCGGATAGTATCTTCGTCGTGCTCTACCACCAGGACTGAGTTGCCAAGGTCGCGCAGGTGCTTCAGGGTATCAATCAGCCGGTCGTTATCGCGCTGGTGCAGGCCGATCGACGGTTCATCAAGCACATACAGCACACCTTGCAGACCAGAACCGATCTGCGTCGCCAGGCGGATGCGCTGCGCCTCGCCGCCGGACAAAGTGTTGGCGGCCCGCAGCAAGGACAGATAGTTCAAGCCGACGTTCTTCATAAAGCCCAGGCGGGCATTGATTTCGCGCAGAATCTGCTTGGCAATGAACCGCTCCTGCTCCGTCATGGACAGGCCGCCCTCAAACAGCTCCAGTGCGTCATCAACGCTCATCGAACAGACATCCATGATGGAAAAACCGTGGACGGTCACTGCCAGCGCTTCGGGCTTGAGACGCTTGCCGTCGCAGACGTGGCACTCGCGCTCGCGCATGAAGCGCTCGATGTCGCGGCGCATGAATTCGCTGTCGGTCTCTTTGTGGCGGCGCTCGAGGTTGGGAATGACGCCTTCGTAGGTAGTGTCAAAATAACGGCCGTTGCCCAGCTGGACGCTGTAGGCCTGGCGGCCGGTGCCGTACAGGATTTTTTCGCGGGCTTCGTCATCAAGGTCGCGCACCGGTACATGCAGGCTGAAGCCGTGGCTCTCGCCGACGGCAGCCAGTTTCTTCATATACCAGGCGTCGGTATTGACGCGGTTGAACGGCCGGATGGCGCCCTCGGCGATGGTCAGGCCGGCGTTAAAGACCAGCTCCGGGTCGACTTCAAGACGGTTGCCGAGGCCGGTACAGACCGGGCAGGCACCGTGCGGTGAGTTGAAGCTGAACAGGCGGGGTGCCAATTCCGGAATGGCGATGTCGGGGTGGTCGACACAGGCGTAGCGCTGGCTGTAGGTGTTCATGTCACCCGTGTCGGCGTTCTGTACCATTACCACGCCATCAGCAATCTGCAGCGCCTGTTCCACCGATTGGCTGACGCGGCCGGCATTTTCCTGGCTGGTAGCGATACGGTCAACGACAATTTCAATGCTGTGCTTGTATTTTTTATCAAGCTCCGGCCATTCGTCCAGGCTGTAGACGACGCCGTCCACGCGGGCGCGGGCAAAACCGGCGCGCTGGTACTGCTCGGGGACATGACTGAACTCACCCTTCTTGTCGTTGATAATCGGCGCCAGGATCATCAGGCGCGTGCCGTCAGGGCAGCCGATTATGCTGTCAACGATTGATTCCGGCGTCCGGCGCTCGACCGGCTTGCCATCAATCGGGCAGTGCGGCACGCCAATGCGCGCAAACAGCAGGCGCAGGTAATCATAAATTTCCGTGACGGTTGCCACGGTCGAGCGCGGGTTGCGGCTGGTTGATTTCTGGTCGATGGAAATGGCCGGACTCAGGCCGTCAATCTGGTCGACATCCGGCTTTTCCATCAGGCCGAGGAACTGCCGGGCATAGCTGCTCAGGCTCTCGACGTACCGCCGTTGTCCTTCGGCATAAATAGTATCAAAGGCCAGGCTTGACTTTCCCGACCCCGACAAACCGGTAATTACCACCAGTTTGTCACGTGGAATTTCCACATCTATATCTTTAAGATTATTTTCGCGGGCTCCGCGAACCACAATATTCTCAGGCATCCGTTCTATTTTACACTGTTTTTGTCCGGACGTCTAAAGTGTTATTGCCTAGTAGTAACCGTAGCGTACGGGGCAAGGTTGACAGCCAGGTTATTGACCATATGGGCATGGGCTGCCAGATAACCCATCGACTGCGCTACGATGGCCGCCAAGGGCACTTCGGTGACGATGCGCAGTTCCGGCTCGCTAGTGCTCTCGACGACGCTCAGCAACATGTCCCAGGCCTCAGTGCGCGTCAGCGGTTCCGGCTCATCAGCAATCGCAGCCTGCAGTTCCTTGTTGGTGATGGCGAAGTGCTCAGGACTTATCTGACTGCCATTTTCCGCCATGTCGGTTCGCCCGACTGCAAAATGCACCTCGTACACCTGGCCAGCGGCCGCCATCTTAGGCCAGCGCCCCTCCCAGCCGGGCAGGTAAAGTCCAGGGGCATCAACTGCATCCTGGCGATCATGGAACGTGTCGGGCAGAAGATGCGTCACCCCGGCTTCGCTCAATACCTGCATCTCATGATCAGGACTGGTAATGCCAAACCGTCTCCACAACTCCGGCCGGGGCTGAGCGCCACGCCGTGCCGATGTTGAGTTCTGATCGGTAAACTTTTCCCCTGGCGCGAGAGCTTCAGGATAGACGACCATGTCAAGCGGCCGGCCGACAGCACGCTCCAGACGGCGCAGAGTCTTCAGAGACGACATTTCAGGTGGCATTGCCAGGCGTTCGACGAGTGGCGAGCGGCTGTCTGTAAAAGACTGGTGGGTCGACACTACCAGCTCATCGTCACACGGCAGCTGCAAGAAAGCTGCGATAGCGCCCCTGCCCAGGACGCTTGCCAAAAAACGATCACGCACCGGATGTATCTCATATCCGACATATCCGGTTGCATCTGCGAACTCTCCCAACTCATCCCGGCTGCGCCACAGACTTCCCACTTTTGCTTTGAACGAGCTAAGGTCAGCCAGGTTACCATTTGCACACGCTATCTCTACGGTCGGCTTAAGCATACATCTCCGATCTCCGCCCATTACTATTCGCTGTTATAATACCATCATGGAATCCATAAAACGCAACTGGCGCAAAGTGCCCCGTATCATCCGTATTCCGTTCGTGCTGCTGGCGGGCATTGCCACCATCATCGCCGGCATCATCATGCTGGTAGTGCCAGGCCCTGGCCTGTTGGCCATTTTTGCCGGTATTGCCATCATTGCCACCGAGCTGCCATGGGTGGACCGGCTGAAGCAGTGGATCGAGCGGAAATTCATGATTATCTACCGGTACGTCAAGAAACGCTGGAACGATCACCTGGGCCGGCACTCGGTGAGCCATAAACTGAAAAAGCGGTTGTAGCGCAGCAAAAAAGCGAGACCCGGACGGACGGCGGCCATGCCCAGGCGCAGGCCGCCGTTTTTATTATGCTTGTGCTTTAAAATATTATTGTGCCGTCAGCAAATACTTGGTATCGTAGTAATAAGTTTCATAGCAACATAAACGGAGGAGACCGCGTGAAGAACGTGTTTATTTTTGGCACATCCGTCAGCCTGGCTGGCGCTTTGGTAATGACTGATTTGACGGGCAACATCGCCAAACACGGCGGCGCCTTCCTGATGGCCGGCATCATACCTGGTCTCGACATTCAGTTGCCGTGGTTCGTCATGCTGGGGCTGTCGCTACTGGTGCTGGTGGGCTGGATGCTGGCGTATGGCGGCAGGCACTGGCGGCACACGCCCATCCAGGTCATCGCACCCGCCAGTCCGACAGCCGAGGTGCTGCGCAAGTCTCCCCTGCCGGCCATTCGCCGCCAAGTCATCATTGCTGCGCGGCAATCGTAACGCGCGTCTGCCGTTTAGTCATCGACGGGCATGATGCTCTCAAACCAGAGCTGCAGTTCTTGCAGCAAAAAGGCCTTGTTGTCGTCCTGCTCTTCCGACACCTGCTTGGCCAGCTCCTGCATCTGTTTCAGGAAGCCTGGCGCATCAGCCTGCAGCCGGGCGGTGCGGTACTCTTCCCAGGCAAATTTTTCTTCCGAGCTGAGTGTCTGCGGATAGTTACGGGCTTTGTAGCGCGGCAGCAGGCTAGCAAGCCGATTGTCATTAAAATCCAGCTTCAGACTGGCAATGTTTGAACGGTCAGCTGCCCGGACGGCACGCATTTTGGTCTTGTCGCCTTCGCCGATGAAGCCGTCATACAGAGCACCGTCACAGTCAGTCTCGCCCCGCTCGGCCTTCTCACGCGCGAACACCTGCTGTAACTTCTGCGCGAGGCCGGTCTTGATGAGCGCCGTCTTGTGCTTTTCGATAGTTTCCAGGCTCAGCCCCAACCGCTCCTGCGCCGCCGCATCGAATGTGCCCATGGGCGCTACGGCCGGACACTTGTTGCACCCCAATTCTTTGGCGGGGAACGGCTTATACTCCGGCTTCTGGCGGTCTTCCCATTTGACAAAACGGAGACTGCGCAGTTCTTCCACTGATTTATCGGCCCAATCCGCCGGGTCGTGACGCAGGTCATAGACGATGATGGTGCCGGGGTAATTACTTAAAGATAACGGGAAAGCCACAGTAGTGTGCAGCGTCTCCTTGGGATACCGGCCGGAAGTGTAGACGAACGGCTGCGGATTCTGCGGATTTACCAGATCTTCCACACACTTCTTGGCCCGCATCTTAAACAGATAATCATACAGTTTGGGCTGCTTCTGCCGGATGAGACGGGCGACGTCGATCAGGGCCAGTACATCACTGAGCGCATCGTGGGCATGCTCATGCGTCAGGCCGTTCTCTTTTGTCAGCAGCTCGAGGCGGTTAGTTGGCGCACCTTCAGGCGTCACCGGCCACTTGATGCCGTCCGGCCGTAGTGCCCGGGTCATGCGCACGACATCAAGCAGATCCCAGCGCGAGCAGCCGTCCTTCCAGCTCCATTCGTAGGCATCGTAAAAGTTGCGGTACAACGTATGGCGCATGAACTCATCGTCAAACCGTACGCTGTTGAAACCGAGCATGGTAGTACCCGGCACGCAGATGTCCTGCTGGAAGATGCGGAGGAACTCCGCTTCGCTATAGCCTTCTTCCTGCGTCTTCTGCGGTGAGATGCCGGTAATCATGATGGCTTGCGGGTCGGGCAACACCTCGTCGGTCAGGGCGACCATCAGGTTGAACGGTTCGCCGATAAGATTGAGGTCAAGGTCGGTGCGCTGGCCGGCGAACTGCATGATGCGCTGCTTGCGCGGATCGGTGCCACTGGTCTCGAGGTCGTAGAAGAATAATGATGGGGATGCTGCCATAGGCCTAGCTTATCATATGAAGAAGCTGCCGCGCCTATTCCATATCCTCCATGGTCAGCCGGTACTTCCGGGCATCACCGATGTAGATGGTAGCCGTCGGTGAGGCGTCCATGCGCTCCAGCTCGTGACGAATGCCCATCTTGCGCAGGATATCGCGCAGGCGGATGACGCCATGGATATTGGCGAAGTCGGTGCGGGCGGCAAAACGCTCAATCTTGGCGCCGGTCACGATGTAGGCACCGTCTTCCTCGCGTACCTGCCAGGCCTCGTCCTGCTGACGGTCGTCAAGCTCGATCACGGCCATTGCCTGCTCGGCCTTCTCGGCGGCGAGCCGCTCCGCCTCGGCTTTGCGGACAGTTTCGACATGTCGACGCAACAGACGCAGCACTTCTTTGACACCGTGACCGCTGTGTGAGGAAATCGCGAATATTTCCGCATCTTTGCCGGCAACGTCACGGATAGCATCCTGCTGCATGGCGATGATGTCGTCATCCAGCCCTTCGGTCTTGGTCAGGGCGATCACCTCCGGGCGCTCTGCCAAATGGGCGCCGTACGCCGCCAGTTCCCGCCGGATAGTCTGATATGTTTCGGCGGCGTCATTGGAGTAGGCATCGATCAGATGAAGCAGCACCGCTGTACGCTCCACGTGGCGCAGGAAACGGTCGCCCAGCCCCTTGCCCTCGCTGGCTCCCTCGATCAAACCTGGAATATCTGCAATCAATAACGAAGTCTCATCGATGGTCGCCACGCCAAGATGCGGCACCAACGTGGTGAACGGATAGTCGGCCACTTCTGGCCGGGCATGGCTGACAGAACTGAGGAACGTAGACTTACCGGCGTTCGGCAAGCCGACCAGTCCGACATCCGCCAGTAACTTCAGCTCCAGCCGCAACTCAAAGACCTCACCTTCTTCGCCCAGCTCAGCGACGCGGGGCGCCTGGCGGGTCGACGAAGTAAAGTGGGCGTTCCCAAAACCACCGCGACCGCCTTTTGCCAATACCACCGAAGCTTCATCTTCGGCCAGGTCGGCCATCGTTTCGCCTGTCTCGTCATTGACAATAGCCGTGCCGACCGGCACCTTGACCGTCACATCGCGGCCACTCTTACCGTGGCGCCGGCGCTTAGAACCAGCTTCGCCATCCTCGGCCTTGATTTCCTGCTTGTAGCGGAAATCATCAAGCGTATTGACATTTCGGCTGGCCACAAAGACGACATCGCCACCCCGGCCGCCGTCGCCACCATCCGGACCGCCCTTATCGACATAAATCTCATGCCTGAAGCTGACGACACCGTCGCCGCCCTTGCCGGCCGTTACCATGATCTTAGCGCTATCAACAAAACTCATAAAATTATCTACCTCTTTTTGCAACACTCAGTTACAGTGTCTCGATTATAGCAGCAAAGCGCCGGAACTGTTATCCCGGCGCTTTACCCTTTGTTTCTATTCCTTATCGGTAGATGTAATTCGGATAGCTGGAAGCTGGTACCCAGCCACTGGTGCCGACCCGGTTGAAGCCGGCCAGGCCATTCATATCCGAGTACCGGATCTGGGAACCATCCGCAGACACTTCTTCGACGATAGCCACGTGGCCGAGGCCGCCGCCGCGCTGGGCGATAGCACCTGCCTGCGGCTGCGAGCTGACCGTCCAGCCGCTTGCCTTGGCGTAGTAGGCCCAGGTAGCCGCGTTGCCCCAGTTGCGTGGCACGGAGATGCGTGATGCGACATAGTAGGTGCAGTAGCCATGGACGTAGCCGTTGTTGCCATATACCGGCGTGAAGCTGGAGGCAGTGTAGGAAGCACTGCCGGCAAAGCTGCCGTAGCTGTAGGTCGGGCGGGGTGGTACATAGCCGGGGCGCTCGGTCTCTGGCACGATGCCGCCGGGGATGACGATCTGCTGGCCCGGGCGCAGACCGCTCAGCTCAGCGTCATTGAAGCTGACGATACGGTCACGGCTGGCCTTGTACTTATTGGCCAGGTTTTCGACGGTGTCGCCGTTCTTGACGGTATATACCACGCCGTCAACGGTTGGGATGGTCAGTTCTTTGCCAAGCTCAAGGCTGTCGCCGGTAAGGTTATTGGCCCAGCGCAGCGTGTCAACGGAGACACGATGGGCCGAGGCGACCTTCTGGACGTTATCGCCCTGCTTGACCTTGTACGTCTTGACACCGTTGCGCTCGGTAGTGGCCACCATCTGCGGCTTTGAAGCATATGCCTCATTGGATTGGGCCAATTCAGTGCGGGCGTTCAGACTGGTAGAAAGGTTGGCGACATTCGCCTCAACGCTGATATCCGCAGACTCAGCAATAGTAGCCGCAAGTCCGGCGGCCGAAACCTGATCGATTGAACCTTCTTCTTGAGCGGCAGCCTGAGCATTGGCAACGCCAAATACTTCAGTGCTGTCGGTGGCGCTTTGATAATTGACGGAAAGGACACTGACTATCAAAAGCGCAATTGAAACGTAAGAGAACGCTGCGGTTAACTTATCTCGACGACCATTCTTTTTCTTTAATGAAAGAGATTTGGCGCCTGCTTGGTTACGTGAGGAGTACAAACTCTTCACTTTCGCTAGTGTACTGATATGCTTCTCCATGCTGAAGTGTTACCACTTAGCTGCTCCAGGACAATCTCATACATCCCGCTTTGAACAGGTGCATGACAGGGTGAATCGACCTACGATTATTATTGATCAACTTTGATAATAATAAGTTTATCGCTGTTTGTTTAAATTACTGTAGATCACCCTTATGGATTGACTTGGAGTAACCCTTGTCGTATGGGTCTAAAGCGTGATTGAACGCACTTTTAGCATATCCACCGCCCAAGCGTTATGTACCAATAGTACTCCCCATGCACCAAAAAGTCAATTTTTGTGTTAATTTTTTCATAACATTTCAACAGATTGACCCCTGTTAGACGACTATTGGCAACCAAGTTGACAATGTGCAGAAACATTAGCTTCGTGCTCTGCCAATGTCTTAGAAAAGTACGTGATTCCGTTGTCTCCGGCTACGAAATACAGGTCTTCAGTCGGTGTTGGATTAAGCACTGCCTTGATGGCTCCGAGACGGGTATTGGCAATAGGCCCTGGCGGCAACCCCTTGACAAGGCGCGTATTATACGGGGATTGCAGCTCCGGCGTCGCCTTGACGCCCATCAGCTTGGCGGCATACATGTAGGTAACATCCGATCCAAGCGCCATATCTTCCTTCATGCGCTTCAAAAATACCTGCGCCACATGCGCCTGATCCTCTGCCGAGCTGACCTCTTTCTCGATGATGGAAGCAAGTGTCACCAGCTGATGCAGGTTCAGACCCCTGGCCTTGGCACCGTCAATCGCATTTTCGGCAGTCAGCTTCTTATAGAACGTATCAAACACCTGTTTGAGTGCCACTTCCGGCCCCTCATCCAGCTGGATCCGGTAGGTATCAGGGAAAACATACCCTTCCAGGGTGGCTGTGCCCGGACGGTCTTTCAGCAGCGGGTGTTCATACCGCTTCGTAAAGGCGGCATCGACGGCATCTTTGCGGAAACCGATTCCAACGAACTGCGTCTTCACCATATCAAGCGTAATGCCAGGAGAAATCTGCAAGTTTACCACATCCACCTTGCCCGACTCCAGTTTTTCCATGATATCTGTCGCATTTTCAGAGGCGGCAAGACGGTAGCTGCCCGCCTTGATATTGCCGGCCTTGCCACTGAGCCGCAGGGCTATCTGAAACGCCAACGTATCCCGTATCAGCCCCTGCTGATGCAGCCGGCCGGCAATCGCACTGGCCGAGTCGCCGCTCTTGACCGTGAACAGTTCCGGCTTGGCCGAGGCAGCAGGCGCCTTGAGGGCTTCGAAATACCAAAATATGCTCCCGCCGATAGCGGCCAGCATCACCACTGTCAGTCCGGCCACCACCCACGGCCAGCGGCGCTTCGGGGCCGGTTTCATGTGTTGGTTCAGGGAATATTGGACGCCGCCAGCTTCCGGCTCTTTGTTGAACGGTTGCATCTTAGCGGTCCTCCGATTCTTCCAGATAGTCAATTAGTATCAGTTCTGCGGCTTTGCGGTCGATGTCGGCTTTGGCGTATGGCTTCCCGCTTGCTTCCAGCTGGCGTTCGGCATGTACCGAGGTCAGGCTTTCATCCTGCCAATCCACCGGCACACCCAGCGGTTCCAGGTATTGCTCTGCCCAGGCCTCCACTACTTCCGTCTGCGCCGTGGTCTCACCCGCCTGGTTGCGCGGCCGTCCGACGACGACGACATCAGGCTTCTCCTCGGCGTACAGTGCTGCCAGCTCTGCCCTGATGGCATCATCGTTGATAAGCGTCCTGATGCCAGCCGCAATGCGTGGCGGCACGACGGCGCGGGCCACCCCCACCCGACGCGCTCCGACGTCGAAGGCGAGTATGACCCTACTCGCCATTCTTCTTGACGTCAAGCGTTATGGTTATCTTGTCAGGTGATGGCGCCTTGGTCACCCAGAACGGTGAGAAGGTGATGTCGACGCGCTCCACGTTCGGCACGTCCCGCACGATCGATTCGATTTCGCCGTAGACCTTACCGGACATCTGCTCCTTCAGGCTCTTCTGGTCTATCTTGGAACCGATGTATCCGGTCGTCTTCAGCCGGAAGGAAGCCCGTCCGCCATCCAGGCTCTGGAAATCCGAGACCTTCATCTCCTTGCGGCCATTGTCATAAATACTCTGGCGCTCCTTATTATCCATATCCTCATTAATTATCTTGTTGAGGAACTCATCGAGCTGCTGGTTGCGGACACCGATGGCAGTATACGTTGTCTCGGCCGTCAACTTAGCCTTGGTCGCCTCGGCGTCGATGGCCGGACTGACTGCCGGCTCGCCGGTCTGCACCTTGAAACTTTCGCGGATGCCGGTCGTGTTGCCGTTGAACTTGGCAAAGAGCTCGGTACGGGCAGCGTTATCGTCGCTGGCGTTCAGGCTCTGCTTGGCCTTGTCGACATCCGCCTGCGAGACGACGGTGATGGTCCGCTTGGAGCCGCCACTGACCGCAGCCGTGACAGTGGCCGTCAGTTCGCTGCTATGGCCGCTGACACCCAACTTGGTACCGTTTGCCAGGTTGTAGTTCTCACCGATATCGGAAGCCACGATGCTGACCGCCGGCGAAGATCCCGCACTGGTACAGCCCGTGATGAAGTTACCCGTGCCGCCAGCCACCGTCACGGCAGCCTGCGTGGCATAGTTCTGCCCGTTGACGCTGACGGCCGTGCCGGCATCGATGGTCTGCGCAGTCGGCGTCTCGCAGTTCTTGAAGACGATCTGCCCCTTGGCCTTTTCGCCGACGTCCTTCTTGCCGGTGGCGTCAAAATCGACGGCCGCCGTCTTCTTCAGCTCCTGCGTCTCCGAAGGCAGCAGGTTCTTGCTGGCATCAAACTCCGCCGCCGGGTCAAGCGAGACACTTTCTTCGATATTGGTCAGTTCGGTCTTGGCCGTGATAGCCACCCTGGCCGTCGGCGCAATCCAGTACGCCCAGTAGATAAGTACGCCCAACAGCACCGCCCCGAGTCCACCAAGGTACAACCGTTTGCGGAACCTGCCAAAGTCAGGTATGGCCACCTTGTTGTGCCCTTTGGCATCGCCCGGCTTATCCTTGCCGGCGGCGGCCGGCCCGGTAGCTGCGGCACCGGCCCGCACTGGTGCCGGCCTGGCAGCCGCCAATGTGGCTGCTCCGACCGCCTGCGCCTCTTTATCACCGAGCCGGTCGGACCTGGTGGGCACAGCCTTATCGCCATTGCCCAGTGCATCATCAAGATCGCCGACAGCCAGTTCACTGCCATTGACCACATCTTCCTCGTCATCAATCGGTGCCCCGGCAGAAGCGATTTCCGGCCGGCTCTGCAGATTTTTAGCACTCGGAATCATCACGCCGCCGGCGAGCGAACGCAGCGACGGGTCACTGGTAATCAACACCACATGCTTGCGCGCACCAGAGGCCGCCCGCTTGAGCAGCTTCAGGTTGACTGCGCTCTGCAGCATGCCGGTCCGCTTGGGAGGCACCAGCGCGACGATATCACTCTCGGCGGCTTTTACCTTGCCGATGACCGCGGTGATGTCGTCTTCAGTATCGATATATATGACTGTTTTTGGCATGTTCTCGTGTCAGTGTACGCCTAAGTTATGGATTTATGATTATACGCTGAGAATGCGGTTAAAGGTTTCCTTGATACCCTCGGAAGGACGTGTTCCTATCATGGTATCATACCCGACCCGGAGCAGTCCCATGGCGGTAATGTATGTATGGTCGGTCACCTTGCCTGTCTGGTCGATGATGCCCGCCACCTGGTCCGGCTCGATGTGGCGCACCGTCGGCCGCCGCGTGAACGGCAGCTGTTTATACCAATCGCGGTCTTCCAGGGCCTCAATCAGCATGGCCAGGCTCGAGCCACCACCACACAACAGGATACGGTTGGGGAGATGGTCGATGGCATCGAACTCACCCAGGGCCAGTTCCACGCCGCTCAGCCAGACCTCAAGCGTCTTGTCGACGGCCGCGGCAATCTTCTGGCGGGCCGCCGGTTTGAGGTTGGGGTCATCAATGGCCAGCTTCAGCTTTTCAGCATCATCGAATCCCAGGTCGAGGTCGGCCGCGATAGTACGCGTAAAGCTCCGCCCGCCGATGCCGAACATCTTCGTCCCCTCGACACCGCCATCATTGACCACGGCGATATCCGTCGTGCCACCGCCCACATCCGCCAGAATGGCCGTGAACGAGGTGCTGGCATCCACGCCCAGCACGCTGCGGCTGACTGCGAACGGCTCGGCCGCTACTGCCAGTAGGTCAAGATCGAGCTCGCTGGCGGTGCGCTCCAGAGCACCGATGTGCACCATAGGTGCAAAGGCCGTATAAATCTGGATTGACATATCACGGCCCTGGAACCCGATCGGGTTACTCACCTTATAGCCATCGATATGGATGCTGACGATCGCCGAGTTGACCAGCTTAATCTCCACGTCGGCATTACCCGTCTCCCAGGCAATCTGCTTCTGCGCCTTGGCCTGTGCCCGTTCCTGCACCTTCTCAATGATCAGCTCCATCTCGCGCATATCAAGCGCCCGGTCCGGCTGGGGCCGCTTATATTTGATGGTGTTGGTCAGGCCTTTGACCAGCTCGCCGGCGATGCCGATGACCACGCGTTTCGCCTGGAAACCGGCCTGCTCCTCGGCCTCGGCCAGGGCACGCTCACAGTTCTGTACCACCGCGCCGATATCGGCGATGGCGCCGCCATGCATATCACTCAGCTCCTGGTGCTGGCGGCCGGCACCGACGATGGTGATGTCATCGCCGTTCACCTCGGCCACGAGCGCCTTGACGTACTCCGTACCGATATCCAGGGCAACCAGCGTATTGTCAGCGCCATCGTCGCTGGAGCGGCGGGGAATGGCGTTTTTAATTTTGTCGAGAATCATCGCTAACAGTATACATGATAGAGGTTATGCATACAAAGCCAGCCGGGTCGGTTTCTGTGATGATGATTGACTATATTATCGTTTATGCTATAGTATCGCAGTCAGATTCGTCGAACGATTGGAGTGCTGTCATGCCCACCCAGACGGCCGCCCGGCGCACCAGCACCCTTGCCCGCCTGTCCGAGAACTTCAGCGACCTGCTCCTTGTGGGGTTCTGGCTGATGGCCATCGCTGTCATGGGGTTCATGTGGGGCTTCGCCCTGATCGGCACCGAGCTGGTGGTGCGCTACATGATGGAGATCAACGACATGCCGCTTACCTCCGTCGAGGCCGTCAAACAGCAGCTCGACCTGGTGATGAGTGAATCCGTCAGTCAGGGCCTGTGGTTCGGCGGCATCAGCAGTCTCTGGCTGCTGGCGATCTGGATCGCCGGACTACGGCGTTCGTACCTGCACTGCCTGGCCTGGCTGGCCAAGGCCCAGGTGCCGCTGATGGCGGTGCTGATGGTCGTCAATTTCCTCCGGGCGATCTCGTACCTCTGATGAACCGGTTGCCGGCGGGGCGTGTCACTAGCGATGCGCCTTGCCGGTGACCGGTGTTTCTTTTTTGACGAATGCAACCATGATTATGGTTATGATTATTGACTATTTTTATTTTTTGTGCTATAATAATAGATACAGGCACGTCTACCCACCCATCTTCGAGGAGAGTCATGACCACGCTTGCGCACCGAAACATCGCCCTCGCCATCCGCAAGGTCCGCGAGGGAGCCCCGCCGCCCGCCTGGGTGACCCGGCTTCCCCGCCCCTGGATGCAGACGACGGCACACTGCACCATCCGCAGCGCCCCGTGGGTCCTCGCCGCCATCGGCAGTGGGCTTGTCTGGGGACTGCTATTCGTCGGGCTCAACCTGACCATCAGCTTCTTCACGGAGCTGGACGGGTTCACGAACCATGGTGAACATGTGCTCAGCCACCTGCGCCGCCAGAAGCTGGACGACATGTTCTTCAACACGTTCATGTTCAGTAGTCTGGTGGCCCTCATCAACACCGGCTCGATCCTCTGGATGCTACTGAACACGCTCGACATGAACCGCAAGGTTCGCCTGGGCGAGTTCCGCCCGCTCCAGATCTTCACGCTGGCCATCGTCATCGGCTGCAGCATGATGAATCTGCTGCTCGTTTGACCACACCCGCCTCACCGACCCGAAGGAGCTACACGATGACCACCACGCACGACATGTTCGCGATGGACACGCCCCTCTACGACGACGTCACGCGTCTCATGGAAGAGCGTGCATCAAGCAGTGAACAGCGCCCCACCTGGATCTTCCGGGAGGGACCGCTGCAGATCCTGCTGATGATGGCGGTCGCCTTCGTCAGCAGCTGGATGATGTTCTACGGCGCCACCGCGGTGCGCATCACGCGCGTACTGGGTGGCGAACCGATGGACGCGCTGCTGCTGCCGCCGTCGCTGCCCGGCTACGGCGGCGCGGTGGTGATGGGCTGGATCTTCGCCCTGGCGGCCACCTTCATGGTGCCGATCATCCGGCTGGCCTGGGCCAAGGCGGAGCCGCTGCAGCGCACCATGATGCTGCTGTCCATCGCGGTCTTCGTCCTGGTCATCCAGCCAGGCATCGCCTTCCTGTGAGGGCGCGCCGGTCTCCACCGTGGGGGCCGGCAACCGGTCGCCGGCAGGCTGAGTGCACTTCGGTGCCTCGCCTGCCGGTGGCCGGTGTTTGATTTTTAGGGCACTCTACTTATCAAGCTTATGGATACTTGATTTTTTATTATTTTTGTGATATAATTATATTATAAGCCCGCAGTACCGCTCACGAGAGAAAGAGTACGCCAATGCTTAGCACCACCTCCCGTCCGGGCGACGCCATCCAGACGGTCTTCCAGTCCAAGCCCGTCCGGATGCTCCTCCGCTTCCTGGGGGAAATCCTGGGCGTCATCGCCGTCGCCTTCGTGGCACTGCTGTGGGGGCTGGTCCGATTGGCCGTCAGCCTGCTGGAGCAGTTCGTCGCGGCAGCGAATGGCGGTTACGCCAAGCTCGGCGTATCGCCCGAGTACGACGCCGTCAACTGGGTCGTCGACATGTTCATCAAGGGCATCACCTGGGGCAGCCTGGTCGCGATCCTCGTGGCAATCGTGCTGTCCGTCCGGTGGCTCACGACCACCAGCCACCCCCTCAGTGAACGGGTGACGATCATGCTGCGCTACCAGTGGGTTTCGCTGGGAGTCGTGATCATCTCGCTCCTGAGCGAGTACACCTGGGCGCCGTAGAGACGGGATGCACAGCGGCCTCCGGGCCGCAACCGGTTGTCGGCGGGATGGATGCTTCGGCGTCCGCCCGCCGGCAGCCGGTGTTTGATTTTATGGATTATGAAGCTGGCGTGCCTTACTGCAACACTGCCTTGATCCGCCGCACCCCGGCCGAACTGGCCTCTTCCTTCAGAATCTTGAACTTCTTGCCATCTTCGAACAGCTGCAGGGTGTGGTCCACGTGAGGGCCGCCGCAGATTTCAAAGCTGAAGGGCTTCTCCGCATCATCGGCGATCATCTGGTACACCTTGACGGTCTCGCCGTAGCGGTCACCGAACTGGCCCAGGGCGCCCTTCTCTTCGATGGCCACCTTGGTAGGATATTCGGCGTAGCTGATCTTGAGGTCCTGGCCGATCTGCTCGTTGACGATCTTTTCAACTTCGTCGAGCTGCTCGCGGGTCACCTTCTCGGGGTGGGAAAAATCAAAACGCAGGCGCTCTTCGGTGATATTGCTGCCGCGCTGGATAACGTGCTCGCCCAGGACATCACGCAGGGCCTGGTACATCAGATGGGTAGCCGTGTGATACTTCTTGTGCTGCAGGGTCTGCCCGCCCAGGCCGCCCTTGAAAGTGCCTTTAGTGGCAGTCTGGCTGCGTTCACGTTGTTCCTGCATCTTGGCGTCGAATTCGGTGCGCCAGCTTTCAGAGACGGGGATATCCTGCTTGAAGGCCTCCTCGGTGCTTAGCTCAACTGGGAAGCCGAAGGTGTCGTAGAGGCGGAACAGCGCTTCGCCATCGACTTTTTCAAGCTTTTCCAGCTCACGCAGGCCTTTGCGCAGAGTCTGGCGGAAGACTTTCTCTTCCTTGACCAGCGTAGCGATGACATCGTCGCGGTTGGCGGCGACTTCCGGGTAATCCTCATGGTAGAGGTCGGCGATGACCGGCACCACCTGCTCAAAGAAGTTCTGCTCCACGCCCAGCTCAAAGGCAAAGCGGATGGCCCGGCGCAGCAGGCGGCGCATGACATAGCCCTGCTCCTTGTTGCTGGGGCTGACGCCGTCGACGGCCAGGAAGGTGGCGGCGCGCAGGTGGTCGGCGATGACGCGCATACTGGCGGTGTGGCTGTCGTACTTCTTGCCGGAGATTTCTTCGAGCTTGGTGATGATCGGTTGCAGCAGGCTGATCTTGAAGACATCGGGGCTGTCGATGGAAGCGGCAGCGATACGCTCCAGGCCACCGCCGAAGTCGACGTTCTTGTTCTCGAGCGGCTCAAACCCGTTCTCGGTGCGCAAATACTGCATGAAGACCTGGTTGCCGATTTCCATGAAGCGGCCAGAATCGCTGGCCGGGTGCGGCTGACCGTAGCTGGCGTCGTGGTTCTGATCGCCAAAGTCGTAGAAGACCTCGCTGTCAGGGCCGCACGGGTCGCCGACGGGCGTCTTGTCCAGACCGCCGCCACGGCTCCACCAGTTTTCGCCGTCGTCGTAGAAGAAGATGCGGCCGTCCTGCATGCCCATCTTGTCGCCGTCGGCCTGGCTGCCGACTTCGACGATGGCGGCATCAATGCCCTTTTTCTTAAAGACTTCCTGCCAGATGGAGGCCGATTCGTCGTCACGCGGGATGCCATACTTCTCGCTGCCGATGAAGCAGGTGACGTAGATCTTATGCGGATCCAGGCCGACTTCTTCGGTCAGGAAGTTGAAGAACCAGCGGATCTGCTCCTTTTTGAAGTAGTCACCGAGGCTCCAGTTGCCAAGCATCTCAAAGAAGGTGGTGTGACGATTGTCGCCGACGTCTTCGATGTCCTGGGCGCGCAGACAGGTCTGACTGTTGGCCAGACGGACGCCATCGGGGTGCGCCTCACCCAGCAGATACGGGATGAGCGGCTGCATGCCGGAACCGGTGAACAGGGTCGACGGGTCGTTGTAAGGCACCAGCTGCGCCCGTGGGATGACGGCGTGGCCATTAGCTTTGAGGGACTTGAGATAGGAGTTTCGGATGTCTTGAGCTTTCATACATCCAAAAGTATAGCAGACGTACCTCTGTTACAAAAACCCTTGCCCCCTATTTGGGCGTCACTTTGATGATTGCGTCCTCGTTACCGTTGTCCGTCGTCAGGTACAGGTTGCCATCGGTACCCTGCACGGCACTGCGCAGACGGCCGAACTGATCCTTGAAGAAAGTTTCGTCCTTGCTCAGTTTCTGCTTGTCGTCGTACTGCTGGATGCGCAGATGCTTACCCTTGAGCACGGCGACGGCAAGCGCTCCTTCGTAGCCCTTCCACTGCTCGCCGCGAAGGAACGTGGCGCCGGACGGGGCGATGGTCGGGTCTCCGGAACTCCAGAAGGCGCTGATAGCGCTGGGATAGAAAGCCAGGTCGGTCATGGGGACGCTTTCGTTGTAGCCGGGAACGGGGTTCCAACCGAAGTTACCGCTCTTCAGCGGGTTGATTTCATCGTCCCGGGCGGGACCATGCTCCACACTGACGCCGGCCACGCCATTGACCGGCTCGTCATACAGGGCGATGCCCTGCACGTTGCGGTGGCCAAACGAATAGATCCGCGTGTCAAACGGTAGCTTCTGGTTGCCCGGCAGTGCCTTGCCGTAACGGTCGACGCGTAATATCTTGCCGCCCAGACTGCCGGGAGACTGCGGAAGCTCACCGTTGGCGGCATCGCCCGTGCCGACCCACAACGCCCCCGTCTTATCCATGCGCGGACGGCAGCCAGAATGCCTGCCGGACGGGTTGAGCGGGATGCCGGTGATCATCTCGGTCTTGTCGGTGAAATTGGTGCCATCAAACTTCCAGCGCACCAGGCGTACGTCCTGGTTGGTAGAAGCATAGCAGGCAAAAATGAAATTATTCTGTTCAAAATCAGTATCGACGGCCAGGCCCATCAGGCCGCCCTCGCCGCGGGCAGCCACATCGGAGACGGCCAGCAGGACCCGCGGCTCCCCCTCTTCCAGCTTGGATATGGTACCGCCCCGTTCGGTATATAACAGCGTGCCGTCAGGCAGGAACGCGATATCCCAGGGCCGCGACAGCCCGGCGGCTATCTTTTCGATACTGAGCGACGGCGCGCTTTCGTCGCGGGTTTTCACCACCTGGGGCGTCTCTTTCACGGCCCTGGGCCCAGGCGAGCCCAGCAGCACTACGACCACTGCCGCTCCCGCTGCCAGCAGCGCGACAACCAAAAGCACTGCACTGAACGCCAACTTCCGCTTGAGCCGTCCCGTCGGTGTATGCTGCTGATCCATTCCTCTTAGTGTACTACGAAACGGCCACGATTCCGCCGCCTATCACCGTCTCGCCATCATAGACCACGACCGACTGGCCAGGCGTCACCGCGCGCTCCTCATCCTGCAGCTGCAGCCGTGCCGTGCCCTCCCCTACGGCCTCAAAGTGCGCCGCCAAGAGCGCCGCCCGATGCCGCAGCCGGACCGTATACTTCCGGTCCGGCACGGGCGCCTCATGAATCCAGTGAGTGTCGCCGAGCGTCACTTCCCGGTGCCATAATCCCGTATCATCAAGCTTGGAAGTGACGTAGACGATGTTCTTTTTCATATCCTTGCCCGTGACATACAGCGGCAGCCCGCCACCCAGCCCCAGGCCGTGGCGCTGGCCGATGGTGTAGAAGATAGCGCCGTCATGGCGGCCCAGTACCTCGCCGGTGGCACTGTTGACGATGTTGCCAGGCACCCCTTCGACATACTGGCTCAAAAACTCCTTGATACCGATCTTGCCGACGAAGCAGATACCCTGTGAATCCTTCTTGCCGGCCGTATACAGCCCTTTTTCGGCGGCTATCTCGCGGATGTGCGGCTTATGAAACTCACCGATGGGAAACAGGGTGTGCGCCAGCGCATGCTCCGTGATACGGTACAGAAAATACGTCTGGTCCTTGTTGGCATCCACGGCCATGCGCAGCGCCGGCCGCGACCGCCCGGCATCGTCAGTCATTGAGCTGATGCGGGCGTAATGTCCGGTCGCAATCGCGTCGGCGCCGTCCTCCAGCGCCGCTTCCAGAAACAGCTTGAACTTGACCTCCTGATTGCACATGATGTCGGGGTTGGGCGTCCGGCCGGCAGCGTATTCCGCTACCATGTAGTCGACGACCTTGTGTTTATACTCAGCTTCGAAATCATAGATTTTAAAAGGGATGCCCAGCTGCACTGCCACGCGCTTGGCGTCGCTCAGATCATCAGCCCAGGGACATTTCATACCCGGCAGATCCTGCGTCCAGTTTTTCATGTAGACGCCGGTCACCTCGTGGCCCTGCTCCTTCAATAAGGCGGCCGCCACGGAACTGTCGACGCCGCCGCTCATGCCGATAAAGACTTTCACGGCTGGCTGCCCTTGGAGAGCTCTGCGACCGTCTTGGCCATCTCGCCGATTACCAGGATCCAGCTGCCCGGTTGCGTCCACCACAGCGGCGGCCAGTACTGGTCGCCCTGCGTCGGGTGGCTGCGCACCGAACCGAAGTCCATGAAAGCCCGCTCAAAGACCAGCTCCGCCCGGCGCTGATGATACGGCGAGGTGACGACGATGACGCGGCGCAGGTCGTGCTCGCGGGCCACCATGGCCACACCCTTGGCATTACCGCTGGTATCCTGCGACAGTTCATCCACCAGGATACGGTTGGAAGGCACGCCGGCGCGGATCGCCTCGGCCCGCATGGTGGCCGCATTGGAAGGACCGGTCGGATCAAGCGCCGCACCGGAAACGATCAGCGTCCCGGCCCAGCCGCGCTTATAGAGTTCGACAGCCTCGGCCGTCCGCGCCGACGTATCGCCGCCGCTGATGGCCACGATGGCATCGGCTTTGACGCAGCCGCCAGTCGTCGGACGGTCCTCGCAGCCCGCCAGGTCATCCACCGAGACGTACATCTGCGTCCCAATGCCCAGCAACCCGGCCAGCACCACGACGGTTATCAACAATCCGCTCAATTTTTTCATGCAGTATCCTTCATTATTCTCACACAGCCAATTATTTCTTTTACGGCACGCTCTACGTCCTCCAGGGTCAGCAGATGACTGAACGAACAGCGCAGACTTCCCTGCCGGTGCGCCTCATCAAGTCCGATGGCCAACAATACGGTCGAGGCCGTCTGCTTGTTAGCGGCGCAGGCGGCACCGGTAGCAACCATGATATCCCGTTCATCCAGCATGAATAACAATGTCTCGGCATCGATGCCCGGCATGACAAAATGAGAGATGTGCGGAATCCGCTGCCGGGCCGTCGTAAAGACACAGCTGTCGCCCAGCGCCTCTTGCAGGCGCTTTTCAAACAAAGCACGCAGCTGCCCGACGTGGCACGCCCGCTCGTCACGCTCGGCACGGACCAGCCGGACGGCTTCGGCAAAGCCGATGATACCCGGGACATTCTCAGTGCCGGAGCGTAGGCCCGATTCCTGACCGCCGCCCTGCATGACCACGGAAAGCTGCGTGCCGGTCCGCACGTACAACAGCCCGACCTGCTTGGGGCCGTACAGTTTCTGTGCCCCGACGGTCATCAGGTCGACGCCCAGCCGACTGACGTGCATATCGGCATAGGCGGCCGCTTGGGAGGCGTCGGTGTAAAAATATAGCGGCAGCGTGTTGCCAGCCTCGCGGCGCTCCGTCCTCACTGCCGCGATCAGCTGCCCAAGCCGCTTGATAGGCTGCAGCGTCCCCAGCATGCCGCTGGCGTAGCCGATAGAGACCAGCACCGTATCATCACGGATGGCCGCACGCAGCGCCTGCTCGCCCACCGCCCCGCTGTCATCCACTGGAATTATTTCATGAGGGTATTGCCGGGCCGTCTCCAGCACCGCGTCATGCTCGATAGCACCGACAGCCACGCTCGCCCCGGGGTGCGCCCGCATGACGCCGTGCAGCGCCAGATTAGCTGATTCGGTGGCGCCGGCCGTCACGATGACCTCACGCGCCTTAGCCCCAAGCCAGTCCGCCAGCATACCGCGCGCCTGCTCGACATCTGCCCGCACTGCCCTGGCCGCCTTATAGCTGGCCGAGGGATTGTAAAAAGCGTCACTGAAGTACGGCTGCATGGCCGCTATGACGCGCGCATCGACCGGAGTCGCCGCCGCATAATCCAGATAAACGCTACTATTCATGGTCTCAGTATAACAAGAAGCGCCAGGAGCCGGCCGTAAGGGTCGTGCATCCTGGCGCCTGCTTTGCATATGGTAGTTTATTTAGGCGGTCAGCGGCTGGTTGGTAGCCGGATCGAGGTGATAGACTTCCTCGGAGACACGCTGGTTGTACAGGCGCATGGCACCGACCAGGTTCGTCAGCTCCTCGCCTTCGATGACCTTGTACGGCTGCCCTGCCTGGATCTTGATGATGCCGTTGGTGTGCAATTCGTAGCGGGTGGTCTGCTCCTGCTCTTTCTTGGTGGCAGGATCAATCCATTTTTCGTACCAGATCCAGGTCCGCTCGTCCAGGCAGAAGAACTCGCGTTGGTGACCCTGCGGCACCTCACCGAACAGCTGGCGGCCGATCAGCGATTCTTTGCGCAGCAGGTCGCGCTCGGAGTATTTGCGGGTCGAACGGCGGATATTCGGCACTGTGCTGGTGTCGCCGACGAACAGATTGACCAGTTTCTTGAGCATCATGACCGTTCTCCAGAGGTGACCAGACCGTTCCAGGTGCCGGCGCGACGGTCGGGATCGTCATCATCCAAGGAGTCGCGCAGCGGGTCGATCAGGCCTTGGCGGCGGGCGATGATACCGGCGGTCAGGCCGACTGCTTCACGCACTTCGGCAGCAGCAGTCTCCTGCTCATGGGCGTCGTGATCATATTCAGTTTCAAGCGGCCGGCCGGTGATGACGTTATCGCGGACCGAGATGACCACATGCTCGCCACCAGCCTGAACGACCCGCGGGGTGCGGACCACACTGGCCTCGGACATTGCATATGCCTTGGCGGTTTCTGCGGCAGCTGCGGCGGCCAGGGCCTGGTCTTCGGCTGTTGCCGGTGCCGGCACTGCCTCTGGAGTGGAGGCAGCATACCCGTTGGCAAATTGCTCGGCTTGCATGATGCCGCCCTGGATGTATTCAGAAGAAATCCCGCCATCTTCCGGCTGGGCCGGCAGGTGGAAGATACCATCTGAAGGGGCTGTACGTTGTTCGGACACGGTTAAATCTCCATGCATTAAGAGTTAATTGCACGCCTTTAACGGTTTGTCAGTTTGTTTTGACTAAATTGAAAAGAGTGAAGTAGCGTTCCGATCTGTAGCGGTGGCAACAGCTTCCACCGGGATGCCGCGGAGAGCGGCGTGGGAGCGTGCCACATGCGTAATGAACGCTGGCTCATTTATACTACCACGAAGCGGCTTTGGTGTCAAGTATGGCGCATCGGTTTCTAGTAGTAATTTTTCCAACGGTATTGAGGAGAACATGGTGATCTGTTCTGGGATCTTAGTGAAGGTACTGATGCCGTTCACCCCTATGTACAATCCCCGTTCCAAGGCTTTGGCCAGATTGTCACTAGAGTCTGTGAAGCTGTGCAAGACGCCCCTGATGCCCTTGAACTCATCGAAAATCGGCCAGAAATCGTCAAAGGCGTCACGGACATGGAACGACACCGGCAGCTGCAGGGCGGAGGCCAGCTCCAGGTGTTGACGCAGGAGGTCGCGCTGGAGCTGCCGGTCATCTTCGTCATCATGGTAATAGTAATCCAGGCCGCACTCGCCGATACCTACCAGTTTGGCCGGATTGGTCAGCGCCAACTCCTGGATGGCTGCCCAGCCGCCGTTTGACCCACCAAAGACGCCTAAGGCCGCGCCGAATTTGGCCGCCTCGTGCGGGTGAATGCCGATGACGGCCCAGACACCGGCGTGCGCGGCAGCGAAGGACATGGCGCGGGCACTGCTATCGGCGCTGGTGCCGACGCACAGCAGGCGGTCGACACCGTCGGCCATGGCGCGGGTGTAGGCCGCCTCGGGGTCAAGCGGATAATCATCCTCGTGGATGTGGCAATGGGTATCGGTGAACATCGGCTTATCGCTGGGGTTCGGCTGGTGGCGCGGCGGATGGTTGCGGAGCGGCCGGCGGTGTGGCCGCAGGAGCGGCGGGCGGCTGTGCGGGACCAACAGGTGTCAATGGCTGGGATGGAGCAGGCTGGATGACGCCGGGCGGCGGCGGGGGCAGTTGCACGGGCTCCGGAGCGGCCGTCGGCGCCGGATTGTGCGGAGCGGGCGCGGGAGCAGCGGGCTGTGCAGCTTGTGCAGCCGCCTGTGCAGATGCTGCACGGCTCGCCGTGGCAGCAGGCGTCTTGTGGGTCAGCTTGGGATCAGGCGTATGCTTGTAAATTTTCGGAAAGAGCACATCGCCGGTAGTGATGACATCGGCGGTGAAGGTGCGGCGGATTGATTCGGCAGTGTCGGGCAGGAACGGCAGAAGCAGGTCGGCAATATGGACAAGGCTGCCAGCGGCGTACGCCAAGACCTCGTTCAGATGCGAGGCCTCTTTTTCGCCGGCCTTGGCCAAAGCCCAGGGCTTGACCTCTTCCAGATAGACATTCAGCTGGCGCACCTGGTCCCAGACGGCGTCGAAGGCGTCATTGAGGCGCAGTTCGGTCATGGCCGCCTGATACTGGGCAGTGTCGTGGACGGCCGGTGCGATCTGGGTGATCATGCCGTTCTGGTAGCGGACGACCATACTGGCCACGCGCTGCACGAGGTTACCAAGCTCATTGCCCAGCTCGGTGTTGTAGGCTGTCTCGAACTTTTCCCAGGTGAAGTCACCGTCGTCAAGCGTCGGGATGTGGCGCAGGAAGAAGTAGCGGAAGGCGTCGACGCCGTACTCATCGGCGATCTGGATCGGATCGACGACATTGCCGACGGTCTTGCTCATCTTGGCGCCGCCGACGTTTACGAACCCATGGACCAGCAGCTTCTTGGGCAGCGGCAGGCCGAGGCCGATCAGCATGGCCGGCCAGATGGCAGCGTGGAAACGGAGGATATCTTTGCCGATGACCTGGACGTTGGCGGGCCACAGACGGGCGAAGAGCGGACCGTCCGGGTACCCCAGGATGCTGACATAGTTGATGAGCGCCTCAAACCAGACGTACATCACATGATTGGGGTCGTTGGGTACCGGGATGCCCCAGCTCAGGTTCTTGCGCGGGCGGGAGATGCTGATGTCTTCCAGGCCGTGGTTCAGGAGGTTGAGAATTTCTTTCTTGCGGAAAGTCGGCTGGATCTTGAGCGTATCGCTTTCGATGGCCTGCTTGACGTGCTCGGTGAAGGCGCTGAGACGGAAGTAATAGTTCTCTTCGCTCAGCTGGACATACGGCTGTTTGTGGTCGGGGCAGACGCCGTTGTTCTCCGTGGCCTGCTTGGCGGTGACGAATGATTCACAGCCGACACAGTACCAGCCCTCATATGTGCCTTTATAGATGTATGGCTGCAGCTTTTGCCAGATATACTGGGAGGCTGTCTCATGACGGGCTTCTGAGGTCCGGATGAAATCCGTGTAGCTGATATTCAGCCGGTTCAGCATGTCATGGAAAGCCGGGACCATCTGGTCAGTGTACTGCTGCGGGGTCAGGCCGGCTTCGGCGGCCTTGGCGGCAATCTTGTTGCCGTGCTCGTCGCTGCCTACCCCGAAGAACACCGGGATATCCTGTTGGGTATAGTAGCGCGCCAGAACGTCGGCCAACATGTAGTCCATAGCATTGCCGATGTGCGGTTTTGCGTTGACGTAGGGGATGGCGGTCGCGACGTAGAATGTCGACGGTTTTTGTTCGTCCATGCTATAGACTCCTGTTAGCTGATAATACTGGGGTATTATATCAGATACCAACAGGGGTGGCTATCAAAGGCTCTATTGCAGACTGCCGACAGCCGGTGCCCGCTGGCTACGTCGTGATCTGGAAGAGGACGTTGTCACACTCAATCTGCGCGGCCGAGATGGCGCAGACCAGCCGTTCCGGATCGACGACGATGCGGCCTTCATACGGGTCTGCCACCAGGAAATTACCCTGTGGATCGTAGCCGTACACCAGGACGGTGTGGGTAGTTTCACTGCCACCGGCGTTGTGCAGCGTGTTGAAGCAGACCGCCACGACCACCGGTGCCTTCTGCAGCAACTCGTACAGCAGACGGGCGCGCGGGAACGGCTCGATGCGGAGGTTGCCGCCACGCTTGAGGAAGTTGAGGTAGGCATCGATGTACTGGTTGGAGATATGCGGGCCCTGGGCGGCCGAAATCCGGACGCCGCGGGCGGCTTCCAGGCGGTTAATCAGTTCGGTGGCGGGCAGCCCTTCCCAGGCCAGGTCGATGATCTGGCAATCAAAGGTATGCATGCGGACACCGAAGCCGGCACTCAGACACCAGGCAGCCAGCTCCTGCACCAGGTTGCTGCCATACGGGTTGCCTTGCTCGTCGCGGCCTTGCGGCACGGTGCGCATGACATCTTCGACGCTCATGGGGTGACCATAGTACGACATCAGCATAGCCAGTGCCGTCTGGCTGCAGTTGCGCTCGGTCGTCTGGCGGACATCTTCAAAATCATAGTCTATCGGTTGCATGCTACTTCCCTTCCTTGATCATGGCGACGATGGCAAACCGGCCAGCCTTGGACTGCTCGTTATGGACACTGAAGCGATGGTGCGAGGGGTAATCGGGATGGGTGGCGGTGTCGACGCCGGAATGGTCGATATGGGCCTCTGGCACGCCGGCGGCGACCATCTGTGCCGTATTATACGCCTGCAGGTCGACCAGCCAGCCCTCACCGTCTTTGCGGGTGAACGGTTGCCAGGCCGGGTCGTCGGCGAAGTCAAAATACTTGAGATGATAGGAATCGCCGCTGATGCTCGGGCTGATCCAGACATGCACATCGGCCGGATCGGTGCCGAACTGCTCCACCATATAGTCGATGGTGCGGGCGGCCAGCCCTGCGAAGGTCGCCTGTCGTCCAAGGTGGACGACACCCAGAATCCGCTGGCGGGCATCAAACAGCACCACGCCGCCGCAGTCGGCCAGCGGCAGAAACAGGGCGTGCGACTTTTCACGCGTGAAAAGTGCGTCGGCGATGACGTTGTGCTCCAGATCGATGATGCCACGGCCTTTGTCGGCGACGTCGGCCGTCTTGATGCGCAGGTAATCGATGCCTTCGCCGTATGTCACCTTTAGCAGCGTGGTGTGCTCCGGGCTGATGCGAAGCGTGGATAACCACTTGGTGCGGTGTTGCTGCACGTCAGTCGTGGCTCCTTGCGGCGATGACATGGTGCCGTCGGCCAGAGTGGAGGCCCGGGCAAACACAGGCATGCTTTTAAAAACAGTCGGTTGTATTGCGGCGGTCATACTTCGATTATACCCCTTCCGGCGCCAAACCACGCCTCAAACCCCAACTATCACATCGCCATCGGCAGCAGCGAGGCCAGGCGATGCCATTGCTGCAACGTCAGCTCCTGCGCCCTGGCTTCGGCCGGAATACCGGCTTCGGCAAGAATACCGTCCAACCGGGATTTTTCCAACTGCAGCCCACCAGCCAGACTGGACCGCAGTTTCTTGCGGCGCTCAGCAAAGCCGGCTTTTACCACCCGGAAAAAGAAACGGCGGTCAACGTCATCGTATTTCGGGCCGGTATAATCCAGCCGGACCACTCGGGAGTCTACCTTGGGTGCCGGCTCAAACAGCTCCTTAGGCACGACATCGCCCAAAGTGACAGTGGCGTAGAACTGCGCAGAGACACTCAGCAGACTCATCTCGCCAGGCCCGGCAGCCAGACGTTCGGCAACCTCTTTCTGCACAAGCAGGGTGGCGCTGGCGGGCGGGCGGTTCGACTCCAATAGCAACCTGACGATCTTGCTGGTGATGTAATACGGCACATTCGCCACTACCTTATAGCCCAGGGGCATGACCGACAGGTCATACCGCAGGATATCGGCATGGTGGACGGTGAAACCGGGCAGCGTGATAGTGCGGGCCAGTTCAATGGCCAATGCCGCATCGAACTCGACGGCCGTGACGGCAGCGCCCTTCTCGAGCAGTAGCCGCGTCAACGGGCCTTTGCCCGGGCCGATCTCGAGCACGGTGTCGCCAGCCTCTACACCTGCGAACCCGACTATGTGGTGCAGACTGGCTTTGTCAAAGAGCCAGTGCTGTCCCAATGATTTATTAGGGAGAGGGCCGGCAGTTTTATCGGTAGACATCCTGCAGGCCTAACTTCCGGGTGCAGCCGGGCCACGGTGACCAGCCACGGCGTCCATAGGTCTCGGCAGCTTTGGCGTCCTGGACTGCCGGTGGAGCTTCGCTGGGGAGACGGAAGCCGCCGTACCCTGCCCAGGTACTGACATCGTACTGATAGGCGCCGTAGTAGCCGTTGCCGCTGTTGCGGTCGTAGCGGCCGCCAGCCTCGCACTGGCGCAGGCGGGCCATGGCGTCGGCCAAGGCGGCATCGACGCTGCCACGCTTGGCGCCGACGACCTGCACCTGCTTCTTGGGCTGTTCAGTCACGACGCTTTGGATTTCTTTGCGGGCGACTTCCTGTCCATTCTTGAGGGTGACTTCGTAGGTGACCATCTTCTTGCCCGGCTTGCCCGGTTCACGGATTTCTTTGAAACCGATGTCGCGGTCGGCGTCCTGGATGGACTCGGTCTCAAATGCGACCGGTTGCTCTTCGGTCTTGGTCTGGATGCCGTTGCGCCAGACATCGACGATGATACCGGCGGTCAGGGCGGTGTCACCCGGCAGCGATGCGCCGTCGTCCCTGCCCAGGACGATCTTCTTTTCTTTCAGTAATTCGCTTACCGTAGTGGCGCGGGTGCGGATCTGTGTCTGGACACCATACAGCACCAGATTGACCGGCATGGCACGGTCAATGGTCAGCTTCAGGCCGATGCCTTCATCGGTCATGAAATCATTGATACGCTCCATGACCACCTGGTCCTCGGCGTACAGCTCGACGCCAGCGTGCGTGACGATGGAGCGGGCGCTCTGGTACGGGCTCATGATTTCTTTGCGCTTGGCACCATCGATCACGGTTACCGGCCGGGCACGATAGACATTGACGGTATAAGCAGGTGCTGTCAGTTCGGTCTTGGCAGCCGGTTCAACGGAATCATGCGAATCCAAAGTGACGCCGGCGCGCTTCAGGGCTTCGCCGACAGTAGTGGCATCGGTGGCAATCGTCTGCTCCGCACCGCCATCGTGGATGGTGATGACACGCTGATTGCCCGCGTTAGCCGGTTCCGGCGCCAGCGCGGCAGTCAGCACAGTCAGGCCTGCGACCGATACGATCAGTCCCAGTGCGACAAAGGATTTTCTAAATATCATAGGTGAAATGCAGGGTCCAACTCACGGACACTGCAGCCAGTATACCAGACATGTACAGGAGTGGGTAGGTAGTTTCCACAGGAAACACCAGGGCCTGCTACGCCCGTTCGAGCGGTGCGAATGCCAGATTCAGCTTGCGGACGCCGCGAGGGAAAGCGATGGTGGCCGTCATGCCGTCAAGTGATTGTACGGTGCCGACGCCGAAGATCTGATGGCGTACCTTGTCGCCAGGCGCCAGTCCGCCGTCATCCTCGGGTTCGTAATGCGGCTCAAAATCATCTTCCGGCAGGTTTGAGGCGGCAAAGCCGGGCATGGCCGGTGCCAGGGCGGCGTCACCATCGATGTCGCTCAGGAACCGCGAGGGCGGATTGTGCTGCGTCGAGCCATACAGCAGACGCGAGGCGGCACTCATGAGGTGCAGCTCCTCTTTGGCGCGCGTCATGCCCACATAACACAGCCGCCGCTCCTCTTCCATTTCCGCCGGTTCATACAAGGCACGGGAATGCGGGAAGATCCCCTCCTCCATCCCGACCATGAAGACCACCGGAAACTCCAGGCCTTTGGCGGCGTGCAGCGTCATCAGTGTCACGGCTTCGGCCCCGCTCTCCATACTGTCAAGGTCGGATATCAGGGCAACCTCCTCAAGGAATCCGGACAGGCCAAGATCGGCGTATTCCTGAGCCACCGACAGCAGTTCCTCGACGTTTTCTTTGCGGCTTTCAGCCTGCGGCGTACCGTCATCGAGGAACTCCATGAAATTGATGCGGGCGATGAGCAGCTCGATCAGTTCCTGCAGCGGCAGGCTATCGATCTGGCCAGCCAGACGATCAAGCGTGCTGCCCAGGCCCTCCAGCGCGGTCTTAGCCTTGCCGGTCAGCTGCGGGCAGAGCGCCGCCGCTTTCAGGCCGTCGACGATGCTCATATCGGTCGCCGCCTGCCACTCCAGGAAGCGGCCCAGTGATACCGCACCGATGCCGCGCGCCGGCACGTTGGCAATCCGCAAAAAAGCTGCCCTGTCGTTCGGCTGATACATCAGGCGCAGATAGGCCATGACATCCTTGATTTCTTTGCGGTCGTAAAAACGGACACCGCCGACGACGCGGTATGGCACGCCATAGCGGATGAAGGCTTCTTCGACACTGCGGCTCTGGGCGTTGGTGCGGTACAACACGGCATATTCGTTCAGACGCCGGGCGCCAATCTCGACGGCCATCTTGATGCGGCTGACAATCGCCTCGCCCTCCTGCGACTCGGAACCGACCTGGACGATCTGCACCGGCTTGCCGCCGCCGGCCGCCGTCCACAGTTTTTTGTCTGACCGGTTGTCATTCTTGGTAATGACGCTGTGGGCGGCATCGAGGATAGACTTGGTTGAGCGGTAGTTCTGCTCCAGCTTGATGACGTTAGTGCCGGGAAAATCCCGTTCAAAGCGCAGGATGTTGGTAAAATCGGCGCCGCGCCAGCTATAAATGCTCTGCCAGTCGTCACCGACGACGCAGATATTGGCATGCTCATTCACCAGCAGCCGCACCAGCTGGTACTGGGCGGCGTTGGTGTCCTGGTACTCATCAATCAATATGTACTGAAAACGATGCCGCCAGGCCTGCCGCAGCTCCGGCAGGCTTTTGAGCAGGCGGGCGGCCTCGGCGATCAGGTCGTCAAAATCGAGGGCGCCGGCCTTGTGGCGCTCAGCTTCATACAGCGGATAGACATCGGCCACTACTTTCTGCAGCGGCAACCTGGCGACACTGGCGTAGTCATCAGGCCCGACCAGTTCGTTCTTGGCGCTGCTGATGAGACCGAGGACGCTTCGCGGCGTAAATGATTTCTCGCTGATGTGCAGCCGTTTCATGGCATCGCGCACCAGGCTGAGCCGGTCGGCATCGTCCAGAATGGTGAAATTGCGGGGCACGCCGATGTGTTCGCCATCGTAGCGCAGCATGCGCACGCAGACCGAGTGGAAGGTGCCCATCCAAGGCATGAATGAGCGGTTCGTGCCATCCTGGCCCAGTAGTAAGCCCAGACGCTCGCGCATCTCCTTGGCGGCCTTGTTCGTGAATGTCACGGCCAGTATCCGTTCCGGAGCGACCTGTTTCTCTGATATAAGATAGGCGATCCGATGAGTCAGCGTCTTCGTCTTGCCCGAACCGGCGCCGGCAAGAATCAGCAACGGACCCTGATCATGGATGACCGCTTGCTGCTGCTCCTCATTCAACCCCTCAAGTAAGTAATGCATCGCCCGTATTATAGCATTCCCGTCAGGGATGACGGCCGATAGTCGTAGAAATTACCAGAAGCACGATGAGATGGTGTCGGTTATTGGAAGAATGTCTTGAGATTGTCACCAAAGACCAGGATAAGTCCGGCCAGGATGATAGCCAGCACAAAGACAGCGATAGCTACCGGCAGCATCTTGCTGCCCGGCTGCGGGTCTTCGGAAGGAACATCGGGCATCGGTACGGGTGCCGCGGGAACGGCCGGCGCCGGGGCTGGAGCGGCCGATGCTGCAGACGACTGCACCGACGCCGCGCCCAAAGAGGATTGGAAGCTGGCCGACGGCTCGAATGTCCGGCGGGCCGAAGGCGGCACGGGATCATTGGTGCCATGCTCGGGCAGGCGGTGATCGAGGTCGGCTGACTCGTGCGGCTGGGCATCCTCGGCGCGCAGGCTGCCGAGCGGGCGTTTTTCCACCTTGGCGTCTTCAAGGAACGGCGACGCGGGTGCGGCTGGTGCCGTCTCGGCATCGGGTGCCGTTTCATCTGATGACGCAGGCTGCGGCGGCGTCTCTATGAAAGCCGGCTCGGCAGCGGGCTGGGAAAGCTCCGCAGCAGGCTCCACGGCTGGCACCTCAGGTGCCGGTGCGGCAACCTCGGCCTCAGGCCGTACCGGGCCGGCCTCGGGCGCAGCTGTTTCGGGTGACGGCTGTGCGGCTAGGGGCGTCACGGGAGCTTCGGCTATCGGCGTGACATCGGCCGACTCTGCCTGCACAGGCCGCTCCTCTGCCGACAAACCATAGTCTGCGCTCGAAAGCGTGTCGAAGCGTTCGAACGTCTCGGGGGCTGGCGTTTGCGTAGCGGGCGACACTGGATCAGCCTCAACCGGCGCGGGACTGACGGCCACCATGCCATCAGTTGACCGTTGCTGGCTGTGCCGTTCTTCTACCTTCGGCGCATGGGCGGCGTGCGGCCGTTCGGGCAGCGCGAGCGTCACGGCCTGGCGTGATACCGGCTTGGCTGGTGCCATGACATCAATCAGTGGACCGCCTGGGCGGGAACGGTTGATGGAGTGGCGGGGTGTGATAAGCGGCCGGGTAGCGGCAGGGATACCAGCGGACGCTGAAGCCGTTGACGCATTGGCGACACTGATGCTGGTAGCAGCAGGCTGTTGTGGCAACACTGGGCGCTGGACAACCTTTACCGTATCTTCGGCCGAGTCGGCTTCAGGCCGGCCGGCGTCGGTGCGTTCAACAGGCTCAGGCCGTTCAACCGGCTTGGGGGCTGCAGCCCGCGGCTCTGGCTTGATAGTCCGTTTTGCTTCAGACTTGGCCCGCTCTGACGACTTCGATGGCGTCAGGACGCTGTTGATGGCCTTGTCGAGTTCATCGAAATCGAGATCATTCATTATTTCCACACCCTATGGTTATTTGTTTTCATTATGTTTATGTCTACTCTACTACAACCGACCATAGTAGCTCAACCATTTAGGTTAGTCACTCTTCCTGGCTTTGGCAATGATTTCAGCAAACACGTGCGGCTTCAGACTGGCGCCGCCGACCAGCAGGCCATCGACTTCCGGTAATGCCAGGTAATCCGCAGCGTTGTGATTATCAACACTACCGCCATACAGCAGACGGATATCTTCGGCTGCTTTTTTGCCGAATAGGTCCCGCACCTGCTTGCGGATCAGCTTCATAGCCTGTGTCACATCGTGTGGCTTGGCGTTATCGCCAGTGCCGATAGCCCAGACCGGTTCATAGGCAATGACGACACGGCTGATTTCTTCTGAGGTAATGTTAGCCAGGCCGGCCGTTACCTGGTCGTGCAGGATAAAACCGGTGTCGCCGTCCAGACGCTCCTGGCCGGTCTCGCCGACGCACAGGATGGGCTGCATCTGGTTGCGGACCGCGGCCTGTACTTTCAGGCGGATATCCTTATCGATTTCACCGAACAGATGCCGCCGCTCCGAATGACCAAGGATGACGTACTGCGCCAGTCCGCGCAACATATGCGCCGAAACTTCGCCGGTGTAAGCACCGAAATCGCGCCAGAAACAGTTTTGAGCGGCCAATTTGAATTTACGGTGATGCTTCAGCTGCAGGCTGACTGATTGCAGAGCCAGCGTGGTCGGCGCGATGACGGCCTCGACATCAGCCGGCACTTTGACCGCTTTGTCCAAAGCGTCGAGGTACAGGCTGGTCTCTCCGATGGTGAGATGCATTTTCCAGTTGCCGACAATCAGGGTCCGATGAGTGCTCACAAGCAGCCTCCAGGGTATGGTGTTGTGTTTTTGTTATACATAGCTATGGTGAGGATACGACGCATAGAAATAAATACTCTTATGCTTAGTGTAGCCCATCGGCGGATTGCTGTCCACTTGTCCGTCATACCGGACGGATGCTTATTTCTTGCCCAATAGCGCAGCCACGCCGGGCAGCGTCTTGCCCGACAGCAGCTCAAGGCTGGCACCACCCCCGGTCGAAACATGGCTGAAACTGTCGCCGTGGGCAGCATCCCAACGCAGCACGAAGTCGGCAGTGTCGCCGCCACCCACTACGCTCTCCAAACTGTCCTTATGACCAGCCAGCCAGGCGGCCAACGCGGCAGAGCCTGCCGCAAAAGCCGGCACTTCGGCATACCCGAGCGTGCCGTTCCACAGCACGGTAGCACTGCCTTCCAAAAACTTCTCCATAGCGGCAATTGTCGCTTCGCCGACATCCAGGATGTAGTCGTCGGCAGCAACATCGGTCAGCGGTTTGTTGACGCGCTGTGCATCGGCAGAGACTTCAGCACCAACGGCCACGTCGAGCGGCAGCAGCAGTTTTTCATTCTGCTGGACACACATCCGGTGGTCGTGGACTTCGCCGCACAGTTTGTGCATGATACGCTCGACTATCCTGACCGCCTCTTCATCAAACTTACTCTTCCCTATCTGATACCCTTGCCAGGCCAGGAAGTTATTGGCCATCGCGCCACCGATTATCACTTTGTCGGCCTTCTTGATGAATTGTTCGACGACCTGCACCTTGTCACTGATCTTAGCGCCTCCAAGCACGACACTGAACGGCCGGCGCGGCCGGTGTGCCACCCGTCCCAGGACGCTGCATTCGCGTTCCAACAACAACCCCGCCACGCTCGGCAAGTGGTGCGTCACCGCTTCGGTGCTGGCATGCGCCCGGTGCACCACGCCGAACCCGTCCTGCACAAAGTAGTCAGCCAGACTGCTGCCAGCCAGTTGCCTGGCAAAGGCGGCATCATTCGCCTCTTCTTCAGCGTGAAACCGTAAGTTTTCCAACAGGATGACCTCGCCGGGAGACATACCCTTGACGGCCTGGCGGACGCGGTCGCCGACACAGGCCGGCACGAACCTGACCGGCGTGTGCAGATAATCAGCCAGCCGCTGCGCCACCGGCTCAAGCGAGTAGCGTGCGTCCGGCTTGCCGTCCGGCCGCCCTAAATGGGCGCACAAGACGACCTTGCAGCCTTGCTCCCGCAAGTACTGCACCGTCGGCAGGGACATGACGATCCGGTAATCATCATGGATAGTCTGTTTGCCACCCTCCTCACTCAGTGGCACGTTGTAGTCGGCGCGCACCAACACGGTCTTGCCGGCCAGTGGGAGGTCACGGATGGTCATCTTGTCGAAGCTCATTATTTTTACCTTTTTGTTATTTCGTAAGCGTTGCTATGATCTGATTCTATCAGTCTTATTCTAGCACTCGGATGCGGATAGTGTCGGTCATGCCGGCCATACCAGGCTGGCGCCCGGATACCAGGACGACAGTGTTGCCGGACATCAGGAAGCCGGTGCGGACAAGGTCCTCGGCCAGAGCCAGGCCGGCTTTCTCGCCATCTTCGCGCTGAAAACTCTTGTTGGCGTAAAGGATGGACAACTGCTGCGCCACGCGGCTGCTGCTCGTAACGCTGATAATCGGCATGGCCGGACGATGAGAGGCGATGCTGCGGGCGGTCTCGCCCGTCTTGGTCTCACAGATGATGGCGGCGGCATCGATCTGATGCGCCAGCGTGATGACAGCCGAGCTGATAGCATCCTGCTGGTCACGTTTGCCTTCCTGGAAGTAGACCGGCTGCACCGGGGCACGGTTCTGGGTGTAAAGGATGACCTTCTTCATTTCCTTGACTGTCTCCAGCGGATAGCGGCCGGCAGCGGTTTCGTCGGAAAGCATCAGACAGTCGGCACCAAAGATGACGGCGTTGGCCACATCACTGACCTCGGCACGGGTCGGCGACGCAGACTCGACCATGCTGGCCATCATCTGCGTGGCAACGATACTGATACGGCCGTGCTTCTGGCAGAGGCTGATGATGTCGCGCTGCACGATCGGCACCACCTCGGCACCCGCCTCGACGGCCAGGTCGCCACGGGCCACCATGACGGCGTCGGCGGCGATGACGATCTCTTCAAGGTTCTGGGGTTCGATGGCCGATTTGGTCTCGACCTTGACGATGACGCGGGCGTTCGACCCGTTGTCACGCAGGATCTTGCGCAGGTGCTCGACCTCGGCCGCCTTCTGTACGAAGCTGATGGCGACGTAGTCGAGGTCCTTATCGACGCCGTACATGATGTCTTTCATGTCTTTATCGGTCAGGACATCGCCGCCAAAGTCGGTGTCTGGCACATTGATGCCCTTACGCTTCATGACGATGCCGTCGTTCTCGATCCGTACCCGGACAGTGTGGTTTTCCGGTTCGACCGCCTGCACTTCTGAACGGACTTTACCATCGAACATGAACAGCGGCTCGCCGACCTTCATCTTCTGGCTCAGGTCATACTGGATAGCCAGGCGCTTGGCATCGACGTCCGTCTCGGCGCCATAGGTCAGATTCCAGACCTCTCCGGCTGACACGTTGACGACGCCTTCCATCTCGCCGAGGCGGATCTTCGGACCCTGCAGATCCTGGAAGATCGTCACCGGCTTGCCGACCTTTTCGGCAGCCTGGCGGATCCACGGGATCTGCTTGTCACGCTCCTCGTGGGTGCCGTGGCTGAAGTTAAGGCGGAAGCCGTTAACGCCGGCCCGGGCCAGTTTTTCAATCATCTCGGGGTCGTCGGTGGATGGCCCGATGGTGGCAATGATTTTGGCGCGCTTGTAAGTGCGCGATACGGCTGTCGCTGTCTGTGATTCCATGTTGTTTCCTCGCTTTAATAGGATGGTACTTTGTAATATACCCACATTGTACACCCGCACTTCAAAAAACAATCATATCAACATGATGTCGCGCTGCGGTACGCTACAATGGTTCCCATGCATACACCCACCAAACTGCGCGTCGGTCTGCTATACGGCGGCCAATCCCCCGAACACGAAGTTTCCGTCCAATCTGCCCGCAACGTTTACCGGGCACTCGATACCACCCTGTTTGAGCCAATCCTCGTAGCCGTCACCCGCACCGGCGTCTGGCAGCTGGCCGACGAGACCAGCCTCTTTGCCCGCGATGCCATCGAAGAAGCCACCGGCACGCCCCTGGCACTGGTACCCGGCGGTCATGGCCTACTGGTCGGCCAGGGCCGAACGGAGCCGATAGCCGCACTGGACGTAGTCTTTCCCGTCCTGCACGGCCCGCACGGCGAAGATGGCGCCCTGCAAGGCCTGCTCGAACTGGCCGGCGTGCCCTGCGTCGGTCCGGGAATACTCGGTTCGGCCGTCGGCATGGACAAGGACGTCATGAAGCGCCTGCTCCGCGAAGCTGGATTGCCGGTCACGCCAAGCGTCGTCCTGCGTGCGCACGAACAGGATGCAGCCGACCCGGTAGCCATGCTTCGCCAGCTTGGCCCGACCGTCTACGTCAAGCCGGCCAACATGGGGTCTTCCGTCGGAGTCGGCCGGGCGGACACTCCAGAGACTCTGAAGGCGGCCCTCAGCACCGCCTTCGCCTATGACACCAAAGTCCTGATTGAAACAGCCGCCTCGGGACGTGAAATCGAGTGCGCCGTCCTCGGCAACACCGACCCGGCCGCCTCCGTTCTCGGTTGCATCGCGCCACGCTCCGGCGACTTCTACAGCTACGAGGCCAAGTACCTTGACGAGAACGGCGCCCAGTTCGAAGTCCCGGCCAGACTTCCAGAAGCTGTCACCGCCGCCGCCCGCCAGCTGGCCGTCAAAGCATATACGGCACTGGAAGCCGAAGGCCTGGCCCGCGTCGACATGTTCATCGATGATGCCGGCACCATACTCATCAACGAGATCAACACACTTCCCGGCTTCACCAAGATCAGCATGTACCCGAAGCTATGGGAAGCAAGCGGCCTGCCGTACGGAGAATTAATTACGAAGCTGATTCATCTTGCCCGCGAACGCCATCAGCGGCGTGCGGGGCTTGCCGCCGCCCAGCTTTCGTAACATTCCCGGTGTTTCGTCGCCGGTACAGAAAATTGCCTTTGAAAATGATGGTGTACGTAATCAATGCCCACGCCGCACTGACACACCACCCCGCCACCACATCAGACGGGAAGTGTACGCCCAGATACAGCCGCGTCGCCCCGACGATGAATGCATACAGTCCGCCCGACACCACCGCCCACCAGCGATAGCGCGTATTCCAGAGCAACAGGATGATGATGAAGGCGATGGCACTGCTCAGCATGGCGTGCCCGCTCGGAAACGAATAGGACGACTCCGTCACCAGGGTAGTCCAGAGCGACGGCCGATCCCGCTCAAAACCATGCTTCAGCAAGAAATTGATGAAGCCGGCACCGCCGTATGCCGCCAGCACAAATACCGCCTGGCGCTGTCGTTGCTTCACCCACAGGACACCAGCCAATCCGATAATGAAGACTGCCGTAATCAAAGAATCGCCCAACTGTGTCGCCAGCAGGGCAAAGGTATCAAACCCGGGCGATGAGAACCCGTTCAGCCAGGTCAGAAACGACCGGTCAAAGCGGATGTCATCACGTTCGTGCACCCGGGTGGCAATCTCGGAAAAGATGATGACCGGAATCCAGAAGCAGGCCGTTGCCACCAGCAGGCGGCGCCACCGCACCAGCGGCATGATAGTTTGCAGTCGTTCAAGTAGGGCCATGTAGCTGTATTTTACTACTTAATCGTAGTACTCGCTATGCAGATCGCTGCGCTCAACCCCCAGCTTCAGCAGTAGCGCCACCAGGCTCTCCACCGTCTCGTGCCAAGCGGAGACGTAAAACGTTGCGGCGCGCAGCTCCTGAAAATGCTGCCGTAAGTAGTCGCTGACGCGCCCTTCATAGCCGGTCCAGCCCGGGTCGGGGCGGCTCAGCGCATACACCACTGTGAAGTTGGCGTACCGTCTGGCCAGCGCGTCAAGCCGGTCGGTATAGAACAGGTTAGCTTGCGACCTGGCACCAAAGAGCAGTGTCAGCTGCTTACGTTCTCCCTGCGCCAGCGCCCCTTCGATCATTGCCAGACAAGGGATGATGCCCGTGCCCGTCCCCGCAAAACAGGCCGGCTGACCGGAATGGTACGTATACCAGCCCTCCGGTGGCAACATCAGGTACCTGTCACCTGGCTGCATGGCGATGAACTCCTTGGATGCCCTCCCGCCATCCACCAGCTGAGCCACGATGACGACAGTAAAGGCATCCGGCATGGCCGCAACCGAATAAGCCCGCCACTCCCCTTGCATCTTCAGGCGGATATACTGGCCCGGCACAAAGCTGAGCGCCTCCGGCAACGCCAAGGTGACCTCGATGACGGTCGGGGTCAGGTATGCAGTCCGGGCAATGGTCACAAAAAGTCGTTTGGCAATAGCCCCATCATACCATTGCCATCATGCACGCCCAGTGCAGGAATTACCCCGCAGATTTGCTATAGTGGGAACATGAACCGGTCTTACGCCAACGACAAAAATAAAAATTTCACCCCCTCCACCATCCTCACTCTGCTATTGATCGCCCTGGGCACGGCCGTCGCCCTCTACGCCGTCCCCTTCATCACGGGTCCCATCAACGAACAGAACCTTAAAAACGAACTCAACTCCCTGCAGCTGCAGATGCTCGGCTTTGCCGAATCCGAAAATTTCACCAACAAATCAATGGCCACTGATGCCGAGCTCGTCCGCCGCTTCCCCGTCGGCGATACGCTGGAAATGCCCGACCGGCAGCTGATTCTCGGCGAGCTCAAGCGCCAGGGTTATACCATCACCGAAAATACCGCCTCCCTCATCCAGGCCCACCGTGAAGATTACAAGATCACCCTGGAACTGCAGGCCGCCGATGGCTCCACCAGCCTCTCCGACCAGGCCCCCGGGCGCCGTGTCCACGTCAGCCTCATCAAGTACTAGGCGGCCGGTTATGGTATGGTATGGATACGTGCACTGATACGCGGTTAACGGAGATACGCCCCACATGACACACGCTTTTATCACCAGGAAACGCAGCGGCGACGGCTTTGATTATTTTCAGCACGATGACCGCATTACCGACGAAAGCCTTATCGAACGGCTTAACAAACTCGCCATACCGCCCGCCTGGAAAGACGTTCAGATCTCCCCGTCTCCCCGCAGCAAGATCCAGGCCACCGGCTACGACGATGCCGGCCGCAAACAGGCCATCTACAGTCAGGCCCATCACAAGCGCCAGGAGCGCCTCAAATTTGACCGCATCCTGCGCTTCGCCTCTGCCCTGCCGAGCGTGCGTCAGCAGATCGCCCGCGACCTCAAGGCCGACGGCCTGCACAAGGACAAAGTGATGGCCTGCGTCGTCAAGCTGATGGACGAGGCCTACTTCCGTGTCGGCAACGAGGAATACGCCCGCCAGCACCAGCACTACGGCATCACTACCATGCGCCACAAGCATACTCATTTCGAAGGACACTCCGTCACCTTCCACTTCATCGGCAAGAGCGGGCAGGAGCACGAGCAGACCATCGACGACAAACAGCTGACCGATATCATCCGCCAGCTCGATGAGCTGCCCGGCTACGAAATCTTCAAATATTACGATCACGACGGCACTCTGCACGACGTCTCCAGCCGCGACGTCAACGACTACATCAAGCTCCACATGGGCGAAGAATTCACCGCCAAAGATTTCCGCACCTGGGGCGGCACCTTGCTAGCCATGACCGAACTGGCCGCCAGCCAACAGGCAAGCAGTGAAGCCGAACGCCACAGGATCGTCACCGAATGTATCAAGAAGGTCGCCGAGCGCCTTGGCAACACACCCGCCATCGCCCGCAAGTCATATGTCGACCCCCGTATCATCAATGCCTACATGAAATCCGATGCCATCCACAAGGTCACCCAGACCGTCCGTGGCATGCGCCCCCGCCGCTACATGAGCGCCAGCGAACGCGGCGTCCTGGAGCTCCTTAGCAGCGTTGATTAACACAGTCCTGCGCAACAAAAAGCCCCGGGGTAGTCCCGGGGCTTTTCAGTCGCGCCTCATGCTAGATGCGCTGCGGCTGCGTATAGCCGCGGATGACGGTTTCGGCATTCTGCATCATCGCCGGCGTGACGCTTTCGCCCATCACACGGCTGACCGTGGTAAACAGCTGTTTGGCATATGTCTCGATGACCGGCATGGTGATGGCTTTCTTGTCCATCGTCGCCGACGCCAGGGCGATAGCCTGCCCGATGGCCCACTGGGCACGGATTGAGCTGTCGCGGTTGACGGCTGTCGATTCGGCCGGCTTCTTGGGAATCTGGCGTACAAAACGGTCACCCCGCTCATTGGTGTAGCTCTCCACACTGCCCTCATAACCGATTTCGCTGATGGCACGGCTGTACGTCTTGAGCTCGTACTGCTGCCCGCCAGCCTCCAGCGTGACCTTCCAAATTGTCTTCTGGCCGTCCGGCGATTGCCAGACCTGCTCACTGTTGATGGTTTTAACTGTCATATAGACTCCTTATACCCCTTACCCGCACATGCGTCGGGCTCACTTGATAATTGATTGCAACCGTGTCGTTGCTACCGCTCCTTCCGCGCACACCCACGGTAGGTTCTTATGTGTTTTGCTGGTTAAGATTGATAGGCCGGCCTCTGTCTGCTGCCCTTTTTGTCTGTATTTATCATAGCAAAATAGCACTCCTAAATCAAGAGTGCTAATGCTTATATTACAATAATTAGCTACGTCGCGTAAGGTGCTTAATGCGACGTAGTAGCAACTGACGCCGCGGATACAGGTAGATGCCTACCGTCGTCAGCATCAACAGGACCGCCACTGTCAGCGTGATGATGATTGGCAGCTGGCTGCGGTCGGCCGTAAATACCACGTTTATGTCAGAGGGCTGCTCCTCGAGCGCCGCCCGCTGCGAGCCGGGCGTAACCGGCGGTTCGATTTCCGGCGTCACCGTATCCGTCGATGGCCGCGAGCCGCCGCCAGGTGTCACTGGCGGCGTCGAGGGGCCTGGCGCCGCACCCGGTGCGGTCGTCTCGGGCTGATCGGCAGGTGCTGGTGCCTGGGTCTCCGGCTGGGTACGCGGCGGCCCCTCGGGAGTATTCTGCTGCGGCGAGGTCGGCGAGATAAGCGGATCGGTCACCTCTTCGACCGTTTCCGGCACTTGCTGGATCACTTGCGGATTCTGGACTTCCTGAACGATGGGCTTAACTGGTGCAGTCACTGCCTCCAATGCATATGCGGGTATCTCCGGCAGGAGACCCAGGCCGCCCAAAGCGAGAGCAAAGACAAAGATGTAACGTAAAGTTGCATTCATAACATGTTCATTATATAACTTTGCGTCAACCTGTCAAAAAACCATAGTGAACCCTTTTGCGGCAGCGGTACTTGCATTTTTTAGCATTTTATGCTATAATGGTATAGTACCCTGCTTGACAGAGGGACACCTTCCCACTGGGCATACGCCCCTGATGGTCAGGGAGACCACCATGCCGCAAGAGTACCACCTCTACCTCAACCCGTGGCCCATCACCGGGCTGCTGGGATTGGCGCTGCTCGTCATCGCCGGCGCGCGGCTCTGGGGGATGAAGTCCACCCCGCAGGGCGAGCGCTGGATGAAGCACGGCCTGCCGGCCTGCTGCGCCTTCTTCGTGGCAGTCATGTCGTTCATCGTCAGCGGTGAACTCAAGCGGCTGTACGAGAAGGCACTGGCCGACGGGCTGAAGTACGGCTACGCCGACCTCACCGGAGCCGCCAGCTGGCCCATCGCCATCCTGGCCATCGCCCTGGCGGGTGCGCTGTGCGGCTTCGCCGTGCTGCAGCTCGCGGAGCGGCGGGCGTTCTGGGCGGCGCAGGGCTTCACGGCCACCATGGTCGCGGCCATCAGCGCCTCGCACCTGGTGCAGCGGGCGACGGAGTACTACTCCGTGCGGGACTACATGGCCGGCGTCACCACCATCATGTGGTGGCTGGGCGGCCTGGTGCTGCTGGTGACGCTCGCAACGGGCAGCATCGTGGGCATCCGCCGCCTGCGCGCCCGGCGCCGCCGTGGCCCCGTGGCCACCGCCACTCCTCTCGAGGGGCGGACGAAGGCCGGCTGACCCGGTACCAACGCCGACGGCACCCCACTTCCGGGGTGCCGTCGGCGGCACGAACTCTCACCACGATACTATGCAGCCCGTACGGGCTATTTTTATTGCTTCGGCGCTTTGTCGGAAACCTTGATCGACTTGATCATGTCCTGCACTTCTTTGTACAGCGAGGTCTGCTCGGCCGTCAGTTTGCCGGATTTCATGGCATCAACCGCCTTTTTAATCTTGTCAGCTTCGGCGTCAGTCTGCTCACCATCGGCCATCAGCTTGTCATACTGCTCGTCGAGCAGGGCGAAGTTGCCCTGGGCAAAGACCTTGCTCTTGTTGATCTTCCCCGCCATCAGCACGATGACGGATGGAGCGTATGTCGTGCCGTCCGGCGCCAAACCGATGAACGCCACTCCCTCCAAACTCTTGTCGGCGGTAGCAATCAGCTTGGGTTGCACTACGGTCCGATCGCACGGCGTCATGAAGGAACCGCCGATGACTACCTTGCAACTGGCTGCCTGCAGGCCGTCCGCCGTTTTCAGTCCGTCGATGAAGTCATAATAGGCCTGCTTCTGCACATCGGTGACGGCCGCACCGCCCAGCTGACTCTCGGTCTTCAGCCAGTCTTCCACACGGAGTAGCGTGAGCTTGTTGCTGGTAGTCAGCGATGAGTACTGCGGCATGCGGTCGGGGTGGCTGGGTATGCTCATCAGCCGGGCCAGGACGTCGCTGGATTTGAAATCGGCGCCATACGCATCGGGCTTTAGATCGGGCACATTATCAATGGTGCGCCAGGCCGTCGGAGCGGTCAGGCTCAGGTAGCGCGTAGCAACCGGGTCGCCAGCTTTGGCGTCCGGTGGCGAGGAAAGCAGGTTGACCGTGATGGTCTCAGTCTTGGCTTCGCCTTCGTCTTCGTCTTTCTCTTCTGTGGCCGGCTGCGCCGACTGCCCGACTGGGTGTGTCGCCTGCCAAAAGGCCGCGCCCCCGGCAAAGGAGGCCGCCACCACCATGAAGCCGATAAGTACGCCGAGCACCTTCAGACCGGTCTTGCGCGGTGGCGGTGCCATTGGCGGCATCTGGTTATCCTGCGGGTATTGATAGGGGTAGCCTTGGTTCGGGTACATGCTGTCCTTGGTGTTTGTTGTTGTGATGTGATTACGCTTATTTTACCGTACGCATGCCGCCGCTGTCGAGGGCAGTGCTATTGCTCGAGCTGGGCGTAGCAGTACGTGGTGCCGTTGCTCGAATACGCAAGCACCAGTTTTTGTACGGCGCATTTCTCGTTATCGCCCTCCAGGAAGAAAATGACTTCCATGCCACCGTAATTCAGGACCGGCCCCACCCGACTCACGCCGAGCCGGTCGACAACGGGCGTCTTGATGTTAAGTGGCAGACGACCATTGTTATATGCCTTGAGCTCAGTGGTGAACGTCGCGTCTTCGTCAGCCGTGTTATAGGGCGGTCCGGCGTTGGTCAGGTCGTAGCAGTCCCTGGTGGTGTCGCCATCAAAGTCGGGGTACCCTTCGCCAAGGCAAACATAATTGACGGCACCGGATCTGGTGGGATAGTAGCCTTTGGACGTATAGAAATTAGATAATAAGGTGATGTAGACGTCAGCCGCTTTCAGCCGCTCGGCATTCCGCGCCCGGCGCGGCCCATCAAACATGGCAAAAGCCACCGCAGAGGCCAGGACGGCAATGATGGTGATGACGATGATAAGCTCAACGATTGAGAACCCGTGGTGTTGACGTTCAACGCGCATGATAGTTGTCAGTATAGCGCTTATGCAAGCGTCGGCACAAGTGCCGCCAGCTTCACATCGCCAGTACCGCGACATTTGATTTTCCGGCCGCATCGGCTTACACTATACTGTATATGCTTAACAACAGACACGCCCCACGTCGCCAAAAAGGCTTCACCATCGTCGAAATCGTCGTGGTCATCGTCGTCATCGGCGTTATCGGCGTCGTCGTGAACATGGCCAATTCCCAAGCCATCCACCGTGCCAAGGCCACTGATGTTGCTAAAGCCTTTCAGACCGTTGAAGGTGCCCTGACCAACTGGCACATCAAGCAGGCCTGGTCTACCTGGAAGACAGAGAACGAGCTCGGTTTCCCCAACGCCACCTATCCCAGCGCCACCGCCAACGTCCAGATTGACTGGCTCTTAGGCAACACCGGCATCCCCGAGAACAACGGCCTGCGCGAATACCTGAATATAAACGACCTGCCCGCCCGCAGCCTCGGCCAGATCCGCTACGACAACGATGGCGATGTGCTTGGCGATCCCTGTACCGATGTTTCCAACGGTGTCAACCTCCAGATCTCTAACACCAAGCAGTTCTTCACTGAGGTCGACAATATCATCGACAAAGGCGATGGCCAATGCGGTAAGGTCGCCCTCTGTGACACCTCGTTCACGTGCATCTTGTATCGTCTCGGCACTCAATCCACCGACTTCAAGGCAAATTAGCGACCAGCGTCGGGCCTTCCACTTTTCCCCTTGGCCGGGGTATGTGAAATCTGTTTCTAGACAGATTTCAGCCTAGCGCTTGCGAGGACTTCCAGTGGAAGTCTCTGCAAAAAGCGACCCCGGCCAAGGGGAAAAGTGGAAGGCTTGTGCTGTTTGACCATTTGCCTTGAGGCCATTACACTTATGGTTATGAAACGAATCAGGGCCAAGCGACGCGACGGCTTCACGGTGGTCGAAATCGCTGTGGTGATTGTCGTTATGGCCATCCTTACTGTATTTGTGGCATGGGGGAGCCAGGAGGCCAGCCGCCGCGCCAAAGCCGCCGATGTCGTCACCTCGTTCCGAACAGCCGAGGGCGCTTTTTTGAACTGGCACGTCAAGCAGAGCTGGTCCACCTGGCAGACCGAAAACCAGCTGGGCTTTCCAAACGCCACCTATCCTTCTCTGACCGACAACATCCGTTTTGATTACCTGCTGAGTGGTGCCGGCGCACCCTCTACTCTCGACCTGCGCAACTTTCTCAATATGAATGAGCTGCCGGCGCGGAGCATCGGGCAGATGCGCTATGACAATGATGCGGATAGCAATACAGATCCGTGTACGGATGTGGATGGTGGGGTGAATTTGCAGATTTCTAATGCTAAGGAGTATTTTGCGTATATTGATGCCACTGTCGATAAAGGTGATGGTCAATGCGGCAAGGTGGCGCAGTGTTCGGCGGCGTTTTCCTGTGTCGTGTATCGGCTCGGCACGCAGTCGAGTGACTTTAGGGCTAATTAGTGTATCGCGGCATACGCGTTTCCTGAAAACCCCTGTGCCGGGGGCACTTTTTTAAAAGACTTCCACTGGAAGTCTTTTAAAGCGTTAGGCTGAAATCGGTATAGACCGATTTCACATACCCCGACACAGGGGTTTTCAGGAAACGCAGCGCTACGATACACGGGAGTCCATGCGCCGTTGAGCTGCGAACCGAGACGGATGTCGCAGGAAACCGCCACCAACCACATGCTAGTGTGGTCGCAGCACCGGCCCGGATGACGCGGGCACGGCTACTGAAGTGTACTGCTCCGGGTATGTGAAATCGGTCTATACCGATTTCAGCCTAACGCCTAAAGGGACTTCCAGTGGAAGTCCCTTTAGAAAGTGCCCCGGTGCAGTGCGCTTCAGTAGCCGTGCACTATGATGAGTGGCAGAGTTCTGCGTCAGCAACTAGCTGTGCGTCACCTTGACATCCGACAGCTCAACCTCGGAATACGCCCCATCCTGCTCATCCGGCGCCGAAGTCGGATTCGACTGCAAGTAATTCCCCGCCTTGAAGTAACACCCGTCAGCATTCGCCGATAACTCATAATCTACCTTCTGCCCATCCACATAGTAGAGCACCTTGCCGCCGCCCGCCTCAAACTTAACGCTGATCGGCGTGCCCAGCTCGTAGTTGTCCTTGACGAGGTAGCCATGGGTATTGTCACCATCAGTAATCCACAATGATTTGCCTTCAAGGCGGAAGACGGTCAGGTCGTCACCGCCACCGTGAATCTGTGCGATGACTACATGCGGCTTGACGGTCGTCAGGTGCGTCACCTTGGTCTTTACCTCCATGATGTGCGTACCGGACGAGGTAGACCAGGAGGCTTCGTCAGAACCGTCGGCGTTCATCTCGCGCAGCTCGCTCCGTGGGTTCTTTGAGTTCTGTGTAGTGTTGCCGCCATGGACGGCCCGGAAGACAATGGCGTTCTTGGCGTCGTTTACCTTGAAGTATGGGTCGAGCGAGTAGGTGGCCAGTTCCGGCTGCTTGATTTCCAGCGGACCGTCACCATCACCGGCAATCGGCAGCGTCACCTTCCACATCGTCAGGTCGATGATGTCATTCGGCACCGAAGCATTCGGGTTGCCGGGATTGTCAGTACCGCCGTCATCGCCGCCGTCGTCGTCGCCCCCGTCATCGCCGCCAGCCGGCGCGTCACCAAAGAGGATGGCGCTGCTCTGTGAAGCGGTCGCGTCAGCAATGATCATTTCTTCGCGCGTCACCTCGCCGTCTTCGGCCTCGGAGGCCACGGCCGGGCCGGCAGCCTGCACGGCCAGGATGATGCCTGCCAGACTAAGGAAGACCACGGCTGACACCAGGAAGGCTTTTGATTTGTTGTTAGAGAATAATTTTTTGTGAAGTTTGGAGGCGGCGTTACTTTTTTGCATGCGTCCATTATACAACTATAAGCACGATAGGGAATAGCCGGGACGCGACTTTTATTGACAGAATTGCCATCGAAGTATCATAGAGGTGGCATCAGGCGGCCGCCTGCATGCCGTCGGCGCTTCCCAGCCGCTCCGTAGTCGCCAGCACATCAAGTGCCCGGCGCCCGAACCTGGCGATTCCCCGGTTGATGCGGGCGGCACCCAGGTCGTAGGCTGCCAGTTCGGCCTCGCGCTCATCTTCGGACGGTATAGCCTTCAGCCGCTGGCTGCGCTGCCAGGCCACCTCGCGCATGCCGGCGATCGCCATGACGACCGGCGTGATCTGCCGCCGCCGCACCACCGGATGGCCGGGAATCAGTTCCGGCGCCAGGCTGTTGGTGGTGATGGCGATCAGGTCATTCACCTCGTGCGAATAGTCGGCGTAGTATGCCTCTCCGGCTTCCGACGCGTACAGGCTGCCTGGCAGATCCCGCCCCAGGATATGCGACACCATACCGGACACGAACTGCTGGCCGCTGTAGCCGCCGCGGATCCGGTCATCGAGCAGAGCCACCTCCCAGGGTGGTGTCACGCGCCCCAGCGCCTCCTCCGCCCGCTCCGGCTGCGCGTCGGCGTAATCGATATACTCGGCGATGTCGCGCAGCGGCGCAAAGTAATACTCACCAAAGATGCCGGCGGTGTGCTCCACCTGATCGGCATTGCTGATACGGGGAAAATCATCGGCACTATCGCCCGGCCGGCGCTGCATAGCCATCAGCACCCTGAGCGATAGCCCCCAGTACACATAATTGAATCCCGGCGGCAAGCGGGCCTCCTCGAGCGTCCGCCCGACACCGCCAAGCTTATCAACGAACTTTTCCATGTCACGCACCGGCTCCGGGTCACCAAGCGCCCGGCGCAGCGGCAAGACGTTTGCACCAGAGAAATCAGGAATTTGACGGCGGTTCTCTTGCGGAATCACAAGGAACATTATACCACGCTTATGTTTTGTGCCGTTTTATGGTGAGGTGTTAAAATATGGCTGTGCCACAGAAACAGTCGCCCCGTCATGCTCCCGGCCAGCCCTACTCCCGGCTCGTCCAGCACCACCTGGCCGAGCTCCGTCCCGTCCTGGCCAGCGCCATCGAAGGCGACTTCTCTAAAAATCTGACTATCCCCGATGCCGACGACGATTTCACCGAACTCTTCCGCGGCGTCCAGAACATGGTCGAGGTCATCCGCACGCAGATGAGCGAGCTACGCGAACTCAACCAGACACTCGAGGAACGCGCCCGCGAGCGCTCGGCAGCCCTGGAGGAGGCCCAGGCCCTCACCCATCTGGGCAGTTGGCAGTGGGATGTCGCCAGCAACGTCATCACCTGGTCCGACGAGCTGTACCGCATCTACGGCCTGCGCCCGCAGGAGCGCCAGGTCAGCTTTGACGAGTTCATCGGCTTCATCCACCCCGATGACCGCGAACGCATCCAATCCACCATCTACGAAGTCTTTCAATCCGGCTCCGCCTTCAACTTCGTCCACCGCGTCATCCACCCTGACGGCCAGGTCCGCACCCTGCGCGGCATCGGCAAGGTAGTGAGGGACGGGGAGGGCACGCCGCTGCGCATGCTCGGCACCTCGCAGGACATCACCGACCGCGAGGCCGCCCAGCAGGCCCTGCAGAAAAGCGACGAGCGCTTCCGCACCGTCACCAAGGCCACCCACGACCTGGTCTACGACCTCGACCTGGCCAGCCGTACCATCTGGTTCAACGAGGCCATCCACAACGATTACGGCTACATCCAGGGCGAGATAGATAACAGTTTCGACTGGTGGGCACGGCGCATCCACCCCGATGACCTGCCGTCTATCCGCCACGAAATTCTCAACGTCCGCACCCGGCGCGACCAGCAGTGGCAGTCTGAATTCCGCTTCCAAAAAGCCGACAAGAAGTACGTAGTGGTTCGCAACCGCGCCTTCGTCCTCTATGATCAGGCCGGCGAGCCGGAGCGCATCATCGGCTCCCTGCTGGACATCACTGCCCAGAAACAGCTGGAGCACGCCAAGGACGAATTCCTGTCGCTCGTTTCACACCAGTTGCGCACGCCGCTGACCGTCACCCGCCTTTACAGCGAGATGCTTTCCAGCGGTGTTGCCGGCCCCATCACACCGGATCAGCAGGCTTACGTCAGCCGCATCACCGGCGCCAGCGTCCGCATGATCCATCTGGTCAGCGAGATTCTCAACATCTCGCGCGTCGAACTGGACCGCATCAAGGTGCAGCCTGTGCCGACCGACATCAACCGTTTCATCCAGATCCATCTCAAAGAGCTGACCCCGCTGGCCAGGGAAAAAGGTGTCAGGCTCGAGTTCACGCCCGATACCGACCTGCCGCTCATCCCGATCGACAGCGACGTCTTCAACCTCATCGTCGAGAACCTTTTGGCCAATGCGGTCCGCTACACCCGCCAGGACGAGGGGCGTGTCAGCGTCAGCTTCAACTGCGACGAGAAGGGCTGCTACGTGCTGGCCGTCCGCGATAACGGCATCGGCATTCCCGCCGCCGCCCGGCCCTACATCTTCAGCCGCTTTTACCGCGCCGATAATGCCGTCAACTTCGACAGCGAAGGCACCGGCCTCGGCCTCTACCTCATAAAGCTGATCTGCGACACCATCGGTGCTGAAACCTGGTTTGAGAGCAAGAAGAACCGCGGCACCACCTTTTACGTCAAACTGCCGCCATGTGGCATGGTGCCGCGCCAGGGACGGCTGGCTCTCGAAAAGGCGCACGACTAGGCCGAACATCCGTCCAGACAGTGGCTATGTAATTGACTTTTTGAGTCTTTTGTGCTATAATTAAATAACTTGATGTCTTTCAAGTGCAGTTTTACATGGCTCCCGCCCGGCCCCCCTTCCCCGCCCTGCCCAGTGTGCTTCTGGTGCGGCGGAGACGGCGAGCCGGCCGGGATATCAGGATCCCGGCCCATTGAGATAAGGAGATCGGCGTGAGCGTCGACACCAGCACTAGCACCACCAGCCTCGAGGTCGTGTCCACCGTCCCCAGCAACATCGCGACCGTGGGCACCCTCGCCTGGCACTGCGCCAACACCAACCCCAGCGGCAATTCCGTGGCCTATGGCGACGGCCAGCTGCTGGACGAGGTGGTGGCCCAGGTGACAACCATGCCGGAGTGGCAGCTCGCCGCGGCCCTCAGCGCCCAGCCGATTCTCCTCTGGGAGCGGCTGGCCCGCTGGGCCAACAACCAGGTCACGGCCGGGCGGCAGCCGACGCTGCATGCCTACGCCGTCTACCAGCTGGCGGCGGCGGTCGTCCAGGAGATGCGCCAGATCTGCGCCCGCATTCCGCTCTTCGGCGGGCACGGCGACAGCACCTGGGTGTTCCTGGGACGGTACCGGCGCGACCACAAGGCCCTGCCGCTCACCAGCCACCAGCAGCTGACCGGCACCCGTCAGTCGGTGCGCCTCCTGGAGGTCGACCTCTGGGGCTGCGTGGCCGACGGCTCGGTCTGGGTGAACTTCGAGCCCAACTACCGCGCCAGCCACCTGTCATGCAGCGGACCCGCCAGCCCCAGCGCCGACCCGCACGTGCGCGAGGCACTGCGGCGGCTGCACATGCTGCGGACCCGCCGCAGTGATCCCCGGCCCTGACCATGTCCCGGCACCCCTCCCCTCCGCCTGGAGCGGGAGCGGGTGCCGGCCCGACCTGAGTCTTCAAAGTTTGAAGCTTCAGGCCGGACTTTATAACGACAGTCTCCCCATTGTTTTTAATTGTTTTTGATTGTTTTCGTGTTATAAACGTATTTGTACTGCCGTGAACGTGTCCGACGCCGAGGATGACAGCATCCGCGGCCCACGCCACCAAGGAGTTCACCATGACCGATGGCACGCCCGGCAATTACCGGGTCATCAAGGACATCCCGGAAACGGTTGTCACGCCGGAAGACTTCGCCTGGCACTGCTTCCGCGAGGCAAGCGTCCCCTACGCCCGCGTCTTCTGTGACGACCTGTTGCAAGAGCTGCTCGTCCAGCTGATGGGCGTCACTGCGGCGCGTCTGCACGCACTGATCGCTCACTCCACGCATCTCACCGATGAACTGGTCGCCTGGATCAACCAGACGGTGGCCGCGGGTGGCCGCTCGATGTCCGGTGACTACTTCCGGCCGCTGGCAGCAGCCATCATTCTGGCAACCCTGCGCGAACAGCTGTCGACCGTCGCCCGCTTCGGCGGCAAGGACACGGACGAGTGGATATTCCTGGGGCGCATGCGGCGCGACCACGCCCACCTGCCACTGACCGAGTCGCAGAGCGTCAGCCCCGGCACACCGGCGCTGAACCAGGTGGACCTGTGGGCCCGGACCGACGGTTCCGCCGTACGGGTGGTGCACTTCGTCGCCGCGAACGGCACCATGCTCGTCGCCGCCAAGGACGACCCGGCGTATGCGGACGAACCTCACGTGCGTGAGGCCTTCCGGCGGCTCGGTCTGCAGCAGACGACCGACAGGCTGGCCGGCACATCCTGACCAGCCCCCCCCGGCACCCCCTCCCTCCTGGCCTGGAGCGGAGGCGGGTGCCAGCCCGACCCGAGTCTTCAGAGCATGAAGCTTCAGGCCGGGCCCGTTGTGAGAAATAAGGAAAGCACCCCGCCGGCATCGTTGCAGCTCCCCTGGGTAGCGGTTTGAAATGACAGTTAAACTTTAAATTTACATGCAGTTACAGTCAAATGATTAACGCGGATACAGCGGTGCCGGAGGCATCGGCGGCGGAGGCGGAGGCGGCGCCTGCACCGGCGCAACCGGTGGCGCCACCTGTTGCACCGGCCCTGGCGGCACTGGCGCCTGCCGGACAGGTGGTGGCGGCACCGGCACCCCGGCCGCTTCGGTCTGTACTACCTCAAAACGCTGGCGCGTCACCGGATCGTAGCCGTTGGCATAGGCCCGCTGGGCATACTGTGCCCAGGCGGTGCGCACCTGGGCTTCGTACAGCTGTTCGGCAGTGAAATAAAGTCCGCCATACTGATAGAGCTTTGGGGTGACGCCGGGCGGCGGGCCAGGCAGGGCGCCCATCTGCATGACGGGACGCTCGGTCGGCGGCGTCGGGGCGGCATAGGCGGCGCCAGTCGTGGCATAGGTAGTGTTGGGCGCCAGTGCGGGCTGCGGAGCCGCCTCTGTGGCAGCAAGCTGCTCGGGCGGCACCATCTCATCCCGCCGCAGCACGATGATACCACCGCAGATACCCGCTGCGATGGCGCAATACAGCGGATAGGCGATGCCCGTGACAGAAAAACCGCCCGCCAGCAAGGCCGCGCCGGTTGCCATGATGCCGCCGATGGCGATATAAAAATATGTCGAAATCGTCTCTTCGAACGGCCGGCGCCAGGCATGCCGGTAGGTTGGGATATAGCCGATGAGGTCGATGATGATGACCGCGATGACCGCCACGGCCGGCGAGTTGAAGATGTACCAAAGGACCAGCCCGATTGCCACCAGCACGATTGACACCCAGTCGATGATTTCAACAGAGCGGTCACCATAGCGCATACCGGCTGCCGCCACCATGCCGCATGTCAGAGCGGTCATGCCGGCAAAGAACGAACTCTGCAAATCGCCCGTCATTCCCGAGGCGATAGCCGCGATGGTCGCCAGCACCGTCCAGACACTCCAGGTCACCAGCCGCGGCTTGGTGCGGCCGCGCATCGTCTGCAGGGCATACGGCACCATCCCTCCGGAATTGATGAGGGCGCCGGCGATGGCGAGGATGACGATGAGGGCTTCCACGGATGTCTCTTTTTATGTTGGGCAGTTGCTTGTTACTAGAGTATCACGGACAGAAGTGTTCCTTAAAGTTTATAAGCATAATAATGGTTCACCTATGCCTCTTATGTATCGTGACCCGCTTTTTATATAGTAGGTCGCGCCAGCCTCATCCCGAACAAGGCCTTGACTAGAACAAAACCATGCCTTACAATTGTTCCCAATATGGGAACCAATTAATACAGCGACCGGGATATGACTTTACATAATAAAGAAGAGCTGGCGAGCTTTAAGCGCAAACACCCTGATGCAGTAGGCCAGATAAATGCCTGGGAAGCTGAAGTCGAAGCTGCCGACTGGCAAAGTTCCCATCGAGTCAAGGAACGTTATAGTCATGCAAGCATTATCAATCGTAGGGAAATCGTCTTTAACATAAGTGGTAATAAATATCGAATTTGGGTACTGATAAGTTACTTAAACCGCATAGTCAAAGTAATTAAAGCGGGCACTCACAGGGAATATGATAAATGGGATATAGGAAAATACAGTCATGAGTAAAATTAAAGCAATACGTACGGAGAAGGACTACGAGGAAGCTCTCGCATTACTTGAAGAAATCCTTTTACTTGACCCCGCACCTGATAGCGAGGAAGGTGATCGACTAAGTATTCTCTCAACCCTACTGAGTGCTTACGAGCAAAAGAACTTTCCAAAACAACTACCTAGCGCAATTGAAGCGATTCGATTCCGCATGGACCAACTCAGCCTTCGTCCTGCCGACCTCATTCCATACATTGGTAGCAAAAGCCGTGTGTCCGAAATTCTATCGGGAAAACGACAGCTTACTGTTTCTATGATTCGTGCATTGTCAGAAGGATTAGGGATTCCTTCTGATTCCCTTTTAAAACAATCACAACCATTTCAAGAAAGTTTTTTCGGAGATTGGGATAAGAAACTGTTTACCATCATGCGAAACCGGAATTACTTTGCAGATGTCCAAGATGATTCAGAGCCAAGTACAATATTGTCAAGCTTTTTCTCTGCCATAGAAGCACCAGTTGCTGCCCCTATACTACTTAGGCAGTCTAGCTATAGATCTGCCCCCACTACCGATCGCAAGGCATTGTTTGCATGGGCCACTCAAGTTTTGGCGCGTGCAGAAACCGAAGCAATACAGCAGCCCTTTGTGCCTGGAAGCATAACTATTGATTTCATGCGGGAGCTTGCCAAGCTCACCACCAGCGAAGACAGTCCCGTGCTGGCAATAAATGCACTCCGACAGAAAGGAATTGCTGTAATTATCGAACCAGAGTTACCAAAAACTCGTCTTGATGGCGCGGTACTCTTTACGTCCACCAAGGCACCTGTCATCGGTTTAACCCTCAGGCTTGATCGTTTAGACAACTTTTGGTTCACACTGATGCATGAACTAGCCCATATTTCCCTGCACTCAGAGCATGAAGATATTAACTTTTTCTTTGATGAGCTAGATGGCCTAAAGGGAATGCAAGTCAGCGCCCATGAAGAAGATGCGGATCGCCTAGCTAGCGAAGCCCTTATTCCCTCAGTCATATGGGATATTAGCCCTGCAAAATTTTTGCCATCCCCTATGGCCGCTCGGAAACTTGCCAAAACACTGAGCGTCCACATGGCAATCGTCGCTGGCAAAATAAGATATGAAACAGGCGAGTGGCATATCTTAAGCAATGTAGTCGAGGAGGCTAAGGTTCGCCACTTCTTCCCAACCTATTACAGGGGTTAACATAAATGCCTGTAATACCTCGAAATTACATGCCATTTCTCAAGTGGCGCGGGGGAGAGAAAAAGGCTCTTGCCAGCCTAGCCATGGATGCAAAAGAGAACATTTTGCCTCTTATAGAGATTGTCTTGCCCGAATTAGATACATCATCAAATCCTATGTCATCTGACTTTAATTCAAGAACTTCACTATCCACGTCAAGTGAGAGTTACTTAACGAAGGCCGTCAGGGATATAAAAAACTTTTGGGGCTCAAAACCTATACTCGTAGACCTAAGTTTAGCCGCATCTGGAGATGCAAAGGCTTTTGGCACTAACGAGATAATTTCAGCTGCACATGAATATGACTTAAGCATTATTCCTGTAGTCAACATACGTGACACCTCTACTTACATAAGTCTTCTGTCGTCGCTACACAAATCGTATGACAATGGTATATGTATACGGTTAACGCCTAACGACCTTTTAGATTTTGATCTTCTCAACAAGCAACTGGAAGCCTTTGTCGAAAAAATTAAAGTGGACTATGTAGATATAGATTTAGTAATTGACCTAAAATTTACCCCATCTCGAAAAGTATACCGACGAATCTCTCTGCAAATACAGTCAATCACTCATCTGAATGAGTGGCGATCTTTCGTTTTGGCAAGTGGGGCTTTCCCGTCAAGTTTAATGCACTGCAAGCAGGATGAGGAAAATTTAGTCAAGAGAAATGACTGGCTTGGGTGGATAACAATGACACAGATGCCAGGCATGATCCGCATACCAACATACGGTGATTATACAATTCGTCATCCAATTTTTAGCGAAGAAGCCTCACGGCATCACCCATCCTGTAGCCTTAAATATACCCTGGAGCTTGAGTGGCTAGTTATGAAAGGTGAGGTTCTACGTTTTGACCACTATCTAGCTCATGCAAACTCTTTAATGGACGATGATTACTTCTATGGCGAAGAGTTTAGCAGGGGGGACTATATAATTCGAGAAAAAGGAGAGTATTTTCCAATATACATTCAAAAGAAAAATAATAACCCTACAAAAGCAGACGGCACCGGCAATGCTACAACATGGATTGAAGTAGGCGTTAGCCACCACTTGGCAGTAGTGACTAGCCAGCTCTCAAAGCTGACCTAAAGTGAATTTTTTCCACAACCTTGCGTCTTAATGATTCTTGCTCAAGACTGTCGGTAAGCCTATCGCACAATATACTCTTCGGCTTTGTCCTTACTCCATGTGCTGCATTAATGCCTTCAAGTATTTGCATTGCCTCGTCTCGCCACAATAGCCTCGCCAATGCATGTGTATCTAAGTTTTTATTGGCTTCCGCCTCTCGTATGCAATGAAGCGTAATTTCACCTGTGTCGTTCGCTCGCACCACCAGTATTCCCCACCATTCTGGCACTATCTCTATGACTGAATATATATGTGAGGCACCTGTTACAATCGTAACCTTATCAAAAACGGCATTGTAAGCTTTTATCTGATTAGGCAACCTATTTAAGCTATCGTAATCGCTTTTTATTTCATAGCCGTGCATTACATCTCCCACGGCAACTACGTCAGCCCTAACCTCGCCATAATTAATACCAAATTCGTCAAGTATTTGCATTTTTTCATCAAAGCAATACTCTAATCTCAAACAGTCTTTTAGTGTTGACCGAATTTCACGATCTTTTACACCTGGTAGTTTAGTCATTATTCTAAGTACTTTTTATTTGTAGTGTATTAAATCAATTCTATCATATTGATAAGCACTACCCTCATGACTGACGACAATCAAAAACCCAGCCGGTAAGGCTGGGCCGATGTTAGAAGTGGGGCCGCCGCGAACGACGGCCCCAGGATGCCCGCGGTCCGGCGGGCACCCTATCGTGTTCCAGTGTCACCCGGAACACGGCGACACCCCGGGGACACCCAGGGCATCGATGGCACCGCGGCAGCCAATCGCGGTGCCGGCGGCGGCGGATGGAGTGACGGCAGTCCGCCGTCCAGAAACTCCTCCGCACACCTTGGGAAAACGCGTATGAGAGGCTTTTGCCTCGCGCTTGCTGAGTGACGCAGTAGGGTAATGATTGCACTTATTATGATTTATTGCAAGGCATCAGGGCCAGCACCGGCTACAATCTCGACGCCCGTCTGGCCATAGCCGCCGGTAATCTTATTGTCCGAGTAGAATTTGACGTTGCTGGATGCGCTGGTCACCTCAATGACTCGCCCGGAGTCACCGGCGAACTCGTTGCGGGTAATCGTCACATCGTCAATGCCGTCAAGCTTGATGCACTGGTTCCAGCTGTCCTTAAAATAGTTATCAGCAATCAGCCAGTTGCTCGGGTCGCCGTCGCCGCCGCTGTTGCCGCCGCGGCCCAGACCTTCAGCCATGATGCACTGGTGGATGCTGGGAATGGCGTTATCGCGGCCCGGGTTGTCCGGTCCGCTGAACTTGTTGCCCTTGATGATGACGTTCTTGCTGGGCGTGGGGTGTGAATCGGATACCCAGGTCTGGATGGCATCGGTGTGGCTGCCGCCCGGGTCGCCCTCCACAAAGTCAATCGCCGTGTTGTACAGGATCTTGCTGTCATTGCCAAAGAACTCAATAGCGTTCATGTCGCCGTCGCCGGCTGCGCTCACCCCTTTGATGTCGTTGTTCTGCACCGTGATGCCGGTGCCTTCGAAGTTGACGCCGTCCTGGCTGGTGGCGCGGATGTTGAAGTTCTGCACGGTGACATAATCGGCGCGGATGGTGATGGTTCCGACGGTGTGGCCCTGGCCGTCGTAGACCTTGGGATTACCAGCCGTGCCGGATTCCTCGATCTTGAGCTCCTCGGTCGAATCGGCCGAGCTGAGAATAGCTCCGGCCGGTGTGGCGACGCCGCCGACGCCAAGCGTCTGAGTGCCGGGCTGAGGGCCGGGATCGGGATCTGGATCAGGACCGCCGTCAACAGGCGCATCGCCAAACATGATAGCTTCGCTTTGCGAGGCCGTCGCATCCGAGATAAGCATTTCCTGGCGGGTCAGCTGACCGTCCTCTGCCTCAGAAGCCGCACTCGGGCCAGCCGCCTGCACGGCCAGGATGATACCGGCCAAACTGAGAAACACCACAGCGCCCACCAGGATGGCGCGCAGACCGGAACGGTTTGAAGTTAATTTTTTGATGTTAGACGCTGCACTTTTTGTTTGCATAATGTCTCTATTATACAAGTAAAAGCATAAAGACAAAATATCATTGACTTTTTATATATAATGTGATATTATAGCACTATTCCACTGGGATCCGCCCGGTGGCGAACCAAGGAGTACCGATGCGCAAGCTTGCAGTCACCCCGGCCGACCTCAACTTGGTCCCCGCCGATCTGCAGCAGTTCATCTACGACAGTGAGCGCAAGCACGGGGTCACCATCCCCCAGCTCGCCTACACCATCGTGCTCATGCTTCGTGCCGTCCTGGACACCACTGTCTTCGACTACTACGACAACGAGTTCGATGGCCAGCGCGTCCTGTGGGCGAACGAGGCAGACAGCTTCGGCTACCGCACCACAGTGATGTTGGCCGCCAACCAGCGGGACGACTACATGGGCGACGAGGAGTACGTCCTCCAGAAGGACATCTGGGCTCGCCTGCTCACCATCAGCACCAACTCCGAGAAGGGTAGTGCCGTGGATGGTTGTATCTTCCACGGAGGTCCGCTCGGCGACCGCTTTGTCCGCAGGGGTTCGGGTATCACCCGGATCTTTGAGGACATCGCCGCCACCGATCACCTGATTACGCTCTTCGACAGGACCGAAAACGGCTTCCGAATGGACTTCGGCAAGCGTTACCAGTCCTTCGACAACAACCGGTACATCCTGGACGTCGAGTACGTCTACGGAGAATACCGGCTGCAGGTGACCGACATCAAGGTCTCCCTGCGCACGGACCGCATGTACATCTGATCCCGAGCGGTTCAGGTACAGCGGTAGCACGATAGGCATGACCCGGTAATGCACCGGTTATCCTGTCTCGGTTAAGCCGGGACATGGTTGGCGCAGTATCGCTCCACCGCACGTGTTGTCGCCGCTTTGGCGTCTTGCACCCGCACTCCCTTGGATAGCAGTATCGCAATTTCCGATACACCAGCCTTGCTGGGCCGACCCGTCGGCACAGGTTTCGTGGCACCTGCATATGGTCACGACCCGTCTTTCTTGGGTTAAGGGAAAGCGGTCGCTTCGGCGGCCGTATTTTCATCTTAGGGCTATCTCAATGAGTTGCCAGCTTGTATGTTACTCGAAAATTTTTCAAGTTATCTACATGCTATCTTTTAGTTACCAGTTTTGATTTTCCAGTACCCACGGGGATCCATAACAGAAGTGCCAATATGTTCGATTAGTTTTTTTTCAGCAAGACCATGCAGATGTTTTCGAGCCGTAGGACGCGTGACACCCAACAGCGAAGCAGCCTCGTTTGTCGTAATTCGGCCCTCTCGGCTTATAAATTCCACAAATCGTTCCGATCCAGGAGGCAGATGTCGCAATATTCTACCAGCCAATGGGTCTTCAAGAAGCACGACCTGCACAAATGCCGATCCTTGTGTATAGATTGGATCTGGCAGGCCGGCAATACCCATTTCCTCGAACATACGGTTGACGCCCTCTCCAAGTTCTCGGCCATACCGAATATCACTGAGTGCTCGTGCAACACGGGGATTGCGAGCAAAGCGTGTCGAGCGTATATTTTCTAGGCGCACCAGACCTGGCAGCCGACCCGGACTTTTAACTTCTATGCGGTCATCAAAAATTTCAATACGCGTATGGTCGCCGCCTATACTATAGGATCTATGTATGGCAGCATTCACAATAGCTTCTATCCATACATACTCGGGCACTAGCGTAGATTCTCCAAACCGACTTTCAGATCCAAGCCGAATTGCACGAGGTAAAATTTTTTGCAGTTCGCTTCTTGCCTGTTCAATCTGATAGCTAAGCGGCCCCTCTATTCTACGATCGTAAATGACATTGGCACGCGAACCGGTCTCTCTTGAAGAACCCTTATAGACAAGCACTCTTAGGGTCGCCTGTGGCAAAAACATATGAGGGTTTTTGCCCAATGTAAGCATGCCAGCGATTGTAGGTTTTACCTCACCTCCAACTTCCTTGGCAAGTCCGCGTGCTTTTAAGACAGTGGTTGCATGTTTTTCATCGGCTCCCACATTTTTGATGTAAAGTTTTATCAGTTCGCCGTCCAAATCATCTAGGGCGGCGTCTTTAATTGGCGTACCATCGTAGGTCGATTCGCCTTTGTCATACATAAGCTCAAGGGCTTCCCGCGGGTTCAGCTTGCGATTTTCATCCCCCACACGCAAAAAGGTTTCGCCACGCTGATTAGTGTGCACCCTCTCGCCTGCCTCTACTTCAATGATTGCGATTTCATCCTTTTCACCAGCCTCATTGATACATTCTATATATTCAAACTTATGTCGCACGGGAGGTATTGTAAAATCCAGGGATGCTTGTCGCCAATCGTTGCCCTTGCCAGCGCTTTTAATCCCCTCGATCTTGCCATCATGTATCCCAATTACGATAATTCCGCCTTCTGCATTTGCAAAGCCCACCATGGCATTAGCAATTTTTAGAGCCGATACCTTTGCACTCTTCCGGTCCAGCCACTGATCTTCTTTTTGATCGCGCAAGAAAGTAATGCGCCTCTTTTCAGAAAGTAGTTTCAGTTCTTGCACATCGATATCTCGGGTATTCATATGTGGAGCTTATCATTAGCTTGAAAATTTTTCAAGCTTTTTTTATAATAATTTACGACTGAACTATATGTCGGGTGACCCTCGTTGGAATAACCAAGAAAATAGCCCCAGCGCGAACACTGAGGCTATTTTCTTGGTGACCTATCGTATTCTAAATTGGAACCAGCTCAAATCCGAGCTGTTGCGCTGGGGCAAACTGTTTAACGACAAATCCTTATCATCCCCTGTTATATAGGCAGCTACTAACCACATTGCATCGAACCTCAACTGATTACTTGCCAGGCTTACATATATTCTATTATAAAACATATATTTGTATTTTAATATATTTTATGTTAAAATAATTATTGTGTCAAAGCCGAGGAGGTGATGAGAATGACACTCCTGCAAAGGATGCCGAGCTTATTCTGCTCATGTGGCTGTGATCGGTGCGCTAGATACGATCACTGCCACGGCCGTCGCTGCCTCCAGTAGCGATCGACACTCCCACCTCCCGTGCGAACATGCGCGGGAGGTGGGCCTTCTACTTCTTATAGTCTTCTTCCGCTTCTTTTATAAGCTCTGGGGCAAGTTGCCGCAGATAACCCCAAATCTTTTCAGCATACTCAACTTCACGTTCATAGTATGCCTCTGAGTTGACACCGCTTAAGAATGCATTTGCAACGCTCTTCTTATCTTCACGCCGCGCTGGAATTACGCCCGCATACGCAAGTGTTGAGGATACAGGGTAGCCATAGACAGCGCCCTGTTCAACAACAGTAAAAGGATTTTCTTTGTCCATGAACATATCGAGCATAGAAGCGTTGATTGCAAATTGTATCCAGGAAAAATATCGTCCTGGTCGCTCTATCCAGTCAAATTGATACGCTAGTCCCATATTATTCAAAAGTTGACAGGCAAGTTCTTGTTCCTGGGTTGCAGCGTTGGGCTTGCTAGAACTAATAACATGCGCTGCTTCACCAACCCATTTATAACCAGCCATGGCTTGCAGTATCTCTATCCTGGAGTCAATGTCGACACGTTTCTCAGTAGAAAGTTTCGCAATCCTTGCGGGGGTCAAATCGGGAACCGTTTCAGTAACTTTTGTGAATCTTAATTCGCTGGTTCTATACATTACTTCATCATAGCTACCTCATTAGCCTTTAACAAGGTGTCCTGTCAGAGCATGGAATAACGCCTCAATAACAGCCTTTTACGCTTATTCCTATGTGCCTACGGGACAGGCTATGTGATATTGGCCCACCAGTTACAGTGGCTGAAATCAGGCATTGAGAAACTACTGGCAGTGGCATCCAACACAAACAAGCATTTATATTTAAGCCCACCTTCTTAGTCTTGAAAAAAAGTAATTCTCAAAATTAAAATGAGGCCATGGACTATAACCTTTGCCGTTTTCCAGCTTGTAACCGGCCATGGACGATTGAAGCCGAAGCAGAAGATGGTTTTTGCGCTTTTGTCTGTGATGAACATTTTCAAATTTTGCCTGAAAACGACCCGATACATGGCCAGGCAGTACGGGTCAGCTCAATGACAGTAGACTTTCCGGATGTTAATAAAGCGGCGACAGCCAGTGGAAAAATTTCTACTACTAAGTCAAAGCACATCAGCAATTTGAAGAGCTACTGAAGAAAGTTGAGCCGGCCGGATGGGTGCCGGACGTTTTCAAACAAGTAGTTCTGCGCCGTTGGAATGAAGATTATCTCAATACTCAAGAAGAACGTAGGAGAATTGACCAAAAGCTGAAGGACGCAGAGGATATGAAAAATCGGCTTATGGACAAATTTTTAAAGGATCTTATCACCAATGAAACATATCAGGAACAAGAAGGTCGTCTGGCTATTCAGCGGGTAGAGCTAGAGTTGGCACGAAATGATTTGAAGGATACGGAATCAAGGAATGAACAAGTAATCGATCAGGCTGTTAACTTTTTAGTCAATTTGTCAGGCGCATGGCGTCATGCGGAGCTCAGTGACCAACAGCGGTTCCAAAATGCCATTTGCGAAGCCGGAATTGTCGTAAACCCAGATAAAACATTTGGAACCGTCAAACTCAGTCCAATTTTGAAACAAACAACAGATATGGAACGCCGAGACGAAGACAACAAAAAAGACCTTTCCGAAGAAAAGTCTCTTATGGTGACCCCAAGGAGAGTCGAACTCCTCTTGCCGGGATGAAAACCCGGTGTCCTAACCGATAGACGATGGGGCCATGAGCGAGGAATGTACGTGACATGCTTGCATGTCTAAGTATATTCCGAGCGATTGGTTCCATATTGTAAATATGGGGCCATGAGCGAGGAGAATGCGTGACGTGCTTGCACGTCTAAGCTTTTTCCGAGCGATTGGCTACAAATCATTGATTTGCAGTACCCTTTGGCTGCCACCCGGCACAAAGCCACGCAGCAACAGCGCCGATTATATCAGAAAACTCCCCATAATCAAATCCATTATCTGCTATACTATGCTTATGTTTACAATTCTCGTATTGACCCGCGAAAGCCAGGGCACCTCATGACCCGCTCTATCATCACCCCAATCCCTGCCGAGGCCGCCCAGCGTCGCCTGATGAATATCGAGGAAGAGATCATCGGGGCCCTGCGCGACACCATCCATTCCGGCCAGTATTTGCTTGGCGACCAGGTAGAAGCCCTCGAGCAGCACATAAGCGAACGCTGGTCGTCGCCGCTTGCCGTCGCCACCAGCTCGGGCACCACCGCGCTGCAGCTGGCCCTGGCGGCCGCCAAAGTGGGTGCCGGCGCCGAGGTCATCGTGCCTGCCCTGACCTTCCCTTCCACCTCCTTCGCCGTCAATGCGGTCGGTGCGACGCCGGTATTCGCCGATATCGATCCCGTCACGCTGACGCTCAGCCCGGCGGCCGTCGAAAAAGCCATCACCGACAAGACTGCTGCTATCATGCCCGTCCACCTCTACGGCCAGGTAGCCGATATGGACAGCCTGCTGCAGATTGCCAAGGCGCACAACCTGAAAGTAATAGAAGACTGCGCCCAGGCGCACGGCGCCAGGTTGGGAGACCGGTTCGCAGGAGCCATGGGTGATTTTGGCAGCTTCTCGTTCTGGGTCGGCAAGATTGCCGGCGGGCTGGAAGACGCCGGTTTCGTGCTGGCCCGCCAGCCCGAAAGCCGCTTCGTCCTGCAACAGCTCCGTGACATCGGCCGGCTGCCGGGCGACCGCTACACGCATATCTCCTGGGGCCTGCGTGGCCGCATGGGCGAATTTACCGCCCGTGTCATCCAGCTGGAGATGGACCGGCTTGATGAATGGCTGGAGCAGCGCCGCGCCATCGCCGCCCGCTACACCGAAAGCTTCGCGGACCTGCCGCTTCAGCTTCCCCGTCCGGCGCACCCCGAGAACCATGTGTATTATAAGTACACCGTCCTCACCAAGTCGCCAGAGCATCGCCAGGCCATAGAGCAGGTGATGTACGAGGCGAACATCCAGCCCGAGCGCATCTATCCCGAACTGGTCTGTTCCCAGCCGGCCTACACCCGCTCGGGCCTGCCTCACCGCCTGACAGACCTCACAGTGGCAGAGGATACCGTCCACCGGCTGCTGTGTCTGCCAATCTACCCTGAGTTGACCCCTCAGGAAGTCGACCGGGTACTCGGCGCAGTCCGGGCAGGCTGCGGCGCTGTCAAAACTGCGTAAATAGCCCGCCTACCCTGTCATTATGCTTAAGACTATTGACTTTTTTTCAAGTTTGTGCTATTATTAAAGTATCATCGTTTTGCGGCGATTCTCAACAACGTGTATCCTAATACCTTGTGATTAAAGCCGCCAAAACGCATGGTGAGGCACGTTAATAAACCGGTTTATGCAAGGAAGCATAGGCCTGCACCTTCAGTGTGGCCATGCGCCCGTCCCTCCTGCCTTCACGCCTGCCGCAAAACATAGCGTGAACGCGGGATGCGGGTGCCTGGCTGCACTGATGTGCAGTGTCATGTGTCACTATCAAGCAATCTCCGTTCTATCTCCCGAGGAGCAGCCCGCCAGCTGTGAAAACCACCTGTTTTCACGCTTGGCGCGCTGCCCCTCTCCCGGAGGGCAGCCGCGCCGGATCGTCCGGTGCGAACTGATCCCTTCGGGGAAAGGAGAAAAGGAACATGGCTGGACCTCGTCCCATCGGGGACTACACGAGCCCCTCATCGCGTACGCGGGGGTTCCCGGCACTGGGAGCCACCATCGGTGTGGTCGTCGTCGCGATCTTCGCGATCTTCGGCCTCATCATCAGCAGCGCCATGGGCCCCGGCGACCCCGCCAGCTACAGCGGTTCGTCTCCGGACGAGCCGCCGGCACCCAGCGACAACGTCCAACTGGCCTCGCTGCGGATCATCGGCGACTCCACCAAGCACGTGGAGCCCGTCGTCTCGACCGCCAAGACAGACCCCAGTGAATGGGCGACCACCTGGGCCGAGCAGGTCCGGAAGGTCAACGCCCTGCCTCGTGCGCAGCGTGATCACTACATCCGTGAAGTGATCAACGCCAACGCCAAGGATACGGGCTTCACCTGGGACGACGTCCTGGAATGGGCCAAACTGGGCAACGTCGACGCCCGCACGATTCAGGCGTTCAACACCCTGGAGGACGCCAGCTTCGACGAGATCCGCGACAAGCTCCGTGGCGTCATCGGCGACGACGTCGATGACCTCCCGGTGTGCTCGGACAAGGGCGACTTCAACAACACCATGGGCCTCAAGGAGGGAACCGCCAAGGTCTTCCTCGACACTGAGGCCCAGCTGCGCGTCTCGCTGTCCCCCCTCATCAAGGTGGACGGCGAGTGGAAGGTCACCTGCAAGGACCGCCGCAGCAGCAGGTCCGGCGTCTTCGTCGACTGCTGGAACCTGTGGTGGTACGGTGTGCCGCCGGTCAAGGAGACGACTCCGGTCACCACTCCGGCACCGACGACCACCCCCAGCACGGGCAAGTCCACGACCGCCACCAACCCGTCGGGCGTGGAGCGCCCGTCGTCCAGCACCACCACCAGTACGACCACGACCACCACGTCGCTGGAGTCCAAGAACACGGGCGTCACGAACCCTCCGGGGGTCGAGCGTCCGGCCGGCAACGGCAACACGGTCGTCACCACGGCCGAGACACGGCCGGGTGCCAAGGCCAACGCCCTGGTGCCCAACCCGGTCACGACCACCACGACGACGACTACGTCCGCCGTGGTGCGTTCCAACACCAGTGCCGGTACATCCGGCAGCGATGCCGGTCGGTCTGGTGCCGGCGCCCCCGAGGCGGTCGGCGCCCAGAACGGCAGCGTCAGCGGCTGTGTGCCCGCTCCGGGCAGCAGCTGCTGAGGCAGTACGCCCCGCCCGGCCCGCACGACGCGGCGCCGGGCGGGGCGGCCCATCCACAATAGATGACACATGACGAGAGGAGTCCATCCACGTCGAGCCAGCCGAGAGGCTGGAACCGAGGTTGAGGCTCCTCTCAATCTCCAGGTTCATATTTCTTTGCACAAACCGGTTTATTGTCAGTGCACCAGATGGCATGGTGGCTATAAGAAATCACATTGCCAGAACGTCACAAAAATTATATAGTTACACGATACAGTCATTTAAGATTTTTCCAAGAGAGTAAAGGAGAGGAACAGTATATGATTACCAATGTACGCAATATGCTGCAGTACGTCCCGAAACGGTTCATCCCGGTTCTGGCCGTCCTGCTGGCCGTCGCCGTCCCGTCAGCCCTGATGGCCTGGGGTCCGGAACGGACCACTTACACCATGGCGAACCCCGCCCCGCACGTCACGTTCAACTCCATCACCGACAACCCCAACTACGGTGATGAGCGTGAATTTGTGACCATCAAGGATCTGACCGCCGGCGGCGGCCTGACCAACAGCGCCAACCTGGTGCCTGGCCACGAATATCAGGTACAGATGTACATCCACAACGACGCGGCTGCCAACCTGAACGCCAGCGGCGCTGGTGTTGCAAAGGACGTCACCGTCCGCGCCCAGCTGCCTTCCAGCGTCAACGGCCAGGACACAGTTGACGGTTTCATCACTGCCAGCAATGCCAAGCCCCAGGAAGTCTTTGACACCGCAGCCCTGACCAGCACCGGCAACGTCGAACTCGAGTTCGTCAACGGCTCTGCCATGCTGCACACCCACGCCCAGCAGACCAAGCTGGCCGACAGCGTCATCACCACCGGTGCCCGTGTCGGCGACGCCGACCTGAGCGGCAACTGGCGCGGCTGTATCGAGTATGCCGGTGCCGTCAGCTTCAAAATCAAGGTAAAGGACAATGCCGCTCCTAGCTTCACCTTCGAAAAGCGCGTCAGCAAGCAAGGTGCCGACCAGTGGACCAAGAACTACACCGCCCAGCCCGGCGAAACCGTCGATTACCTGCTGGAGTACAAGAACACCGGTAACACCCTGCAGGATGACGTCACCCTGACTGACGACCTGCCGAGCGGCATGACCTACGTTGCCGGCAGCAGCGTCCTGGGCAACGCCACCAACCCGGGTGGCGTCAAGACCAACGACGGCGTCACCACCAGCGGCCTGAACGTCGGCGACTACCAGCCGGGCAGCAACGCCTGGATGATCATCAGCGCCAAGGTACCGGCTGCCAGCAGCCTGACCTGCGGCACCAATACCCTGACCAACAAAGCCAGCGTCGAGACCGGCGATGGCCAGAAGGACAGCAGCGCTACGGTCACCGTTGAGAAGAAGTGTGAGCAGCCGACCCCAACCCCGACTCCAACTCCTACCCCCACCCCGACACCGACCCCTGTTCCTACACCTACACCAACACCGACTCCAACTCCGGTTCCTACCCCCGTCCCGACCCCTACCCCCGCACCGGCCCCGGCCTACAGCTGTGACTACCTGCGCATCGTCGAGACGCCTTCCCGCGACAGCGTCGTCCTGGAAGCCCGCGGCCTGGCCAGCAATGGCGCCACCATCAAGGAGTATCGCTTTGACTTCGGCGACGGCAAGAGCATGATCGCCGGTGTCGGCAGCGAGCGCCAGCCGCACACCTACACCCAGCCGGGTACCTACACCGCCCGCGTCAACGTAACGGTTGCCGCCGAAGGCCGCACCGTTACCAACGTCACCAGCAACGCCTGCGCCGTGACCATCAAGGTCAACGAGCCGACCAAGGCGACACCTGTCACCACCCTGCCAAGCACCGGCCCTGCCGAAATGGCCATGAGCGGCCTGTTCGGCACTGGTGTCATCGGCTACGGCCTGCACGCGTACCGCCGCAGCCGCCAGCAGCTGGTGAGCGCTCTGCGCAAGTAAGCGCTGAATCGCAATTAAAAAACCGCTTCACTCACGAAGCGGTTTTTTAATTCCCAACCTTAGGCCCGTGCGATAGCAACCGCACGTTTCAGTACACGTTCTCCGCCCCGTATGGCCAGGGACACATGTGGCGCGTCCACCATCTCTACGGCTATGGTATTGATTGCCGCTTCTTCTAGAGACCGGCGAACCTCTGACTCTGGGAAGATCTTGTCCCTTTCACCAAGCAACAATGTAAGTTTCTTGCCTCGACGACCGATTGCCCCGGCAAGCTGACGGCACTCCGGCCTCAAGTCCCTGGAGACACCGTATGCATACTTCTGGCCCGACAGCCTCCAGTGCGAGTCGATGAGCAATGCATGTGCGGCAAGGAATGTCAGATGGAGTGTCCGTCGGTCCAGTGCAGGAGTCTGCAGGGCCTGGAGCGCCGAGAGGAAGGCGCGCCACTTTAACGTACGGAGCCGCCGCCTGGGCGTATCTCCCAAGGCATCGGCCGTGAACCCCAGCGGCATTGCCAATATGACATTACCGATCAGCTCCGGACTCTCCAATGCCGCGAACACCACGCCAGGTACGGCCTGCGACTCAGCCACGATGTTCAGTTCTTTAGACTTGTACGTACGGCGCACTGCTTGTAGTGCAGTCCGGGTGAAACTGGACGCAAAATCCTCCAAGTTACGAGCACTGCGATCCGCTTCCCTATGCGGCAGACCCTCGACGACAACTGTGCCTGCGGGCGCGCTTTCAGCAACCCATCGGACAACTTTTCCTCGCTGAGCTGAGCCAAGAAAGATGACCGTATCGATAGCCCTTACCATATCGGTAGTACACGACCAGAACTGGAAGGGCATATCTTTGGTGTCATAACGGAAACGGCCTTCATGCCGGGTAATGGTCGGTTGCATGTTCATACTATACTACTCTCAGCAAGTTACACCTCAATATGTGTTATAATAAGTTTATGAGCCAAAAGAAGAAGCGCACCAAAGCCTACACCGGCGCCGACGCCAAAGCCTCGGCCAAACCTACCGTCCACCGATATACCGCCGTCGACCGCGGCCGCGCCGGCCAGTGGATCCATGAGCGGCGCACCATGCTGCGACGCATTCTTCTCTATGGCGTCGGTGGCGCCGTAGCCGTCTGGCTACTGATTGATGCCATTATCTCTATTTTGTAGACGTATCAGGCTTGACTGGCAGCGGCAGGCTGAAGCCAAACGTGCTGCCCTTACCCTCGACTGACGAGAAGATGATACTGCCGCCATGCGCCGTCACCACTTTCTTGATCATATACAGGCCGATACCCGTACCGTCTGGCCGCGTCTTGCGGGCATTGCTGGCCCTAAAGAACTTTTCGAACAGGTCATGCTGCTCGGCGACAGGCACGCCGATACCCTTGTCCTTGACTTTGAACACCAGCTGCCCGGACCGCACATACAGTTCCACCGTCACCGTGGTACCCGGCCGCGAGTAATAAATGGCGTTGTCCGTCAGGTTCATGATGACCTGCCGCATCTTCGTCTCATCCAGCCGCAACCGCGGGATGTGCGCTGGCGGCTCGTACTGCAGCTTCAGCCCACGGCCCTGGGCCACGGTGCGCAGCTGCTGTATCTCCTGGGCGACCACGGCCGCCATATCGACTTCACCATATTCCAGCATGAACTTGCCGGTCTTGAGGCGCGAGACGTTCAGGAAGTCGGCAATCAGGTACACCATGCGCTGCGAGCTGTTGAAAGCCTCGGTCAGCATCTTGTGCTGCGTCTCGTTGATCGGGCCGGCATCCCCCTCCAGCACCAGGCTCAGATATCCCTTGACACTGGTCAACGGCGTCCGTAGCTGATGTGACGCCATACTGACGAACTCATCCTTGGCCTCATCCAGCTGCCGCAGCTTGGCGTTGGAGCGGCGGAGGCGGGCGGTGGCCTCGTCGACTTTTTGCTGCAGCGTCACGTTGAACTGTCTGATTTCCTCGAAGCGCATGGCGTTTTGGAAGCCGAGGGCCAATTCATCGGCAGCGGTCGAAAGTAACTGCATATCTTTCTGGGTGTAGATTGAGCCGTTCTGCTTGAGGCCGGAAAGAATATAGCCCTTCAGATCGTTCGTTGCCTTCAGCGCCACTACTACATCTATATCAAGTTTGCTCATGAGCCGGCGCAACTCGCTCGTTGCCGGCAGTTCCTCACGGCTCAGTGCCATGGAGCTGCGTTGCGCTCCTGATTTAGTGTGCCGCTCAAGCTGACTGACCAGTTTGGGCATGAATGGCAGCTGCATTCCCCCTTCCGCTGCCAACAGACGAGGCGTACTTTCGCCTGGCCTCATGATTAAAAAGCTCATCCGCTCAGGCCTGATGGCCTCCATCAGAATGACGCGCGCCCGTAACGCCAGCGTATCAATGGCCGTCTCATTGATCGCAACGTCACCGAGCCGGCTGATAATATCAGGCATATTGTAATCGTGACGGAAAAACAGCTTGTCGGTCACCTTGTCGAAGAACCGCTTAAGCGGGCCGTACGTCACCGCCAGTGCTATTGCCAGACCGATATAGACAGCATTCTGCAACAGCGAAACCCGTTCGTCTTTAAAGAAATACTGGATGATACCGAAAGTCGCCAAGCCGTAGAGCACGGCGAACGTCAACAGAACAAATACATAGGCGACCGAACGTGCTACTACCAGCCTAAGATCGAATAATTTATGCTTTAAGATGACATACGTGAACGCTGCTACCGAAATATAGCCCGCCAAAAAAGCATAGCCCGCCGGCTCGGAGTTGCCGATCAGGCTGGGTAATACCGAGCCGACCACCAGCCCGACCGCCAAGGTCAACAACAGCCCATAGAACATAATCAGCAACTGCTGACCAATCTGGCCCTTGATATGCCGGGCAGTATTCACCATCACCGACAGCGATAAGATGCCGACGGCTACCAGTATAGCCATATAGGCTATGTAGCCCGGTCCGCGCACGACGTCGTAACCGATGTTTCCAGCCAGCCCCTGTCGCAGCTGAATGTCAGCTACAACCCCGTTGCCGATAAGCGCGTACAGCATAACCCCCAAACAGATAAGCGCCAGTGTTCTGAGATAAAAGCGATGCTCCCGTGCATACAGTGTGCCGTGTATCATTTTCACCACCAACACATAGCAGCTGTACACTGCCGCCACAGGAAAGACAAATGCCAGCCGGCTCCATAATAACGACATCCCGAGCGCATCCATCTCCCCGAGTATGCCTGCCATGATCCACAGACTGATAGAAACCAGGAATGCCAGCAGTGCCCGCCGTGACGGCGCCGTCGGATTCCTAAGCAGCACCGCCAGACCCAATGCGATCAGGAAGATGATGGAAATGACTTGAAGGAAGAAAAGCATACGACGATTGTGCCTGCCTTAAGCATAATACGCCCCGTCCCTCAGGACAATCAGAAGATGGAAATCGGCCACCCTGCTGCATGGCAGGATGGCCGATACCACGGTCATGCCGGTCACCCGGCCCGTCTGCTCCTGATGTTGCTCCAGATGATGCCGGTCAGCACCACCGTCACCCAGCCAAGGATGACCGTAAGCACCCAGGACGGCATCGAGCGCCCTGCCGCCAGTAGCACGTACAGGTACGGCGCAGCGAATGACAGGAGCGCGGTCAGAAACCAGCCCGTCAGCCGGAACGGACGGCGCGGTCTTCGGAAAATCTCCTCGAACGTCCGCGGCACCGCCACGGCATACGGCACAGCCGTTACGACGTCGATAGCCAGGAACAGCCACGGGTTGACGCCGTCGAGCCAGAACACAGCCGCGGCGCGCACCAGCGTGACGATGATGACCGACGTGCCGAATGTCGCCTTGACGAGACGCCACCAGCCGCTCGTCTGCCACGTTCCGGACCCCATATCACTCGCAGTATCCATCAGAACAGCCCACCCTTCGATGATTGATCGTGGTCTGTCTATTTTATAAAACTAAAAGCTAAATCATGCAATAGGTGTCAGCGAAGCGCGCCGATATCCGTCAGCTCCGCCACTTCCTCATCACTCAAAAACGATGTGTCCATATCCTCCAAGAAGAACCTGACAAGATCGAGGTAGCCCTCGGCCGCCTCTTCGCCCTTCTCCTCAACAAGCCGGCGATAATTGTCGGCCATCGCGCCGGCACAACGGTCCGGGAACAGCAGCATGGGGTCGGAGACGCCGCCCTCATAGCGCTTACGCTCTCCAGCCCTGATGATACCTTCACCGAACATGGCTTGCAGGTTTTCGGTCAGGCCACGCTCCGAGCGCATGACGCAGACTTTGTGTCCGGCATAGCGCGAGAACTGCCATGATTCCCGATACAGGCTCAGCACTGCTGCGAAGTTCTGGCCGTTCTTTTTGGCTAGGCCTGAAATTTCAACGACTGCCCGAGGCTCCGCAACTTTGATTGCTTCAATCAAACTTTGGGCATCGGGCATAAGATCAAAATCCCGCTCGAGCGGAAATTGCCACTCGGCGGGCTCTGCCCCTTCGGGTATGTAAATCTGTCTGGTTGTCGCGACAATCTCGCCGGTCGCCTCATCAACGTGAAAAAAATAATGTGAGTTATCGCGGTCAGGATCGGCATCACGACTGATGCGGCCGTCGTCATCAATGTCATCGGGCCCTATGAAGCCTTTGCGCAGGTAGCGCTCGGCCACCAGTCGGCCACACTCTAAAACAATCTCTGGGGAATTCTCGGTAGTAACAGGCTGCAGGGGAGGCCGCGTCAGAACATCCTTACGGTGTTCGACGCGTTCTTGTAGTGCGCTCATAGGCGTGTATGATAATGTGTACCTTTCGTACCCTAAAACTATACACTACATAAGCTGTATTGTCAAGTATGCAGACGTTCTCCCGCTTTTCAAGTACATGCTACAATAAAACCATGCAAAAAATAGCCATCATCGAAGACGATTCCGTAATTGCCGAAATGTACCGCATGAAGTTTGAGCTGGAAGGCTTTGATGTCGAGGTTGCCAGCGACGGCCGCCTGGGCGTCCAGATGGTCGAAGAAATCAGTCCGGATCTGATACTGATGGATCTGCAGATGCCGGAGATGGGTGGGGCTGAGGCGCTGGGCATCATCCGCGCGCAGGAGTGGGGCCGGGATGTGCCGGTGCTCATCCTGACCAACACGGGCGAGGAAGAGGCGCCGGATTCGCTGCACGAGCTGCGGGTTGAGAGCTATATCGTCAAGGCAGAGCTGACACCGAGCAAGGTGGTGGAGCGGGCCAAAGAAGTCTTGGCAAAATATAAGAAGTAAGTATCGCAACGTCTGACAGGCCGGCGTCCGCCGGTCTTTTTATTGCATGACGGCTTTTATTGCCCGGCGGCGTCCGCGACGCGCCGGGCGGCCTGGATGACGTTATCGAACAGTGCGCAGACCGTCAATGGCCCGACGCCACCTTTTTCCGGCGTGATAATCAGGTCGTCACGCAGGCGCACATCAGAGGCGACATCACCTACCAGCCTGCCGGCCTCGCTGGCCACGCCGGCATCTACCACCACGGTGCCGGGTGAAAGCATCTGGCTGGTGATAAGCCCGGCCGTACCGGTAGCGGTCACGATGACCTCGGCGCCACGTACCTGTTGGAGAAAATCCGCTTCCGGCGTCTGGTCATCGACGACGACCGGCGACAACCCGGACTGCTGCCAGAGCCGCTCAAGCGGCCCGCCCACCAGTTTGCCGCGGCCGACGATCAGCAGCTGCTTACGTTCCAGTGCGATATTGTATCCGGCCAACAGCCAGTTGATAGCCATGGCCGTGGCGGGCGTGAACTCGGTCGCAGCACCCAGACCGTCAATATCCTTGTGCGGCGCCACCAGGTTGATGAAACGCTCTGTGTCAGCCGGATCAGTCAACGGCAGCTGGATGATGATGCCATGGACCGCATCATCATCGTTCAGGCGGCGGATGACGGCTTCGGCCTCGGACTGCGGCACCAGGTGATGCTCCAGCTCTACCAGGGTCTCTTCGGCATAGCGCCGCTTCAGGCGGATGTAGCTGTTGATGACCGGGTCGTCAAGCGTCTGCACGATGGCGAGGCGCGGAAAGATACGCGCTGCCTGGCGCAAGGCACGCACCTGCCGGGCCTGGCGCTCTTGGATATAGCCGGCCAACTCTTTGCCGTCGAGTAGTTTCATGGGCTACATTGTACCAGAGTAAGCCTGGCTGTAAACCGCGCGGGTCAGCCCTGGCTACTGATGCTTGTCGAGCAGCCTGCGGTTGACCTCCAGCAGCGCAGGGTGCGGACAGCGCACCATCTTGGTGTCACGCAGCTGATGCATGGCGATGGTGACGCTTTCACGCGTCAGGCCGGTAATATCCGCCAATAGCTGATGACTGACCGGAAATTTGATGCGCCGCCAGCTCGTCAAAGCGGAAGCGCTACGCCGGGCATGCCGCCGCGCCAGATACTGCAGGGCGGCCACCAGCTTGCGCGTGCTGCTGCTTTTGCCCAGGCTATCGAGTCGGGCCATCAGCTGCTGCAGCTCGCCGACGGACTGCCGCAGGATGAACCGGCACAGCGCCGCCCCTTCCGGCCGGTTCAGATAGGCCTGAAAATCAGCGTACGGGACGGCGTATGCCCTGATATCCGTCAGGGCGGTATAGAACCAGGCCACCAGCGGCTTGTTATGATCGAAATTAACCAGTGGAAAGACGGTCTGCGGCTTGCTGAGGATGGTGAGGACTTTCTGATTGCCCTGCTCGTCGTACTCATGCGCCTTGACGGCACCATCGTCCAGCACGAAGACATAATTGATATAATCTCCCGGATATAGCACCGTCTGGCCTTTGGCGTATGAGCGCAGATGTGCGTGCTCGAGCAGCGGTCCGAACGGCGCCTGGCCGCGCGAAAGATGCATTGTTCTGTTGTATTTCTTAATGGCGGTTTGGACACTGTGCATCATACATTTTCTATTATCACCTCTTGGATGCGGCGGAGATGTTAGCTGGCTCACATATCGGCTGTGATGAAATAGTCGTGACTATAAAAAACCTTACTGCGGGCCGCAGTACACAGCCGTATGATGAGCACATCATTATCAAGGGAGTTACTGCCATGCCAAAGATCGCATCGTTCAGCCTGTCCGCCACCTGCAGCACCAGCAAGAAGATGCTGCTATGGTCCCGCGCCAAAGCTGCCGCGGCTCCCGTGCGGCTGGCCAGCCAGCGCATCCGCCGTCCACGCCAGACGATACTGCTGGCACCAAAGTCAAAACCGGCCGCTTCATAAGGTTGACAGGCTTGCCAATTGCCACCTTGCGTGGTTAACTGAGGTAAAGCCCAAAGAAAACAAACACCGGAGCCCACATGCCCATCATTACCTACAATGGCGCACCCACCGTCGGCAAGAAAGCCCGGGCACGCGCCATGCGGCACCGCCGCAATCTGTTCCTGGCCGCCCTCGCCTGCATCGTGACTGCCGCCAGTCTTTCGTTCGTCGTGCTGACGTTTGCCTCTACTGCCAGCGGCCCTATCCGCAATGCCAACGGCAAATGCCTCGACAACAAAGGCGCGTCTACCACCGACAACAACGCCCTTCAGCTCTACACCTGCAACGGCACCCGCGCCCAACAGTGGTCATTGCCCGGTGATGGCACTATCCGCGTCCAGGACAAGTGCCTGATGCCTCGCGACGGTGAACGGACCTCTAACACACCGGCCGTCGTTGCCGAGTGCACCGCCGCCGCCTCCCAGCAGTGGATGACAAAGACGAACGGCACTATCGTCAACGTCGCCACCCGGCTATGCCTCGAGAACCGCAACGGACTGGCCACCAACGGCAACCCCGTCCACACCTCCACCTGCAACACTACCCAGAAACAGAAATGGGATCTTCCCGTCGCCGTGACCGAGACTGTCGCGCCGGGCGCTCAGCAGCAGGTCAAACAACCAGCGGCAGCTCCTGCGCCCGCGCCGGCTCCGAAGGTCAATAACCCTTCCGGCCAGGCCGTACCGAAGAGCGACCTGCCCGGATGGAAGCATGTCTTCTTTGACGACTTCAATAAAGACACCGACCCCGGCGACTGGGGCAGCCCGTGTGATTTCTACCGCGTCGCCTACACCGGCGCCGAGGGGCAGCAGTGGCGCTCCAGCCCGATGTGTGCCAACGATCTCTACGGCAAGCGTCCCTATCGGGCCGACCAGGTCCTGAGCGTTAAGAACGGCCTGCTGCGCTTCCATCTGCATACTGTCGACGGGCAGCCGGCAGGCGCCAACCCGTCGCCTATCATCAACCCGGCATTGATGGATCAACACCAGCTGTACGGTCGCTATTCCGTCCGGCTCAAGGTTGACAACCCGCACCTGCGTGAATATTACTTCGCCGGCGTCCTCTGGCCGCAATCCGAACGGTGGCCGGCCGATGGCGAAGCCGACTTTCCCGAAGGCTACCTTGACGGCACGGTCAGCGGCTTCCACCACTATGCCGGCGAGGGCTCGTGCTATGACTGTCAGGAACAGGTCCGCGAGGTCGGTGCCCGCTTCACGGAGTGGCACACCTACACCATCGAATGGACACCGGAGAAGATGACCTTCCTGCTCGACGATACCGTCGTCCTGGAAAGTACCAAGTGGGTACCGCAGACCCCGATGCGCTGGCAGCTGCAGGCCGACACCCGTGGCTTTGGCAACAACGATGGCAATCTGCTGGTCGACTGGGTTTCTATCTATCAGTACGCACCGTAAACGCCGCCGTATGGTGCAATTTGTCCTGCTGCCGTATCAATCGGCTGCCCCTTCTGCTTTAATAAGGGCAGCAAAGAAAGTGTATGGCAGTACCCGATAAATCAACCCCTCGACCCACCGTCAAAGCCGCCCTGGAAGCCGAACGCTACCGGCTGCTGGTTGAGAGTGTCCGTGATTACGCCATCTTCCTGCTTGACTCCACCGGCCATATCATCAGCTGGAATATCGGCGCCCAGAATCTCAAGGGATACACCAAGACGGATATTCTCGGACAGCATTTCTCTATTTTTTACCCCAAGAAAGACCTTGACGCCGGCAAGCCGGCCCGTGAACTTGTCGATGCCATCAAGCATGGCCGTATCGAGGACGAGGACTGGCGCGTCCGCAAGGATGGCAGCCGCTTCTGGGCCAACGTCGTCATCACCGCCCTGTTTGATGCCGATGGCAAGCACGTCGGTTTTGCCAAGGTGACCCGTGACGTCACCGACCGCAAGCAGCAGGCCGACCGCCTACTCCGCGCCAACCACAAATTGGAGGCACAGCGTGCCGAGCTGGAGCGTCTTAATACCATTAAAGATGAGTTCGTCTCGCTGGCGTCACACCAGCTGCGGACACCCGCGACCGGCGTCAAGCAGTTTTTAGGATTGCTCCTACAGGGCTACGCCGGCCCGCTGACCGAGCAGCAGTTCGACTACATTCAGAAAGCCTACGACAGCAACGACCGCCAGATCGACATGGTCAACAGCCTGCTGCACACCGCCCAGCTCGATGCGGGCAAAGTAGTGCTGCGCCATGAGACCAGTGATATTGATAGCCTGGTGGGCGACGTCATAGACGAGACCGTCGACACCTTCAAACGCCGCTGCCAGACCCTGACTTACGAGAAACATGCCGGCGTCATAGAAGCCGCCGTCGACCCGCTGCGGCTGCGGATGGTGCTGGAGAACCTGATAGACAACGCCAGTAAATACACGCCCGACGGCGGTAAGATCCATGTCACGCTGGCCAGACAGGATGACTTCGTGGTGATTACCATAGCTGATTCCGGGGTCGGCATCCATGCTGATGACATGCCCAAGCTCTACGAGAAGTTCTCGCGCATCCCCAATGCCCTGAGTGACAGTGTCGGCGGCAGCGGCCTGGGTCTGTACTGGGCGGCCGAGATCATCAAGCTGCATGGCGGTACTATCAGCGTTGAATCGGCACCACAAGCCGGCTCGACGTTCGAGGTACGCCTGCCGCTGCACCCGCAAAAGAAAGGCGCAGTCCGATGAGCCGCATCCTGCTGGTTGAAGATGAAGCCATGTTGCGCGAAGCTTTCACTATCGCGCTGATGGCCGAGAAGTTCAATGTCGATACGGCTGCCAACGGACAGGAGGCGCTCGATAAGGTACAGCGTTCCGCACCACCCTACGACCTCATATTGCTCGACCTGATGATGCCCGTGCTGGATGGTGTCGGCTTTCTAAAATCTGCCAACCTACCCAAGACCGCGCCCGGCACAAAGGTCTTTGTGCTGAGCAATCTGTCCAGCGGCGAGGAAATATCAGAAGTCATGGAGCTGGGCATCCACGGCTACAAACTCAAGGCATCACTGACTCCCAACGATGTCATCACGCTGGTGCGCGACAACCTCTGACCCTCAAACGGCTGCGTCACGTACGTCTTATGTTGTAAAATTTTTTACTGAAGTACCGCGCGCTTCCGCCTACACTAAGACGTACATCGGCCTGCCGCCCGGCAGTACCGCTAATACGACAGAAGGAGTAGGCATGGCAGACGAACGACAGCACGATCACGACAGGGATGCACACGATGGCGAACGGACCCACAAACGGCCGGCCCGCCCGAACCACCGCATCCGGACCCAGACAGTGGACGAGACGCAGCAACGAGCTCAGTTCGGCGGCTTTAACGGTGGCGCCGCCTTTTACGGCTGGCTGGTGGCCGTGGCTATTTCAGTACTGCTACTGGCACTGATCTCGGCTGGCGGCACGGTCATCGCGCTGACCACGAACACCGCCATCGAGGATCTGGGTCAGCAACCCGAAGCGGTTCAGACCATCGGGCTGGTAGGCGGCATCCTGCTCGCCCTGGCCTTGACGTTGGCGTACTTTGCCGGCGGTTATGTGGCTGGCCGCATGTCACGCTTTGACGGTGGGCGGCAAGGGGCCGGCGTCTGGGTCATCGGGCTGTTGGCTATCATAGCCTCCGCGCTGCTTGGCACCGTCCTGGGCGCCCAGTACAACCTGTTGCAGCAGATTAATCTCCCCAACATCCCGGTCAACGGCGTCACCTATTCCGACGGTGGCATCCTAGCCTTGATTGTCACGCTGCTGCTGACCTTGATGGCAGCCATCGCCGGCGGCCGCGTCGGTGAGGGCTATCATCACAAGGTTGACCGGGCTGGCCGCATTAGCTAAGCGATGTCATTTCCGCTCTCCATGCGCGGCGTCAACGGGCTGCTGTTCGGCCTTATCGGCGTAGTCGAACAGGCCTGGCAGCTGTTTGCGCTGAGACTGCGGCTGGTAGATATACGGATTGATGTCTTTCTTCGGGTCAAGCGCAGCATTGGCTGCCGCCTCCTCTTCTGATGCCGTTGCCGCGAAGGCCCGTCTGACCATCTGAATGATGATCCAGAGTCCAAGCAACAGGCCAGCCAGCCCAATTAGGCTGCCGAGGCCACGGACGGATGCGCCGATGGCCGTGTCGGCCGGCAGCATGTTCCACTGCTCCAGAATGAAATGCCAATCGTGCTTAGGGTCGGCGCCTGGGCCGACCAGCTGCAACTGCTGTGCCCGTGCGTCAGCGATATAGGTGCCGACAGAATGACAGGCCAGCATCAACCAGAGCATGCCGAAGATACCGGCAAAGCGGTTCTTGCTGTGAAAACCGGCAAAGGTCATCAGACCACCGACCATGATTTCCCCCATCGACCCCGCCAGCGCCACGATGATGGGCGGAAAGAAGCCGACCGCCAGGTGTGAGGTCTCGTGGATACCGAAATCGATAGTCTGCATCACATTGACGGCGATGTTGTCCGTTCCCTGTGGGCCGAAGGACAGGATGCTGATGAACATATATACGAAGAACCCCCAGAGCGGTATGTACCACCATAACGATGAAAGGTTCTTCTGATCCTGCTGGAATTCCATGCTGTGTTGTGTTTGTGTGTTAATACTTTCCCTTACGGTACCACACCGCCAGGAAGCCGGCTAGACCCGCTGGATACACTCTGGCGGCACGCTCCGGGTCAGCAACACCTCGACGCGCCCCAGTAGCCGCGGCAGACCGGGCAGAGCACCGGGCATGACCTGTAGCCCGCGATCAGCCAGTTCGTAATATTTGAGGATCTTGTCGAGCCGCAGGACGGTCTGCCAGTACCAGTGCGCCTGGGCTTCGAGCTCCGCCTCCGGGCGGCCGGCCTCGATGGCTTCGGCCAGACCGTCGTAGACATCAAGATCACCGACATAGGCAGCGGTCGGATCGATGTCGAGTCTTAGAACGGCCTTGCCCTCTTCCGGCCGCCAAGTGTCAGTGGGTACTGCCGCGCCGGTTTCCACATCGGACACGTGGCCGTCCAGCAACAGGTAGCAGTACAGATTATCGCGGCGGCTCAGGCCGGTGTCCTTAAACTCGACCGGCATGCGCTCATCAAGATAGGCATTGGTCTTCTCGGCGTGGTCTTCATGGCTGTGCTCGCCCTTACTGCCGTGCTGCAGCCCCTCTTTGAATATGGACGTCAGTGCGTCGGTAGAAACTTTATGATATACCTGGGCGTTCATGGACATATGTGTGATACCTCTTATCTGCCCCCAGCCTGACAGCTGGAAGCTGACCCGGCAATAATTTTTCTCACTACCAGGCTGCGGCTCGGCATTACACATAAGCGATTAGATATCTTATAGTGACAGCCCGGCAGAATGGCTACTATAGTCCATGCAAACTAACGATTAAGGAGGTCATGATATGGCTACATCAGACAGAGGTTTTGCATCCATGGACGAAAAACGGCAGAAAGAGATTGCAAGCATGGGCGGACACGCTCAAGGCAAGGAAAATAACCCGGCTAATTTTGCCAACGACCGCAAGAAGGCCGCTGCCGCCGGTGCCAAGGGCGGCAAGAACCAGCCGACCGCCGCCAAGGCCAAGGGTGGCAAGAATAGCCACCGCGGCAGCGATAACACTTAGCAGTTTATCTTACAACTTGTCGCTCTGACCCTACACCCTATAAAAAGGACCGCACCCCCTGGCGGTCCTTTTTCTTATACGCTGCCGGTGGTCCATCGGCGCCCTGCGTGAAAATTTTTACTGCCGGGCAACTGCTGCCCGCCTATATTGAGATGAGAGGCTTTAACGAGGAGTATCCATGGCACAGCAGGCCACTCACCACCTACCAGCACTGAAACGGACACTGGGAGCGGTAGCGATTACCGAACGCCTCAGCTTGGAGCGCCTGGCTATGTACCGGCGCTCTTTACGTCTGCCATTCCGTCGCACAGCCGTCGTGCCGGCCCTTGCGTTATTGCGCTGGACCATGCACAACCCCAGCCATCATCTGGCCCGGACGCTGCTTCCCGCCGTCCGCGAGGAGGCCACCGGACTTTTAGGCCGGGTCGAACGGCGTGGCGAACTGGGCTGGGATGATTTTTCTGAAAGCTGGGACCGCATGATGCGTCGCGTGGCATTCGGCCAGTCCGCCCGGGATAACCACGAGATCTCTGACACGCTATCGCGACTGCGCAGCCGCACCAGCCGCCTGATGGTGCTTTTACGCCGCAAGGACAGCCATCAGCAGCTGCAGCAACGCATCCAGCTCTACCTGCAACAGGCCGAACCAGGCAGCTTGGCACGGTTCATGGCCGTTCAGCGGTCAGGTAGTGCTTCTGCCACCCATGACCACTCACCAGAGTGGCTGGCCTCGTTCGACCCGGTCGGCGTCACCGTCTACCGCACCCTTGCCCTGTTGTCGACCCACCCGGCGCATGCGGCCGACGCCCGCCAGGAACTGGCCGCCGACCGTACGGGCCGCACCGCCCTCTCCTTCATCAAGGCCTGCGTCGTCGAGACCATGCGGCTTTGGCCGACCACGCCCCTGCCGCTCGATATACACACCGCCGCCTCAGCGGCGCGTGACGCCCGCTTCGCCCCTGAACGCTGGCTGCACCGCCGGCCTGCCAGCCGCTGGCAGCTGGCAACATTCACGGCAGAACCCGTTGACAGCCCCGATAAACAGCTGATTCTACTACTGGCCAGTGCCATGCTGGGCAATCTGCTCGAGACGCATCACTTCAATCTACAGCATGCTTACCGGCTAGCACCCGCCAGGCCGCTGCCACCGGCATTGGAGGTCCAGCGGCTGCGGTTCGACGTCGAGCCGGTCAGGATACGTAAATAATCAGAGGAGGTCGCATATGGCTCAGAAAGACACCATCACAGAACATGCCCAGGACACCGTGCCCCGGGAACGCCCGGACAGGGTAGCCCTCATCACCGGCGCCACCAGCGGCATCGGCCGGGCGACGGCGCTGGAATTTGCACGCCAGGGATACGACGTGGCGCTGCTGGCCCGGCGCCAGGCCGAGCTGCACGCCATTGCTAAAGAGTGCGAGGAGCAGGGCGTCCGTGCCGTCATCGCCGTCGCCGACGTCACCGACGAGACCGCCGTGCAGAAAGCGGCCGAAATGGCCATCCGGGCCTTTGGCCATATCGACATCTGGGTCAACAACGCCGCCGTCTCGCTTTTTGCCAAATTCGAGACCGCCCCGTCCGACGAGTACCGCCGGGTCATCGAGACCAATCTCTTTGGCTACATCCATGGCGCCCGTACCGCTATCAAACAGTTCAAGCACCAGGGGCATGGCACCCTGATCAACGTCAGCTCGGTCACCGCCCAGGCACCCCAGCCCTACACCAGCGCTTATGTGGCCAGTAAATACGCCATCCGCGGCCTCTCGGCCAGTTTGCGCATGGAACTGCAGCTGGACGGATTGGCTGATGCGATCCATGTCACCACCGTCATGCCGGCCTCGGTCGATACTAACCTATTCCAGAACGCCGCCAACCACACCGACCGCGAAGTCGTAGCATTGGAACCGGTCTACGATGCGGGGTATGTGGCCAAACACATCGTCAAGCTGGCCAAGCACCCCAGGCGCGAAGCCATCATCGGCCCTGCCGGCAAACTGATGGCATTGGAGTACGCCCTGATGCCTGGCCGTTACGAGCAGAAGATGGCCGCCTTTTACGACCGCGACCACCTTGGCGAACATGCCGAAGACAAGACCGCCGGCAACCTCTTTGCCCCGCTCATCGGCAACACGGGCGTTGCTGGCGGCTGGCGCGACCGGCGCATCCGGGCCGACCAGCTCAATAAGATGGTCGGCGTCGCGACGGCAGGCCTGGTAGCGTTGGCCGGTGCCGGGCTGATGCTTTGGCGGCAGCACCGTACACACCCCATGACCGGTAAGTAACCATTAAAAAGGAGTATGTTCATGACAGATGACGATACCGCATCCAACCCGCACGCCGATGGCCACCTGCCCGTCAGTGGTGAGTTTGATACCGATAACCCGCAGGCGGACGACAGCACGCCACTCAACACTGATCGCTACGAAGATGATGAGGACGGCACGGATGAATCAGGGATAGATTCTCCATCATAGACCTGAGGGTGCATATAGTGCGCTGAAAGATACGGAACAACCGTTGCATCCCACGCTGCCGCTTCCCGCCCCAGTTGGAAACTGACGCCCGGGACCTCTCCGCCCCGACATCAAACTTACGGTAGGATGCGGCACTGTGACCAGCTGTCTCGCGGGCCGCCATGACGGTGAACAGCGCGAAACTTGCCACGATCCGGCGCGCGTAATCAGTATCTGCCGGCAAGCCATGCCGCGGAATCAGCCGGTCATGCTCATTCGGCAACGAGAGCGCCTGCAGCAGCCGCCCTTCGACCCCGGCCCTCACCATCAGTACACCCCCAGCTGGCGCACCGCCCCTGACGGGCGCCGGCTTGCTTCAACGCCGCAGACTTCTTCCACGCGTTCCAAAAACTCCAGCGGCAGGCCATCCACTGTCTCAATCTGTGATTCCAGCTCCTCCAAGCTCATGGCCAGATCAGTCGCCTGTGCCACCATGACCGCCAATTCATCCCGGTGCCCCTCATCCTGTCCACTCGCCATGAAGCGCCAGATCGGCTCATAAAGACCAGCCGAGCTACCGTGACCGCCGGCCGTATTCAGTACATCGAGCGTCATTGCGCCGACAGCCCCCGCCCCGAAGCCCCGCCGCTCCTGGTACGGTGCCGCCAGGGACTCCCCCAGGTCTACCCGCCCGCCACCGACGCCAAGCCGCGCCCGCGTTACCGCCGCCACCTTGGCCGCCGAGGCATTTTCTATCCACTGGCCCACATACTCATCATCATACCGCCAGGCATAGCCGTTCCAGTTATATACCGCCGGCCGCTCGCCTGTGTAGTCGATGTGCGTGTACACATGCGTGCACAGCGCCGCACGGCCAAGCATGTTCGCCACCGTATCAACCACATCCGGCACTGGCGCCCGGTTGATATAGCCACCCCGCAGGCGGATAAACTGCAGTACGTGCTGGAATTGGGCGTATGCCTCCCAGTCACCCTCTTTCATATTAAGGTCATAAAAGCCCTGTGCCGCCGCCTCACGGTAATAGCCGTTACCACGCGCGTCAGATGCAGTGATGATGCGGCGCTCCGGATACGGCAGCCGGCCGGTAATGTCAGCCACCGTATCATTGACATCGCTTAGCTCGATGCCGCGTGCCGCCAGCCGCTCGGCTGTCTGCGGATGAATAGCAGCAAACAGCCCCTGTAGATGTTGCCGGTGCCCATTGACCCACGCCAGATAGTCAGGATGCTTTTCCTCATCCCCCGGCGGCAAAGTGTAGATGTCCCGCCCATCCTCGGGGTGGTCAATAAGAACCGTCGTCGGCCGCTCACGCTCACTCCATACCGGCAATCTGTTCATATGGCCTCCCTTTCAGGCGCCCACCGAACCCGCTTTACTTAGCTATACAATACGATACCGACGACGATTAATGAATAGCAGACGACACCACCGGAATACGTGACGATGATCGGTTTCTCGCGGTGGGCGATGCCATATATCAGCAGCAGTACCGCAAACACGACGTAATATGCCCACGAAAATAACGACACGCCGCTGGCATCCCGCCCGATCCAGATCTGCAGCACCTGCGGCAACGTCGCGACAGTATTAAGCAGGCCCAGCACGATAATGGCCTTATCAAGCAGCGCCAATCCCCGCCCGGACGCAGTCTTCTTGGCCCGCCGGGCAGTGCGCCGCCTGCGCAGTGCTTGATGGTGATGCGGATGACTCATTGGCATTATTGTAGCAGGCTCGGGTGTAAGCTAAACCCCTTGACAAAACATAAGAAGTATGCTATATCACTTATATAATTCACTGTCCGGCGTCTCTACTTCAACTTGGATATGATGCGCCTCGGGAATCTCATCCCGGACCTGGCGCTTGACATCGTCCATGATTTTTTCAATCTGATCCGTGCTCAGGCCATCATGGATGTGGACTTCCAGGATGATCAGCAGCTTGCCTGAGCCCAGATACATCGTCCGCAAGTCCAGCACCGAGTGCACGCCGCTGACCGACTCGACGGTGCCGATGATGCGTCCGGCCAGCATCGGGTCGACGGAACGGCCGACGATCAGGTCGCGGACATCACGGATGAGATAGAACGAGGCCACCATCATCACCAGGCCGATGGCGATACTGCCCAGCCCGTCCAACCGCGAATCGCCCGTGGCAAGGTAGCAGGTCATGGCCAACAGACCCAGTAGCGCGGCCACAGTGCCCAAGAAGTCGATGAGCAGCGTCGCCTTGGTTTCGACGATGCTGGAATGGCGCAGCTGCCACCACCAGCCGGAATGGGTGTTGGTCTGGTGTAAACGCCGGACACTCAGGCTGAAGGAATAGAAATTGGATACCAGGCCGAGGGTCAGCATGATGAAGGCCAGTGCTACGTTATAAATCGGTGCCGGATCGATAAACTGCCGCACCCCGAAGTACACCGAAAGCCCGCCGGTGCCCAAGAACATCAGCACGCCGGCCATCAGCACCCAAAAGAAGACTTCGCGGCCATAACCGAACTGATGCGCCCGGTCGGCCGCCCGCTTGGAGCGCTTGACACCGAGCAGCAACAGGCCGCCGGTCAGCAGATCGGAAAGCCCTTGGAGTGCCTGGGATATCAGCACCGTACTGCCGGTGGCCGCAGCCACCAACAGGTTAAGGACGACATCAGAGATACTGACGAGCAAAGAAGTGCCGACGACACGGGTATCGCTCAGGGTCTTGGCCATCAGAGTGAGGGCCCGCTCGAAGCCGAGCCGCCCGCCGTACCGCTCCATGTCCAGCCGGGCGAATCGCCGTCGGCATAGGTGTATAGTGTAGGGCCGGCGGTGAGCATGCAGTTGGAGACGTCGAAGGTCAGGCCGTCGCTGGTGCCTGCCAGGTTGTTGATGCGGCCGGAGACGGTGAACGATGTGTTGGCCGAGTTGACGGTAAAGGTATGCGAGAGGCGGGCGTATGAGTTGGGCACTAGCGTCGCGGCGGGCGAATCGTAGGTAGAGGAGCCCGCCTGCGTCCGAACCATGGCCGACGTGATAGCCTGATTGGACCGTACATAACACGACGCCGTATAGACTGCACCGTTGGTAAGAGCCGTGTTAGTCGTCACGCCGCTGGAGTGGCCGGCGGCGGTCGAAGCCGTCGTCCAGGTGCTGCGCATGGCATAGCCCCCGGTCGGCCCGATACCTGCCGTCCGGACCGTGGATCCCACGCCGCCAGTGCCATAGCCACCGGTCGTCCAGTTGGTCGAGTTGACGCTATAGCTCGGGTTGGCTACCAGATTGGTCAACGGCACGGCACAGTTCCCACTGACCGGGCTGCGGTTCTCGCTACTGACCCGGTAGACCGATGAACCGTTCAGGCCCGTCAGGCAATAGGTGTCACTGCCGGCGTTGTAGGTGTACTGGTACGTAGTGTTGGGGCTGGCGGGCAAGCCGCTGCCGGTGGCAGGATAATTACCGGTGTCGGCTTTAGCCTGCTCCAGCTGCTTGGCGGCGGATTTAAGGTCGGACTGGATGGTGGCGGTACGCGCCTGATCCTGGGCGCGGCTGAAGGCGCCGATGGCGATGACTGCCAGGATACCGATAATGACGATGACGATAAGCAGCTCCACAATGGTGAAGCCTGCCCCGTGCCGCCGTATACTGATGCCCTTTTCAGCGATATTCATATGCATGTTTGTGTCTGATAATCTTCCCCTATTCTATCACGTCAGCAGGCTATGGTAAGAAAATTCACTGGCACGGGCGCCGCAAACGTGTTTAATAGTGATTATGAAAAAGCATCAGACCAAAAAGACCATCTTCCGCTACCGCAGCAATGCCGAGCGCCGGGCCGAGGCCGAGATCGATGCCTTCCTGCGCCGGCACCAGACCGGCGGCGCCATCGACCTGCTGGCGGAACTGAAACAGCTCTAGGATATCCCAGAGCTGTTTTTTCATACTGCCGATAGCTATTCGACGACCGTCACCACGCCCTGCAGCGCGTGGTTATCCGCGGAGTGGTAGCGGAATGTCCCCGTCTCTTCAAAGGTGAAGCTGTACGTCTCGCCCTTGCCCAGTGCCGCGCCGGCAAGGATATAGGGCCGGACTTCACTGAGCACTGGCGCATCGTGGGCATGGCCATCGCCGCCGTGCTCCTGCATGACGTTATGGCCTGGCGTGCCGACGTTGGTCCAGGTGACGGTAGTACCCTGCTTGATGGTGATGTCCGGCAAGCTGTAGCCGTCATCCTTTATGTCCATCGAGACCTGACTCAACTGGGTCAGGTCGCCGTCTGCCGGCTTCTTGACGGATTGGCTGCCGTCATGCGTCTGGCCGTTGCCGACATCGATGATCGCTTCGCCGGCCGGTTCCGTCTGATCCTGCGCCTGACCGATGGCATATGCCATAGCCGCAGCCGACACGACCAGGATGGCAGCGATACCGACGAGCAGCTCCCGGGCGGGAAATGCTCCGCCGGCTGTCTTGTGTGGAGTCTTGCTTGCTGTTTTCTTTTTGTGGGAAATCATACCCACATGATAGCAGAAACCTTGCGGCGGGACGGCATAACTGCCACGCCGGCTTTCGCGCTATACTGGTAGGTGGAATACCCTTGCATGTACGAATACGCCGTCGAACTTATCATTTCACTCAAATACCTTGGCATCACCATTGTCATGGCCCTCTTCCCTTCCGAATCAATCATGCCGTTCGTCGGTTCGGCGGCCTCGTTCGGACATCTGTCGCTGCCGGCGGCGGTCGTGGCCGGCACCATCGGCACGTCCGCCGGATCAATCGCCGTCTATCTGTTGGCGCGCCAGGCCAGCCAGGAGACCGTCTACCGCTTCATCGACACCCGCGGCAAATGGCTTGGCCTGACCCGTAGCAACATCGAACGGGCCGGCCGCTGGTTCGACCGCCACGCCGGTATGACCGTCTTTTTCGGCCGTTTCATTCCGGGCATCAGGACGGCGGTGTCGGTGCCGGCCGGGTTCCGGCGTATGCCGCTCGGTGCGTTTGCCGGACTGACTATCCTCGGCAGCGCCATCGACGTGCTCCTGCTGGCGACCATCGGCTACCTGGCGGCCAACCGCTACGATGAAATCCAGAACCTGATCAACAACACCGCCAGTGCCATCACCGCCTGTATCGGCATCGCCATTGCCGGCAGTCTGCTGTGGCGGCTATGGACACACCGCCGGCGCGCTCATGACACTATATGAATTCTTACATACTGTATCGCAAGGCTGCAGGTACTATGAGGCCAGTAAACGTGGAGAAAAGACATGGCCTATTGGGATAAGATAACCAGTCGGGGCAACGTTGAGGATCGGCGCAGCCTGGGTCCCGGCCTTATTGGTGGCGGCCTGGGCGCACTGGGAATCATCATCTCGCTCGCCGTCAGCCTGCTGGGCGGCGACCCGGCGGTGGTACAGAATGCCCTGGAGCAGCTGCAGACCGTGCCAGGCCAAAGCCAGCAGGCTGAATCCGGCGAGTTTGCCGGTGAGGACAGTTATGAAACATTCGCCACCAAGGTGCTTGGATCAAACAATGAGTTGTGGAACGGTATATTCAGCCGTAATAACTTGTCGTACCAGGAGCCGCGCCTCGTGCTCTTCCGCGGCGCCACCTCATCCGGGTGCGGCGCCGCCACCTCGGCCGTCGGGCCGCATTACTGCCCTGCGGACCAGACCATATACCTTGACGAGACGTTCTTTGACGAATTAAAAAACCGCTTCGGCGCTAGCGGCGGTGATGTGGCCGAAGCGTATGTCATCGCCCATGAGGTTGGCCATCATGTGCAGCAGCAACTGGGCGTCATGCAGGAGGTGCAGGCCGCCGGTAACAGCAATGAGCAGTCAGTCCGCCTGGAGCTGCAAGCGGATTGTTTTGCCGGCATCTGGAGCCGTTCGGTCGCCAAGGCCGGCGTGCTTGAGCCGGGCGAAATCCGCGAAGCCATCGATGCCGCCGAAGCCGTCGGCGACGACCGCATCCAGCAAAAAACGCAAGGACAGGTCAGCCCGGAGACCTGGACGCATGGCTCATCAGAGCAGCGGGCCACCTGGTTCAACCGCGGCTACGACAGCGGCGCGCCGACCAGCTGCAATACGTTTGAATAAATAACGCCGGGAGGCGGACGGTGCGCACACCACCCGCCTCCCGGCTTTTGGCGCCGCACTACGCCATCTCCACCGTCGGCAGCTTGACCAGCGTATCCACGCCGAACACGCTGCCGCCCGACCGCATCTGCCGGAACATGAGCTCGGCGAAGGATGTCGGACTGGACGGGTTGACGCCGGAGCTATAGCCCAGGGCGATATACTCGGCCACCTGCCCGCCCGCTCCCGTCACCGTCGGCACGGTGCGGATGTCACGCGCTCCGCCGCCGCCCGGCTTCTCCCGGTCGAGTTGCAGCATCGCTGACGGCAGCACGGCGATGGCCGCCGCCTGGCCCAGCAGTTGCGACTCGCCCGGGCGCGGTGCGGCCTTGTGCAGGCAGTTGCCCTTCAGCGTACTCCAGGTGCAGGATTGGCTGATCGGCCGGGCCGTCCAGGTGCGGTACTGCGTGTCTTCGGCGACGTACGACCCCTCAACCCGCTCGTACCTCATCAGGCCCCGCGGCGTCCAAAAGTACTGGCCGGGCTGGGCGCCGTACTTGCTGCGGCACCCCTCTGCCTGCTCCGGCGAGACGTCGGCGGCCGTCGTCACCAGCACCGCCCGCAGTTCGTCGCCGCGCTCCAGGTAAAGCAGCGGGTGCTCGTACAGGTGTCCGCTGAGTGCGTCAGCGTCGAAGCGCCCCGCCACCAAATCGTCGGCGTTCGCCGCCGCCAGCATACTGAAGCTGCCCGGCATGATGTTGACACCGGGGATCAGCTCGCTGGTGGGCGCGGCTGCAAAACGGCCGGCGATATCCTCGATGGCCCGCTGTTCCAACGGCAGTTGCAGCCGGACCGCTGGCTGCGACCCGGTATCGACGATGATCGGCCGGCTTGGCGCCGTCTTGCCGATGAAACCGTCGAGAGTATGCTCCGGCGGGCCTTCCTGCCACCTTGTGGTCACCAGTGACACCAGGAGCTTCCGGTCGGCGATCGGCGTGCTGCCATTGAGGATGATGCTTTCATGACCCTCGTACCGCACATCCGTGCGCATTGCACCGGTACTGGTGCGGTTGTCCCTGTCGTCGAACGGTGATGTCCGGCTGGCCAGCACGAGGCCGGCCACCAGCATCAGCACTACCAGAAGTGCGGCGGCTACCGCGCCGCGTGACCGCCATGTCGGGCTGGCCGGTCCGAATAACACCACCGTGCCTCATTTCTGTCGTTAGGATGGGCTGCACAGTATCATAAAATGTTTCACGTGAAATAACAATGCCACGACGCCTGTCTACAAACTGATAAATCGGACCCTCTGTCGTAGCGCCTCGGCCACCCGCCGCAACTTGGCCGCCGGGAAAAAGATAGTAGCAGTGTTGTCACTGGGATGGAAGCCCACCTCACCCTCGTGCACTACCAGCCGTTCGTCGACCACCAGTTCCACCTCGCCGGCCCCCTCATGCAGCAAGCTGAACAACGAGACGGAACCCGGTGTCACGCCAAGCGACGCCAACAGCAGCTCCGGCTTGGCGAACTGCAGCTTCTTACTGTCTAGCTGTCCGCGCAGTGCCTTCAGGTCCAGCCGCCGCTCGCCGGCCATCACTACCAGTATCCGGCGCGGCCCGTTCTGCTCGCAGAGCAACAGGTTCTTGACAGGCAGGTGCTCGTCAAGGACGGCCTGTGATTCGGCCACGGTGAATACCGCGGGGTGGTCGACCCAGCGGTATGGTACGGCAAGTTCGTCAAGCAGGGACAGGACGCGAGATTTCATTGATATTCCTTACATATGACTCAATCATAACAGACGGGGCGCGGCCCTTGAGCCGGACGGCCTCCAGCCCGTATAATGCTTATGCATGGCTTATATCTCTATTTATGACGCGACGCCGCTGGACGAACATCAGCTGACCGCCTTATTGCAGCCCACCGACCATTACTGGACATACTGCCGGGATCAGATTGCCCTTGATAATCTGCACCCCGAGTCAGAAATCATCTCGGTATTCATCGGCAGCACCGTCACGCGGGAGATCATCGAGCGGCTGCCCCGCTTGCGGCTGATTGCCTGCCGTTCGACCGGCTACAACAACATCGATATGGCGGCAGCACGCGAGCATGGCATCACCGTCGTCAACGTCCCCAGCTACGGCGAGCGGACCGTGGCCGAATACACGTTCGCCTTACTGCTCAGCCTGACACGCAAACTGCAGGCGACGACCCAGGCCGTCCAGGCCGCCACATATGACCAGGCTGCCATCATGGGCACCGACCTGGCCGGTAAGACCATGGGCATCATCGGCATGGGACGGATCGGGCGGCATGTGGCCGGCATCGCCCGAGCTTTCGGCATGGAAGTGCTGGTCTACGACCCTTACCCCGATGAGACAGCTGCCCGGGAGTTGAGTGTCGAGCTGGTCAGCCTGGACGAATTGGCCGGGCGCAGCGACATCATCAGCCTGCACAGCCCGTACACCGGCGACAACCATCACCTCATTAATGACGCCTTCCTTTCCAAAGCCAAGTCTGGCGCGATACTTATCAACACCGCCCGCGACGAACTGGTAGACACCCGTGCCCTCATCGATGCCCTGCGCACCGGACGCCTTGCCGGTGCCGGCCTGGATGTGCTGGAAGGCGAACAGTTGCTGAAGCTGGACAAGGAGCTGCAGGTGCTTAACAAAGATACGCTCAGCGGCAAGACCTCCGCCCAAAGTTTGCAGCTGGATGTACTGAAGCGCTTTGCCAATGTCATCATTACGCCGCACAACGCCTTCAATACCATCGAGGCACTGGAACGCATCAACCGTACCACTGCCGATAACATGATCCGCTTCTGGTACGGCGAAACACCCAACGCTGTCAGCGCTCCGGATACTAGGCCCGGCAAGCTGGTCATCGCCCGCCACGGCGAATCGGAATGGAATGCCGAGGGCAGATGGTCGGGCACGCGGGATGTCCACCTCAGTGAGAAAGGCTTCCATGAAGCCGCTCTGCTCGGACAGGCCGTCAGCGATATCCAATTTGACATCGCCTTCACTTCACAGCAGATCCGTACTTTTGAGACGATGTCCGGCATGCTTGATTCCATCCAGCAGTTCGACGTGCCCTACCGGCGCGACACCGCCCTTAACGAACGCGACTACGGTGAATACACCGGCCTCAACAAGTGGCAGGTCAAGGAAAAACTTGGCGAGGATGTCTTTAGGCATCTGCGCCGCGACTGGGACTATCCCGTGCCGGGCGGCGAGAGCCTGCGGATGGTGTATGAACGGGCAGTGCCCTTTTACCGCCAGGTCATCCTGCCGGAGCTGCTGTCCGGCAAGAACGTACTAGTGGTATCGCACGGCAATGCCATCCGCGCCCTGGTGAAATACATCGAGGATATCTCTGATGAGGGCATCGGTGGCATAGAAATGCTGTTTGGCAGCATCCTTATATACGACGTCGACCACGACGGCCGCATGCAGCACAAGCGGGTGGCGCATATCCGCACGACACCGCCGAATGCCTGAAACTATAGTTTGATTGATTCGGCTACTTGCAGCAGTGCCTTGTACTCTTTTGAGTCAGGGTCTATGGTCACATCCGGGGCCTGCTGTCCTACCAGCGAGCCGATGCTGATGAGCGCATATTTGCCGCGGCCAAAACTGACGTACAGGTCGCACAGGTCATCCGAGCGGCACTCGACGACATTGACGCTACTGATTTTCTCGTCCGCCATGTAGGCGACCAGCTTCAGGCGTTTGCCCGCCACGATGATATCGCCCAGCAGCTGCTTGTTGTCATCAGGCGCGAACTGGTTATCTTTGGCGAAGCCGTCATAAAAGCCGCTGGAGAGGAGTTCGAAATCGAGCAGGAGATTGTGCTTATAGCGCCCGATATTCGTTTCGTCCTGCTTGGCCGTCTCAGCCGTGACCTGCCTGGAAACCTGAAAACGGTAGACCACCGCGCCGTTATCGACGGCCGGCTCGGCCACCTTCCAGTCCTTGGGATAAGTAAAAGCAATGCCTGTCTCTTTGTGCTTGTGCTTGACGGTCGGCTCGGGCTCGGCGACGGGGCCGGGCACCGTGCGCTCCTTGGCCTGGCTGCGCGGACCGGGCTCTGCCGCCTGGCCTGCCACTGGTTTGAACGCGCTGTTATTGTAGAAAGACCAGCCGATGACACCGACAGCCATGACCGAGGCAGCAATAAGCACCCCTTCAACTGCACTAAAGCCCCGCTGCCCCTTCTTCATACTGATAGTGTATATAAAATAGTGCCGCCTGCCTATAGCGCTTTTGGCTTGAGCAGCCTCACGTTATAATAGCGGTACCATGACTACGAAATCAGCACCGGTCAGGCTGAGCGATCTTCCTGTGCAGGAAAAGGTCCGCCAGACCCTGACCTTTCAGCGCGATACCGGCAGCATCACCATTCGTAACCTCACGGGCAGGCTGCTGAGCACTGATGAGCGGCTGGCTATCGAGGGCGCCTGCCATACCGTGGCCGCCTTTACGCGGGAGCGGATCGTGCAGCGGCTGGAGGGTATCGACCTGGTCGATATGGGCGAAGCCCTCCAATGGGGCGGCACATACAACCCGTATTCGCGCGTGGTGCGCGTCAATCTGGCCGGCCTGCGCAGGCTGAAAAAGCCCGACCTTGGGGACTACGCGCCCTACTTCACCGGGCGTCCAGGCGTCAGTCTGTTCGATCTTACCCTGGCGCACGAGATGGCGCATGCCATGGACATCGGCACGCTCGCAGAAGCGGTAAGCCTTGGTATTGATATAAAGCACCACGCCTGGTTCGCCATCAACGGCCGGACGAATAGTTTTTCGTATTTCCAACAAGGTCTTGGCTGGCGCCACCGCGTCATCGGAGACGGCAAGCTTGCGCACAATACATGGCGGCTGGAGGAGAAGGACAAGGCACTTGCCCCCACGCGCTTCGCCGCCGAGATGCCCCACGAGGACTTTGCCGAGACATTCGCCATCATGGCGCTTGGCGGCGACACATCGATGTTCACCAACCGCGCGCAGCTGCTGCGCAGCCTTATCCAGCCAGCCTCCTGATATTTGCTTCTCATGAAAAGCGGGTGGTTGCGCCGGGAACATCTCCCAGCGCAACCACCCGGGTTGCCAGTACGGCCGTCAGTCGCGCGGCCGCGTCACGTACGCCAGCTGTGCCAGCCGCTTGCCGCGCGAGGAGTGGCCGGACGAGGCATCGAGGTCGTAGACCGACAGCAGGACTTCTACCGCCTCTTCGTCACCGTCCAGATAGGCGGTGACCAGTTCGACTTCTTCTTCCGCCCATGCATCGGGCAGCACGACCGTGCCGTCCTGCTGGCGGACGGGCACGCCCAGGAGATTGACGATTTCCTGGTGGACCGTGCCATCGGCGGCATAGCCGCTTGTCACGCCGTCCTCCATCACGATGGCTTCCGGCCGGTAGGCAACGCCGTGGATGACAGCCTGGCCGCTTTCGGCCACCGCCTGGACGACCTGCCGCCGGAGCGCCATCCGATGCCCGAGCTGCTGATGGTGGAAGCGCTGCTCGTCCGTCAGCAGACACCCGGACGGCACCATGCCCCGCCCGGCACCACGGCCAAGGGCGAAGTACTGGTCGTCGAACCGCAGTGCAATGTCGCTCTCCGCCGTCAGGGCGGCGTGCCGCAGGAATAGCTGCTGCACCGGGTGGCCCTCAGCGATCTCCATGCTGCCGCTGCGGGCAGAGTAGAGTGCGGGAAGCCGCCCGTCGACCAACTGGAAGTTGCCCTCCTCCTCCATGCCGGTGGCCACCCGCACCATGGCCACGATCTGCTCGAAAGGTGTCAGTGCCCGCTCCAGTTGCAGGCCGAGCTGCTGCTCGAATTCATCAAGCAGCCGCATGGCCAGCTCGTAGAGGTTGAACGAGTACTGCCATCCCCTGCCCCGGCCCGGCTCGACAGAGATGCCGGCGGCACCGATGACCTGGTCGGTCACCACCTCTTCGACGGCGACGCAGTCATACAGGCCGCCGAGCGGCAGGTGCGCCGTCGTCTGGATGACGGTCACGGTCGGCACGTCCAGCAGGTCGCGGGCCTGTTGCAGGACGGTGCGGTACCGCCCGATGGCGGCCACGTACCGTTCGAGCACCCAGCGGGGATTGAGCCGCTCGGCCACCCGTTTCGGCACCCGCTTGGGGTTGATCCGGGTAATCTCGCCGGCCGCCATGAACCGTTCAATCAGGCCGGCGTCGCGGTATGCCTCGGCCACGTGGTTGTGGGCCGACACCCGCAGGAAGATCTGCCGCAGACCCAGCAACTGCAAGGCCAGGTCATCGCGGCGGACAGCCTCGGCGTAATCCGGGTACTGCTCCACGGCCTCGGCGCGGGACGGTATGCCCAGCATCGTTTTCTCCTTTGGTCGGTGCGCTGTGGTGCACGATTGTCAGATTGACACCTACTGTATGATGCAATGTTTTTGTGCATATGTAAATATTTATTTACAATGGAGGAAGGAGAGCTGGGAAGTCTGGTCGGCGCACTAGTTAAAGTTGATTGGATATTTATTGTGCAACATACAAAAGCGATACTGAAAAAATTACATCCGGCGCGGGTCCCGCAGCTTCTGACCACCCTGCTGAAGGACGAGGCAATCAGCGGCAAATTCATCATAGGCGCGACCGTCCTGGCACTGATCGCAGCCAACTCGCCCCTGGCAGGACTGTACCAATCGATACTGCACCTTGATGCCAGCGCCGGTATCGGCAACCTGGTCCTGCACAAGGACCTGCGGCACTGGATCAACGATGCCCTGATGGCCATCTTCTTTCTGGTAGTCGGGCTGGAAATCAAGCGCGAATGTCTCCGCGGCGAGCTGCGCAAACTCAAAACGGCCGCCCTGCCCTTCGCAGCAGCCATCGGCGGCATGGTCGTACCAGCCCTGATCTTCCTGTCGCTCAATACCGGCACCGAAGCGGCGGGCGGCTGGGCCATCCCCATGGCGACCGACATCGCCTTTGCCGTGGGCGTCCTGGCGCTGCTCGGGCGCCGGGTACCAGCATCGCTTCGCCTGTTCCTGCTCACCCTGGCTATTGTCGATGATATCGGCGCAGTACTTGTCATCGCCCTCTTCTATAGCTCGGGAATCAGCCTGCCGATGCTGGCAATCGCGGCCGTAGCCAGCCTTATCATCCTGCTGCTAGGTCAGCTTGGGCGGCTGAACATGTCCCTCTACATTGCGGGCTGCGTCCTTATATGGCTGGCAATCAACGCCTCCGGTGTCCACCCCAGCATCGCCGGCATTGTCATGGGCGTCATCGCGCCGCTGGCCGGGAGCGGCCCTTCCATCGCCGAGCGCACAGAACGTTTCCTGATTCCCATCTCGACCCTTTTTGTCATCCCACTCTTTGCGTTCGCCAATACCGGCATCATCCTTTCTGCCGGCAATCTGGAGCATATCGCAGCGCTGCCGCTTGCCCTTGGCATCATCGGCGGTCTTTTCATTGGCAAGGTCGCGGGCATCACCGCCGCCAGCTGGCTGATGGTGCGTTTTGGACTGGCCCACCTGCCCAACGGAGTCAATTGGCATCATATCGGCGGCGTGGGGCTGCTGGCGGGTATCGGCTTTACCGTTTCAATCTTCATCACCGGGCTGGCCTTCGAGAGCGATCAGTTGGTGGCGGTTGCCAAGCTTAGCATAGTTATAGCTTCAGTCCTCAGTGGACTGCTTGGGCTCTTGGTGCTGCGTCGTAGCTTCCGTGCTGTATGACAGACTATCATTCAGCCCCCAAACTGCTACTATAAGAGTATGCGCAAATTGATTATCCTTACATTCATATCACTCGACGGCGTCATGCAGGCCCCTGGCGGCAAGGGCGAGGATCCTTCTGGCGGCTTCAACCTGGAGGGCTGGACCGTGCCTTACTTCGACGACGTGGCCGGCCAGGTCATGGACAAGCAGATGACTCCGCCCTTTGACCTGCTCTTGGGCCGCAAGACCTACGACATCTTTGCCGGCTACTGGCCACAGCAGCAGAACGAGACGTCTGACGCTTTCAACAAAGCCACCAAGTACGTGGTCTCCAACGGCGACGTAGACACCAGCTGGGACAAGACCGTCCAGATCAGCGGTGACGTCGCCAGCGAAATCCAGGCCCTCAAGGACCAGGACGGCCCCGACCTGCAGGTACACGGCAGCAGCAACCTCATCCAGACCCTGCTGCGGGGCGACTTGGCCGACGAGCTATGGCTGAAGATCTTCCCCATTACCCTTGGCAAGGGCAAGCGGCTGTTCGGCGAAGGTACGGTGCCAGCCGCTTATACGCTGACTGATTCGCTCGTTACGCCGTCGGGCGTCATCGTCGCTTCGTACAAACGTGATGGCGAGGTGCGGACCGGGTCCTTCAACTAGACTTTATATAGAGTTGATTCACGTAGACGCTGTTGTGCGGCTGGTAATCCTCGGCATGCACCAGCTCAAAGCCGAGCGGCTCAATCATCTGGCGCAATTCTTCCTTGCCATACCGCTTGAAGTAGCGGGCGGCGCCGGGCATGGAAGAATGTTGCACCATACCTTCGCTTTCACCCTCGATGGCACCCATCACGAAACTGCCACCCGGCTTCAGCAGGCCGTGCAGCCGCCCGATGATAGTCTGCGCTTCAGCCTTAGGAATATGAATCAATGAGGTATATGCCCAGATGCCGTCAAATGAGGCTGCCGGAAAATCAATATAGGCAAAATCTGACAGCACCGACTCAAAACCAAGCCGGGTCGTCATATCGATCATCGTCTGCGAACCATCCAGACAGACCACCTCCAGGCCCTGCTCACGCAGCAGCACCGCGTCACGACCGCTGCCACTGCCGACATCCAGCACCCGCCGCCCCGGCGTGCGCTCCACGAAAGCCATGATGAACGTCCGCGGAAAATTATCCCAGAACGTCGTCACCCCTTCATCATAATTGTGCGCGTACTGGTTATAGGCTTCGATGGTGGGGTTGGTATGCATAGCCTCATTGTAACAAAGCGGCTATAACTGCAGATACGGCAACGCCAACAATGCCAGCCCCGCCACCACCACAACCCCGGCCGCCGCCTTCTGCCGGATGCGCTGCTCACCGAAGTAGCGCTTGCCGAACATCACTGACCAGAACAGCGCGAAGCTGCGCTTAAGCGCAATGATGACCGACGCCGGCGCATACACATACGCAAAGCTTTCCACCGTCGAACTTAGCCCGTTCGCCATTGATTGGCTGCCCGTCCACGGCTTGACCAGCATATGCAGCGGCAGTCCGGACTGACGGGTCGTCAGTACAAAGAACAGCAGCAACAGGCAGCCGTGCAGCACCACCTGTTCGCCCACCACCGAGTTGTAATGCGTGATATTCCACTTATACAGCGACGCCGTAATGACGCCCAGCACCGCACTCATCAGCACCAGCTTGGCACCGTTCTTACTGCGCGGATTGCCGCGGAAGCCCCAGGCCAGGCCGACGAACATCAGAAAGACACCGGCGATCTGCCAGCCGCTCATGGCGTAGCCCAGGAAGATATCCACGCCCAACAGCATCGGGATGGTCAGCGAGCGCAGAAAACCGACCGTGCTGCGGTCGGCCGTGATGACCGCCATGGCGCCTACCAGTGCCGTGCCGACGGCCAGACCAAGGCGCAGCAGGAACGTCGGCAACGATTCCACACTAAAGACAAACTCCGCCCCGAGCGCCATAGTGCCAATCAAAAAGACCGTACTCCAGAACTGGCCCAAAAACGCCAGCCCGTAGGCAGTCGTCAGGTGGCGGCGGACCGCCCCCTTGCCCAGCGAGTCGGACACTTCCTGCAAAAAGGTGGAAACGGCGATGATAGCCACGGCAAACATGTGTATCAGTATGCCACAACTTGCTTTTTAATACGATTTGTGATATAATAAAAGGTAGCCCATTCCTACTCTGTGCAAGGAGCACACGGTGACCGAATCACAGGAGCAAACGGGTACGTGGTACTTCATCAGGTCCGTCAAGCGGCGGGTGTGCATCACCCCGGTTCCCGACAACGAGTGGGAGTACGACGTCACCCGGAAGTCCGCCAAGCAGGCTGAACCCGGCGACATCGTGCTGTGGGACCAGACGTCCTTCGACAAGGTCCTGGCCGGCCTGCACCTGATCGTGCTGGACGTGGGACGGCGCTTTGTTACCAACGCCATCCTTCGCGCCACCTTCGTCGAGTGGGCGCTGCCTTCCATCACCAAGGACGGCACGGACCGGATGCGCCGCATCGATGCACCCAAGGCCTGACGGCCACCGGAGGGCCCAACCGCCCACCCAGAAGAGCCCGCAGCGCGACCCCTCGCCTGCCCTGGCCCTTCGGGGTGGGCTTTTCTGTGCCGCACGCCGCCTGTTTGCTGCTACAATAAAGCCAGCTTATGAGCACCACTCCGCGTATCATCACTGCCCTGCTTGCCGGCATCGCCAGTCTGGCGCTGACCGCTGCGGCACTTTTCTATTTTCTCCCCGGCGCATTGCTCGACATGAAGACAATCGCGTTTTTCCTGATCGAAGTGGTGTCGTTCGGTCTCGGATCGCTAGCCATCGACATCGCCCGGGGCGCCACCCCGCAGGAAGCGCTTGCCGAGCTGCGGCAGACTATCCGTTTCTGATCCGGCTGCCTGCCGGCATGACACTGCGCACGACCAGCGCCAACAGACCCGCCGCTAGACCGACGGCCGCCGCCACGCCGAGATTAGTCATGATGCCGCTCTGAGAAAAAGTAGTGTGAACCGGCTGCTCGCCACAGAAGCAACTTGCCTGCTTGGTGGTATAGATCGGCGCAAAAAGCCCGTAGGTATAGGTGGTGGTGACGATCTGGTCATCGGATGCGATAGAAGGGTCGTATCTTTCAACGGTCCTAAAGACGGTAGCCAACGAGAGCGCCGTCGTCAGCAGGAACGCCGCAGCCATTATAAGCATGATTTTCTTATGAGTGAGGGGTAGCAGTTTCATATAGCCATGTACCTCTAGCGAGTATAGGTTTGCGCCTCAGCCGTAAAGCCATGTACCTGCGCCGCCGTCTTGCCGACGAACTTCTCAACCTTCAGCCGCTCCCCTTTTTGGACCTCGAACATGATGGTGCCGAGTGTCTCCCCGGTAGCATTGGCCGTCATGCCTTTGACCGGCGCGCCGCCGTACCAAGGGCTGCCATCCGGCAGGACGTAGCTGATCCGCGCCAGCTCGACCTTGACGGGACCATTGGCTGGAGTAACCGTTTCTGGCTTGAAACCGCCCTTTGCCACGAGCTGGGCCGCCTTGCCCTCCCAGTTGCCAATCGATACGATGGTCGTCACGCCGTCGATGAAATCGGGCGCGATGGAGAGATGCGCATCCCAATACCGACCCTGGTTATTATTAGTGCCGGCATAGCCGCCGCTCCCCTCGCGGAACCAGTTGCCGATCAGCTTGCCGGGCTGGTCCCAGTCAATCTTGCCGCCAAGTGGTGCCCGGGCACGCAGGCTTTTGGCCTCGAGCTCCTGTTTCAACGCGCCCTCGTACATATCGAACGGACTGACGGTGTGGATTTTCCAGGACTCTCCCTTGTAGTTATCCGGTGTGATGAAGCCGCTGAGCTGCTTGGTCGTATCGACAGAGGTCCAGTCGTAGCCATGGCCGCCGACTTTTCCTAACTTGTCTCCGGCTTTCAGCTCCAGGCTCACCCGCTTGGACTGGTTGGGCTGCAGGCCTTTTACCGCATCGGCCAGCTTGGGTGCCAGTTTATGGATATGGATGAAGATCGAGTACAGCTCGCAGTTGTGCGCCACCACCAGACGGTGATCCTCGGGTGACGTCTGGATGTCGCGGTCACCGACATACTGCGACGGCATGGCGGCAATCTCCACTACCGTGCCATCGGCTGGCATGACGGCATCGTACACATCGCCGGCGTTCATGTCGGGCGGATGCACGTATACATGATCGGTCGGGGTGACGTGGCCGTCGCCTACTTTGCCAAGCGGCTCGATATAGGCCAGTTGGTCGGCTGGCATCGGGCCGCTGGTGAATGTGACGTCCCGGGGCTTGCAGGCGTCTTTATACTGGGCAGCGAAGCCGTTCTCAGGAGCGGGCCGCGCCTGTTGGCGGGGAGCGTCCTGCTCGTCGCGGGCGACATCATGGGTGCTGATGAGCCGGTAGCCAATCAGACCGGCGACGCCGACGACGGCGACCACCAAAAGGATGAGGGTGATATGAAAGCCAGCCTGATGTTGTTTTTGCATGATGTGTTTTTGTTTAGATACTGTGTGTCGTTAGTATACCTTACGACACTCCGAGCTGGAAGTGGTCAGCGATAAGCCTGGCTGATTCGGAAGCTGGGCGCATGGATGTATCAAGTTTTAGTATGTCGGGGTACGGCATGGAGACTTGATAACGTCCGTCTTCAAGCTGCACCCTCAGCACTTCAGCATCTTTCAGTTTGTGGAAGCGCTTTCGAGATTCACTGCCCACGCGCTCCAGCAGCGTCGCATCCGGCGCGGTCAGCTCGACGAGCCGCACGTCGCCTCCGTGTTCTTCTACAATCTTTACCACTTTCTCCATATACGCCTCATCCTCCAAATCACCAACATACACGCAAGTGAAGATAAGGTCTGTACCTAGTTCGCTGGCGTACTTAATAACTTCCAGCCGAAGCTTACTCACTAAGTTGAACCGGAGCTCATTGAAATCAGGATAGAGCTCACGGGCCAAATCCATCGTCAGATGATTATGAAATATTTTGTAACCGGTCAGTTTGGACAGCTCTTGGGCGACGGTCAGTTTACCGGAGGCTGGTGGGCCGTAGAGTACTATGAGGTTCATCATTCAATCATAACAGGTGTTGCTCGGCGTATCGGCGATGCGCTGCATGTATTTCACGCTCCATGTCGGACTGCAGGCTGCCTTCGGCATGATTGATGGCATTTGCAAGGTTCCCCGCTGCCGCGGCAAGCTGGACCACCAGTCGCATGACATCAGGCGACTCTTGGGTGTCACATTGAAAATCGATAACGATGTCATGCTGGACGCCATACGTTTTGGCGATGCCCAGCACGACCCTCAACACGTCCTGACATTCCTTGACGAGCTGCAGCTTAGCATCGGGCACCGTGGCATTGTCAGAGAAATTCATAAGCGCCTCGGCCAGCTCGCCCGTCTCTTCGCATAGCCGGGTGCCATAGGCAAAACCATGATTATGCTCAGGGAACTTACGCTCCAGGGCAGCAACGATCTGCAGCAATATGCTAGTCACGTCTGAACGCATACAGCGAGTACGAACCCCCGAACTCTTTCCACGCTCGATCAAGTTGCTCCCAGCTGACATGCTGCGACGGCCTGTTCCCATGCCCGCCATCAGGGTTATGAATGACGACCCCGTCCTCATCAAAGCCGATGACCAGGATGGAATGCCCGTCGTACCCCGGCTTGTCGTACAGGGCCATGGCGTTCACCTCTAGATGAACCAGCCAGCCGTCACGCAGGAAATGGCGGATGTCATCGGCGGTCGACTGGCGTTGCTCAAGCGGCAGGCCCTTGCCGATATATTCCTTCATCCTTGCCGCTTCCAGCTCGAGATTGCTATGACGTACTTGCCATTCGTAAGCTTCATCGTCAAGGATCGTCCGCAAGTACGCCTTTGGGTCGGCAATGAATTGCTCATGGTCAAAATCTTCGATCCAATGCGTCTGCAAACCGAGCCGTGCCATGTTCAGCATCGATAGCGCCTTCCACGTTCCCTGACCCTTTATATATCCGCAGAGCGACTCGAGTTCCTGCATTGAAAAATGGCGCTCCGGCATGAAGTAGGCGAGCACCATGCCCATGACTGCTGGGACACAGCGGTCATCAGGATTCTCGACGAATGGGACTGGCAAGAGGACGTTAGACATATCTGCCATCATTATACCGTTTAACGGTGCTCGGGATTCTCAAAATCAAACCGGCACCCCGCATCCCACTCGCTGCGCTGATTGCCGTGGGCCGGTACGCCGCCGGCATCTTTCAGCAGCCGGGCCATGTGCAGAAGGTTCCAGGTCATGAAAGTGGTGTTGCGGTTGGTGAAGTCGCTGTCGAGGCCGGCGCCATCGTCACCATAGCTGGGCCCCGGCCCGACTTCGCCGATCCAGCCGGCGTCGGCCTGGGGTGGGATGGTGAAGCCAAGGTGCTGCAGGCTATACAGCACGTTCATAGCACAGTGCTTGAGGCCGTCTTCGTTACCGGTGATCAGACAGCCGCCCACCTTGCCGTAGTAGGCATATTGCCCCTTGTCATTGAGGATGCTGGAACAGGCATACAGCCGCTCAATCAGCTTTTTCATCTGCGAGCTGTTGTCTCCCAGCCAGATAGGGCCGGCCAGCACCACGATATCCGCCGCCATGACTTTCTTATATAGTTCGGGCCAGGCATCAGTCTGCCAGCCGTGTTCACGCATGTCGGGCCAGACGCCGGTGGCGATGTCGTGGTCGACGGGGCGGATCAGCTCGGTTTTGACGCCTTGCTTTTCCATGATCTTCTGGCTGATGGCAATAAGTTTTTCGGTATGGCTGGGCGCGGGAGATTTGGTGAGGGTGGCGTTAAAGAACAATGCCGTCAGATCTTCGTAAATAGCGGTGCGTCCGTCTGCCATGATGCTATACCTCTTTTCTATCTCTATTGTATCAAAACGGCAACCCTCCGTTGTGTCAGGCGTCTTGCCGATGCGCCTGCGCGAGCATAAGCTGAAAATAGCGTCTCATATAGTCAGCCTCGCCCATGGCTTCGTACATAGCACTTATTGCTTCACTATCAAAGAGACAGAAGTCAAAGCCTCCGGCGGTAAATGCTTCCCCTTCATGCTTAGCCGAGACATCGGCCAGTACAATGGCGCTGGTTGAGCCGAAAAACCTGTCTTTCTGTTCATCTACGATGTTGTGATGATAGATAGTGAAGTATTCCAGGCCACGGATTCTGGCGAAGCCCTCAGTGTATGTCGTGGCCGCTATGGGGCCGATTCTCCCCAAGGCAAGTGGCTGCCACGGGTTGAAAGGATCTTCATCCTCGACCCTCATCGCTTGGACTGTATTGCCCTCAAGCTTTACATAGGCAATGGGATTATCACTGGCGGATCGGCATAGCCACCACTTATCATCTTGGCGCAAGAGAAAGCCAAGGCCATCGTAGTGCCGGGTCATGCTTCAATTGCCTTGTATATGCTTTCGTAGTTAATCTTGTCCAAATCCGTCGTGTCCAGCTCGATGGTCGTGCCATTGATATCGAGCGGCACATCCCTACCGTTGGCACGCACGAACCCTTCCCTGATCTGCTCAGGAGAAATAGCTTCAACGTGACCCTGGTGCCTCTCTGGAGTTCCGATGCGCGCCATGAATCGTTCAAACACTGTTTCGCCATCAGCCCAGCAGAGTATCTGCACGATGTCGCACCCGTACGCAGCCTGTGTCTTTGTGAAGCGTTCGCTGTCGATCGCTTGCTTGAAGTTGCTTTCAACGATGACGGAGTGCCCCGTCCGCAGTTCTTCTGCAACTACATAATCCATGATGCGGTGGCCGGCGGCGCTTACCTTCAAGGACCAGGCTTTGTCATCCCAACCGAGCGTGTCAAACATACGTTCCTTCAGCACATCTTTGGAGATGAGCGGGAAATGATATTTTTCTGAAAGCGTCCGGCCCAAGGTGGTTTTGCCGGTGCCTGGCATGCCGGTGATGATTATCAATAGAGTCTTATGCATAGTATCTGGTATAGCGACTACGCATCAAGATATGTCCGCTTCACGTAATCCAGTAGCTCCGGGAACGTTTCGCGCTCAATGAAGTGCTCGCCTCCTGCTACCTTGATGCGGGCCGCATCCAGCTGCTCTGCAATGAACTCAAACTGGCTTTGCGGGATATATGGGTCGTCGTCACCCCAGATGAGTGCGATCTTGTCCTGGTTGGCCTTGATGCGTTCCCACTGCCACGGCGCGTCGTAGTAACCGCTTTGCTTTTCCATTTCGTCGTCAAGGTCGGTGTAGCACGGGGACACCAGCACGGAGCCCAGAATCGTATTGCCCTCGGCATAGCGCATGGCCGCGACCGCTCCGGATGACCAGCCGATGAGGACATCATTCTCGCCGGCCTGCACGTGGTCTTTAAGGAATGGCAGCCAGTATTCGCTGCGGGCAATGATAGAATCCGGCATAGTCTCGAAGAATGTTTCCACACCAAGTTTCTCGAGTTCCTGCTTGAGCCATGGCGCCCAGGCGAACGACCAATGAGTGGTGCCTTTGCCGTGGATGAAGATGAATCGGGGTGTCATGAGCGTTTCTCCAAACCATCCAGCCGCAGCGTATTACTTTCGTCGGCGTGCACACCGCCGGACTTGACGTGTTTGTCGCTTATTACTGCGCCATGCTTGATGACATGCACGAGCGCCATCGCGTGGCCATGGCCGAGCGCATGCTCCTCTTTGAGCCAGGTGACGATTTCTCCCGATTTCGTATCCGGCCCGAAGCCTTTGACTTGCGCCAGGGCGATAAATTCAGCCGGGGTTTTACCAGTGTTCTTTTCGATGTTGTCTAGGTAGGCTTGGAATGACATAGGTTCTCCTTGTAGCTATTATAGCAAAGGAGTTGCGCTCAAGCCCTTCCTGTCTCCAGCCAAGAAAAACGCCCCACTTGCGTGAGGCATTTTTCTTGGAGGGCCAGGAGAGACTTGAACTCTCGACACCCTGCTTAAGAGGCAGGTGCTCTAACCAGCTGAGCTACTGGCCCGTATGCGTAACTTGAACGCGATGCGTTCTAACAGAGAGACTATAGCAGTTTTTGCCACGTTTGAAAAGGGCTATTTTACTTTTTGGCCGGGTATGGCCTGTGTCTGGCACGCCACTGCTGAAAGACGCGGCCAGCGTCGAAGGCCAGCATCGGCAGGCCGATGGCCAGCACCAGAAAAATTAACGGGTTGCGCTGCCAGGCTCCCGCAACGTCGCCGTGCAGCAACAAGTGATAGGCACGCGTCAGCCCGATGGAGGGCGACGGGATACCTAAGGCCTGCCAGATCGAAAGATGCGCCAACCACTCATACGGCGCCAGCAGTACTGCCACGCTCAACACCGTAAATACCATGAGACGGCCGCGCGGCGACTGCAGCCCCAAGGCCTCCATGAGGATGCGTTGGGATCGGGCAGTGCCGGTACGGCCGTCTGACATGACGCTTATTCAGCGAGATTAGTATGGCATGACTTCGTCAGAGTCGTAGTCGCTGCTCTCCAGCTGGCTGTTCATTTCCTGCTGCATGGCGTTGTTGAGCTGGCTGGTGAGGGTGGCTGAGGAGACGATACCACCGATGGTCTGCAGGACGAACCAGGCACCAATGATAATCAACACCGTCTTGAAATGCTTTTCACGGTTAGCCAGTGGCCGGCCGGCGGCATCTTTGAGAGAGCCGGTGAGAATCAAAATGAGGTCAATCAAAGCCCAGATACCGCAACCACCAAGAGTCAGAAGCTTCAATACGCCAAGGCCGGTGTAGCCCAGGTAAAAACGGTCAACACCGAATACACCCACGAAGGCAGACAGCAGCGAAGCCGCCATAAAATCTTTGCCTTCGCCAGGAGCGGCAGGTGCGCCCGGAGCAGCCGGCGCCGGTGCAGGAGCTGGTGCGTTTACTGGTTGGTAATTGTTGTTGGGTTGCTGACTTTCCATATTTATCCTTACGTTATTGTCTTCAATATAATGCTTTTTAGTAAAAGTGTAAATTTAAACACAGGCTTTTTAAAAAATGCTTGGATAAGACTCCCCTATGTTGAGTCGCGCAGTATTTTTTGCCCCGACGGAATAATGATTATATAATTACCCGGTGCATCACCCCAACCCCGAGAGGATGTGAACCGAACCGTGCTAGCACGCTTACTGCCCGGCCTGGCCCTGGTTCTCGCCCTGGCCCTCGCGGCCTGTGGCGGCGGCTCCGAGGCCTCCGGCACGGCCAGCGCGACGCCCGGACCCCCTGCGGTGACAGCCACTATGGTTGACGCCAGCAAGGAGCTGACGGTCGTCGCCAAGGCGGTCGTCGACACCCGCGGCACCAGCGGCTGCGACGAGCAGGCCCGCCCCGGCGACTGCTACCTGCCGGCCTACCCGCGGCCGGCCTTCACCGGCACGCCGCTCAACCTGAGCAACTCCCCAGGCTCGACTTGTGCCAAGCCCAGCCATGCCGGTGCGGGCGACGCCAGCCAGCAGGGATGCTGGCCGCAGCCGGACGAGGTGGTGGAGCTGGTCTGCAGCACCACCACGATCACCACCGAGGGCACCGACACCTGGCACGGCTTCGTCGTGCCGGACCAGCCGGACAAGCTGCTCAGTCCGCAGGCCACCCCCTCCTACAGCGTGGCGGGCCAGCCTGGCGCGCAGGTGGGATTCAACAAGTCACTCTTCCTGAGGGTGATCGAGGGGAACGCCAACGCGCTCCCGGAGTGCCCGGCGGCGGCATGAGCACACGGGGTGGGCGGAGGCTGCAAGCCCTCGCCCACCCCGATTTTCATTTGACGCCGATTGCCCGCCGGAAGCTCTTTTCGGCTGCCGAGTCGGCGTACCGCGCGATAGGCTTGCGGATAAGCACCTTGCCGTCAAACAGCTTGGCATCGAGCGTCTTGAGCGAATCGATGAAGTAATCTTCCATCAGCCATTCGCGGCCAGGCAAGGTCTTGGCGCGGACGGTAATCAGCCAGATGTCATCAGCCCACTTCTCCTTGCGCAGGATGCGCGGGGCGCGGGCCACGGTCATAGAGCCGACGGGAATCGAAGCGATGACCTTACCAATCAGCGCCTCGCCCGTCTCGTCGCTGTCCACAAAGACGTCCACCTCAATGGCCCGCAAGCCGCCCGGCGTCACTTTGACGCTTTGCATGTACTGGTTGTGCATCCAGTTGACCTCGCCGTTGAGGCTGCGGATCTTGGTGGATCGCAAGGTGATGCGTTCGACGACACCGCTGGCATCCAGGAAGGGCTCCACGCGGATGTAATCACCCACATCGAACCAGCGCTCCATGATCATGACCGCTCCGGCGGTGATGTCGCGCAGCACGATGCCGATGGTCGCACCGGCGATGACGATGAAGAAGGCGCTGGCTCCGATGGCCGCTGACGAGACACTGGCTGCCGGACTCAGCTCCTGCCAGACATAGAAGGCGACGATACCGACGATTGACGCCCGTACCACCGCGATGGCCACGCTCAGATGCGTTTCCAGGCGGCGCAGATGGAGCCGTTTGGCCTCGTCGGTCTGAGCATCGGATTTCTTAGCCGTAAAACGGGCCACCCTTACAATTAATTGCGCCACGAAGTGACTCAGCAGATAGGCGGCACCAATCGATCCCAGCAGGAGGAGCAGCGACTTGAAGGCATGCGGCTGGTAGATGAATTCGATGATAGATTCCATAAAAAATAAACCTGGTACACCCGGCAAGATTCGAACTTGCGACACCTGGTTCCGAAGACCAGTGCTCTATCCACTGAGCTACGGGTGCATAGTAGCCGGCTGCGGGTTGCGCCGGTGATTCGCTGGCAATTATAGCATAGATGGCAGGTCAGCCCTACCGCTTGGGAGGAGCTTCGGGCTTCCTGCCAGTAAACACCGCCTTCTTGTACAACACGAAATTCCAGCTTGCCGAGAAGACGGTGGCAATCAGTTTTGCCGTGTTCAGCACCGCCGCATCATGCGAGATGCCATTGATGCCGAGCGCCAGCAACAGGCCGTGCGCCACGTCGCCAGGCAACGTGAAGGCGTGGGTGAACACCCAGATGACCAGCGTCTGGATGACATACAGGCCAGTAGCTGTGATGGCGATAAAACGGATGACCGTCTCTGTGCGGCTGCGGTCGCTGGTGGCGCCGGCAAAGACAAAATTCTTATTAAGCAGAAAACTGACCGCCTGGGCGACCGTGGTCGAGACAAGATTGGCCGGAATCGGCGGCAGATGCAATACGAACCGGCAAAAGTTAAGTACGGCAAAATCAAGTACCGTGTTGAGTATACCGACCAGTCCGAATGATCCCAGCTGTTTGGCCAGCCGCTGTCGTGATGCCATACGTTATTGCTCCTTGTCCGCCTGACTGCGCCCCCGCCCGCTCATCGGGCCGTAGGCATTCGTCATGAAATAATACCGCACCCGCAGCAAATCGTAAAAGGTTTTGGCCGAGGCATGCAGCGCCTGGACGGGCCCGCGGTCCAGGCCGCCACCGCCCTTTACCTCGCGCCAGTCGGCTATATGCATCTGCCCCATAGAGCAGCCCAGCCGCTTGGCGAGGGCCAAGATTTCCATATCGAAGCCCCACGAGAGTATCCGCTGCTTTGTAAATATCTGCTCCGCCGCCCCGCGACGAAAGCCTTTGAAACCGCACTGCGAATCTTTGACGCCAGGCAGCAGGATCGCCCGTACCAGCACATTGCCGAACAGCGAAATGAACTTGCGATGACCGGAGTGGATGGTGCTGATAGTACGTTCGCCGCTGACTACGTCGTATGTATCCAGCAGGCGGTTCATCTCTGCCAGGTGATGCAGGGGTGTCGCCAGGTCGGCATCCATGTAGACGCGCTTTTCTCCGCGGGCAGCCAGCATGGCCAGCCTGACATTGCGGCCTTTGTCGGCCGGGCGGCCGTTGTCCAGCACTGTGAAGTAATCAAAGAGATGGGCTTTAGCCCGGGACAGGCCGATGGTATCGTCCGAACTCTTGCCAACCGACACGATGACCTCCGTATGCCTCAGGCCGGCCCGCCGCAGATACGCCGCCAACTCCTCCAGTGAATTGCCGATGGTGCGCGCCTCATTGTAGGCAGGGATGATAATGGTCAAAGGAATACTGCCCTGTTTTGGGCGATTGACATCACGCCGAGTGGTCTGCCGCTGCTGCCGTGTCACGCTGAAACTGTCCTTCCGTCGCATTACTGGTCGCTGTTACTTACTTTCGTGCCCGTGTTTATGTTCTGAGCATACTCCCGCTTACACTAATGATACCTCATCAGCGCCCCCTCGCCATACCACCGCCAGCCGTTACTCCCGACCGACCGCGAGCATTACCGGTTTGACAGGTGTCCACCTCTGTAATAAGCTGGAAGGAATTCACCATGGGCAAGTCTAAGCATAAACGCAAGCAACACCACCAGGCGGCAGGACAGACACAGCCGGAGCCTACCTCTCCCTCCCGGCCGACTGCCGACACAAGTTTCTACGCCAAGGCCATCGGCCTCACCTGCCTGTTGGTGGCGCTGCTGACCATCGGCATCATCTCCTATACCCAGGGCCTGCGGGATGATACACCCCTGAATTTTGCCGACGAGCCGGTATTGGCCTCTATGTGGAATACCCACAAAGAAAAATACTGGGAAAAGGACACCGGCCGGACGCTCGACAACCAGCAGAACAACCTTACCACTTCCGAAGGCCAAAGCTACACCATGCTCCGTGCCGTCTGGATGGATGACCGGCCGACGTTTGACAAAGCCTGGGCCTGGACCAAGCAGCAGCTGCAACATCAGGACGACAAGCTGTTCGCCTGGCGCTGGGGCCAGAAACCCGACGGCAGCTACGGCATCCTTACCGAACAAGGCGGCCAGAATGCCGCCGCTGACGCCGATATCGACATCGCTCTGGCACTGTTGATGGCTGAGAATAAGTGGCAATCTTCAGGCTACCGGCAGGAGGCGCTCCCGATCATCGAGGGCATCTGGAACGAAGAAGTCATGGAGATTGCCGGACGGCTCTACCTGCTGGGCAATGACCTTGAGAAGACCGCGGACAAGCCGACCGTCATCGTCAATCCATCGTACTATGCCCCGTACGCGTTCCGTGCCTTCGCTCTCGTCGATTCCGAGCACGATTGGTCGCGCCTGGTCGGCGACGGCTACGCCCTGTTGACCGCCGCCTCCAGCCAGCCGCTCGGCCCGGGCCGCAGTGCGAACCTGCCGCCGGACTGGGTATTGGTGAACAAAACCACCGGCAAACTTTCCGCCCCTACCCAGCCAGGCCTGACCACCAACTTCAGCTACGATGCCATGCGGACTGTCTGGCGCGTCGCCCTCGATTACGAATGGCACCGTGACCGCCGTGCCAAAACGCTCATCAGCCGGTTCTCACACCTGGCCAGCGTCTATCAGCGCGATGACGCAATCTACTCCACTTACTCCCACGACGGCAGCGTCAAGATCCGCGACGAAGTACCGGCGATGTACGGCGCCACGCTGGGCTACTTTGCCATCAAGCATCCGGAGCTGGCCGAGTCTATCTACACCGTTAAGCTCAGGCGGCCCTACACCGAAGGAGAACGCACCGTCAGCTACTACAGCGACAGCTGGGCCTGGTTCGGCATGGCGCTAGTCAACAATCTGCTGCCCAATCTGACAGGTACTGGAAAGTAATCATTGCCACGAAAAAAGACCCGGCAGGTCACGTGACTGCCGGGTCTTTTTTAAGGCCATACTTTTAGCTATTGCGGATCAGGCTCTGCGCATAGTCAGGCCACCACTGTCCGGCGCTTGGGCCGCCGTTACAAGTACCGTCGGATTCGCCGGGCACCTTGATCCATAGGTAGGCATCGACATACTGCTGGCCGGTGCTGGTGGTCGGACGGGTGCCCAGTGCACGGCCGGCCGGGTTGCACCATTCACCGTCCGGAGCGGCACCGTTGCCGTTGCGGCTGGTATCAATCACGTAGCGCTTGCCAATCTGCTTGGCCAACTGGTCGCCATACTGCTGCGAGACAGAGTTGCTGATGAAGTTGGAAACGTTCAGCGCGAAGCCGTCGGCCATCGCCACGTTGGCCGAGCGCAGGCGGGAAGCCATGGTCGAAGCGCCAATCCAGGTGGCATTGCCGGCATCGATATACACCGAAGCCTTGGTCTGGGTCTTGAGCTTGTTGACGGCATCGGCGATCAGCTCCAGGCGTGCGCGCTGGCCAGCTGCGTCCAGGCATGAGATGCCAGCGAGTGCATCCGGTTCCAGAATGACATAGGCTTTGCGCTGGCCGATGCCGTTGACGAAGCTTTGCATCCAGCTTTTGTAAGCATCGGCTTCGGCCGCACCGCCTGCGGAATAGCTGCCGCAGTCGCGGATGGGGATGTTGTAGGCCACCAGTACCGGGGCGGCCCCGGCAGCGGTTGCTTTTGTAACGGCATCGTTGACGGCGTTGGTAACATTACCGCTCCATTCACCGAACCAGGTCGAAAGCGGCTGGCTGGCGATTTCCGGGAAATATCCTTTTGCTGCGATTGCCGGGTCGACGAACAGCGCCGGACGGCCGATTGACGGCTGCGTCGGCACCATCTGCCGTGGCACCACGATCGGCTCCTTGGTAGTGTTGGTACTGGACGGCACGGATGTCGGCTGCGTGACGTTCTGAGTCGTCATCGGCTGCGGTACCGGCTCCGGCTTTGGCTCGGCAGCCGTCTGCTCCGGCGCCGGCGCACTCTTGCTCTCTGTCGCCACCGGCTGGGCAGCCATCTGTTGTGTCCTGACCGGACGGACCGTCGCCGGTGCATCGGCCGAGATCGGACTCTCTACGATTCTCAACGTCTCCTGTCCGTCGACCGTACTGTAGACGATCGCACCGATACGCGCCTCATTGCGCTCCGGCGTCTGGCTGGCCAGGGTCCCCCACAGACCGGCCACGGCGAAGACTGCCGTGGCACTGGCGGCTAACTGCCATTTGAAACGGACGTAAAATTTTTGCTTTGGTATACGCATATACTTGCCCTAACTCCTCAACTATAGCATAAGTGTATTTCGGCCCACCCCTAAAAGCCTTGCTTTCGATAAACAAGCACACTTATTTAATAATGGTTTTAAAGTTTTTACAGTGTTTGATGTACAACTGTTCCAATCAATGATGCAAGCTGTATCCTCGCACAATGGCTCCCTCAGCCATCAGGGCTTCAGCATGATGCCGACCCTAACACAGTTCCCCTGCATGCTATCTATCATATCACGCACTAAAACGAATTTTAATCAATTCTGTAAAAATGACTTTCCATAAGCTTTTTATAAGGATTCCAAATCTCCTTGGCCTTTTTGTGAGATAAGGTTGAGAACTTGATGAGAATGACCATGAGCATGCTCAGTCCGGTCAGCAGCAAGGCTGCCAATAACTGATAGCCCAGGCCGTGCCCGGCATCCATGACCGCCACAAAGAAGGCGGTAATCGAGAATAGCACAAGCATAATGACCCACTCATTGCTGTACACCCGGTTGGCCCGCTGCATTGTAAAATTTGTCCTGTTGATCTGATTGGCCACCAGCTTTTCCAGCAGCTTGTCAATGTCATCCTTATGGCTGCCCTTGTACTCGATGCAGAACGAAATCAGCCGCTCATACAGCTTTTCGCTGGCTTCCGGACTGCGGTGCTTCACCAGTGAGTCCACATAATCAATGAACATGCCCTGGATACTGTTGCGGAGCGTCTTTGGCAGCGGCTTAACCAGCAGCACCATAGCAAAGATGGCGTTTGCCTCCAGCCGCACGATCCTATGCAGCTCCTCGATACGCGCTTTCTGCGTACTCAGGATGGGTGCGATGTAAAAACCGTACAGGAACGAGTTGACCGAGAACAAGGTCAGCGCGCCGGGGTCGAACTTGGTATTCGGCAGCAGCACCTCGATGACGACCGCCAGGCTGAAGATGATGATAAAGTACTGCGACAGGCGCACGTCGTGCAGCAGGAATTGTTTCATGTTGCTCATGATTATAGCGGTGTGCGCAGTTGCACACAACCGTCAACCGCGAGGGCGGCGGGACCGACGCTCCATATACAGCCGCCACGGCGCCTGCTGCGGCCAATGCAGGAAAATCGAACGGAACCCACGCCGGTAGCGCCGCATCATCTGCCGCATTGACCGCAGAGGCCTGATGGAAATGAAGTTGGCCATGCCATGGTCATGGACGATAGCCCCGAGCGGCAACAGGTGGTATGAAAGGTCGATATCGTCATGGATCTCCGGCACGTCCAGATGCACCGTCTCTCTGACCGCCCGCCAGGCCTCCGCCCGCAGCGCAAAGTTGGAGCCAAAGATCGGCGGTGTCATCAGTGCCGCCCCCACCAGTTTGAAATACGCCGACATATACCAGAAGTCTGCCAGGCGGTTATGCAGCCTGCCGCCATCATAAAAACGGCCCGGACCGCTGAAGGCGACCGCATCCGGCCGCTTGCGCGCCAACTGCTCAATCTTCGCCAGCCAGTCCGGCGGGAACCGGGCATCAGCATCCGTCCCTATCAGCAGCTCACCGCGTGCCGCAGCAAAGCCCGCCGCCCGGGCCGGCCAGATGCCCTGCACGGGCTGCGTCACGATATGTGCGCCAAACCGGCGCGCCCGGTCGGCCGTATCGTCACTGCAGTTGTTGTCGACGACGATAATCTCATCCGCAGGCCGCGTCTGCGCCCGTAGCGACGCCAGGCAGTCCTCGATCTGCCCGGCCTCATTGTAGACCGGGATGACGACGCTCAGCCGCATACGCTGCTAGTTGGCATGGTTGGAAATAAGCTCACCGATATACGTATCGATAGGGTCATCAATCGGCATATCTAGCTTGCAGAGCGTGTAAGTCTTACCCGGATATCGCTGCGGAAATGCCACGCTCAGATCCAACCCGTCGGCATATGACTGACAGTACGCCTGTTTGCGCTCCTTGTACGTCGGGATCTTCGTCTCGGCCACCAGGCGCTTCAGCTTGCTGACTTCATCGGGGCTGAGCCGGCTCATGCCGATGAAGGTTCCGTCCTCATAGATGGCGTGCTCGGAGTGGCAGGTCTGCCCGCCTGCGCACATCCCACCGGTATACGAGATCACCATCAGCGGCGTCTCGCCCCGCTTGGCCAGCCGTGGCGCCTCGCGGGCGTAAAGCACAGCCAGCGCGCAGCCGACAGCCAGCACGGCCAACGCCAGCCCCATGATCACCAGCCGCCGCCGATTGCCCATTGTTGTCTTTTTCATATGCGCATAGTAGCACTTAACGGTATAGTATGGTAGCGCTTAACCGTACGGTAAGTGTAGACTTGTATAAAGGATTACCATGAGACACCCCTATTCGACAATTGCCATCATCTACAACCCCAAAAGCACCGGCGACAGTAAGCAGATGGCCTACGGCCTGCGCAAGATACTGCGGCGGGACGAGGGCATCACCATGCCCGTCGACTGCATCCCCACCAAATACGCCGGTCATGCCGAGGTGCTGGCCGAAAAGCTGGCCAGCAAGCACGAGCGTCCGCTCATCATATCGTCCAGTGGCGACGGCGGCTACAACGAAGTGGTCAACGGCATCATGAACGCCATCAATAAGAAACAGGCCCGCCACCCTATCGCCGCCGTACTGCCCGCGGGCAATGCCAATGACCACAGCCGCACCTTGCAGGACGACCCGCTCCACAAAGCCATCCTGTCAGGCCGCGTCACTAAGATCGACCTGCTGCGGGTCGACATCACCAGCGAGGATACCGCCGCCCAGGCCGGCCTCACCCGCTACGCCCACTCCTACGCCGGCGTCGGCATCACGCCGGTGGTAGCCGCCGAGCTCAACCGCCATACGCTCAACGCCTTCAACCAGCTCGGCTTCGTCATCAAGACCTTCTGGAAGTACCGGCCGTTCAAAATTCTCCGCCGCGGCCGCACCGTCCGCCTTGACAGCCTATTATTCATGAATATCAACCAGATGGCCAAGATCTTTAAGCTGGCACCGGACCTGACGCCGGATGACGGCCAGTTCGATGTGGTGCATCTCCCCCACAAGCACAAGTTCCAACTCCTCAAGATGATCATCACTGCTGCCACCATCGGCCTTAGCACCACCACCCAGCAGACCGAATACGAATTTACCGCCCTCAAAAAGATGCCGATGCAGCTGGACGGCGAGCTCGTCATCATCAAGGGCGGCAGCCATGTCAGAATCACGTCTGCCCACAAGGCGCTGACAACAATAATTTAAAGCCTACCGGCCCTGCAGCGCATCCAGCAGCACACACTGCGCCACAAGCGTCTGCCAGCCCACCTGGCTGATGAGGCCATCGTCAAAAGTATCGAGCCGGTAGTGGTCGCGCAGCAGCGTCGTCTTGGTGTACCTGGCCTGGATGGTGGCCGCCCCTGGCGCATAAAAGACAAAGTGATACTTGAAGAAGAATGGCAGGTCCCCAACAATTGGCACCATATCCCAGACACGGCGCAGCACGGCCAGGCCGGCATTTTCCTCGGTGACGGTACTGATGACGTTGTCCTGTACATCAAGCATCTCCCAGGTGCTGCGGAACAGCGATGCCTTGAAGGCCTTGCGCACCCGCCCGAGCTCATTATCCTGGGCATCACGCACGATGAACTTGCCGTGAAAATCAATCACCTTCTCTGCCTTGACCTTGAAGGCGAGGGTGGTCTTTGCCTCGTCGGCATAAAAGAGGATCTCTTCCTTGAACGCCAGCCGCTTCTGCTGTGCAAGACAGATCAGCCCGCCCTTCTGCCCGTCCGGTCCGACGGCGTAGATGCTGTATTTGTTGACGAATGCGGTGAGCTTCTGCTCGACGATGAAAGATGTCATATCCCTATCCTACCACCAAATCGGGGCACACATGAAGAAGGGCCCTTCCGCACGCGGACGTACCGCGTACAGAAGGGCCCCATGGCCGGTGACCGGATGCGACGGCTCAGCGATCCACCACCTCCTGCTTCCTGTCGGCATCGTGGAGCAGATGATGCGTCACCAGCAGCTGGGCCGTGGCGCGTGCCTGCATCCCCAGCAGCGTCTCCGCCTCGGCGACGCAGATGCGGCTTGGCCTCCCGCAGTAGATGTGCGCCAGTTCGGCCGTCATCTCCAGGTACTGGCCGATGATCGCCCGGCAGTCATCGTCGTCCCCGTACTGAGCAAGCGGCGGCGCACCGCACTCCCTCAGCAGCTGGAACCGGACGTCACTGACGCGGATCGCCCGCATGGTGTTGTCGGGCCGTAGCCACAGGTAGACGACGGACACGTAGAACACCACGATACCCATCACCAACCCGACAAGCGAGCCGGCAGCCGCCCGGTCCAGGAACAGACCGCCCAGCACCGCACCGGCCCCGACCATGCTGCCGCACAGGAGACCCATGCGGACCAGGCAGGCCGTATTGCTGTCGGCCAGGTAGCCGTCCTGCAGGTGGCGGATGTTCCGCCGGGTGCGGGCGTTACACTCGCCCGGCACCCAGAAATCATCGCCGCCCGTCCGGGCGCTGCGAACATACATAGAAAAGCCTCACACAGTGTCGTTGGAGTGTGACCCTTCTATTATACCACATATTTACAAAAAATGCAATAAAAAATCAGATATAAATGTCTTTCCGGCGGAATAGCAGCCAGCCCAGCAGCACGAATAACAGCGTGAAGCCAACAAGATACAGTGCGCGCTCGCCGTTAAGGACATACTCATCGCGCAATGTCGCCACGTCGAGGTAGTGGAACAGCGAGACCGACTGCAGCCACTGCGGCAGCTCGGCAATGGCGCCCAGCGCATTGATAAAGTAGCTGGCAACCGCGATGGCCGCCCCGACCGCGAGTGACCGCCCGCCGTTCATCAGTGTTCCCACCAGTTGTCCCAGTGTGGCGAAGGTAATGAACAAGAGCGTCGTACCGGTGAAGGTCCAGAAGAAATAACCCTCGGAAATAATATCCTGGCCCGTGAGCAGGGTATCAAAGATAAGCCAGGCGATGCCGCCGACCAGTGCGCCCGCCATCGCCAGGAACAGGCAGTTCACCAGCCACTGCACGATGTAGATGTCGCCGCGCGGCAGCGGGCGGGTCAGGAAATTGGCGATGGTGCCGTTCTCTATGCGCTTACCGATGGCGCCGACGCCGAGCGCGAACGCAAAGATGGTGCCTGCCAGCATATAGACGAACAGGAACTGGCCGGAGAGGAAGTTTTCGATGCTGGTCAGATAGGCGGACGGGTTGATGTTCAGCGCGCCGTACAACTCCTTGGGGAGCGATTCAAAGACCTTGGCCGTCTCCTCGGCGTCATCACTGAGTGAATTGAAGACGCTGGAGAACAGGAGCAACAGCAAAGACCAGACGATGGTCCAGATGGCCAGCGATCCAAGTTTCAAACGGAACTGTTGGGCGAGCAAGGTAAGGCTGTACATGATTACCGGTAATTCTCCTTGAACGTCTCTTCCAGCGTCGGGCGTTCGATGTAAAAGTTGTAGAACTTGTGGCGGGTCAGCAGTTCGATCATCTCCTTGTAGTGCGCAGTATGGATGACGGCCTCGCTGCCGGCCTCTTCGGTGACACGGATCTTCAGCTTACGGATGGCCGCCAGCAGCTCCTTTGGCGGGGCAAGCAGGCGGAAGGCGCGCTCGGCTTTATCCAGGATATGGTCGGTAGTATCAGACAGGATGACCCGTCCGGCTTTGATCATGACGATACGGTCGCAGATGGCCTGCACTTCGCCCAGGTCGTGTGACGAGAGCAGGACGGCGCCGCCGTTATCGGCCATCTGCTTCACCATGGCCATGAAGCGGCTGCGGATCAGCGGATCCAGGCCGGATGTCGGTTCGTCCATGATGAGCAGGTCGGGTTCGTGCATCAGGGCGTTGATGATGCCCACCTTCTTCTTATTCCCCAGACTCAGTTTCTTGACCTTCTTATCAACGTCCAGTTCCAGCTCCTGGCTCATGCGGCGCCAGTTCTGACTGCAATCCAGGCCCAGCAGCTCCTGGCTGCGGCGGAAAACCTGGGCAGCCGTCAGGTCCGGCTCGATGGTCGGTTCGGAAAGCAGGATGCCGATGCGGGACATCAGGTGATGGATGGAGCCGGTGTCGGCCATTTCACCCAGGACGGCGAAGTGGCCGCGGTCGGGGTTGATGAAGCCGGTCAGAATGTTGATGGTCGTGCTCTTGCCGGCGCCGTTCGGCCCGACGAAACCGACGATCTCACCCTTATGGACCGTCAGGTTGACATCAAATATGCCGCGGCCGTTGCCAAAGTCCTTGGTGATATCGTTGGCGTCGAGGCGGGTGAGGATGCCGTGTTCGTGGGCAGTCATTGGGTGGTCCTTTTTCATTATTGTGCCATACCGCTTGAGGTTGATGCGTGGGCGGTGCCGCCCCAGGTCCAGCCGGCGGTGCTGCCATCGGCATAGTTATAGGTGTTGGTGCCTTCGGTAATGATGACGCCGTCAACATCCACATAGTCACTGGTGGTGCCGGGGCCGTTCGTGTAGACCGTCACGCGCATCCAGTTCGCGCCGGCGGGTGCGGTGGCGGTGCCGCTGATGCGCGTCCAGTTGGAGGTCATCGGGACGCTCGCCTGCACCGGGCTGACACTGATGATGCTGAATGAGCCGCTCATCCATTCGATGCTGACATCACGTGGTGACGTGACGTTGGAGCGTGCATGGAGCGTCAGCCGGTATGTCCGGCCGGGCTGCACAAAGGCGGCGTCCCACCAAGGACCGCCCTGCCCGGTGGTATTGGTCCGGGTAGCTCTGACAAAACTGGTGCCAGCATAGGCGCCGCCCGACGGAAAGCCATAGGTGGCGTTGTAGGCATTGACACCGCCAGCCACTTCAAAGCTGGGCCGGGTAGCCAGATTGGTGATGACCGTCGGGCCGCCTGCGTTATGCCCGAAGCAGCCGCCCTGCTTGGGAGCGCGCTCGCTGCTGGAGATGGTGAACATCTGATTGCCGTTTTCACCGGTCAGGCAGTACGTGTTGGCGGCGCTGTCATATGCGTACTGATAGGTCGTATTGGGGCTGGCTGGCAACCCGGCCGCAGTGGCAGGATACGCCCCTGTCTCGGTATTGGTCTTTTCCAGCTGCTTGGCGGAGGCCTTGAGGTCGGACTGTACACTGGCCGCCCTGGCCTGGTCCTGCGCCCGCGAGAATGCCCCGATCGCCAGCACCGCAAGGATGCCGATGACCACGATGACGATCAGTAGCTCAACGATAGTAAAGCCAGAACGATGATGAGGGTGCGATAGTGCCGACATGATTATGCTTAATTATGCGCGCAAAGAATGGTGGGGTCAATTCCTCGCAATGAAGGGCGCCGCCCGCAGCTCCGCCTGGCTCTGGACCAGCTCAACCATGCTGGTGGCCACCGATTGGCGGTGAATAGTCTGCCAGGGCATCGGCCGCCGTCGTGACAGTACGAACCGGCCGGCATCACCCTGTTCGTTCATGACCGGCGACCGGACGACCGTCCAGGCAAGGCCGCTCGCCTGCAGCAGCCGGATGTGTTGCTCGCCATCAGCCAGCACCTTACCCGCCACCAGGCCAAGCAGCGGATGGCTGAGGCGATGCACTATTCCAAGCGTGTCGCCCGGCGCCCGGGCATCGGCACCGGTCAGTGAGACTATCCGCGAGAGACCATGTTCCTGCATGGCGGGAATGATAGCCTGCATGCCCGCACCGAGGACGTCCTTGCGCGGTGTCCCCCAGCTGCCAAGTGCGCTGATGACCGCGTCCGCCTGGCGGATGGCAGCCGCCACTTCATCGGGCCGGTATATATCGCCCTGCACGACCGTCAACTTGCTGTTTTGCGCCAAGGATGATGCGGAGTGCACGAAAGCAACCACCCCCAGGCCCTGCTCCAGCGCCCGGCGCACCACCAGCCGCCCCACCCGCCCGTTCGCACCAAAGATGACGACCCGCATTCCTACTGCGCCGGTCCGGTTGCGGTTGAGAGATTGGTCGTGCCGTTCCAGATCCAGCCGGAAGTATTGCCGTCGGCGTATGCCGAGAGGCTGGTGCCCTCGTGGACCATCAGTCCATCGACTTCCACCCAGTCGCCCGGCGCCCAGGAAGTAGAGGTGGAGTAGATGACAAAGGTGAACGATTCCATAGTGGCGATGACCGGCACCGAGAGCGTGAGCCGCGTCCAGGTGTTAGCCGCCAGCGCGACATTGCTGCTGTTGAGCGTACCGATGTTCGTGCCGCCGCTGTTGCGGCGCTCGGCACCGATGTAATATGACATCGGCTTGCTGACCCGGATCCAGACGCTGGCCATGTAGTTGGTCTGGGCGGGGTCGGTATCGATCTGGACATACGGGCCGACATTACTCAGTGTGGCCGTTCCCGTAAAGTCGCGGCGGTAGACCCGGCTGCCAAATGCTGTGGTCGTGCTGGGTGTCGAGTAGGTCGAGGCGACGGCACCGTTGTTGCCAAAACCGGCCGACGTATTGGCCTCAAGGCTGGGATTGGTGACCAGGTTGGTAATCGGCGGCACGCCGCCTACCCCATGCCCCGGGCACGCACCGCTGACGGGGGTGCGGTTATCGCTGGTAACGCGGTAGGTCGAGCTGCCATTGGCCCCTGTCAGACAGAAGGTATCGGCGGTCGCATTATAGGCGTATTGGTAGCTGGTATTCGGGCTGGCAGGCAGGCCGGCGGATGTGGCCGGATAAGTGCCAGAGTCCGCCTTGGCCTGCTCCAGCTGCTTGGCGGAAGCCTTGAGGTCGGACTGTACCGTGGCGGTACGCGCCTGATCCTGGGCACGGCTGAAAGCGCCGATGGCAATCACCGCCAGGATGCCGATGATGACGATGACGATAAGCAGCTCAACGATAGTAAAACCAGTCTGTCGTGCGCCAAGGCGCATACGTATCTCCTATTGCAGTAGTGTGGCCGATTGGAGCGCCGTCATCAGCTGCGACGAGAGCTCCTGTTGTTTACGCTTGCTGACATCCGGGTTGCCGCAGGCCGCTTGCGGTTTTGTGTAGGTAAGGTAGTGGTCGCCGAGCTGCTTGATAGAATCCCCTACCTGTTGTTTATGGGCAATGACATGCTCTTTGCTTTCGTCGGCCCGGCCGGAGCTTTTCTTGAGGACGCCAAGTGCGCCACCCTCTGCCGCACATTGGTCATCCAACTTCAGCATAGTCTCACTTGAGAGGTAGGCATACACTGTCTCGGTGCCGTGCTCATCTGTCTGCCGGTCGATAGAATACGTCAGGTCTTTGAGACCGCCTGGCACTGACAGCTTGACGTTAAGCTCAGGAATTCTGACGGTACCCTTCGAACCTGCCACTATTTTGGTGTTCTCATCATCAATCTCAGCACTCAGCGTTGCCTCAGCCTCGGCTTGACTGTCATTAGCCCGCCAGACATACCAGCCGGTATAGCTGGCAAAAATCAGTACAAGCGCAATCAGGATCAGCTCAAAATCACCGATGCGCCGCTTGGACGAGGCGTGCTTCTTGGTGTTTTTCTTTTTCATAGGAGCTCCTATTAGTTCTAGGATAAGCATAGACTTTTTCACATCCTCCTGCAAGTGATATCCACAGGCAGCGCAACAGCCTGTTCGCCGCTTGGGTGATTGACATATTTGACAATACTATTAAAATATTAACTCATGTTCGAACCTCTCCCGCAGCAAGAGGCAGCCTCGCTGCGCCGCCGACAGCTTGATGCCGCCGGCTCACACCGCCAGCGCTACCTTGACACCCCCGCCGACACCGAGCCCAGTGCGGGGATGCTCATGTGGTATGAAGATGCTATCAGTACCTGTGACCGCGGCTCTTTCCATCTGACCGCCGGTTCATGCGCCATCGAGGCGGCACTGCATCCCGACCCGGAGCTGACCCTGGAGGATCGTCACGCCCTGCTCGACAGTGCCCGTGCGCGCCTGGGCAGAGCCTTCAAACTGGAGGCCACCACCAATAACGACATCGCCGAGCGGGCGCGCTGGGAAATCTCACAGCTCCCCACATATGAAGCAATCATCGGCAGCCTACACGGCGAAGCGCCGGCACCGGATTTTCTCGAGCGGCAGGAAAAGATGTTCCATGCCTACTTCAACCATCTGTTGAGCCGCTGGCCGCACGAGACACTGGATGGAGTAGCGCTCGAAAGCCTTTGTTCGTATTTCCTGCACCGCAGCAACGCCCTTTTTCCCGATCAGCAGCCATTATACTCGGTACAGGCCGCGTACCGCGAAGATCATCATGCCGACGAGGGGCGGCGTGTCGATGTCACCGTCTTCGACCCGGTCGATGGCTTACGGTATGGCATCCAGGTCAAGGGCGGCAAAGGCAGCAATCCTTACGCCGACAGCCCCATCAAACACCGCATCTTCATGAAACACGCCCGCAAACTGCTTTGCCTGCCCTATACCAACAATGCCCTGCGCAGGACGCTGATTGCCATCGTCAATAATAAGACTGAGTTCCGAAAAGACCTTGATACTATCGCCGCCGACCACCGCGCCAGGATTATGGGCTATATGATGCTGCCGGTGTTGAGCTTTGCCGACGAGTTGGTGACGTTTCTGGTGACATTGCCGTTGGTGGCCTGCAGGCAAAAACCGGGCGTTCCGGCATTAGTGCTTTCCAGAATGTAACTGGTGCCTGGACTGATGGGTAAAGAGCTGGGATCGGTCGGATATACGCCATTCTCGGCATACGCCGCCGCCAGCTTGGACCGGGCGTTGCGGAGGTCGCTCTCTACCGAGGCGGTGCGGGCACGGTCCTGAGCGCCGCTAAAAGAGGTGATAGCCACCACTGCCAGAATGCCCAGCACGACGATGACTATCAAAAGTTCAACAATGGTAAAACCGCTGCGTAATGTTAGTTTTTGACGCATAGTACCGCTTATTATGCGGCACAAGCATGATGGGGGTCAATGCCGGCCGTCGACCTGCTGCTGTGTATAAAATTTCCAGGCATCGCCGATTATCTCTTCCAGGCCCGCCTTTTCCGGCTGCCAACCCAGGACGTCCCGCGCCTTCTGGCTGGAGGCAATCAGCACGGCCGGATCGCCGGCGCGCCGCGGTGCGACAGCCACTGGCAGCTGCCGGCCGGTCACTTTTTCGACCGCCGCCACCACCTGCCGGTTTGAAAAACCGTTACCATTGCCGAGGTTGAAGATATCGTGCTTCCCTGGAGTCAGGGCGCCAAGCGCCAGGATGTGCGCCTTGGCCAGGTCGGACACGTGGATGTAATCACGCACGCAGGTGCCATCTTCGGTCGGATAGTCGTCGCCAAACAGCATGAAGCCGTCACGCTTGCCGGTAATGGCCTCGAACGCAAGCGGTATGATATGCGTTTCGGGGTCGTGGCGCTCGCCGCACAGGCCATATGCCCCGGCGACATTGAAAAATCGCAGGCTGATGGCAGCCAATCCGTGGGCGATGCATTCGCTGGTGATAGCCATATCGGTCGCCAGCTTGGTCATGCCGTAGGTGTTCGTCGGGTTCTTTTCGGACTCTTCGGTAATCGGCGTTTCTTTTGGATTGCCATATACCGCCGCCGTCGATGAGAAGATAAGCTTACGGATACCAAGCTCACGCATCGCGTCCAGCAGCCGCAGCGTCCCGACCGTGTTATTGTGCCAGTATTTTTCCGGCACCTGCATTGATTCGCCGGCGGACAGGTGGGCGGCCAGGTGCAGGACCGCCTCGATACCATCGTCCTTGGTGATATAGTGCTGTAGCTGCGCGATGTCGCCTTCAATCAGGCGTACCTGTGCCGGAAGAAAGATGCGGGCAGAGTTGGCGACAAGGTCAAGGACTACCACTTCATGGCCCGCTTCAACAAGTTGGGTGGCGACGGTACTGCCGATATAGCCGGCGCCGCCAGTGACTAAAATTTTCATATCACTGACTATACCGCTCAACCGGCGCAAAGTCATCATGCATCACCAGACGATCAGATGCCCTGAACGGCAGCTTCGTCATGCGCATATGGTCAAGCTCCACGTGCGCGCGCAGCCGCTCGGCCAACCGGGACTCCGTCCGCGGATCATCCGAGGCTACGATCATCATGTTCTGCGTACTGCTCTGACCGTCCATCGGCGCCACCTGATAGACGCCGACATGCTTGAATGTCGCTGCAAAGGTACTGTAGGCCGCCTGGACCAGCTGCTTACCGTGACCTTCAGGCGAGCCAAGGACGTTGGCCGCCACCACCCCATCCGTCTCCAGCGAGCGGTGCATCTCCTGTACGGCCTGGCGCGTCATCAGCTGGAACGGTGGCACTATCGCATTGAAGGCGTCCAAAAATATGGTCGAGTAGGCAGTCTGGTTCTTGTTGAGGAACTGCCGGCCGTCTGCCGGGATGACGCTGAGATTGCCCGTCGGCTCGAAGTTGAAATGACGCCGGCTGATATCGGCCAGCTTGCCATCGATCTCCACCACGTCGACGTGCGACTTGGGATACTTCCGGGCCAGATGCTCAGGAAAGGTAAATGCACCGCCACCGATGATCAGGTGCCGCCTGGCATCCGGCTTCACCTCGGATATATACGAAAAATTCTGCACATACGGCATAACCAGTTCTTTGCTGCCGTCCGTCCTGACACCGGATTGCACCCCCTGGCTATCAGATTGCAGCACCCGCACGTCATGCTGGTAGAACGGCACGTCCCTGATGATGATGCGGGCATATGCCGTATCCTCCTCGTGTTTGAAGCCGCTCACCTTGGGCGTCGTCGGGAAGAAGCCGGGTAGCACCACTATCGTCAAAACGGCCAGCCGCACCCATAGCAACCGGCGGCGCACCAACAGGAAAGAAGCGAGCACCAGGGTGATACTCAGCAAGGTCAGCATGCGCGGTGTGCCGATGAGTTCAAACAGCACGTAGCCCGTCAGGAAGGTGCCGGCAATCGAGCCGATGGTGCTGGCGGCATCGATGCGCGACACTTTCTGGCCGCTGGAGCCAAGATCGGTAATGTTGAGCTTGGTAAGGTATGGCATGATGGCACCCATGCAGACCGTCGGCACCACAAATAGCAGCATGCTCGCCCAGAACGCCTGCGTCTGCAACGACGAGAACCAGGCAGTGACGGAGCTAAGCATCGTATCCTTGGATAGATTGACGATGGCGATGCAGGCCGCCGCCCCGAGCAATAGCCAGACAATATGCTCAATACGTTTATAGCGGTCCGCCAGCACGCCGCCAATGGCGTAGCCCGCCGCCAATGCACCCATGATGACGCCGATGATACTGGTCCAGGTGTAGATTGAGGCGCCGAGATACGGCGCCACGATACGTGAAGCCGTCAGCTCGAAGGCCAGGATGGTCATGCCCACCAGGAAGGCGACCACCTCCAGACGCCAATCGCGGACGAATCCCAAGCTTTTACTGAGCAAGAAGTACCCCGTTGCTTGATACCTCCGGCACACAGCACATACTTTGATTGAAACAGCACGGCCGGCGCTCGCCTGCCCGCAGCTTGGACGCTGCCACTTGGATGCGGCGCGCCCGGGTCTGCGCCTGTTTAGTGGAGCCGATCCAGCGCAGCCATTCCCAGCGGGCCTTGGGGGTTAATGATTGCCAGAGCGCTTGGAGGTCGGCATTGTTTGCCAGCAAAGAAGAAAAGTCTCCCGGCACAGCAGGTTCCGGCCACTCCTTGGTGGCCTCAAGTGTCAGCGTGGCCGTGTCTCCGGCCGCTACGCCCGCAGCCGCCTGCAACTCGGCTTCAACTTTGAACCAATGCCCGCCGTCGCCATCCGGCTCAAGCGGAGACTGGAACACGGCGCCGTTCATAGTGCCATTAACCATGACCTGACCACGGGACGGCAGCTGGTCGCTGATATCCTGCGGCAGCCTGATGATGGTCCAGTCACCGATGGTGGTAAGTGCGGCGGCAAAGTTGAGTGCAGTCATAATAATCCAATAATACCAGAGCCGTGCAGCTTAGCGCGGAACCAGAACAAGCGCGGCCAGGAACAACCCCGCGCCAAGGCCAAGGAACAGCAGCTCAGCAGCAGCCAGTGACCGCTTCATCAACTTGGTGATGCCGAAGTTCGCCAGGCTGTGCAGCGTCGCCGTTGCCAACACCAGGTACGGGCTGACCACTAACAGGAGTGCAAAACTGATATGCAGCGCATTTGCGCCCAGCCGCTCAACAATCCCCCAGTAGACGGCACTGGGCTGCATGGCCCGCTCCATGCCCATGGCCTTGAGCAGCTTTTTGGCTTCCAGGGCTTTTGCATCGCGCTTTTGGGCAAGGACGGCCATACCAAAGCCCTGCACGAGACTGTAGAGTATCTCTATTGCCGCCCAGCCCAGACCGACCGAGTAGGCATTCTGCGTCGTCAAGCCCAAAATCAGCAGCAGGATAAGCCGGATGATTTCTTCGGCCGAACCCGAGGCAAGCACGACCAGCCTGGATGCCTTTTGCTGCGGCAACCGCCTGGCTAGCAGCATCACCGGCGCGCGCAGCAGCAGGGCAATCCACCAGCCGAGGGCACCAAGAGCGACGAGCTTTGGATCGAGACTGATGGTGAGCCAGTTGGCGATTGCGATGAAGGGTGCGATGGTGATGAGGACGAACGGAGTGGCGAGGAGGATGTGTTTTAGGTGGTGGAGAGCCATGAGTTTATTGTAGCAAGAAGTGGGTTTTGTCAGTGTTGGGTCTGGCAGGATAATCGCTTCGCTGCGCGAAGCTCATGATAACCCCGTCAGACGAGCCAACTAAAAACACCCTCCTCCGGAGAGTGATTTTATTTGGTACACCCGGCAGGATTCGAACCTACGACCTTTGGTACCGGAAACCAACGCTCTATCCAGCTGAGCTACGGGTGCGTATTGCACTATAGTATATGGTTTTGGTCAATCACGCCAGGGGTGGTACGCGTCATGTGGGCGCAACCAGCCAGTACCGACTAGAACAGGTCGAGCTTATATTCCTTATCAACGTCATCACCACCGATGACATTGACCTTCATATGGTAAAACAGCGATAACTTGGCGCCCTTGGGCACCTCGTACAGCACCACGCCGGTCACCGGCTCACCCGCCTTGGGGTTGGTGGATGGCAGCGGTGTGTAGCCGGCCTTCTTGAGGTCATCCTTCAGCACCAGGTACGACTGGCTATAGGCCTTGCCATTCGCCATCATCTGCAAATCTGAGGCGAAGGGGCTGCCGCCTGATACTTCGCTACTGACATTCTCGATAGTGTACTCCGCCATTACCAGTTCCAGGCCGTCTTTGGCCAACGATTCACGCTCGTATTCCGAGGTAACCGGGTAGTTCCGTATCAGACGCGTCACTGAAGTCTTGTAGCCAAGCTCATCCGTAAAATTCTTGTCAGCCAGTTTGACTTCACTGGACTTGACAGGTTCTTTGGCGGGTTCCGTTTTGCTGCCGGCAGGCTCTTTGGTGTCGGTATCGAGCGCTGCCCGGGCAGACTGGTCGGTCTTGGCCTGCTTTGCCCGCTGCTGCACGCCCGAGAACGTCAACAGGGCGACGGGCAGCCCGACAAGCAATAGCAATCCGGCAACACCACCGATGATGGCGATCTTCATGCCCTTGTTGGCCTTGGCAGGTGACGGAGTAAATGCCGGATTCACCGGCGGTATGCCCGCGAAGGGATCGGCCGGTTGCTGCACTGGTGTTCCATATGGCTGCTGCGGCACCTGGTCCTGCGCCGGATATTGCACCGGCTCCTGCCCAGGATACTGCGGTTGCTGCGGAGGTTGCTCTGGCGATGGTTGCTGCTGAGGATTCATGTTCCATCCTTTTTTGTTTTTCACTATTTTTCTTAATGTACCACGCCGGCACCCCGCCAGCAACGCAGTCGTATATAATGGGCTCATGGTCAAACCGATTGAAAACGTACCGCTGAGCGGCTACTCCACCATGCGGCTGGGCGGCCCCGCCCGCTACTTTACCGACGTCGCCCTGCCCGGCCAGCTTTCCGAAGCCATTGAATGGGCCCGCAGCAACCGCTTGCCCTGGCGCGTCATCGGCGGCGGCAGCAACATAGTTTTTGAGGATGCCGGCTTTCAGGGGCTGATCATCCGCAACCGCATCCGCGGCGTCTCCTTTGCCACTGATGGCCAGGATGTCATCCTGCAGGCTGGCGCCGGCGAGCACTGGGACGACATCGTCCGGCTCAGCTGCGAGCGCGGCCTGTACGGCATCGCCGAACTCTCGATGATTCCCGGCACCGTCGGCGCCACCCCCGTCCAGAACATCGGTGCCTATGGCCGCGAGATCAGCGAGGTCCTCTCCAGCGTCACCGTCTACGACAGCCACGACAGCAGTTGGAAAACACTGCTGCCCGAAGACTGCCGCTTTGCCTACCGCTCCAGCATCTTCAACTCCACCGAAAAAGGCCGTTACGCCATCGCCTCCGTCACCTACCGCCTTAGCCTGACGCCGCACGGCGCGCCGCTGTACGCCTCTCTGGCCAGCTACCTGAGCGGGTTCGAAATTGCCGATCACGACCCCTTCACCATCAGAAGCGGCGTCATCGCCATCCGCATGACCAAGCTGCCGGACCCCGGCAAGGTCGCCAACCTCGGCTCTTTCTTCAAGAACCCCATCATCAGCGCCGTCCAGGCGGAAAAAATCATGAAAAAACATCCGGAGATGCCCGTCTACCCTACCGCCGACGGCCGCATCAAGCTGGCGGCCGGTTGGCTCATCGAGAAAGCTCATCTGAAAGGCTACGAGAACCACGGATTCTGCACGTATAAGGAAAATGCCCTGGTCGTCGTGAATAAGAGCTCCCGCAGCAGCAGCGACCTGCATGCCTTCCGTCAGGAAATCATCACGCGCATCAAGGCCCAGTTCGGCGTGACGCTCGAGCAAGAACCTGAGATTATCGGCGGCGAAGCCTCCGCCCAACCCGACCCTAACGCATAACCAGTGCGATATAAAAAGGAAAGCACCCGCGCCGGACATCAGTCCGGCCGGGTGCTGACCCCTACTTCAGCAGCTCCGCCTGGAGCAGCTCGGTGGAGAAGGCCTCGACGGCCGCATGGATCTGCGCCGAGTGGTCTTCACCGCTCGGCGACAGGTTGCGCGTCCGCAGGGCGGTCGACAGCCGCAGGGCGATCTGGGTGAGCCTCATGTTGAGCGCCTGCTCGTCCGGGCCGGCGATGGGGTGAGCACCCCGCGCCCGGCGCTCCTGGTCAATGCTGGCTGCCAGCTTGGCCGTCAGCGTCAGGTAGGCGTCGATCAGCGCCTTGGCGATCGGCATGCCGCCGAACTGTTCCAGACGATAGCGCGAGACATGATGCAACAGCTGCGCCAGCCGGACGTCTTCCAACAGCACGGTGGCGCCACCGTCTTCGCACAGCCAGGCCGGCTTGTCGACACTCTGAACGATCATGGTCACATCCTTCGTCGGTGAAGCGGGTCATTGAGTATTAGAACAATATTTTTAGCTTTAGTCAATACATACATAAGCAGTCCAGAAAAGGAAAGCACCCGCGCCAGACCAGGTCCGGGCGGGTGCACTCCTACTTCACGAGTCCTTGGCGCTGCAGGCGGCGCCTCAGGTCCGTCACGGCTGCGGTGACATGTTCATCACTGGCGCGGACATCCTGACTGCCGCGGGCGTTGAGCCGGCCAGCCAGGATCTCCGCCGCGTCAGTGATGTGCCCCAGCAGCTGCCGTATGCGCTCATCTGGCTGCGCGGTTTCCCGCTGCGTCCGAACAGCATCCAGGTGCCACGTCCGTGCCTCGATCAGCTCATTGACGAATCCGCCCGTAGAAAGCAGATAGCAGTCGATCAGCGCCCGGGCAACCGGCGTCCCAGCACCGTACTGGCGCAGCTGGTCGAGCGGCACGAATGTCAGCAGCTGCTGCATCCGCTCGTCCTCCAGCAGCACCACCCAGCCTTCCATCGACTGGTTCGGTCTCGGGCTCAGATGCCGGAGCCACGAGCGCAGGCGGGTCAATCCGGTGACCCGGCGCAGCAACGAGAACAACGCGTTGCGGCGGCGGACATGCGGCAGGACGTACACCGGCGGCATGACCAATCCCTGGTCACCGAGCAGCCAGCCAGTCTGGCCTTCCGAACTAACAATGATCATCTGGTCCACCCTTCCAACGGTGAAGTAGGTTCAACTTAGTATTATAGCAAATTATTGTGTTATTGTCAATGTCATAAAAGGAAGAGCGCCCACCCGGAACATCGTCCAGATGGGCGCACGCCCTACTTCATCAGCGACGCGCCGCGCAGCTCGTCTTCGAACGCGCGCACGTAGTCGGCGGCCGGCTCACCGGTCATCTTGTCGTCCGGCAGCGCCCGGTCGCCCTGCAGCCAGGCGGCCGCGATGCGGGCGGTCCGGTTGATCTGCAGAGTGACGGCCTGGACATCAGCACAAGCACGTCCAGCGGCACGGCGCTCGTAGATGGCGGCCGCGCCCGATGCCCGCTGCGTGATCTGCAGGTAGGCATCGACCAGCGCCTTATTGACCGGCCGTTCATAGTACCGGCCAAGCTCCTGCTCCGACACAAAGCGGATCAACTGCTGCAGGCGCAGGTCGGTCATGGGCACGAACCGCTCGAAGGCGCCGTAGCGCCGCCGCAGCCACCGCGCCACCAGCCAGCCCACAAGCAGGCCGACCATGATCGGCAGGCCCAGCAGGTAGAAGAGCCGGATGAACTGGGCGATGCTCCACGGATTGGTCTTGAGGAACGGAAACAGCAGCGTCTCGTACACCGGGCGCCGGGTCAGTACCAGATAGGTCAGCCCGCCTGCGACGAGTCCGGATAGGATCGCCCACGTCCGGCTCTGTCCAGGCAGGTTGTTGGTGGCGATGACATTGCAGTCATCCTGACTCGGCCGTCCCATAAACCAGCCGCCCTGGCCGTTCTTGCACCGCAAGTACACGGATATACCTCTTTCGCTCGTGAGAGTAGGTCGTACTATATTATAATGATTTTATATTGAATTGTCAATCAAGTCTGCGCAAAAAAAGAAAGGGCACCCTCCCAGACGACGTCCAGGCGGGTGCCATTCCCTAGTTCACCAGCGACCGCTTACGCAGCTCTTCCACGAAGGCGGCGGCCACGCCATCAGCACCGGCTCCAGGGTCCAGCGCCGCGCACACAATGTCGCGGTCAAGCAACCAGCTGACGAGGATCTGGACAATCTCATCCAGCTGGCTGACATAAAACTTCTCTTCAGAAGCCCGCAGGCCCTCAGGGTCCACACCGGCATTCTGCCCGCCGCTGCGCCGATCCTCAATGACCTGCGCCAGCCCCCGCGCCGCCAGCAGATACCGGTCGATGAGCCGCTTGGAAACAGGGTGTCCGGCATGCGTCCCCAGCGTCAGCTTCGGCACGGATCGCAGCATCCGCTCCATCCGTACGTCATCAAACGGTACCATCCGTTCCAGGATGTTATACCGCCGGCGGATGCGCCTCAGTGCCAGCCAACCGACAGCCACGGCCGCCACGACCGGCAGGCCGAACCGGTACGGCCCTTGCAGTAACGCCGCCACCGGCCACTGCACCAGCACCAGGTAACACAGTGCCGCCGCTGCCACAGCCAGACTGGCTGCCCCGGCGCGGTCACGCCATGCCGTCCTGCCCGTCATGATGGCCACCCGTTCGGCACGGGTCGGCACACCGATGCACCAGTACTTTCCGCCATCCACGTCGTGAAAGATCATTTTCCACCTCGCCTCTCGTGACATCGCAATGAACCGGGATAGCTGGAGTGTAGCAAGATTCGTATAAAAAGGAAAAGCACCCGCCCCGGCCGCAGCCGGAGGGGTGCTTGTCCCTACTTCAGAAGACGGGCCGCGCGCAGGTCGGCCCGGTAGCGCTCCTCGGCCTCGTCGGGCGTCACCAGCTCTTCTTCCACCGCCGACTTGCGGTCGAGGTGGATGGGCAGCAGATCGCACAGCAGACGGACGTACTGGTCGAGTTCGTCCACGAGCAGGCTCAGGCTCGGGCCCTGGCCCCGCTGCTCATCGTCCGCCGGCTGCTCCGCCTGCGCGATCTGGATCGCCAGATGGGCGGTCAGCCGCAGGTATGTGTCGATCAGCCGCTTGGCCACCGGCTCCTTGCCGAGTCCTGCCAGCATGTTCAGAAGTCCCGCACGGCCGAGCCGTCGCATGCGAACGTCCAGTTCACTGACCAGCGGTGCCAGTCGCCGCCGTTCACGACGGACCAGCCACCGCATCAGGAAGTAGGCGAGCATGCCCACCAGCAGCGACGGCAGCACCAGGTAGACGAGGATGAGCGTCAGCAGGATGGGCCGCGAAGCGTCGGGCAGCAGCGGCACCAGCAGCGTCGTGCCCACCGCGTCCAGTTGCAGGACGAGGCAGGTGGCAATTGCCGCCAGGGCGGCGACCAGCCACGGCCGCACCCTGTACCTCCGGCGCATCTCGCCGGCCAGGGCCAGCTTCAGCTCCGACGTGTGGGGCTGGCCGAGCCACCAGTTGTAGCGGCCTTTTCTGTCCATGATGATCATGTGCGCACCTCTTTAGGGGGTCGATGAAGTAGGTCAATTGCATATTATAGCAAATTTTAAATATTTTGTCAATTTTAGCAGTATCACAAAATGGAAAGGCACCCACCCCGGACGAGTTGTCCGGAGGGGTGCCCGCCCCACTACACCAGCCGTCGCGCCATCAGCATCGACGTGAAGGACTCCATGATCTGCTGCGGCGTCAGATGCGGCTGCAGCTCGCTGCGGCTCTTGCAGTCACGCTCCAGCGGCAGCCATTCCTTCAGCTCCAGCACGATGGCGTCGAGCCGGGCGATGAGCTGCTCTTCACTGCCGACGGCACGTTCCATGCCGCTCCGCTCCGTGCGCAGCCGGACCAGGTCGTCCAGGATGCCACGGGTCAGCACCATGTAGCGGTCGATGAGCAGCTTACTGACCGGTTCCCCGCTCAGCCGCTCCAGTGACAGGACCGACACCTCGCGGATCAGCCGCACCAGGCGCACGTCCCAGTCGTCGACGAACGGTTCACACAGGCGCTGTTCCTTGGCGATGCGCTGCCGCGTCAGCCGGCGGAGGACGATGCTCGTCAGCACCGCCGGCACCGTGAAGTACAGCACCCAGAAGATGAGCTGCAGCCACTGGTTGTCGGGCGGCAGCCGCAGTAGCGGTCCGAGCGGCACCGACAGCATCAGCATCAGGAACGCACCGATTACCGCACCGAGCACGGCAGACATCCACACCCGCACCCTGTCGAAAGTGGGCGTCGGTTCGGACTTCACCAGCCGCCTGGCCAGCTTGTCGGGCTCGCCGATGTACCAGCCGTAGCGGCCGCGGTAGCCTTCGATGAACATACAGGTACACCTCACTTGTCGGAGTAGTAGGTCAACTATATATTATAGCAAATTATGCAGCATTTGTCAATGATTTGCGTCACTCGGCAATGGGAATCCCAGCGCAAACTCGCGCACTTCGGCCTGTAGTGCCGCCAGCTTGGCCGCATCATCATGGGCGGCCAGCGCCAGACTCATCCACTCGGCCAGCTGCGCCATGTGCTCTTCTTTAAGCCCGCGGGTAGTGACAGCCGGCGTCCCCAAACGGATACCGCTGGGCTTGAAGGGCGGCAGCGGATCATCAGCGATAGCGTTCTTGTTGAGGGTAAGGTTGACTTTGTCCAGGGCTTCCTCTGCCTGCTTGCCGTCGATACCGAGGCTGGCGTGGACGTCTGCCAGGATCAGGTGGTTATCAGTGCCGCCGGTGACCAGCTGGAAGTCGCGGTTCTTCAGCTCGTCGGCCAGCACCTTGGCGTTTTTGACGATTTGCGAAGCGTAGGCCTTGAACTCCGGCTGCAACGCCTCACCAAACGCCACCGCCTTGGCCGCAATGACATGCATCAGCGGCCCGCCCTGCATCCCCGGGAAAACAGTGCGGTCGATGAGGGTAGGGATATTTTCAATCGTCTTCTCCGGCGCTTTGAGTGGGTTGCCGACGGTGCCACGGCTCAGGATCAGCCCACCGCGCGGCCCGCGCAGCGTCTTGTGCGTCGTGGTAGTAATAACGTGGAACCCATAGTCAAACGGGTTCTTGGCAGCTCCGCCCACGATCAGCCCGGCAATATGCGCCATATCCGCCACCAAGAGCGCCCCGACCTCCTGGCCGATAGCCGCGAACTTGGCATAATCCAGCTCACGCGGGTAGGCCGAGAAGCCCGCCAGGATGATCTTGGGCTTGTGCTCCAGGGCCAGGCGGCGCAGCTCATCATAATCAATTTCACCGGTCGTGACGTCCTTCATGCGGTAGCGCACAAAATTATACTGACGGGCCAGCACCGTCACCGGATGGCCGTGCGTCAGGTGGCCGCCGTGCGAGAGATCCATGGCCAGCACCGTGTCGCCCGGCTCCAGCCAGGCGTGGTAGACCGCCTCATTGGCCTGGGCACCGGAGTGCGGCTGCACATTGGCGTGGTCGGCGCCAAAGAGCTGCTTGGCGCGCTCGATGGCCAGTGTCTCAACCTGATCAGTAAATTCCTGGCCGCCGTAGTAGCGCCGGCCAGGGTAGCCTTCGGCGTATTTGTTGGTGAAGACGCTGCCCATGGCGGCAAGCACATCGGCGGAGACGTAGTTTTCCGAAGGGATCAGCTCGAGGCCTTCGCGTTGGCGGCGGAGTTCGCCTTGGATTAGTTCGGCTATGGTGGTGTCTATCATATATATTCTATTGTATCGCAGCTCTGGCATTCACGCGCCTACGGATTGCCAGATATATAAAGGGCGCACCCAGCAACGGTGCCAGCGGTATAAGCATCTCCACCCGGTAGCCCATGTCTGCCGAATGGACAGTTTGAAAAATCGCCACCGCCACAGTGCCAGCAAGGGCGAGGAGCTGCAGGACAATAAAGCGCGGTGTCACAATAAACGCCCGGCCCAGCAGCCGGATATATGCCACTGCCAATGTCGTCCAGCAGGAGTAAACCGCCACTGCGTCAACAGCCGAAGTCCACTCCATACCCTGCGGGTACGTCAGATACAGCTGCGGAATGACGATCATGGCCGTCAGAACCAGCGGCACTGCACTCAGGCCTCCGACTATCAAGGCAGCGCGCGCAAGGCGTCCTTCAATCATGCGTCCTTTTGGAGACCCAAAGAGCTCGTTGACGCCGTGCGTTTTAATATGCGCCTCCCGCCGCTTGGCGAGAAAAAGTGTAACGTATGTGTGAAGACCATACAGTGCCACAAGGAGAGCTGTCAGGCCAAAGAACAGGTAACGTTCAGTGGTCACCGGCGACATAATTGCTATCACTGTGGAGTACACTGCCAACATCACGATAAAAATCGTGTCGTATGCTCGCTCAAGCCAGAAGACGTGACGCATCACATCACCTTTCAGTCGCTTGGCTAGCCAGCCCTGCAAGATGCGCCGGGAGACCGCCCAAAATATCATGCCCAGTAGCAAACTGTAGAAAGCGAGCGCGCACCCCGCCACCAGCAGTGCCGTTTCTACTGCTAATAATTTTGGCTGGGCTTTCAGTCCGCGGAGCACTTGCCGCAGCCGTACTATGTTACTTCGTTTCATCTACTATCTCCTCCATGAGCTCTACCACGTTGCTATTCATGTGCACCGGCTGGACGTAACCGCTGATATACGCAGCCAGCACTCGCATTCCGCGGTGCGTCAGTCCAAAGTTTTTCTTGTCAGGACCCTTCGGATTTTTTTCGGTGGTGCTTCGGACCAGCTCGATGTCTTCTAGTCTGCGTAACGCCCTGTACATGCTTTTGTCATCAGCGGTTACCATACCGGACGACAAGGCCTCCATTCGCTCTTTGACGCCTTGCATAGACATGACCCTCCGATAGAGACTTAGCAATATCCAGAATGTCAATTGTGATCGCATGGTAATTTCCAGCCATCCAGACAAAATCTGCCGATCATAATCGTCAAGATATGAAGGTGATATGTTCATGTAACCTAAGGTATACTACCAAAGGATACTTGTACAGATCATTGTGTAAAATTATTGAATACTGTTGCATATATATCATTTTTGATATACTAACCACCATGGAACAACTCGACTACAAAGAAAAAGTCGGCAAACTCATCAGCAACCTCCGCCGCGACCGCGGCATGACCCAGGCTGAGCTTGCCTCTCGTTTGAATACCTCACAGAGCGCCGTCAACCGCATCGAAGCCGGCAACCAGAACGTCAGCATCGAAATGCTGGGCCGGATCAGCGATGTGCTGGACCGCGAAATCGTCAGCCTCAACAAAAGCGGCACCATCAACTTCCGCGTCGAAGGCGGCCATAAGCTTTCCGGTGCCATCTCCGTTAAAACCAGCAAGAACGCCGCCGTCGGCCTGCTTTGTGCCTCGCTGCTCAACAAGGGAACGACAACTCTGCGCCGCATGCCGCGCATCGAGGAGGTCAACCGCCTTATCGAGGTCATGCTGAGCATCGGCGTCCAGGTGCGCTGGCTCAACGACGACAATGACCTCGAGATCAAGCCGCCCCGCCGCCTCAATCTGGAGGCCATCGATGCCGAGGCGGCCCGCAAGACCCGTAGCGTCATCATGTACATGGGTCCGCTGATGCATCTCATGAAAGAGTTTAAGCTTCCGTACGCCGGCGGCTGCAAACTGGGTGAGCGCACCGTCCTGCCGCACCTTTATGCCTTGGAAGCCATGGGCCTGAAGGTCGAGACCACCACCGGCTGGTACCACTGCACCAGCCACCCCAAGGCGCCCGGCAAAGTGGTCATGTATGAGACCAGCGAAACCGCCGCCGAAAACGCCCTGATGGCCGCCGCCCGTATTCCCGGCCCGACTGTCATCAAGGGGCTGAGTTCTAACTACATGGTGCAGGACGTCGCCTTCTTCCTGGAGAAACTGGGCGTCCGCATTACCGGCTTTGGCAGCACCTCGGTCACGGTCGAAGGGGTCAAGGATATCAATGTCGACGTCGAATACTACCCCAGCGAAGACCCCATTGAAGCCATGACCTTCCTGAGCATCGCTGCCACCACCAACTCGCCCATCACCGTCGAGCGTGCGCCTATCGACTTCCTGGAACGTGAAGTCCTGACCTTGGAGCGTATGGGCGCCACCCTCAAAATCAGCCCCGAATACCGCGCCCGCAACGGCCGCACCGCCCTGGTCGACATCACCTACGTGCCAACCGACAGCCTGCATGCTCCCGGCGAAAAGATCCACGCCCTGCCCCACCCCGGCATCAACATGGACAACCTGCCGTACTTCGTGCCAGTCGCCGCCACCGCCCACGGCCGCACGCTCATCCACGACTGGTCGTACGAGAACCGTGCCATCTACTACACCGAGCTGACCAAGCTGAACGCCCAGGTCGAACTGGTCGACATCCACCGCGCCAACATCATCGGCCCTACCCGCTGGAAACCGGCCGAGGTCATCTGCCCGCCCGCCCTGCGCCCGGCCGTACTGATACTCATCGGCATGCTGGCCGCCGACGGCGTCTCGGTGCTGCGCAACGTCTATTCCATCAACCGCGGCTATGAGGATCTGGCCGAGCGGTTGAATGCCATCGGTGCGCATATCCAAGTGCTGCGTGAGATGTAATCATCACTATTTGATTATTGAAGCAAAAATTGTATAATACGCCAAACCCCGCCGCTTACCGACGGCAGGGTTCGAGGCAAGCAGACAAGAGCAGACCCCTTCTCCCCAAGGAGTGCATCATGCCGATTTACGAGGTCTTCCCCACGCCGCTCGGCCAGGGAAACCTGGTACGCCGGACGGGGCCGGCCATCATCATCAACCAGGAGGATGTCCCAGTGACGGACGGCTCAACGGCTGGCGAGCCGGCCGCCACAGCGGTCATGGACGACACCCCCGCGCCAACACCCCCGGCACCTGATGCCGACGAGCAGTGGTTGGTCGTCCTCCCGCGCGAAATCAGCTCCGGCGGCGTCGCCCTGGCAGTCGCCGGGTTGGAACTGTTGGATCCGGTACCTGGCGCCCCGTTGCAGTCGTACGCGCGGCTGCCGCCGGGCTGGCAGAAGATCGAGGACGAGGGCCGCTGTAGTGGCAGACTGGTAGATGAACAGGGCCGCACCCGCGCCCGCTTCGTCTACCGGGACGACAACCCCTACGCCTGTGAAGTGGTCAGTATGGAGGCCGTGGCGCGCTACGGCTACCGGCTGGTCGAGGAGGACTGCGGCGTCTGTGTCGAGGTCCTCTGTGAAGGCGAGGTGGTGCACACCACCGCCACGCTGACCATCCGGGGCAAACGCAGGAAGGACGCCGAAGCCCGCCAGGCGGTCATCCTTAAGGCGCGGGCCTGGCTGTATGAACATTTCCCAAAGTGGCGCGATCCCAGCGCCTACTGGGACTGACCCTGGCGGTCATAGGCCCATCGGCCCGGCGTCGGCGGCGGGCACACCTCCCGCTCCATGTCTGCTTGCCGCACGACGCCTCCTTCTCATTGCAGAGGGGCGCCCGTACGGCAGCCACTCAGGCTGTGATATATTTCATAGCGATCCACCAAAGCATCGATGATACTGTAAAGGTTCATTCGAGCAAGGTTCAACCGAGCACATTCACAGCACGCCCAGTACGAGACGGGTGGCCAGGCTGGCACCCTTTTTTGATGTTTTCTTTTTGGTGGCAACCCCGCTCCCCGTCTCGTGCGTGCGCCATGGAGTGCGTACCGACCCGGCAGCCGCCGGGTGTGTCAACGTCGATATGGACGGGGAGATTGGCTGGAAATGCCATGTCCGTAGAAACGCAGCACCCCGCGCCGGTCTGGACCCAGGTCCACCCGGAGCAGCACATGGTCATCCCGGCGGCAATCCGCGACAGGGATGGCGATGCCGGCTCCGCCGAGCGCGGGCGGTTGGCCCTGGTGAGGTTCGGTATCCTCCTCGGTGATCCCGTGACGGACCAGCCGGACATGATGAACGCCACCTTCCCCCTGGGCTGGCGTAGTATCCGTCAGAACGAGAGCACCACGGCGCACATCCTGGACAACCAGGGTCGCGCCCGCCTGCGCCTGGTGACCATCCGCACTGCGGGCTACCCGCCCACCACGACGGTGCTGCACCGCTTCCGGGTGTACCGGGATTACCGCGCCCAGCGGCAGATCGTCGTCCGCATCGCCGATGCCAGCGCCCGCCGCAGTGGCGGCCTGGGATACGGCGCGGAGATCTACGCCACCGAGCCGGTCGGTTACGGCACCGACAGCCGGCGCGCCGACACCCTGCAACAGGCCGCCTTCGACGAGGCCTGGGCCTGGCTGCTGACGCGCTACCCGGACGCGAGGAGCCTGACCGCTCACTGGGACTGACCTCCCATCCGCCGCCGCCTTGGCCACTCACCAGTGGCCGGGGCGGCGGTGTTTCAATAAGGCCACTTTTGACCTCTGCAGCAAATGCATATAAGGTAAAGGCAACCCAGGCCCCGCCTGGCGCACACGACAAGCAAGCCCCATCCACGACCAGGAGTCCCGACAATGACCCATATCGCCCGCGATGATGCCGAAGCTGCGCCCGACCTGATCGTCCTGCCCGGCCACGAACTCGCACGTGACGACCAATGCATCCTGCCCGCCGACATGAACGGCCAGGAAGGCGTACTGACAGATGCCGGCGTCACGCTGCTGGCGCCCGTTGCCGACCATCCCAAGTTCCGCCTGGCCGCCCTGCCGCCGGGCTGGCACCTGACTCCTGGCCCCGACCAGCACGAAATGGCATTGCGCGACGACAGATCACGCATACGTGCCCTGCTCTACTGCCGCGAGGCAAACGGCCAGTGGCGCGCCCACCTGCACGTCACGACCCGCTACACCGTCAGCCACCGGCGCGGCAGCGCCAACCGCGTCATCGTCGTCGTGCGCGACGGCAACCGGACGCTGCATACCATCGGGCCGGTACTGCTGACCGGGCTCGATGAGCAGCAGCGGGCACGGCGTCGTCGCGAGACCTTCAGCGCCGCCCGTGCCTGGCTCGCCGAGCGCCACCCCAGCTGGCTTGACCCCCGGAGGTACTGGGACGACTAGGAGCCGTCGCCCGTGGGTACGGCGAGTCAGGCTCGCTGCGACACGGGGCCTGCTTGCCGTATCCACATCGCTTCACCACATCACCAGGACACTCGTTGCGTGCCCGCTTATGGCTTCAGTACGATCTTCACCGCCCCATCCTGCTTCTGCTGAAATATCTCATAGGCATGCGGTGCATCGTCCAGAGGCAGCCGGTGGGTGGCGAAGTCTTCAACGCCGAAGATGTCATCCGCAACCAGTAGGTCACGTATCTCATCACTCCAATGGCGCACATTGGCCTGGCCCATGCGCAACTGAATCTATTTATCAAATAATGTATCGAGTGGTATCGGATCGGCTTGGCCGGCGTATACACCCACAAGAGACAACGTGCCGCCACGTCGTACGATATCAATCGCCGAATACAGCGCGTTCAGCCGGTCGACGCCAGCCGTCATAAAGATTTTCTCTGCCGCCTTGTCTGGCAGCAGGTTGGCCAGCGTCTGCGCCATCTTGGCATTGGGCGAACCATGCGCCTCCATACCGACGGCATCGATGACCGCATCAGCACCTCGCCCGTCCGTCAGGTCGCGCACGGCCGCTACCAGGTCTTCGTCCTTCATGTCGGTAATATCGATGATGTCCGCGCCATTGGCGCGTGCCCGCTCCAGCCGCTCCGGCACCAGGTCGAGCGCGATTATCCGGCCGATGCCCATATGTTTGGCAATCCGCACCGCCATGTCGCCGATCGGCCCCTGCCCGATGACCGCCAGACTGCCGCCCTTCGGCACACCAGCATATTGCACCGCCTGCCAGGCGGTCGGCAGTACATCGGAGAGGTATAAGAAACGCTCGTCCGAAGGTCCTTCCGGCACTTTGATGGCACCGTAGTCAGCATGCGGCACCCGCAGATACTCAGCCTGACCACCCGGCACCCGACCATACAGTTTACTGTAGCCAAAGAAGGCGGCACCACGGTCGTGCTCACGCACCTGCGTCGTCTCGCACTGCGACTGCAGGCCCTGCTGGCACATGAAACAATCTCCGCAGGCAATATTGAACGGAATCACCACCCGGTCACCCGGCCGCAGCCCGGTCACGCCGCTGCCGACTTCCTGTACGATACCCATCGGCTCATGCCCCAATATGTCGCCTTCATGCATGAACGGTGCCATCACCTCATACAGGTGCAGGTCCGAACCGCAGATGGCCGTGGACGTTATCTTGATGATGGCGTCGGTCGGCTCCTGGATGACCGGATCCGGCACCTCTTCCACACTGACTTTACGCTTACCCTGCCATGTGACTGCTTTCATGGAATTCTCCTTCTGCTTTGACGGGAACGTTGTTGCGGCGGCGCAGGGCCTTTCCGTCAGATTAGCAGGACTGCCAGCCTAAGAAAGTAATATTATTTACAGCGTCGGCGCCACCTCTGTTCATCTGTCTCATTTCATTGACTTTTAATTAAATTTATGCTATAATTGTAGATGGACCTACCACAGAGTACGCTACGTGCCCCATGCACATGACGTCCCCTTTGGCAGGACACCTCCACAAGCAGGCAATACCCCTTCGAACGAGGAGCACTACGCTCATGACCGAGCCTAACGCCGGCGCCATCGTCCTGCCGGCCGCTCTCAGCCTCCACCACAGGACGACGCTCATCCAGATGGGTTTCGTCTTCGGCGAGGGCGTCCTGACGGCAGCAAAGCGCGAGCTCATGCTCAAGCCCACGGCCGCCGAGCGGGCCCAGCCGATGGTCGAGGCCTGGCTTCCGGCCGGCTGGCGGCGCGAGATGGTTCCCGGCAGCCCCATCGGGGTCACCTGGCACTTCTTCGATGCCCGGAACAACCACCGCGTCACCCTGATCATCGTGCCCAGCCTGGGCACGGACCTGGGTACGACCGGCAGCCACTACCTGGCCCTGCACACGCGCTACACGTACGCCCAGGACATGAACGTCACGGGCGCCGTGTCCATGCAGGTCATGGACCGTGGCACCGTCATCCACACGGTGACCATCCCGCTCAAGGGCGACTCGGGCAGTGATTACACGGCGACCATCGCCCGGGCAGGCCAGGAAGCCTGCGCCTGGCTCGACAGCCGCTACCCCGGCTGGAACGACATCTTCGGCTACTGGGACGCCTGATCCCAACACCCGCACAGGCAGGCAGTGGCGACCCCGCTGCCCGCCTGTGCGGACACCCCGAGTAAATAATCCCTATCCGCCAGCAGGCGGCTTTTTGTTTACTTATTCATAGCTACGTTTCATAATAATTAACAAGGTCGGCAACCCATGTGCCGACTGCTCCCCTTCGATACAAAGCAGGCAAGCATGACCCCTACGTTTCTGGATCCGGCCGACGACCCGCTCGGCCTCCACGATACCGCCCGCATCGGCGAACAGGTGTACATCCTGACGCCCGGGGCGGAACGGGCCTACCTGGCCAAGCTGCGGCTGCTCGGATACATCCTGCGGGATGTGACCGATGTCACGCCGCCCATCGCCACCGACAATCCGGTGGCCAGCGAGATCGCCCACCGCCAGGGCTACCTCCAGGCCGTCCGGCCGGAGGGTGGCACCATCCGGCTGCGACCGGGTACGGATTTCATTCCTCCGGGCATCCTGGACGTCATCAACGCCTGGAGCTGGGCACCCCTCAGCTTCCACCCCGGCTTGTACCGCGAGGTACTGCTGAGTGGCGGGCTGGGCACCCACCGGCACGATTACGTGCCGGGGCGCTTCACCATCGACGACCAGAGCCTGATCCGTATAGAGGTCTTCCTGGCTCGGTTGACGACACTGCCCGACGAACCGTTCCACTACCTGCGCAGCTTGATCGGCGCGCCGGACCAAGGCATCGTCGAGCGCGTCAGGCGTTACTGCGCCCTGGCGCAGCAGGGTGCCTTCGACACCGCCGGTGCCACCGGTCTGTTGAGCCGCTCCCTGCAGAGGCACATCGGCAGCCGGAATTCCCAGGACCACCGGCGCATCGGCCAGTTCTACCTGCGCCAATGGAACCGCCGCCAGTAACGGCGAAGGGGAGGCCGGGGCGCCACTGCGCGCTCCGGCCCTTCTTTCTTTTTTGAGTTATTGCAAGCGTCCTGGTTCGGTGGCCTGCACTTTATCCACCTTGCCCAGCGGCTCAGCCTCAATGACATCGCGGCCGTCAGCAGCGCCTTCCAGCGTACATGAATACAGCGTCAATTTTGCCTTCTCAGACTTCGCCTCGATCTCGACCGCCGTCGGCTTCACCTCATATTTTCTAGTAATCTTATACGCATAGCGCGACCCTTTATAATCCACGAATAACTGATCGCCCACCTTCAACCGCCCGATGTTATAAAACGGCGATTTCGCCCGCGTCTCCTGCGGCGTCCAGCCCATCAGGAAACGATGGGCGCTCAGCACGAAATTGCCGCCCTTTTCGGGGTTGCCGTTCTGGGGCTGGCGATGCCAGGCGCCTCTATCGAGCACCGACTCGTCATTACCCTCCACGATAGCCACGTCAACGTTGATCTGCGGTATATACAGCCGGTTGCCAAAGATGCCCGGCTTGCTGTTAAGCCGCTCCTCCACCCTGGCCTGCTCGTCAGAGAACGGCACGACGATGAAAGACGGGCTGAAGGCAGTAATTAAAATATAGATACCGATACCCGCCGTCAGGCAGGGTACGATGATCCAGAGGGCATTTTTGAGGCGGGAGCCGCTTTTGCTCTTTCCGGACGCCCCTTTTTGGTAGTGGTATTTCATAAAGAATTGCAGTTCATAGTATATATGGCTCACGCCTATATCAAAACCCGCCCCACCATCCTGCTTGTGGTTTACCGACGGATTTACTATAGTAAAAACAACTATGGAACGCACCATCGCACGCACCCATGGCGGCTCACGGCTGCATAGTACAGGCTTCACTATCGTTGAGCTGCTCATCGTCATTGTCATCATCGGCATCCTGGCAGTACTGGCCATCGGTGCCTACAGCCGCTCGCAGGACCAGGCGCGGAGCGCCACGGCCCAGTCCGACCTCAAGTCGTCAGCCAAGCAGCTGGAACAGACCAAGGCCGACACCGGCACCTACCCCAGCGTCATGCCGAGCCTGCCCACTAGTCCCAATACCAGTTATCAATATGCCTACAACGCCGCCACCGACACCTACTGCCTGACCGCCAACAACGGCACCCCGACCTTCAAGGTCACCAGCCAGAACCGCTCACCCGTCAGCGGCCCCTGCCCCGGCCATGGCACTGGCGGTACCGCCTCCACCACCATCAGCGACGACTTTGCTCGCACCGTCAGCTCCGGCTGGGGCACAGCCTCCGGCGGTGGCACCTGGTCGACCGCCAACGGTTCCGTAGCCGACTATTCGGTGTCATCCACCACTGGCCGTATCGCCATGCCGACCGCCAACAACTCGCGCTACACCAGGCTCAGCCAGACATTTGCTACCTACGACGTCCGTACGCGGCTCACCCTCAGCACCATGCCGGCCGGCGCCGCCAATTCTGCCGCCTTGGTCGGCAGCCTGACCGACAGCAACAACCACTACCGCTTCCGCCTGACATTCGGCACCACCGGCGCCGTAACGGCAGCCATCACCATCAACGAGGCCGGCACTGAGACCAACCTGGGCAGCAACATCACCGTAGGCTCAAGTTTTGCCCCTGGCCAGCGCTGGTGGATCCGCGGCACCTACGACGGCACCACTCTCAGCATGTATGCATGGCAGGACGGCACCGCCGAACCCAGCAGCCCGACACTCTCCCTCACCAACACCGTCTTCCAGAGCGGCGGCCGGGTCGGCATCCGGGCCTTCAGCAGCACCGGCGCCACCAACGCCCCGGAGCTGCAGGTAGACAGCTTCTCGGGCATCGGCGGCTAGGCACCAGGCCAAGCCTTTCACTTCGCCCATAACTGTGGTAGAATTGCACTCGACGTACACATATGGCGGATGTAGCTCAGTAGGTTAGAGCGCTGGATTGTGGCTCCGGAGGCCGTGGGTTCGAGCCCCATCATTCGCCCCAGGTTTTGTATGCAAAGGGCTTATAATAGCCCTTTTTATAAATTGCGTTTGATAAGTTATGGATATTATGTTATAATCGTAAACATAATGGCATCAGGGATTGATTTAAAAGCAATCGCCCGCTCTCGGGTTGTGATTGCTAAGAAACTAATTGACATGAAAGACTGGGAGATGGCGGTCTATGTGATGGCCATGGCACTTGAGCTGGCTTTGAAAGCCGCAGCCTGTAAAGCACTGCGTTTCGAGACTTATCCTGAAGCAAATCATGACGATGATAAATATTTTAAGTCGCACAAATTTGACCGTCTGCTAAAAATCAGTGGAATGACGGATGTATTTAGCGTGCGCAAGCCGATGATAAACGCTAATGCTTTCCAAAACTGGTCTATTTTTACCGCTCCGCTCATTTTTGGAAATAAGGATTACACAGCAATGCGTTACGATCCACGAATGCAGGCAAACTTTCAAGAGGCTAACGCAAAAGCGCTGTACGATGCTCTGTATGCAGATGATGATAGTATACTAAAAACAATGACGAGGCTAAAAAGATGGTAATGTCAGAGAGCTACGCTAGAGTTCTTGCGAAGTTCATAGAGATAAATGAAGACCGACCTGTCATTCTTTTTGCAGTACTCAAGATGGATGAGTTGGTAGACAAATGGTCTATCCTTATTAGTGCCGATTGGATTACTGGGGAAAACAACAAGGAAGTATTCCGTAGTTTGATTAAAATTCTTCAAGATGAACTAGAACCTTCCGAAAGGGATGATATAGCTCGAGTTGTTATATACGATAAGAACCAGCATTTCATCAAATTAATGCTGCGTCAATTCAAAGCGGGCCAACATATACTTGAGGATGCAAAAGTAAACGGCAATATTATTCATGAGGGCTACATTATTGCGCTTAACCATCCTGAATAACTACTAGTATCTAGGTCTACAACATCAACACTTTATTTGACATGAGCAATTATACGTTGTATAGTTATGCGCGACCATTGTTCCCGAACAAGGAGTACCCGTGGACATCTTCCTCAACACCCACAACGGCCACGTCATGTCGGGCCCCCAGCTCATCACCTGCGGCCAGCGCCACCCCCTCGACAGTGAACACGACTTCATCATCGAGCTACTGGGTACCGGCCAGTCCCGCAAGCTGCACGTCAAGATCATGCAGGGCAGCAAGCGCGTCAAGCGGGCCATGGTGCCCCTCCTGAGCGGCTACGCCGGGCGCAAGACCAACGGCAACTCCCGCCACCGGAAGATCCAGCTCCGGCTCGACCCGGCGCGCCCGATCTTCCCCATCAAGGATGTCGTCGACGCGCTGCTGGCGGCGGGCATCGAGTGGTACCAGATCAGTCCCATGCACGCCGACAGCGCGCTGGACGACTGCACGGCACGGCGCAACGATCCCCGTGTGGCCACCGATGGAGACACGTGCATCAGCGAGCTGGAGCCGGAGGGCGACCTGTTCGCCCGCCGCCGGTTCGAGGTGACCGGGGCGACCTGGGCCATCGTGTACCACGGCACCACCATCGAGCATGTCTACCTCTGGGACGGTGCCGAGGATCACCTTCAGGACATCCTGGAGGCGGTCACCACCATCCGCAGCGGAACGGTCAGCGTCTGAACGGCGCCGCCTCCCTTCCACGGGCAAACAGCCTCCGTGGAGGGGAGGCTGTTTGTTTTTATGAGCGTCTGCCTACTGGCTTAGCTGCCGACCGTAAATCACTGCGATGTTATAAAAATCAGTATTGTCCGGAAGTTGCGGCGTGCCGCCGGCCTTGGCATTGGCCGAAAGCATCAGGCCGGCCGTCAGCCGGTGCTTCAGGCCCAGGGTATGCCCCATCTCGTGCACCACGGTCGAGAGCGCCTCGGTGGCCGGATAGCCCGCGTGGGCGGCAGGGTCCAGCTGCAGCGAGGCTTTGATGGTGTACCCTTCATTATCCTTGGTGTATGGCGCCTGGCCAAGCGTCGGGACGTTACCGTTCGGGGCCAGCTTGGCCTCACTCACCGGAATGCAGGCATAGATATCGGCAGTACAGGCCGTGGTGATGACCGAAGCGTCGATGCAGTAGCTGCGCGACCACTCGGCGGCAGCCCGCTTGACATGGTTGCCCCATTCCGCACTCATGCCGGCGATGCTGAAGGTGGGCGTAAAGACGGCACCGTTCATGCGCCACGGGCGCTCTCCTGGTTCGGAATCAAGCACGACGCCTTCGGGCGGCATGGTACAAGGCTTCGGCTCGGGGGTCGGGGTGGGATCCGGGTCTGGCTTGGGATCTGGTTCCGGGTCGGGTTCTACTGGATCAGGGTCGGGGGTTGGATCAGGATCCGGGTCGGGTTCGTTCGTGCCGTCATCAGTTGCCGGCAGCAGACCAAAGCGCAGCGCCTTGCTATTGGATGCGCCGGTGTCTTCTACCACATGCAGGCCGTTGGTGCCCGGTGCGCCGTCAAACGCATCCTCCGGTTCATAGGCCACCACCGGTCCGGCCGCAAAGACGCCGCCCAGCAGCACGATACCCGTCACGCCGACGATAGTCGCCACGATGGCGCCCGGCACCACAGTGTTCTTGCGCTTATTGAAATGATAGCCAGGTAGTTGTGCCATCTAGTTACTGCTCCCTCCAGCCATGCCGCTTACCTGCGAGCCATACAGCACTTTTAAGTTTTCGAAATCAACTGAATCCGGGGCGGTACTACCTCCGACGAGCGGCCGCACTGAAGACATCAGTATCTCCGGCGTCGTGCGCAATCCCAGGCCAAGCGCGCGGCCGATGGCATGGCCGGCTGTAATCTTCCGCTCCCCGTCGGCGTCTGCCGCTGCCGCATGCGCGGTCTCGTTAAGCGCAATCTGCGCCCGTTTAAAGACCCTGCCCTCAGTGTCACGGTCAACACCGCCGATGCCTGGATTGGCATTATCGATGACGACTGGCAGGCACGGCTGCGTATCGCCGCAGGCTTCGGCGATAACCTTTATCTTGACGCACGGCCCGGCCGACCACACTTCGGCATACTTCTTGATATGCCCGGCCCATGGCTCCGGCAGATCCTTGATACTCAGGACCATATCCAGCCGGTCGCCGGTGATTTCCCAGTAGTACGTGTCGCCCTCCGTGTCCTGCATGGCTGCGCCGGCCGGAGCGGCACACTCAGCAGTAGTGCCGTCGTCGCCCGGGTCGGTAATGACACCGCCGTCGTCACCCGGATCGGTCGGGTCGGTCGGGTCGTCACCGCCGCCAGCATCATCCCCGCCATCATCAGTCACTGGGGCAAGGCCGAAACGGAGAGCTTTACTGTTTGAGGCAGCCGCATCCTGCAGGGCATGCGCACCGGCCGTACCGGTCGCTACACCCTCAGCATCCTCTGCCTCAAACGCCACCACCCGCCCGGCGGCAAAGACACCGCCCAGCAGCACGATACCCGTCAGCCCGATGACCGCCGCCACCAAGGCGCCAGGCACCGCCGTGCGTTTGGTGGAGTGGAAGTGGTAGCCAGGGAGCGATGACATATGCCAGTGACCTTTTTTGTTGTTTGACTATATACCATAAGCGTAACATTTCAGGCAGCGACAGCACAACAGCGTCTTTGATATACTCGAAGCACCTATGACCATCGATGAAGCTTATCACCTCGTTCAACAAAAGCGCCCGCAACTCATTCATATTTCCGGCAAGACCTGCACCGGCAAATCTACATTTGCCAGCAAATTGGCAGAAGCATCTGGTTACGAGATCATTGAACTTGATCAGGTCGTAAATGAGCATGTCATTAAACCAATGGGAATACGGGACCATAAGACGGCATTCGTCGAGATTTACAAAGACGACACGAACCGGAAACTTATTGACGCTTTCTTAACAGCAACCCGGAAGCTGATCGAGGCCAAGCATACTACCGGGCAGCCCCTTATCATTGATGGGGCTGTCGCAAATACCACCACCCTGCAAGCACTCTTTGCCGGATATACCGACTTCCTTTTTCTTTACTTCCATCCTGTCCACCTCGATGCGTATGAACGCAATATTACAAGCCGGTTTATACAGACTACCGAAGACTACCATGCCGGTCTGCCAAAGCGCCTCTGGGAACTTGTCGACAAAGCGGAATTTATCAGCTTTTGTAGCTCACGCGAATTGAGTCCGGCATTAGAGAGTTCGATACGCCAATATGCCACCTCGTCTGCCGCCGAGTCGAAAAAGCGACTGACCAGCTTTGAAGCGGCATTTAGCGACATCGTAGTTGCCGAGCTTTAGGTTACGCCGTAATCTGCAACACCACCTTCCCCTTCACCGCCCCACCCTCACGCGCGGCAAAGGCTTCGGCCACCTGCGCCAGCGGAAAGGTCTTGTCCACCTGCGGCTTGACCACGCCGTCTTCCACCAGGGCGGTCAGCTTGTCCAGCCGGTCGGTGGTAACGCCGGTGGATTGCATCAGGGCGGTGACGCCGAGTTCGGCAGCCTTGGCCTCGTCAGGCTGGGCGATCATCGAGACGGCGGTGCCGCCGCGCCGCAGCACGTCCAGGGTACGGGCAAAATCGTCGCCGCCGACCGTATCAAAGACAGCGTCGTAATCGGCAAGTACTTCAGTGAAATCCTGCGTCTTATAGTCGATGACCTCGTCGGCGCCAAGGCTGCGGACAAACTCCACGCGGTCACCCGTCGCCGTCGTGGCCACGTGCGCGCCGATGTGCTTGGCAATCTGGATAGCCATCGAGCCGATGCCTCCGCCGCCACCGTGGATAAAGATTTTCTGGCCTTCCTGCAGGTCAAGATGCTCCGTCAGAGCCTGCACGGCACTGACGCCAGCCAGCGGCAATGAGGCGGCCTCCAGAATGCTGATGCCCGCCGGTGCCCGGCCGATCTGGTCTGCCTTGGTGGCCGCGAACTCGGCAAAGGCGCCACTGTTGCCGGCTACCACGTTGGCCTGGCCGTAGACCGTGTCGCCCACTTCAAAGTCTTCGACGCCCTGACCCACCTCCACTATCTCGCCGGCGATGTCGCCGCCCAGTGTCACTGGGAACTCAAGCGGAATCATCTCCTGCATATAGCCCTGCCGGATGGTGGTGTCAAAAGGGTTGATGCTGGCAGCGTGCACCGCCACTACTACCTGGCCCTCGCCCGCCACCGGCTTGGCAATCTCGTTGATGGTGATGACCGATGCGTCCCCGTATTCACTGATCTGTGCTGCTTTCATGCTGGCCCCTTCCTGGAATAGATAGTGTTATTCACCTCACCATAGGCCAGGCTGCGGCGCTTTGGCAAGGAGATATCTTACTGGCAGCTTGACGGTCGGGGGTATGCGGTATACCCTATGGGGGTATAGGAGGTCACTATGAAACACTCAAATATAAACGCCCTGGCCGCCAGCGCTACCCTGCACTGCCTGACGGGGTGTGCCATCGGCGAAATACTGGGGCTTATCATCGGCACAGCTCTGGGGCTAAGCACTATCGCCACCATTGTCATCGCCGTCGGCCTGGCCTTTGTCTTTGGCTATGCCCTTTCGCTGCTGCCACTGGTGCGCAGCGGCATGACGCTTGCCGCCGCCCTGCCGCTGGTGCTGGCAGCCGACACGCTCTCCATCGCCACCATGGAAATCGTCGATAACGCCGTCATGGCAGCCATCCCCGGCGCCATGGATGCCGGGCTGGTTAACCCAGTCTTTTGGCTTGGCATGAGTCTTGCGCTGGTGGCCGCCTTTGCCGCGGCGTATCCGGTCAACAGGTACCTATTGCAGCGCGGCAAGGGGCATGCGCTGGTACATGCGCAGCATGACCACAATCACCATACTCATAGGGGACACGCATGAGCCACACCTACGGCTACGCCGCCAAAAAAGACGTGGTAGAGCGGCGCCTCAACCGCGTAGAGGGCCAGATCCGCGGCATCAACCGTATGGTCCAGGACGACAAATACTGCATCGACATCCTGACGCAGATATCCGCGGCCCGCTCGGCCCTGGACCAGGTGGCCCTGGAGCTGCTGGGCGAGCACACTCGCCACTGCCTGAGCGACCCGGACATCGGGCCGGCCGGGCGTGACGCCAAGACAGAGGAACTGATTAAGGCGATCGGCCGGATTTTGTAGCGCATACTATAAGGAGGGAGGAATACGATCATGGATACGAAGGTTTTATTGACGGGTATCATCAGCTTCATCGCCGGTGGGTTACTGGTGGCAACGGCCGCCAGCTTTGAGAAGCAAGGCACAGAGAGTGCGTCATCGACACATAGCTCCAGCAGTTTTAGCAGCACTACCGTGACTACCGACATGCACACCAGCATGGACAGTATGACCAGCAGTCTGGGCGGCGAAACCGGCGACGATTTTGACCGCGAGTTCATAAAGCAGATGATCATCCATCACGAGGGCGCGGTGGCCATGGCCAAGCTGGCAGAAACACAGGCCAAGCACGATGAAATCAAGCAGTTATCCGGCGCTATCATGACTGCTCAGACGCAGGAGATTGGACAGATGCGGGCGTGGCAGCAAGCATGGGGATACACAAGTAGTGACGATGGTGATTCGGTGCCTGGTTTTCATGGGCATGGCCGGTAGTGCTTGTGCTATAGTCTAGGCATGAGCCGCCCCTTGTCACAAAAGAAGCTTGAAGCACCCATTCTTACTGTCATTGCAATCGTCGGGCTCGCCCTTCTTGCACTACTGTTTGCTCCAATGTATTCTTACTACTTTCAACAAGCACATCCTGAAGGTAGCGTGCGCTTTACTGGCACCATCACCGGCTTTGAAGGAGGTCGCTGCACTCCTCTGGCGGACAGTCAGTATTACATAATGGTGGACGGCAAGAAGATTGCCGCGAGGCCGGGCATGGGCGATGGAAACATACCGTTTGGTACGCTCGGCATACCGCACGAAGACCAGTGCCTGAAAGCACTGATAGGCAAACGAGTAGAAGTGTACGGCAAACCTGTAAGCAACGGTTTCACCCTAGCAGGCAGCAACTCGTACTATTTAAAACTAATCGAATAAAATCACATTTTACATGAAACGCTACCTCAACCGCCCCCTCCGCATCATCCTCTTCGTTGATTTTCTGGTGCTGAGTTCGGCGGCCATGTTCGCGCCGCTCCAGGCTATCTTTGTGCAGAAGGTCGGCGGTGACGTGCTGGACGCCGGCCTGGCCAGCACCGCCTTTGCTCTGGTGGCCGCCTGTGTAGTAGTGGCTGCCGGCAAGCGGGCCGATAAGAGCCGGCACAAGCAAAAATTAGTGGCGCTGGGCTATCTGTTCTGCGCCATCGGCTTCGCCGCCTACCTGGCGGTCGATTCCGTGCTCAGCCTCTTCATCGTCCAGGCCTGGATCGGCATGTCGCAGGCCTTCATCGCCCCGGCGTATGATGCGCTCTACACCGACCAGATCGGCCCCAAGCGCCTGGAAGGCACCCGCTGGAGCATCTGGGAAGCCAGCAATTACCTGGCCATCGCCACCGGTGGTGTGGTCGGCGGCCTGATTGGCAAGTACTTCGGATTCCCGGTGTTGTTCGTGCTGATGTCGGCGCTCTGCCTGTTCAGTGCGCTCTATCTGTTCAGCCGGCCCAACCGTTATTTCCGCAACTGACGCACCGGCAGCGTTGACACAGTCATGGGCCTATATTTTAATAACACTGGCTCACCCCGCCTCACTTGAGGCTCGATCATAAGGAGCGCAGTTGACCACTCCAACGGCCGTCCGCCTCAGCAGCGGCGCGGCACGCGGCAGTATGGCGACGGTCGTCATCGAGGCAACCGGGCCGGACTACCCCTGGCCTGCCGACGGCCTCACCGAACCCCGTCCGCTGTACCTCATGATGATGCAACCCGACTGGCTGACCTGGCACGAACACTTCACTGCCCTGCTCAGCGCCTGCGGCGCTCACGCACCTCAGCACGCACTGAGCGGCCCGTTTGTCTTCGGGTTCAGCGCCACCGGCAACCGCCTGGTGGCCGTCATCAGGGATGTCACCCTGAGTGGTGAAGCACCCGACAAGGCCAAACAGCAGGAGTACGTCGCCCTGACCACCGAGCTACTGGAAAGCACCGGCCACTACCAGGTCGAACCGGCATCCTAGCCACCCCCTCACTACGAAATCGGAGCACCATGACCACCCAGCTCGACACCAGCGCCATCACCTGCCTGCGCGAGGCCGGCACCACCTTCAGCAACCTGGCCCTGGTCTGCTCGCTGCTCGGCCCCGTAGCCGCCCACCTGACGGCCACCGGCTTCGAGCGGAAACCCAACCAGGCGCTGCCGCAAGGCTACCACCACCGCATCGACACCAGGCGGTACGCCCAGCGAGGCTACGCTGCCCTGATCGTCGCCACCCCCTCAGCAGACCACGCCCGGCTGCTGCAGGCGCTGCTGGGCGAGACGCCCGACATCAGCGACCACGGCCTGCACGAGGCCATCCTGCTGGTGCCGCAGCGCCCCGTCACCCTGCCCAACCCCAATCCTGAGGGGTGAGCCACTCCCGGTCCCGGTACGCCCGGGGCCGGGACACACCCATGAATTATTGACTCAAACTTATAATCATTCTACAGTATGCACGTTATGGCACCGCCATCGCACCCCGTATCGACCATGCCGGCACACCCGGCAGGAAGCGAGCAGCCGTGATCATCACGCAGCACAACGTCGCCATACCATCCAGCCGTCAGTACGACCCGCTGGACGGCACCGTCATCCGCATCATCTCGGCGCTGGCCGAGCGTGACTGCCAGGTGCCGGGCGTCCGCGTGGAGTTCTGCCCCGTTCCCATCCCCACCAACCGTGGTTTGCTGTACCGCATCCGCGCCATCTCCACCGCCGACTGCCGGCTCTGGCTGGGCCGCGAGGGCGCCACGCCCCAGCGCAACCTGGGCTACAGCCCGTCCCAGGCCGTCATCCCGGGCTTCCATCTCACCCTCTGTACGGATGAGACGGGACCCACCCTGGCCGTCTACACCGGCGGCAACTGGAGGGCGGACCGCGAGCGCTTCATGTACGACAAGCCGCCGGCCCTGGCCAACGGCCACGACCGCTGGTACCTGGCCTACCAGGGCGGACACCAGCGGGCCGGCGACTACCTGCACCACCGGCACCGGCGCAGTCCGCGCCTGTTCCACACCACTGCCGGCGGCCTGCAGTACGGGCGCACCAGTGAAGACCCGCCGTCCTACGAGACGGCCGCCCTGCTGGAGCGCTTTGCCGCCTGGTACCGGGACAACCTGCTGCCGCAGATCCTGGCCATCCCGCCGGTCGGCATCGTCCGCCCGGCCTGACCACTCAGGAGGAGGGCGTTGTACTGGCGCCAACCGTTGCTCATCCCCGAGGCCGCACAGTTCCAGCCGGTCGACAACGTCGTCACCGGCCTGCTGCACAGCCTGGCCGGGCGCCTGCCAGCCGGCAGCACCGCCCGGCCGCTCCAGCTGGACGACCTGCGCATCGAGTTCGACTGCACCCCGTCCGGCGCCCGCTTTGTGCGCTGGATCCGCGGCCGCAACTGCCAGCTGTACTTCGCCCGGGGCGCGCTGAGCCCGTCCAGCCACCGCGGGCCGGCAGTACAGGCCGTCATGATCCCGCGGATGATCCTGCAACTGTTCGGCAACGAAGCCGGGCCAGTGCTGGAGCTGTATGTGGGCAAGGACTACCGGGCCGACCAACCCCGCTTCTTCAGCTGGGACCGTCCGGAAGACCTGGCGGCCGGCCCGCGCTGGCTTGTCCGCTACACCGGCGGCTGGGACCATCCCCGCCAGTGCCGCCCCGGCGTCCGCCCCACCCGGCTGCTCTACGACGACATGGGCGGCCGCCTGCACCCGCAGGAACCGGACGATCCGGACAGCCTGGCACTGGCAGATGCCATGCAGCAGGTTGGCTCGTGGCTGGAGCGGCATCTGTTGCCGCAGGTGACCGCCCTGCCCGTGATACCCGCCGACTGAGCTGGCCGATACACCCGCCCCGCCCTCCTTGATGGAGTGGCGGGGCGTTTCAATGCGGCGCCGGATACCGCCACGCCGCAACAGGGGCGGAATTGACTTTTATATAAAACTGTGCTATAATAGAACAGTACGCTACGGCTTTCGCCCGCACGTTTCATCCGCATCGAGAGGGAGCATCATGCAACCCGTCATCGTCCCCCGCACCACCCAGTACGGCCCGGTCGACGAGGTGGTCACCGCCATCGTGGCCGCCATCGCCGAGCGCGACGCCATGCTCACCGTGCCCATCGACATCGTGGCAGACGCCACGGAGGAAGGAATGGTCATCCGGGAACTGAGCGGCCGGCACTTCCGGTTGCTCTTCGACCGGGAACCCACCGCTACCCATCCGCACGGCGGCCTGGCCGTCGAGGACATCTTCATCCCCCGCCGCCGGCTCGAGCTGTTCGGTGATGAATCCGGTCCGACCTACGAGGTCTACACGGGCGACGACTGGGAGGCCGACCAGGCCCGCTTCTTCCTGTGGGAACGGCCCACCCACCCCCCGCAAGGAGGAGCGCTGGTTCATCCGCTACAACGGCGGCTTCACCGCACCCCTTCAGCACCAGCCCGGCGTCCGTACGCCCAAGCTGTTCCTGGACGACGAGCAGGGCTTCCTGCACGAGCTGCGTCCGGAGGACCCGCCCGTCCTGGACACCGACGACGTCCTGGCGCAGGTGGCCGACTGGCTGCGGGCCAACGTGCTGGAGCCGCTGCAGGTGTCGCCGCGCAAGCCAGACCCTGAAGACGACGACGCCGACACCGGCCCCGACGCCTGACCCGCCCGATGCGGCCGCCCCGCACCTCCACCGCCAGCCGGCGGGGAGGTGCGGGGCTTTCGCTTTTGAGCGCGGGGTGCCCCTTCGTTCATTGACTAAAATACATAATTATTATACCGTACTACAGACGTGGGCACCGGCCCATTTTTGCTATGCGCCGGCCCCTCGCACCTCTCATGCACCCCGACCCGAAGGAACCCCTGTGACCACCCCCGGCCCACCGCCCGGCGTCACCGTCCTCCTCCCCACCCGCGAACAGTTCGCAGTGGACGAGCCGGTGCGCGCCATCGTGGAAGCCCTGCGCAACCTCGGCTGGCAGGCGCCCGGCATCCGCATCCGCTTTACCGAGCCCACCGGCCCGTACTGCTGGCTGGAAACCATCGAGGGGCCGGAGTGGCAGCTGCTGTTCGCCCAGCCCATCGCCCGGCCCCGGCCCGGCGACATCCTGGGCGTGGAGACCATCAACATCCCGCGCATGCAGCTGACCGTCTACGCCGACGAGTCCGGCCCGGTACTCACCCTCTACACCGGTCCGTCCGACCGCTGGCCGCAGGACCGCGAACGCTTCCGCGGCCGCCGCCTGGCCCACTACCTGCAACCCGAGGAGCCGTGGTTCCAGACCTACGCCGGCGGCGCGCTCAGCACGTCCGACGGCGCCGAAGCCTGGACGCCCGGCCAGCGCCAGCCCCTGATGGCCCACACCACCATGGGCGGCCTGTCCTTCCCGCTGTTGCCCGAACAACCGCCCGAGGTCAAGACCCAGGACGTACTGGAAGACTTCGAACACTGGCTGACCACGCACATCCTGGAACCACTGCTCGCCCGAGACACCAAGGAGACCGGCTCATGACCAACCCGCGCACCCTCGTCCGCCCCGACCGCACCTACCTGCCGTTAGAGGGGGCGGTAGAGACCCTGCTGCTGACCGCGCAGGTCGGCAACTACGACCTGCCGGGCGCCCGCTGCGACTTCACCACCGTGGAGGCAGAGGACCGCCTGAGCCTGCTGGCCACGGACCAGTTCCTGATCGCGCTGGGCTGGCTGCCGCAGATCGTCAGCGGCACCACGCCCGACCTGACGGCCAACGTCTGGATGCTGACCCACCTCATCGTGGGCGGCGACCACCTGCAGTTCCACGGCGCCGGCACCCCGCCCACCCTGTTGCGCTACACCGGCGGCGACTGGAACGGCGGCGGCCGCGAGCAGTTCATGACCACGGAGCCGTACGTGGTGGACCCTGGCCTGCCCGGCTGGTTCATCCGCTACGACGGCGGCCACGGCGGTCCGGCAGATGGCCGCGGCGGCGTGGACGTGCCGTACTTCTGGCACAACCCCGACCCCACGCTGGGCTACGAGCGCGACGGCGCGCTCTACCTGCCCCGGCTCCACGCCCGCACGGTCTATGAACGGCTGAGCAGCCAGCTGTTCCAGCAGGTGGCGCCACTCATCGTGGCCCAGCGCGGCTGCAACCCCGCATGAGAGACACTCCCCGGCCGCGCCACCAGCGCGGTACCGGGGAGTTTTTCATTCTAAATACTACTGATTCCCGTAAATAACCAGGATATTATGCAAATCCGTCTCATCCGGCTTGGGGTCCGTATCACCATTCCCCGTGGCCGACATCATCAGGCCCGGTGTCTCCCGGTGGCTGAGCCCCAGGTTATGTCCCATCTCGTGGACCACCGTGGCCAGGGCCTCGTTCTCGCCAAAGCCCTCGTGGGCGGCGGTGCACAGCTCCAGGCGGCCGCCGCTGATGAACTGGTTACTGACGCTCCAATCGGCCGTCCCCAGCGTATCGCCGCTGCATTCCTGGCTGGCAAAGACGCGCACGCAGCCCCGCTCGTCGTTGCACGGTGCGGTAGTAGCGGTGGTGTTGAGGCAGGGGCTGACGTTCCAGATGCCCACCGCCTGCTGCACCCGCTTGGCCCAGGCAGCGTCCAGCCCGGCCGTACTAAAGGGGATGTCCGCCTTGCCGCTGCTGCCGCGCTGCCAGCCGATGCCCTCGCCCGGCAGGCTGTCTAAAATAGTGTTGTTGATGGGTGCCACGCAGCCACCGGCGGAATTGCCCGCACCGGGGCCATCGCTGCCGCCTGGTCCGGCGGCCACCCCAAAGACAATCGCCCGCCCGCCGGAGGCGGAAGCGTCATCGATGGCCAGAGCATTACCGCCCCTCCCCGCCTCCGCCTCCACCCGCACCACCGGCCCGGCCGCCAGGCTCGCCTGCAGCAGCACAATACCCACCGCCGCCACCACGATGCTGACCGCCGCGCCCGGCACCAACGAGCGCCGGCGCACATGCGGCAAAGGCGTATGAGAAGAATGCTGCGGCGCCATATGCTCACTGTCCCCCGGTCTGCTGCGTACCATACAGCGCCAACAAGTTTTGAAAATCAACAGCATCCGGCTGGGTGGTGGTAGACCCGCTCTCGGCCGGCGTGGCCGACATCAGGATGTTCTGGGTACCGCGATGCGCCAGGCCCAGGGCATGACCCATCTCGTGGGCGATGGTAGAGAGTTTCTCACTCTCTGGGTAACCCTCGTGGGCGTCCATAAAGATGGTCATATCAGAGCCGGTCAGGTAGCCATCCATGGTCTCCCAGTTGGTAATGCCAAAGTCGCCGCCCTGGTTGCCGCCCTCCAGCCCCACCGGCACACAGGGCTGTGCGCCGCAAGGATCAGCAGAGGCCGTGGCATTGATGCACGGGCTGGCCGACCAGATGGCCGCCGCCTCGCCCACATACCCCGCCCAGGGTTCGGTGATGCCATAGGTGCTAAAGACAATGTTCAGCTCGTCGCCCGTCATCTGCCAGGGCGTATCGTCCTGCTCCACCGAATCCTGCACCGCCAGGTTGCTGCTGGTGCGGCACTGGCCGCTGTCATTGCCGCCGCTGGTGACCGGGCCAAAGCCGAGGGCTTTGCTGCCAGAGGCGGCGTTATCCCTGACTACGCGGGCACCGTTGCCACTGGCCGGAACCGCCCGCTCTACCTCCAGCGTGACGGCTGGCAAGGCAACCAGGGCACCCTGCAACAGCACCGTGCCAACCACCGCAATCACTACCGTCACCATGGCACTGGGCAGCAGCATGCGGAAGCGGATGCGCCGCGGGGGCTGGGGCTGGAGGATGCCGGGGTGGTAGACGGGCATGGTGGTGGTAGTCTTTCTACGAGTCGTTGCCGCCCATGCCGGTAACGCAAAACAGTCCGGCACTGGCACGCTGGTACGCGCTGGCACGTGGACTTGATTGCACCGCGGCTACCAGGTGGCCTGGATGGATCCAGGGCTGATGGGCGGTGGCCCGGTGGGGGTTGGGGTGACTCACTGTTTGTCTCTATTAGGTGTCTAGAGTAAGCATAGCACCATGCCGCCGGTTGGGGCAATTTGTAATGTATTACAGGGGAATCTCAATCGAAAACCTTACGCCACCTTTAGGTAAGTTATTAACGAAAATCTTACCTTTAAAATTTGTCTCCACGATATCTTTAACAATCGATAGCCCCAGTCCCATGCCCTGACGGTTATGTTTGGTCGTATAAAAGGCTTCAAATATGTGAGAAATGTGCCGTGCAGGTATGCCGCCTGCATAGTCTTCTACGGCAATTGTTACTTTATGTTTATCTACAATGATTCCGATATTAATTATTCTAAGCTTCGCTCGTGCATCGCCATAAGCATCGAGGGCATTACCGACCAAATTCGATACTATCTTGGTGAATAATGCACTATCGCCTTTCATCATCACTCGTTCAGTGTACGGAAAATCAAGTGAGACGCTTAGGTTTCTTGCCCTCGACTCAAACACATGCAGACATAGCTTAATTTCTTCAATAACATCAAATTCTTCCGTACCGCTTCGGCTTTCAAGCTGCCTCCTGGCGCCTTCGATGTATCTTTCAATTTGATAGATGCTACGTTTGACTTGATTTATCATGTTTAATCGTCTATCTTGCTCCATGCTATCAAGATCAAGAGATGCAGCCATTAAAGGACTCGCGAGATCATGCAAAAGTGATGCGCCCATACGTCCAAACTCCGCAAATCGTTGAAGTTCGCTGATTTTTTCTGCCTGAAGCCTCTCAATTTCTTTTGTTCGCCGAGCAACGGAGGCTTCTAAGTTATCCCGCTCTGCCATAAGCAATGCTTCCGAGGTCAGGGCACGCCATAATGAATGCTCGATATCTCTATTAGATAACCACGCTACGAGTGAAAGAATCATGAAAGAGAGTATGTAGATTACCACGTCAGCATAAGTCCCCTCGTCATTCGTCCAGGTCAAGTCAGGACTGAGTTGACCTGTTCCTTCAAGATAGACCATGCTCGCAAGAGAAATACCACAAAGCATCGAGGCCATAAAGGAAGCTCTTGAGCCTAGCAGTACGCCAATAATTACTACCAACATTCCATAGGCAAGTACTCCTTGAGGCACTAGGACTCCCCATTTAACAAGGGTGTATGTGGCTAGGCCGTAAGCCAAAAATGCAACCACAACAGATGCGAGTTTGACATGTCCTTTGCTGTTTAATATATAGCAGCCGAACAGCACCATCGTTAGCGCCACGCAAGCTGCAACGGCCAGCCCGGAGTATTCTTCGGCAAGCGCGAGACTTTCGACAACCACAAACAGTGTAGCAATTATGCCTAGTGTAATTGCCCCTATCAAAATAAACTTTAGAACTTGGGTACGTCTTCGGAACTCATCCGAGTCATGTATTTGGCGTGGAGAAAGTTTGCGAAACATGTCTTTAACTTTAATTTAATATATGTGACACTTCGGCCTCTTTTGCTTCTGATGTCTCGATTTTATACCCCACGCCATGCACGGTTCGAATAAGCCTCTTCCCAAACGGCTTATCCACCCTATCCCTCAAATGCTTAATGTGCACATCCACCGCATTCGTCCACAGATTCTCATTCATATCCCACACATGCTCGATGATCATCGGCCGGGTCACCGTCCGCCCGGCGTTGAGCATCAGGTATTCCAGCAGGTCAAACTCTTTGCGGCGCAGCTGGATGGCCTGGCCCTGGCGGGTGACGGTGCGGGCGGCCGTATCCAGCTCCAGGTCTTCTACCACCAGCAGCGTATTGAACAATCGCTGGGAGCTGCGGCGCAGCACGGCGCGCAGGCGGGCGCGGATCTCCTCGAGCGAGCAGGGCTTGGTCAAAAAGTCGTCCGCGCCCATGTCCAGCAAGGTCACCTTCTTTACCACCTCCGTGGCGGCAGTAATGATGACGATGGGCATGGTCCGGCGCTCCGCCCGCAGCGTGCGGCAGATGTCCTCGCCGCTCATGTCCGGCAGGGTCAGGTCCAGCAGAATCACGTCGTAGCTGGTGGCCATGGCTTGCAGCAGGCCGTCCTGGCCGTTGTAGGCCACGTCGATAGCATAGGCCGAGCGCAGCCCGCGCTGCAGGGCCATGACTACCTGTTTGTTGTCTTCGATGATTAAAAGTCGCATACTGCCGTGGCCGACATAGGGGTTTCCTGTCAATATCCTTACTCTGTTTGTACCGCACACCAGCGCTGTTGGCTAGTCTGGTTGTATGTTGTACCTGATGAAAGTTAAATAAAAATGAAATATAAGTCCAACTTTGAGCAAAGGGCTGTAGAATCGTGAAAAGCTGTACTTTTGCCAGATGCGCTACTATCCTAAAATAAATGCTACCCATCACTCCACAGCCTGTACCATTGGCAGATGCCGATAAGATTTTGCCAAAGATAACGAAGCTTAAAATTAGAATTCTAGAAAACTCAACAGTACTGACAATCGGAGAAAAGGTTGAGCTGCTACTACTGCTGCTTCACAAAAAGTGGATTGCAGAAGTTGATATCGGATTGTCGCGCCGTGATGCCAGTTTGGCTGAAATACGAAAACTAGAGCTGCCATACCGCACGGAATCACGAAACGGCGATTTTCAAGAGTCATGGATTCAAGTTGGCGCCAACCAAGCCGTCCTGAACTATGTCAAAGCAAGGCACGATCAGCTTAGCGAATTAGAAGCCGGTATTCTGTATGGGTTCCCGGTTACTCATGTGCTTGGATACATCGGGGTAATACAGGAAAAAGTAACCCCTCCTCGTGACGAGGCAATGTATATGCTGGCTGGCGTGTACTCTAAAGCGCACTATAACGAGGAGCTTGCCCAATTTCATAAAATATGGGATGAAGTTGAACGGGTGAGTCCTGTTATTGCTATGGAGTCGAGAGATAAATTTATTGAAATGCGAGATAAATATACGAAAAAATTGTAAAACCACCAGGCTTGCAGGCTCCACGAAAGAACCTGCAAGCCTGGGTTGAGCCGGCCTACCAGTTGATGTTGCAGCCGGTCTCGTAGCGGTGGCAGTGGGCGTTGCCCGTGCAGCACCTGGGGCAGCGGCACGTGCACGTCCCCATCTGGGGGGGGCGTGACGATGTGCGCCAGCTCGACGGGCAAGGCCTGCGGCATCACGGACAGATCGCCGTCCGGCTCCGTCAAAAGAGCTGCGGTCACTTGCGAGACTCCTCTCCGCATGCCAAAGGCATGCCTCGGGTGAATGCTCGTTTTGAGCAAGAGCACTGCCAGGCGCAGGCTCCATGCGTTATAGTAACATAATTCTTTAATTTTGAAATGTTTATAAACTAACATTGTATTATGGCAACAAGAATGGATACTTCCAATTCGGCTGCACTAAAATAGTTATAGGCGGCCGCCACACTTAGTCGTCTCTTAGAAGATATTAATTCTTTATTAAATGTTAATTACATTTTGTTGACTAAATATCAATTATAATTTTCAATACTATGAGTCTGGGATGCATTCTGCCACAAGCATATGAGTGCATACGGACTTCCGGAAGTCCACCGCACGGAGGAGCTATCCCTATGTGTCAACGCTGTCCAACCCGACCGCAGAGGCCACGCGTCCGCGGCCGGTCTGCAGGCGAGGCATGGGAGCGTTACAACGAACAGCTGTCAGACTGGCAGGAGGTGTACAACCGCCTTCACGGCGGAAGCTCAACAATCTACGACCGCCAGGAACGGAGCGAGCAGGAGCCAACTGGCGCAACGGGCGAGATAGATCCGCGAACCGGCCAGGGCCACGCCACTCAGTTCTACCGTGACAACACTCGTGTCTCGTGGGACACGGATGGTCGGGGTGGCGAGAGCAACATCCACTGGACCAACCAGGGCGTCGGCAAGAAGAACCGGCGGCGGCATCGGCCGCCGCCCCACGCACGGTGATTCGCCAGCACCTGCCCTGAAGTGGCGCCGTTCGGATTCGATGTCCGGACGGCGCCACGATTCACTTTCTCTTGCGTATTATTTATCCTAGAATACTTGTATGATTTCAGCCCAGACAGCACAAGACGGCCCCCTTGAAGATGAGCGGCTTATAGCCGTAAGGAATGCCAAGAGTGCAGCCCACAGAGCTATTACCCATAATCCTACCGCCCCCGGCACTCGGCATTTATTAATTTGGTATGTCACTACCATAGTCTCCGAACTCAGGGCCGAACCAATGAACAGGCTGACCGACCCCGATACCGTCCTGTGGCATCCGGCGGGTACGATTGCTACCTTGGCTTGGGCTCATCCGGAACTTTTTGACGCACAGAAAGAACCCGTACTGCATGCGATTGCTGATGTGTGCGAGGACATTGATGACGGTACTCCGACAGAGGAAGATTGGAATAAGCTCTTTGAACTGGCCAGTAAACTCGAGCAATAATCAGTACGGTCCTACTTCAATACCAAGCTTTGCAAAACCCTAAATGCTTCATTGTCGCTCGCAACGGAATTGCTATTGGTGCTGTACATGTATGTCTTGCCCCTGAAGCTTATGAGATATGAAGCCAAAGTCTGATAATCTTCCTGATACGACCTTCTTATCGTACTGACATAACGGACACCTTGGTGACCATCAATTGTAAATGAATCTTTTTCTTTGACGTCACGCCATATCCTTTTGGGGCTTGCGACGACTTTTCCATCATCACCGGTATCGCCGTCTTCAATATCAAGCGCAACTTCAACCAGGCTTTTATCGATAACATTAAGGGTACAGCAATCGCTCTGCTTCCCGGATTGGTCGTAAAAAAGAAAGCTATGTTCTGTCGGGTCGCCTCCAGACGAGTCCCTAGAAGGCTCTCTGAACTGGACCGTCAACTTAGGAGAATGCACAAAGCTCAAGCCGTACTCGCCATTCTCATATTTTTTCCAGCCGCTTGGCACATCTTTGACTGTGTCTATATTCTTGATCTTGTCCTCAAACCTAATGCCCTCGCTTGGGCTGTTTGCAATTTTTTGGATATCTCCACTTAACTCGCCTTGATGTGCTTCTTTGTTAGTAGAACCATTACTGTTAACGTTCTCTTTTGCCACATAAGTAAACGCCAAAACTGCACCGGCAAGTGTCAGCAATACCAAGATGGTTATATATATATTTTTATTCAAGTTTATTTACTTTCCGTACGCTCAATATAACACAAGCATCATTTCGAAAGTTAAACGCGCACAAACGAAACATTTTTAATAATTGAAACAGGGGCGAGGTACGCACACGCGCACCCCGCCCCTTGCAGAGCCGCCCGGCTACAGCCGGACACTCACCTGCCGCTGCACCGCCTCGACCGCCTTGAAGGCGTAGTGGCTGGGCGTCCAGCCCACCATGCCCAGGCTCACCACCTCGCCGAGGCTGTAGAACTGCTCGGCCGCCTCCTCGGGCGTCAGCAGCTCGATGAGTGCCTCCGTCCCGGTGTAACGCAGGGCCAGCGAGCCGGGCGGCAGTGTCACCTGGTTCCCGCCCCGCACGGCAATGGCGGGTTCAGACAGCAGGTAGCCCTGGGGCACCCGCACGTCCACCCAGACCACATGCGGCATGCCAGGGATGGTCACCGGGTGGTAGCGCCTGTGCCACACCTCCGCCGGCAGCGGACTGGCCGCCCTGCCCTGCGGGTCGGCTGGCAGGTACGAGACCGTGTCCAGCCGGCGGCGGTGCCACGGGCCTTCGTCCACCGGCACCAGAATCTCCTGGCCGGGCCGCTCGGTGGTCACCTGGATGGCAAAGACCGGCCGGGGCCGGCGGTACTGGCGGGAGGCCAGCGTCATGTCGAACATGAATTCATCAGGCATTGCTGCCCTCCTCTTGCGGCTGGAGTTGCGTGGGGTCGGCCAGCGCCAGCATGCGCTGCACCTCGGTGACACACCAGTGGGCGTAGTGCGGCTGGGTCCAGGCGGTCATGCCGGCGCAGCGCACCTTCTGCGGACTCAGGTAGTCCACAGCCGCCTGCTGGGGCAGCACGTAGGACAGCACGCCGTTGTGGCTCAGCACCAGCGTGGCCGCCGGCAGCTGCGTGGGACTGCCGTTCTCACGCACGGCGAGCGGCTCGTCCAGCAGGTAGCCCCGGGGCAGCCGGGTGTCCACCCAGACGATGTCCGGCCAGCCGGGCACCGGCACGCGCTGGTAGTTGGCGATCCATTCCATCCAGGGAACGGAGGTGCCGACGTGGCCCTCCTGGTTGAGCAGGACGGCGGTGATGCCCTGGGCGGTGTGGCGGTCGTTACGCTGGCTGGTGCCGACCTCGTAGACAGTGCCGGAAGACAGCGCCTTCAGACGGACGGCGTAGACCGGTTGGGGCTTCTTGAATTGCGGGGTGGCGCGGAGGTCGTCGAACGGAAATGAGATGGGCAACGTGCCCTTCCTTTCTTGGTAGCCTGGCGGACTCCTCGGCAGTATTGTACACCATAAAAAACAACAGGGGCAGGGGTACGTCCAGACTCCGGAACGTACCCCTGCCCCGTGGCGGCTACTGGCCGCCGGCGCCGGGTCCGCCCGGCAGCTTGACGCCGAGCTGGTCCACCAGCCGTCGCAGCATGTCGCGCTGCAGGGCGTCGATGGCCCACCGCAGGTAGTCGTCCACCGACCAGCTGCTGGCGCCCAGCTGCGCCACCTGCTCCGGCGTCAGGAAGCGGGTGGTGGCGACATCCGGCGCGTGGGTCGTGAAGGACCCGTCCGCCCGCCGGATGACCAGCGTGCCCGCCGGTACGATCTGCGGCGGGTTGGTACCCGGCCAGCTCACCGGCGCGTCCAGGTAGTAGCCCATGAACAGCTGGTTGCGGATCCAGCCGATGCCCGGCTGCGTGTGCAGCGGCACGAAGGCGTGCTCACGCAGGAACTCCTGCTCGTCGTAGACCTCGGCGGCACGGCCATCCTGATCCAGCACCACGTAGTTGGGGCCGAAGACGGACCGCGGCAGGTGTTCACCGCGGATGCCGGGCAGCAGGATCTTGGAGCCCTGCTGACCGAAGTCGATCAGCGCGGCGTGGATCAGCTCGGGCACCGGGAACTGCCGGGACTCGCGGGCGGTGTCGTAGGCGAAGGTCGGGGCCTCGTCGGCCTGCATGTCGGCCATTGGTGGCTCGCTTTCGTCGGGGTTCTGGGGCTGTTTGGCCTTGGAACCGGGGGTGCCGGGCGGGGTGCGCGGCTTAAACTTACTATTATAGCACAAATTTAATTAATTATCAATAGGGTTAGATTACATGATAGATTTATGCATAGCTTATACTGAAGTAGTTATGCATAATGCGTCGTCTAAGATAGTGCTGTTTTGGCTTATCACAACTTGTACCGCTTTGCTTATTGCGACATCAGTTTGGTGGTATTTCAGCTTTATTGTGCCCACGCCACAACAAGCTGCATCGCCGCCGCCCACCGCGAATAACAGCGAGAAAAAAGTACCTGGAAAAAAGAACCCTACAATCATTGCTGATAACGATAAGCTTGACGAAGTAACAAGCATGCCCGCACCAGAGGGATGGGTGCCTTATGCGGACTCTGTCCTCGCAATCTATATTCCAGCCGACTGGAAAGCCGAGGGTGGCCCAACAAGCTCCTCACTTCGAGACCCAGGAGAATCTTTTTATACGTATAGCGCGACATTTGGCACATCTGACAATAATCGCGAGCGACCGTGCAGCTTTGCCGTGCAAAGCCTTGCCTTCCTTCCCTCTATTGAGGCGAAGGAAGGACTAGATACCGGCGACGACGGCAAATTAACCGACCCGCCCGGCCGTATCTGGACAACATCATCGAGCGCGACAATTTCACTTACGAAGGGCGCAAAGCCGTCCGTTATTACGGTGCCAACCGGCTATCTACCAGAGATGTAAAACAGTTCACCATCACTTACCTGATAGATGGTGGCGAAAAGACATACATGTTTGGCTGCAGGCTTGATGATGACGCCACTGCAGAATTGGCAGATCAAATGTTTACGCAAATAATAATTAAGTAAATTGTTTTTATAGTACCGCCAGGTCAAACCTAGCTCTGCTCAATAATCGAGAGTATGTTCCCCGCCGGATCATTAAACCAAGCGATCCTCGGCCCGTTACCGCTTTAGATGTGGCGCTTGTCGTAAATGGTCTGTGTGATTATGTTTGCAGCTATTTTATACTGCGGCGTTTTGGTATGCTAAGGCTATTAACATAATCACAACGGAAACAAAAAGTGAAATACTCCCTGCGTACTCTGTCGTCAGTAATAATGGGAGCAGTCATGTTCTCAACGCTTCTAGCGTTTACGGGAGGGGCGCAAGCAGGAGCCTCAGCCACGCATATACCTGCCACCTTAACGGGAGACCATTCTTATACGCCCAACAACTTGGCGGCGCATCGGGATGGCAGCGCTACGGCCACATACTGTAGTCATAATTATCCTCAGGGATACGCCAAGACGTATGCGCCTGACGGCTCAACAGTAACAACGCTTTCACGCACGACCAACAGCGCATGGCATGCATTTGATTGTAGCAAGCGTAGCATGACAACTGGCCATGACGGCACGGTGTACTTGTACGAAATCAAGAATTCCTCTGTCGGCCAAGAAAATCGGCTGGCGGCATATAAGGACGGTGCACTTGTTTGGGCCAAATCTTTTACAGCATGCTCAGACACTACCCTTTCAACCGAACAGCGCCAGGCACGGATGGCCTACCCCACTCTCGGCAACGACAATGTGTTATATGCTGTAGGCCTTGCTTCTGGTTATTGTTCATCTAACTACTACGACAATAAGCTGTACGCGCTCGATATCAATAATGGGGAAACGCTAGATGACACTCCAGTAAAAGTTGCTGACATTAATGGCCACACGCCAATAGGCGGCCTGATTGTGCCATTAGAGAGTGGTGTAGCTTTTCTGGATCATGAAATTACGTATTCGAACGGCGTAGCAGCCACGGATCGCAAGTACGTTCGGTACTACGATTTTACAAATGATAGCCTAGCAGAAGCTACAAGTAAAATTATGATCTGTCCAATACGACGTACAGTAATCGCCGAACCGTTCAGCAATTCGTCGGCGACCAAACCGGAAGAGTGTATGCCCTGCTATCCTCTGATTTAAGCCCAACCAATACTTGTACCGGCATTAGCGAGGTCATACAGCTTGACCAGGCCAGCACCGGTCCGGCCGCAGACGATGTCCCCATTAACGACTGCAGTTTTGAGGTAAACAGCATGGCCATCTCGCCTGACGGCATAGTATTACTAGGCGGCAGTGGTACAGGTCCTGGCCAAAGCGGACACGACGATACACTTTTAAAGTATTCCCTGAGTCGCTCACTTACCTATAGCGTGGACTTAAACAGCATGACGTCCACCGGACTCAATTCTCCCTATGCAAACTACTCGCCAACGGTAGATGATAACGGCACCGTCGTCATCATCTCTACCGCCGATGACCCCGCCAGCTGGCCTACTGACAGGTACTTGGTTGTAAGAAAGTTTGACAGCACTACCGGCAGTGCCACCGTCCTGTATAAATCTTCTGACGATA